>NZ_JACFTD010000098.1 GCF_014282005.1 Sporosarcina sp. BP05 | reverse complement strand
ATGGAGCGGAAGACGGGATTCGAACCCGCGACCCCGACCTTGGCAAGGTCGTATTCTACCACTGAACTACTTCCGCATTATAAGTGCGGGTAAAGGGAGTCGAACCCCCACGCCCGAAGGCACTAGATCCTAAGTCTAGCGCGTCTGCCAGTTCCGCCATACCCGCAATATAAAATTATAACTGAAAAGTCATAAAAATGGTGAGCCATGCAGGATTCGAACCTGCGACCCTCTGATTAAAAGTCAGATGCTCTACCAACTGAGCTAATGGCTCGAAAAGTGGTGCCGGAGAAAGGACTTGAACCCTCAACCTACTGATTACAAGTCAGTTGCTCTACCAGTTGAGCTACTCCGGCCAA
>NZ_JACFTD010000097.1 GCF_014282005.1 Sporosarcina sp. BP05 | reverse complement strand
TAAGTACCGTTCATAAAAAAAGTACTTGCAATTATATTGACTGTATGATATAATGAATAGTGTCTCTTGAGAAAGATGACAATAGTCTGGTGACGATTGCGAAGAGGTCACACCCGTTCCCATCCCGAACACGGAAGTTAAGCTCTTCAGCGCCGATGGTAGTTGGGGGTTTCCCCCTGCAAGAGTAGGACGTCGCCGGGCTTGTACATTCATTACATAGATGTTCAAAAGGACAAGTAATTAATTGTTGTCTAACTTATACCCAGGAGGATTAGCTCAGCTGGGAGAGCACCTGCCTTACAAGCAGGGGGTCGGCGGTTCGAGCCCGTCATCCTCCACCATACATTTTATAATGATTTTT
>NZ_JACFTD010000096.1 GCF_014282005.1 Sporosarcina sp. BP05 | reverse complement strand
AGAAAATCCTCAAAAAGTCAAGATGACTACAATCCGATAATGTAACTTAGACGCTTGTCTATCTCTTTCATATCTTCCTTAGTAACCGTATCCAGCAGATCCCCTAAACGTGCTTTGCTAACTGATCGAATGTCTTCACATTGGACCACAGAATCGAAAGCCAATCCCGTGTAGTTCGTTTTCAAAAGCAAGTATTGACTCCTTAATAATCGGAACGGACGACCACCTTTGGCTTTGTTCGTCTTTTTAGTCATCGGAATGACCAGGACGTTCCCACTGGATTGATTGCTGCTATCGACCGATACGATTATAGAAGGACGTGTTAAATTCTTTTCAAACCCTACATTCTCACCGTAATTTACGTTTACAATGCGACCCC
>NZ_JACFTD010000095.1 GCF_014282005.1 Sporosarcina sp. BP05 | reverse complement strand
GGAAAACCATCGAAAAGTCAAAATGACTACAATCCGATGATGTAACTCAGACGCTTGTCTATCTCTTTCATATCTTCCTCAGTGACCGTATCCAGCAGATCCCCTAAACGTGCTTTGCTAACTGATCGAATGTCTTCACATTGAACCACAGAATCGAAAGCCAATCCCGTGTAATTCGATTTCAAAAGCAAGTATTGACTCTTTAACAATCGGAACGGACGGCTACCTTTGGCTTTGTTCGTCTTCTTAGTCATCGGAATGACCAGGACGTTCCCACTGGATTGATTGCTGCTATCGACCGATACGATTATAGAGGGACGTGTTAAATTCTTTTCAAACCCTACATTCTCACCGTAATTTACGTTTACAATGCGACCCT
>NZ_JACFTD010000094.1 GCF_014282005.1 Sporosarcina sp. BP05 | reverse complement strand
ACTAAAGCGCTCCGTTAGTTGAGGAATTGTTATTTTTTTAAGCTGTCTAATAAAACATAACCAAATACAATCCCAGCTGTTGATGTGAATGTAGTATCTCCTAACAGCAGAAACTCTTTTGCAAATAACAAATTCAACCCAAAATAAAAAGACAAAATTGGTATCATTGCTATATAAAGAGACGGGATTCCAATTGCAGCAACCTTAATCCAATCAAACGACCATTGCTTTTTTTCTTTAATCTCTATAATCAATTTAGGCAATCGTAATAAAAATCCAATAAAAACAGGAAAAATAGCTACAAATATTAAAAAAGGCATTAAATTAAATGTTGTTGCCGATTCTTCTCTTAAGTGCACTTTATAATCCATTCCTAGATAAAAAATAAATCCCATAG
>NZ_JACFTD010000093.1 GCF_014282005.1 Sporosarcina sp. BP05 | reverse complement strand
ATGTGTAGCGCAATGTCTGTTTTATTCAGTTTTGAGCGAATAAGTACCGTTCGTTAAAAAAGTACTTGCAATTAGTTTTATAATATGTTATAATGAATCTTGTCTTTGAGAAAAGATAATACAAGTCTGGTGACGATTGCGAAGAGGTCACACCCGTTCCCATCCCGAACACGGAAGTTAAGCTCTTCAGCGCCGATGGTAGTTGGGGGTTTCCCCCTGTGAGAGTAGGACGTCGCCGGTCTTGTACCATTCATTACATAGGTTTTGAAAAGGACAAGCAACTTAATTTTGTCGCACTTATACCCAGGAGGATTAGCTCAGCTGGGAGAGCACCTGCCTTACAAGCAGGGGGTCGGCGGTTCGAGCCCGTCATCCTCCACCATATACTTTATAGTGAAATTTA
>NZ_JACFTD010000092.1 GCF_014282005.1 Sporosarcina sp. BP05 | reverse complement strand
GTAATCGTTTCAAGCGTTGGTTCCTCTACCTTTTCATCCGCTGTGATTTCAGCTTCATTAAAAAGAGAAAGTGCGATTTGATCTGGATTGGTTTTTTCACTAGAAGCGCCAAATTTCCGTTGTTGGCTAAGGCGAAATTGTTCTTCTAACCATTTGAGTTTAGCCTGTAGCGCTTCATTTTGTTTTTCCAGCTCCGTATTTTTCGCTGCGAGTTCTTCAATTGTGGGTGAGGTGGCCGCTACTAATTTTTCCATATAAAAAGAATTCGACACGGCTCGTCGAATTCCTTTTTTAAATTATAATTTTTGCAGAAACTTTTGCATGCGCTTGTTTTTGTTCATGTGGTAAGCCATCGAGTAGCCAGTGTAATTGTCGATGGCTAATTGCTAGCGGCTGTGTTGTTTGTCCATCGGGCCACTGAAATAGACCTTTTTCCAACCTTCGATAGT
>NZ_JACFTD010000091.1 GCF_014282005.1 Sporosarcina sp. BP05 | reverse complement strand
TAAAGGTCGTAGGAAAATTCCTACCAAGTGAAAACGAAGTTTTCGGGGTGTGTGATCACACACCCGCCCACCTTTCATTTCCCCTTATCTAAAAACAAATAGCATTGCAATGATCCTTAAATACAAAACTAAAATTCACGAGTTTGAAATGGATTTCTTGCAGAAGCTACAACAGGAATTAGAGAGTTGGCAAGCTACGGGTTTGTATATACAAACCCTAAAACTTTGTTTTCTCTTGGTAGGAGTTTCCTACGACCCTTGCAAATTTTATCAGCGTCTATTTTTTCAAAATGTCCTCTGAAGTTTGCTGTCGTTTCACTCGATTTTTAAAGCGGAAAAAATAAAAAGAGCAACCGTAGCAGTCGCACTTTTTTCTAGTAACATAAAAAAGTATTTAATCTTTGCGTATTTTAGCAACGGTTAAAATAAAACCCGAATTCGAAAAAAAGTTAGAAAGAGCATAAGGGA
>NZ_JACFTD010000090.1 GCF_014282005.1 Sporosarcina sp. BP05 | reverse complement strand
TGCTGTATTTCATTGACGTTTTGCTGTTCAGTTTTCAAGGTTCATAAGTGGAGCCTAGCGGGATCGAACCGCTGACCTCCTGCGTGCAAGGCAGGCGCTCTCCCAGCTGAGCTAAGGCCCCGAAGATGTAGCTTATTTAAGCAACAAAACTACTTAAAAAGCTTAATGGTCGGGAAGACAGGATTCGAACCTGCGACCCCTTGGTCCCAAACCAAGTGCTCTACCAAGCTGAGCTACGTCCCGAAGAAATATAAAGTTTAAAATATAATGGTGCGCCCGGCAGAAGTCGAATCCACAACCTCCTGATCCGTAGTCAGGTGCTCTATCCAATTGAGCTACGAGCGCATATAATAATAGTTTTGAATCAAAATCGGTGTTTTGGTGCCGAGAACCGGAATCGAACCGGTACGGTAGTCACCTACCGCAGGATTTTAAGTCCTGTGCGTCTGCCAGTTCCGCCACCCCGGCATGTAA
>NZ_JACFTD010000089.1 GCF_014282005.1 Sporosarcina sp. BP05 | reverse complement strand
CTGGGATTATTATGGGATGACAGATACCTTTACTGACTTACATCAACGAGCTAAAAATAAAGAAACATTCCATTTACTATACGACATCATTACGTCGCGGAATAACATTTTATTAGCGTATCGAAAGATTAAGTCCAATAAAGGGTCGAAGACCCCTGGAACAGATGGAAAAACCATCTTAGATATAGAGAAACGAACTGAGGATGAATTAGTAGAAGAAATACAAAGACAGCTCAAAAATTATCGCCCAAAGAAAGTTAGGCGTAAACTTATTGAAAAAGATAATGGCAAAATGCGACCATTAGGTATTCCATGTATCCTCGACAGAATCATCCAACAATGCTTTAAACAAGTATTAGAGCCAATTGCAGAAGCCCACTTTTATAATCATAACTATGGATTCAGACCTTTGCGGTCTACGCATCATGCGATGGCGAGAGTTCAATATCTAGTTAATCAATCAAAACTTCATTATGTGGTAGATATTGATATT
>NZ_JACFTD010000008.1 GCF_014282005.1 Sporosarcina sp. BP05 | reverse complement strand
CATTCGCGTGTCTGCTTTTTTGCGATTCAATTATGCAGGCATCGGCGTATCTGTTGGTTCCGCGTAGCCTTCTCTGTAATTTTCATCGATGAATTCACGGATTTCTTTTAACGATTTACCGTCTTGCGTCATCATTACAGATTGCACAGCGATATCAAGACAAACTTGGCAGCGCGTGCCATGGTCATCCCAGACAACAGAACCATCTTCACGAACTTCGTCGATGAAGCAATTCAAGTTGCTGCCATGGCCTGCACTTTCACCGCACCCACAATAGCATGGCATCCATTTTATAATATCAGTTGAAGTGCCCGCCATTTGATAGACAAGACGCATATCTTCCGACTTGTCATCTAGGAACGATGGCAGGATAGCAGCAGAGGCCGTTACTTCCTGCAAATCACCGTTTGGCACATGCTTCTGTTCCCCATGGGCCATGTCGTGTTCTTTCTCACCTGGCTGCGCTTTTTCTCCGCATGCTGAAAGGACAAGAATCGCCGCAAGCAAGATGAACATTAATTTCTTTTTCATTTATGGCCATCTCCTTATTCGCGTAGTTGTCCTTTCATCATAACCGAGAACCCAACTTTCATTCAGTACAGTTCTGTGAACAATGGTACTGCTGATTACCTGCCAATCATTTTAGACGGATCGACGTACTCGTCAAACTGTTCTTCCGTCAGCAAGCCTGATTTGAGTGCTGCCTCTTTCAGCGTAGTGCCTTCTGCATGTGCAGTTTTCGCGATTTTTGCTGCATTTTCGTAACCGATATAAGGATTAAGTGCCGTCACGAGCATAAGTGAGTTTTGAACTTTACGATCAATTTCTTCACGATTCGGTTCAATCCCGACTGCACAATTGTCGTTGAAACTGATCATCGCGTCACTCAACAACGTCACAGATTGAAGGAAGTTAAAAATGATAACTGGTTTGAAGACATTCAGTTCAAAGTTCCCCTGGCTCGCTGCGAAACCAATTGTGGCGTCGTTCCCCATGACTTGTGCGACAACCATTGTCAATGCTTCGCTTTGTGTAGGATTCACTTTTCCTGGCATGATGGAACTGCCTGGTTCATTCTCTGGAATCGTAATTTCACCAATACCTGAACGTGGTCCACTTGCCAGCCAGCGTACGTCATTAGCAATTTTCATAAGGTCTGCCGCAAGCGCTTTGATAGCGCCATGAACGTAAACAATTTCATCATAGCTCGTAAGTGAATGGAATTTATTTATCGCGGAGGTAAATTCAATTCCCACCGCTGTGCTGATTTCAGCCGCAACACGGTCGCCAAATCCAGTAGGCGCGTTAAGACCCGTTCCAACAGCCGTTCCGCCGATTGCAAGTTCTTTCATTGACTCGACGCTGCCCTCGATCATTTTTTCCGTTTTCTCGAGCATCCGGTGCCAACCGCTAATTTCCTGGCCCAGTGTTAAAGGCGTCGCGTCTTGTAAATGCGTACGGCCGATTTTAATGATATCCATGAACTCTTCGGATTTCTTGCCAAGTGTATCTTTCAATACGCCAATTGCTGGTACAAGTTGCTCTTGTACTGCCACAACGCCTGCAACATGCAACGCTGTCGGGAATGTGTCGTTCGAGCTCTGTGATTTATTGACATCATCGTTCGGATGAAGACGCTCTTCTTCGCCCCACTCTTCAAGAAGTTGATTACCACGGCGTGCGAGCACTTCGTTCATATTCATGTTTGACTGCGTACCGCTTCCTGTTTGCCAAACGACAAGCGGAAAATGATCATCCAGCCTACCAGAGACTACTTCATCCGCTGCTGCAGAGATTGCCTTCATTTTCGCTTCTGTTAGGGCACCATGTGCATGGCTCGCGATTGCGGCTGATTTTTTCAAATGGGCAAATGCACGGATTACGCCAATTGGCATTCTCTCTTCACCAATTTTAAAGTTTTGTTTACTGCGCTGCGTCTGTGCACCCCATAGCTTGTCCGCAGGTACTTTAATTTCACCAAATGTGTCGTGTTCGATACGATAATCCATTCTTCATCCGCCTCTCGATTAGTAGTATTTCCATTATCTCATGATTGGCAACTTTTTTTCATGCGCCCAGTCTTGAATGAACGCTTTTTGCCTAGGGTTTAAGTTTTCCGGTAATTCATCTTTCCCAAAAAAACGATGTGCTTTGATTTCAGCCCCACCCTGTTGCAGTTCACCTGAATATGTCTTGGAATGGAAAATAACTTGTACACTGTATACCTGATCGCCATTCGGATACGTAACAAAACAGGACTCCCCAGAATAAAGACCGAACAGATGAAGATCTTCCACAATCAATCCTGTTTCTTCATAAGTCTCCCTTTTTGCTGTTTCTTCAAACGTTTCCCCCAGTTCCATTACGCCGCCTGGAATACACCAGTTATCCTCATCTGTACGTTGTTGGAGTAGGATTTTATCCAAATAAGTAATAATGACGCCGCAACCTACCGTAAGTAGTGATTCCTTACCAATCATTTGCCTCATTGTTTGAATATAATCCATTTAACTTTCCCCTTTTGGCTTTTTTTATATAGAAAAGACCCGGTTTCCCGAGTCTTTCTCCATTTTTCATTTCCAATTGAATTGGTTGTTCTTTAATGTTTTAATAAATGCATGAATAACCTATTCAATGGCCGATTCCAGTGCAATCTCACTGCCTTTATGGCCGCATGGATAGCCTTTTCTATCGTGTCTTTCATGATGTTGTTCGACAATGAAAGCAGTATATTCTAGCCATTCGACTGTATGCTCTCGCATAGTCTTTGCACCTTCTGTCGTATGGGTCTTCATAATTCCCCACTCTTCAGCTGTTAGTTTCCCGGGTTAAGGCATATGACTACCAACTGATATCTGAATATTGATATTATAACAAAACGCACCAATTTTTCATATACCTTTACCCGATTGACGCAAAACAATGTAGATTAGAGTTCCTGTCTCAGCGCATTTATGACATCAATTTTCGTCGCTTTACGCGCTGGTCGCCATCCTGAAATCATTGCGACGCCTATGCTGATTGTGGAAGCAATAACGACAAGTTGCCAGGGTATGACGGAGAACGTAACAGTCATATCTCCAAAATCCTCTTCACCGAGCGCCGCCGTAACAATGATTGGCAGCACGTAATTCGACACCATGCTCACCCCATAGGAAATAACAACTGCAAGAACCGTCCCAACAATACCAATCCACGCACTTTCCATCAGGAATAGTCGTTGGATTAATTTCGGATCCGCACCAATTGCTTTCATAACACCAATTTCACGCGTCCGCTCTGTTACTGCCATTGTCATCGTATTGAAAATCCCGATAGATGAGATTAAGATTGCGATTGTCCCAACAAATACGAGCCCCGCTTTTAGTGCCAAGAAAAAGACATCTAATTTGTCCAGTTCATCGGATATGGAATACACATTATATCCATCGTCTTTTAATGCAGTAGAGATTGCTTTCACATTTTCTAATTTATCCGCATAGACGTTTACATTGCCATAAAATAATTGCTCTGCGTCTGAATGATCATCTGCCGGCTTGTCCACATGTGTATAATAGATTTTCTCTAACTCTGGAATGATAGATGCGTCAGCGTATATTTTTTGATCTTGCTCCCAATCTTTCGCTGGTTTCTTTCCGATACCAACTATCGTGAGCATCATTTCATCTTCAATCAATTCACCTTCATTGTCACCAACTTGATAGATGAACTGTTCACCAATTAATTTGCCATCATACGTAGTAAATTCACCATCTTCGTTCTCATCTTGTTGATTCATTAGGTATTCAGCAAAATTGCTTCCAACGATGACTTCATTTGCCTTTTCAGGTAAACGCCCTTCCTGAAGCTCAAAGTTCGCTTTCTCTTCTTCTATAAAATCCGTCACAATAAGAGGATTATTCCCAGTAAAGTTACCAATTGAAGACTGCTGTTCCGTCCCTATATTTTGACGGAATACAACTGCTTTTACATGATCCCTTTTCTTCAGCTCAGCAACTTTCTCTTCGTCCATCTCACTTGAGAATACTTCAATTTGTGTCACAAGTCGGTTCGATAAAACCTCTCCCCGAATCGTTTCGTGCAGGCCGAATCCAACTGACGCGAGCACAATTAAGAAAGCTGTTCCCATCGTGGCCGCAAGCACTGTCATAAAGACACGCATTTTATTTTTCTTGATATGTTGCCCTACGAAACTAATCTGGTCTTTAAATTGCATGATGAGCACCGCCTTCCGTTAATACGCCGTCGTGCATTCTGTATACACGATTCGCTGTTTGCGCCACTTCATCGTCGTGTGTAATGATGACGAATGTGATTCCCCTTGTTTTATTAAGCGACTGGATGAGCAAAAGAACGTCCTGTTCCGTTTCCGAGTCAAGGCTACCTGTCGGTTCATCGGCAAAAATAATTGGCGGATCCGTTATAAGCGCACGCGCAATGCTGACACGCTGTTGCTGACCTCCCGATAATTCATTTGGATAATGGTCTTGTACATCCGTTAGTCCAACGCTCTGCATAAGGTCCTTTACTTTCTTCTGTCGCTCACTTTTGTTGATGCCCTTCAACGTCAGTGGCAGCTCAACATTTTCAAACGCCGTCAATCCAGGCATTAGTTGGAAGTTTTGAAAGACGAAACCAAAATGATCTAATCGAAACTTCGCACTTTCTACTTCTTTGAACAAAGATGTCTGTATGCCTTGCACGCTGATTTCTCCACTTTCCGGCGTCAGAAATCCTGCCATAATATGAAGAAGCGTTGATTTACCCGAACCACTTTTTCCGACTATCGATACGATTTCGCCATCTGCAACATCGAACGTCAACCCTTTCAGTACTGGAACCTGCTTCTCTTTACCTTTCTTGCCAATTTTGAATGAATGATTTAAATTACGTACACTAATCATGTGTTCCCCTCCAACTTTCTTTACTTCCTTCATTGTAAGGGAAGAATCTTAAGGGTTTGTGAGGATAATAATGAAGAATTTCTTAAGTTATTTGGAGTGAATTAAGGGGTTATGATTGGTTCTTAATTTTATTTGCTTGGTATGGCGGTGGATATGCTCGGTTCGCAACTTTTTATGCTCGGTATGGCGGTGGATATGCTCGGTTCGCAACTTTTTATGCTCGGTATGGCGGTGGATATGCTCGGTTCGCAACTTTTTATACTCGGTCTGGCAGTGGATATGCTCGGTTCGCAACTTTTTATACTCGGTCTGGCAGTGGATACGCTCGGTTCGCAACTTTTTATGCTCGGTTGCCCCCATTTTCGCACAAAAAATTCAACTACATACCAAATACTATCCATATAAAAAGAGCCCCAAACGCACTGTTGCGTCAGGACTCTCTTCTAGTTAAAAGTTATTTAGTTTCGTCGGCTGCCGCTTGTTTTTCTGCAATCCGTTGTTGTGTGGGTTGCTTCGTATTTGCTGCTTTTATTTCATTTGTAAGCTGGTCAATACTTGGGCGGATATTGCCTTTGCCCGTGTAATTTTCAAGCATTTCCTTGACGTCGATGCCTGATGTTGCTTTCAATGATTCTTGCAATGTTGCCATTAGGTTAGTCGCGTACGACGTTATTTTATTGGCTCCGCCGCCTTCACCGCTGCCGCCTGTATCGACAACAGTAATCTTATCGATATTCGCAAGCGGGCTTGCAATTTGCTTCGCATATTCTGGAATCATTTTAACGATCATATCAAGCATGGCAGCTTGCCCGTACTGCTCGAATGCTTCAGCAATTTTACGTTTCGCTTCTGCTTCTGCAAGACCTTTCAGACGGATAATGTCCGCTTCTGATTCCCCCTGCGCGCGTAGGGAATCGGCTTTCGCCTGCCCATCAAGACGAACTTTTTCTGCATCAGCAGACGCACGTGCTTCAATGCGGTACTTTTCAGCGTCGGCTTCTGTAATTTGTTTGGATTTTTGAGCTTCTGCATTTTGTTCGATTGCATAGCGGTCTGCGTCAGCTTTTTTCTTAACTTCAGAATCATATTGCTTCTCACGACGCAGAATCTCTTTCTCTTCAAGTTCAATTTGCTTTTGACGTTCAATAATGCGAACTTGCATTTCTTGTTCCATGACTTCCTGTTTAGAAACCGCCGTTTGAAGTTCGTATGCTTGGTCGGCACGCGCTTTCGCAACGTCCTGCTCACGACGGTAATCCGCAACTTTCAAATGATTTTCTTTTTCAGCTTCCGCAATTTCAGTTGCACGTTCAATTTCTGCTTTTTGTGCTTCTTTAGATGCTTCTGCATTTTTTATACGCGTTTCTTTCTCGGCTTCAACTGTCGCGATATCCGCATCACGCTTCACTTGTGCGATACGTGGTTTCCCGAGTGAATCAAGATAGCCGTTTTTATCGCGTACATCTTTAATTGTAAATGAAACGATGATGAGTCCCATTTTTGAAAGATCCTGTGAAGCAACACGCTGCACTTCTTGAGAAAACATATCGCGATTTTTATAAATTTCTTCTACTGTCATTGAACCAAGAATCGAGCGCAAATGACCTTCCAATACTTCTTTTGCTTCATTTTCACGATCAGCTTTTGATTTCCCCAAAAATTGTTCAGCAGCTGTTGCGATCTCTATGATCGAACCGCCGATTTTAATGATTGCCGTTCCATCCGCCATAACAGGAACACCTTGCTCCGTGTAGACTTCCGGCGTTGTAACCTCAAGCTTACTCGACAACAGGCTAAGTGGTGCCGCTTGTTGGAATACTGGCAACAGGAACGTCCCTCCGCCCCGGATGATCTTAATACGATTGCCCGAATCATCCTTATGTACATTTTTAGAACCTAGATAACTTCCTGTCACGATTAGTGCTTCATCTGGTCCAACTGTGCGGTACTTTGTGATGAAGACGAGAACCAGTGCTAGTAAAACAAACGCAACTACTCCAAGTGCAATCCAAATTTCCATCTGTTTTTCCCCCTTTTTTAGTTGAAGCGGAATGGTTCATACTCTTTAACGATGAATGTTCCATCTTTCACTTCAATGATCAATACTTCTTTTCCGTACTCAATTGCCGTGTTCTCATACCCTACTGCCCTCTTAGAAATCATGCCATTCACCGATTCGATAACAATTTCACCGAATCCATCAACTGGAACAGGCACAATCACTTTCCCAACACGACCCATCAGCGACTCATCCGTATACGCGAGCGACACTTCCGCCGATTTCAGTGGAAGCAGGACGAATAAGTATAATAGAAGATCGAGTACAAAAGCAGTGACAAGTGCAATGACTAGAATAAGGCCACTGTTCCACGTTGTTACAAGCTCCAATATATAACCGCAAGCAGCTACAAATGTTATGAATGCAAGTACAACCGCTGGATCTAAGAATGGACTAACTTCGCCGATTCCTTCCGCCATATCACTAAATAAGATATACAATAACGTCGCTAGACCGGCGATGATCAGCGCAACTAAATATACTTGCACAATTGGCATCCCGAACAGTTCCATTTCAACACCCCCACTTCCACCTTTTTTGTCTCACCTATATATACGTCCCATTATCCCGAAAGTTTCAATTTACTGAAAATTAATTCCCAAATTCACTCCACATGAATCAAACCGTTTTTCCTGGCAATGTGAATTTCATTTTCTATCCTAGTGGTTTCCTGGGTAGTAATATTACCCTGCTTCAATTTCTAGATTGATACTATTTAGCCAAAGTTTCCGATTAACGCGTGCAGACAAATTTTCTAATTTCAACATACCCTCACCTCTTACGTTAATTTTACTGAGTTTGTGGGTATGCTGTGGAATATATTCCGTGACCTTTCCCTCATGACAAATGTCACTTTATTTATACCGATTACCCCTTTGTAAAGATTGTGTAAATCCCGTGCGGATTTCGTCGAATTTTGTAGGTATCTTAAATTATTTTTGCTATGATGGGATTATTAAAAATTATTCCCCCTATTTGGATGGAGGCACAACAATGTTTAGCCAACGTAAACCTGATCCTTTTTTCACAGCACTGTTAACGATTGCTGAAAATGTACAAGAAGCAGTCCATTACGCAAACGACTTTAAAGTAGTCAATGTCGATGATTTGAAAGAAGTAAGCATTAAGCTCAAAAATTACGAGACAGAAGGCGATACGCTAATTCACGATCTCATTATAAAGCTTAATAAATCATTTATGACACCAATTGAACGAGAAGATATTATGAATTTGGCCATTAAAATGGACGATGTTCTCGATGGCATCGAAAGTTTTGCAGCTCATCTTGAAATGTTTTCGCTAACCGAAATAGATGAATATGTACAGATGTTCATGGAGAATATTGTTAAAAGTACAGACGAAATTGTTAAAGCGATGAAATTACTCGCAAGAAAGAAACTTGAAGCGATGCATGATCATGCGGTTCTCATTAAAGAATACGAACGAATTTGTGATGAAATTCACCGTACATCCGTCAAACAACTCTTCATTAACGAAAAAGATCCAATCCGTATCATCCAGCTCAAAGACATTTACGAACAACTAGAAGATATCGCCGATTATTGCCAGAACGTTGCCAACACAATCGAAACAATTATTATGCGTAACGCATAAGGGGGAGCCTAATGGATACAATACTTCTCCTTACCATCCTAGTCGTCGTTTTCGCACTCGCTTTCGACTTTATCAATGGCTTCCATGACACGGCGAATGCAATTGCAACATCCGTTTCGACCCGCGCGCTGAAACCGCGTACCGCTATTTTAATGGCAGCTACAATGAATTTCGTCGGAGCGTTAACATTTACAGGTGTCGCAAAGACAATTTCTAAAGACATTGTCGATCCATTTGTTCTTGAAAATGGTTCGCTTGTCATCTTGGCCGCATTAACTTCCGCTATTTTGTGGAATTTGATTACCTGGTATTTTGGAATCCCATCCAGTTCATCCCATGCATTAATTGGGTCAATCGCTGGTGCAGCTATCTCAGCGGCAGGTTTTGGCATTTTAAATTACAGTGGTTTCATAAAAATATTACAGGCGCTCCTCATTTCTCCATTCATCGCACTTGCAGGCGGCTTCCTTGTGATGTCCATATTCAAAGTGACTTTGAAGAACAGGAATTTATTCAAGACAAATAAACGAATTCGCTATATGCAAATCGGAACAGCGGCGCTTCAATCGTTCACACACGGTACGAACGATGCGCAAAAAGCGATGGGGATTATTACAATGGCACTTATCGCGGCAGAAATGCAGACTTCAGATGATATTCAACTTTGGGTCCGGATTGCTGCGGCAACTGCGATGGGTCTTGGAACTTCCATCGGTGGCTATAAAATCATAAAAACAGTCGGCGGTAAAATAATGAAGATTCGTCCTGTGAACGGAATTGCAGCTGATTTATCATCTGCTGCAATCATTTTCGGCGCAACGCTTATCCATTTACCTGTCAGTACAACACATGTTATTTCGTCTGCAATAATGGGTGTAGGCTCGGCCCAGCGTGTGAAAGGCGTCAATTGGGGCATGGCTAAAAAGATCGTTATCACATGGATTATTACATTACCGATTTCAGCATTAATCGCTGCGATTGTCTATCAAGTTCTTAACTTGTTTTTTTAATTCAAACATTTCCCTTGCAATGTCCTAATATCCCTGTTATGATAAAGAAGAATTATTTTTGTTCGGCATGATGGTCTCGAATAAATCTTGACCGCTTCAAGACTTGAGCAAGGATAGTAATACAATGTATGCACAAAGCATACGAGGAGGAAACACACATGGAACAAGGTAAAGTGAAATGGTTTAACGCAGAAAAAGGATTTGGCTTCATCGAACGCGAAGACGGAGACGACGTATTCGTACACTTCTCAGCTATTCAAGGAGAAGGCTTCAAGTCTCTTGAAGAAGGTCAAGATGTTACGTTTGAAATCGAGCAAGGCCAACGCGGTCTTCAAGCTACAAACGTTAACAAAAACTAATTTGAATTAACCATTCAAAAGCCATTCCCTTCGGGGGATGGCTTTTTTCTTCGTCCACTTTTGCCACAGTCGCATAGCGATTTCCGCTGAGTAGCCCGCATTGTCATGACTAACTTCGGCCGGACCATGACTTTAACGCCTATTGCCATGACTAACTCCCCCATCCTCCTTCGATAAAAGACATTCCCATCATTTTCCGTTACTATAGAAGAATAGAGTCAATCTATACACAGAAAGGAATGATTGTATGCACACACTTGCGCGTTTTGTAACAAGCGCACATAAATATATCATCTTTGCATGGATTGCAATCTTCGTAGTATTGACGTTTTTCGCGATTAAGTTGCCAGGACTTCTTGAAGGAGACGGCTTCAAAATCGATGGCGAGCACGCTGCCGTCATGAATATCGTGTCCGATGAATTCGGCATGCCTGCAGAAACCATGTTCATGGTTTTTGACAATGTTCCCGATGACAAAATTGAATCTACTCTCATTAAAGTAGATAACCTTAAGGTTGCTTCAGAAATCGTATCACCACTAGACAACGACCCACAATACAAAGAAGGCGCTTCTTACGCACTTCTTCATTTTGATAATCAAGACAAAGATATGTCTGCCATCGTCACGGATATCCGCGAGGCCGTCGGTAATGAAAAAGGAATTACACTTACAGGTGCTTCCGCTATCTCAAAGGATATTAACACTGCCAGCCAACGTGACTTGATGACGGCTGAGGCAATTGGGTTACCAATCGCGATTATTATACTTCTTTTCGCTTTCGGAACTGTCGTCGCTTCATTCGTACCGTTAATTATTGGTATTGTGACTGTCGTATCCTCATTCGGTGTATTGGCCATTCTTGGTGGAAAAATGGACCTGTCCATTTTTGTCTTGAACATCATCCCGATGCTTGGGCTTGGGCTTGCGCTTAGTATCGACTTCGCTTTGTTGTTCATCAGCCGGTATCGTGAAGAACGCAAAAAGAGCGATATGAACGAAGCTATCTCCACTACGATTCGAACAGCAGGAAGATCCGTCATCTTTTCCGCCTTCTGTGTGTTCATCGGACTCGGCGCAATGATGCTGATCCAGGTCGAAATTTTCCAGAACATCGCAATCGGTGGAATGATTGTCGTCGCAATGGCTGTTCTCGCATCTATTACCCTGTTACCGTCCGTACTTATCGCTCTTGGTGATCGGATTAATAAATGGCAGCTATTGAAAGAAAAGTCGGGTGAAGCGAACGGATGGCGCAAATTTGCCCACGCTGTTATTAAGCGTCCCGTTATGATAACAATCGTTGCGTTTATCCTACTCGGTATCGCAATAATTCCTGTGAAAAATATGGATTTATCAATTCCAGCAATTGATTCATTGCCAAAGTCTTATGATACCCGTCAAGCTTTTGAATTGATTGATAGAGAGTTTGGTCTAGCTGACCAGGCGGCTGTCTATGTCATTGCAGAACGTGTGGATGGCTGGGAGGATGAAAAAGGTCTCCAATCCATGAAAGCACTTGAAAAAGAACTTTCAAACGATCCACTTGTGGATCAAGTAACGACGATTTTCACCGCAAGTGACATCGATTCCGTAAAACAATGGGAGCAAGCGATGCTGGTGCCTGATTTAGCTGCTGGGCTAACCCCTCTTATTGAAACGTTTGTAAAGGATGATAAGCTAATGATCCCCGTAACGATTGGGGCGAACGGCAGTTCAGACGCCGCACAAGATTGGGCGCGAGACTGGTCCGACAAGCAAACAGAGTGGAACTTATCCATCGGCGGTCAACCTAAGTTCAATCAGGAAATTTTCGATGAAATCTTCGATAAGGTTCTGTACGTTCTCCTGGTCATCGTCGTATCGACGTTCTTCATCCTAATGATTGCTTTCAGATCAATTTTAATTCCGATTAAAGCAATTCTCATGAACATCGTCGGATTAGCTGGGACATTCGGAATTCTCGTCTATATTTTCCAATATGGACATTTTGGATTAGAAGAGGGCACGATTGCACTCATCATTCCCGTCATCATCTTTAGTCTTGTCTTTGGACTAAGCATGGACTACGAAGTGTTCCTTATCTCGAGGATGCAGGAAGAGTATGCGAAGACGCTAGATAATGATCATTCAACAGTCGAAGGGCTTGCGTCAACAAGTAAAATCATTACTTCTGCAGCACTCATCATGATTGTCCTAACGGGGGCATTCGCCTTTACGGACGTTATGCCGGTGAAACAGATTGGTGTTGGTATCGCAATTGCAGTCGCCATCGACGCAACGATTATCCGACTGTTACTCGTTCCAAGCCTAATGAAACTGTTCGGCAAATGGAACTGGTGGCTACCGTTTAGAAAAGGAACCTATAAACCTGGGAATTGGCACTAAGAAAAGCGGAAGCGCCGTTTAGACGTGATGGGCATAAGTGATAAAGGAAGGCAGTCTAAGTTCGCGACTTCCTGTCGCAACGACTGCATGCCTGCATCCTTGCAGGCACGACGTGGCGCTCTTTGCCACATAGCTGGATTGCTTATGACCCAAGCCATCTGACCGCTGGAGCTAGACACCGACCCCGGTGGAAAAAACGTATACTTTCTTAGCATAAGAAAAAGCGCACCAAGGATTAAAATCCCTGGTGCGCTTTTTAATTTAACGATAATCAACTTCTTCTATCAATTCAACAACCGTCACAAGTGGCGCCATCCCATTTTCCATATTATTAATTGTTGCCTGCATCGCGAAATAAACAGCTACAATGCTTACTAGTATGAATAGGATGAGGCCGATGACGAGGGTTTTGCCTTTCATTCAGCATCATCCTCGTCTTTGGCTCTTACGAATTCCTCTTCAATCAAATAGACGTCTGCTTCGTTATAATCACCGAAACTTTCTTCAAGATTCAAGCCGTGATACAAGTTCCAGAAGCCTTGCTCTTCCATAAGGATCAGCTCTTCACCTTCATTGTTCACAAACCTTTGTACAATAGCCTGCGGTTCAGGCGCACCTTCAGATAAAGCCTTGATAGAATCTGCAATGATTTTCCGCAGTTCCTCTTCTGAAGCTTCACGGATATTGACCAGACCACGTTCATCCGCATCGTATCCAGGAATTCCTGCTACATAGATAAAACCGTTACCGTTCGGATGTAAGTGCTGAACGACGACTGTTTTTTCATATAAGCTCTCTTCAAAATGATAGTTGACCCGTTTCATTGACACGTCTTTACGTGTAAGTTCGGGAATTGTTTCGATGATCTGTTGTTTCTCTTCAAACGTCAACATATATGTCCACTCTTTTCCACTCTGATTTCGTTTAAGTATACCATTATTCTTCTTTTACGGATAACCCCAGCACACGCGCGAACCCAATTGCCTGATCTTTTGACACAATACAGCCGGCAATTTTCGGCAGCGTGACCTCAATCCAGTCATATGTACTATCCGACAAGTCAACGCCGTTCAAGTCCGTTTCGGTGAAATTGATATTATCAAGCTTACATACCTTAAATTGCACGTTATTAAATGAGCTTTCATAAATATCACCATCTGTTAAATTACACTCAGCAAACTCGACTTCCTTCATGCTGGAGAAGCTGAAGTTAATGTAGCGCCCGTCACATTCCTTGAGTAGCGTGTGCCCCACTTTCGCGTTCGCAAAGTCCGCACCTGTCAGTTTCGAATTTACGATTTCACATCTGTGGAACATGGCACCCTGAAAATTAACATTGGATAAATCGCATGTATCAAACACGACATCAACAAATTCCGCTCCTGCCAAATCACTTCCTGCAAACGATACATCCTTAAAGATCACATCATCGAAAGTCAGTCGTTCACCTTCCGCACCGGTCATATGGCCACCGTCAATGCGGACTTTTTCAATGTATCCTTCATTATCGAGAATCGCTTCCACCCGCATGGCCTTATGGGCTACGGATAATTTCGGTTTCTGTCGTTTACTAACCTTTTTTTTAGTCATGAATGAGTCCCCCTTTAGCGTGTTTTCCATTCCGTTATAATAATAAAAATAATAATAACCGCAATCGCGAGAATATAAAACCAGCTTGGAACACCGCTAATTCCACCAAACATCTTCCTCGCCCCTTTCTCTACTAAACCCTTTTCACGCCTGAAATGACGGTGAAATCGATTGTTATGCTCTGTATATCCATCGCTAGCGCCTCTTCAATCTTTTCCTCACTAGCGCCCCATGTGAGCGGCGTCATGCGGATAAGCGGTGCAAGAAGCCCAGCCGGTAATGGAAAGACATACGTAATCCGTTCCGTCTTGACAGCATCATAATGTTGCGCGAAGCGCGTGACGGGATCCGTATCATCTATGCGTTCTTCATCGTCATAAAAGATTGCTCGTAACTCCTTTAGATAACCGCTTTCCGGTACTGCTTTCACGAATAATCCATCCGGTTTCAGAATACGTGTAAACTCTGCGTAATTCGCCGGCGATAAAATATTTAAAATAACGTCGAATTGGCCTTCTTGAAACGGACAGTTTGCCAGGTCTGCGACGCCCCAAATTGAGCCTGGATACTCTTTCGTTGCCGCAGTAATTCCCTCTTTCGCGAGATCAATGCCTACCCCAGTTGTTTTGCCCGGCAATTGTGAAAGAATTGCCGACAAGTGCGTGCCTTCCCCGCAACCCGCGTCCAGGATGAAAGCCTGCTCCCGTCCTTCTATATGCGCATGGACTTTATGTGTAATAAACTCCAGAACCTGATTAAAAAACCCGCTGCTCATTACCGTTTTCCGTGCTTCAAACAGCGATTTATCGTACTTCGTCACATGTGCCTGCGGAGCCAAGTTAACATAGCCATTTTTCGATAAATCGAATGAGTGATTATCTGTGCAAACGAGCCGTGACTTGTCCACCATAACCATTCCTGACGCGCAGATTGGGCATCTGAATACATGAGAGTTGTTTTCCATCACTTGTGCATTGAACATTTTTTTAGATATAGTCATACGTTGAAAACTCCGTTCATCTGTTGTTCTATTAGTATACAGCTTTTCGCTGAGTACTGGAAATGGAGCGAACCCAGTTTATACCGTCACACAAAACACCTTCTTACTGTATTCAACTAGTCCCAAGGGGTTACAATAGCAAGTAGGAGGCGATTCCATGAAACGATTATTCCTATTCATCCTTTTCATTGTTGCACTTTTTTTCACAAAACCGTACTGGGAAGAACCAGTCTCACAATATGTCGACATCTCATTTCTTGAACCCGTTGACGAAAAAATCGATACTCTTTTGACGAAAGAATCCCTCGACACAGCAATCCATTCCATTAGCAACACCATAGATAAAGCGCTATCTTACTTAACTTCAAAGACAGCTGAAATCGAAGAATCTATCCCTATTGCAGAAAAACCAGTGTTGAATAAACCCGTAAAAACGCAGGTCTCAATCCACAATATCGAACTCGGTAGCCCACAAGAAAAAGTGACAACCGAACTTGGGGAGCCAAAAAGTCATTCCATGAACGAATACGGTACCGAATGGTTTACTTATCACGATGGCTATCAAAACTTCGTCATGGTTTCATTCGATGAAAAACAGACAGTGAACGCCATTTATACAAATGATGACCTCATTTCATCAACTACTGGCATCAAATACGGTTCTCTGAAATCGACTGTGCGCGAAACATTCGGCGAACCGATTACAGAAATCCGAAAAGGGTTGAACATTTTCATGCTCCAAGAAAGTGAAGGTTTCGACGTCTTTAAATCAGGCGACACCTACACTTACGTTTTTTATGATTTGCATCAAAATGACGAAGTCACAGCCATTCAGCTAATTAACGATTCACTGGAAAAGAAAAAAACCGGCATCTATGCCGGCGGTGATGCAAACTTACGAAACGGTTTCGAACAACAACTTTTCGACTTAACGAATGCAGCGCGTGTCCGTCACGGGCTTTCTATCCTAAAATGGGAGTCAAACGTAGCAGGTACAGCACGTAAACACAGTGCCGACATGGCAGATAATGATTATTTCAGCCATGAGAACAAGCAAGGCAAATCCCCGTTCGACCGAATGAAAGATGACGGCGTCAGTTTCCGGGGAGCGGGTGAAAACCTGGCGTATGGCCAATCAAGCAGTATTTTTGCACATGAAGGCCTTATGAATTCCGAGGGGCACCGTGAGAACATTTTGTTGGATACTTACAGCCACCTTGGTACAGGCGTTTCGTTCAATGAAAAATTGCAGCCTTACTATACGGAAAACTTTTTGTTGAAATAGGGCTAGGTTATGGTGATTGATTGATTAGTTGGGCGGGTGTGTGGGCATCGGATATGAGTGGTCGCACGGCGTATATAATCGCTTAAGAACCGCTCTTCACTTCCGCGCACGCAATCCGGTCACCTGAATTACCCGCCGGATCCGTTTTGTAGTCATCTACTTTTTCATGAATAACAAGGGAACTGCCGTCAGCATCGAGAAGTGAGTTCTTCACGTCCTGCTTTAACGTAACCAAGGCGGTCGTCACTTCTGCAGTGATTTTACCTTCTGCATCGACTTCGAGGTTCGGTAAATCACCTAAATGAAACCCTTTAGGATTATCAAATCCGTGTTCTTTATGACCCGGGTTGAAATGACCTCCAGCAGATTTAAAGTCAGGCGGTGTACACACAGCGATTTCATGAATATGAATGCCATGTTTGCCAGGTGACAATCCCTCAGCCTGGATGTTAATTGTCACACCGTCAATTCCTTCGACAAAGCTAGCCTCACCAATTTTATTTCCTTTCGTATTCAAAATCGGCGACGTCACCGATTGAACGTTTTCCCCAGTGACTGGTAACTTCACTCCATTCTTCCCACACCCACCGGCAATTAGAAGGACAGACAACATGATGGACAATACAATTTTTTGTTTCAATATGATTCCTCCTCGATATCTATTCACTATGGAGGATGGCTTTAATTCATTTTAATATGTATGAAAAATTATAATTGTTCCCCTATCTTTTATTTCCATTTACGTCAGGGTAATCAATCAACTATTTTATCCATTTCAATATATTTGGAAGTTGCAGCTGATAAAAATAAGTAAACAAAAACCGCTGCCAACTCCACTTTTGTGGAATTAACAGCGGTTTTTCATTTACGCTAGTACTAGTTTTTCAAGATCCATTGGTGAAATATATGTACCGTCTTTATAGACGCGCATATTACCGCCAGAAATTTCGTCGATCAGCATGATGTTACCTGTTTCAGCATCGCGTCCAAACTCAAGTTTAATATCATACAAGTCAAGACCTTTTGCTGCAAGTTCTGCTTTAACTACGCCTGAAATTTCTTTCGTCAACGCTTCAAGTGTAACGTATTCATCTGTCGTCAATAGACCGAGTTGTGCAAGCCCATCCTTGTTAATCGGCGGGTCTTGGCGATCGTCGTCTTTTAGCGTAACTTCGACGAATGCGTCCAGGGGTTGTCCCTCTTCGCAATACGCGCCGTATCTGCGCAAGAAACTTCCAACTGCACGGTATCTACAAATCACTTCGAGACCTTTACCAAATACTTTCGCAGATCGTACTGTCATCGTTACTTCATCAATATTAGCATCTACATAATGAGTCGGAATATCTTTATCAGCCATTTTCTCAAAGAAAAACGTTGTCATCCGCAATCCAGATTGCCCTGCACCTTCAATCGATAAGCCGACTGTGTTCGCACCAGGATCGAAAACCCCGTCTTCTCCGGTTACATCATCTTTAAATTTCAGCAGCACATTGCTGTCGTCCAGTTTATATACATCTTTCGTCTTTCCTTTATATATGAGTTCCATGTTTATGTTCCCTTCTATAGTAGGATGAACGTTCACCTTTAGTATAATTGAGAATCGTCATAAGAAAAAGAGTTATTCTTAAATACCGGATAATGTTCTTCCTGTCACACGATTTCGACCATCTTCTTTTGAGCTATAGAGCCGTTTATCCGCCCGCACTAAAATTGTATCCACTGTATCTTCTGCTACATATCCAGTCACACCAAAACTAGCTGTAATGTTCCCGACTTCGTCGAAGTTATGGTCTTCTATCACCTTTCGCAACCGCTCCGCCACATGGAAAGCCTCGCATTCAAGAACGGGAGCAAGGACCATGAACTCTTCTCCTCCCCACCTGCCAAAATAGTGGTCTTCCGTCATTTCACTCTTAACAAGCCGGGCAACCTCCCTTAACACATCATCGCCCACTTTATGTCCATAGGTATCATTCACGTTTTTAAAATAATCAATATCAAAAAATATGATTGATAATTCCCGATCCTCCCATTTTCCATCAATGAAAGATGTCATCCATTCATCAATCTGATAGCGGTTTGCTACTTGGGTGAGCGAATCTAAATAGAATTGCCTACGCATGACATCCACTTCCGCATGCGCTTGAATTAATCGATGAGCAAAAGAAAAAACGACAATGTAAACTGCAGTTGATATATACAGCTGTATAAGCGAATCCTTGAATTCTGTTGTTAATTTCCCATACACCATAAGTCCTGGAACAATTGATAATATTAATAAATTTGCCGATGTCAGAAGTGCCCACTTTTTCTCCATCGACATGAAAATAAACATGATGACAAGAGGCGTCCAAATAATAAATGTACTCAATGTCTGATTTCCACCAAGATCAATGCTGTTTACGATTTCAATTATCAATGTGAATAGGTAGTAGATGAAAAACAATGTAAACATGAGGTATTCAACTACCTTCAACTTCCAATTTCGATAGGTCATGAACCAACCGGCTACAAAAAAACAACAAAATATGATACTTACATAGAATTCTACTGTATAATCCTGCTGAACAACCTGAATGAAAAGCTTTGTTGCCGCGACGATGAAAACGCCAGGTATTATGAACAAATAAATAATCCGTTTCCAATCATTTAAATCATTAATGTTTTTAAACATACCTGCGTACCCCTTCACTTCCGGACTTGATCTCTAACGTTATATATCTTTATCATAAACCTTGAACTACTACTTTGCTTACTTATTGCCCTAAAAACGGATACTCCAGGAGGTATTTATTCTTATTTATATAAAAAGTAAGTCTAGACTTGATGGTATTGAGTTTACTGGGCTCTACGACAGTAAGTAAAACTTTCTTCCTTTCTATAACCCATCACCCATTTTTTGAAATTCCCACTCGTCTACTTGCATACACTTGTTGTATACTTATTGTAGTAAATCTATGTTTAATCGAAAGCGAGTGGAACTTCATGGGCCGTAAATGGAACAATATCAAAGAGAAAAAAGCGTCAAGAGATGCGGACACGAGTCGCATTTATGCAAAATTCGGACGTGAAATTTACGTAGTAGCGAAGCAAGGTGAGCCAGATCCTGAATTGAATCAAGCGCTAAAATTTGTTGTAGAACGCGCAAAAACATACAGTGTACCAAAAGCAATTATTGACCGTGCGATTGAAAAAGCAAAAGGCGGTTCAGAAGAAAACTTTACTGAGCTTCGTTATGAAGGATTCGGACCTAACGGCTCGATGGTTATTGTCGATACACTGACAAATAACGTCAATCGTACAGCATCAGAAGTACGTGCAGCATTCGGTAAAAATGGCGGTAATATGGGCGTCAGCGGATCCGTTTCCTATATGTTTGACGCGACTGCCGTTATCGGACTTGAAGGCAAGTCAGCTGACGATGTGCTTGAACTGTTAATGGATGCGGACGTCGAAGTGCGTGATATTTTGGAGGAAGAGGAATCGGTCATCATCTATGCTGAACCCGACCAGTTCCACGTCGTTCAGGAAGTATTGAAAGGTGCCGGTATTACTGAATTTAACGTTGCTGAAATAACGATGCTTGCACAAAACGACTTAACTCTTTCACCAGAAGCACAAGCACAATTCGAAAAAATGATTGATGTCCTCGATGAGTTGGAAGATGTTCAACAAGTGCATCATAACGTCCACTTAGACGACTAAACGCAACTGTTCATCCTTTCATTCATTCCATTGACATGCTATGCTACTAATAGATTGACAACTTCATACCATATTCGACCATTAGGGGAATCCTTTTAAAGGACTGAGAAACGAGTTCCACTCCGCTACCCTTATCACCTGAACAGGTTTGTACCTGCGTAGGGAAGTGGCGTGTCTTCCTATCAGTGCATTCTAATGCCATCGACAGACCACTTTCCATACCTGGAGAGTGGTCTTTTTGTATAGAGAAAAGTGGGAAGGCGCCGCACAGCACCGAAAAGCGCTGGAGGGCCGTAAGATAAAGGCGTTTTTTGCCTTTAACTTACGGACCGAAGCGACTCGAGGGGCTGGCGGCTGCAGCTAGACAACACGAAAAGCGGAAGGCGCCGCCCAGCCCCGACAGGCATAAGACGGTTTACGAAGAAGGCGCTCTTTAGCCTTCGCAGTAAAACGACTTTCAAGGATCACAGCCTAAGTACGCCGCGTCCTGCGGCAATGGCTGCGTGACTCACATCCTGCGAGCCTCCGAGGGGCTGGCGCCTGTAGCTAGACACCATGAAAAGCGGAAGGCGCCGCCCAGCTCCGACAGGCATAAGTCGATCCAGAGACGTGGCGCTCTTTGCCACATAGCTGGATTGCTTATGACCCGAGGAGTTGGCGCCTGCAGCTAGACACCGTTCCGTGGTAAAAACCTTTACTATTTCTTTTGGATAAGGAGAAGTTTAATGAAAATAATCGCCGTAACAGATGACAAAATGGAAACTAGTCAATTGCTTCATACCTTATTATCAATCGAATCTTCTATAGACGCCGCCATCTTACGTGAAAAGTCTAAAACGGATTCAGAAGTAATAGCGTTGATTCAACAATTAATCGAATCGGGCTTTGATTCAACCAAACTAATTGTCCACGGGCGAACGAATGTCGCTTCAATTTCGGGGATTAAAAAAGTACAACTACCCGGATACGACGCACCGCTAGCGCTACTCAAAAAACAATATCCCGTTATCTCATTTGGCAGATCTGTCCACTCTTTGGATGAAGCTGAAACTGCATATAAGGTAGGTGCCGACTGGGTTCTCTATGGTCATTTATTCGAGACAAGTTCAAAAGTTGGCCTACCGCCCCGCGGAACCGATGAGCTTTTTCAAATCATTGAATCGCTACCCATTCCAGTTTATGCGATTGGCGGCATTCAACCGCACCACCTACCGAAATTAAACCAAGGCGGGGTTGCAGGGATTGCAGTGATGTCATCCATTTTCGGCACTGACAATCCCGAAATTGCCGCGACAGCCTATAAGGATGCCAGCCATGTCACAACAAGTTGATATAGTCGTAATTGGCGGGGGGATTATCGGTTGCAGCATTGCTTACTATTTAGCAAAAGAGTGCTTGTCAGTTCACCTTGTTGAACGCGATAAAATCGCCCAAGGCACCACTCGGGCAGCCGGTGGAATGCTTGGTGCTCACTCTGAATACTTAAATGACACCTTTTATTCATTCGCACGCGAAAGTCAGGCACTGTATAAAGAATTTAAGTGTGAAAAAGATGCCGACATCGGTTATACAACTGGTGGAATTGTTCAATTCGCTTGTTCCGAAGAAGAACGAATTGCCCTCTCCCGCTGGAATAACGCAGCTTATCTTTCAGCTGAACAAGTTCGCGAACAAATTCCGAATGTCGCCCCACCTGCTTTTGGCGCATATCTTTTTAAGGAGGATGTCCATGTTCATCCCGAAAAGGCTTGCCTGGCATTTTGCTCAGCAGCTAAACGTTTGGGTGCAACTGTTTCAGAACAGGCTCAAGTCGATGAGATCACAACGTTGCATGACGGCTATCAGATACGCATTGGAGCGTCCGTTATCACAGCAAAACATGTGGTCATTGCAGGTGGTACAGCGAGCGCCAAGCTTGTGCCAGGGCTTCAAATGACCGCAGTGAAAGGCCAATGTATGCAACTCAACATGATGGGCAGGCACTTACCTTATACACTTTTCCATAAAGGCTGTTACGTCATTCCTCGCCCGGATGGAACGCTGGTCATCGGGGCTACGATGGAACAGGGACTTACAGATTTGCAGATAACAGACGCCGGGAATCTGACGTTGAATGCGATTGCAGAACGTTTTATTCCTGGTCTTTCTCACCTTCCTGTTATGAACAGATGGGCAGGTCTGCGTCCGAAAACCGTTGATGAATTGCCGTATATCGGTCGGGTTGCCGGGAACAAGAATTTGTATATCGCGGCGGGTCATTTCAGGAATGGGATTTTATTGGCACCCGCAACTGCCTGCTTGATTCGAGATTTAATCGTCGGAAATCAAGTGAATATAGAGCGGATTAAGGCATTTGATCCGAAAAGGGGGATTTTTCATGAAGCGAACAATCGAACTGAACGGCAATCGGTATGACATGCCCGCGGAAGTTGGGAATGTGCAGGAACTGCTAGGGCATCTGGAACTTGCGGAACGCATCGTCATCGTGGAAATGAACAGAGATATTCTTGCGAAAGACGCATATGACTTGCCCATCAATGACCGCGACCAAATTGAAATCATTCACTTTGTAGGAGGAGGATAATTATGCTAACAATCGGCAATAAAACATTCAATTCAAGACTGCTACTAGGAACAGGAAAATACCCGTCATTTGATGTTCAAAAAGAGGCGGTGCGAGTATCAGAGTCAGAAATTCTAACATTCGCAGTAAGACGTATGAATATCTTTGAACCATCACAACCAAATTTCCTTGAACAACTTGATCTGTCAAAATACACGCTATTGCCAAATACAGCGGGCGCAAAAACAGCTGAAGAAGCGGTGCGCATCGCGAAACTGGCAAAAGCATCAGGGCTTTGCGACATGATAAAAGTTGAAATCATCGGCTGTGACCAATCATTACTCCCCGATCCAGTAGAAACACTTCGCGCAACAGAAATGCTGTTGGATGAAGGGTTCATCGTCCTTCCTTATACGTCGGATGATGTTGTGCTTGCGCGCAGATTATGCGAAATGGGTGTTCACGCAATCATGCCAGGTGCATCCCCAATTGGATCAGGGCGCGGTATTTTGAATCCACTCAACTTGTCGTTCATCATTGAACAATCCACTGTACCGGTTATTATCGATGCAGGAATCGGTTCGCCGAAAGATGCAGCTTATGCGATGGAGCTAGGTGCGGACGGGGTATTATTGAACACAGCGGTTTCAGAAGCTGGAGACCCCATTAAAATGGCCCTTGCCATGAAACTCGCAATCGAAGCAGGACGACTTGGCTATGAAGCGGGTCGTATGCCTGAGCGCGATTACGCGGTTGCGAGCAGCCCTACAGAAGGGCTTGTAACTATTTGAGCGAGAGATATTCCCGCCAGGAGCTATTTGCCCCAATTGGCGAAGATGGACAGAAAAAAATACGTACGGCAAGTGTTTTCATATTAGGTGCCGGTGCGCTTGGCTCATCTGGTGCTGAAATGCTTGTCCGTGCAGGCGTTGGGCGCGTAACGATTGTTGACCGGGATATTATCGAGTGGACCAATCTGCACCGCCAGCAACTGTATACGGAACAAGACGTCATCGAGCAATTGCCAAAAGCGGTTGCGGCGGAGAAACGATTGACTGCGATTAATAGTGATGTAGCTATAACAGGAATTGTTGTCGATGTCACGTCGCAAAACGTTCTTGATTTGATGGCAGACCATGATTTAGTGTTGGATGCAACAGACAATATTGAAACACGGCTGCTGGCGAACGATGCGGCGCTAAAACTCGGCATCCCTTTTTTCATGGGCGCATGTGTCGGTAGTTACGGCCTGACGTTCCCGATTGGTATTCAAGACAATCAACCGTGTCTGCATTGCTTACTAGAGACATTGCCATCACAGACATTGACGTGCGACACAGTTGGCGTCATCAGCCCGATTGTTGTTACGACAGCTGCTCGTCAAGTTGCTGACGTGTTGAAATATATAACGGGAACACCATTCGAACCAAAACTTGAATCCGCTGATTTATGGACAGGCAACCGAGCTTCAATTGGCGTTTCAAGCATGAAGAAAGCCGGTTGCCCAAGCTGTTCCAAAAATGCTGTGTATCCGTTCCTTTCAGCCCATGAGTCTATGAAAACAGCGGTGCTTTGTGGACGTGACACCGTCCAATTGTCTTTTCCTAAAGGTAGAAAGTTTGAGCTCCTCCCTTTCGCCGAATCAATTCGCGGAACTGTTTCTAAATTAATCCACAATCCGCATCTCGTTGCCTGTGAATATAGCGGCCACCGCATCGTACTATTCCGTGACGGCCGCATGCTTGTGCATGGAACGAAGGATGTTGTGACAGCGAAGAAAATTGCGGCGCGGTTGTTGGGTTGATGATTTAACTGGGTATTTATCAGCGATTGCCATTAAGCTATTTTCTGCTTGGGCAAGACATATATCATATTTCACCATACCATTAGGAACATGAGAATCCGGATTAATACGGGTTCTCTTTTCTTATTTTCATCAAGCCAAGCACAAATTTCTACCTGAAGGAATTTCATCAAACGTTTAAGGGTATACAGCAGTTAACATTTTAAATAGACATACGTATAATAACACGCGTATACATAGATATTCCGAATTACTGATTTAGTTATACGACAGTAATAGGGTTTAATCTGCTGTGGTTACGGGTATTTAGATATATAATTCGGGAATTAAGATTACTATCTTCGAGCAATTATACGGGCCGCGGATTAAAAAACAGTCGAGGAGGCAATCATCCATGTTCCGAACCTATCAAACGAAATTGAAGAACGGGATGATTGTTCTTCTTGATTATAGTGAAATTCCTGTTTACGTCTATTTCCAACAGTACGCTAAGGAATTTGGTCGGATAGAGAGAAGGTTGTTTGTTGATGTATACGTTCGAAAAAAACCGACAAATCAGCTAAAAGTAGAGTATTGTGCAAACTATCAACTCACCGCAAGGCAATACAACAGCATTAAAAACCAATTGGATGGCCGAGTATCATCGAAAAAAGAAGTAACAAAACTACATATCGAAGAAACGAAAGAAAAGATTTATCAAACCAGAAAATTCCTGACGAAAAAGATTGCACAAAAAGAAAAGTCCCAAAACACTTTAGTAAAAATGAGAGGAGATGAGCCTTCTTTTTTGAAAAAAGTGAACAGTTACCGGAAATTAAAAATGGCTATTCATCAAAAAAAGAGGAAGTTACATCGTTTACAAGTAAAAATGGAACGCCTGGAATGTGATGAAAAGTGTGGCGTTGTTCGTTTGTGTTTCGGCTCGAAAAAGTTATTTCACAAGCAATTTCATCTTGCAGAAAATGATTTATCATTCGAACAGTGGAAAAACAACTGGGAAAAGGCCCGTGCCTCGCAGTTTACGTTTATCGGATCAAAAGATGAAACCTATGGCAATCAAAGTTGTACGTATGATTTGGAAAACCAATTGCGCATCCGTGTCAATCGAAAAAACGAAGGGAAATTCGGAAAATATATCGTTCTTTCAAATATACACTTCACGTATGGACAAGAAAATATTGATAAAGCAAAAGTTCCGACTATCGGTTACACAAAAGGCAAAGGAAACAAAGTCCGGTATTATCGAGCGCTGACATGTAAATTTATTTTTAAAAACAGGCATTGGTATCTCAATATGTCGGTTGATGTGGATACGCCTGAAATAAAGACATTACAAAATCATGGGCAAATAGGCGTTGATTTTAACGCCAGCTTTTTGGCTGTTACAGATGTTGATCGTTTTGGGAATCATGTGCATTCGTTTCAAGTCCCATTTAAGGCCTATCATGTGTCTACCCAACAAGCGAAACAAAGTTTAAGCGATGCATTAAAACGAGTTGTTGACTATGCAGTAGTAAAACAAAAGCCAATCGCCCACGAAAAATTAGATTTTAAAAAGAAAAAACAACAACTGAAACAGCTCTCGAATCGGCAGGCGAAAATGTTAAGTGGCTTTGCCTATTCTTCGTATCAATCCATGTTAACGAGCAAATGCCGAAAATACGGCATTGCAGTTGTGGCTGTTAATCCTGCGTATACCAGCCAAATTGGACAGCATAAATTTATGAAAAAGTATGGATTAAGTTCACACGGAAGTGCAGCTATGGTGATTGCAAGGAGGGGCTTGGAATTGAAAAAGACAGAACAGGTCCCCACCAACCGGTTAATTCAAGGAAATCAAGATTCAATTATGCTAAAAAAACGATTTGAGCAATGGAAAGAACTCAGCAAACAATGGAAGTCATATACTTTTGGTCAGAAAATCGAACTTTTATATCATGTATTTTAAGCTGAACTTGAACGATTGGTTGCCTTGCGATGGCAATGCCACACTGAACCTGTAAGGAAGAAAGTGTGCCCATGAAATCGCAGTTTCCGGCAACATACATGTCAATTAGTTGGTGTTGGATCACCCATCAGGGCAGAAATTCTGATCCTCAGAAGTCCCTAGATTCATCCAGGGATGACTGTGTGATGTCGCTGTATACCTTTGATGTGAAAGTGAAAGCCTTTCAATGCGAATCGTAAGGGGGGTTCCGTTCTTGCCCTTGCGTGGATGTCTACTTATGTATACATTCTTTCGAACGGTACCATTTCTATATAAGGTTCGTTACAATGGAGGTTCTAACAAATTATTTTATCCTTATTCAAAACAACAGGAGGTTGCTATGTTCTTCTTAGAAGCAAAACGTATTATTGTCGTCATCTTTGGTTCCTTGTTACTTGCAATCTCACTTAACTTCTTTTTAATCAATGCAAATGTCTATGCCAGCGGATTCGCAGGTGCTGCGCAACTGACATCTAGTGTATTTAAAGATTTTTCAGGCATTGAAGTTAGCACCGGTATTCTATTGTTATTATTTAATATCCCGGTCTTTATATTAGGGTGGTACAAAGTAGGTAGAGGATTTACCATCTATAGCATCGTGTCCGTTATCTTTGTTACGATTTTCTTAGAACTCTTACCCGTTCTATCTGTATCAGACGATATTATTCTAAATGCAGTGTTTGGCGGTGTAATTGCGGGAGTGGGCGTTGGGATTTCGATGAAATTAGGGGCTTCTACTGGCGGAATGGATATTATCGCCATGGTCCTGTCACGCTTACAAGATAAGCCAATAGGAACCTATTTCTTACTGCTGAACGGTGTCATAATTGCCTTAGCAGGCTTTCTCTATGAACTAGAAAATGCGTTGTATACGATGTTAGCGTTGTATGTAACAACAGTCGTGATTGACGCACTCCATACACGTCATGAAAAAGTAACCGCCATGATTGTTACACAAAAAGCAGATGAATTGCAGCAAGCGATTCATCAAAAAATGGTACGCGGCATAACGATTCTTCCCGCAAAAGGTGCGTATTCGAAAGAAGATAAACATATGCTTTATCTCGTCATCACTCGTTATGAATTATATGATTTGGAAAAAATAATTAGCGAAACAGATCCAAATGCGTTTACAAATATTGTTCAAACTGCTGGCGTTTACGGATTCTTTAGACGTGAAGACGATTAAGTTAAATGAGTTCGTAAAGTATAAAAATGACTATACATCAATTGATGTATAGTCATTTTTATTACCATCACCTACCGAAATTTTTCATGCTGTCCTGTAGTTGTGCGATCCGTTTCAAACCATCTTCTCTTGTACGTTTGTTTTCATCTTCAATCGCTCTCGTTTCCTCAAGACCTTTTACGATTGTGCTCCAACTCTCTTCAATTGTTTCAATTTTAATACTCGGACCACCCGCAGTACGAGCGATTTCAACACTTTGTCTAGCGATATTCTGCGAGTTTTTGAGTAGCATTTCATTAGTCCTTTTATCAAGTTCATCCATAGAATCCGCCACAAGTTTTTGACGTTTCGCAGCAACAGCTTGGATAATACCGTTTTTAAATATTGGAATCGTTGTTATGAATGCCGAATTTATTTTCCCAATAAGTTTCGTGTTTCCGCGTTGTAGGACTCGAAGCTGAGGTGCTGTCTGCAATGCGACCATTCTAGCCATCTCAAGATCATACACCCGTTCCTCAAGTGACTGAATCGCATTACTCATTGTATCCAATTCCATCTGCGCTAACTGATCGCCGCCCGCTGATCTTTGTTCAAGACCCGGAACGAGCGCTCTCAGCTCTTCAGCTTTAATCTGCCCAGCTACAACATACTTTTCAAGCGCCATATAATAGTTATAGTTTTGGTCATACATTTCATCCATATTGGTCGTTGAACGAATCATTTCATCTTTATACTTTGAAATTTCGATGTGTATGCCTTCAATTTCCTTGCCAAGCGTTTGGTATTTACCGAACACTTTTTCAATTAATTTATCCCCACGTTTGAAAAATTTCCCCAAAAAACCTTTTGGCTCGTCAAAGTCATTTTTATCGAATTTATCCATCGTTTTCCCAAGTTGTTTCAACATTTCGCCTGAATCAGTTACACTCGACGAACGCATAGAAGCCAATATGCGATCCGCAAACGTGGAAATTTCAACTGCCGGTTCTTTGCCGAATTCTAATAATCCGGTCTGATTTCTAGTATCGATTGATCGGACTAAGTTTTGGACCTCTGGATCCTGTCGCAACTGTAAACGTAGTGCTTCCGCTTTATTTTCAGTCAATACTTCCACTTCATAATTCTTCGTTTCTTCCATGACAATCAATCCCTTCCGTTAAAAAGTCGATTTAAAAAACCGCTTACAACTGATACATCCTTTTTGTTCTCCTGGAAAGATAGATCGAACACCATATCTTCTAACATATGATGATCAAAATACTCTTTTCCTATAAAGTGCTCCAGATCATTGTGACCGGGTGGATTGTATAATACGATATCAAGTCCAATTTCATTCAACAGTAACAGCAATGCTGCATCCGCCCTAGACAAAATACCATTAATTTCATTGTTATATAAAATCACTTTGGGAATCTCTTGCGCATAATCAAATGTCTGCAAAAGATTGATCAATTCTTCCGGTATAGAAGTTGCCTGTGTAAATAGATAGAGTGCGACTTGTTCCGGCGTTTCCCCCGGTTGAGCCTTCATTTTGGAATTGGCACAAATCCTTGAAATAGCCGCTGCAAGTCCTTTTTGAGCACCATCATGTAGTTGGCCGTACTGCCACCAGTTTCCTTGCATCATTTTTTCCGGTACTAAACGACCGTCTTTGCCAAGTGCATGTTGGTAATGGTATTGATTATTCGCTTTAGTTTCTTGTATAAAAGGGAATTTCTTCACTACTAGACAATTCGGTTGACTAGTGAGCCGATGCATTTTATCCCAATACTCTTTTCGACTGGTCGAAACGCCAGAAACTTTTGCGAACAATGCAGGTATCTTCACTTCATCGCCATTGGCCGAAAAGCTTGGGCGTATAAACGCCTTTTCTTTCGCCAATAGAAAGATCTCGTCATATGTCGTTTTTAATGTAACTGCCACGGGGAGATGGTTGCGGAATTGCCATGGCTTATAATAAGCAGAACCTTCATGGTGAAGTACATGATCGATTTCTTTTGAAGCACGGTACGCGACTGTCCCTTGTCGTTTCGGCTCTTCTTGTGGGAAAGGTTGAATTTTCATCGTGGTCGGATATTCAGTCAAGAACGACCATTTGCTTTCAGGATCAAGCTCTTTAAATTCGTCTTTCCCTTCCGGATGAAGAATAACAACATCCATTCCCAACAAGATGGTGTAGAACAGAAAATACATCTGACTTTTGTTCATATCGCCATACCAGATGATGTGAGGTATATCTTTATCGATTGGTGTTCCCTTCACCCATGGATCGATGTGATTCCACGTCCATTTAATGATATCCAGAAAAACGCGTCGGAATTCCGGATGATGAAATGCACCCGCATGATTTTTCTTGAATAGTTCAAGCACCTCAATAAGTGCTGACCTGACTAATCTATTGAAATCAGGGTCTTCTCCGTATTTCGGAAGCAACTGTGCACCCTCCAAAAAGGCAACAAATCGATTAATCGATAGATTCGGTTGTTCTTGAATAAGATCATAAATACGTTGGATGGATTGAAAGCGTTCCGGCGGCATTGTCTTATCAAGAGTTTCAGACAATACATACACTCCAGGGGCCTGGCTAGCTGTGTATAATTCAATCATATATTCTGTTTCATCGAATCCTGATCCGACAATACGTGTAGCAATCTGACTGTATTGTATACGGTCTTCTCCCAATTGATAATCAGGGCGGGCGGCAATTGGTTTGCTGAGTTCGGTCGCCCAATTCGAATAATCAATCTTCTTTAACATCAGTTTCCTTATCATCTTCAATCCCCCCAATCACCTATTTTTATGCATCAATGGAAGGTTCGTAGTCCGATAGCTTCACCGGATTCCAGGAATGAATTGGAGGCGCTTCGAAAGAATCGTTTCAATGATTTCCTCCGATGCCAATATCCCTGTTTTTTGTGTCATTCCAAGGTGACCAAATGTAGCTGCCGCTTCCCCGTGACGTGGTATCAAACCGAAATCCGCCTGCTCAATCAAGCAGACATCCAGATTGGAATCACCTGCCGTATAAACCGTTTGCTTTCCTTCTTTTTTCGCAACATAGTTCACAGCATCCCATTTATTAATGAATGATGGAATGAAGTAAACCTTCCTGCCTTGAACTGAAAAGGACCAGCCATGCTCTTCCGCCCACTGTGAATAATACTTGACCCGTTCAGTTGATAGCGGTGGGTTGATAATCATGTACAAAAAAAATCCATCTACCACGCGTATCGAGTTCAACCAAGACGCATCCGCAGTCTCTTCTATTTTCCGCTTGACATCATCTACTGAAGCGGCACTTCCATCTATTTTAGTGCAGATATAATCCTGCCAATGCGTATCAATCTTTCCATCTTTTAGTACAACACCGCCATTACAAGTAATTGCATATGTAGGACGTATTTCTTCATGGAATAGCGAGACTCGACTATACTGTTCAGTTGTTCTTGTCGTTACTGGAACAAACATCATCTCTTCAGACAACTTGTGTAATAATGCAATCGCTTTTTTTGTCATGAATGAAATGTCTTTTCCATTAGCTACTTCAATAGTGCGAACAGGGATATTCAAGATTTCCCCGCCAAATCCCCGATGAGAATAAATCATTGTCCTGTCTAAATCACTTGCAAACATCATACTTTTTTCTCCAACGGTTTGATAAGTCCACAACAAGTATAAGTCATCTGTTCATAAACCTCCACAGGTACAGCCCTTTCCTTTGCCAATTGAAAAATGTGTTTAAGTCGTGGGTCATTTAAATCCTTAACCAGTATCTTCCAAGGTAAACGTCGTAGAAGAACACGCGTAGTTTCGCCAACACCAGGTTTGATAAGATTCACATTTTCAATTCCAAAGTGTTCCTGGATTAAAGCGATTGTTTTCATTCCCTGCCAAGTTGGCGTCATATCTGTTTGCTTTAAGGCTTCTTTCGCCGCTTCGATTAACGGGGCTGCCGCTTCAAATTCTGCCGTAATGACATCAATATGATGATTCGATACATCTTTATCTCGGAGTTCTGAATAGACCTTCGCTCCGTGGAAATCCGTCGAACCTATCCAACGGCTGTTTAGCACCGTGCGGCTGACTAGACCAGATACTGTTGAATTCAAGCAGGCGCTAGGAATTAGAAAATCCTCACGCGTACCATACAAAGAAGAACAATACCCTGGATCCGCCAACACAACAAGTTCATCGTCCAGAATGATGCCATATTTTTCTTTAAACAACTTAACAGACTTTGTCAGTTCTATAGATATCGCACCTTTACCTGTCCAGCCATCGACAAAAACGATGCGCTTATCAGGATGTTGACTCGTAATATACAGCATGGCATTTTCATCGATGCCACGTCCTCGGATGATCGATACGCTATAATGCGGTAAATTTGCTCCACATACCGCATGAATATAACGCTTCATCAAGATACCAATCGGAGTCCCAGCTCTCGCAAGGGAAACAAGTACAAGTTCCTCCCCTTTTTTCTCAATGAGGAGTTCCGAAACCGCGCCGACCGCTGTTGCTACTTTTCGCTTTGAAGTATGTAGCGATTCATAAAAAAGATTTAAATAAGCTTCGGTCGGCTCGTATTCAATGGGAAGCATTTCCGAATAATGGGCGCCGCCTTGAATAGCCTCTTCCCGTTCATTCAGACTTCTTTCAAGGCTCGCACCTGATAGATCTTTCAATAGAAAAACGACATCTTCAGATGAATAACTTCCTGTTAGCATTTGCGTTATTTGTTGCATCTTCTACTCACACCTTTCAAGTGAAGTCTACAATATTGATTGCAGGAAATCCTTTGAACTGGCGTAATATCGGTTCAAGCCTGTTGTCATCTATTGGACGTTCAAAAAATAAAAAGACTTCATCGTATTCCATGTCGGATACATTATACGCATAATTCATAGTTGCCGGGTCCTCGGGACTTTCGAAAGCCATTCTATTTTTTATTGGATAACTTTCTTGGTCAATTGGAAATATCGGGCTTCTCGTCGTTGAATGATACGATATACCCTCCCCCATGTAAACAGCTGTTTTCATCGGGATATGCATGAATTCCCCAGTACCTAAACATAATGCCCGTTTTCCTGTACGATACTTCTGCAAGTATTCTCCCACACGCTGACAATATGCCTCAACGTCTTGTTTGTTGTCCGATGGGATACCGAATCTTCCAGTCAGGGCCGAATAATTGGAACCATTTTTAAATCCAGAAGAATCAATTGATGAATAGGTATAGTGTGGAAGAGGGATAGGCAATGACTTCAGACTAATTCTCTCATAACCCGGAACTTCAACAATCGATTCGCCAATAATAGGGGTACCTTCAGCTAAACCAGGTGTTCCTTCTACTTGAATCGTTCCGGTCAATAAAGCATACGTCGAGATGCGAACATCATGCAATTTCTCAAACGCTTTTAATCGTTGCTGATCTTCCTCACTTCGCCAGTCCAAAAGCGATAAGATTGTATATTCCTTACGTGGAAAACGCTTCTGAATAGAAGCAATGATATTTAATGCAGTCTTACCAGTCGTAATTTCATCATCCACCAGGCAAATCGAGTGGTCATTATTCAAGTACTGTTCCGGGGCATAGCAACGCTGATCTGTAGCGTGGGAATGCTCTTCTTCAAAGTAGAGAATCACCTCTTGATCAGCAAGCACTTCTCTTGTCGAATGAATGTAAGTGGCGTCCGAAAAACAGTCAAAAACGCCGTGACCGAGCGCCGTTGCTGTTTCCGCAAAACCGATGAACACAACCGGCTCATCGAGTTGACATTGTAGCTGTTGTACAATCGAATACGCTGCCTGCAAGTTCTTCGGAGAACTATCCTTAACAGCTTCGATGAGCAGTTCTTTTCCAGGCATTTGTTTAGTTGTCTTACCTTCATAATAAACAGAGGCCAGCAATGCCGATGCAATCATGGGCACTTCGGGCGATATAGGGATATGCTTCCCAAGCACTTTACTAACGAATAAAAAAGAACGTTTTTTGTTTATTCTCGCGGCCATCTCATATAAATTTCCAACTGAAAGATCATATGGGTTTTGTTCGATTTGTACATGTACTTGCATAGACTCGCAAACTTCATGCGTGTAGTTACTCGGATAATAAATCGATGAATGTGATGTTTTCATTGTACACCCCGTATATATCAGACTTAATTAACACTTTTTGTGCCCAGTATAAATGGGGCTTAATCTCATTCATCTTGTTCATAAATTCACTTTTGAACACGCCTTTTTCACCTGTCGCCTGCTGGAAGATACTAAGCGCGTCCACATATTCTTCCTTCGTGACGACGTGCAATGCTTGAACGGGTAAAAGGTGAGATGGATGAATGATCGTTTTCCCGACTAATCCATTCGCTCTATCCAGCAATGTTTCCTGAATTAGCCCGTCAAAATCTTTCCGAATCAATTCTTTTCTCAGAAGAAGACCCACTGAACCTGAACTTTCTTGAAATGGCGTCTCACGGAGTTGTGGTTTTAAGATTCGACCGTTCGATGAGAAATGTTCCCACACTGGGCCCGATACTACGAAACCATCATGTTGCCTGGCAAATATATTGACGACATCCGTAATTAGCTCATTGACAATAGAAATCTCATAGACAGTAGTCTCACTATCCCTTCTCAACCCGTAAAGCCCACATAAATCAGTAGCACCAATCCGGATATTTAGAATGAATTCGGCATACCGATCGACTATCTCCTTTAATAGTAGCAATTCGTTCAACCGACGCTCCTTGTACAGCACATTAGGCGATTCAAGAATCGGCATACCATATAACACCGTGTTCGCTTGCTCATTCAACAGTCGCAGACCCGATAAATAGTCTTCCCCATTATCCGATGAAAACTTAGGAAATACAAAGCCAACAAGATTTCCCAATGAATCACCGAGCCGCTCCCCTATATCCAGCATCTGTTGTGCACTTCTTACCCGGACAAAAATAAGTGGAGTCGTTTCTTCTGTAAGCCGGCCGTCCTCAATTGCAGCGCTAATTTGTTGCATATGCGTAATCAGTTTATTTTCCGCATGTTCAACCTCATGATCGCCTATTGCATCTTCAAGACAGATGGCTACTGTGACAAGCTCCTTAAATTTGTTGGTAATAATGAGATGGGCTATATCCTCCCGTGTTGCTGGCATATACAATAGAGCACCCAGACTGTATGACAGCCGTTGTTTATCGGTATACTTCGTAACCGTCACCGGCTTCCGATAAAATAAATCTTCTATGCCTATAGCGGCTACGTCATTAAAATACTTCAATCTGAGCACCAACCTTAGTTATTATTCGATTTAGGGTAAAAGAAAAAAGAAGGGGCTAGCCTTCTTTTTGTCTTTGTATTAAGCCATTTTCTTTTTATTCATGTTATGAACGACGAACGTAGCTATAAATGTCAAGATTAGAATGATAAAGAATACGTAATGGTGGACTTCGAAACCAACAACGCTCAATCCCATTTTAATCGCGATTAACATAATTAGCACATACGCTGACGTTTCAAGTTCAGGTACTTTGTCGATTAACTTCAAAAATACGCCGGCAATTCCACGCATCATCAAGACACCAAGCATTCCTCCAAGAAGAAGTACCCAAATCTGTTCACTGACACCGAAAGCAGCAAGGACACTATCTACTGAAAACGCGATGTCCATAATCTCTACAGCAGCGATCGTTCCCCAGAATGTACCGAAAAGACGGATTAGAATACCTTCTGTTTTCATCCCTGCAATTTCATCGTCATTTCCTGCCTCTTTAGACTTATCCATAAAGTATTTAATCGCCAACCAAGCGAGATAAGCCGCACCTAATGCCTTGACCCACCACAATTTAATGAGGAAAACACCGACCCCGATTGCGATAAAGCGGAAGACATAAGCACCAAGAAGCCCGTAAAACAAAGCTTTTTTTCTTTGTTTTTCTGGTAAATGTTTGACCATGACCGCCAAAACAAGAGCATTATCAGCCGACAATAACCCTTCAAGTATGATAAGGGTACCGATTAAGCCCCAACTGACTGGATCTGATAATACTTCCACCCACATACCCCAATCAAAAAAAGCGGCATATGTATCAATTATTCCATTAAGTATCTCCATTAGTTCCTCCTGATAATAAAACAATAAAAGACTTCAACCTTTTACCAGCTCGTAAATTTATACTTCTAAACCATAATTTCGGCAAAGCGCTCCAAGGCCTCCGGAGAATCCGCTACCAATCGCATTGAACTTCCAATCATTCCCGTGCCTGTACAGTTCGCAGAAAACAACAGCCGTTTCAATTGAGAAATCTTCTCCTAAATCGAAACGTAGCAACTCTTCACCAGTCGCTTCATCTGATAATCGGACAAAGGCATTTGATACTTGACCAAAGTTTTGACTTCGTGCTTCTGCATCGTGAATTGTTACTGTAATACCAATGCGGTCAACGTACGCAGGTATTTTAGGGAAATCGACGATTACTTGCTCGTCATCCCCATCTCCCTCGCCCGTCCGATTATCGCCCGTATGTAGAAGAGCGCCACTCGGATGCTTAAGATTATTATAGAAAATGAAGTCATGATCATTCTGGCAACGATTGCTTGCATCCACTAGAAACGCAGATGCATCAAGGTCAAACTCCTGTCCGCCAGAATATTTATTGGTATCCCATCCAAGTCCGATAACACCTCTTACAAGGCCTGGATTTGTTTTCGTCAAATCGATTTTCTGACCTTTTGATAAAGTAATCGCCATCTGAATCACTCCTGTTTATCATGATTAGAACGCTGAATTTCCATAACTATATAGATTGAATGGGTGAGTTTCCATTGAATACCGCTTCGGCGCTAGGGGATGCCTCCCGCCATAAGCCAGGTAGCTTCGCCACCAGTCTTATGGCTTCGGCTACCCCTTGTAAGGCGCCTTCGCTTAGTTTATATAGGTATTCATCTATTCAACCTATATAGCTACATCATTCAATTAAGCCTGTAGTCCATAATCCTTTACTAGTGAAGCTAGTCCGCCCTGGTAACCGCTGCCAATCGCGTTGAACTTCCACTCGCTACCATGTCTGTACAGTTCCCCTACAACAACAGCCGTTTCAATAGAGAAATCTTCTCCAAGATCATATCGGATTAACTCTTCACCGTTTGCATCGTTGACAAGTCTTACATAACTATTCGAAACTTGCCCGAAGTTCTGGCTACGTTGCTCTGCGTCATGAATTGTAATCGTAAACGCAATTCTTTCAACTGTAGTTGGTACATTCATAAGTGCGACTTTGACCTGCTCATCGTCTCCATCACCTTCACCAGTCAAGTTATCACCAGTATGAACAACAGAACCATTTCCACCCTCAAGGTTATTGAAGAAAACGAAATCTTTTTCATCTGCACATACACCTGATGCATTTAATAGGAATATAGATGAATCTAAATCGAAGTCTTTTCCACCGTCATATTTATTCGTATCCCAGCCAACACCAACCGTGATATTTGTTAATCCCGGGTTACTTTTCGTTAAATCTACTTTTTGTCCTTTACTCAATGAAATAGCCATTTATGTCATCCTCTTTTCTGTTTTTTATAGTTTATGAATACCTTTTAACCATATCTCCAAGACCTGAATCTGATGACCCAGACCCCACTGCACCAAATTTCCACTCACTGCCATGACGATATATTTCCCCTACAGTTAAGCTCGTTGAACCTGCGTAGTTTTCAGACAGGTTGAATTTCAGTAATTCCTCATTGTTCGCAGAATTCATAACGCGGATAAATGCATTTTCCACTTGACCGAAGTCTTGCTTACGTTTTACACAATCGTAAATGTTTACGACAAATACAAGTTTGTTAACGTTTGCAGGTACTTTCTTCAAGTCAACAATCACTTGCTCGTCGTCCCCGTCGCCTTCTCCAGTGGTATTATCGCCTGTGTGCGTTACGCTACCACATTTACTTTTTAAGTTGCCAAAGTAAACCAAGTTGTCATTACTCGCAAATTTATCGTCTTGAAGCATAATAACAGAAGCGTCGATATCCATATTTGAAGCACCACTACCGCCACCACCGAAAAGTCCGCCGAGTAATCCGCCAGCTTTTTTCTTACTCTGAATTGGATCCCAACCGAGCCCTACAGTAATCTTCTCAAGACCTGGATGACCCTTCGTTAAATCGATTTTTTGACCCTTTTGTAAAATAATCGCCAAAATAATCACTCCTTTACATTTTAATGAAAATTTTTTCTTTTCGCAAAAACACCATCAATATATATTTTACTACATCTTATAACGAACTACCAAAATGAAGATCCCCTATAGCCTTTTCTCCCCTGCAATGCAAACGCCGAACTCAACTTTCACGACTTATGTAGTCGTCATTGGACAATGACTAGTAAAACCTCAGAGTCGACCTGACAAATCATCCAAATACCTTGGAATCCCAAATGCTTGTGTTACTAGCAATACTATATAGTCCGGATAGTATGCTGAAATGACCACTTTCCATTTCATCACAATCATCTCTTGTTACTAGTACGTACGAACATGCTAAATAGTTTCAAAAAAATAAATCCACAGTACTTGAGTTTCCTACATCTTCACTTCACTACTCATTTCAAACACATCAAAGACATTTTCTTTAAAAATGAGTGACATGATTTTTCCTTCTTTTTCGTAGAAGTGGATATTCCCTTTTCGTTCATCTTCAAGTTCCATCCAGCCCCAATTCTTTATTTCCTCCAAGTAATGCTCGGGCGGTTCTCCCTGCTCCCCACCAATATTATTCAGCTTGTACTTTGCAGATTTCGCAATTTCTGTCGTACACGCTTCTGGCTTTAGTTCGCTCGCATTTTTCGGAACCGGGAAGCCGTGATTGATAACCGCCATGCGATAGCCCTCTTCTGCGCTATACACATTCGAACAGCCCGCCATCATACCGACAATGAAAAGAAGTATGAGTATCCGTTTCATAGCGCCATCTCTGCTACTAAAAACATAGAAAAACGTATTTGTTTTTCTACGCTAGACGGTTTCCTGCTTCTTCGTACTCCGTCTCGTCAACTGCTCACTACTACGGTTGATTTAGCACTCCACAGGCGTAAATTCGGATGTAGCCCACCCTACATATATGCGGTTTCGTTAGATGAGAACCGTATATTCTTTTGCGTATTTCAGATTCAAACTTGCATTAAAATCTCGGTCAAGAACAGTATCACAATTGTCACACGTGAATGTTCGTTCAGAAAGACTTAGTTTTGTCTTTTTGGCACCACAATTTGAACAAAGATTAGAGGATGGATACCACCTGTCTACTAGTCGGAGTTCGATACCCTTCTCAACGCATTTAGCAGTAAGCGTTTCCCGGAAAGCATAAAAACATTGCTGTGCGATAGCTTTAGATAAATGCCGATTTTTCATCATGCCTTTGACGTTTAAATCTTCAATTGTAAGATAAGCTGGTTTGGTTTTCACCAACACACTCACAACATACCGAATGTATTCCTGTCGGATGTTCGCTAGTCTAGCGTGCAATTTTTGAACAACTACGAGTTGTTTTTGCCTATTTTTAGCGCAGAATTCACCTCTCTCTCTACTCCTATTTTGTTCATAGCTGCGACTTAGCTTTCGCTGCTGTCGCTTTAATTGCTTTTCTAACTTGGCGACTGCTTGAGTCTTATTGATGTTTTCAAACTGGATATGATGACTGCAAACCGCTAAAGTGCTAATACCTAGGTCAATACCAATCCCATCATGCTTGGGCGCTTCAACTACATTAGATGAATCTTCTTCACACAAAGTAGAAATGAAATAGCGCCCCGCTTTGCAAGAAACTGTACAACTTTTAACGTGGGCTTTGGTTGGGATGTAACCATATTCCTTTAGTCTTACCCAACCAATCGTTGGGATTTTAATTCGATGACGTTCAACTGTCAGGTCTGTTGTATTGTTTTTCGGGAAATAAGCTTTTACATCTTGGTTCTTCTTCTTTTTGAAGCGTGGAAACTTAGACAATCCTTTAAAAAAATTCCGATATGCCTTATCTCCATTCATGATAGCTTGCTTCACAGCTTTACTAGAGACATCTTTAATCCAGTGGTCTGTTTTTTTCGAATGGACATTGTTAAGCCATTTAGAAAAGTCGTAACCAGATAAGTGTTTTTTCGTTTCTTTGTAGTGTTCCTGTGCAGTATGAAGATATAAATTATAGACGTATCGACAAACGCCGATGGTTTGGTTGACTTCTTGCTGTTGTTGGTCAGAGAGAAGGATTTCTGTTTTATAGGCTTTCTTCAAAACTTTCATCCTCCTCTATTTTCTTTTTGTATTTACGTAATCCGTAAATGCGACAGCTAAAGACATGAATAATTGAGATTAAGTCTTCAACCAACTTTTGTTGGGGTGATAATGAATCATTTTTGACAACCAAAATTTCAACGCCCCGTTTTTCTAAGAAAGAGGCAAACCAGTCGTAGCCAAAACGAACGAAACGGTCTTTATGTGCAACGAGAATCGTCGTAACGTTACCCTCAAAGTAATCGTCTAACAAGACGTTCCATTTCTTACGTTTGTAATTCAAACCACTTCCAATGTCAGTCAATACTTCGTCTACAATTAATCCTCTAGCATTGGCAAAGTCGCGTAAAAAAGAAAGCTGGTTCGCCAAGTCTTCCTTTTGACCCGCACTTGAAACACGCCAATAAATAACAATCTTACCTACTTTATTTTCTTTCTAAATCCCCATATACGCTGCATATTGCTCGTGCGTATAGAACCTTCTTCCTTGTGGGTTTCGGTAATCAATTAACTTTTGAGCGTTGTCCCAATTCTGTAATGTTTTGACCGTCACATTCAACATTTCTGCGAATTATTTTGGTTTATATGTTGTTTTCATGCCTATATTATACTATGAATTTATATGTTATCACACATTTCAGTCAACAGTTAGCTACTCCTCACAGAAAATTCACAACACATTACTTCAAGTTTACTAGATGTAGAGAGACTTGTCACGGGACGTATTTGTGACAACCTAGATGGGAGAATCCACGCTGGCGTTAAAGCTTAAATGACCTAAATCAATCAGTAAATAGTCATTGATAGTCGAATCATATCCCTGCACTGAATGCCGTTTTCAAAGATTTCTTCCTCATAGCGATCAACGAAAAAGTCTTTTATAACACCATCGATACGAAACCCGCATTTCTGATAAAACGCCAATTGACCTAGACTGGAATTTGCCGTCCCAACTTCAAGCCGCTTGCAGCCCTTCACCTTTGCGGTCTGTATTGCGTCACCCATTAACTTCTTACCAATCCCGCGACCATGGATACGCTCATTTACAGCTATATTAATAATCTCCATCGTTGTAACACCCAACTTGACAAGCACGTAGACACCAACGATTTCGCCTTCTTCTTCAGCAACACAGCACTCCCCACTGGCTATATACTGCTCTACCAGTTCCCGCGACGGGTCGGCAAGAAGTAGAAGTTCAAAAGGCGGGGTTTCATGTTGTAGCAATTTCCTAATTTTCATTTATACACCTTCCCCACGCTTCACGCATAATCTGTTCATACGTTGCATGCCAACCTGTATAGTATTTGGAGACATCTTCGGATGAGATAAAAGTTCTTCTGCTTGATTCATAACCCGCTTCAAAAGGATGTAATTCCGTAATGTCCATTTTATAAAAAACTTGATAACCTATTTTCGGATAAGGACTCAGTTCATTCCACAACGGATTTTCATTATGGTCGATTTCAATTGAACCGAGGAGTACGCAATCTCCCGTTACATAGCCTTCTTCCATCGCCTCGCGTTTAAAGCACACCTCCGCAGTTTCACCGACTTCAATATGACCACCCGGAAAATCCCAACCCCGATCATCCAAATCAACCATTAACAGTTTCTCGTCCTTAAAACAGAAGCCATGGACACTCGTGATCAAATCCCCTTTCGGCAAGAGACCACTCTCCCATGTCAGCTTCAGCTTATGGCCTTCCCACTCTACATATGTACTTGTCAAATACGCACTCCTTTCCCTAATGAATAACCTTCAAATAGCCTACCACCATATGGGTTCAACACTTCATCTGCAAGCATGATGACTGCGAGAAATGCACCGAAGAAAATACCGATAATAAGGCGATTGCCAGGCTCACAATTTGCTTCCATCCTCCAGAAAGCTTATCGAAGTATTTTTGTTGATTTACCCGCCCCGTTTTTCCCGATAACCACAATGACTTCGCCTTCTTTTGCTTGAAAATCCACTCCTTTTAAAACGATGTTTGTTCCGTACGCTTTTTTCATGTTGCTAACGTTGATGATATTCAAGGTTACGTCGACGGAATGATTTTGCAAAATTGAATGCGGAACTTCTGGAGCTTTGATGGCAAGAACAAAGGCGCTTGAGTCTAGACGTAAAATCTCTACGTTACAACTTATCCACAGTACGGGGTTTACTAATTTTCTAGGCACACAATGAGCCTTATTCGAGTGATTCCGTGTGCGGCTATTATCCATTATTCATCCAATGTTCCCCGCTAATTTTATTGCCATATAGACAGCGACTCCCCAGACGACCAAAGCAGATACTTTATTCAACAGTGCCATAAGCTTACCAGTTGAATCCAACTTACCGAAATAACGCCCCGCAGTTGCGAGCCCGATAAACCAAAGCCATGAGACAACGATTGTTGTTAATGTAAATGCTATTCTTACATCCCCCGCGTAATTTAATGAACTCGACCCGATAACCCCAATCGTATCTAGGATTGCATGAGGATTTAATAAAGAAACCGAAGCTGCAAAAAGGATTTGCTTCTTTGTCGAAAATCTCACGCCATCCACTTTTGTCGACATCGCATCACTTTTCCATAGGACAAAACCGATATAAAGGAGAAAGACAATGCCGATACTGAAAACAACATTTTCCAGCCAGGCAAATGTTAAAACAAGAAGTGATACACCCGACACCGCTGCAACAATCAGGAGCGTGTCACGAAACCCTGCCGTCACAACAACCGGCAAAGCTCTCACGAATGTCGGTTGCAATGCCCCCTGATTAAAAACGAACACATTTTGGACACCTAATGGCACTATAAGTCCAAACGCAAGAATAATTCCATGTAATATCGCCTCGATCATATTGCCACCCCAATTCAATCTCTATCTTAATCCATTCTCGATTAAAACCCTTTGTCCTCCTCCACGAATCAAAAATAGCCGCACCAGATTATCTCCGGCACGGCTTTCATTTTCTTCATTTATCCCGCATTAACTGGCAGTAAGACACCCACTTCAAGTCTTCAAGGACACAAGAAGAATAAGCGGGTGGCAACTGCCCGTAAAAGCCCGAATGGTTAAACTAACAATCAGTTGGGGATGAGGATCCCCCTCTACTTGAAGATTAACTTTATTTCGTCTTCTGCACAATAACAACCTTCAGATAGTTGAATTCAGGGTAATCACGGTTTGTCCGGAAGTCTTTCGGCAATGTTGATTCCTCGAGAATTTTATACCTAGATCCAGCTTCTTCGAAAGCCTGATCGATGAACGTTTTGAATTTCTTCATTCCGAAACTCGCATTATTCGTCGACGCAACAATAATACCATTTTTCTCAGTAATCGAAATCGCATCCATAAGAAGTGCCGGATAATCTTGCGCTGTACTGAACGTATACTTTTTAGTACGAGCGAAACTAGGCGGGTCAAGAATGATTAGATCGAATTTCAAATCATTCCGTTTTGCATAGCGGAAGTAATCAAAAACGTCCATCACTTTAATATCCTGCTGTTCGTAATCGATACCGTTGACACTGAACTGTTCGATTGTTTTTGCATTACTACGCTTCGCCAAGTCGACGTTTGTCGTCTTCACCGCGCCGCCAAGTAGTGCCGCAACAGAAAATGCGCCTGTATACGAGAATGTGTTCAATACATTTCTACCCTCAGAATACTTATCGCGAACCGCTTTACGCATATCACGTTGATCAAGGAAAATACCGGTCATTGCACCATCATTCAAATTGACAGCGAAATTCATGCCATTTTCTCGCACAATAATCGGGAAATCACCTTGTTCTCCTTTAACGAAATCATCCTGTTCGATGTATCCGCCTTTCGTGTCAAAGCGTTTCTTCTCATATACACCTTTGTAATCAATGATTTTATCAAACACGCTGTAGACATGATGCTTGAGCGAATAAATGCCTTCGCTGTACCAACTCACCATAAAGTAACCGTCGAAATAATCGATTGTCAGTCCGCCGATGCCGTCGCCTTCGCCGTTGAACACGCGGAACGCTGTTGTGTATGCATCCGCAAATAAAGTTTCACGTCTCGCAAGTGCCGCAGCGATTCTTGACTCGAAGAAGTCAAAGTCGATTACTTCTTCCTCTTTCCGCGTCAGTACCCAACCAAGACCTTTGTTTTGTAAGCCGTAATAGCCTTTCGCAACGAATCGACGATCTTTATCTACTAATCGTACGATTGTTCCTTCTGCTTCCGTCGCAAGCACGCTGGAATTGATAATTGCATCTTTTAAAATTAGCGGATAGCCTTTTTTGAAGTCTTTAATATTTCTTGCATTTACTTGTAAATCGATTGTTTTTGTCATTGTGTCACCCTTACTTCATCGTTTTCCTTATTATCGCACGTTTTATCATTAATTGCGAAATTAGTAAAGCCTTTTGCTCTTTACACTTAATTGAAACAACTTGCCTGGTATCCGCAAGGCAAGTTATATCTTCCTTCATCCATATAAAAAGGCAGTGGAACTGTTCATTTCCACTGCTTAAATACTTTTTTGATTTGTTACCTCTTGCCTCAGTCTTCCTTCAACAACGTCCGTGAATACACCAGTCCGACAACACCAACGATGGTGAACAAAATTGCTCGAACAAGAATGGAAATGCTTGATAAGTCGACGATGAAAAGCTTCAGTACACAAATGATAATGAGCACTGCTCCGATAATTTTGACATACTTCCAATTCATTTTCCCACCGATACTGATTGACACAAACGCAAAAGCAAACAACAAGAACGTATGCGCAAACAACACATACTCCAAATCCCATTCATAAGCTTTCGTGAAGGCTAAGTACCATTTATTTAAGACGATGAAATAGATAATCTGCAGGACAACCGCCAGTTGCGGCGTCTCCCACTTCAGCTCTTTCCGCGAAAGATAGAAGCGGTCTTTCATAATCGCCCACACTATAGCTGTAAAAGCAGCCACATAAGCAAATTGTACGAAGAAGTTAAACAAAAACTCACTATGTTTATAAGATGAATTCAAGCCAGACAGTAACATCCCGATACCCGCTATCAGAAACAGAATGACTGCTCCATGCGTCAAGTACAATCCTTTACTCCACCTATGGAAGACATACATAGCACTAAGAATCACCAATAACACAAGCGCCTGGACATGGTTACCTGTTTCAAACGATACATAAGTATTCGCGAGCCCTAGCCCCGTTAATTGAAAGATATAGAAAAGAACAAACAGTTGACCAACAATCAAACTCTTATCAATTGACTTCGTTTTGCCCTTCAAACGAGAAGGCGTAAATTGATAGAGCGTGTAAAATAGCCAACTGAATGAACCAATAAAGACAAGCCACACTGCATGTTCTAAGGACCAAAATGCATTTATTTGCATCGTAGTCAGAACTGTTGGGACCGTAAATAAGTAAATTACTGAGCTGGTCACAATCGTCCTAAGCGTGTCAAAACGCAAACCTACCCATATTCCAATTGCCCCATTCAATAGAAGTAACATCAAAAATACCCGAGTATCCTCCATATCGAAGGATAGGATAAAGACACTGATCGCAAATACGGCTACAGCAGACAAAATACCTTGTAGCGTGCTTTCCTTCTTCCAAAACGAGTATGCCGCAAGCGCACTATACAACAGCGCCAACATGCCGTAAACAAACACTTCCTCCATATGTCCAAGTAGCTTTATCCAGCCGATTGTAAAGACAAAATTCGAGTATAGAAGCGCTTCTGAAAATACATCCCTTGAAATTCTCCCTTTTAAGTAAAAGAATAAAATCACACCATGCTGAATTAACACCGTCGCAACAAGTATCGATTCTTCCGCAAACGCACTGTCCAGAAGTGCATAAACGAACAACGTTAAATGGAATAATACGAACGTTACATAGAATGTATACTTATGATTTTGACTGAGTGACACATAAAACAGTGATAAAAACAACAACAGGATGTACGCACAGAATTGGACGGAAGTCGCTCCTTCCCCTTCCAATAAGAAAGGGAGTAAAAAACCTGCAATTCCAGAAAAGATCGTCAACGTTTCCGATTTCGTCTTTCTCGATAACAACAACCCTGCGATAATATAAGCCACACCTATCACAAATGCAATCGTGAAATTCAGATAACCATATAAAAGATGTGCCGCAAATGTCGTCAAAATCCCAAGCCCAATAAAACCGCCAAGCAATGTTAGACCAAATCCTTTTTTCCCACTATTATAGTAGCGCGTCCCAAGAAAATAGAGCAAGATCGTTCCTGTATAACCCATTCCGACTCGAACCGGATTGGTGATAAACCCATGATCCATTCCAACTTTCAATCCCCATAAGACACCAAGCAGTAGAATAAACATAAATACGCGCGGAAGCCAGTTGCTTAACACTTTCTCTAGATCGAACTCTTTCCTTACTTTCTGCTGAATCGGAACTTCATCCCGAACTAGTTGCTCAGGCAAACTCCCCATTATTGAGGACAGATGAACATTCTTCACTTCCTCCGCAACATGGCTTGAAGGGGCTTTCATTTCAACCAATTGCCGTTTTAACGTACTTACTTCCCCTTCTAGATCAGAGACCCGTTGCAAAATAGCCTTCAGTTCTTCATCCAACTTGATCCCTCGTTTCCTATTTACTAGCTTCATAGAACACAATTTAGATATAAAAAAAAGAGCCCCGCTCGACAAATCGATGTGCTCTCATAAAAAACAAGTTACTTATTTAGGCCAGTAATCGAAACGCTAAACTTTTCCACATACTCATACGAATAGGCGGCCGTTCTTGCTGGCCCCTGGTCTGATCTAAGTACGTCTGTAAATCACCTTCAAAAACAGGCTCTAAGCAGGGCAGTTGTGAAAAATGATGCGGCTGCACTAAGCTTGGAGAAATGTTAAACATTTGTAAGCCGCCTTCATTTACGACCATCGCTACAAATTGCGAACAGAAAAATGCATGCTTGCGTTGAATTCCCTTATTCAGAGCCACACCAAACAAACCAATAAAATTATATTTATAAAGTTCTTTATTTTGTTCAATTAAGCGAATTTTATCAAGCATGCGCGTGTATTCTTCCATTGTCACTTCACAACTATAAACCTCACATGTTGCTTGTCGGAATATCCCCTCTGTAGCACTTTCTTTCACAAAGCCGCCTACAAATGGATTATGCCGCTGCTTCCGACCGAAACTGTACATCTCGTTCAGCTGTTCATCAAACGCGATTGACGTATGATTTAAATCTTTCCTCGTATACATCCCAATTGCTTTTGACAGCAACGTTCCAGTATCCGTAAGCACAATATATATTGTTTTTTTCATGACTATCAACCCCTTGCGATCTCTTACTGTTACATCCATTATGTACGTTCCGATAGGTTAACTAAACCGGCTGTGGATGGAAACTGTCTAAGACCCGGGACCTAGATAGTAACGGGTATTCAAGACAGTCGATAAACTAACTTTCTTTATACTTACTATACGTTTCAGAAGGAGCTGGGGTTTCATTTCCACGAGATGATTCGGATACTGAATTAAAAAACAGAGCGAACGAATTTGTTCACTCTGCAAATTAGTACAGCCATGATAGACACCCATTTGTTCAGATGCCCCCATTTTAAAGTCCTTGTTCTACTATACGTTTCTCGTAAGCCAATATACATGACTTTAACACAGACCTACCGAGATGCAAAGTTATTTCCTAGACTCTTTGTATTATTTTCCCTATTCGACATAAACCGCCATAGCATCCCTCATAAACACCGCGAGCCCTTCACCGAACTTATCAATATTCTTTGTGAATCTTTCATCAGCTACATACATTTCCCCTAATCCTCGGAATGCTTCCAACGAATAGTTTCCCATCTTATTTAAAAACTCAAACCATTGGCCGATTGCTACTTGAGCTTCATCTGAGTTCGGTGACAGATGGCGTAGACTCGCTAAATTGAAGTAAATACGATTCATTTCCTTCTCGAGATCCGGCCCAAACTGTGCCGCCTTTTTATTTGATTCATCCACTGCCTTGTCACCCCAGCGTTCCCTAGCCTCTTGTTCATATGGGTTTTCACCAAAATCGAACCCTTTAAACTTCTCTTCATTCGTCATTACTAATTCCCCTTTTCCATGTTGAATTGTCTTCTCAATCGTATTGATCATACTATCAAGCTGCTTTCGCTTCTCAAGGAGCATATTACGCTGCATTTCAAAAGCTTCCTGACGGCTAAACGCAGGACTTGTTAGCAGCTCCCCGATTTTTTTCAAAGAGAAGCCAAGTTCGCGAAAGAACAATATTTGCTGCAACGTCGCCAAATTATCGTCCGAATAAAGCCGGTACCCTGCTTCCGTCGTACAATCCGGCGTTAATAAACCGATGTCATCATAATGATGAAGTGTGCGCACACTAACACCGGTCAACTGCGATACTTCTTTCACTTTCATCGCATCTCGCCTCCCTTCAAAACTAACTATAAAGTATGACGTAACGTGAGAGTCAACAAGTGATTAGCATTTTTCTTTCAAACAAAAAAAAGAGATTCGCGGCCTACACCGTAATCTCTTCTCCTATAGTCTTTACTCAATCGCTAACCAAACTTCAATGTCAAACCCGTCCGAACCTTTAGGATGAACGTATCTTTCAAAACTAAAGCTGTTACGCAGTTGAATACTATCCGTTTTCATAAGTACATTAAACGCCGTTTGTATCGCGTGGACTCCACCTTCTACCTTAGCAACCATGAACTTCCCGGCTGGCACGACAGCTTCTTCTATATTTTGCAACCCTTCGGCAAGATTCGATTTGATACCAGCGATGTAATGAATTTCTCCATCTTTCATCGCCAGGCAAAGCCCAAATGATTCTTCCGCAACGATGCCTTTCTCGGCAAGTTCCTTATTCAGCACGTCCCATTTTCCCGGAATTTCTGACAGCGGTCCTTTCATTCCATACCCTTTAACTTTGAACTCCTCAACTTCTTCGATGCGTGTTTCCATATGAATCTCCCCCTTTATTTCACTAGTAACCTACCCGTTCGGCTTAAGTCATTTAGTAGTAAATTATTTTGATGAAAAGGCTCATTGCTGTCAATTCCACCCTACTATACTAAAAAGCGACTTGATGAGCAATCTAAGCTCGTCAAGTCGCCTATTCAATATTCGATTTCTTATATTACGGAATGACAGGTTTAGTTGTTTCATCCCAGTCCGGTGCATACGAGTCGAGTGGTATTTGTTGCGCACGGGCTTTGCCTGCCGCATTGAAGAACACTAAAACCAAGATAATTGAAATGACAGTAGCCCCAATCAATGCAGCATCCATTGGTAAACGGAAACCTATTTGAGCATTCAAAATATAAGTGGTCGTCGCCATTAACATGAACACGCCGGGAATTAATGCAATCCAGTAATTTTTCTTCGCGATGAATAGATACATCGCCGCGACGAAGAGTGCAATAACTGCGGTTGATTGATTTGCCCATGAGAAATAGCGCCATAAGATAATAAAGTCAATCTTTGTTAATGCAAATGAAATTGCAAACAGTGGAAGTGCAATCCATACGCGGCTCATTATTTTCAACTGAGGTAATTTGAAGTAATCTGCAATGATCATACGAGCACTTCGGAATGCCGTATCACCAGAAGTAATTGGTAGAATGATAACGCCTAGTATAGCAAGTGTTCCGCCGATTGCACCAAGTATTAATATGGAAGCCTCGCTGACAATCATAGCCGGTCCGCCTGCAGCCAAAAGTTCGTTTAGACCAATTGGTCCATTGAATAGTGACATTCCTGCAGCAGCCCAAATCATTGCCACGATTCCTTCTGCAATCATCATACCGTAAAAGATCTTGCGTCCTTGTTTTTCATTCTGAGTCGTTCGTGAAATAATGGGTGTTTGCGTTGCGTGGAATCCAGACAAGGCTCCACAAGAAATCGTTAAGAATAGTAATGGGAATATGGGTAGATTATCAGGATGAAGATTTGCCAATGTTATTTCTGGGATTGCTGCTCCGGTTAGTAGTAGACCTCCACCAACCCCTAGCGCACTAATGATCAATAATAGACCAAACAGTGGATAGACACGACCAATAATTTTGTCGATTGGCAAAAGTGTAGCTAAAATGTAATAGATGAAGATTGCTGCGATGATATAGCCCATTCCCATCCAGCCATTCATCAGATTATATAGCAAACCTGCTGGCGCGGATACGAACACCGTTCCGACTAGGAGAAGGAGTAGGATAGCGAAAGCATTGACGATATGCTTCATAAATTTACCTAAGAACTTACCTGCAAGTTCTGGAAGATGAGCTCCCTTATTTCGTATTGAAATCATTCCCGTCAAATAGTCATGGACAGCTCCAGCGAAAATTGCACCGAACACAATCCAAATGAAGGCCACAGGACCATATAAGGCTCCCATGATAGGTCCAAATATTGGTCCTACTCCTGCAATATTCAACAGTTGAATCAGCGAGTTCTTCTTAGTATTCATCGGAACATAGTCAACACCATCCTGGTTTGCAAAAGCCGGTGTCTGACGTTCCTCTTTTACCCCGAAAACTTTCTCTACGAATTTACCATATGTAAAATAACCAACTACCAACAGCACTATCCCAAATATAAACGTATACATGAAAACTCCCCCTTTTTGAATGGCATCGCTTTCATTCATTGTAGGTGAAGTTTTCTGATAATATGATTGTTTTAGCCTAACATGCTTTAAATCTAGCCCAAGATGTGAAAGTAGTAGATTAACATGCTCTAACTCTTTTCATCTATCACATTTCCAATCGTTGTCGAAGATCTTTCACGTAGTTACGGCTGACAGACAACTTCTCATCTCTGCCTTCTAATTCCAGTTGGTAGGCCCCATTAAACCATGGCGTTAACCGGCTAACATACTTCAAGTTAATGAGATAGCCCTTATGTATCCGAAAAAATGAAAACGATACTAAACGACTTTCCAATTCTTTCAACGAAGTCTTAATTTCATAGTCACACTTTTGTGTAATAATTTTTGTCACTTTCTCATCACGATACATGTACAAAATATCCTTAATGTAAATGTAGTCAATTTCACCTTCCTTTTCAACTGCCAATTTACCAAGATTGCTTATCGCATCCACTTTTTCTTTTGGGTAGACAACTTTATCGATTCTTTCAATCGTCTGTTTCAGTTGCCCCTCATCATACGGTTTCAATAAATAATCAATGGCATTAATTCGAAACGCTTCAGCTGCAAATTGAGGATAGGCCGTTGCAAAAATGATAAGCGGAACTTTTTTTAACTCTACCAGTACTTTAGCGACTTCGACCCCATTCATTTTAGGCATCTCCACATCTAAAAAAACGACGTCTGGCAGTAATTGTACTGTTTTTAAAATGGCGGTTTCTCCACTTTCTGCTTCCCCCACCACTTGAACGTCGGGAAATTTGCTGAGCAAATACGTTAATTCTTCACGGGCATATCGTTCGTCATCTACGATTAAGGTACGGATTGTTCGCATCACACGCCTACCTCCAATTTGGGGATACGAAATGAAATTACCGCCCCTTCATTCCGTTCGCTTTTGATTGATAATGCGGCTTGGTCTCCAAACGTCATCATTAAGCGGCGATTAACATTGAATAGCCCCACTCCCGTTCCAGTTTCAGATTCAATCTGCGCCAATCCTAAAATGGCAATCCGTTCTGGAGTTATTCCCTTCCCATTGTCTTCCACCCTTATTTCTATTTCCGTACCTACATTATGCACAGTCATTTTAATGATACTATTTTTCACCATATCATTAATGCCGTGGTGAATGGCATTTTCAACAATTGGTTGCAATGTGAAAGGCGGAATCTTTTGAGCCAATAGATTATCATCCACGTCATACAAAATGGTCAGTCTATCTACAAATCTTGCTTCTGTAATTTGCAAATATGCTTTTACGTGCGACAGTTCTTGTTCCAAAGATATTTGAGATGCCGTTGTACCTGTTACATTCTGACGCAAGAAGTAGGATAGAGACGTCAATAATTTCCTCGCCTGATCGGGATCCGTTCGAATTAAGGACACAATAATATTCATGGAATTAAATAAAAAGTGAGGGCTAATCTGTGCCTGCAATGCTTTGATTTCCGCTTCTTTTGCCAACTGATACGCACGATCGGTTTCCGCGATTTCTAATTGGTTACTTAATAGCGAACTTAATCCAGCAATCAGCTCGATGCTGACATCCGTAATCACTTTTTCAGATGGATAATACAGTTTTAGCGTCCCAATCGTTTCTCCACGCCTTATGAGAGGGGCGATTACTGCCGCCCCTAATCGACAGCCCGGATAATCACAGTGGATGGTACCATCATTGACAACAACCAACTCGCCATGATGAATGACATCTCTTGTTTCATCCGTACGAATCGGACTGCCTACCTTGTGGTGGTCACTGGCTATTCCAACATGGGCAAGGATATCTGTTTTATTCGTCATGGCAACCGCACTGGGTTGTAATTCACGAAATAAAATCGTGCAGACAGCTTGAGCAGTGTCTGTGTTCATGCCCGTTCGCAAGTAACCGAGTGTCTGGTTAGCAATGCGCAACGTTTTCTGTGCCTGCAATGCCGTCACTCTCTCCTGTTCACCAACGACATTATGGACAATCAACAGAAAAAGGGCTGTACCGACGCCATTGGCCAGAATCATCGGCACTCCGATTACCTCAACCAGAGTAAATGCTTTTTCATATGGTTTGGAAATCAATAGAATCATGCTCATCTGCATGGCTTCCGCAAGTGCACCAATGCCAAACACAGTAAGTGGTTTAAGTGCTTTCCCTTTACTATAAAAAGCACCGGCGACCACCCCTGCAACGATTGTTGACAAACCACAAGAGATTGCTGTAAAACCACCCAATGTCATGCGATGAATTCCGGCAATCAGTCCCGCCCCAATTCCCACACGGTAGCCCCCTAATAAACCAGCAGCAACAACGCCAATAACACGCGAGTTCGCAATTGCCTCATCCGACGTCAATACCGTTGCGACACTATTAAAATGCAGTGTATTCATATTAAGCGCAACCCCAAAATACGTACCCACAATACCGAAAAACCCAAAGAACAAAATCGCCGTAATCTCCTGCTTGCGATTCAATTTATCATGATGAACCAAATTTTTAAAGAACTGAAATCGAGTTAAGATGAAGGCAACCGCTACAATCATACCCACTCTCTCCAACATTATGACAAGCAAGTCTAACAGCGTAATCCCCCCATTTTAAAAGCACGTTGGCTAAATTATACTGTAAACTCGCTTATATACATATCTTTATTTTCAGTTATTAACAGAAGGAAGTGAGAGTTGGAAGGATACGAATAATTCCACAAAAAAAGCGACAGCCACTTGGTTGAACAAGTGTCTATCACCACAAACTATTATTTCAAAGCCTCCGTCATAAATCCTATTACTTCTTTACTCATCGTACTTAGGCTTTTAATAATCCCGTGGTATAAGTAGCCATCACTCCACATCAATCTCTTTTATAACTTTCGCCGGGTTTCCACCTACAACCACATTATCCGGTATATCCTTTATCACAATCGCACCTGACGCAATCACCACATTATTTCCGATTGTTATTCCAGGGTTAATTACAGCTCTACCACCAATCCAAACGTTATCACCAATTGTGACTGGCTTACCATATTCCACACCCGAAATTCGTGCTGTAGGATCTAGTGGATGAGTAGCTGTGTAAATATGTACACCTGGAGCAATCATACAATTATCACCAATCCTAATTTCACATACATCCAAAAACACACAATCAAAATTGGCGTAAAAATTTTCACCGACATGGATGTTAGAACCATAATCACAGCGTAAGCTTGGCTCAATATTAAGATCCTTGCCAGTCGAACCAAATAGCTCTTTTAATAATCTAGTCCGTTCACTATGCTCACTTTCCATCGTCTCATTAAATAACCTCGTTAACCGACGAGCGTTTTCCCGTTCTTTTGTTAATTCAAGATCCGAGGGACGATACAATTCGCCAGCCAGCATTTTTTCTTTTTCTGTTTTCATTGTGCGTCTACTCGTACTATGAAATTTGAGTGCATTAATTTTCACGAATGAACCCTGACCTTCATCACCTTAGTAACCTTGCCACTTGCATCACTTATAGTAATATTCGTAACACCAGATTCCAAAGCTTTCACAGAAATCGTTGAATCATCCTGCTCTGTGATTCCCACTATATTCGGCAGTTCAACTTCCCATGTATAGCTTTCATCATAAACATAACCATTCGGCTTCACCTGTGCCTTAACAGTCGTCATTTCTCCAACTTTTAACGTGATATATTCTTCACTGACTACAATCCCCGTCATCTCATCTGCTTGGGGACGTTTTCGCCATGTCGAATTCAATTCAAAGAAGTCCAATAGCACGACATCCACACTACCACCCTTTGTATATAATTCAATTGCATTATTTGTCGGTTTTGTATAGATCAATTTAGTGAATGTAAATTCACCTTCATTGACAAATAGCTCAATTGAAGATTCATCCACAAGACCTCTTATTTTAATCTGTTTTCGCCCCATTGGATATTCTGTTTCGTGACGATTGCCGAACTGAAACATATTTCCGTTGCGATCCGTTAATTGTTTCAGCCCTGCATTTGAACGATCCAAAAATATTTTTTTCGTCGCTGTATCGACGCCAAATACAGTTTCTTCCTCCTCAGATTGTCGGAGACGAATGCCGAACTCTTCTACATCATCCCATTCAACAATCATTTCAAATTCAAATGTTGTACTCATAAATGTATCAATCGGATGGTCGCCTTCTAATTGGAATGCCTCCACATGATGAGCACCTGCCCGTAAGCTCTCTATTTCTTTAATAGGTCCTTGGAAAATTCGAATACTACCATCTTCAATTGTCCGAAGTGATAACTCACGCGGAATCGTCATTGAGCCCATCCATGGATCTGTTGGGGATTGGTATGGATAGCGCCAATTCGCCATCCAGCCAAGCCAGATCCTTCGACCATCCTCATCAGGTATATCAGAAAATGACTGTGCCGCATAAAAATCTTGTCCAAAATCAGTTGTTAGTACTGTTTCTGGGGGGTTGTCATTTACAAACGTCATTCCATCAAATTCTCCGATGAAATATTGAGCCGTTGAACCATTCGTTACATCATTATCCCCGACACTAACATGCAGAACCCACTTCTTATTTCCCTTTTCCCCGTCCACAGATAGCTGGAATAATTCCGGACACTCCCATACAGCGACATGCGAACCTTCATCATCTCCGAATTGACTCTGAAACGTCCAATCAATCAAGTTAGAAGAATTGTAGAACGTAACACTCTGATTCGTAGAAACCACCATTACCCACTTATTTGTATCCTCATGCCAAAATACTTTAGGATCGCGAAAGTCTTTTATACCTGGATTTCCAATAATCGGATTGCCTTTATAACGCTCCCATGTTCTCCCTTTATCCTTACTATAGGCCATACCCTGTGCTTCTCCGCCCTCAGTACTCGTATAAAAGGCAACTAAACCTACCTTCCCATCAAACAATCCGCTGGAATCATGCCAGTCCACAACCGTGCTACCAGATAAGGCCTGCCCAAGTAAATCATGCTCCAAAGCAACGGGGAAATGCTCCCAATTAAGCATATCTGTACTAATGGCATGCGCCCAGTTGCCATTCTTTTGATGAAATAAATGATATTCTCCTTCAAAGTATATTAGTCCATTCGGATCTGCTAAATTCCCTGATGGCGTTGAAAAATGGTACTGTGGCCGATACATTTCCGTATAATAATCAGCATTCGCTGCCGGCTTGTCACGAAGACCCACTACCTCCAAATCTTTATCCCCCTTTATATCTGGTTCAACTTCACTGCATCCGACTAGAAAAATCAACATCCCCATCATCGTAACAATTAGTCTTTTCATTTTCAATACATCTTCACTCCCCCTAATTTAAGAGCTTTTAAGCAAAATTTAAGACCAAACCAATTGCATAAATACAATCGATTTGATCTCGAATTTTGATTCTAGATAAGTTGAAATTAAGAATGCCATTGAATCCGCTTCGGTGTTAGGGGGTCCCTATTTACAACTCACCCTTCGCCAAATAAAATGCACCTTTAATCGCTGAAAACCCTTCAATGCCAGGTGTTACAATATAATCAGATATCTGGTCCTCTAGCTGTGGGAAAGCCAAATAATGATTATTCATCGCCTGCAAATGTTTATAAATAACAGGCAACAATTGTCTTTGCCTCATGACCCCACCACCGAGAATAATTCTTTCGGGTGATAGCGTTAGTATATACGTCATTAACGCTTGAGCGATATAATAGCCTTCGATTTCCCACACTTCCGGTCGACCTTCAAGCAACACAGCTTTCTGGTCCCATCTTTTTTCAATCGCTGGTCCAGAGGCTAGTCCCTCCAAACAATCACGGTGAAATAGACAATCGCCCTCGAAATGATCATCTGGATGCCTTCTGACCGTGACATGCCCCATTTCAGGATGACTAATTCCATGCAGCATCTTACCCTTATTCACCGCGCCCACGCCGATTCCAGTCCCAACTGTGATATAGATACAGCTATCAACATCCTGAGCAGCTCCAAACTTCGCCTCACCCAATGCGGCAATATTGACATCCGTATCGAACACCATCGGGACATCCAAGTACTCTTTTAACGATGACAGGATATTAAAATGCTGCCATTGTACTTTAGGTGTCGTTGTAATACAACCATAACTTGCAGAGTTCGGGTTAATATCAGCCGGACCGAATGAGCCCACTCCTAATGCTTGAATCTCAAATTGTTGAAAGAATTCCTGAACTTTCACCATAGTCTCAGCAGGGGTTGTCGTTGGAATTTCAATTAGCTCAATCACATTAAAATCCATATCCCCCACAGCACAGATAAACTTTGTTCCACCTGCTTCAATTGCACCTAGCAAGACACATTCTCCTCTCCGTACATATCATGAGTGACTTGCTGAAATATAGCTATTTGTTAACTGGATAGCTCCACCTGATGCAAAAAGGACAATCTCTTCACAGACCTTATCCGGATAAATCAAGCTCGTTACAGCATAAGCACCCTCATTCACGAATATTTCAATAGACGATGAATCTACAATAATTCGCAATTTCACCTGACTTGTAACTTGTAGGTTCAATTCTTGGAGATTCGAAAAGTTTTTCGAGAATGTAATTTCTCCCGAATTCTTTCTATCCAACGTGATATGATTCGTCTCTGAATCTATTGTTAGTAATGTTTTTTGGCTTTCCGTATGGGACAACACGATACCGAATTGCTTCGCGTCATGATTATCAATCTCTAAAACAATCTCTACACTTGGCTTATCCACAGCAAATGTTTTCGTCTCTTCGCTGTTGATTAACACATCGTCAATTTCAACAACTTTTGTAAAGTATGAATCTAGTTCCTTGACAGGATTTTGAACGACCAGTAGTTGATCTCCAATATGTTGTAACGCTAGTGTTCTCGGCAACGTCATCTGACTTCTCCAACCCTCAGTCGGTACTTGGTTGGCATAGCGCCAATTACTCATCCAGCCCAGATAAATTCTTCGACCATCTTCCTTAGGTATATCCGAAAAACTAACACCTGCATAATTGTCTTTGCCAAAATCCAGCCACTGAATCTCTTGGTTATCAGCTGTAAAAGTAGAGCCATCAAAAGAACCTACAAAGTATTGCGTTCTTGAGCCACTCTCGAATTGAGGGCTGTCCCCAATACTGACCAATAGCACCCACTTCTTCTCTTCACTATTGTCCACACCTAATTCAAATAGATCAGGACATTCCCAAACGCCATCATGAGAACCAATATTATCCCCAAATTCACTTTCAAACCGCCAATCTATTAAGTTTGATGAAGAGTAAAAAGTTACCGTTTGTCCTGTCGCTAACGTCATCAACCATTTGGCCGTTTCAGTATGCCAAAACACTTTCGGATCCCTAAAATCTACTTTTGTTGGGTGTTGAAGTACAGGATTCCCTTCGTACTTTGTCCATGTTCGGCCTTGGTCATGACTATAGGCAAGACTTTGGGTTTGAATGGCCGGCGTTCCATCTTCCTTATCCAAATGATGCGTAAAAATCGCTACAATTCCTGGCTCAACCGGGAAAAAACCCGATGTATTATGCCAATCTACTACAGCACTTCCTGAAAAAATCGTCCCTAATTCATCTGGATAGAGGGCAATCGGCAACTCCTGCCAGTCAATCATATCCTGACTGACAGCATGGCCCCAATGCATGGGACCCCATATACTATCATTAGGATTATATTGAAAGAATAAATGATATTCACCTTTAAAATATACCATTCCGTTCGGATCATTCATCCAATTTTTTTGTGGTGCAAAGTGTAAGGTTGGTTTATACTTCTCAAGATTATAAGTCGTCAATCACTATTTCCTCCTCTATTAGTTTGAATTCCGGTCATAACCAACTTGTTTAATTTGTAGCCAGATAGGGAACTTCAATCGATCTAGCTCTGCTAAATACTCATCCCACTCTTCTTCGGATTTCCCAGTTTTAATCCACTCTGCTCGCTTTCTGTGAACATAAGCGAATAAATCTGCTTCGATCGTCGATAGCTCTTTTAACTCATCAAGAGAGAAAAATACTTTTGGATATATATTGTCGGCATTCATATGTGGCACCATTACTTCTTTCATTAAATTTAGTCTCCCCACAGCATCATCCGGCTTTGTCGTAACTGTTCCATAGTATTCATCCAGAATTACTAATGGTCCGCCTATATTTGTTTTTTGTCTTAGCTCAACAGGTGCCGTTCCTTCCAATGCAAGATGTTTTAGCATATTGGCACTTTCGTCAAACTCAAAGATATTTTGTTGCTCTGTATCGCCATAAGTTCCCCAGTTATTTTGCACAGATTGCACCGGATCATAAAGTTGGTCAATCCATTTGGCCGTTAACTCCAAGTTTTTATTAGTACTTGTAATGACCATTTTCCCTCTGTCAAAGCCCATACCATTTGTACGTGCAACATGGACATTTCCTGTCGCATCAGCAAGTGGTGGCATTAGTTCATACTGATCATTGTCGCCAGTAATATTGGCTTTGTCCCATGTGAAATATAATCCATATTTCAGGTCTTTTCCTTTGGCCAAATACGTATTGAAGTCTTGTTCAAAAGCTTCTTCATCAATGAGGTTGTTTTTATATAGGTCAGCAAAATACATCATTGCATCGCGATAGCCTTCGTCAGCTGCTGTAAAAACGACTTTACCGTCATTGGAAACGACCGTATGATCCCAGTTATCGCCCAAACCAAATGGATTGAATAAAAACGCAAGGTCTTCCCCTCCATGGTTAATGATGAAAGAAAGTGGGATTTCATCGGCTTGACCATTGCCATTCGGATCATCATTTTTGAAAGCCAGTAACACTTCTTTTAGCTCTTCTGCATTGGTTGGCATATCCAATCCTAAATTGTTCAGCCACTCCACGTTAATCCATGGGAATGTATCAATGGAGTGAATACTTTCTTTCCCTGCACCCAATTCCTCAATCCATGGAAAAGCATAAATATGGCCGTCTGTTGCCGTAATCATGGATTTGTACTCTGGTTTTTCCTCCAATACTTTTTTAAAGTTAGGCATGTACTGGTCGATGAGATCTTCCACAGCAATAATCGTGCCATCCTTCCCTAACTTTTGAAGATCATAATCATTGTAGCCGGCATCTAAAATAGCATCTGGTAAATCGCCACTCGCAACTGTCAAGTTTCTCTTTTCAACAAACGAATCACTCGTATAGTTTTTCCATTCAATATTGACACCCGTTTCTTCCGCCAATCGTTTGTAAATTAGTTTTTCGTTAGGATCTGTCGGTGCTAAAGGCGAACTTTGTGTCATGAACTTTAAGGTCACTGCTTCTTCCAATGGAAATGTGATATCTTTTAGCTCATAAGCTTCGGATGCTGCGTCACTGTCCTTGCTACATCCTGCAAATAATAACCCCGTAACGAGTAGAGCTAACAGTGCTTTATTCCCCTTTTTCATACTAAAACCCCCATTTTTTATTTTATTGAACCAACCATTACGCCTTTTTCAAAATACTTCTGGAAGAAAGGATACATAATGATTAGAGGTAAACTAGAAAGAATAATAGATGAGTATTTAATCATTTCCGACATCTTTTTCAACTCTGCCATGGCCAGCTGATCACCAATCATGCCAGGCTGTACTTCATTTTGGATAAGAATCGAACGTAACACTAATTGCAATGGATGCAATTTAGCATCTTCTAAGTAAATCATGGCGTCAAAATAAGAATTCCATTGCCCTACAAAGGCATATAATGCAAGAACAAAAATAATCGGTTTAGATAGCGGTAAGATAATCTTGAAGAATATAAGTAAATCAGATGCCCCGTCGATTTTTGCCGCTTCTTGGAGTTCCTTAGGGATTGCCTTGAAATACGTTCTAGCTAAAATAATATTCCAAACACTAATTGCACCTGGCAAAATAATAGCCCATATGCTATTTAACATCCCTAGATCCTTGACCACTAAATACGTTGGGATTAAACCACCACTGAAAAACATAGTGATAAGGAAGAATATCATAATGACTTTCGTTCCTCTAAAGCCCTCAACGGATAATGGATAGGCGGCAAGTATGGATACAATAACTGTCACCAAAGCAAATCCAACTGAGTACAGAATCGAGTAAAAGAATCCTCTAATAATCGCTTCGTTTTGCAAAATCTTCACATAGCCTTGCACACTCCAATCGTCCGGATTGAACGATATGCCTTTACTTAGTAAGACGTTAGGTTCTAAAAACGAGGCTAACAGCACATAGAGCAATGGCAACAGAATTATCAACGTCGCAATAATAAGGACATACTTATTTATCATGAGCAGAAATCGATCTTTTTTCGAATAATTCATATCCCTACCTTGTCCCCCTTTTAATAAAGACCTTCACCTTCATTAAGTTTTTTAACTACGTAATTCACAAAAACTAGTAAAATCACATTGATAATGGAGTTAAATAATCCAACTGCCGATGAATACGCATAGTCTCCGGCTTGTAGCCCCACTTTGTAGACATAGGTTGCAATAATTTCAGACGTTGGAATATTCATAGCGGTTTGCATCAAATAGGCTTTTTCAAATCCAATGCCCATGATTCCACCTGCCGAAAGGATAAATAGAACAGCCATCATAGGTTTTAATGTCGGAAGATCGATATGCTTTACTCTTTGCAACAATGATGCTCCGTCAATGGTTGCTGCATCATGTAGCTGAGGATCGACATTAGAAAGCGCTGCCACATAAATGATAGAAGCCCAGCCTGCCCCCTGCCAAATACCCGAAAGAATATAGATGGATACAAATGCATCTGGGTCAGACATGAATGAAATTGGATTGTCCATGAAAAACGATAAAATCGTATTAATGGGTCCCGTTGGTGATAAGAAGATAAACAGCATTCCCGTAATGACAACAACCGAGATAAAATTCGGTGCATACAGGATTAATTGAATATTCTTCTTTATGGATGCTCGTTTCACCTGATTTAACATTAATGCTAGAATAATAGGTACCGGAAACCCTAACACTAGGCCGTAAACACTTAGTTTAAGCGTATTCATAAAAATGTCTCCAAAATTAGGAGAAGTTAAAAACTTTGTAAAATGCTCCAACCCTACCCAATCACTTGCCCATATACCTTTCATAGGACTGAAATCTTTGAAGGCAATAATAGATCCATACATCGGAATATACTTAAAGATAATTGTCAAAATAATCGCTGGGGCTAAAAATAAATACAGCATGTAATTTTGTTTCATGTACTGGAACAAACTTTTTTTCTTATGGAATACGTTTGTTTTTGAATCAGTAGTCATTTTTTATATAGCCCCCTTAAATGTTTTCTAATTTATAAGTTAATAATATGTCAAGTACACAAACATGTCAACCGCTTGACACACGTAAAACTAAAAAAACCTAATCTTAAGAAAATTAGGTTGTCTCACTGATTAACAAGTGAACAGGCAATACAGTTTCATATGAACCTGAACACTCTGGGTTATCAATCATATCCATTAATTTTTTCACAGATGTTTTAGCAATTTCCTCAATTGGCTGTTTAATTGTTGTGAGTTGAGGTAATAACCTCCTCGTAGTTTCCGTTCCATCGTAGCCAATGATTTTTAGCTGCTCAGGCACTTGGATGTTCAATTCTCTTGCAACTTGCAAACAAGCAGCAGCCATCATATCATCACTGGCGAATATGCCATCTGTTTCCGGGCGATCCAACAAAATTTTTCTTATCGATAAAACCATATCCTCATCGCCAAACAGCAATTCATATGTAATCGGATTATCGATTAGGTCCTCATAAGCTTTCCGCCTAAATTGAGCAGGTGTTTCTAATTCAAGTGGACCATTTATATGAATAATTGACCGGCATCCTCTATCAATTAGATGCTGAACTGCCAATTTTCCGCCCATGTAATTATCAGATCCTACTACAGGTACTGTCGGTGCCAAGTAATGGTCAATCGCAACAATCGGAAGCTTTGGATACTTATATGTATCAATTCCCCGATTATATGAACAGACAATGATACCATCTACTTGATGTCGAATCAGCATGGTTGCGTAGGCTTTCTCTTTTTCAAGCTGCCCTGAACTATTGCAAAGAATAATCTTATAACCCAAAGAAGAACAGATATTTTCAATATACAACGATAATTCCCCGAAAAAAGGATTGCTAACTGTCGGGACGATCAGTCCAATAAAATTCGTTCTCTTTTTGAACAGAGACCTCGCAACATCATTGGGGTAATAATTCAATTCTTTAATAGCGTTCTCCACTTTTTCTTTCGTCAGCTCACTAATATACCCCCTATTATTTAACACGCGAGATACAGTAGTTGGAGATACGCCCGCTGCTTTCGCAACATCTTCTAATTTAACTTTCATAATATATCTCCTTAATATATCATATTTATTCCCAATATTAATTACATCTTAGCATATACTCCTGTCTGCTTACATGCTAAGGAAACCCTTACGAGCAAAGCCTTAAGATAAAACGCAAAAAAACCGTCCTTCTTCATAAGAGGATAGGTTTTCTTGTTTATGCTGTGATATTCATTTGCTCTTTCTTAAATTCACCAAGCTTTTTAGCGGTATTATTTTCCGTCGGTTTACCAAGCTGATCGATTTTACTAGTCCAATCAGATAGACGTTCACGATTTGCTGTTGTCGTTAGACCCCTAGCCCCATCAAGCGCGATTTCATGCTTCAGCAGGCAGATAATAAAATGTTGAAATACCCAGTAAAAGAGCTAGCGGTAAAAGGGTGAAATATTTTTTTCTGTGCATTTTTATTCCTCCACAATTCAACCATTATTCATTACCTTAGATTGAATATATTGCTTAACTTCATCTGCATGATCAATCTCCCTTTTCGGAAGGATATAGGCACTTACTGAGCTGTTGTAAAGATAGTAATATCCCTCGTCTTCTTTGAAACTTGTTATGCCGGACCAAGTTACTTTTGTTTCTTTGTTTAGGGACGTATCCACTAATCCTTCTTCTGTCATTTTCAGTTGATGATGACCGATTAAACCGTCATTTTTTCCTTCTTTGATCATTTTCTTAGCATTACGGGCAATGAGTTTGTAAAAGTGCTTCGGGTAAAAGATAATCCATAGTATACTCATTATGAAAAAAGTGATAAACAGCGGTAGAAAAGGCATGTCACTAATCGCAGCATAAACATAAGAAATAATGATAAAGAATAATGGAGATAAAAACCTTTGCACTGCCAATGCCCGTTTACCAGTTTCAGAATTTTTGATATGATACAAATTAAAATTTATATAATCTTCTTCTGTCAAATTGTAGTGAATTTCCATTGTAGCCTCCTCAAACTTTCATCATCTAAGTGACAGGCACCAGAACTAATATGATTAAACAAATTACTTTCACCGGTAATTACCCTGACGTTATTTTTCCAATAGTCTTTCAAACTTATAAAAAGAAAAAAGCCTATATAATACAGGAATTACGGCTATAATTGACACCCACTTCAACGAGCCAAAAGCAAAGCCGATACCTACTAAAACTGCCATTACAAACAAGAAATTGCCCGAAAAACCATTAAGCGGTTGATTGTCTAAGAAAAGTCCCCTGAACCCTTTCAATTCTTTTACATAACAATCTTCATGATAAGCAACTACAACAAAAAATATAGTCGCGGTTACTAAATCCCCTCTAAACTTAATTTCTTTAGAGCATTTTTCACAATAAACAGCTTTAGACACGGGTATCCCCCTTTTCAAACATTCCGTTCAGCCGTTTCTTTTTCAAAAAACTGAACTTTGTTTCGGATATAATAATTGCTATGAGGATGAGTACTGCACCGATAATCATTTTGGTTGTCATGACCTCACTTAATATCGCTACTGAGAAGGCCATGCCCCAGAAAGCTTCTGTCGATAGAATAATCGCAGCCTTTGTCTCCGTAATATACTTTTGAGCAATTGTTTGCAACAAATAAGCGATTGTTGTCGAGAAGATACCCAAGTAAAGGAGCGGCAGTAGCCCTTCCGATTCCACTGAAAATGATGTCTCTCCTTTGAAAATGACAACTATCCAGCTAATCACTGCAGCTATTACCATTTGAACAATTGTAAGCAAAACAGCGTCCTCGTCTTTGACAAATTTAGCTGTGTAAAAGATATGGAATGCAAATCCAACCGCACAGCATAACGTCAACAAATCTCCGATATTGATTTCTGCAGATAGTTTAAGTGATAATACCGCTACGCCTACCAAAGCTGTAACTGCTCCAACTAATTCAAACATGTCAATTTTTCGCTTGTATAGTAAAAATCCGATGAAAGGTACAATGACGACATTTACCGCCGTTAAAAATGCGTTTTTTGAAGGTGTCGTGTATTGCAATCCCACTGTTTGGAGCACGAAAGCAATATAGAGAAAGAGTCCTAATATAGTCCCTTTAATAAGTGTACTTTTTTTGATATTCTTCAATCTTTTATAAAACAGAACGCATAGAATAATAACTCCGATAATAAATCTTCCCGCCAAAATCTGATAGGGCGTGTAGTATTCCAGCGACACTGCACTAGCAACAAATCCACTCCCCCAGATAATTGCTGTAATAATAAGTCCTATTTCCCCAATATATTTCCGCATTTAATCCATCGCCATCCTTATCAATATCATTTATTCAGTGTACCAAACTAAATAGCGGAATGGCGGCTTCTTTCATTTCAGTATTGAAACGGTTACGAATGCTGTGCGCTGCAATGACCGGAACTTGAACAGCTTCAAGCAATTCTTCCAGAGGCATCAACAGGATATAGTGCAGTCTCACCATCAATAAATGGAAAATCATCTTCAATTTTCAACGTCGTAGGTTCTGTAAGGGTTGCTGTTTTGATATGGTCACTAAACCACAAAAACCCATTCCAAGTGTTTAAGAATGGGTTTTTGTGATACTTTGAATGAGTATACAGCTAATTAATTACCTTACAAGATCTCGCAAACCCGTCCAACTTGTCCGTCTTCCAAACGTACTTTAATACCATGTGGGTGGAAGCTAGAGTTCGTTAATAAATCTTTAACGACACCCTCCGTCTTTGTACCCGACCGCTGATCTTTTTTCAATATGACTGCCACTTTTATTCCCGGTGTTACATCTGCACGATTCTGCCCATTCATTTGTTACTCGTCCTCTCTTTTTTGAAACATACTTTGCACAACGTGGGCGGTTCCAGTATGCAACTGCCCCTCCACGCGATTAACTTCCCCAATATGGAAGTGTTTAACGAAATAGCCGTCGAATTGTTCGAGCATCTGAACTGGATCACACAACATTTCTTCAATCCGTGGGCCACCAGTTCCGTAGAGCAGTTGCTCTTTCGAATACAGTTCGCTTATATAGTAGCCGCCCGGTTTCAACGCCTTTTTTATCCCCAATAACGTACGGTCCATGACGTTTCCCGGGAAATGACCGAAGATGTGGACGATTGCATCCCATTGTTCTTCTTCCCACGTTACCTCCGATAAATCTCGAAGCTCAGTTTTTACGGCGACACCTTTTTCATCTGCTAACTGCTTGGTTTTCTCCAGTCCGGCTGGCGCATAATCCCACGCCGTCACGTCGAAGCCAAGCGTTGCCAAGTAAACCGAGTTACGCCCTTCTCCTTCTGCGATGCAAAGCACTTTCCCCTTAGGTAACCGCTGTGCCGCCTCTACGAGAAATCCGTTGGGCTCTTTGCCGTAGACATATTCTTTTGCTAAGAACCGGTCGTTCCAACTGTTAGACATTTGCCAGACCCCTTTTACTAGATTGATTCTAGCTTACCACATTGTTAGCAAGGTTTATGATTGGTTGCCGCTGACGAACCAAATATGTTCAACATCACCCTCTAAACATCACTTCACCTGCAACAACAGTCATCACAACATTTGCGCCCACTATCTCTTCATCTGCCACTTCGAATAAATCCCTGTCGAGCACAGTGAAATCAGCATCAAATCCCGGTGCTAGTTTACCGCGGACGTCCGCTTTCCCAATTGTGCCTGCACTACCCGTCGTAAATAAACCGACTGCTTCAAAGCGACTCAGTTTTTCATCTGGCAAATAGCCTTCATGGGTTTCCCCTGGCTTCCGACGCGTCGCCGATGCATAGATGCCAAGCAGTGGATCAACCTCTTCAATCGGTGCATCTGAACCACCACCGCAAATGAATCCACGGTCGAGCAATTTTTTCCACGCATATGCCCAATCGAGACGATCTTCCCCTAATCGTTCCAATACCCACGGGAAGTCTGACGATACAAACACTGGTTGTATATCAAGGATGACTGGCAGCTTTTCCATCCGCTCGACTAGATCTTCACGCAAGACATTTACATGGATAAGGCGATCACGTTTGCCAGTAGGTACTGGGTACTTCTCAATCGCATAGAGCGCTTTTTCAACAGCTGCATCGCCGATGACATGGACAGCAATTGCTTCACCATGTTTTCGAGCGAGTGCCACCAGTGCATCGATTTCTTCATCAGTGACGACAGTCATTCCAGATGTTTCCGGCGTATCCGCATACGGTTTACTTAACAAAGCCGTTTTACCACCGAGCGCTCCGTCGATGAAAAACTTCATCTCGCCTGGCTCAATCCAAGGTTCGTGATACGTAGCTTTTTCTTCCATCAATTGTTTGAAAACAGTTGACCGTCGCAATAGATGTGCACGGAACTTCTTCTGTTCACCGATGACGTTTTTGAATGCTTGCAGTGGCTTTTTGTAATCGCCATAATACCCAAGATCATCTGTCACGCCCCCTGTCAGTCCAACTGATAGCAAATCATCCACTGATCTCCGCAATGCCAGTGTCAATGATTCTTCCGTCGGCTCCGGAATAAGGGCGAGCACAATCTCCTGCGCTCCTTCTTTCAAATAGCCCGTTGGTTCGCCGTTTGCATCGCGCATAATGACGCCGTCTTCGGGATCTAGTGTATCTTTTGAAATACCTGCTAGCTCAAGCGCTTTTGAATTTGCGAGCGCTGCGTGCCGGCATGTCCGCTTCAAAAGCATAGGCGAATCCGTCACCTTATCCAATTCATGTCGCGTAAGAATCTTTTTATCTGGGAAATTGTTTTCATTCCAACCTTCTCCGATAAACCATTCGTCTGACTTCAAATCAGGATGAGCATTCATCAGAATGTCCATCATGTCATCAGCGGACGATGCCTTCGATAAGTCCAGACTCAGTAACTTTTCGCCGTGGCCAATCATATGCATATGACTATCGACGAATCCTGGATAAAGAACGGAACCTAGTAAATCAATTTCATTATCTGCCTGTTCTTTTAAATCCTCAAATGTACCAACTGCATAAATCTTACCGTTTTCTGTGAGCAGCGCCTCAACTTGACCGCCTTCTTGTTCCATCGTATACATCGTGCCGTTATGCCAAAGTGTTTTCATCCTAGTTCCCCCTATCTCTCTAGTCATAGTCTAAACTTTCGGTCATTCATGAGCAACATTTTGAAGATGAGTGCTACAATTAAATTTATTCAAGAGGAGGAATTTAGATGAGGTTAACTGTTTATCTAGCAGGCGAAATTCATAGTTCATGGCGTGAGGAAGTGAAGATGAAGGTTGCTGCACTTAAGTTACCAATTGATTTCGTTGGTCCCATGGAAGACCACGACCGTTCTGATAACATTGGAGAAGATATTCTAGGCAAGCAGCCGAATGCAATTGCCAAAGATGCTGCGGCATCGGGCTTTAATAATTTACGCACGGAGCTATTAATGAAGCAAGCTGATCTTGTCATCGCTCTTTTCGGGGAGAAGTATAAGCAATGGAACACAGCGATGGACGCTAGTGCCGCGGTCGCATTTGGCAAACCACTTATCCTTATTCGCAAAGAAGAACACCATCACGCACTAAAAGAACTGTCACGCAAAGCAAATGCCACCGTCGAAACGGTCGATCAGGCTGTAAAAGCATTGCATTATATTTTCGAATGAACTTCAACCATCAGACGGGCTGCCCTATTCTCTTTAGGGCATGCTTTTTTTATTTATGAAGGGGTTCCCGCCGACCATATAGCTGACAGCCACTTACACCTCATTTACAAAACCTTAACCAATGCTTCATACCCCCACAACAATTCCCCTCTATCATATGAATTGTAGTCAAAACACTTTAGGGGGACAAAAACAGATGAAAAACATGAAGACACTTGCAACACTCGGACTTGCATGCTCGATTTTCCTTGCAGCTTGCGGCGGAACAGAAGGCAATACATCAGCTAAAACAAGCGAAGGCTTGAGCGGTAGTGTAGCGGGTGACGGATCGTCAACTGTTGCGCCAATCATGGAAGCAATTGTTGAAGAATATGCACAAGCTGAAAAAGACGTTAAAGTCTCTGTGGGTGTTTCGGGTACAGGTGGAGGATTTGAGAAATTCATCGCTGGTTCAACAGACTTCTCAAATGCATCCCGCCCCATTAAAGATGAAGAGAAAGCTAAACTAGATGAAGCAGGCGTTGACTATACAGAACTTAAACTTGCGAACGATGGCTTGACAATCGTTGTGAATAAAGAAAACACTTGGGTCGATTCACTTACTGTTGAAGACCTCGCAAAAATGTGGGCAGAAGATGGAACAGCAAAAAAATGGTCTGACATTAATCCAAGCTGGCCTGCTGAAGAAATCGTCTTCTATTCACCAGGTACAGATTCTGGAACATATGACTACTTCAATGAAGTTGTCCTAGGAGATGCTGACCTTGTAAAATCTGCAACACTATCTGAAGATGACAACGTTCTTGTTACAGGCATTAAAGGCGACAAAAACGCAATTGGGTTTTTCGGTTACGCCTACTACGAATCAAATAAAGACTCTTTGAATGCAGTATTAATTGATGGAGTTGAACCGAATGCAAAAACGATCGAGTCAGGCGAATACACACCGTTCTCACGTCCACTATTCGTTTATGTTAGCAATGCTGCACTAAAAGAGAAAAAAGAAGTTCGTAACTTCATGGAATATGTAATCGACAATGCTGGCGAAATGGCAAAAGCAGTCGGTTATGTCCAACTTCCTGATGCGGACTACGAAGAAGCACGAAAAACATTGGATTCCGTGAAATAAAACCTGATTATCTTCAAGCATAGAAGTAATTCAGGCTGTCCTGCATAGTAGGGCAGCCATTATCCTTTCAACAGCGCACTCTCTAAACTAAACAACGTTATCCACTAGGAGGTCCACGGATTGACTTCAATAAAACCGACAGAAAAGTTGCGAACGCGCGATGTCATTGCTGCTGCGAAAAAGAATGAGAAGTTCGGCAAAATCATCCCGCATCTTTTACTTGCTGTCACTTCCGTTACTGTACTGGCAACATTCGGGATTATCTACACATTGCTGAAAGAAACATTCATCTTTTTTCAAGAAGTAAAGATCACCGATTTCATTTTCGGTACAGAGTGGGCACCTTTCTCCAATGCTGATCAGGCATTCGGTGTGCTTCCTTTAATAACCGGTACATTAAAGATTGCAGGCGTCGCACTACTAATTGGGGTCCCTTTCGGACTTGCGTGTGCGATTTTCCTCAGTGAATATGCAACACCTAAAATCAAAAAGTTCATCAAGCCAATTATTGAGTTACTAGCTGGTATTCCAACGATTGTTTACGGATTCTTCGCATTAACAGTCGTGACGCCATGGCTACAGTCATTCATTCCACAACTAAAATTATTTAACGCACTTAGTGCCGGAATTGTTGTCGGGATTATGATTTTACCAATGATTATCTCACTTTCGGAAGATGCACTTTCTGCTGTCCCCGCTTCATTCCGTGAGGGATCTTATGCACTTGGGTCTACCCGATTCGAAACAGCTATCAAAGTCGTCTTTCCTGCAGCTATTTCTGGGATCGCCGCATCGATTATTCTTGCTGCATCACGTGCTGTAGGAGAAACAATGATTGTCTCACTTGCCGCGGGTTCCACGCCAGTATTCAATATGGACTTTACAGGTTCAATTCAAACGATGACTTCGTATATCGTTCAAGTCGCAACAGGCGACGCAGGTTATGGTACAACAATCTACTACTCCATTTACGCGGTTGGTTTCATGCTGTTCCTGTTTACATTCCTAATGAACCGGGCTGCTTTATACATCAAGACGAAATTCAGGGAGGAATACTAATATGGACCGCGTTCTCCAGTCAAAAATAAATCGGCGGCTGACAAAAGATTCGGCGATGAAATGGCTGTTCGGCGCAGTCGTCGCTGCCGTTCTAGGAATTACTTTCTTCCTGTTTTACGGTATTGGTGCAGATGGGGTCGGGCGGTTGAATCTTTCATTCTTTACGAACTTCGGATCTCGCTTCCCTGAAAAGGCGGGCATTAAAGCAGCGCTTGTCGGCACACTGGCTCTCATGGCCGTCGTTATTCCGGTATCCATGTTCCTAGGTCTTTGTTCGGCTATTTACCTTGAAGAATATGCTAAAAAAAATAAATGGACCGCTTTTATTGAGATGAATATCAGTAATCTTGCGGGCGTGCCTTCTGTTGTCTTCGGACTTCTTGGTTTAACTGTATTTGTCCGCGCATTATTGCTAGGCAACAGTATCTTGGCTGCTGGATTGACGATGAGTTTGCTAATCTTACCCATCATCATCGTAGCTTCCCAAGAAGCACTTCGTTCCGTTCCAGACACACTTCGAGAAGCGTCATACGGCATGGGCGCAACAAAATGGCAAACAATCATTCATGTGATTTTACCGTCCGCAACAGGTTCTATTTTGACAGGTAGCATCTTATCCTTCTCACGTGCCATCGGTGAAACAGCACCGCTTATCGTTCTTGGGATCCCGGTTATCGTTCAATTCCTGCCAACTGGACCGCTTAGTACATTTACAGCTCTTCCGATGCAAATTTACGACTGGGCCAAACGCCCACAACCTGAATTTGCAGATGCTGCCTCTGCAGGTATTATCGTGCTGATGGTTTTGCTCATTACAATGAACGGATTTGCAATCTACTTTAGAAATAGATCGGAAAAAAAGCTTAAAAGTTGATAGGAGGATTAGTATGACAACAACACTCGTTCGACCTACTGAAGACGCCAAGCTCCGCGTCATGAAGAATGAAAACTGGACAAAAGCAGTTTACGAAACAAACGGTTTGAATCTTTGGTACGGCACGGCACACGCGTTAAAAAACATCGACTTGTCCATCAATGAAAAAGAAGTAACGGCAATTATCGGCCCTTCCGGCTGCGGAAAATCTACGTATTTAAAAACACTGAACCGTATGGTAGAAAACGTAGGTGACGTCACCATCTCTGGTAATGTTACATTTATGGGTAATAATATTCTTGGCAAAGCAATGTCCGTGGAATTGCTTCGTTCAAAAGTCGGTATGGTATTCCAAAAACCCAATCCATTCCCAAAATCCATCTATGAAAACGTGGCATACGGCCCGAAAATTCACGGTATTCGTAACAAAGCAATGCTAGATATGATCGTTGAAGACAGCTTGCGTAAAGCCGCTTTGTGGGATGAAGTAAAAGACCGTCTGAACAAAAGCGCATATAGCCTTTCTGGCGGACAACAGCAACGACTCTGTATCGCACGCTGCCTTGCAGTTGACCCAGAAGTAATCTTAATGGATGAGCCAACTTCAGCACTTGACCCCGTTTCCACACATAAAGTCGAAGAATTGATTCGCACCATTAAAAACGACGTGACAATTGCAATCGTTACACATAACATGCAACAAGCAGCACGAATTTCAGACCGTACTGCATTTTTCCTAAACGGCGAAATCGTTGAATGCGATCGTACATCTACACTATTTAGCACCCCTACAGATGAACGCACCGAGGACTACATCAATGGCCGATTCGGTTAATAATCTCATATCGCAGGCAAAAGGGTATCTCAAGATAGTGTTTCCTTCACTATATTGAGATACCCTTTTTATTTCGGCAAAATAAAAAACCGAAGATATTGCCAATAACGGCATCTTCGGTCAATAATTCAGTATCTTACTCGGTTCCCATTTCTTCTTGTACAACGTCAACAATGCGCTGGACAAGACGTACACAATCTTCTTCAGAAGACGCTTCTACCATAACACGTACAAGTGATTCAGTGCCTGAAGGGCGAACAAGAACACGACCGTTTCCAGCCATCTCTTTTTCTACGTCCGCAATTACTTCTGCAACTAGTGTATTATCCGTCACTGCATTTTTATCCGTTACACGCACATTGACGAGTTTTTGCGGATAAATTTTCATGCCTGACGCAAGTTCAGATAACTTACGTCCAGTAATTTTCATAATGTTCACAAGCTGAAGACCTGTAAGAAGCCCATCGCCTGTTGTATTGTAATCTAGGAAAATAATATGGCCTGATTGCTCACCGCCAAGATTATAATTCCCTTTTCTCATTTCTTCGACAACATACCGATCACCAACAGCTGTCTGAATACTCTTCATGCCGTGTTCCGTAAGTGCTTTATAGAAGCCTAGATTACTCATAATCGTTGAGACAATTGTTCCCGATTTAAGGCGGCCTTCTTCGTGTAAATGACGTGCGATGATGAACATAATCTGGTCACCATCAACGACTTCTCCACGTTCATCGACTGCGATAAGACGATCTCCGTCTCCGTCAAACGCTAAGCCGATATGGGCACCTTTTTCAACAACGATTTTACCCAATTCTTGAGGATGAGTTGAACCAACACCGTCATTAATATTCAAGCCGTTTGGCGATGCCCCCATTGTTGTCAGGTCTGCATCAAGGTCAGCAAACAGATGTGTCGCCAGTGTAGATGTCGCGCCATGTGCACAATCGAGTGCAACATGAATTCCCGTGAATTCCTCGTCGACAGTCTGTTTTAAGTACTGAATATATTTATGTCCGCCTTCGAAATACTCTGTAATAGAACCGACATCTGCACCAGTTGGCCTTGGCAACGAGTCCTCCTGCACGTTTAACAGTTGCTCAATTTCCTCTTCCTGCTCATCCGTCAGTTTATAACCATCTGCACCGAAAAATTTGATGCCATTGTCTTCGACAGGATTATGTGAAGCTGAGATCATGACTCCGGCCTGTGCGTTCATGACGCGCGTCAAGTAAGCGACACCTGGTGTGCTGATAATCCCAAGAGTCATCACTTCAACACCCGTCGATAAAAGACCCGCAATTAGGGCATTTTCAAGCATATGACCTGAGATACGCGTATCTCTGCCGACGAGTACTTGTGACTTTCCTGGTGATTCTTTCGTTAACACATGCCCACCAATTCTACCTAATCTAAAAGCGAGCTCCGGTGTCAATTCCTCATTTGCAACCCCACGGACGCCATCGGTCCCGAAATACTTTGTCATTTCCATTCTCCCTTTCAATCCTACACATTCAACCGAATGTCAGGCAAGTTCAATATGTATCGTTACTTCTTTATCTGATAGTACCCACTGTACATCTAGGGGTCCTACAACCAAGACTGAGAAATTCTGTTCTCCTTCGTCCGTTGTTTCAGATGCATCGATATAGACGGTGAAATCAGATTTCTCCAATGTATCAATGACATCTTGTTCCGCCGTAACAGTTAGTACAACCAAACCAGCTGCCGGTTTCCGAAATGAACTTGTGAAGTTCTCATCAAGCCCTTTTACAGTAACAGGCATGTCTTTAAATTCCTTCGTAACTACTTTTACGTCTTCAACAGGTGGTTCCGGATTGTGTACTTCCAAATCTGACTCGGTCACCGTTGCGTCTATTTTCACTTTAACTATATCCAAAGACATCTTTGAGACACCTTTAGGCTTTTTCAAATCAATCACCATTGTTCCTTGTCCTTTTACTTCGGATACATCCACATCAATGCTGAATTCTTTAATATAATCCAGCACTTTCCGCGGACCGAATAAACGAATCGTTTTTTCCTGAGCTGAAATGGTATTGACAGTGACATCTGTTACTGGAACCCCTCGCGATTTAAGTACGATTGGCACTTCTTTACTATATTCGGAAATCTCAACTTTGACAGTCACATGTTCAGGAACAATCGTAACATTAAGCTTCGTTAAATCTTTGTCTAGGACCCGGACCCGCGCTTGCTGCTCGAATGATTTGTTAATTTCCTTGTCTCCTGTTATAGAAGCTTTTACAAAACTAATCGATTCAATAACACTTTTCGCGCCTGTCACTTCAATAGTTGACGGGATGACATCTATTTTATCAACATTGAAGTCTTCAGCCAGTAGACGTTCATTCAGTTCGGGATCTACTCGGAATGTTTGTGTAATTTTCTCTTCGATGATAACTTCAATTGTCGCGGGATCAAACTGCACTTTCAACTTTTCAGAAATATTCTCAGGTTTAATCTTAACTGTATGCCTGCCCATTGGTAAGCTCGACAAATCAACCCGCAACGTAAAATCTTTTAATAGTTTCGTTGTCTGTACAATATTCGCTGGGCCTTCAATAGTCATATTGACCGTTTCTGGGACTCCGGTCACGACAAGGTTTTCATTGTCATAATAGACTTGTACGGGGAAATCACGAATGATATCCATCGCATCCCCAACAGCTTTACTACCTTTTTTTTCTTCTGCCTGTACGGAGAAAAAAAGAATAATTGCAAGGAATAAGGCTGTAAAGCGAAGAAACCATGGGTTATCCATAAACTTATCCATTTTTTCTCCACCTCCACTTCCAAATCGAAGTCTCCTTCTTTTCAGGTGTTAAGCCAAACCAAACTCTTCGCAACCGTGCTTCAAATTCCTCCATATCCAAATTTCGATCTATATCCCCGTTCGCAGTAAGACTTACCGCTCCAGTTTCTTCTGAAACGATAATCGTTACAGCATCCGTTACTTCACTAATTCCAAGGGCTGCCCTATGCCGTGTACCAAGCTCCTTCGAGATGAACGGACTCTCCGACAGTGGCAAATAACATCCTGCTGCCGCAATACGGTTACGCTGGACAATGACTGCACCATCATGAAGCGGTGTGTTTGGTATAAAAATATTGATAAGGAGTTCGGATGTAATCATCGAATCCATGCCGGTACCGGTTTCAATGTATTCACTAAGACCTGTTTCCTTTTCAATTGAAATAAGCGCTCCAATTCGACGTTTCGCCATATAACTGACAGATTTCACAAACGCCTCAATCAGACGGTCGCGTTCCTCTTCTTCCTGCATCATTGTCCGAGCGAACAGTCGCCCCCTCCCAATTTGCTCGAGAGCACGCCGCAGTTCCGGCTGGAAGATGATAATAATAGCCAGAAATCCAAATGGAAGAACCTGATCCATCATCCATTGCAACGTATTTAAGCCAAAAAACTCTGTCAGAATACGAGCAATGATAAGGACGAAGATCCCTTTTAACAGCTGAACCGCTTTCGTTCCTTTTATTATCGTAATCAATTTATAAAAAACAAACCAGACGAGAAGCACATCTACGATATTAATAAATGCCGCTACTGGACTGAAATCAACTAATTCTTGCCATTTTGGCATGTGCTTCGCCTACCTTCATAAACAGTTTCTTATGCGTCTAGTATAGCATAACAGCACTGCACTGTCCTTTCCCAGAAAATGAAAAAGAGCGAACCGCTTATCACTTTTAACGGCTCGCATGGGTCACCCTGTCTACTTTTCATCTTGCACGTCGCCTTTTGAGGATGGGAAGATGTCTTTAGCCGTCTTTTTCATTTTATACCATAGCCAGTCAAACATTTTGTCAATTTCCTCGCTCTTGCCAGTCACAATCGCTGTAGAGGCCATATAGTTAGAACCCCTAATAACTGTGACGTTGCCATCCACTTCTCCTTCGATACGGAGCGTGCCATTTTTAACGACAATGTCACCTTTAACAGTTTCACCAGCGGGCACGAGTACAGTTTGACCTTGGACAACTAGATTCGGTTGTTTCGTCACCGAAAACTGCTGGTCGTTTCCATAACTTGAAAATAGCGTTGCACTCATAAGGATTAAAAACATGGCTGCAGCGGCCAAAAACGGATGGCTACGCAACCAGCGTTGAACGCCTGCTTGCGATTTTTCTTTTGGAAGCTGCGCCATTACACCGTTGACAAAGCTGTCCGGCGCCTTTATATTTGTAGCACTTCCTATAAAAGCAATAGACTCAGTTAAGCCATTCATGATTTCCTTACATTCTTTGCAGCTAACCAGGTGTTCTTTCAATAGTCGCTCTTCGTCACGGCTAATATCACCGTCTAAATACGCGTGCATATAGTGAACGATTTGTTCCGGACACGTATTCATAGTAATTCCCTCCTATATATTACCCATCTGTTTCCGAAGTGCTTCCCGCCCTCTATGGACGCGGGTCTTTACGGTTCCTAGTGGTAATTTCAAAATGTCACCTATTTCTTGCAGCGGCAATTCCTCGATATACCTTAAAACGATGACAGAACGGTATTTATCAGGAAGTCTTCCAATTTCGTAGTGGATGCGTTCCTGTAATTCCATTCTTTCAACTTCATCTTCAGGTAACTCACCGGAAGCGGCAATTTGTGAGTACATGTTCAGACCATCTGTACCCGGTACATTCGCATCCAGATAATAATCCGGTTTCTTTTTTCGGATTCGATCAATGCATAAATTCGTCGCAATCCGAAACAGCCACGTTGAAAACTTCCGTTTTTGGTCAAATGTATGAATATTGATATAGGCACGGACAAATGCTTCCTGCGCGATATCTTCTGCTTCTTGTGCATTACCAAGCATCCTGTAACACACTTGATATAGACGATGCTGAAATAAAGTTACTACTTCTTCAAATGCATTTTGATTGCCTTTTAAGACTTCATTTATTCTTTTATTGATCAGTTCATCCAATGTAGTTCACCCTCCGCCCTATGCGGCTGTCCCTTCTATACGTTTGAAGGTATCGACAGGTTTCATTTTTTTCATTAATTTTATTTTAACAGATATTGCTAATTATTTCCACGTCTGTTGATTAACCATTTACTTGCATAAAACACTAGTGAGAAGGGCTCGAAAACCCCCATTTTCACTAGATCATTTTCGGTTCGCTTACGGCGAACTATTCATGACAGATTTACTGAGGGTCCAAGTGTGTCTAGAAGTGACTCCGTCACTTCTAGACACACTTTTTTCAGTAATCATGTTGTGAATAGTTGCCTGTCGCGTTCCTACAACATTCAAGTGAAAAATGCAGTTGTTTTGGGAGAAAGAATAGATGACATTCTATAAAGAGTGTAAGTGCCCGAAGATGCAATTTCGGGCACTTTTGCACGCTGTATAATGTGCTTCTTGCTTACTTTTAGCAAAGAGTATACATCTAATCATGTGATGTCTTATAGAAAGCGACATTTCTTTACTATATAGGTTGAAGTATTGAATACGTCATATGAACTGAGCGCAGGCGCCTTACAAGGGGCAGCCGGAGCCATAAGACTGGCAGCGAAGCTTGTCAGGCTTCTGGCGGGAGGCATCCCCGAAGCGATATTGAATGGAATCATTAGCTCAATCTATATATATATAGATTCGGCACTACTTATTTAGAATCAACTAGGTGGTATATCTCACCCGAATAACGATCAAATCTAGCGAAGAAGCGACAAGTGTGAGCCGAAGCAATAAGACTGACAGTGATCTTCTGACAGGCTTATTGCGTAAGGCCATCACCAAGCGACTAAGCGTTTTTGGAAGAACACTCTATTTGTTAAGTGCCAACTATACACATAGCTCCCAGTAGGTGATCATGTTATTCAATGGTTATTTTAGTTAATCAACAGGTGTGAAAAAAGCCCATCTAAGTTACTAGACGGGCTTCCAAGAACTGATTAAAGTAGTTTTTCTCCAAACAGTGAGCCCATTAAACCCACCGCAACATCAGCTGTTTTATTCTTCTCATCCAAAATCGGATTTACTTCTACAAATTCAGCCGAAGTAATCATGCCTGAGTCTTCCAGCATTTCCATTGCAAGATGGCTTTCTCGATAACTAATTCCGCCTGGTACCGGCGTTCCGACTCCTGGTGTATACAGGGGATCGAGCCCATCTAAGTCAAGTGACAAGTGGACACCGTCGACATCACGCGAACGTAGATAGGCGAGAGCGTCTTCCATAACCGACGTCATTCCGTAGCGATCGATTTCATGCATCGTGAACACCTTGACACCTTGTTCCTTGATCAATTGACGTTCTTCCGGATCCACAGAACGCGCTCCTATGATGACAACATTCTCTGGTTTCACTTTTCGTCCTTCACTATGTATATTAACGAGACTTTCATGTCCTAATCCGACACTTACAGCAAGAGGCATTCCATGAATATTACCGGAAGGCGATGTCTCTGCAGTATTGAAATCTGCATGCGCATCATACCAGATGACACCAAGGTTTTTATACTTGTCCGAAAGGCCAGCGAGTGTTCCAATAGCGATGCTATGATCCCCTCCTAAAACAAGCGGAAACCTGCCTGCTTCCACAACTTCAGCCACTTTTCGTGCAAGTTCTGTAGTCGCTTGAATGACTTCATCTAAGTTCTTCAGATTCGAATCGCTATGTGTTTTTCGTTCCACAGCACTTACCTGAACATCACCCTCATCCGTCACCTGATGGCCAATCGATTCCATTCTTCCTACAGCACCTGCATATCGGATTGCGCTTGGCCCCATATCCACTCCACGACGACTTTGTCCAAAATCAAGTGGTACACCGATTAATGAAATATTCAACTGTTGCATGTCAAATTACCTCCCCTTATCTATATCCCTAGTATAAGTCCATTGAAAGTTTGGCTCAACTCAACAAGTATCTGAATATTTATTCGTTTACAACTGTTTCCTCATGAACTGTTCACAGGCGTCAGGGGAAGTTGGCTTGCTATAGTAATACCCTTGCCCCTCGCGACAACCTAAATTCATTAGGATAACGGCTTGTTCTTCATACTCTACACCTTCCGCAATGACGTTTAGGCCCACAGTATCAGCTAAAGTTACAATAGCCTTGACGATTGCCCGACTATCTTCATTCAAGTGTATATCTCGCACAAAGGACATATCGATTTTAATCGTATCAGCTGGCAGTTCTTTGATATAACTAAACGTACTATAACCTGTTCCAAAGTCATCAATTGACACCGTAATACCCAATGCCCTTATCTCACGAATTCTAACCTGCATATCTTCCCGATCCGCAAATGCACTTTCCGTTAATTCGATTTCAATCAAACCCGTCGTGACACCCGTCTCATCGAGAATTGTTTTAATTGTATGCAAGATAGTTGGTTCTTCCAATTGTACAGCGGACATGTTGACAGCAACACGAAATGGGCTATACCCACTAGCCTGCCATTTCTTTGCCTGTTTGCAAGCCTCACGTAGTACCCATTCCCCAAGAGGTATAATGATTTTCGTTTCTTCCGCCACAGGAATGAACTTATCGGGTGGAATCCTGCCAAGATCAGGATGGTTCCAACGCACTAACGCTTCCACACCTACCAATTCCCCCGTCTTCAAGTTCACTTTAGGCTGATAATCAAGATGAAGATGACCGAGATGGACGCTTTTCCTTAACTCATTCTCCAGCAAGATCCTATCTAATGTTTTGGACGCTGTTCCGTGTTGGTACATCTCACATCCTCCACCCCCATTCGCTCTGGCGATAGAAAGAGCTTTTTCCGCTTTCATTGCGAGCTCTGCAGGTTTTTTAGCATGCTCAGGGTACAGGGCGATCCCGAAACTTAAAGATGGTGTATGCATTTGGTCCTTTACTTCAATAGGTTCCTCAATATATTGCTGAACTTCTTTTGTTAGTTGTTCAGCGTGTTTCGTATCCTGTATATCTAGTAGAAGAAATGCAAACTCATCACCTGAAAGTCTGCCAATAATCGTGTTATCTTTTAGAATCGTTTTTAATCTCTTGGCAATAACAGACAATATAAAATCGCCTACCTCATGTCCAAGCGAATCATTCACATAACGGAGGCGGTCGATATTCATATAAACAAAGGCCCGATTTGTCCCCTGTTTTTTCGCCACTTCTATTTCTCGATAAAATATTTTTCGAAACGAAGTCCGATTAGGTAAACTGGTTAATTGGTCATTATATGCAAGATCTCGTATCATCCGCTCAGACTCTTTATTCTTAGTGATGTCATAGCGGATAGAGATATATTGAAAGGGCTTTCCATTATCATTTAAAAATGGCACAATCGTGGTGTCAACCCAATAAAAAGATCCATCTTTGGCTTTATTACAGATTTCACCATGCCATGTATTTCCCCCGCCGATTGTCGCCCAAATCTCTTTGAAAAACGATGAAGGATGAAAGCCCGAATTAATAATCCGATGGTCGACTCCCACGAGTTCCTCTACGCTGTATTGTGCTATTTTTGTAAACAGCTCATTCACATACACTATTTTCCCGGTCCGGTCTGTAATAGCGACAATAGCTGACTGATCAAGTGCATAGGCAATGTCCCTAAGCATTTTTTCCGGACTATGACTGCCATCATGGCGAATCAAATCTTTTATCATCTTATTACTTTCTTGCATAAAATCACTTCTTTCCTGAAAACCTCTTCAATATGCAGAGCCTTGCAAAAAAATATATCCATAGTTATTCCTTCATTCAGTGTACAGTAAATTCGTTCTTTAGGGCTAGATTAAATCAAATTTAAGACAGTAAAAAACCCTTCTCACTTACGTGAAAGGGTTAATAAAGCTATTTGGATTTCACATGGTTTGGTAAAGCAAAAAAATGGCTGGGGTAGCTGGATTCGAACCAACGAGTAACGGAGTCAAAGTCCGTTGCCTTACCGCTTGGCTATACCCCACTGTTAATTAAGGTTAACTTATTTTAACGCTTCGCGTCAAAAAAGTTTTATTGGTGGTGGGGGGCAGATTCGAACTGCCGAACCCGAAGGAGCGGATTTACAGTCCGCCGCGTTTAGCCACTTCGCTACCCCACCATGATAAATTATGTAGAATTATATTCAAAACCTTAAGAAACAGGCAAACAATTTTCAACACATCGTATTAAAAAAGTTTTATGACCCCTACGGGATTCGAACCCGTGATACCGCCGTGAAAGGGCGGTGTCTTAACCGCTTGACCAAGGGGCCTTGTTCCTAAAACTGCTCTGGAGCTTCCAACCGGATTCGAACCGGTGACCTCTTCCTTACCATGGAAGCACTCTACCTACTGAGCTATGGAAGCATATGGCTCCGCAGGTAGGACTCGAACCTACGACCGATCGGTTAACAGCCGATTGCTCTACCACTGAGCTACTGCGGAATAATAACTATTCATTTAAACTTGTTCATGTCGTTTAGGACAATCTCTATTATAACAAACAATAATTATTTTTCAAGACCTTTTTTAAAAGTTTGTTTCGTTAACGACAGCAACTTATATATAGTATCATGCCTTTTGCATAATTGTCAACACACTTTCATAAACTTACGATAGATTGTTCAAAAAGGGGACAACATATGCGAAACAAGTACATGATCACCGCCATTATTTGCTGCGCGCTTTTTCTGCTCCTTCCCGCTTTACCTAAGCAATTGTCTCTCGTATCCGTGTTCCGCGTAACGGAGGAGCCTGCTGTTATTGTACGCGGCGCTAGCGGTTCTGCACTAACCGTAAATATATCATTCGGGGATTTAGAAGTGGAAAAATGGATTCGAGAACTTAGTAAACCTTATCCACTTCTACTCGTTGATATGAAATGGGCTGGACGTTTTCCCGAAACAGTACAACTTATCAAAGAAAAGAATATTTCTGTCGGGCTTCTCGGTGATAATGGAATAACCTATGATCAAAACACCCCATTGTTCATAGAACAACTTGAGCAGTTCGAAAAAACATTCGGAGTAAAACCTCTTTGGTTCCGTACAGTTGACGAAGTTTTCCCAAGCACCTTGCATAGTATGCTCTGGGAAGCTGAAATTAATGCACTGGGTTCATCTGTTGTTTGGGATGGCGGCGACCTTCCTGTTATCACTAAAGGGGAAATCATTTCTGTCCCACATCACCGGGATAATCGTGTTGATTTAGCTAAATTAAAAAGGTTAGATAAAGATCGGACCTTTATATCTGTGGAAACTATGTTGTTCGGGACAAAAGTGAATGTCAAAAAAATACCCGAATAATTCAATCGATACAACTGCTCTTATAAGAAAAGCGCAGGGCGCCGTTTAGCCCCGACAGACATAAGACGGTTTGCGAAGCGGCGTAATTCAGTCCCGCAGCAAAATAGCTCATGACCGGAGGGGATTGCGCCTGGAGTCTAGACACCAATCCAAGTAGATAAAACTTATAGTGTCTTATCTTATAAAGAAACAGCACAATCCGCCACTACTGGCAATTGTGCTGTTTCTTTATTTTACTTTAGCAGATTTCGCAACTTTTCCTCGTGCTTTTCTACGCGCTTCCAGTTTCACCTTGTCTTCATCTGACTGCTTGTTGAACTTTGGCAGTACTAAGATTTGATAGGCATTCACTGCAAGTAGTGGGAATAGCATGATTGTGACCCATGTATCAATATTACCTGAACGTACCATCAACGCCGGTAACCATTCAAGTGTTGTAATAACGATCATGAAGAATAGTGCTGAAATGAGCGTGTGTTTCTTCGTCCATTTCGCCTTGAAATAAGCGGTTACTGCAGAAACACCAATAAGTGTTGCGAGTAACCCAAGGTACAGCAATGTGCGACCCGTCTCACCTGACGTCAATTGGAATCTGAAGAAGATGAGGTCAAACAGGACAATTGCAATGATTAAGAGCTGAACCCAGTTCCACAATGTGAGTGTCTTAAAGATATTCACACCGAATTGATGGACTGTTAAATAAGCAAAAAAGCCCATTTGCGCAACGACGCTCATCGTAAATCCGAGGAAGATCATCCACATAAACGCACCTATAAATTGGCCGTATTCACCGTTGGATAAATATTGAGAGAAGAACTCCCAGCGGACAATTAATCCTACAACTGCCGTCACGAATCCTCCGATTAGTAATGCTGTAAAAAAGAATTTGACCCAATTTCGTATTGTCACAATAGTGATCCTCCGTTTTGTTTTTCCTTTCAATAGTGTAACAACGTTTTGCTAAAAAATCTATTTCATTAAACGATTCATGCATATTCTGCGTCGTATTGTGAACAATAAATGAAAATGCTTGTGGAAGGGAATTTGATTTCAATGAAAAAAAGAATTGGTCTATTCCTGTTTTCAGCTCTTTTATTGACGGGATGCAGCATGCAGCAGACTGCTCCAACATACGACGAAACGAAAAAAATGATGACCGACGCGCTTCAGTCGGAGGATGGAAAAAAGGCAATTCGGCAAATGTTCGCGGATCCGGATTTTAAGGAACTACTTATTCTAGAACAACCGGAAGTAAAGAAATCCGTCGAAGAAACCCTCCTTTCTAAAAAAGGAGAAGACTTTTGGAAGAAATCGTTCGAGGATCCAAAGTTTACTGAATCCATTGCGAAAAGCATGAAGGAACAGCAGCAGGATATCATGAAACAACTGATGGATGATCCGTCATTCCAAAAACAGTTAGAAGAGTTTTTCTCTCAGCCCGACATGTTAAAACAGATGGAAACTGTTACACAGTCAGCGAATATGAAAAAACATCTTGAAAAAGTTGTTGAAGAAACCATTAACAGTCCTTTGTTGCAAACGAAATGGCAAGAACTTATTTTGAAAGCCGGTGAACTGAAACCAGTAGATAGCGGGGGTAGTGAAGCTGCTAAACCGGAGAAAGGTAAAGGCGGAGAAGGCAAATAGCCTTCTCCACCTTTTTTAATTAGGTATTATTTCGCTGTTTTCTCAATAATATTTTCCGCAATACCCATGTAAATTTTCCCGATAGGATGATCTTCTGCATAGACAGAAGGTGCAAAATCTTCTTCATCCCAGTCTGGCTGACCTAGTGGTATTTGCCCAAGTAACTCTGTGCGGAGTTCCTCAGCTAGTTTTACACCGCCGCCTTGGCCGAATACGAATTCGCGTTTACCTGATGTTTTTGATTCGAACCAAGACATATTTTCAATAACCCCAAGCAATTCATGATCCGTCTGAAGCGCCATTGCTCCAGCACGCGCAGCAACAAATGCAGCTGTCGGATGCGGAGTTGTTACAACAATTTCTTTAGATGTCGGAATCATCTGGTGGATATCGAGCGCAACATCCCCTGTACCCGGTGGCAAGTCGAGGAATAGGTAGTCAAGATCTCCCCACTCAACGTCACGGAAGAACTGGTCAAGTGCTTTCCCAAGCATTGGCCCGCGCCATACAACCGGTGCGTTATCCTCAACGAAGAAGCCCATAGAAATAACTTTTACGCCTAGACGTTCAACTGGAATAATCCGGTCACCACGAACAACTGGCAAGTCAGTTACACCCATCATGTCAGGTACACTAAAGCCATAGATATCTGCGTCAATTAAACCGACCTTTTTCCCAAGACGCGCAAGCGCTACAGCAAGATTTACCGACACTGTCGATTTACCAACGCCGCCTTTACCAGACGCAATTGAAATAAATTCAACGTCATTAAGCGGTGACAATAAATCTTGCGCTTCCGATTCCGTCACTTTTCCACGGAACTGTTCCAGCACTTCTGCCGATAATTCTTCAAAACGGATGCCGACTGAATCAGCACCTGCTCCTTTCAATGCATCGACCACTTTCGTTTGAAGACCCATCTGTTCAGCGGTATTAATTTTAGCGATGGCTATCTTCACGCTGACATGCTTCTTCTCAGGCTTGATTGTTACACCTGTAATTCCACTCGTCTCCGCAAGCGTTTTATGTAAAAACGGATCTTTCAGCTGTCCTAACAATTCACGTACTGTTTCTTCATTCATCAACGTAGACACCCCTTGGAGGTTTATTCATTCACCTCCAAGTATACCATAATAAGCTATCCTTAAATCCCATTTAGGCTCTCACTTTTCATCTGCAGTATGAAATTCAACGATTCCTTCCATGATCGCATCAGCCACTTTACCTTGATAAGTTGGGTCAATTAGAAGCGCTCTTTCCTCATTGTTTGATAGAAAACCCGTTTCGACGAGAACCGCCGGAGTCGGTACTTTTTTCAATAAATATACACCCTTAATTGCCATCGCTACTCGTTCCGTATTTTTTAAATTAGTTCGGAATGATTCTTGAATTGCTTTTGCCAGAAATTCACCATTAGGATCTCCCCCTGGATGATAAAACACTTGAGACCCGCGCCATCTTTCCTCGGGTATTGCATTAACGTGAACGCTGATGAACATATCAGGTTTTTCACTAATCGCAATGCTTTCCCTCAATTTCAAATCAGCCATTTTGCGTTCGCGAGTCGTTCCAAATTTCTCAGTCGGGGCATGTTCGGCCAACGCGTCGCCATCTTTCGTCCGCGTCATGATAACTGTCGCCCCTTTCTTTTCAAGTCGCTTCTTCAATTCATGGGAGATGCTTAGTGTAATATCACGTTCAACCACATCATTGGATGAAGCGCCTCCGTCCATCCCTCCATGTCCCGGATCGATAAGTATCTTCACGCCGCCAAGCTCTGCGGGCATGAAAAAATTCCGATCTGATGAAGCCTTAACGCCATACATGACAATTCCAAGAGAACACACAAATAATAAACAGATCACAAACCACCGTTTCATATGGACACCGCCTTTTTCCTTCACTATACGCAGAGGCGGCGGCAGATATGTCCTACTTTTAACAGAGATGAAAGTCGATAATGTTTTTGCTGAACTAAACAATGTTTCGGCGATAGTTCGCAACACTTTCATGAAACTAGGCAACGCTTTACAAAAACGAAACAACGTAACGGCAAAACTTCCTAACATGCAACGAACTTAACAACGCCTCGCTAATAGTTCGCAACGCTTTCACGGAACTAAATAACATCCCTCCGAAACTTAACAACACTCCCCTCATTCGAAAAATAAAAAAAGAACCCCGCAAGGTTCCTTTTCAAAGTACTTATTCAGTAGCGCCTTCCCATTCAAGCATGCCGCCTACCATGTTTGTTACATCATAGCCCTCATCCGCAAGGAACTCTTGTGCACGGCCGCTACGGCCGCTTGAGCGACAGATAAGTATATACGACTTAGAGCTGTCAAGTTCGCTCATACGTACCGGTACGTCGCCTAGAGGGATATGAATTGCACCTGGGATCATCCCCACCGCTACTTCATCCGCCTCACGCACGTCGACCAGGTTAAGCTGCTCGCCCTTTTCCAACCGCTCTTGTAATTCGGTAGTTGAGATTTCTTTCATAACAAATCATCCTCCCACTGTTTCTACATCTATACTTTAACACAAAAAAGCCCTTTTCCACGAATGGAGAAGGGCTTTTCTTAAATATAAAATTAACGTTTTGAGAACTGTGGTGCACGACGTGCGCCTTTAAGACCTGGTTTTTTACGTTCTTTCATTCTTGCATCACGAGTAAGAAGTCCAGCTGATTTAAGTGCTGCGCGGAAGTCTGGGTCTACTTGAAGTAGAGCACGTGCAACTCCGTGACGGATTGCTCCTGCTTGTCCAGTGTATCCACCGCCATCAACGTTTACAAGGATATCGTAGCTTCCAAGAGTTTCTGTAATTACAAGTGGTTGTTTGATGATTTCGCGAAGTGTCGCGAATGGTACGTAGTCTTCTACGTCGCGTTTGTTGATGATAATTGTGCCATCTCCAGGAACTAGACGTACACGAGCTACTGAGCTTTTACGACGGCCTGTGCCGAGATATTGTACTTGTGCCAAGTTGTTTCCTCCTCTTTAATTAACCGCGAAGTACGAATACTTCTGGTTGTTGTGCTGCGTGCGGGTGATCCGGTCCAGCGTATACGTTAAGTTTTCTGTATGTTTGACGGCCTAAAGGACCTTTTGGAAGCATTCCTTTAATTGCAAGTTCAAGCATTTTTGTTGGGAAGTTTGTACGCATTTCAAGAGCCGTACGTTGTTTCATGCTACCCGTGTAACCTGAGTGACGGTAGTAAATTTTGTCTTTCAATTTGTTACCTGTAAGATGAATTTTCTCTGCATTGATGATGATGACGTGGTCACCTGTATCAACGTGAGGTGTGAACGTTGGTTTATGTTTGCCGCGCAAAAGTGATGCAACTTCAGAAGCAAGACGACCAAGCGTCTGTCCTTCAGCGTCGACAACGAGCCATTTACGCTCTACTTCGTGACCTTTAGCCATGAATGTTGTACGCATAATTTTATCCTCCTAAATGAATCTTTATTAGTTCCCGTTTTCTCTATCCCTAAACACAAGTTTACCTTCCGGGGCTTATTTGTGGGGTTATTGAAATACCATTACTCATCTTATACTGAATTCCACATTAAGTCAAGCGATTCCTCTAAATACGCCAGGAAAAGTTGCCTCAGTTCCTGTAGCTCACTTCTTCTAGATACAAACCGTGTGATGGCGCGGTTTTGACGTTCGCTTTACGGCTGCGAGATTCAAGTATTTGCTTGACGTCTGCCGGCGTTTTCCAGCCATTGCCCACGACAAGAAGCATACCTGCAATGCTTCTAACCATATTATATAAAAAGCCGTTTCCTTCAATTGTCATGATGAGATGATCGCCTTTTTTTTCGAGTGTCAGTTGCCTCACCGTTCTGACTTTATTGGATGTGGCGGTTTTTGATGAACAGAAACTGGTGAAATCATGCGTCCCAATTAAATAGGCAGCAGCTTCCTTCATCGCCTGAATATCAGGGTGCGACCTGCCAAGGTGAACGGAAAAATTACGCTCAAACGGACTATGCACTTCGTTATAGGACCACTTATAGACATATGTCTTACCAGTAGCAGAATAACGAGCATGGAAATCTTCGCTAACATATTCAACTTCAACCAACCGGATATCTGTAGGCAAAAGAACGTTCAACGCGAGCTTCCATCGATCTATTGGCAAGTTTAGTGGTGTATCAAAGTGAATCACTTGGCCATTTGCGTGAACACCCGAATCCGTCCTGCCGCTTGCGACCGAAAAAACCCCGTTATTTTTATGCATCTTCACTAACGCTTTATCAATTTCCAATTGCACCGTTCGCATACCGGGCTGTATCTGGTAACCAGAAAAAAGAGTACCATCATATGACACTATCGCTTTAACACGTTGCATGTGTATTAACCTCCTATGCCCTAAGCAGGAAAAGGACGACAACCAAAGCGGCAAGCAATACCATTATCGTCGTATCACGCCAATGCCACTTCAGCTGTCTGTACCTTGTCCTCCCCTCACCTCCGCGATAGCCACGGACCTCCATGGCGACTGCAAGGTCTTCGGCGCGTTTGAACGCACTCACAAAGAGAGGTACGAGCAAAGGAATCACTGCACGAATTCGTTGCTTAATGGAGCCGGTACTAATGTCCGAACCCCTCGCCAATTGCGCCTTCAATATCTTATCCGTTTCATCCATCAAAGTGGGAATGAAGCGTAGGGAAATTGACATCATTAGCGCAAGCTCATGAACAGGCAATTTCAATCGCTTGAAGGGCCCCAACAAGTCTTCCATCCCATCCGTAATTGATATCGGCGATGTCGTCAACGTCAAGATAGACGTCAGCAAAACCAATACAAGAAAACGAATGGAAATGAAAATCCCTTGCCTTACCCCTTCCTCATATATCTTAATGAACTTCCAATCAACAAGAAGTGCTCCTTCTTTTGTAAAAAAGATATGCATGAGCAGCGTGAAAATAATCAAGAATAGTATTGGTTTCAATCCGTTAAACAAGAAATACAACCGAATCCTTGAACTTAAGATAACGAGTAACGTAAATCCTAATAACACAGCATACGTTATTGTATTATTTGCCAGGAATACTCCAATAATGAAAAGAAAAACAAATGACAGCTTCGAACGAGGGTCGAGCTTGTGGACAAATGAATTGCCAGGAATATAGCGTCCAAAAATCATCTTTTCCAACATTAACGGCCACCTTCTTCCTTAGCGGCAAATGCAATTGCCTTCGCAAGCTGAGCTTCCGTTAATGCCAACCCCTGAAGAGGACGACCAATTAATTTCTCTACGTCACGTTGGAACTTCACCGAGCGTGGTAGGCCTAATCTAAAGGACGTCAGCTTCTTTTCATCAGCAAACACTTCCTGCGGCGTACCGGACATGACGGAACTGCCATTATGCATAACGATAATATTATCCGCATAACGTGCAGCATCCTCCATACTATGTGTCACAAGAATTGTCGTCAGTTTTTCTTCTACATGAAGACGATTGAAAAGCTCCATAATTTCAAGCCGCCCTCGCGGATCAAGTCCCGCTGTCGGCTCGTCCAAAACGAGTACAGACGGTTTAAACGCAAGAACACCCGCAATCGCAACCCGTCGCATCTGCCCTCCTGAAAGGTCGAAAGGTGACTGCTGGGCAACCTCTGGAGGTAGTCCCAGCAATTCTATCAGTCGATGTGCCCGTCTCCTTGCCTCTTCTTCAGGTACACCAAAGTTCATAGGACCGAACATAATATCTTTTTCAACAGTCTCTTCAAAAAGCTGATGCTCCGGAAACTGAAAAACGATACCTACATGCCTTCGGACCTCTTTTAGTCCTTTCGCTTTCGTGCCTGCAGTAATCGTTGTATCTCCGATTTTTACAATACCTTCTGAAGGCTTTAACAAACCATTCAGATGCATAAGAAGTGTCGATTTTCCTGATCCGGTATGTCCAATAATTGCAGAATAAGAGCCGGAACGTATCGTTGCATCCACACCCTGCAATGCCCTTTTCTCAAAAGGAGTATCTTTACCATACAAATACCCTACTTGCTGAAGTGAGATGTCCATAATTCATTCACCAACTCTTCTTCCGTCATATGCTCACCAACAAGCTCCATCCCATTTTCCCGTAACAAACTGGAAACTCTTAAAGCGAATGGCAAGTCCAAACCAATTTCCTCAAGTTCATTTCCCCGAGCAAATATCTGCTCCGGCGTACCAACCGTCAGAACTTTCCCTTTGTTCATGACAATAATACGATCTGCCAACAGCGCCTCTTCCAAATCATGTGTAATCGAAATGACAGTGAGGCCCGTCTTACGCTTTAATTCTTCAACTAAGTGAATGACTTCATTACGTCCCTGTGGATCTAGCATCGACGTCGCCTCATCCATAATAAGAAGCTTAGGATGTAAAGCGAGCGCTCCAGCTATTGCAACTCGTTGCTTTTGTCCGCCTGAGAGATGGTGAGGCTCCTGGTCGAGGAAATCACTCATCTTTACCTGTGCAAGTGCATCATTAACGCGAGTCACCATTTCTTCGAAGGGTACTCCACTGTTCTCTAGCGCAAATGCAACATCATCTTGAACTGTCGAACCAACAAACTGATTATCTGGATTTTGAAAAACAAAACCCATTTGTGAACGAATTTCCCATATATTGTCCTCGGTCAGTTTTTCAATAAACACATTAACGTTCCCTTCTTCCGGGAACAAGAGTCCAATCATCAATTTTGCAAGTGTCGACTTACCGGAACCATTATGGCCAACAATAGCAATCCATTCGTCTTCTTGTACCGTAAACGACACGCCATCGACTGCTTTCTTTGCTACCTCGTCCTCAGAGTCATAAGAATAAGACACATTATCCATCGACAGAATTTCCTTCATCGCCTACCACCTCCAGCTACATTCGCATTATGTATACCACGAAGGATCCCCTGCAAATTGCCAAGGAATCCTTTTTAGAAAAGCCCAAGGCGCCGTTCAGCCCCGACAGGCATAAGACGATTTGCGAGGAGGTGTAATTCAGCCCCCACAGCAAAACGGCTTATGACCCAATAGGTTGGCACCTGGAGCCTAGATATCATATTAAGTAGAAAACTAATACTTAATTATACATTGAAAAGTCTGGACATTATTTTTGGATAAAAAAAAGCGCGCACCTCATCCGAAGAAATGCGCTCATATCTATGACTGGTACCAGGTGCTCAATCCGGTACCGCGGATGAGGTGCGTAGAGCTAGACCAGTGCGGTATTAACCGACGATCATAACACTCAGCTTTTAAAGTTGTCGTATAAATTTTTAAAAAAAGGGTGCGGCTCTGGGTACGCCAGACACACCCCTTGAAGACTTAATCAATTACACCTCGACGAAATTGCGCCCAAACTTTGAATAGAGCGTGCTCAATTCAAAATCCGTGGCATCCACCGGAGGCTTTAATTTTTAAACGAGTTCGATTACAACGACAGGTGCTCCGTCGCCGCGACGAGGTCCCATTTTCATGATACGTGTATATCCACCCTGACGCTCAGTGTAGCGTGGAGCAACATTATCAAAAAGTTTCTGGATTGCGTAGATTTCATTCTCGTTGCCTTCACCGTCTGTCACTGTAACCAGTTCGCGACGGATGAATTGTGCAACTTGACGACGTGCATGCAAGTCTCCACGTTTACCAAGCGTAATCATTTTCTCAACAACTGAACGCAATTCTTTCGCACGAGCTTCTGTCGTTTGAATACGTTCGTGTACGATTAGATCTGTCGCTAGGTCGCGTAGCATTGCTTTACGTTGTGAACTTGTACGTCCAAGTTTTCTGTATCCCATAGAAGTTTCCCTCCTTCACTCTATAAATTCGCTCAATCTTCGGTGCGTAACACTAGGTTCAGCTCGTCCAATTTCGCTTTCACTTCTTCAAGTGATTTACGTCCAAGATTTCGTACTTTCATCATTTCGTCCTCTGACTTGCTAGCAAGTTCAAGAACTGTATTGATGCCTGCACGTTTTAAGCAATTATAAGATCTAACTGAAAGATCAAGTTCCTCAATAGTCATCTCAAGTACTTTCTCTTTCTGATCTTCCTCTTTTTCTACCATGATTTCTGCAGTTTGTGCTTCATCTGTCATACCGACAAATATATTTAGATGTTCAGTTAGGATTTTTGCCCCAAGTGAAACAGCTTCTTTAGGACCGATGCTACCATCTGTCCAAACATCAAGTGTTAACTTATCGAAGTTCGCCATTTGGCCAACCCGAGTGTTCTCCACTTGGAAGTTAACGCGTGAAACCGGAGTGTAAATAGAGTCGATTGGAATAACGCCAATTGCGAGATCCTCACGTTTGTTTTGATCAGAAGGTGCGTAACCACGTCCACGTACTGCATACATGCGCATGCGCAAGTGTCCGTTTTTACCAAGAGTCGCGATAGGGAGTTCAGGATTCAACACTTCTACGTCACTATCATGTGTAATGTCCGCAGCTGTGATGACACCTTCGCCTTTAACGTCTATCTCAATCACTTTCTCTTCATCTGAATAGATTTTGAGAGCCAGTTTTTTTACGTTCAAAATAATTGATGCGACGTCTTCGACGACACCTTCAATTGTAGAGAACTCATGAAGCACACCGTCAATCTGAATAGATGTAACAGCAGCTCCTGGCAGTGAAGATAGAAGAATGCGGCGCAGGGAGTTCCCTAACGTGTTTCCATATCCGCGTTCGAGTGGTTCGATAATAAACTTACCGAACTTGATGTCTTCGCCGATCATAATTGTTTCAATCTTCGGTTTCTCAATCTCGATCATTCATTTACCCTCCTTCAAAACATCAATGTATAGGCCGTTCCATATTGAAATCGATTTTCATAGACGGCAAATTGCAATCGCACAATCATTGTTGACAAAAATTGTGTTTCTCAATCATATGGAGAAGAAGCCATTATACACGACGGCGTTTTGGCGGGCGGCATCCGTTATGTGGAACCGGGGTAACGTCTCTGATTGCAGTAACTTCAAGACCAGCAGCCTGTAATGAACGAATTGCTGCTTCACGTCCAGCACCTGGACCTTTAACAGTAACTTCCAATGTTTTCAGACCGTGCTCCATAGATGTTTTTGCAGCTGTTTCAGCAGCCATCTGTGCAGCAAAAGGAGTTGATTTACGAGAACCCTTAAAGCCTAGTGCTCCTGCACTTGACCAAGATATTGCGTTCCCTTGCATGTCAGTGATTGTAACAATTGTATTATTGAACGTCGAACGGATATGTGCAATACCGGATTCAATATTCTTTTTCACACGACGTTTACGAGTTTGCTGTTTACGTGCCATGTTAAGAAGATACCTCCTTTACCTATTATTTTTTCTTGTTCGCTACCGTCCGTTTAGGACCTTTACGAGTACGTGCGTTGTTTTTCGTGTTTTGTCCACGAACAGGTAGTCCGCGACGATGACGGATACCACGGAAGCTACCGATTTCCATCAAACGTTTGATGTTAAGGGAAGTTTCACGTCGAAGGTCACCTTCAACTTTAAGCGTGTCCATTTGTTCACGGATTTTATCAAGCTCCGCGTCAGTAAGATCGCGAACCCGTGCATCCTCAGATACTCCAGCTGCCGCCAATACTTTTTCAGCAGTAGTTTTTCCGATTCCGAAAATGTAAGTTAATGAAATGACTACGCGCTTATCGCGCGGAACGTCTACACCAGCAATACGTGCCATATATATTGTGCACCTCCTTCAGAATTAGCCTTGTCTTTGTTTATGTTTTGGATTTTCACAGATTACCATTACTCGGCCGCGTCTGCGAATAATTTTACATTTTTCGCACATCGGTTTTACAGATGGTCTAACTTTCATCTTACCCAACCTCCTTCAGTATTCCGGAGTTACAAAAATTTATTTGAAACGGTATGTGATACGACCGCGTGTTAAATCATAAGGCGAGAGTTCCATTGTCACTTTATCGCCAGGTAAAATACGGATAAAGTGCATACGAATTTTGCCAGATACATGCGCAAGAATTGTATGGCCGTTTTCCAGCTCTACTTTAAACATTGCGTTTGGCAGTGTTTCTAGTACGGTTCCTTCAACTTCAATTACATCATCTTTCGCCATCAACCCAGTCTCCCTTCTATATCCAATAAAGGTTCTCACCATCGAGCGGCATCAGTCGCCTTTAAAGCTTCCTTCAACATATGTCCGGATTGCATGAGTGATGTTCGAAAGAGGTCTGCCACATTCCGTTTTCCTTAAGCCCGTCCTCGACTTCTCGTTATGGAAAATCGCGTCGAAATGGAGCCGACTGTCCAGAATGCCGTGGATGAGTTCCCAGTTGCGCTATACAGGACTCTCCACGAAATCCATTATACCTACCTAAGCAAGAAAATGCATTTACTATGTTTCAGATCCTATATGGCAAAAAAACATCTAGTTGTTATACCGGGCATCATATGCTTTTGCAGCTCGTTGAAACGTTTTTCAATACTTCTATGCTATACTGCCCAAAAACTGCGTATAATATCTAAGTTCGAAAAGGATTATTGTCCGCTTCCTTGCAGAATAACGTCCAGGTCCTTGAAAACGTCTTTGATGTCTTTTTGTCCATCGATATTTACCAACACCTCTTTGGAATCGTAAAACGCCAAGAGTGGTGCAGTTTGGTTCATATTTACTTCCAGACGGTTCGTGACAGTTTCCGGATTGTCATCGGCTCGCTGATAAAGCTCTCCGCCATCCTTATCACATTTACCTTCAACCTGTGGAGGATTAAAAAGCAAATGATAGGATGTACCGCAAACTTTACAGATGCGGCGGCCTGTCAGCCTCGCAATAAGTTCTTCTTTTTCGACTTGGATATTGAGAACATGCTCAATTTTCCGACCCATGTCAGCCAAAAGCTGATCAAGTGCTTCAGCTTGTGGAACTGTACGCGGGAAACCATCGAGTAGAAAACCATTATCGCAATCGGATTTGCTTAATCTTTCACGAACAATTCCGATTGTCACTTCATCAGGGACAAGTGCTCCCTGATCCATGAACGATTTTGCTTTGACTCCAAGTTCCGTGCCTTCTTGAATAGCAGCACGGAACATATCGCCTGTAGAAATATGAGGGGTTCCGTACTTTTCGACAATTCTGTCTGCCTGTGTACCTTTACCGGCTCCTGGCAGACCCATTAATACGATATTCATACGTGTTGCACTCCCATTCATATTCATATCCCGAAGAGATGAACCTTCGTGATTATTACTTCATGAACCCTTTATAATGCCTTTTCACAAGTTGTGATTCAAGTTGTTTCATCGTTTCAAGGGCAACCCCGACGACGATGATCAAACTTGTTCCTCCAATTTGCGCAGACTGTGGAAGGTTTGCGATATTGATAAAGAATATCGGCATGACAGCCACTGTAGCGAGGAAAATCGCCCCTACAAATGTCAGTCTATATAAAGTGCTCGTTAGGTAATTTTGTGTATTTTGTCCTGGACGGATGCCCGGGATATATGCGCCTTGCTTCTTCAAATTATCCGCAATATTCTCCGGATTCACCTGGATGAATGCGTAGAAGTATGTGAATGCAATGATCAGTATCAGGTAAAATACCATTCCAATCGGTTTCGTATAATCGAAAACGTTTGTGATTGTAGTTGTTACACTGTTAGTGCCAAAGAAGGTCGCTATTGATTGTGGTGTAATAAAAAATGCAGAAGCAAAGATTACCGGGATAACCCCTGCAGCATTAAGTTTCAATGGCAAGTGTGTCTGTTGGCCTGCAGTCGTTGGACCTCGTCCAGTGACACGTTTCGCATATTGAATCGGAATTTTCCGTAGTGCTTCTTGGAAATAAATAATTCCGACAGTAATCGCAATGACCAAGACAAGTAGAAGAGCCATAACCGCCAGTTTAATAAACAGTGCGTCGCCCGCATCTTGAATCTGTGTTGCGTAAAGTTGGTTGACTGCATTCGGGATTGCTGCGACGATACCTGCAAAGATAATTATGGAAATACCATTCCCAACACCTTTTGCTGTAATCTGTTCACCAAGCCATAAAAGAAATGCAGTTCCTGCCGTCAATACGATCGCGATAATCACATATGTCGAAACACCGTCGTCTTTTATCAGCGTACCACCATACATTTGGTTAAAACCAAATGACATTGCGATTGCTTGAATAAAGGCTAGGATTATTGTGAAATACCTTGTGAACTGTGCAAGTTTCCGTCTTCCAACGTCTCCTTGTTTCGCCCATTCAGTAAATTTAGGTACGACATCCATCTGCAATAATTGCACGATGATAGATGCAGTGATGTAAGGCATGATTCCCATTGCAAGGATTGAGAAATTTGCAAGGGCACCCCCACCAAACACGTTCAGTAGACCAATAAGGTTGTTATCAGTTTGCTGTAGTGCAGTTGCGTCAACGTTTGGGACTGGAATAAAAGTTCCTAGTCTGAAAACAATGAGTACCAGTAGTGTGTAAAAGATTTTAGACCGTATATCTTTTACTCGCATAAAATTGGCGATCGTCTGGAACATTAAACCACCTCGGTCTGTCCGCCCGCTTTCTCGATTGCTTCTTTAGCAGAAGCAGAGAATTTGTGAGCTTTGACAGTGATCTTTTTCTCAAGAATTCCGTTACCCAGAATCTTAATACCTGATTTAGCATTGCTCACGATGCCTGATTCAATTAGTAGCTCAGGCGTAACTTCAGTACCCTCGTCGAAACGATTAAGTGTGTCTAGGTTTACGATTGCATAATCCTTACGGTTGATGTTCGTAAAACCACGTTTAGGAAGTCTTTGGAAAAGTGGAATTTGTCCACCCTCGAATCCAAGACGTACGCCACCACCCGAACGGGAGTTTTGTCCACCGTGACCTCTACCAGAAGTTTTACCAAAACCTGAACCGATTCCGCGACCAATACGCTTACGCTTAGTACGTGAACCTGCAGCAGGCTTCATAGTGTGTAATTTCATCTCATTGGCACCTCCTTATTCAAAAAATCGTAATTATAGTTCTTTAACTGTTACTAGGTGGTCTACTTTGTTGATCATGCCGCGAATTGCAACATTATCTTGGTGTTCGACCATTTGGTGTAATTTGCGAAGTCCAAGGGCTTCGACAGTTTTACGTTGTACTGGCTTAGAGCCGATAACGCTTTTTGTAAGGGTAACTTCAAGTTTATTCGCCATTGTGTTTCCCCCCCTTAACTATACAGTTCTTTCAAGGATATACCGCGCAACTTAGCTACGTCTTCAGCGCGTTTTAAACTTGTTAATCCTTCGATTGTTGCACGAACCATGTTAATTGGTGTGCTTGAACCAAGGGATTTTGAAAGGATATCAGTGATGCCTGCAAGTTCAAGTACCGCACGGACTGGTCCGCCGGCAATTACTCCAGTACCAGGAGCTGCTGGTTTGATGAGGATTTTTCCTGCACCAAAATGTCCAAGAACTTCGTGTGGAGTTGTTCCTTTGACCATTGGCACAACGATCAAATTCTTCTTCGCATCTTCGATAGCTTTACGGATTGCATCCGGAACTTCTTGTGCTTTACCAGTACCGAAACCAACACGGCCATTTTTGTCTCCGACAACAACGAGAGCAGTGAAACGGAAACGACGTCCGCCTTTCACAACTTTAGCTACGCGGTTAATGGTAACTACGCGTTCTTCGAATTCGCTTTTATTCTGATCATTACGACGCATGAAATGTGTACCTCCTTTTTAATTAAAATTCCAGACCGTTTTCACGTGCTGAGTCTGCAAGAGCTTTCACACGGCCGTGAAATAGGTATCCGCCACGGTCAAATACTACTGACTTAACGTCCTTTTCAACAGCTTTTTTTGCGATCATCTCGCCGACTTTTACTGCTGCTGCAGTGTCTGCTTTGGATTCAGATCCGAAATCTTTTTCCATTGAAGAAGCACTTACAATCGTTACTGCATTCACGTCATCAATCAACTGAGCATAGATATGCTTGTTTGAACGGAATACGTTTAGGCGTGGACGAGCTGCAGTCCCGCTAATTTTACGACGTACACGTGCATGACGTTTCTTACGAGTAGCATTCTTATCATTTTTCGTAATCATCGTGATCACTCCTTCCAGATGCCTTAAGCGGCATTATTTACCAGTTTTACCTTCTTTACGACGGACAATTTCACCTTCGTAGCGAATTCCTTTGCCTTTATACGGCTCTGGCGGTCGTACTTGTCTTATGTTCGATGCAAGGGCGCCAACGCGCTCTTTGTTGATACCACGAACAGTAATCTTAGTGTTAGTAGGAACCTCAACTTCGATTCCTTCTTCTGGTGTAAATTCAACTGGGTGAGAGAAACCAATGTTCAACACTAATTTCGGACCTTGAAGTGAAGCACGGTAACCTACACCGACTAGTTCAAGTTTGCGTTCGAAACCTTGAGAAACACCAACCACCATATTGTTGATAAGTGAACGAGTCGTTCCATGAATAGAACGGTGTTCTTTCGATTCAGAAGGACGGATCAAAGTGATCACGTTGTTCTCCTGTTCGATTTTAATATCCTTGTTAAATGTGTTTGTAAGTTCGCCTTTAGGACCTTTAACTGTAATGAAGTTACCTTCTGCGATAGTAACAGTCACGTTTTCAGGTACCTCAATCGGCTTTTTGCCAATACGGGACATTCAATTGCACCTCCATTCATTTGTTACGAATTACCAGACGTAAGCTACTACTTCTCCGCCTACTTGTTTAGCACGCGCTTCTTTGTCTGTAAGTACACCATTTGATGTAGAAACGAGGGCTATACCAAGACCGTTCAAAACTTTAGGAACTTCGCTAGTTTTAGCATAAACACGAAGACCTGGTTTTGATATACGTTTAAGACCAGTAATAACACGCTCGTTATCTTGACCATATTTAAGGAAAATGCGGATGATACCTTGTTTGTTATCTTCTACATATTCAACATCGCGTACGAAACCTTCACGTTTCAAGATTTCTGCAATTTCTTTTTTCATGTTTGAAGCAGGTACTTCAAGCTTCTCGTGACGAACCATATTGGCGTTACGGATGCGTGTAAGCATGTCTGCGATCGGATCACTCATTGTCATTACATTTACCTCCTTCCCAAATTTAGGGGTTTACCAGCTGGCTTTTTTGACGCCAGGAATTTGTCCCTTATACGCTAGTTCGCGGAAACAAATACGGCAAAGCTTGAATTTCCGGTATACAGAATGCGGACGACCACAACGCTCGCAGCGTGTGTATGCCTGAACCGCGAATTTCGGTGTGCGTTTTTGTTTAGCAATCATTGATTTTTTAGCCACGTTTACGCCTCCCTCTTATTTACTTTTGGAACGGCATGCCGAACTGCGTTAATAACTCATGTGCTTCTTCGTCCGAGTTTGCAGTCGTAACGATGACGATATCCATACCACGTATTTTAGAAACTTTATCATAATCAATTTCAGGGAAAATTAGTTGTTCTTTTACGCCTAGCGTATAGTTACCGCGACCGTCGAATGCTTTTTTAGAAACACCACGGAAGTCACGTACACGGGGTAATGAAACCGAAATCAGTTTATCTAGGAATTCATACATACGCTCACCGCGTAGTGTAACTTTCGTTCCGATAGGCATGCCTTCACGGAGACGGAATCCTGCGATTGATTTCTTCGCTTTTGTAACAACAGGCTTTTGACCTGAAATAATTGTTAACTCTTCCACTGCCGCATCTAGTGCTTTCGTGTTTTGAACAGCATCACCAACACCCATGTTAATGACGATTTTGTCGACTTTTGGTACTTGCATAACTGATGTATATTCAAACTTGCTCATAAGAGCAGGAGTGACTTCGCTTTTAAACTTGTCTTTTAAACGGCTCATCTGATGGACCTCCTTTCATCCGTTACTTATTTATCCAGCAATTCTCCGGATTTTTTCGCAACACGAACTTTTTTGCCATTTTCGATCTTGTATCCTACACGAGTAGGCTCGCCTGTCTTAGGATCGATCACCATGACGTTTGATACATGGATAGCTGCCTCTTGGCTGATAATTCCACCTTGAGGATTTTCCTGGTTAGGTTTCGTATGTTTCTTGACGATGTTAACACCTTCAACAAGCACACGGTCCTTTTTAGGGAAAGCAACTAGGATCACACCGGTTTTACCTTTGTCTTTACCTGTGATTACCATAACTTTATCGCCTTTTTTAACATTCATTCTGTCGCACCTCCTTGATTTGGCACTATCATGTGATTAAAGAACTTCAGGAGCAAGTGAAATAATTTTCATGAAGTTGCTATCACGAAGTTCGCGAGCAACCGGTCCGAAAATACGAGTTCCACGTGGGCTCTTGTCGTCACGGATAATAACACAAGCATTTTCATCAAATGTAATGTAAGTTCCGTCTTTACGGCGTACTCCGCTCTTCGTGCGAACGATAACAGCCTTGACAACTTCACCTTTTTTGACAACACCACCTGGCGTTGCTTTTTTAACTGTTACTACAACTACATCACCGATGTTTGCTGTTTTACGGCCTGAACCGCCTAATACCTTAATAGTAAGTACTTCACGAGCGCCTGAGTTGTCGGCGACTTTCATACGACTTTCCTGTTGGATCATTGAGGCTACCTCCTCCCGGATTTATATCTCCGAACGTTATTAAATGATGACCGCTGTTTCGACTACTTCAAGCAGACGAAAACGTTTTGTTGCCGATAATGGACGAGTTTCCATAATGCGAACAACATCACCGATTTTCGCTTCATTCAGTTCATCGTGGGCCTTGAATTTCTTAGAATATTTTACACGTTTACCGTATAGTTTGTGTTTCTTTTGTGTTTCGATCATTACAGTTACTGTTTTATCCATTTTGTCGGATACGACACGGCCTGTATACACCTTGCGCTGGTTACGTTCCTCAGTCATGGCTGCAACCTCCTTCATCAGTTATTTGCACTGATTTCTCTTTGACGTATTACTGTTTTCATGCGCGCAATCGATTTACGTACTTCTCGGATGCGTGCAGTGTTTTCTAATTGACCTGTCGCTAATTGGAAGCGTAGGTTGAAAAGCTCTTCTTTCAGTGATTTCACCTTTTGCTCAATCTCTGCAGTTGTTAAGTCACGGATTTCATTAGCTTTCATTAGATTCACCACCAATTTCTTCACGTTTTACAAACTTAGTTTTAATAGGAAGTTTGTGAGATGCTAGGCGAAGCGCTTCACGCGCAACTTCCTCCGAAACACCTGCTATTTCGAACATAATACGACCAGGTTTAACAACTGCTACCCAGCCTTCTACAGCACCTTTACCGGAACCCATCCGGACTTCAAGAGGCTTCTTCGTATATGGTTTGTGCGGGAATATATTAATCCATACTTTACCGCCACGTTTCATGTAACGTGTCATTGAAATACGTGCTGCTTCGATTTGACGGCTTGTAATCCATGCCGCATCAAGCGCTTGTAGACCGAATTCGCCGAATTGAACTGTTGCTCCGCCTTTTGTAGTACCGCGCATTTTACCACGGAATACACGACGATATTTAACTCGTTTAGGCATTAACATAATTAGTTGCCTCCTTCCTCAGAGTTCTTCTGTTTCTTCACTGGAAGGACTTCTCCACGGTAAATCCATACTTTAACGCCAAGCTTACCAAATGTAGTATCTGCTTCAGCATGCGCATAATCAATATCTGCACGTAATGTATGGAGAGGAACAGTACCTTCACTGTAATGTTCCGACCGAGCGATGTCAGCACCGCCAAGACGTCCCGAAACCTGTGTTTTAATACCTTTAGCGCCTGAACGTATAGTACGTTGAATTGCTTGTTTTTGTGCACGACGGTAAGATACGCGAGTTTCTAATTGACGAGCAATTGACTCTGCAACTAGTTTAGCGTCAAGATCTGCACGTTTAATTTCGATGATGTTGATGTGAACGCGTTTACCAGTAATATCGTTCAGTTGTTTACGAAGTACTTCAACTTCAGTACCACCTTTACCAATAACCATTCCTGGCTTAGCAGTGTGGATGCTGACGTTAACACGCTTTGCAGCACGTTCAATTTCAATTTTAGAAACAGAAGCTTCTAAAAGACGTTTTTCAATAAATTCACGGATTTTGATATCTTCGTGCAAGAAAGTCGCATAGTCTTTTTCTGCAAACCATTTAGACTCCCAGTCGCGAATGATACCGACCCGTAAACCGTTAGGATGTACTTTTTGACCCACGGATTATCCCTCCTTCTTTTCAGATACCACTAATGTGATGTGGCTTGTACGCTTGTTAATCGCACTCGCGCGTCCTTGTGCGCGTGGTCGGAAACGTTTCATAGTCGGGCCTTCGTCAACGAATACTTCGCTTACGAATAGGTTTTCGACATTCATTTCGTAGTTATGTTCAGCATTTGCAATCGCTGATTTCAAAACTTTTTCTACAACCGGAGATGCCGCTTTAGGCGTCAGGCGTAGAATAGCTATTGCTTCACCGATTTTTTTGCCTCGGATAAGATCAACGACCAAACGGACTTTGCGAGAAGCAATACGGACTGTGCGGGCGGTAGCTTTTGCTTGTTGCATCAGAAATAACCTCCTCTCAAATTAACGTTTTGTTTTCTTATCGTCGGCGCCATGACCTCTGTATGTGCGCGTCGGAGCGAATTCACCAAGTTTATGACCTACCATATCTTCAGTTACATAGACAGGAACGTGTTTGCGTCCGTCGTATACAGCAATTGTCATTCCGATGAATGTCGGGAAGATTGTTGAACGGCGTGACCAAGTTTTGATGACCTGTTTTTTCTCGGAATCCTTTTGTGCATCAACCTTCTTCATAAGATGATCGTCTACAAATGGTCCTTTTTTCAAGCTGCGGCCCATGTTGGAACCTCCCTCCGTGTTTGTACTACGGTCCAATCGTTGAACCGCAGTGCATTAAAATTATTTCTTACGGCGACGAACAATAAGTTTGTCGGATTTGTTGTTTTTCTTACGTGTTTTATATCCAAGCGTCGGTTTACCCCATGGAGTAACTGGTGATTTCATACCGATACCAGTTTTACCTTCACCACCACCGTGTGGGTGATCGTTAGGGTTCATTACAGAACCACGAACTGTTGGGCGTTTACCCATCCAACGTGAGCGTCCTGCTTTACCAATATTGATAAGTTCGTGTTGCTCATTACCAACTTGACCAACTGTCGCGCGGCATACTGCAAGAATCATGCGAACTTCTCCAGATTGAAGGCGTATAATAACGTACTTACCTTCACGGCCAAGTAGTTGTGCAGAAGTTCCTGCTGAACGTACTAGTTGTCCGCCTTTTCCTGGTTTCATTTCGATGTTATGAATTGTAGTACCCATTGGAATGTTTTCAAGTGGAAGTGAGTTACCCACTTTAATATCTGATTCAGGGCCTGACATAATTGTTGCTCCAACTACAAGACCTTTTGGAGCGAGAATGTAACGTTTCTCTCCGTCTACGTAATTGATTAGAGCGATGTTAGCTGAACGGTTTGGATCGTATTCGATCGTAGCAACGCGTCCTGGTATGCCATCTTTCCGGCGTTGGAAATCGATGACACGGTATTGGCGCTTGTGGCCTCCACCATGGTGACGAACAGTAATCCTACCAGTGTTGTTACGGCCGCCTTTCCGCTTAAGCGGTGCAAGCAATGATTTTTCCGGTTTGTCAGCAGTAATCTCAGCAAAATCGGATGTAGTCATGTTACGGCGTCCGTTGGAGGTAGGTTTGTATTTCTTAATCGCCATTTGTGTTCCCTCCTTCATATAATTAGATATCTATTAGTTGTTAAACTTAAACTTCGAAAAGTTCGATGTCTTTTGAGTCAGCAGTTAGTGTAATAATCGCTTTACGGCGTTTATTCGTATAACCAGAGTGCTTGCCCATACGCTTAAGTTTACCTTTGTAATTCTGTACGTTCACTTTATCAACTTTAACACCGAAAACTTCTTCGATAGCTTGCTTAATAAATGTTTTATTAGCGCGCGTGTCGACTTCAAAAGTGTACTTTTTGAATTCCATTTGTTCAGAAGTACGCTCGGTAATGACCGGACGTTTTATAATATCACGTGCTTCCATTAACCTAGCACCTCCTCTATTTTTTGAACTGCTGCTTTAGTCATTACAAGTTTGTCGTGACCGATAAGATCAAGTACGTTAATACCTGATGCAGTTACCACACTAATTCCTGGGATGTTACGTGCAGACAAAGCCAAAGTTTCATCAAGGTCAGCAGTTACGATCAACGCTTTTCTGTTAATCGAAAGATTAGCAAGCACTTGAATGAATTCCTTTGTTTTTGGTGCATTGAATGTTAGTCCTTCTAGAACGATTACATCTTCTTCGCGAACTTTCGTAGAAAGAGCTGAAAGAAGAGCCAATCTCCGGACTTTCTTCGGTAATTTGTAGCTATAGCTTCTTGGAGCTGGACCGAATACGATACCGCCTCCACGCCATTGTGGTGATCGAATTGAACCTTGACGGGCACGACCTGTACCTTTTTGGCGCCATGGTTTACGTCCGCCACCAGCTACTTCCGCGCGAGTTTTTACTTTATGGTTACCTTGACGCAATGAAGCACGTTGTTGGACCAATGATTCGAATAAGACAGCTTCGTTCGGCACGATACCAAAGATTGCTTCATTTAGTTCGATTTCTCCGACAGAAGTTCCTGCCTGATTTAATACGGATACTTTAGGCATTCCTGTTTCCTCCTTTCTTTAGTAGTCAGTTTCCTTTGATAGCGCTGCGCACTTGTAGAAGTGATTTGCGTGATCCAGGAACGTTACCTTTAACTAGTAGCAAGTTGCGTTCAAGATCAACTCGTACAATTTCAAGGTTTTGAACTGTTACTGTTTTGCCACCCATACGACCTGGCATTTTTTTACCTTTGAATACACGTTGAGCGTCAACAGATCCAATTGAACCTGGTGCGCGGTGATGACGTGATCCGTGGGTCATAGGTCCGCGTGAATATCCGTGACGCTTGATAACACCCTGGAACCCTTTACCTTTTGATGTACCAGTGATGTCGACGATATCGCCTTCAGCAAAAGTATCAACTTTGACTTCTTGACCAACTTCGTAGCCACTAACGTCTAATTCGCGGAATTCGCGAATGAAGCGCTTAGGTGCAGTATCAGCTTTTGCAACGTGCCCTTTTTCAGGTTTGTTAGCAAGCTTTTCGCGTTTATCTTCAAATCCGATTTGGATTGCTTCATAGCCGTCCGTTTCAGTTGTTTTCTTTTGAAGAACAACGTTTTGTCCAGCTTCAATCACAGTTACCGGGATAAGATCTCCGTTTTCAGCAAAAATTTGCGTCATACCGAGTTTTCTTCCCAAGATTCCTTTGGTCATTTAGTCCACCTCCTGAATTAATGTGTGTTGTATTTAGTATCGATTAAAGTTTGATTTCAATGTCAACGCCTGATGGTAAATCGAGTTTCATTAAAGCGTCGACAGTTTGTGGTGTCGGATTAACGATATCGATTAGACGTTTATGAGTACGCATTTCGAACTGCTCGCGCGAATCTTTGTATTTATGCACCGCACGAAGAATCGTGTAGACAGTTCTTTCAGTCGGTAGTGGAATCGGACCCGATACACTAGCACCCGAACGTTTTGCTGTTTCTACGATTTTTTCAGCTGATTGATCAAGAATTCTATGATCATATGCTTTTAAACGAATACGAATTTTTTGTTTTGCCATTATTTTCCCTCCCTTGCGCCTATTTTGTTATAGACATTCTCCACGAAAATTTCCCACACACATGCCATGGCAAAGCGGCCTGGTGTGTCGGCAACCTCTCGCTTCATCGCAGTCAAAGACCAACATTTAATATTATACCATAAAAAAAGAATAACGCAAGTATTTTGGCGAAATCCTTTTCTCAACTTTATTATTATAATTCTTTTTACCGCTCATTGCAAGTCCGAGACTATAATCCCGGACTATTAATTACTGATTAAAGAGCATTACTGTTGCCCAGCCAAACAGCAACAATGGAATGTTGTAGTGAATGAACGTTGGCACACATGTATCCCATATATGATTATGTTGTCCATCGACAGCAAGTCCCGCGGTTGGTCCAAGTGTAGAATCAGATGCAGGTGAACCAGCGTCACCTAGAGCCGCTGCTGTTCCAACAAGCGCTATGGTGGCTAACGGACTGAATCCAAATGCCATGCTAAGTGGTACAAAAATCGATGCAATAATCGGAATTGTAGCGAATGATGAACCAATGCCCATTGTAACGACCAATCCAATAAGTAACATAACTAAGGCTGCCATTCCTTTATTATCCCCAAGAGCAGAGCTTGCATATTCTACCAACGAAACAATATGACCTGTCTCTTGAAGTACTGCAGCAAATCCATTCGCCGCAATCATAACAAATCCTACAAATGCCATCATACGCATTCCTTCATTGATTAAACCGTCAGCATCTTTCCACTTAAGTGCTCCCGTAATATACAAAATCCCAATACCAGTAACCGCACCTGCAATCATAGACTGCGTCGGTATCTGCACAGTAAGTGTGCCAATAAGCGCTAGTATTGTAAAGACAATATTACGAGTTTTAACAACTACCACTTCTTCAGAGATTTCTACTTGCTTATCCGCATACTCTCTCGGCTTACGATAAGAGAAGAAAATCGCAATAAGAAGACCTACGAACAGGCCAAGTACAGGAAGTGCCATTGCTTTTGGTATGTCCGCCATATCAATTGCCATACCTGCTGCGGCCATTTGATTTGCAAGAATTTCATGAAAGATGAATCCGTATCCATATGGAAGCAAGATATAAGGTGCTGTTAATCCGAATGTAAGAACGGATGCAATAAGACGACGATCTATTTTCAACATATTCAAGACATGTAAAATTGGCGGTACCAATAAAGGTATGAATGCGATATGGATCGGAATAAGGTTTTGTGAGAATAAAGCCATCACAAGAAGTATCAAGACAATCAGGACTTTTCCAAGAGCGGTACGATCAGGCTGTCCTTCTTTCTTCACAATCCGTAACATAGCCGCCACAAGCAGTTGCGGAATGCCCGTCTTCGATATAGCTAATGCAAATCCGCCTAGCAAAGCATAACTAAGCGCAATCGTCGCACCATTACCAAGCCCACCAGTAAACGAAGTAATCGTCTCACTAAACGATAAGCCTCCTGTAAATCCTCCCACAATTGCACCAGCAACGAGCGCTAATACAACGTTCACTCGTAATAAACTTAAAGCCAACATAACGACAATGGCAATAATAACCGCATTCATTTGTATTCCCCCTATAATTTGTTTCTTTAGTCAGCTAAAGTGATGAAGCGCTGTTATTAAGATAGCAGAGGAAAATTCTTCTGTCAATGATTTTTTTCATAGCACCAAAGCCAACGATCGAAATGAGTAACCGCTATGTCGTAGCAAGTCCACATTCCGCAATTTTATTGTTTCCAGAGCAACAAAAAAATCCCGCCACAAAGGGCGGGATTTAAGAAGAAAATTATTATTTAATGATTGTTGCTACAACGCCAGCGCCTACAGTACGTCCACCCTCACGGATAGAGAACTTAGTACCTTCTTCAAGAGCGATTGGAGCAATTAGATCGATTGTCATTTCAATGTTATCCCCAGGCATAACCATTTCTACGCCTTCAGGAAGTTCGATAACACCAGTTACGTCAGTTGTACGGAAGTAGAACTGTGGACGGTAGTTAGAGAAGAATGGAGTATGACGTCCACCCTCTTCTTTTGAAAGAACATAAACTTCAGATGTGAATTTCGTGTGTGGAACGATAGTTCCTGGCTTAGCAAGAACTTGTCCACGTTGGATGTCATCACGTGATACCCCACGAAGTAATGCACCAATGTTGTCGCCAGCTTCTGCATAATCAAGAAGTTTACGGAACATTTCTACACCTGTAACAGTTGTAGCTTTTGGTTCTTCTACGATACCAATGATATCAACAACATCACCGATTTTAACTACTCCACGCTCAACGCGACCAGTAGCAACAGTTCCACGTCCTGTGATTGAGAATACGTCCTCAACAGGCATCATGAATGGTTTTTCAGTATCACGTGGTGGTGTTGGAATATACTCATCAACAGCAGTCATAAGTTCCATAATTTTATCTTCGTATGCTTCGTCGCCTTCAAGCGCTTTAAGAGCAGATCCTTTGATGACAGGAATGTCATCGCCAGGGAAGTCATATTCAGAAAGAAGGTCGCGAATTTCCATTTCAACAAGCTCAAGAAGCTCTTCGTCATCAACCATGTCACATTTGTTCATGAAGACAACTAGATGTGGAACACCTACTTGACGTGAAAGCAAGATGTGCTCACGTGTTTGTGGCATAGGGCCGTCAGCTGCAGAAACAACTAGGATTCCGCCGTCCATTTGTGCTGCACCAGTGATCATGTTTTTAACGTAATCGGCGTGACCTGGGCAGTCAACGTGTGCGTAGTGACGAGTTGCAGTTTCATACTCAACGTGTGAAGTATTGATTGTAATACCGCGTTCTTTTTCTTCAGGTGCGTTATCAACGTCAGCATAAGATGCTGCTGTTCCACCTAGTCTTTTTGCTAGAACTGTTGCGATTGCTGCAGTTAGTGTAGTTTTACCATGGTCGACGTGACCGATTGTACCAACGTTAGCATGCTGCTTGGAGCGGTCGAATTTTTCTTTTCCCATTATGGAAATCCTCCTCGAAATATAAAAGTTTTTTTGTTTTTATATAGATATAGGTGCTAAAGGGGGCCCCCTCTAACATCCGATATCTATCTATTTATTAATTTAATGGATTACAGGCTAAAATAAAAATTATTCGCCTTTGTTTTTCTTAACAATTTCTTCTGCAACTGATTTCGGCACTTCTTCATAGTGATCGAATGTCATTGAGAAGTTTCCACGTCCTTGTGTGTTAGAACGTAGAGATGTTGCATAACCAAACATATTAGCAAGTGGAACCATAGAGCGAACAACTTGCGCGTTACCGCGCGCGTCCATTCCCTCAACGCGGCCGCGTCGGGAAGTGATATCGCCCATGATGTCTCCCATATACTCTTCAGGAATAGTTACTTCTACTTTCATCATTGGTTCAAGTAGAACTGGGTTAACTTTTGATACAGCGTTTTTCAAGGCCATAGATGCAGCGATTTTAAACGCCATTTCATTGGAATCGACATCATGATAAGAACCGTCGAATAGACGAGCTTTAATGTCAATCAAAGGATAACCAGCAATTACACCATTATCAAGTGAATCACGGATACCAGCTTCTACTGCAGGAATATATTCACGTGGAACTGATCCACCGACAACGTTGTTAATGAATTCGAATCCTTTTCCTTCTTCGTTAGGAGAGAATTCAATCCAAACGTGACCAAACTGTCCACGTCCACCGGATTGACGCACGAACTTACCTTCAACTTCCGCCGAAGCGCGGAATGTTTCACGATAAGATACTTGTGGTGCTCCGACGTTAGCTTCTACGTTGAATTCACGGCGCATACGGTCTACAAGAACGTCAAGATGTAATTCACCCATACCAGCGATGATTACTTCTCCAGTTTCTTGGTCTGTATGTGCACGGAATGTCGGGTCTTCCTCTTGAAGCTTAGCAAGAGCCATACCCATTTTATCTTGGTCGGCTTTTGTTTTAGGTTCAACAGAAAGTGAAATTACTGGTTCTGGGAAGTCCATTGACTCAAGAATAATAAGTGCACTAGCTTCACAAAGTGTATCGCCAGTTCCTGTATCTTTAAGTCCAACTGCAGCAGCAATTTCTCCTGAATGTACTTCAGAAATTTCTTCACGAGAGTTAGCATGCATTTGTAGAATACGTCCTACGCGTTCACGCTTACCTTTTGAAGAGTTTTGTACGTATGATCCTGATTGAAGAACACCAGAATACACACGGAAGAATGTTAATTTACCAACATAAGGGTCCGTCATAACTTTGAAAGCAAGTGCCGAGAACGGCTCAGAGTCGTCTGAGTGACGCTCAATAGCTTCGTCAGTATTAGGATCTGTCCCTTTCATAGGCGGGATATCAAGTGGTGATGGAAGGTAATCGATAACAGCATCAAGAACAAGTTGTACACCTTTGTTTTTGAAAGCAGTTCCACATACAACCGGATAGAATTCAACAGCCAATGTCGCTTTACGAATCGCTTGTTTGATTTCTGCGTTTGTAATTTCTTCTTCATCCAAGAATTTGTTCATAAGAGCCTCATCGAATTCAGCAACCGCTTCAATTAGCTTTTCACGGTATTCGTTAGCTTGATCAAGATGTTCTGCTGGAATTTCTTTAATTTCAGCGTTTAGACCCGTATCGTCGCCATAGTAAACTGCATTCATTTCAACTAAATCGATAATCGCTGCAAAAGTATCTTCTGCACCAATTGGCAATTGAATTGGATGAGCGTTTGCTCCAAGACGGTCAACAAGTGTACCTACTGAATAAAGGAAATCAGCACCAGTTTTGTCCATTTTGTTTACGAAAACTAGGCGCGGTACGCCGTAGTTAGTCGCTTGACGCCATACTGTTTCTGTTTGTGGTTCAACGCCCGATTGAGCGTCAAGTACAGTTACAGCTCCATCAAGAACACGAAGTGAACGTTCAACTTCAACAGTGAAGTCTACGTGACCTGGAGTATCAATGATGTTTACGCGGTGGTTTTTCCACTCAGCTGTTGTAGCAGCTGAAGTGATTGTGATTCCGCGCTCTTGCTCCTGTTCCATCCAGTCCATTTGAGATGCACCTTCGTGCGTTTCTCCAATTTTGTGGATTTTACCAGTATAATATAGAATCCGCTCAGTCGTCGTCGTTTTACCAGCGTCGATGTGAGCCATGATACCAATGTTACGTGTATTCTCTAAGGAGAATTTTCTAGCCATGATATGATCTCCTTCCGTCTCGGATTAGAGTAGTAATAAATTGCTGAATCTTACCAGCGATAGTGAGCGAATGCTTTGTTAGCATCAGCCATTTTGTGCATTTCTTCACGGCGTTTCACAGAAGCACCAGTGTTGTTAGAAGCATCAAGGATTTCATTCGCAAGACGTTCTACCATAGTTTTTTCTCCGCGTGTGCGTGAGTAGTTAACAAGGTAACGAAGTCCAAGAGTTGTACGGCGATCAGGACGTACTTCAACTGGCACTTGATAGTTTGCTCCACCTACACGGCGTGCTTTAACCTCAAGAACTGGCATTACGTTAGTAAGTGCCGCTTCGAATACTTCAAGTGCATCTTTCCCAGAACGTTCTTTCACAAGCTCGAACGCACCATAGAGGATTTTCTGAGATGTACCTTTTTTACCGTCCACCATCATTTTATTAATTAGACGTGAAACGAGCTTCGAATTATAAATCGGATCCGGAAGTACGTCACGTTTTGCAACAGGGCCTTTACGTGGCATGTTGTATTCCTCCTTTCAAAGTTTTTAAGCGTTTTTCGCTTAAATAACCATCAATCGTAATTGTATTAATTAGCCTTTTTTAACTTTAGGTCTTTTAGCTCCGTACTTAGAACGGCTTTGCAAACGGCCAGTTACACCAGCTGTATCAAGTGCTCCACGAACGATGTGGTAACGAACACCTGGTAAGTCTTTTACGCGTCCGCCGCGAAGTAGAACAACACTGTGTTCTTGAAGGTTGTGACCTTCACCAGGGATGTATGCATTGACTTCCAATTGGTTAGTCAAGCGTACACGTGCATATTTACGAAGAGCCGAGTTTGGCTTTTTCGGTGTCATTGTACCAACACGCGTACAAACACCTCTTTTTTGTGGTGAGTTTACGTTTGTCATTGACTTTTTAAAGCTGTTATAACTTTTTCCGAGTGCTGGTGATTTAGATCCTGCCACTTTTGACTTACGTGGTTTACGAACCAATTGATTAATTGTAGGCATCGGTATTTCCTCCTTTCGAACTTCTTTTGTAAGACCACACATCCAGGTGGTTCATTTTTGGGGTAAAAACAAAGTTTTTGTGCTTCAATGCACAAAAACTATTAATCAGTAATCACAACCACAGCTGCACCGACTTGAATCCCACATGCATTTCCGAGTCTTTCTCTCGAATCAACATACGTGACTTGAATGTCATGAAGTTTGGCTTCCTCCATTACTGGAGCAATAATCCGTTCTTCTGCATCCTGCGCAATAATAATTTCTATCACTATCCCTGCACGGATTGCTTTCACTGCCTGCTTTGTACCAATGATTGTTTTCTTTGCCTGCTCGACTTTTTCATAAGACATTTCCATATCCTCCAAAGTACAGACATCCAACTATCAACCTTTTGTATTTTATCACCTTTAAGGTGAACTGTCAACACATAAACGAAAAGTCGGGGGAGTTACTTTCGCATTCCCCCGTTTTCAGTTTAAGTTACAGTACCGTAACTTACTTAGTTGTAGCTTTCTCTTTTTCTTGCTCCATTACGATATGACGGTAACGTTGCATTCCTGTTCCAGCTGGAACAAGTTTCCCGATAATAACGTTTTCTTTCAAGCCGAGTAACTCGTCCGTTTTCCCTTTGATAGCTGCATCTGTCAAGACACGAGTTGTCTCTTGGAATGATGCTGCCGATAAGAAGGATTCCGTTTCAAGTGAAGCTTTCGTAATACCGAGAATAACAGGACGACAAGTCGCCGGAATTTTATTAACTTTTAGTACTTCCGCATTTGCATCTGAGAATTGGTGGATGTCGAGTAGTGAACCCGGTAATAGATCCGTGTCCCCTGCTTCGATGATGCGCACCTTACGAAGCATCTGGCGAACCATTACTTCAATGTGCTTATCACCGATTTCAACACCCTGGCTACGGTAAACTTTTTGAACTTCTTTCAATAGATAGACTTGAACGGTAACGACGTCTTTGACAACAATCAGTTCTTTCGGATCGATAGAACCTTCTGTTATAACTTCACCCCGGTCAATCATATCACCGACTTCAACTTTAAGACGGGCGTTGTATGGCGTCAGATATTTACGCGTTTCTACTTCGCCTTCAATCGTAATTTCTTTCTGACCTTCACGTATTTCATCGATTTCAGTGATTTGTCCTTTGATTTCCGAAATAACTGCAACCCCTTTAGGATTACGTGATTCGAAAATTTCCTGGATACGTGGAAGACCCTGTGTTATATCAGACCCCGCAACTCCACCTGTATGGAACGTACGCATTGTAAGCTGTGTACCTGGCTCACCGATAGATTGTGCAGCGATAATACCAACCGCTTCACCAACCTCAACTGTTTCACCAGTAGCCAAGTTAATGCCGTAACATAATTTACAAACGCCGTGTTTCGTATTACATGTGAAAGCAGAACGGATTGTAATTTGTTCAAGTCCCGAATCCAAAATGGCACGAGCTGCATCAGCAGTAATCAAGCCATCTCGCTTAAGAATCAAAGCACCTGTTTCAGGATGATAAATCGTTTTCTTCGTGTGACGGCCTTCGATACGTTCATCCAGACCTTCGATTACTTCCGTTCCATCCATAAGCGCTCCAATATCCAATCCGCGATCTGTACCACAATCATCTTCACGGACAATTACGTCTTGCGCAACATCAACAAGTCGGCGTGTCAAGTAACCTGAGTCAGCCGTCTTAAGTGCCGTATCCGCAAGCCCTTTACGAGCACCGTGTGTCGAGATGAAGTACTCAAGAACTGTCAGACCTTCACGGAATGACGATTTGATTGGTAATTCAATGATTCGGCCGGCCGGATTGGCCATCAGACCACGCATACCAGCAAGCTGCGTAAAGTTAGATGCGTTACCCCGCGCGCCCGAGTCACTCATCATATAAATTGGGTTTGAGTGATCAAGTGAATCCATAAGTTTATCCTGTATTACATCCTTAGCATGGCTCCAGTAAGAGATAACGCGATCATATCGCTCTTCCTCTGTAATAAGACCACGACGGAATTGTTGTAACACTTTATCTACTTTTTCTTGTGCTTCACTCAAGATTGCATCTTTATTCGGCAAGACGACAATATCGGATATACCAATTGTAATTCCGGCACGAGTAGAGTATTTGAATCCAAGATTTTTCATGCGGTCAAGCATTCTTGACGTTTCTGTAATATGGAAACGCTTGAAGATTTCCGCGATGATATTTCCAAGGATTTTTTTCTTAAATGGTTCGATCAGTTCCTGTTCAGCAACATGTTCTTTTATATTGACAGTCCCAGAAACAAAATACTTGTCTGGTGTTTCAATTTGCAAGTTGAAGTCTGACGGCTCGTTAATATACGGGAACGATTTCGGCAAAATCTCGTTGAAAATCACTTTTCCAACTGTCGTTATTAGAAGTTTGGCATTCTGTTCCTCTGTGAAAGTAGGGTTATTCATAGACCTTGCCTGAACAGCGATACGCGAATGAAGGTGCACGTGACCGTTATGATAAGCAATTAGTGCTTCGTCCGCATCACGGAATGAGCTACCTTCTCCTGAAGCGCCTTTACGTTCCAGTGTAAGGTAATAGTTCCCTAAAACCATATCCTGAGAAGGCGTAACGACTGGTTTCCCGTCTTTCGGGTTCAAAATGTTTTGTGCTGCTAGCATTAGTAGACGCGCTTCCGCTTGTGCTTCTGCGGATAACGGAACGTGGACTGCCATTTGGTCACCATCAAAGTCAGCGTTATAAGCTGTACAAACCAGTGGGTGAAGCGTAATCGCACGTCCTTCTACAAGGATCGGCTCGAATGCTTGAATACCAAGTCGGTGAAGCGTCGGGGCACGGTTCAATAAGACCGGATGCTCCTTAATGACTTCTTCAAGAACGTCCCATACTTCTGAATGAAGGCGTTCAATTTTACGTTTGGCACTCTTAATGTTGTGTGCAAGACCTCGTTCAACGAGTTCTTTCATAACAAACGGTTTAAACAGTTCAATCGCCATTTCTTTCGGCAGACCACACTGATACATTTTCAGGTTAGGTCCAACGACGATAACGGAACGACCAGAATAGTCAACACGTTTTCCTAGTAAGTTTTGACGGAAACGTCCTTGCTTACCTTTCAGCATATGAGAAAGGGATTTAAGTGGACGGTTACCAGGTCCTGTAACCGGACGGCCACGACGACCATTATCGATGAGCGCATCGACTGCTTCTTGCAGCATCCGCTTCTCGTTCTGAACAATGATTCCTGGTGCCCCCAAATCTAATAGGCGTTTCAATCTGTTGTTCCGGTTAATGACCCTTCGGTACAGGTCGTTCAAGTCGGATGTTGCAAATCGTCCACCATCAAGTTGTACCATCGGGCGAAGTTCTGGTGGAATAACTGGTAACACTTCAAGAACCATCCATTCAGGCTTATTGCCTGAGTTACGGAATGCTTCAACAACTTCTAGGCGTCTGATTGCACGCGTACGACGTTGTCCTTGAACTGTTTTCAATTCTTCTTTCAAGAACTCCATTTCTTTTTCAAGTTCGATAGCAGCAAGAAGACGTTCAATCGCTTCAGCGCCCATGAGCGCTTGGAATTTAGAACCATACTTTTCACGGTAGATACGGTATTCCCGTTCAGAAAGCAGTTGCTTTCTTTCAAGCGGAGTATCCGCAGGGTCAACGACTACATAAGACGCGAAATAGATAATTTCCTCCAAAGCACGTGGTGTCATATCAAGAATAAGACCCATTCGGCTTGGAATTCCTTTGAAGTACCAAATATGTGTTACTGGAGCTGCTAATTCAATATGTCCCATACGTTCACGGCGGACTTTTTGACGCGTCACTTCTACTCCACAACGGTCACAAACGACGCCTTTATAACGAACGCGTTTATACTTACCACAATGACATTCCCAATCTTTTGTAGGTCCAAAAATACGTTCACAGAACAGACCATCTTTTTCAGGTTTCAGCGTACGGTAGTTAATTGTTTCCGGCTTTTTCACTTCACCATATGACCATGAACGGATCTTATCAGATGAAGCAAGCCCTATTTTCATATACTCAAAATTGTTTACATCTATCAAGGAGCCTACCTCCCTCTAGTCTTATCGCTGCAATTGGCTTTTCCGAGCAAGCGCACACTTTATGTTCAAAAGAGAAAGGGGAAAACGTTAACTTTCCCCTAGATTCATTTATATCATTCACTAGGCTAATCAAACAGGCTGATTTTCTTTTATAAGATTCAAAGCATCTGTTGGTTGCATATCATCGTCTTCATCAAGATCGCGTAATTCGATTTCTTCAAAATCAATCGACAGCATCTTAACATCTAAACCAAGACTTTGAAGTTCTTTTATAAGAACTTTAAAGGATTCTGGAACACCTGGTTGCGGAACACTTTCACCTTTAACAATCGCTTCGTACGTCTTCACACGTCCTACGACGTCATCCGACTTCACAGTCAGAATCTCTTGAAGCGTATAAGCTGCTCCATAGGCTTCAAGTGCCCACACTTCCATCTCACCGAAACGTTGTCCACCGAACTGAGCTTTACCGCCCAGTGGTTGTTGTGTGACGAGTGAGTAAGGTCCTGTTGAACGGGCGTGAAGCTTATCGTCAACCATGTGGGCCAGTTTAATAATATACATGACACCTACTGATACACGGTTATCGAAAGCTTCACCTGAACGACCGTCATATAGTACTGTTTTCCCATCACGGTCCATCCCTGCTTCTTCCATCGTTTCCCAAACATCCGCCTCATTCGCTCCGTCAAATACGGGCGACGCCATATGGATGCCGAGAGTACGAGATGCCATACCAAGGTGCATTTCAAGAACCTGACCGATGTTCATACGTGATGGTACACCTAGCGGGTTAAGCATAAGGTCAATTGGTGTGCCGTCCGGTAAGTAAGGCATATCCGCTTCAGGTAAAATGCGAGAAATAACCCCTTTGTTTCCGTGACGTCCCGCCATTTTGTCCCCAACGGAAATTTTCCGTTTTTGGACGATGTACGCGCGGACTAATTGGTTAACGCCCGGCGGCAATTCATCGCCATCTTCACGATTAAACACTTTCACGTCTAGAACAATCCCACCAGCGCCATGCGGCACTTTAAGGGATGTATCACGGACTTCGCGTGCTTTTTCACCGAAAATAGCATGTAAAAGTCTTTCTTCGGCAGTCAGTTCAGTTACGCCTTTCGGTGTCACTTTCCCGACAAGAATATCGCCATCACGAACTTCCGCTCCAATACGAATGATTCCACGGTCGTCCAAGTTACGAAGCGCATCTTCACCTACGTTCGGAATGTCGCGCGTAATTTCTTCAGGCCCGAGTTTCGTATCTCTCGCTTCAGACTCGTATTCTTCGATATGGACCGAAGTATATACATCATCTTTCACAAGACGTTCGCTCATGATTATTGCATCCTCATAGTTGTAGCCGTCCCATGTCATAAATGCCATCAAGACGTTGCGACCTAGCGCTAGCTCCCCTTGCTCCATCGAAGGACCATCTGCAAGAATATCAAGCGGTTTAACGCGATCCCCTACACTACAAATTGGACGTTGGTTATAACATGTCCCTTGGTTAGAACGAATAAAGTTTTCAAGACGATATATTGTAAGATCGCCTTTTACTTCTTTTTCATCAACCGTTTCTATACGACGAACACGTATTTCTCTAGCCTCGACATGTTCGACAATTCCATCAAACTTCGCAAGTACAGCTGCACCTGAATCGCGTGCTGATATGTGTTCCATACCAGTTCCTACGAAAGGTGATTCCGGATTTAGAAGAGGGACCGCTTGTCGTTGCATGTTCGCTCCCATAAGGGCACGGTTCGAGTCATCATTCTCAAGGAATGGAATACATGCCGTTGCCGCAGAAACTACTTGTTTAGGCGAAACATCCATGTAGTCAATTTGTTCGCGTTTAAAGACAGTGTTATCCCCTTGGAAACGACCGACGACTCCTTCACTAACGAAAGAACCATCTTCTGCAAGAACTGCATTCGCTTGTGCGACGACGTAGTTATCTTCTACATCCGCAGTCAAGTAATCGATCCTAGAAGTGACCCGACCAGAAATAGGATCAACTTTCCGGTATGGTGTTTCAATAAATCCGAACTTATTCACTTTCGCAAACGTAGAAAGCGAGTTAATCAGTCCTATATTCGGTCCCTCTGGTGTTTCAATTGGACACATGCGTCCGTAATGGGAGTAATGTACGTCACGTACTTCCATTCCTGCACGTTCTCTTGTCAAACCACCAGGTCCAAGTGCAGACAGCCTGCGTTTATGTGTTAATTCGGCAAGCGGATTCGTCTGATCCATGAACTGAGAAAGTTGAGAACTACCAAAGAACTCTTTAATAGATGCGATAACGGGGCGAATATTAATCAGCTGTTGCGGTACGATTGACTGCGTATCATTAATGGACATACGTTCTTTTACGACACGTTCCATACGAGAAAGCCCGATACGGAACTGGTTTTGAAGAAGCTCACCCACTGAACGCAGACGACGGTTACCAAGATGATCGATATCATCCGTATTACCCACGCCATGAAGAAGATTGAAGAAATAACTAATTGAAGCAACGATATCGGCCGGCGTTACATGCTTGATAGAATCATCGACATACGCGTTCGATATTACGTTGATTACTTGTTTCTCTTCGCTTTTCGGAGAATATATTTTGATGGACTGGATTGTTATTTTTTCGTCAAGAACGCCACTTGCGTGAGTAATCTCTTCGAAACCGATCCCTTTTTCCAAATGCGGAAGAAGACGGTCTAATGCACGGCGGTCGATGAGTTGATCTTTTTCAAGCAGTATTTCACCAGTTTCAGGGTCGACAAGTGTTTCAGCGACAACCTGGTTGAACAAGCGATTTTGTGCATGAAGCTTCTTATTCATCTTATAGCGACCCACATTCGCTAAATCATACCGTTTTGCATCGAAAAATCGTGAGAATAAAAGGTTTTTCGCACTATCTAGTGTTGGTGGTTCACCCGGGCGAAGACGCTCGTATATCTCAAGCAATGCTTTTTCAGAGCTTTCAGTGTTGTCCTTTTCCAGTGTATTGCGCAGATACTCATTATCACCGATTAAATCAATGATTTCCTGGTCGGATGAGAATCCGAGTGCACGAAGGAGTACTGTAACCGGCAACTTACGTGTCCGATCAATACGGACGTGAACAACATCTTTTGCATCTGTTTCGTACTCAAGCCAAGCACCGCGATTCGGGATAACAGTTGCACCGAAACCACGTTTACCATTTTTGTCCGTTTTGTCGCTGTAATAAACACTTGGAGACCGGACGAGTTGGGAGACAATTACCCTCTCCGCACCATTAATAACAAATGTACCATTTTCCGTCATAAGTGGAAAATCACCCATAAAGACATCTTGCTCTTTTACTTCTTCCGTCTCTTTATTGTGGAGACGTACTTTTACACGGAGCGGTGCTGCAAACGTAACATCACGCTCTTTCGATTCCTCGACGGGGTATTTAGGATCCCCAAGAGTATAATCGATGAACTCCAACGATAGATTTCCCGTAAAGTCTTGAATCGGAGAAATATCGCGGAACATATCCAGCAGTCCTTCTTCTAAGAACCACTCATAAGATGCCGTCTGGATTTCAATCAGATTCGGCAGATCGAGCACTTCGCTGATCCGTGCGAAACTTCTCCGCTGACGGTGTTGACCATACTGAACTAAATGACCTGTCAACTCTTTCACCCCTTATAAAACAATATTAGTTCTTTGCGAAACCACAAAAATAGTGTATGATATCGAAAAAACAAAAAGAAAACGAGTTCTGGCAAGAGCTCATTTTCGGTTTTACCATCTTTTATACATTGTCAGTATGCCTATCATTTCCATTATTCATGCAAAAGGGCATACGACCGCACTATAATAATTTATGCATTTTATAACATTACCATATCATTACTATCGAGTCAATTTTTTTGGACTCTTAAAATATAATAACCCTTCTTCTTAACAACAGTCTCAACGTTGCCAAAAAGCTCTGTCAAGCAATTTATCGTCGAAGGTGCACCTTGCTTCTTTTGAATGACGATCCACAACTCACCGCCAACCTTAAGTTTCAAAAAAGCGCCTTCGTAAAACTTGAATACCGTCTCTTTTCCTGCACGGATAGGCGGATTCGTCAAAATTGCAGCAAACCCCTCTGCCGTGACATCGGATAATGCATCACTTGGATAAATCTCTGCATTTGAAATGCAATTTTGTTTTGCATTATGCGCAGCAAGAGCGAGTGCACGTTCATTCACGTCGACCATGTGAACGCTCCGTTCCGGAAAAGATGCGGCAATCGATAACCCAATTGGACCATACCCACAACCAATGTCGAGAATTAACCCTTCCGTTTCCGGTAAGACAAAAGCATCAGCCAAAAGCTGCGAACCGAAATCCACTTCACCTTTACTAAACACACCAGCATCCGTTTTGAATCGGAATGTTCTTCCGCGTAACTCCGCAGACCACTCTTTCGGATTACTCTTCACTTTCGGATTTCCCGAGTAATAATGTTCAGACATACCAGTCTTCCCCCTCGTATAGAGACTTGTAACACAAAAAGAAGATAGCGCACGTACACTATCGGTTAGTTGACTTGGTTAACACAAGTATAGATAAAAAAACGAAGAAAAGCTCGTCCAAATCTGACGAGCTTTTCTTCATTATTAAAAATTACTTAACTTCGATGCCTGCGCCTACAGCTTCAAGTTTAGCTTTGATTTCTTCAGCTTCGTCTTTAGAAATGCCTTCTTTGATTGCTTTAGGAGCTTCATCAACAAGCGCTTTCGCTTCTTTCAAGCCAAGGCCTGTAATTTCGCGAACTGCTTTGATAACTTTGATTTTTTCTTGTCCAGCAGCAGTAAGAATTACGTCGAATTCAGTTTGCTCTTCTTCAGCAGCAGCACCAGCACCAGCCATTGCAACAGGTGCAGCAGCAGTTACGCCAAATTCTTCTTCAATTGCTTTTACAAGGTCGTTTAGTTCAAGTACTGTCATTTCTTTGATCGCTTCAAGGATGTTTTCTTTAGTCATTATAATTTCCTCCTAATATTCTTTTTTGTCGGGCTTAACCCGCAAGTGGTATTTCAGGCTGCTTTATTAAGCGCCTTGTTCTTCTTTTTGCTCTGCAACTGCTTTTGTTGCAAGCGCAAAGTTGCGCATTGGAGCTTGAAGTACGCTGAGAAGCATAGAAAGTAGACCTTCGCGTGACGGAAGTTCCGCCAATGCTTTAATGTCTTCTTCTGATGCAAGTACACCTTCGATTACGCCAGCTTTAATTTCAAGCTTGTCGTTTTTCTTTGCAAAATCGTTAAGGATTTTTGCAGGAGCAACAACGTCTTCGTTTGAAAATGCAATCGCGTTCGGGCCTGTTAGGTGTTCGTTCAACCCTTCAAGTCCTGCAGCTTCAGCAGCACGACGTGACATCGAGTTTTTGTAAACTTTGAAGTCAATACCCGCTTCACGAAGCTGTTTACGAAGTTCGGTAACTTGACCGACTGTAAGACCACGGTAGTCAACTACTACTACAGATGCAGCTGATTTCAACTTATCTGTAATTTCACCAACCACTGCTTGTTTTGCCTCTAATACTGTGCTCATTTGGACACCTCCTAAAAAGTTTGGGTCACTTATACCGGTATGAAAAGCCCTCAATCTACAAAAGTAGACTGAGGGCTGAAAAGTCGTCATCTTTTAAAAAAAAAAGAGCGTCTTGTCCTCGGCAGGAATATTTAAGCGGCATGCGCTCCTGCTGTCTACGGTACAAATGGTTATATTCACAACAAAAATCATCTTACCAAAAGATTATCTTTTTGTCAATATTATTTATTAACTGCTACGCTTGAAGGATCAACTTTTACAGAAGGACCCATTGTCGTCGTAATGTTAACCGACTTCATGTAAGTTCCTTTTGCAGTAGCTGGTTTCGCTTTAAGAACAGTTTCAAAAACAGTTGCGAAGTTTTCCGCAAGCTTAGTATCGTCGAATGAAACTTTTCCGATTGGAGCGTGGATGATTCCAGCTTTGTCTGCACGGTATTCAACTTTACCTGCCTTGATTTCTGCTACAGCTTTCGCTACATCAAATGTTACTGTTCCTGTTTTCGGGTTAGGCATAAGTCCTTTTGGCCCAAGAACACGACCAATTTTCCCTACTTCACCCATCATGTCAGGTGTTGCAACGATAACGTCAAATTCGAACCAACCTGCTTGAATTTTAGCAATATATTCTGCATCGCCTGCATAGTCTGCACCAGCAGCTTCAGCTTCTTTAAGTTTTTCACCTTTAGCAAAAACAAGAACACGTTGAGTTTTACCAGTACCGTTTGGAAGTACAACTGCCCCACGGATTTGTTGATCATTTTTACGAGTGTCGATTCCAAGACGGAATGCAACTTCGACTGTTGCGTCAAAATTAACTGTGCTCGTTTTTTTCGCAAGTTCGATCGCTTCTGTAGCGCCGTATGCTTTCATGTGTTCAACTAGCTTTGCAGCTTCCGTGAACTTTTTACCTTTTTTAGCCATTTAAAAATTCCTCCTCGATTGTGGTTTTAACGGGTTAAACCTCCCACGAATAAGGGTTGCGTGCTCCGGAGAACAAGCGCAACCCCCACTACAAACAACTATTGATTTATAAAATCATGATCAGTCTTCGATCGTGATTCCCATACTGCGAGCAGTACCTTCAACCATTGCCATCGCTGCTTCAACTGACGCCGCGTTTAAATCTTCCATCTTTTGTTCTGCAATTTCGCGAACTTTATCACGTTTTACAGTAGCAACTTTCTTTTTATTCGGTTCACCTGAACCTTTTGTAAGATTAGCTGCAACCTTCAGCAAAACTGCTGCAGGTGGAGTTTTTGTAATGAAAGTAAATGAACGGTCTTCGAATACAGAGATTTCAACAGGAATTATAAGACCTGCTTGATCTGCAGTACGCGCATTGAATTCTTTACAGAATCCCATGATGTTCACACCTGCTTGTCCTAACGCCGGTCCAACTGGTGGAGCCGGATTCGCTTTCCCTGCAGGAATTTGCAATTTAACAACCTTAATGACTTTTTTAGCCACGAGACACACCTCCTTAAGTCCGTGATGTGGTAATAGGGTTGCCCCTCCCACTCATATGTGCCTGCCGACTTACGCCGGTAGAATTTGATAGTTCGTCCAGACCATTTGTTTACAGTCTGACCTTTGAAATGATACCACTATTTCGCGATATATGCAAGTGGTAAACGTTTATATTTTTCGAACTTGTTCGAAGTCGAGTTCCATATTTGTCTCTCGGCCGAACATATCGACAGATACTTTTACTTTACCTTTATCTTCATCGATTTCTTCCACTTTACCTTGGAAGTTCGCAAATGGTCCTTCAAGTACTTCAACCATTTCGCCAAGCGCGAAGTCAATCTCAACTTTACGCTCTTTCACACCCATTTGTTTGAGGATGAAATCGACTTCTTCAGGAAGTAACGGTGTCGGTTTGGCGCCGCCGCCTGACGAACCGATGAAACCCGTCACGCCCGGTGTATTACGTACAACATACCAGGAGTCGTCCGTCATAATAATTTCCACAAGAACATAACCCGGGAAAGTCTTTTTGAGAAGAACACGTTTCTTACCGTCTTTGAAATCCGTTTCTTCTTCTTCCGGGATGACAACGCGGAAGATTTTGTCAGACATACCCATCGTTTCAACACGTTTTTCCAGATTGGCTTTCACCTTATTCTCATAACCGGAGTACGTATGAACGACATACCAATTTTTCTCCATATCCATAGTGACGAGGACTAAACGTCCGTCCCTCCTTTTTCCCTACAATTAAATAAAAACGCATGCGCCTGAACTAAAGACGTAGGAATTTAGACAATTGAAAAATCCCGTTCATACTGTCAGACGGGATATTTTTCAAGGGGAATATTTATAGTGCTTTATTATAACGCAATGTACCATTCCAACACTCGTGAAATACCAAGGTCAACGAGTCCGAAGTAAACTGCCATGAATAGGACTGTCGAAAGAACAACAATTGTGTAACGCGTTAATTCTTTACGTCTCGGCCAGCTGACTTTTCTCATTTCCGAGACAACGTCTTTGAAAAAACCAGTTAACTTGCTCATTATACCGTAAACCTCCGAATATAAGTATGATCCTGCTTCCTAACTAACCGCTTCACGCCGTTTGCCTATGCAATGTATGTGCATTGCAATGCCTGCAAAATTTCTTAATTGACAAACGTTCTGTCGGCTTATCTTTCCGTGCCGGCACAGAATAGTTTCGTGATCCGCATGTATCGCAACTTAAAATAATTTTTTTAGACATTCCCTCACCCCTTACGACTCAGTGTTCTTACTCGGAAAAGAATCGTGGTAACGCATATTAAAATACGCTAGGAGCGGAGATAAAAGCTGACAAATAGTGCTACAACCTTATGTCCCCGAACTTTTTGAACATCTTCTCATAGTCTCGCTAAAGGTTACCATCTACCATCCAGAATGTCAATACGAGGGAAATCTATGGCTAGCGGACTGCATCAACTTGCATATAACGCTCTAGTTTACGTTTTATCCGCTGAAGTGCATTGTCTACAGACTTAACTTGTCTGTTTAGCTCTTCAGAAATTTCCTGATAAGACTGCCCATCTAAGTACAGTGCCAGCACTTGCTTCTCAAGACTACTTAGAACTTTGTTCATTTCATCTTCCATTTGAACAAAATCTTCCCGGTGAATCATGAGACCTTCCGGGTCATCGAGTACCGGCCCAGCAATTACGTCGAGCAATGTACGGTCAGACTCTTCATCGAATACCGGCTTGTCCAATGACACCGACGTATTAAGGGGGATATGCTTCTGTCTTGTCGCAGTTTTAATAGCCGTGATAATCTGCCGTGTGATGCAAAGTTCCGCAAACGCCTTGAACGAACTCAATCTATCCTCTTTAAAATCACGAATTGCTTTGTATAGGCCAATCATACCTTCTTGAATGATATCTTCCCGGTCACCACCGATAAGGAAGTATGAGCGCGCTTTCAATCTAACAAAAGATTGGTACTTCCTAATAAGGAAATTAAGTGCATCCGTGTTACCTTCATGGATGATTACTATGATTTCCCCGTCGGATAATCCGGCGAAATCCGATATGCTGCCTTCAACGTATGTTTTCTCCACCACCTGGATCACCCCGGTTCGTTATCACTATTATATAACAAGTATACCGTATGGTAATTTTTTACGTCAACCGTTCATTTCATTCCACGCCGCCATTTTTCAAATATTTCTGCAACTTCGTCAGTTAAAGGGATCTTCGAAAGCGGCCGCTGCCCTTGAATAGCCTTCACTTTCACCGAAATAAGATCATCGATTTTATTTACTTCAAGTTCTAGCTCACGAGCCGACTTTCGGAGTGCTCCATGCGCAAAAATGACCCATTGTTCTGTCAGATCCGATGTAGCTACATGAATTTGCACCCGTCGCCCTCCCAATTCAGAAACGAGCTTTTCAATTCTTTCATCAGCTGTTTCTTTTTCCCGAGTAAAGACAATCTCGACATTGTGATGCCGTTTCCTCTTTTCGATCCCCGGCACAAGATGAGCATCAAAAACAATAATAACTCGCCACCCGGTATGCGCCTTGTATTCCGCCATTCGTTCAATCAGACGGTCACGTGCATCCGCTAGTTTTTTCCGCTTCATCCCACCCAGTTCCTCCCACGCGCCGATGATGTTGTACCCATCGACTAGGAGTATATCCGTTTTCATCTGCCAGACGTATGTGGTTGACGCTTGCGCAGCACCTCATACATGAGAAGGGAGGCTGCGACAGACGCGTTCAATGACGTAACATGCCCAACCATCGGTAAATGATAGAGGAAATCGCATTTCTCTTTCAAAATACGTGACATTCCCTTCCCTTCGCTTCCAATAATGATGGCAAGCGGAAGTGTCGCATCCATTAATCTATAATCCACCGATTTAGCAGCGTCTGTACCTGCAATCCAAACACCACGTTTTTTCAGGTCCTCCACTGTTTGCGAAAGATTATTCACACGCACGACAGGAATATGTTCGATCGCACCAGTAGACGACTTCGCAACAACACCCGTCAACCCGACGGCGCGACGTTTTGGAATAATGACCCCGTGCACACCAGTTGCATCAGCAGTTCGTAGTATTGAACCCAGATTATGAGGATCTTCAAGTTCATCAAGTATAAGGAATAATGGGTCTTCTCCACGCTCAGTTGCGACAGTAAATAGGTCTTCAAGTTCTGCATATTCATAAGCCGCAACCGAAGCGACAATCCCTTGGTGATTTATATCAAGCAAACCATCCAATTTTTGTTTCGGGACCGCCTGCACGATAATTCCTGCTTTTTTGGCCAACGATAGAATTTCACCGATGCTTTTCATATTAAGTCCTTCAGCAACCCATATCTTATTTAATTCCCTGCCCGAGCGCAGTGCTTCTACGACGGGATTTTTCCCACCAATTAATTCAGATTCAATTTCATTCTCGTGTTCGTTTTCGTGTTCATTCATTTTGACTCTTCCCCCTTTGGCATTTCGATGAATCGGATTGACTCACCAATAATTTCTTGCACGCGTTCCGTTCTTCCTAATAAGTGTAGATAACCGATGACCGCTTCAAATCCCGAACTGTAATTATACGTTACAACATCCGTATTTTTAGGGACCGAGCCAGACTTCGCATTGCGGCCACGTCTCATGACCGCCTCTTCTTCTTCCGTCAGAAACCCTGATTCCTGCATCACCTTAAGTATAGCCGCCTGCGATTTCGCAGAGACATAATGAGTTGCTTCTCTGTGCAGCACATTTGGTTTTACACGACCCGAACGCAGGAGATGCTCCCTTATCGCCTGTTCGTACACCGCGTCACCCATGTAAGCAAGGGCCAGCGCTTTTAGTTGTTTCACATCTATATCTCTTAAGTTATATACGTTGCTCATCCTCTTTTCCAACGCATGCCTTGTGCTGTATCTTCTAGAATGATACCTTGCGCTTTCAATTCATCTCTAATTTCATCCGACCGTTTAAAGTCTTTGTTACGACGCGCTTCGAGTCGTTCTGCGATTAACGCTTCGACATCTTCATCCAACAATCCCGCTTCTTCGTCCATCGGCAACCCAAGAACCGACAGTAGTCCGTCAAATGTGCGGATGAAATGCTCTAGTACATCGGATTGTGTGTTTTTCTCTACTAAATAGACATTTGCCAGCTTGGATAATTCGAATACCGACGCGATAGCGTTAGCCGTGTTAAAGTCGTCATCCATTGCCAATTCAAAGTCGTTTTTGATTTCATCCACTTTATGAGTCCAGATATCTTTCTGATCACCTAGATCTGCAGACGTCGCGAGTCGGTGTTTCAAATTGTTGTACGCTGTACGAATGCGCGCAAGTCCATTCTCCGCACTACCAACAAGATCTTGCGAGAAATTGACCGGGTGTCTGTAATGAACGGACAATATGAAGAAACGAAGTACTTTTGGATCAATTTGCTTCCTGATATCATTCACAAGAACAAAATTACCGAGTGATTTGGACATTTTTTCGTTGTCGATATTAATATAACCGTTATGCATCCAATAGCGCGCAAATTGCTTGCCTGTCATCGCTTCAGATTGGGCAATTTCGTTTTCATGATGCGGGAATGTTAAGTCTTGACCCCCTGCGTGGATATCTATTGTATCGCCGAGATGTTCTCTCGCCATAACTGAACATTCGATATGCCAACCCGGACGGCCCAATCCCCACGGACTTGCCCATGAAATTTCACCAGTCTTAGCAGCTTTCCATAAGGCAAAGTCAAGTGGATTTTCTTTCTTGATGCCTTCTTCGATACGTGCACCGACCTTCAGCTCATCCGTCGATTGGTGGGACAACTTTCCGTAGCCGTCAAATTTCTGCGTACGATAGTAGACATCCCCTTGCGATTCGTAAGCAAAACCTTTATCAATCAGTACTTTCACGAAATCAACAATGTCTTCGATATGATCCGTCACTCGTGGATGGACGTCCGCTTTACTGCAACCGAGTGCTGAGACGTCTTCGAAGTAAGCATCGATGAAGCGATCTGTTAGTTCACCGACTTCTTCCCCAAGTTCATTAGCCGCTTTAATAATCTTGTCGTCAACGTCCGTGAAATTCGAAACGAATGTAACGTCATACCCACGATATTCAAGATAGCGTCGCACTGTATCAAAAGCGATAACCGGACGTGCATTTCCGATATGAATGTAGTTGTAAACAGTCGGACCGCAGACATACATCTTCACTTTCCCCTCTTCCATTGGAATGAAAGGCTCCTTCTTGCGTGTCAGCGTATTGTAGATTTGAATTGTCATGATAAATCTCCTCCCTTTACTTTGGAAACTTCTAATTGTTTGAACCTATTTTTCAATTCACTAATTTCATCTTCAAGCGTCTGGCATCTGTCTGCCACGGGATCCGGCATATCACGGTGATCATGTTTACTCTTCACTCTAACACCGTTCGAAATAACGACTTTCCCCGGAATACCTACAACCGTCGATTCTGGCGGGACGTCTTTCAGTACAACTGAACCGGCTCCCACTTTACTTCCTTCACCGATTGTGATGGAACCAAGCACTTTCGCACCCGATGCAACAAGTACATTATCATGAAGTGTCGGATGCCGCTTGCCACTTTCTTTACCTGTACCGCCGAGGGTCACACCTTGGTAAATCGTGACGTCATTTCCGATTTCACAGGTTTCCCCAATAACAACACCCATTCCATGATCTATGAAAAACCTACGCCCTATTTTTGCACCAGGATGAATTTCAATACCTGTGAAAAATCGGCTAATTTGTGAAACGAGCCGTGCCAAAAATAACAACTTCCGTTTATATAAAGCATGTGCAATTCGATGAGACCATAAAGCATGTAAACCTGAATAAGTTAGAACAACTTCAAAAATAGTACGCGCCGCCGGATCCTGTTCAAATATGCATCTAACGTCTTCTTTCATCCTCTTAAACAACTCGTTCCCCCCTTAAATTCGGTGTCTAACTCCGTTCATTTGTAAAGGCCACTTCCGCTTTTCCTGTCTAGCTCCAGCGGCCAGATGCTTGGGTCATAAGCCGATCTGGCTATGCGGGAAAGAGCCCCGCTTCGCCAGTCCGTCTTATGCCTGTCGCATCAATGCGGCCGCTTACGCTTTTCCTGTCTAGCTCCAGCGGCCAGATGCTTGGGTCATAAGCCGATCTGGCTATGCGGGAAAGAGCCCCGCTTCGCCAGTCCGTCTTATGCCTGTCGCATCAATGCGGCCGCTTACGCTTTTTTAACAATAAAAAAAATACGTCCCCGTCAAATAAATGACAGAGACGCATTGAATGCGCGGTTCCACTCCGCTTGGAAGGTGTTGGCCTTCCCGCTTGATGCCCATAACGCTGGCAATGCGTCCGGCCTACTTACACTTTCGGCTCGGCACTCAAAGGGGCATTTCCACATTACAGAGGCACAGATCATTTACAGCCGATGATGATCCTCTCTGAAGAGCTTGCAATGTGTACTTATCCTTTTCTACGGTTTAGGCCTACAGGAGGTAGGTCATGCAGTCGTTGCGACAGGACGTCGCGGTTTTAGACTGCGTTCCTAGAAACGCTCTCCCATAGTTATTAACTTTCATTCTACATTTCAAACGATGAAAGTCAACGTTATTGTTTTGCGTATTTAGCGACTCGTTCAATTGATTTTTCTTTCCCAATCAAAGCAATGGATGCCTGCAATTCAGGACCGTGCATTTGCCCCGTTGTCACAACGCGGATCGGCATAAATAAGTTTTTCCCTTTATGACCCGTTTCCTTCTGGACTGCTTTAATCGCGTCTTTGATGGACGGTGCATCGAATGTTTCAAGCGCTTCCAGCTTCTCTTTGAATGAAGCCATTACCTCAGGCACTTGCTCCCCAGCGAGTACAGCTTGGGATTCTTCATCATATTCAATTTCATGATCGAAAAACTGGGCGGATAATTCAACAATTTCTGCACCAAAGCTTAACTGATCTTGATAAAGAGCAATTAAGTCATGTGCCCATGCTGTTTCTGATTCAGTCATCTCTTTATTAAGAAGACCGGCTTCTTGAAGGTGCGGCAATGCGAAATCAATTACTTCTTCAAGACTCATCTTTTTCACGTATTGGTTATTCGTCCACGTCAGTTTTTGTTTATCGAACATGGAAGGTGATTTGGAAAGACGACTTACGTCAAACATCTTAACAAGTTCTTCGTGTGTGAAAATCTCCTCTTCTCCACCCGGCGACCAGCCAAGCAGCGCAAAGAAGTTGAACATTGCTTCAGGTAAATATCCAAGATCTTTATATTGAGAGATGAATTGAATAATCGATTCGTCACGTTTTGAAAGTTTTTTACGGTCTTCATTAACAATCAGTGTCATGTGGCCATATTGTGGATACTGCCAGCCGAAGACATCAAAAACCATCAGTTGTTTTGGTGTATTCGTCAAATGCTCTTCACCGCGGAACACATGGCTGATTTTCATTAAATGATCATCAATAACAACCGCAAAGTTATAAGTTGGAATGCCATTCGCTTTTACAAGAACCCAGTCGCCGACGTCTTTCGATTCGAACGATACTGTGCCACGAACTAGGTCTTCCACTTTATACGTTACGTTCTCTGGTACACGCATGCGAATCGTATGGCTAAGTCCAGCAGCTTCTTTCGCTTCCGCTTCTTCTGCACTTAAATTACGGCATTTACCGCCGTACATTGGTGCTGCAATTCCAGCAATCTTCTGCGTTTCGCGCTCTGCTTCCAGCTCATCTGATGTACAGAAACATTTATAAGCATTACCGCTTTCCAATATCTCTTGACCGTATTTCGTATATAAATCAAGACGTTCCATTTGGCGATATGGACCGTATGGACCGCCAATGTCGACTGATTCATCGTAATCGATGCCAAGCCATTTTAAATTTTCAAGTTGGGAAAGTTCCCCCGCTTCGATATTACGTTCAATATCTGTATCCTCGATTCGAACAATGAATTTCCCACCGTGGTTACGTGCGAAAAGATAATTAAAAAGCGCTGTCCGTGCTCCTCCAATATGTAAATGGCCGGTTGGACTTGGCGCGTAACGTACGCGTACTTCTGAAGTCATATGAATTCTCTCCAATCTAATTTTACTACTGTTTGCTATTTTACCACTTGGCGGGGCTGTTTAAAAGGTGTTACGCCTTAACAAGCAGAATCGTCGCCATGGAAGCAATTCCTTCTTCTCTTCCAGTGAAACCTAATTGTTCCGTTGTCGTAGCTTTAACATTCACTTGTGAGACATCCGCTTTCAATAAATCAGCAACACGTTTACGAATTACTTCAATATAAGGTGCCATCTTCGGCTTTTGTGCGATAATCGTGCAGTCGATATTCCCAAGTTTATAGCCTCTATCTTCTACAAGTGTCCAAATTCTTTCTAATAGCACCGCAGAATCAGCATCTTTGAATTCCGCATCTGTATCCGGGAAATGACGTCCGATATCCCCTTCAGCAATCGCACCAAGTGCTGCGTCAGTAATAGTATGTAAGAGCACATCCGCATCGGAATGCCCCGTCAGACCTCTGTCATGTGGAATCGTTATGCCACCAATAATAAGTGGACGCCCCGCCTCGAATTTATGCACATCAAAACCTTGCCCTATCCGAATCATCAAAAAACCTCCTATTTTCTTTTCACGAAAAGCGCAAGCCCCTGTTCAGGAGTGACAGGCATAAGACGGACCGGCGACGTGGCGTTCTTTGCCGCATAGCTGGGCCGGCTTATGACCCGAACTCCTAGGCGCTGGAGCTAGACACTAGTTCAGGTTAAAAACTTATACTTTCCTTCTTCTCAATAAAACCTCTCCAAACAGGAGATCTTCCTGCGTAGTCATCTTCACGTTGTCATACGTACCTTCGACGATTCTTACAGGTTCACCAAAACGTTCGACCAACATTGATTCATCCGTCCCCAGAAAGCCTTGCGCTTGTGCTTTGTCAGACGCTTCTTTCAGCAATTCATATTGAAATGCCTGAGGCGTCTGGATGATCCATAACCTTCCACGATCCACCGTCTCCTCGACAATACCATCCTCTGCATATTTCATCGTATCTTTTGCCCGCACACCTACGATTGCGGCACCGTGCTCGCCAGCCACTTTTACAAGCTCAGCAATGACTGTTCGACGAATGAACGGCCTTGCAGCGTCATGGACAAGGACAATGCCCCCCTTGCCATGCGCTTTCATGCATGCCGCGACACTATCTTGCCGCTCTCCACCACCATCTACCATCGCTACTACTTTCGTAATGGCAAACTGTTCAAGCATTAACTGGATTTGCGTCCGTTCGTCCGGTTTTACCGCAAGGATGACACCGCCACACGCCGAATCCCCTTCGAACACTTCAAGTGTATGGATAAGAATTGGTTTATCATCTAGTTTCAAAAATAGTTTATTGTAGCCGGCGCCCATTCGCTGACCACTTCCAGCTGCCGGCATCATAACTGTATAGTTCAAGACTTCTCTTCCTTTTCTTTTCATGATTACCTACTACTTAATTTGCCTTTGAAATCTTACCATTTTTAAGCTTCGCAAAAATCATTCGTCCCGCTGATGTCTGTAATACGCTTGTTACGACAACGTCGATCGCATTGCCAATGTGGAACTTCCCATCTTCAACAACAATCATTGTGCCATCATCCAAATAAGCGACACCTTGGTTATGTTCTTTGCCATCTTTGACGATAACAACATGCATATCCTCGCCAGGAATAACAACTGGTTTCACCGCATTTGCAAGGTCATTGATGTTAAGCACTGAGACGCCGTGTAAATCGGCTACTTTATTCAAATTAAAATCATTCGTCACAACGAGTCCACCCATCTTCTTCGCTAGATGGACGAGCTTCATGTCGACTTCAGGAACACCGACAAAATCTTCGTCTGTGATTAAGATAGTCGGACCGTCATCCGTTTGCATACGTTTCAAAACGTCCAGCCCGCGTCTACCTTTTGTCCGCTTTAACGTATCTGAGGAATCTGCAATATGTTGTAATTCTGTCAACACAAACTGCGGTACAACAAGTATACCTTCAAGAAAACCGGTTGCCGAAATATCAGCAATCCGACCATCTATAATAACACTTGTGTCTAATATCTTGTAGAGCTTACCTTTTGTTTGAGTGGCAGTATCCTCCACTTCTTTCTTTTTGAGTCCACTACTTTTTGTGGACTGCAGCGTATTGATGATTTCCTCCCGCTTCTTAAACCCAACTTGAAAACCTAAATAGCCAAGAATAATCGACAACAGTATCGGAAGGACAGACGTGATAACTGGTATCTGGATACCGCTCACGCCAAAACTGGCAAGGAACGCGACACTTAAACCGACAATAAGACCGAGTGTCCCGAATATCAAATCAAAAACTGGCGCTTTCAATAAACGCTCTTCCATCCACTTAATAAAATTAATAATTGGTTCTGTGAGGAAAAAGCTGAGCACAAAGAGCAACATTGCTCCTAAAATTGCTGATACGTACGGATTATTAACCCATGGGCTCGAAGTAAAAGAAAATAATTTAAATAAATGCGGTAAAAATAATACACCCAGTGTTCCACCAATAAGCAGAAATGAAACTTGAACTACCTTTTTCAACATATGAACCACCTCCTTTATTTCTTAATTATACATGTTTCCACTTCAAACCGCCCTGATAAGGTCAGTTAAGTGCGATATTTCCTTCTATTCTGTTAGGACTTCCTCCCTCATATGAAAGTTTCTCATTCACTGCATCTTTAAAGTAGAAAAGTGACAGGACCGCTATAATCGCAGTCCCGTCTTCTAGTCAATCTGTAAAAGCAATTTTCAGCGCATCACTAACTGTTTCTACGCCTATTACACGGATGCCTTTCGGATATTCCCAGCCGCCAATATTAGAAGCAGGAATAATCGCACGCTCAAAACCAAGTTTTGCGGCTTCTGTCACACGTTGCTCAATCCTGGAGACCCGTCTTACTTCACCCGTCAACCCGACTTCACCGATAAAGCAGTCAGACAAACCAGCCGCCAAGTCGCGATAACTGGACACGATGCTCATAAGCACAGCCAAGTCGATTGCCGGCTCATCCAACTTCACGCCGCCCGCCACTTTAATATAGGCATCCTGAGCCTGCAACAGCATCCCCATACGTTTCTCAAGCACGGCCATTAACAAGGACACACGGTTCTGATCGAGCCCCGTAGCCATTCGTTTCGGATAGTTAAAACTAGATGGTGTAACAAGTGCTTGAATTTCAACGAGAATCGGCCGGGTTCCCTCCATAGATGCGACAACCGTTGAACCGGCTCCTCCCTGGGATCTTTCCCGCAGGAATAGCTCGGATGGATTCAGTACTTCTTTCAAACCGGACTGCAACATTTCAAATATCGCAATTTCGTTCGTAGAGCCAAAACGGTTTTTCACGCTGCGTAAAATCCGGTACGTATGATGACGCTCCCCTTCAAAATAGAGAACGGTATCCACCATATGCTCAAGCAAGCGCGGTCCTGCAATCTGTCCGTCTTTCGTTACGTGGCCAACTAGGAAAATAGCGATGTTTTGCGTTTTAGCAATGCGCATCAGCTGCGCTGTACATTCGCGCACTTGAGATACACTTCCTGGTGCTGACGCTACCTCCGGATGATGAACAGTCTGGATGGAGTCAACGACAACAAACGTTGGTTTCACATCGGCTATCGTTTCGTGAATTAAGCCCAAATCCGTTTCTGCATAAATATAAAGTTCATCTGATTTTACGCCAAGTCGTTCTGCACGCAGTTTAGTCTGACGTATTGATTCCTCACCTGAAATGTAAAGTACACGCTGACCTTTATTCGCCAATAGTGAAGATACTTGAAGAAGGAGTGTCGACTTGCCTATCCCCGGATCTCCACCGATTAGAATAAGTGAACCGGGGACAATCCCACCACCTAGAACACGGTTGAACTCCTCCAAGTCTGTGCCAATTCTTGGTTCTTCTATCATTTCAATTGAACTAATTGGCAGCGCCTTTTGACGGACACCCCCTGTATGTTGAAATGCGCCCCGCGGCCCTTTTTGAACGGCTATTTCAACTTCCTCCTCCATTGTATTCCATTCCCCGCAACCTGGGCACCGGCCCATCCACTTCGCTGATTCATAACCACATGATTTACACATAAACTTCGATTTTCTTTTCGCCATGGAATCCTCCGAACACGAAAAGGACAGCCCGTTCCCACCGAAAAGAACTGTCGGTGGGATGGACTATCCAGTTCACACTTTATTTTTCCAGTACTTCTTCTTTTTCCGCAACTTTCAATTGTTCAGCATCTATTCCCGTCTTGACGACGAACTCTCCATCAACCACATCGACAAGTACTTTACCGCCTACCAGAACTGTTCCTTTTAGGAGTTCTTCCGACAACCGGTCTTCGATATGTTTCTGGATTGCGCGGCGTAGTGGCCGAGCACCGTATTCCGGATCATAGCCGACATCAACGATTTTTGTTTTCGCTTCATCTGTCAACTCTAATTCAATATCTTGTTCGCCTAGACGTTTCGTCAATTCATTCGACATAAGCGAGACGATCTTACGTAAATGTTCTTTTTCGAGTGCATGGAACACGATCATTTCATCCACACGGTTTAAGAACTCCGGACGGAAAGCTTTCTTCAACTCTTCAAGCATCGCCGATTTCATGCCTTCGTAATCACGTCCCGCATCTCCCAAATTAAAGCCGACATAGCGATTTTTCCGCAATTCTTGTGCCCCAACGTTGGAAGTCATGATAAGAACTGTATTTCGGAAATCTACTAAGCGTCCTTTTGAATCCGTCAATCTGCCATCTTCCAGCACTTGAAGGAGGATATTAAAGACATCCGGGTGTGCTTTTTCAATTTCATCTAACAAGATGACTGAATAAGGTTTGCGACGGACTTTTTCTGTTAACTGGCCGCCTTCTTCATAGCCGACATACCCTGGAGGTGAACCGACGAGACGAGATGTCGAATGTTTCTCCATGTACTCAGACATGTCTACACGAATCATTGCATCTTCATCGCCGAACATGACTTCCGCAAGTGCTCTTGCCAACTCCGTTTTCCCGATACCTGTTGGACCAAGGAAAATGAACGAGCCAATCGGACGTTTCGGATCTTTCAAACCTGCACGCGCCCGACGTATTGCCCGGGAAATAGCGGTTACTGCCTCACTTTGCCCAATGACGCGTTCGTGTAGCATTTCTTCCATGTTGAGCAGTTTGGCTGATTCTGTTTCAGCTATCTTAGATACCGGTATTCCAGTCCACATCGCTACGACTTCTGCGATATCTTCAACTGTCACTTCGGACTCTTTTTGACCTTGCTTTTCTTTCCAGTCCGTTTTCGTTGCTTCAAGTTCATCTTTCATCTTTTGTTCTTTATCACGGAACGATGCCGCTTTTTCAAATTCTTGACTCTGAACAGCTGCATTCTTTTCAGAACGAATTGCTTCTAGTTTCAATTCAAGCTCTTTCAAGTTCGGTGGTGTCGTGTATGAACGAAGACGTACTTTCGAGCCAGCTTCGTCGATCAAGTCAATCGCTTTATCCGGAAGGAATCTGTCAGAAATATACCGATCCGACATTTTCGCAGCCGCTTCGATTGATGCATCCGTGATTTTCACACGGTGATGAGCTTCATAGCGGTCACGCAAGCCGTAGAGAATTTGGATTGTTTCATCGACAGTTGGCTCGTCGACTTGAATCGGTTGGAAGCGTCGTTCAAGCGCTGCGTCTTTTTCAATATATTTACGGTATTCGTCAAGTGTCGTTGCACCGATACATTGCAATTCACCGCGTGCCAACGAAGGCTTCAGGATATTGGATGCATCGATTGCACCTTCAGCGCCCCCCGCTCCAATCAGTGTATGCAGTTCGTCGATGAACAGGATGATATTGCCCGCTTGACGAATCTCTTCCATTACTTTTTTCATGCGATCTTCAAATTCACCACGGTATTTTGTACCCGCGACGACTGTTCCCATATCAAGTGTCATAACACGCTTGTCACGAAGAATTTCCGGGACTTCGTTATTGATAACTTGCTGCGCGAGACCTTCTGCAATTGCAGTTTTACCAACACCTGGTTCCCCGATAAGTACTGGGTTGTTTTTCGTTCGGCGTGCTAATACTTCAATAACACGTGTGATCTCCTTGCTACGTCCAATAACTGGATCGAGCAAGCCTTCACGCGCCACTTCCGTTAAATCACGTGCCAAACTATCCAATGTCGGCGTCGCGGCAGAATTTGAAACGCCTTGACCTGTGGCAGAGCTATCATTACTGCCCAGTAACTGAAGTACTTGTTGACGCGCTTTATTAAGACTAACGCCGGCGTTATTCAAGACACGCGCTGCGACACCTTCTCCTTCGCGGATAAGTGCTAGCAAGATGTGTTCAGTTCCGATGTAAGAATGACCCAGTTTACGTGACTCATCCACCGATAATTCAATAACCTTTTTTGCTCTAGGCGTGTAATGAACGATTGGACCGACATCCTTTGTTCCAGCCCCTACAAGTTTCTCTACACCTTGTACGATTGTTTCAAAGTTGACACCTATCGCTTCAAGCGCTTTTGCAGCAATGCCTCCGCCTTCGCGAATTAGCCCAAGTAAAATATGTTCTGTACCAATGGACTCGTGTTTCATCCGGATTGCCTCTTCTTGGGCAAGTTGCAATACTTTCTGTGCACGCTGTGTAAATCGATTAAACATCATATTCAGTCCTCTCCTTCTATACTATATATATACAATCAATTCCCCAAAAACCCATACATTACTCAAATGAATTGCTTTTCTAGAAAGGCGTAAGAAAACAACCACCCTTTTATACGTATTCAACCGAGCACGCAGGAACTCCTTTATTGGGAAAATTGACTTTGACTATCTTTGACCTAACTATACCTAAACGATAGGTAATGTGCAAAATACTTGCTCACTCTTCCGAATTAATTTCAGTCGGAGGGGAGGACTTATCCACATTGAGCCGTTCTCGAAACAGTTTCGCCCTGAATATATCCCGTTCTTCTTGTGATAACTCAGTGCTTGCATATTGTTGTAGGAAACCTGCCTGCATAAAAATCATCAGTTCGTTCAAAATCGACATATCAACGTCCTGGATGATACCAAGATCGATACCAAGTCTAACATCCGATAGGCATCGTGCCGCTTCGCCTGATGGCAAAAGCCGAGCATAGCTGATTGTACCCAACGAACGGAATAACCTGTTCTCAAGCGCAATTCGCGATTTTGCCAGTAACAGTTCCCGCGATTTCCGCTCATGCCCAATTAACCGAGATGCAATATTTCCAAGATCCGTAAGAATCTCCTGCTCCGTCTTACCAAGCGTCGTCTGATTCGACACTTGATAGACATTGCCAGGCGCTTCGCTTCCTTCGCCGTAACTTCCTCGGACGATGATTCCAAGCCGCGAGATAGCCGGGATAATACGGTCAATCTGTTTCGTCATTGTAAGTGCCGGTAAATGCATCATCACCGATGCACGCATGCCAGTTCCCGTATTCGATGGACAGCTTGTCAAATAACCGAAGTCTTCATCGAAAGCATAAGGCAGTTCTTTTTCCAAGTAGTCATCGACCTGATCCGCCTGTTTATAGGCGTCCTCAAGTTGTAACCCAGGATAGATGCATTGAATTCGGATATGATCTTCCTCATTCACCATGACACTTACGGTCTCATCTGCTGATAGAAGAACCGCGCCATGCCGATCGGGAATTGCAAGTTGTGGACTAATTAGATGTTTTTCGACAAGTACTTGACGTTCCAATGCAGGGAGATCGGACATCTTGGTGTAGGAATAGCCACTCTGCATGGTATCAAGCAAAACACCTGTAACCGCCCTGTCTACCGCCATCGCTTCTTCTTCAGTGAACGCGATAGGATAACGATACCCTGTCAAGTTGCGAGCAAGCCGAATCCGCGTCGACATAACGATGTCTGAATGCTCTCCATAAGCAGTCATCCAAGGAGTTACCGCGTCACGCATGAATTTTTCAATCGACATCGTTGTCTTCACCTCCATAGGAAAGGTGTTGCTTTAGTGTATTCGCTTCATCACGCAAAGCTGCGGCTTCTTCAAAACGCTCGGCTTCAACAGCCTCTTTCATCTTCACTCGTATCTCTTCGATTTTCTTTTTAACTGCATATAGCTCATTAAATGAAACCGGTACTTTCCCGGTGTGAGTTGAATGGCCATTGTGAAGCTTGCCAAAAACTTGCGGTAAGCTGCCACGAAATGTGTCATAACAGTCGGCACAGCCAAATTTCCCAATGTCGAGGAACTTTGGAAACGTTAAACCACATGCTGGACATTCAGGTCCTTCTAACGGTTCTCCCCGTGTTTGCGGTTGTGCCTGGAAAGGATCAGAACCGCTAAACCAGTGAGATAGGAACTGCTGAATGGACAACGGCTCCTGATTGGGGTCGAAATGGAATGTTTGTGATTGGAAAGCGCACTTCTCACACAAATGACGTTCTAGCGATCCAATCACACTTTCTTGCTTGATCGTAATGGACGCAGGTCGTTCTTTACAATTTTCACAGTTCATCGAAAGCCACCTCATATCAGTTGGATTGTTGATTAGTTAAGCTGTTCGTAAATAAGCGTCAAGAGCATCGCTTGTAAAATGCGTGCACGCATGATATCGCGGTCTGGAAGTGGCTGATGGATAGTCCTTCGATCAACCGCAGCAAGAATGAGCTTTGATTCACGCTCCGTTATAACCTCTTCTTCAATTAGTCTATAAACGACATCCAAAGCCATCGTATAAGAGGCCCCCGATTGGATACCATCCAAAATATGTTCTATCAGTTCTTTACGGGAATTCGCCTGGACGCGGAAAATACGTATGTAGCCGCCGCCTCCCCGCTTCGATTCAACCGCATAACCACGCTCAGCTGTGAAGCGGGTTTTAATGACGTAATTGATTTGAGATGGGACGCATTGGAACTTTTCAGCGACTTCATTACGCTTAATTTCAATGGTGCCACACTGTCCCTCTTCAATTATCGCCTTCAAATATCCTTCAATAATGTCGGAAATGTTTCTCATGCCCTCACCTCTTTCATACGGGGGGTAAGCCGTTGACTTTGACTATCTTTGACTTGATTGTACATGATATTCCGCACGTTCTGCAATCGATACGCACCAGACTAACCCAGTATCGGCATGAGGCAACACCTTTTAACCGTAGCAACTAAAAATGGAGCGCAGGGCAAATTCGCCTTGCACTCCACTCCCCATTAATCCATGCTAACATTCATCAACTCTTTCACAGGCAAGAATAATTCACCCGTCTCTAAATACGTTACAACAAGCTTATCGCCTTGTTGAATATAGATCGAGAGTGGCACAGTTTCCGAAGAAACGATGTAGTTGCGTCCATCATCCGCTAAAAACGAAACAAGTGTAAAATCGCCGACACGCTCTTTAAAAACACGCACGACCGTTACCGCGACTTTCGCCTCTTCCGCGCTCGAACTACCATCTACACTGCTTCCCCCACGTTGCAGAGCTGTCTTATACAATTTCAATGCTTCATTTGGCGAGTTGCCGTAGACCGATATCTCCGGATTGGCAGCTGATACAATGAAGTAGTTTTGCAGGAATCCATTGGAATCGAGCACCGGTGTTAGCCAACTCGCTTCTCCGTAGAAGTTATACAAGACTGGCATTTCACCAGACCATTTCTTTTCGATGAATTTCTTTTCAATAATCTGCAATGCCCCTTGCGAATCCATATATGACTCTTCCAGATTACCTGAATAATACGTTGCTTTTCCTGTCTTACCATCCGTCAACGCATAGCCAAGCATTGAGTCAACGCCTTCTTTCGGGCTTGTGAAATCTGTGAAGTAATACATATGCCCATTTTCATCAAAAATTGGACTGACATTCGCTTCTGTTCCTTCATCTGATGGCAGCTTGACATCTTTCTTCCCAACGACTGAATTCCAGAAACCGTGGATATAGTTCCCGAAATAACTGTTTTGCAAACTTACTGCTTCAGGTGAAACTGCACCATCGATAAATTCAGGTACATCTGCAAGCGAATACTTTTTCACATCGCCAGTTGCAGGATCAACCGTTACAATCCCTTTAACATCAAAGCCGTTACGCGCGGAAATAAAGTCCCCATAAGAACGGATATAATGCGGTTTTCCATCATCAGCAATTTCAAGTTGAACATCCCCGTAAAAAATGAGGTTCGGCATTTCCATTCGTATATGACGTTCCACTTGTTTGTGGAAGAATGACGATGGTGTATACGCCATTTCGGCTTTCACAAATTTCGGGTTATCTGCTGAATCTGTCGCACTCATCGTAAAGTACCCCGGCGTCGTTTTAGCATTCAACCATTTAAAGAAGCCAGAGAACTCGACGGGGGCAATGTAGACGAATTTGCCATCAACTTTTTGAATTTGCAGACTGCCGAGCTCATAGTAACTCGTATTTGGAACTTGCCCGAATGCTTTCTTCATCTTATTGCGCGCAAACTTCGGCGGCACACTTGCAGGCGTCTTTGTTTCATCGAACGCCGTGATTTCCACTTGCTGATCCATTTCAACCGCTTTGTATTTCTTATCGGCGTTGAATAGCGGCGCGCTGAGTATATACGCTCCGAAAGCCAGTGCACCTAAGAATAAAACGATTTTCAGTTGGCGGTCCTTGCCACCCGCTGAAATGGCTCCGAGGAAAGTAACAATTAAAAGCGCCGCCCACAAAGACGTCCAGTTACGGTCCAAGTTGGTTGTGTAGTAAAACATGAACACGATTATGGTGGATAAAATAGCTACGGTTGCAATCGCAGCTCCCCTATTAAAAGGAACTCTTACAGTTGCCTTCGCCTCGTCCACACTGCGTTTCGCTTGCGTACTTAGGATAAACGGGACAATCATTAGACTGAACACGACGCCCACAATAATTGAGAATAATAGTAAGTTAAACATACATACACCCTTTTCCATTAATAAAGTTTTTTGCTGCTAGTTAAGTATACGGATAATCAAGGGAATAGTTTCATTTCCTTGATCGAAAACCAAGCACGTTTATTTAGTTGAAATAAGGGGTATACAATAAAGTAGAGGATTTTTTTAATGCCCTTCTTTTTTCCTCGGTCTCACAATCCAAAACAAAAAACTCCGGGGTAAATAAACCATTGGAGGCAATACATTTTGAATTGGTATGAGAAATTAAATGAATACTTCCCCGTTGAAGAGATGAAGTCAAAGGAACATATGGATGCGTTACTAACAGACAAGAAAAGTGTTTACAAAAAAGATGAAGGACCTCATCATGTCCTCATGTATGTCGAGTTCGAAAAGTTTATATTCGTCGACTACTTGTTCGTTTCAACACAATCACGTGGCATGGGACTTGGCGGCAAATTGTTGACGATGTTAAGGTCCAAGAACAAACCCATTCTACTCGAAGTGGAGCCTGTCGATTATGAAGATACAGATACCGCAAAACGGCTCAAATTTTACTCACGCGAGAACTTCACACATGCACAGCGTATCGGCTATAACCGCCGCTCTCTTGCAACAGGCGAAAACACAGTACTTGAAATCTTATACTGGTCACCCACTCATTCTGGTGAAGAAGAAATCTATAATGCGATGACCCAAACTTACGATGAAATCCACACCTATAAAGATGAAACGTTTTACGGTGAAAAGTACGATCCGACTGATGAAGTACTTGTTTTTCACACAAAGGGTAAACGAGATATTCTTCAACCGTTTGATACGCCCAAATGAAAAAATGGACATCCCGTTGAAATGGGATGTCCATTTTTTTATTCACACTGAAACAGGCTCTTTTGCTAAAGGTTCCAAATCAATTTCGAATCCCATATCCTTTAACATTTGATAGTCCCTGTCACTTTCCTGACCCTCTGTCGTCAAATAATCCCCGATAAAAATTGAGTTCGCTGGGTATAATCCTAACGGCTGAAGACTGCGTAAGTTCACTTCACGCCCGCCTGAAATCCTAATTTCCTTTGTCGGGTTAATGAACCTAAACAAGCACAACACTTTCAAACAATAAAGTGGTGTCAATTCATTCGTACCACCAAGAGGCGTCCCATCTACGGCATGTAAAAAGTTAACTGGAATTGAATCTGCATCCATCGCGTTCAAACTACGCGCCATTGAGACGACATCTTGTTTGGTTTCCCGCATACCAATGATGACGCCCGAACACGGTGAAATACCTGACTGCTTGACCAGATCAACCGTGTTTACACGGTCCTCATACGTATGAGATGTCGTGATGCTTTCATGATGAGATGCTGACGTATTAATGTTGTGGTTGTAACGGTCGACGCCGGCTTCTTTCAATCGCGACGCCTGTTCTGGTTTCAACAGTCCGAGACAAGCACATACGGTCATATTCGCATGCTTAGACTTTATTTCCTTTACAGAATCAATGACAATTTCAAGTTCTCGCTTCGCAGGACCTCTACCGCTCGCCACGATACAGTAGGTCCCCGCATTGAGTTCTGCTGCCCTTGCTGCACCCGCTACAATTTCCTCTTTTTTCATCATGGCATACTTTTCAATCGGTGCTGTTGAAATGATTGATTGTGCACAATAACCGCAATTTTCAGGGCATAAGCCGGATTTTGTATTCATAATCATATTGAGTTTCACTTTATTTCCAAAATACTGTTTTCGAATTGAATATGCCGCATGCAGAAGCGGTAGTAAGTCGTCATTTGAAGCGTCAAGAATAGAATATGCTTCCTCATCCGTTAGTCCATGTCCCTCGATTACACGTTCAGCAAGATCAGCATATTTCGTCATATTAGCGCCTCACCTTCAACACTTTGTACATACGATGCCCAAAAATCCCGGCCAGTACAGCAAGTACAATATCCTTAGGCAGCGGCGGCATCATCCATAGCCATGCTACCTTGTATGTAAAGGCATCCGGTGCTGCAGCCCAAAGCTTATAGGCATAATACATCCAGTTCGTTCCAATTATATAATTCACAACCATACCAACGACTGCAGCAATAATATATCCATATAATTTACTGTTCTTTTCAACGATTTTCCCAGTAATGAATGCTACCAAAATGAAAGATAGGATAAATCCGAATGTCGGACTAATAATCGATCCAAAACCACCGCTGAATCTTGCAAATACAGGCGCCCCCGCAAGCCCGATGAACATATAAACCGTCATTGCCAGTGCACCCCTGCGACTACCAAGAATAAGTCCTGCAAGGATCGCGAAAAATGTCTGCAACGTAATTGGTACACCACCGACTACTAGGAATGGTACAAACGCTGTAATATTTGCACCAATCATCATCAGCGCCGCGAACATTCCGCTGTAGACAAGTGTTAACGGACTCATTGCACTTTTACTTTTTGGTTTCATTTTCTCTGTAACTGTTGTCATAATACACCCCTAATGTTTATGTTATCTTTAACAGAATAATAGATAACACATTATGAGTCAACACATTTTTCAACATTAGTTAACACAAGTAGCATGTTAACAAGTAACAAAACAAAAAGACCGACAGCAAATTTGCCGTCGGTCTTTCTTTAAGATTTTTCGCCTTCGTCTTTTGGAAATAAAAAGTAAGAAATGACCCCACTCAAAATCATTGCGCCAATTATAATAGCCAAGCGCGTTAACCCGGGCACTTCTTGAAATTCTTTCGTCAATTTCATCCAGCCAAATCCTCCAACGAGTAGCATGACTGGAATGACAAATTTAAAAGCTCTCAACAAATTCACCTACTGTATATCATTATGGTAGCTTTATTCTACCATAACTCTGACCTATCACCAGCCGCGGCGATTTCCACAGCCACAGCCTGGTCGATGTCCACAGCCCGGTCGATTACCGATACCGCCAACTTGTGGACCGTATCCGCCCATTCCTTGACCGACTCCGCCCACTCCTGGACCGAAACCAGGTCGAGCAGGGAGTGTTTGCCCCATCACATTCTGTGTTGTTTCTGTGACATAGTGACGTGGAATTTCAACTGTATGCACCCGATTCACATTGACGATCGGATGGATAAAAGGAACTTCACGCGGTACAAATTGATCGTGGCAACGATACTGCGTCGGACATACCACCGGTCGCACTTGATTGCCACCCATCATATTACCTTGATGACAATTTGGCTGCTGCCAATTGCCTTGTTGCATATGGTTACCTTGTTGCCAATTACCTTGTTGCATCATACTATCACCTCCTCCTTCTAGTAGATGTGAAAAGAAGGAAGACAAACGGGCGATAGACACTATGGATATTAATGAATATTGGAAAGTCTACTAATTATAGATGTTGCAATCAAGATTCCATTCAAATCCGCTGCGCTACGGCAGATTCAATGTGGGCTCTTTATTTCAACTTATATAGCCCACAAAGAAACAGAAAAACCTCACATTGCTGTGAGGTTTGGTCATTGGTAATCACGCGGAAGTTTTTCTCCATCCTCGAAAACATGGGACTCTTCTCGCCTTTTCTCGAGCATTCCAGATTGATCATAAATTGGACCGCCTTCACCAATCATGTTTAGCTTATCGATGTAGTCCTTGTTATGCCTTAGTGCCATTTCGGATGGTTCAATAGGTAAACGTTCCATAGTCTATCATCCTCTCATCATTTTGCCGGGGCTAAATGCGGTGGAAAACATCCAAACGTTTGTAGCACGTGCTATTTCTTCTAGCAACAATTATACTAAATATTCCGCCAAACGTAAACTGTTACATCTTTCACGTTTTATAGCTAGACTAACAGGCTATACTATAAAAAGAAGCGTGCCGGGAGGTTATTTTGTGAAGAGAATTGTTTTATTTGACGGGGTTTGTAACTTTTGTGACTCAAGTGTGCAGTTCATTATAAAGCGAGATCCTGCCGCCCATTTTCTATTTACTTCATTGCAAAGCGAAAAAGGGCTGGAACTTACGAAAAAATATGCCATTCCTGAAGACGTTGACAGCTTGGTTTTGATCGAAAACGGTAAAGCGTTCACCAAGTCTTCAGCGGCACTCCGTATCGCAAAAAAGCTAGATGGATTATGGCATCTATTCTTCCTATTTATACTCGTACCACGTAAAATCCGTGACGGCGTATATGACTACGTTGCAAGTAATCGCTATAAATGGTTTGGCAAGAAAGAAGATGCGTGTATGTTGCCATCGCCGCAACAGCGCAAACGTTTTATTTAGGCAATGACAAAAGCGCAAGCACCTGTTCAGAGGCGACAGGCATAAGACGGGTAAAGGAAGGCAGTCTAAGTTCGCGACGTCGTGTCGCAACTACTGCATGACCTGCATCCTGCAGGCCCAAGCGGCGTTCTTTGCCGCACAGCCGGACCGACTTATGGCCCGAGCCTCTAGGTGCTGGAGTCTGGACGTGAAATCTCTAGGTTACAATTTATCCACAGTACGAGATTTTATAGTTACCTAGACAATGAAAAGGGGCCCTTCGAGTTTTCATCGGGGCCCCTTTTGTCATTCACTTATACATGTAGTTCTTTATTTTCCTCAGCCGTAAACGCACGCGACCTAGTCAAAAAGCGTTTACCTTCGACGCCTTCCAGCGAAAACATGCCTCCGCGACCTTTGACAACGTCAATGATCAGCTGTGTATGCTTCCAATACTCGAACTGGTTTTTGTGCATATAGAACGGTGTTTCACCAATAGTACCAAGCATGACATCCTGATCACCTAGAATCAGTTCTCCATTCGGATAACACATCGGTGATGAGCCATCACAGCAGCCGCCAGACTGGTGAAACATGAGTGGGCCGTGTTTCTCTTTCAAAAACGCAATGAGTTCCAGTGCAGCGTCAGTTGCAAGTACGCGTTCCGTCATCCGCACTACCCCCTTTTCGAATCAATCACGCCTCGGCGTGATTGCGTCCGGATTTTGGATTGAGCTTGCTCAATTAACTCCCTTCAAAATCTGTGACATCCGCCGGAGGCTTTAATTTCATTCAGCGGGGTTTGAACCCCCGCTGAATGAAATTAAAAGAAGCCTTGTTTGTTTTCACTGTAACTAACTAACATGTTTTTCGTTTGTTGATAGTGGCTCAACATCATTAAGTGGTTTTCACGACCGACACCAGATGCTTTGTAACCACCGAACGCAGCATGCGCCGGATACATGTGGTAACAGTTCGTCCAGACTCGTCCCGCTTGAATGCCACGGCCGAAACGGTATGCCGTATTCATGTCGCGCGTCCAAACACCAGACCCTAAGCCGTAGAGCGTGTCGTTTGCAATTTCAAGCGCTTCTTCTTTTGTTTTGAACGTTGTAACCGAAACGACAGGGCCAAAAATTTCTTCTTGGAAAACCCGCATTTTATTATTCCCCTTAAAGACAGTCGGCTTTACGTAGTAACCGTCTTTCAAATCTCCTTCGAGCTGATTTCGCTCTCCGCCAATCAGACATTCAGCACCTTCTTGTTTGCCTATATCTAGATAAGAAAGTATTTTTTCCAGCTGTTCAGTTGACGCTTGCGCACCCATCATGACAGTCGGGTCAAGCGGGTTTCCTGTTTTAATCGCTTTTACGCGCTCAATTGCACGGTCCATGAATTTATCGTAAATGGATTCTTGAATCAGCGCACGTGAAGGACATGTACATACTTCACCTTGGTTCAGTGCAAACATGACGAAGCCTTCTACTGCTTTGTCCAAGAACGAATCGTCTTCGTCCATGATGTCTTCAAAGAAGATGTTCGGTGATTTACCGCCTAATTCAAGCGTAACAGGGATTGCATTTTGTGAGGCATATTGCATAATCAGACGTCCTGTTGTCGTTTCACCTGTGAATGCAATTTTTCCGATACGTGAGCTCGATGCAAGTGGTTTACCTGCTTCAAGACCGAAACCGTTCACCACATTCAGAACGCCAGGAGGCAATAGATCTGCAATCAATTCTACGAGTACAAGAATCGATGCCGGCGTCTGTTCTGCAGGCTTCAGCACAACACAGTTTCCGGCAGCAAGCGCAGGTGCTAGCTTCCATACCGCCATTAGAATTGGGAAGTTCCATGGAATAATTTGTCCAACGACACCGATGGGCTCATGGAAATGGTACGCTACCGTATCGTCGTCAATCTGACTAACTCCGCCTTCTTGCGCTCGAATCGCACCAGCGAAATAGCGAAAATGGTCAATAGCAAGTGGCAAATCCGCATTCAAAGTTTCACGAACTGCTTTGCCATTATCCCACGTTTCAGCAACAGCCAGCATTTCTAAGTTTTGCTCAATGCGATCAGCAATTTTCAGTAACATATTTGAGCGCACAGTAACAGACGTTTTTCCCCAAGCATCTTTTGCTGCATGTGCCGCATCCAACGCAAGTTCAACATCCTCTGCAGTTGAGCGTGCTACTTCTGTAAATACTTTTCCTGTTACCGGCGTTACGTTATCGAAGTATTCCCCTTTAACTGGCGCTGTCCATTTTCCACCAATAAAGTTATCGTAGCGTTCCTTAAAGTTTACTTTCGCACCTTCCGTGTTCGGAAAAGCATAAATCTGATTTTCTACCGCTTGTACCATATTTCCATTCCTCCCTGTGAGTCGAATTTTTCACACAATGCCACTATACGCCGCAAACTTCTGCCATATGCGCCCCTACCATAAATAAAGTGATGTATGCGCTTACAACCCTTTCGAAATAAAAAAGAAGCTTGTCCTCTCATTCTGTCAGATTATATTAATTATTACAACTACTATACTTTAAAATCGTTCGACACGGATTGACATGTTCATCGGAAACTACTTTTTTTATCTGTTTCAAGTAAAATAAATGGCCATCCCATCAGTCTATAAATCGACTTACGGGAAGGCCCTTTAAATAAATGTAGTTTTACTGAGCGGTATAGCCGCCGTCCAAAATAATCGCTTGTCCAGTCATACCTTTCGCGGAGTCACTTGCAATATACAAAGCTAAATCCGTTATCTCCTTCACATCGAGCAGTCTTTTTTGAGGAACTAATGGATAGAGTACCTCTTCCAAAACTTGTTCAACTTCAATATTTCTTGTTTTTGCAAGATCCGCAAACTGATTCCTCACTAATGGCGTATCGACATATCCCGGACATATCGCATTGACAGTAATTCCATCTGCAGCGGATTCAAGTGCAGCTACTTTCGTTAAACCAATTACCCCATGTTTCGCAGAGTTATAAGCGGCTTTTCCAGCAAATCCAATGACGCCATTAATAGAAGCCATGTTAATAATTCTTCCAAACTGTTGTTTCTTCATATGAGGCAGTGCATGTTTAATAGCGATAAATGGAGCAGTCAACATAATTTTCACGAGCAGCTCAAACTTTTCAGTAGGGAAATCTTCGATAAATGATACATGTTGCATCCCTGCATTATTGACAAGAATATCAATTCGCCCAAACTTCTCCACCGTAAATTCAATTGCATTTTTAATATCTTCTTCTTTCGTTACGTCACAGACAATTCCTTCAACATTTTTGTCGAATTTCGAAAGTGCTTCATCAATTGCTTGTTGCGTTAAATCAGAGATGACAACTTTGGCACCCGCTTCAGAAAACGCTTTTGCTATATCGAATCCGATTCCTCTTGCCGCTCCAGTTATAAATAACACTTGATCTTGTATCATGTTGTTTGCCACCCTTACCTTTTAGATTGCTGTCCATCCACCATCTACTTTAATCGTTTCACCTGTAACAAAATTCGATAGATTCGATGCCAAGTAAAGAACCGCTCCCGAAATATCTCCTGGTTGTGCCAATTTACCTAAGAGAATCCGACTTTCCACATCATTTTTAAAGGCTTCGTCTACAAACATTTTAGTCGTTAATTCTGTTTCAATAAATGTTGGAGCAACAGCATTTACATTAATTCCATTTTGCGCCCATTCGACTGCTAACGCCTTTGTCAGTTGAACCGCTCCACCTTTACTTGCACAATAAGCCGCCCTTTTATAATAACCAACGAAAGCCATTTGGGAAACGATATTGATGATCCTTCCACTCCCCTGCGAAATCATGTAAGTAGCGGCTGCCTGACTGCAAAAGAATGTAGATTTTAAATTTGTATCCAACACTTGATCCCAATCATCTTCCGTTACTTCTATTGCCGGTTTAGCGATATTAACACCTGCATTGTTTACCAATACATCAACCGTTCCAAATTGAATTGCTACCTCATCAACCAACGCCCGAACCTGCTTGATATCCCTTAAGTCCGCTTGAATCGATTTGCATTTCGTATTGTATTGTTGTAATTCTACTAGCGCGTTATGTAGCGCCTTCTCATCTCGACCTACGATAACGACATTGGCTTTTAGTTCAGCGAATGTCCGGGCAATTTCTTTTCCAATCCCCTTACTTCCGCCTGTTACGATAACCGTTTTGTTTTCTAAATCTGAAAAGTATGGTTTCATAGTTAGCATCTCCTACTCTTTTCGATCGTTTTTCAGGAAGTGAATAAGCGTTTTCTCCCGCTCTGCATTGATTGCTTCAGAAGTTTCTTGATCCCATATGTAGAATCCTTCGCCACTTTTATCACCGAACTTCTTTTGATCAACTAGGTTCGATAAGTGAATCCCCGATTTATCTTCAGTGCTAAGATCTTCAAACAAGTAATTTGAAATCGCAGAGAAAACGTCAAGGCCCCCCATGTCTGCAGTCATTAACGGTCCTGTTATCGGCAAACGTCTTCCAATGCTATACGTTACAGCAGCGTCGATATCTTCTTTTGTCGCAACACCTTCATCAAGCAACGATTGTGCCTCGCGGAATAGAGCATACTGCAACCGGTTCCCGATGAATCCCGGTACTTCTTTATTTATCAAAATCGGTTTTTTATTCATTTTGGTCAATAAATTCATAGCACGTTCAATCGTTTCCTGATCAGTCTTTTCCCCTTTAACCACTTCGACAAGAGGGATCAAATGTCCTGGATTCCAAAAATGTGTAACGACAAAACGATTCGGATGCTCCATTTCTTCCGCTAAGGAAGTTGGCGTAAATCCTGACGTATTACTCGCAAGAACAGTATCTGTACCGCATATTGCCTCAATCTCCTTATACAATTCCCGCTTCATTTGACTATTCTCTGGAATAACTTCAATTATAAACGTTGCATCTTTTACAACCTCTTCTAATGATGTTGAAAATACAATGCGCCGACGAATTTCTTCAGCCGTTGCTTCATTAAACAACTCATTTTGTACCATTACCGTTAATTTATTGCGAAGTCCTTTGTCTGCTGTTGCAAGGTCTTGTTCATTCACACCAGAGATTTTGACTTCAATCCCTGCCCACGCCGCTGATAGCGCAATTGAATGTCCCATCGTGCCACAACCGATGATTGATAGTTTTTCCATAACGGTCTACCTCCATTTTTCTATATGATAAAATACCCAACAAACTATACCAAATAGCTTGTTGGGTATCTATTACTTACATGCCTAATGAAAATAATACGACAGCTAATACAACGCCGAGTATTGGTACTATGACCGTTAATGCACCAAACGCAGGATATGCGTCTTTATGCGTTTCGCCCGCAATTGAACGAATTGTCGTTACAACATAACCGCCCTGTGGCAATGAATCCAAAGATCCTGATGAAATTGCGACAACACGGTGTAACGCATCCGGATCGACGCCCAAATCTAAGTAATGCGGTGCAAGTAGCGGCAATGCAATTGCCTGTCCGCCAGAAGATGAACCTGTTAAACCTGCAATAACAGCAACTGCAAGTCCACCTCCGATTAGTGGGCTACCTGGTATAGCCGTCATAAAGCTAACCGCTTCACCAAATGCAGGTGTTGCTTTCACAACTCCACCAAATCCTACAACCGCGGCTGTATTGGCAATGGCAATAACTGCACCCATTGTTCCGTCTGAAACCGCTTTCCCAAAATTCGTGAAATACTTTCTGTTTATTAAATACGTTGCGATCACACCACTCGTAAGTGCAACGATTAAAGCAGATGTCCCCAATGAATTATGGAATATAAATGAGATGATTAAAACAACAAATAAAGGAATTACACTTAATAAAGGATTCGGTAAATCCTCCCTAACTTCGTGACGATCCGTTTCTCTGTCAACAAAATGCTCGCCTTTTGCTATTGCTTTCGCAATCATTTTTTTCAGCCACCAGTAGCCGAAGACCGCCATAAATACAGCGACAATTATACTTACTTGCCACCCAGCATATGCAGTCGTTCCTAAAAATTGAATTGGAATCCAGTTTTGGATTTCAGGTGAACCCGCTGAAGTCATTGTAAACGTTGTAGATCCAAACGCTAACGCTGCTGGAATGAATCTTCTTGGTAAGTTTGCTTCTTTAAACAAACTGATTGCCATTGGATACACAGAAAACGCAACGACGAATAGGCTAACCCCGCCATACGTTAAGATTGCACACGCGATTACGACCGCAAGAGCTGCCCGTTTCATACCGAGCTTGCCAACAATCCATTTCGAAACACTATCCGCCGCACCGCTATCTTCCATGACTTTACCGAAAATGGCCCCCGTCAAGAACATCAGATACCATGATCCGATGAATCCTGAAAATCCGCCCATATAGTTCGTCAGAAAGTTAGCTACTCCCTCATCCGCTAGCTGCGGAAATAAAGGTAAACCGCTTAATAGCGCAACGACAAGCGCCGATAACGGCGCCGCGATTAATAAGTTCATGCCTTTCATCGTCAAAAAAATTAATAATACTAATCCCCCAAATAACCCTATCATCCCTAACATCGAATCGCCTGCCCCCTTTGCAGAAAAGAAATTATGCTTTCTTTCCGTACCTTCTTACGCGTAATAATGCTTGTTCAGCATGACCTGCAAAGTTCTCCAATTGACATAGACGCGCTGCATATTCGCCAATATAAGCACTCGCTTCAGGCGTCACTTTTTGATACGTTACCGTTTTGATGAACTTCCCTACCCATAGACCGCCAGTATAACGAGCCGCGCCTTTTGTTGGTAATGTATGGTTCGTTCCAATCACTTTATCGCCGTATGCAACGTTTGTTTCAGGTCCCAAGAATAGGCAACCGTAATTTGTCATGTTTTCTAAGAAGTAATTTGGATCTGCTGTTAGAATTTCAACGTGTTCAAATGCCAGACGGTCTGCTTCTACAACCGCTTCCTCGATGCTATCCACTAACAGAATTTGGCCGTAATCATCCCATGAAACACGTGCAACGTCAGCCGTTGGTAACACTTTAAGTTGTCTTTCGATTTCTTCTACGGTTTCATGAGCAAGTTTTTCCGAAGTAGTGATTAAAGCACCCGGAGATGTCGGACCATGTTCACCTTGTCCAAGAATATCCGTAGCAATCATTTCAGCATCTGCTGTTTCATCCGCAACAACTAATGTTTCAGTAGGTCCTGCAAACAAGTCAATTCCTACGCGACCAAATAATTGTCTTTTTGCCTCTGCTACGAAAGCGTTTCCAGGTCCGACAATCATATCGACAGCTTGGATTGTTTCAGTTCCAATCGCCATGGCAGCCATCGCTTGGATTCCGCCCAATAAGTAAATTTCATCCGCACCTGCTAAATACATTGCCGTGATAGTTGCATTCGGGATTTCACCGTTAATTGGCGGCGTGCAAGCGATTACACGTTTAACACCAGCAACTTTAGCCGTCAATACACTCATATGTGCAGAAGCAACCATAGGGTAACGTCCACCTGGAATATAACAGCCGACACTACTTACAGGAATATTTTTATGTCCCAAAATAACACCTGGAATATTTTCTACTTCTACATCGTTCATTGACGCTAATTGCGCTTCTGCAAATTCACGAATATTCTTTTGAGCAAATTTAATATCTTCGATTACTTCCGCAGGTACTTGCGCTACGATTTCTTTAATTTGCTCTTCAGTTAGTCTGAATGCTTCGGGTGACCATTTATCAAATTTCTCGGAGAACTCACGAACCGCTTCGTCCCCTCTGCTTTCGATTTCCTGAATAGCATTAGCTACAATTTTTGATACTTCAAGACTGTTTTTAGTCAACTCTTCTTGTGATTTACCAGCTTTTAATACTCTAACCATTTTACTTCCTCCTCTTTCTTGCATACGTATGCAAAACACTTTATAGGTAAAGAGTATTTCAAATACTCTAGGAAGTCAACCTTTTTTTACGTAGTTTTACGCTCAACCAAAACACCATTTACTTCCACATTCTCAGCGAAACCTGTGTACTCTTCTATTTCCGACATTAAATAAACGACTGTTTGATCTACCATTTCATTAATCGGTTGTGCCCAAGTCGTTAGACTGTACGGTGGCCATGAAGCCATTTCAATATTATCGAACCCAATTACTTTCGTAACTTTTGGAATAGAAATCGAACTTTCACGAAGTGCATCCAACACACCCAACGCCATGATATCGTTCGCCACAAAAAATGCATCCGGAATTCTAGTTTCATTTATCAATTGCTGAGCAATCCTGTATCCGCCCTCATATGTATAATCTGATCCGAATATGTCCAATGAAATGTTACTTTTTTTAAGCACTTCAGTAAAGCCTTGTTCCCGCTCTTTACTTGTCGATGTATTTTGATTCCCAGCGATATAAATGATATCCGTACTGCCTTTATCAATAAGGTAGTGTGCAATCTCCTTACTCGCCCCTAAGTTATTACAACACACAGAGTAAAAATCATTACTCGCAATTTTTCTGTTAAAAAGAACCAACGGAATTTTATATTTTTTAAAGTCTTCGATAGCATTTAAAGACAGTGATGCGTCTGTAATGATGACACCCGCAACATTATAATTAAATAGAGTATCGATATCTTCTTTTTGTATTTCATCATTATTCGTGTACACAAACATAATGCTATAGCCCAAACTTTTAAAGGTTGTTGTAAATTGCTTTAGAACTTGAGGATAAAAAGGATTTTGAATACCCTTCATCACTATGCCAATGATTTTCGTTCGATTCGTGATTAAACTCCTAGCTAATTCATTTGGCCGATAGCCTAATTCTTTCGCGGCGGCTAGAACCTTTTCCCTTGTCTTTGCAGACACTGTAGCACCTTCAAAGTACACTCTAGACACAGATGACTGAGATACCCCCGCATGTTTTGCAACATCCATCGCTGTAATCAATTTTTCTATCTCACTCACACCTTTGGAATCATTTTATTGATTCAACTATACCCTCAAATTGGCTTCTTCATCAATTATTAACTTCTCGGTAATAGTTTGTTCATATATTCCAACTAAAATAAAGGGTATCAGATGAAACGGGAGGAATTAGCATGGAGACAGAAAATAAAAACAAACCAGGTAAACGATTTTTAGCAACATTAGGAGCAGGTGTTATTGGTTCAGTATTAACGTTAGCAGTCGTAGTCAATACAGATTTGCTCCAAGGCGGTTCCGCCGAAACGGTTCCAGTCACTACGAATACGGTTCCCTATAATGTACAGCAAACAAGCGCTAAAGATACACCGTCACTTTCCGATATGGTCGAACAGTCTTCCGGCGCGATTGTTGGGATTGTTAATTACCAAAAAGAAAATAACCCTTTTTCACAGCAAGCCGGGAGCGCCAAGAGCGGGTCAGGTTCCGGTGTCATTTATAAAATAGAAGGTGACAAAGCATTTATCGTGACGAATAACCACGTCATCGAAGGTGCAGAAAAGCTTGAAGTTTCACTTGAAAGCGGAGAGACAACCACAGCTACACTTGTTGGTAAAGATGCGCTAAGCGATCTCGCTGTCCTAACAATCGATGCGAAGTATGCAGACACTTCCCTTGAATTTGGCGATTCCGATAAACTTCGTGCAGGAGACGATGTTATCGCCATCGGTAATCCACTTGGTCTCGACTTCTCCGGTACAGTGACTCAAGGAATTGTAAGTGCAGTCAATCGATCCATTAATGTGAAGACATCTGCAGGCGATTGGGAAATGAATGTTATCCAAACGGACGCTGCCATTAACCCCGGCAACAGCGGTGGTGCACTTCTCAACGCGGCTGGACAAGTAATAGGCATTAACAGCTTGAAGATTTCTGAAAGTGGTGTTGAAGGTCTTGGCTTTGCGATCCCGAGTAACGAAGTGGTTCCACTTATTGATGAAATGACAGCAAACGGACAAGTTGAACGCCCATATATCGGTATTGGACTTGCGGATCTTGATCAAGTGCCACGGACCTACTTGCAAGGTCTTCCGAATGAAGTTACAGCCGGTGTAGTAATTACAAATATTGATCCTGCATCCGCAGCAGGAAAAGCAGGTCTCGATGTAGAAGATATTATAACTGCGATTAATGGCACTGAAGTGAAGAACTCGACAGAGCTACGGAAATTCTTGTATACGAATCTTGCTGTCGGTGACAAAGCAACATTTACGATTTATCGCGGCGCAGAGTTAAAAACGGTTGACGTTTTACTTACGAGCAATGTATCCACGGCAAATTAATCTATTCATGCAAGCACCTCTCCCCATTAACATGGGAGGGGTGTTTGCAGTTGCTAATTTCTCGTTTTCGATTTAACTTGAAAGGAATGGCAGTGCAACAGGAGGCGTGTTTTAGTGAGAATTTTAGTAATTGAAGATAATGAGAGTGTCTCTTCCATGATTGAGTTATTTTTTTTGAAGGAAGAAATCGATGGTTCATTCATAAATAATGGTTTGGAAGGTTTTGAACTGGCGAAGCAGGGCGGCTGGGATTGCATCATTATTGACTGGATGCTGCCTGGCATGGACGGTATTTCGATTTGCCATAAACTGCGGTCAGCAAACATTGCGACGCCGATTATTATGTTAACCGCAAAAGACGGTGAATCAGACCAGGTGCTCGGACTTGAAATGGGTGCAGATGATTATGTCACAAAACCATTTAGTCCACTGGCGCTTATGGCCCGCATTAAAGCGGTGACACGCAGGTATTCAACACTGAAAGACAAACCGTCGCAGGATGGTATCGTCGAAACAGCCCATTTTAAAATCAACGTTAACACACGTGATGTATTGCTCGACGGAGTGCCGGTACAAAACCTGACGCCGAAAGAATTCGATCTGCTCTACCATTTCGTCCAACATCCGAAACAAGTTTTCTCACGTGAACAATTGCTGGATAATGTGTGGGGCTATGACTTTTACGGTGATGATCGAACTGTCGACGTGCACATCAAACGGCTTCGCACGAAAGTTTCGACGGATGAGCGACCATTTTTCCATACTGTTTGGGGCGTCGGTTATCGATTTGACGAAACTTTAGGTGACTCAAAGTGAAAGTCAAATACTTATACCAGCAACTTGTCAGTCACTTCAGCGTTATCGTCATTGCCTTTTTATTATTGAGCTTGCTATTTTCCCACTATATTGAGCAGTTTGTCTATGCTAATAAAACGGAAGAACTCGCGACATATGGACAAACTATTTTACGTGACATTCAACAAGACCAACGAAGTTCGGACCAGATATTAAAGTCTTACGGACAAGTCCTAAATGGGCGAGATATTCAATATAGTTTATTCAACGAAAATTCAGCCATCATTTATTCGACTGGCATAAAAACACCACTCATTAGTTTAAGTAAAGAAGAATGGCACGATATTAAAAATGGTGAAACTGTAACTGTGAAGCAGGATTTCAAACGATTCAACGAAGCCGTCACATTTGTTCTTCTTCCCTATGTACAAAATAATCGATTTGGCGGCGGCATACTTTTGACTTCCCCCATAAAGGGCTCACGTGAGGCAATTTCGCAAATGAATACCTATTTGCTGATTACAACGTTTATCGCACTGGCTATTTCACTTCTTCTGAGCTGGATTTTATCAACGTTTCACGTTAGGCGTATTAAACGGCTTCAAGCAGCAACTTCTGCCGTTGCACAAGGTGATTACTCCGTACGTATCCCCTCTTCTGATTTTGATGAAATCAGCGAGCTCGCGGGTGATTTTAATGAAATGGTTGAGAAGCTGGACGCCTCAATGGAGGAAATTGAAAATCTCGAAAACAGACGTCGCCAATTCATGGCCGATGTGTCACACGAATTGCGAACCCCGCTTACGACGATAAGAGGCATGATTGAGGGTCTAAAAAATAATATGATTCCTGAATCCGAAAAAGAAAAGGGACTGCAGCTTGCCACCAATGAAACGTTGCGACTTATCCGTCTGGTCAATGAAAACCTGGATTACGAAAAAATCCGATCTAACCAGGTCACCCTCATTAAACAGGATATCCAGCTCGTTGAATTATTAGAGATTATCAAAGATCAGCTAGATGGCGTTGCGGCGGAACGGAGTAATAAGATCTTTTTAGCTGCGGATCCTGATGTAATGGTGTTTGCAGATTACGATAGACTCACCCAAATATTGATCAATATTACGAAAAACAGTATCCAGTTTACCGAAGACGGTACAATCTATCTTCGCGGTTATATGAACAATACGAACTGTATCATCGAAATTGAAGATACAGGAATCGGCATTGACCCTGACGATGTCGAGAAAATTTGGGGTCGATTTTATAAAGCGATTGTATCTAGAACAACGAATCCATACGGTGAATTCGGACTTGGCTTGTCCATTGTAAAAAGTCTGGTCGTGATGCATAACGGCACAATCGATGTTACTAGTGAAAAAGGGAAAGGGACAAAATTTACACTGTCGTTTCCCGTACAAAACGAAAATTAACTGCTTTTTAACAACCGTTACGCATCTCGCGTAGCGGCTGTTTTTAATTTGGTAATAGTTTGTTCATATTTCTCCTGTAGAATGAATTCATATCAACTATTGGAGGAATTAAAACATGCGTAAAAAAAGGTTATTCCCATTGTTAACAGTCAGTCTACTCGCAATTATTCTAACTGTCACAACAGGCTGCTCAAAAGATTCAAAGGCATCAACAGATGAAACCGTAGCAACTATAGGTGATGAAAAAATTACGAAAGATGAATTATATGAAGTTCTCGTTCAATCAGCTGGGCAAGAAGCCCTTACTGCAATGATTGATGATAAAGTCGTTGCACTTGAGTTGAAAAAAGAAAAAGTCTCCGTTTCTGATAAAGAAGTAGATGCAGAACTTGCAATATACGTCGAAAACGCCGGTGGACAGGAAGCTTTTGACGCTGCACTCAAGACAAATGCTATGACAGAGAAAGAATTCAAAGAGAATATTGTTGATTATTTATCTATTCGAAAAATAATTGAACCACGCATCAAGATCACTGATGAGGACATTAAGGCGTACTTCGAAGAAAACAAAGAGTCCTTCAACGAGGAAGAACAAGTCGCAGCCAGCCATATTTTAGTGGAAGACGAAGCCACAGCGAAAAAGGTGGCGAAGAAACTTGCAGACGGAGAGGATTTCGCTACACTTGCAAAAGAGTTCTCAACAGATACAATGAGTGCGGAAAATGGCGGAGAATTAGGCCTTTTCCCCCGCGGCAAAATGGTAGCCGAATTTGAAGAAGCAGCATTTTCAATGAAAGTTGATGCAATTAGCGACCCTATAAAAACAGAACACGGTTATCATATTATTCATGTAACCGACAAGAAAGCAGCAAAAGAAGCCGAATTAAGTGAGCTTAAGGAAGAAATAAAAGGACTATTACTAGAAGAAGGTGTACAAGCAGAGTACGTAAATTGGTTAGATGAAGTAAAGCTGAATTATAAAATCGAGAATTCGTTACTAACAAAATAAGTTACTTATCCAGTAAACTGAACTCCCTACAATGCAGAATGATAGATACTGCATTGTAGGGAGTTTTTTATTCGTTCAACTAATATAATGAATTGCCAACAGTTTACTAGTAAGCGCTTTCACTCAATTTCATCGCGATATATTATATACAATGTGTAAAATTCACTATTATTCGACAAAGCTTTATGATACTATAGTAAAAATTCTATATTATCTGAAGGGGATGAATACTATGTCGCAAATGTTAGCTTTAGTAATATTAGTAGCTATTTTATATATCGGAGATGTCGTCTCCGTTCGGACGAAAGCGTGGATTCCATCCGTTTTCGTCTGCGCCGTCCTTTTCTTGCTAGGCTATTGGACGTTTTTCCCGCAAGATATTGTTTCACTTGCCGGCGTACCACCTACTGTCGCGTCAATGATGATTTATTTACTCATTACCAATATGGGTACATTGCTATCCCTTCAACAACTGAAAGAACAATGGAAAACCATTTTAATTTCCCTTGCTGGAATTCTAGGAATTGTCGTTGCTTTATTCGGAATCGGTACACTGCTATTTGGTATTGAAACAATCATCGTTGCAATTCCACCTCTTGTCGGCGGTGTTGTATCTGCGCTGATCATGTCAGAAGGCGCTGCTAACGCCGGACTCGCAACATTGGCTGTATTCGCGATTGTCATTTACGTTATGCAAGGCTTCGCGGGTTATCCCCTTACGTCAATTGTTCTTAAAAAAGAAGGAAAAATGCTTCTTGAAAAGTATCGCAAAGGTGATCTGAAGGTGAAAAGTGCTGGCCCCCAAGCAACTGGCTCAGAACCACGTGAACTTAAGCTATTTAAGAGGATGCCTGATAAATTCAATACAGATTACTTCAAATTTTTCCGCCTTGCATTTGTTGGCTTCCTTGCGTATCTCGTTTCTACATTGCTGGCACCTATCGTGACAGTCAGTCCTTATGTGCTTTGCTTATTGTTCGGTATTATCGCAACAAGTATCGGTTTTTTGGAACGCCACGTACTGCAAAAAGCAAATGGCTTTGGATTAGCAATGATGGCACTTATGCTGTTCATTTTTGACGGTTTGAAAAAAGCGACGCCTTCCATGATGATGGAAATTCTGTATCCCCTAGTCGGCTGTATCGTATTGGGCGTCGTCGGCATGTATATCTTCTCCTTGTTTATGGGGAAAGTGCTAAAAGTGAGTAAAGAAATGGCGTTTGCCGTTTCGTTAACTGCGTTATACGGCTTCCCAGCAGACTACATTATTACCAACGAAGTCATCAATTCATTAACGGAAGATGAGAAAGAAAGAGAAGCTTTGACAAGTCATATGTTACCCCCAATGCTCGTCGGTGGATTTATAAGTGTCACGATGGTTTCGGTTATCCTTGCAGGCCTCTTCGTCGGATTCCTGTAATAGGCAAATTTAGAAGCTAGTCAAACGAGGAGGAATAGACATGACAGCCAATCAACAACGGATTGAACAACATATCGAATTGTTGAGTCGATTTACAGCTACGCCTGGTGCGGGTGTGACGCGATTAACGTATAGCAAAGAAGATTTACAAGCACGCAATTACATTAAGGAAGCAATGACGGAGTACGGTCTAACAGTCACGGAAGATGGGTTTGGTAATATATTCGGCAAACTTGAAGGTACGTTACCTGACGCCCCTTCCGTCATCGTTGGTTCCCACTTTGACTCTGTTCCAAATGGCGGAGCATATGACGGCACTGCAGGTGTTGTTGTTGGATTAGAAGTTGCCGCATTGTTCAAAGAGAACAATCTTAAGCCCACCTACCCACTTGAAATCATTGCACTCGTTGAAGAAGAAGGCTCACGTTTTGGCGGCGGTCTAATGGGCTCACGTGGGATGATGGGTTTATTGACAGCAGAAGATTTCAAAACGCTTGCCGATAAAGATGGTATTTTAGCAGTAGATGCGATGGCGGATATCTGGGTCAACCCGGAAAATGAGAAAAAACGAGATCCGAAAACGATTAAAGCATTCCTTGAGCTGCACATTGAACAAGGCCCGATTCTTGAGGAAACAAACATTCAAATTGGTGTCGTTGAAGCAATTGTTGGGCTGACACAATTGGAAGTGACTGTACAAGGCCAAGCTGGACATGCGGGTACAACGCCAATGGCTAGGCGCTCTGATGCACTCGTTTCAGCGGCGCACATCATTGCGGCCTTCCCAGGTATTGCAAGCGGTGAAGGCGAAGGTACCGTCATCACAACGGGCCGGTTAAACGTCTTTCCGAACGGAGCAAATGTTATCCCAGACAAAGTTGTCTTCAGCGTAGATATTCGTTCAGGTAAAGAAGCGCATGTACTGAATGCGTTACACAAAGTGAATGAATTGATTGCACAACAAGATGGCAATGGCATTCGCACATCAATTGAACAGCAACTCTACATTGAGCCGAAAGAACTCGATAGCGACATTCGCTCTTTACTGAAAGAAGCGAGTGACCATCTTGAAATTCCTTATTGTTCGATTAATAGCGGAGCAGGCCATGATGCGATGGTGTTTTCAGATTTCACGGCTTGCGGAATGGTGTTCATCCCAAGTAAAAACGGGCTAAGTCATTGTCCTGAAGAATGGTCGGATCCAGGTGACCTTGCAGACGGCACGACTATTATCTATGAAACGGCAAAGCGATTAACGGAGGCCAAAACAGTATGATCAATCAAAAAATAAAAGAAGCCATCACAAACTATAGCGACGAACTGACTGCACTGCGACGCAAATTGCATAGTGAACCAGAACTGTCGTTTGAAGAGGTAAAAACAACTGCGTTCATTTGCGCTTATTTGGATGGACTCGGTATTCCCTACCGCAAGACGGAACCTACCGGCGTCATCGCTGAAATTAAAGGAGCATCGGGCAGCAAAACAGTCGCACTGCGTGGCGATATGGATGCACTCTCTGTTGAACAATTAAATACACATGTACCCTATGCTTCCAAGACTGAAGGAAAAATGCACGCTTGCGGCCACGATGCACACACATCGATGTTGCTAATCGCTGCAAAAGCATTATCCGATGTGAAAGATGAGCTGCCGGGTAACGTACGCCTTCTCTTCCAACCTGCTGAAGAAATTGCGCAAGGTGCAAAAGCGATGGTCGACCAAGGCGCAATGGACGGCGTTGACAATGTTTTCGGCATCCACATCTGGTCGCAAATGCCGACGCATAAAGTTTCTTGTACACCAGGACCATCATTCGCTGCAGCTGACATTTTCAAAGTCCACTTCACAGGCAAAGGCGGACATGGTGCCATTCCTCAGGACTGTATCGACGCAGCACTCGTTGCTTCTTCGTTCGTCATGAATGTCCAGACTGTCATTTCACGGACAATTGATCCGCAAAATCCAGCTGTACTGACTGTCGGTAAAATGGAAGTTGGCACGCGTTTCAACATTATAGCTGAGAATGCGTTAATCGAAGGTACGGTTCGTACGTTCAATCAAGACACGCGCAATCATATCGAAAAAAGCATTTCACAATACGCCAAAAGCGTTGCTGACATGTACGGTGCGACTGCGGAAGTTGAGTATATCCGCGGTACACAGCCCGTTGTCAACGACTTAGAGAGTGCGAACCTCGTTCAGCAAGTTGCAGCTGAAGCATTCGGTCCAAATGTTGTATATGATGAAAAACCAACGATGGGCGCCGAAGATTTCTCGTTCTTCCTCGACAAAGCACCCGGAAGTTTTGCACTTGTTGGTAGTGGAAATTCGGAGAAAGATACGGAGTGGTCACATCACCACGGCAACTTCGATATCGACGAAGACGCGCTCGCTACTGGCGCAGAACTGTACGCACAGTATGCGTGGGCTTATTTGAATAAGTAATTAAAGGAACGGAAAAGCTGATTCGGCTTTTCCGTTTTTTTTGTGTGGCGGTGATAAATCAGCAACCGTTAACCATATAATCAGTGTGCTATGATAAACCTACTTAATTACAACTCGATGAAAAGAGGTGTTCCTATGAATTTCATTGCTTGGACGATCGTTGCCTGCGAAATTGGTTTCTGGGTCGTCATTGCTCTCGGTCTTATCACCCGCTATATTTCCAAACGAGAAAAGCTCGGTTTTTTCTTTCTTGCTTTGACGCCGGTTATCGATTTAATACTACTCATCGTCACAGCAACCGACCTATACAACGGGGCAACCGCAACGCAAGTACACGCCATTGCGGCTATCTATCTCGGTTCTTCCATAGCGTTCGGCAAAAGCATGATCCATTGGGCTGATGAACGGTTTCGATTCTACATTCAAAAAACGGGGACAAAACCTGTACGTAAGGCTGGATTCGAACACGCTCGCCACTCGATGAAAGGTACATTGCAACATCTGCTTGCTTATATAATCGGCGGCGTTTTCCTTGTCGCAATGATTTATTTCATCGGGGATCCAGCAAGAACAGAAGTACTATCCGCCACCTTAAAAGTATGGGCACTCGTTCTCGGGATTGACTTTATCATTTCTATTTCGTACTTCATCTGGCCGCGGTCGAAGAAAGTTAAATAAGTTATTTGCAAAGGTTTATGATCGGGAGTGCGGGGTTTATGATCAGTTTACAACTTATATGTTCGGTCATTTTCCAAATATAGATCAACCCATTTCTAAACACGAAAAAGCCAACCCATCACAGGTCGGCTTCACTCAAGATTATGCATTCATACTTTTCAATGCTGCTCCAACTTTTACTGTACGTCCAGCTTGATGAGCAACTGCGGCTTTAATTGTCGCTGCGTCGTCAGCTATTTTTCCATCTTGTCCGACTGTTACACTTGTACCGTACGGGTTACCGCCTGCTGCAAATGTAACTGCATCTGTGTAACCTGGCGCCGCAACAACTGCTCCCCAGTGGTACATTGTTGTGTAAAGAGACAGGATTGTTGCTTCCTGACCGCCATGCGGATTTTGTGCAGATGACATTGCACTTACTGCTTTATTAGCGAGTTTTCCTTGGAACCAAAAACCACCTAATGTGTCAAAGAAACTTTGGATTTGCCCAGGTACATTACCGAAACGTGTTGGTACGCTAAAGATAATTGCGTCTGCCCATTCAAGATCTTCTCCTGTTGCAAAAGGAACATCTTTCGTTGCCTCGGCATTTGCTTTCCAGCCCGGAGACGAATCGATTACAGCTTGCGGAGCCGTTTCAGCCACTTTCATTAACCTTACTTCAGAACCTGCTGCTTCAGCTGCCTCAGCCGCCCATTGTGCCAATTGGTAGTTTGTACCGCCTGAACTGTAGTATACGATTGCTGTTTTTGTTTTTGTCATTTTTACCGTCTCCTCTATAGTTGTCCTAGTTGTCTTTCCGAATAACCTGTCTAAAAAACTCATTTTCTGTCTCCACTTCTTGTTTCATTTCCCGAAAATTGTTTTGTACCATTCTGCCGCCGCATCCACTTCTGTACGCGTCAACGAATGGCCGTTCATTTCCCAGTGAATTTCCGTCACTGCACCCGCACCCACCAACAATTCATCCAGATCTTCTGACTCCTTCGCAGGACAAATCGGATCGTTTTTCCCCGCGGTGATGAACACCGGAATGCCAGCTAAATCGGGCAAGTCGATTCCACGTCTCGGAACCATTGGGTGATGAAGAATTGCGCCTTTCAAAGCCTCTGCATAATGGAACAGCAAACTTGCAGCGATGTTCGCTCCATTAGAATAACCAACCGCAATGACATTCAACCTGTCAAAGCCATTTTCTTTAGCGGCTTCATCAAGAAACGCATTCAATTCCTTCGTACGGAAGATTAAATCCTCTTCATCAAATATACCTTCCGCCAATCTACGGAAGAAACGCGGCATTCCATTTTCAAGGACATTTCCTCGAACACTTAGTACACCCGCATCCGGATCAATTAAGTCGGCAAGTCCCAGTAAATCCTGTTCTGTGCCCCCTGTACCATGAAGCAAAAGCAACACCGGTTTCGAATCATCTTTACCTGGTTTATAGATATGTTTCATAGCTCAATCTCCTTATTTAATCAATTTCGCGCACTACAAAAGGGATCAAAGATGATTCCAACTGTTCGCGATTTTTTTCATATTGCGCTGGAAGCATGAGGTTTTCACCCATCGTTTCCACTGACTCATCATGTGCAAATCCTGGCGCGTCAGTTGCGATTTCAAACAAAATATTCCCATGTTCTCGGAAGTAAATCGCATTGAAATAGTTTCTGTCTTTCACCGGCGTCACACCGTAACCGTTCTCTTCAACAAGTGATTTCCAGTCCAGTTGATCCGCATCATCTTCAGAACGCCAAGCGATATGGTGAACTGTGCCGACACCCATTTGTGCACGACCTGATGATGTCGTTTTCACATCGATGACATTGCCGATGTCTGCTGTTGAGCGAAATCGCATGTATTCGCCTTCTTTACCGATTTTTTCAAGCCCCATAACCCGTTCAAGAAGATGAGCCGTTTTTTCAGGTTGAGTAGATAATAGCGTTGCGCCGCCGAACCCTTTTATAGCGACATCCGCAGTTACTTCACCAACCGTCCATTCATTCTTTACCCCATCTTCTCGCTCGACAATCTCAATTTTCAAACCGTGTGGATCATCAAATGATACATATGTTTCGCCAAAACGGTTTGATTTGCTAAACGCAATCTTAAACTTCTCAAGACGGTTTTCCCAGAAAGTCATTGCCCCAACTGGCACTGCGTACGACGTAACACCGACTTGACCATCCCCAATTGTTCCCTGGCGAGCATTAGGCCATGTGAAAAATGTAATGATCGTACCCGGTGCACCGTTTCCATCACCAAAGTAAAGGTGGTACGTGCCCGGATCATCGAAGTTGACGGTTTTCTTTACAAGACGTAACCCAAGAACCCCCCCGTAAAAGTCGACGTTTTCTTGCGGATGTCCGACGATTGCAGTTATATGATGAATACCCATTGATCTTTTCTTCATATCGATTCTCTCCTTAAATGTAGTAGAAAGTTATTTATCTTGAATTCAAGATAATCATATCAAGTGATGTTTTCATTGTCAATAAGTTGGCTTGAATATGCATTTAATACTGACTTAGACATTTCCTTTTCAGATATTCAAAAACCCTTCCATTCATGACACTGGAAGGGTTCATCGTTTACTATTCAAAATTTGATATTCGCCAGTATTGCCATGCAATTACTTCCGACATCCATGCAAGCCCCTTACTTTCCGCCTGGTGGATTGGCTTCCAGTCATCCCTTGCGCCGCGCATCAAGTAAATCTCATGATGGGGCGCCTGATCGTGGTAGCCCGTCATATCAAACGTTCCGTCCCGCCGCATAACTGCACGTACTTCATAGTTAATGTCAGGTGCCGTTGATAGGGGATTTCCAACAGCATGTAAGAGACAAAATCCCGCTTCGTCTTCCCCGTGATTCGTCCGTTTCAACATAATCCCGTCGGGTGAAGCAGTCGCTTGTTTCCTAAAGCGCTTGAAAGCATCATAGGCAATCGACGGTCCAACATCCCGCGTAAACGTCAACGGAGAACGTTCAAGATCATATGCCAGGTCGACGGCCACCCGCGTGCGATAAGAGGCCCCATTTACATCAAATCCCCTGTCATCCCCTTTAAAATAACGATTTCGCGACAATAGATTCGGATTTAACACCCAGTCATCCTCTAAAAACGTCATGTAGCGGAATCCCCATCTGTCTACATTTAGGCGGAGCACTCTGTCTTGAACAGGAATTAGTAACTCTATCGGCTTGGCAATGACTTTGGTCACCGAAAACCGTTCAATCGCAGCTTCTTCCTTCGATGAAACCGGGTTCAACATCCCAAATACAGTGGAGACAATCGACTGAAATACGTTAAATCGTTCTTCCGACTTCACAAGCGGACGCTTCGATTCAATGGTATACGCATAGATTTCATCCAATGAAAAATCCCTGTCAATGTAGCGATTGTTGGCCACAGTTGTCATGTACGTCCCATTTCGGTAGACGTCATACTCAGCGACATCCTTTATTTCTTCCCAGGACAACGCAATTTGCGTCTTTGCGACAATCGTTGTCATGACGAGCGACTGAAGCGGGTTTTCCTTGTTTTTCTGTTCAGCAAATGCTGACGTCTGCATGACAATAATGTCAACAACGACGCCAGCTTCCACACGTTCGATTACGTAATTATATAGTTTCGCATGCTTGAAATCACCATCACTAAATTCGGAGACCGTTCCTTCATACAAATGATGTCCGTCTTTATAGACGCAGTAAGTTCCTCCGACATCATTCCATGTGAAATAAATCAAATCCGCCTTATGCAAAACGGTTTGTATTTCAAACAGTTTCTTTTTCATCCGCACACCACGCCCCTTACTTGGAAGTGTGGTGTATTTCGCGAATGGTTAAACATTACATTTCGATACCTGTCAACGAAAGTAGGACTGCGCCTTTTAAACGACTTGCTGCTTCTCCAGGATCTTCTTCACCGGAAATCGCGGAAATAACCGCTACCCCTGAAGCACCGGCTTTTATAACTGCGCTGGCTTTGCGTTCAGAAATACCGCCAATCGCAACAATTGGCAATCCAGGTAATAACGATACCACTTCGCTAACCACTTCAAGACCAATAACAGGTTGCGTATCACTTTTCGTCTGCGTCTCGTAAACTGGGCCAAGACCGATATAGTCCGCACCCGCATCAGCTGCTGCTAGCGCTTCCGCCACATTATGCGTAGAAACACCAATTAGCATGTCTAGACCAACCCTCTTGCGCACTGCCGAAATGTATCCGTCCTCCTGCCCGATATGAACGCCATCTGCACCAATTTCAATCGCAAGATCTATATCATCATTGATGATGAAGGGCACACTATATTGTTCACATAATTGCTGACACGCAAGTGCGAAAGCCTTCAATTCTTCACCCGTTAACGCGCCGGGACCTTTTTCACGTAATTGAAAGCTCGTTACGCCGCCCTTTAGCGCCTCTTCTAAGACATGCAACGGATCGCGTCCCGCCAAATTCACTGTGCCCATGATGAAATATAAGTTAACTGTTTGCTTATCCATAAACTACAACCCCTTCCATTGTCTTGTTGCCGCGGCGTCCATATGCCCAATGATTCGTCGGACCATGACCGCCACCAATTTTAAGTCCATCTTCAATTGCTGCGTGGATGAAACATTTTGCAGATACAACTGCATTTGCTGCCGTTTCGCCATTTGCCAAAAACGCTGTCAGTGCCGCTGAATACGTGCACCCCGTTCCATGCGTGTCTTTCGTATCAATCCAGGGTGCACGAACCAAAAACCGTTCCCCGTCGGCCCCCATGAACAAATCTTCCGCAAAAGATGCTTCTTTTCGATGGCCCCCTTTAATGAGAACCGCCCTCGCGCCCAGGGCTATTATATGCTTCGCTGCTTGTTCCATGTCTATTTCCGACTTTATCTCCATTCCAGCAAGTACTTCTGCCTCCGGAATATTAGGAGTCACAATAGCTGCATGTGGTAGAAGAACCGTCTTCAGCGCCACAACCGCTTCATCTTTTAACAATGAAGCACCGCCCTTCGCAATCATTACCGGATCAATGACTAGCGGAATGCCACGCCAATGAAATGCATCTGCCACCGCATGGATAATCTCCGCCGAAAATAACATACCCGTCTTTATCGCTTTTATGTCGAAGTCTTCCATAACCGCCCGAATTTGCGCTGTAACAACAGCAGCGTCTATCGGCTGTATCGCCGACACCCCACATGTATTTTGAGCTGTTACCGCCGTCAGTGCCGATGTACCAAACACGCCTAGTTCCTGAAATGTCTTCAAGTCCGCCTGTATACCTGCCCCGCCGCCACTATCCGACCCCGCAATTGTCAATGCCACATGTACCAACTGATTCGCCACCCTTTTATTTATACTAAAAAGCCGCTTTCCGGTGGCGTAAGAAAGCGGCTAGCCATTTTGCTGTTCATAAAAGGCGTGCCCACTTTCCTACGCCGGTATAATCCGGATCAGGTTCCAAGGGTCCGCGCATTCATGCACGTCTCAGCCTAAAAAAGGCTCCCCTAGTGGTTGTTAAACTATTCAGCTTTGTAGCAAGTGTAACATAGTTGATGAAGAGATGTGGGAATGATTGGTCTATTTCAGCTAAGTAGTTTATTCTACTCTAGGGTCGGGAAGAGTATAGGTAAAGACATAAACCGAAAGAAGGCCAAACCTATGCACCGAGCAGACAGCAGACCGAATAATCCCGACAAATCCATGTGGCTCAGTCTTTTCGGAGTACTCGTTATTATCGCAGGTGTCATACTAACTAATCTTACAATGCGTTAACATTCCCAACCAAAAGGCAGTTTCCCTAAACCAAAAAGGTTCGAGAAACTGCCTGCTTTTTATCTTTCTTAAACGCTAAATTTGACCTTACGCCAATTTTTCAGTAGCCGCGAAGTACGTATCCTCTTTCTCAGGGTCAAACCGACCTTCCCACTTCGACAATACAACAGTCGCTAGCGCGTTGCCAACAACGTTGACAGCCGTACGTGCCATATCTAGAATCCGATCGATCCCCGCAATAAACGCCAAGCCTTCCAGTGGTATACCGACAGTTCCCAAAGTCGCTAGTAAAACAACGAACGAAGCCCCCGGCACCCCTGCCATGCCTTTTGACGTTACCATTAAGACCAGCACTAACGTAATTTGTTCCGAAATACTCAATTCAATCCCATACATCTGAGCGATGAACATCGCCGCCAACGCCTGATACAACGTTGATCCATCCAAGTTAAATGAATACCCCGTCGGAATAACAAAGGAGACGATATCTTTCGGACAACCGAACTTCTCCATTTTCTCCATAATTCTAGGCAACACCGTTTCCGAACTTGCTGTGGTAAACGCCAAAAGCAGTTCATCTTTCAGCACTTTCATAAGGCGGAAAATACTCGTACCAACCATTTTTGCAATGATGCCCAAGACAACAATAATAAAGAAAATCATCGTTACATAGACAAGTAGCGCCAGTTTTCCAAGTGGGATCAATGATTGCAATCCAAATTTCGAAACCGTTACACCGATTAACCCAAATACCCCAATCGGTGCGAATTTCATAACCAAGTTCGTGACCCAGAACATGGCATCCGCAGTTCCTTGGAAAAATGCCAGCACCGGTTTTCCTCTATCACCAATTGCAGCAACCCCTAAACCAAACAAAACGGAGAAGAAAATAATCGACAACATATTCCCCTCACCCAAGGACTGAATAATATTCGTCGGAACAATATTGACAATGATGTCAATGAGGCCGTTATCCGCCATGGCTTCAGTCGTTTCAACATGCTTAGATATATCCGTTTTCGTAAGCGCAGACATGTCGATGCCCATACCTGGCTGGAATAGGTTAGCAGCCAACAAACCGACAAGTATCGCAATCGTCGTGACAACTTCAAAATAGATCAATGTTTTCCCGCCGAGTTTACCTAATTTCTTGATATCCCCAGTCCCAGCAACGCCAATAATTAATGTAGAAACGATAATTGGAACCACAATCATTTTAATCATGCTAATGAAGATTGTACCAAGTGGTTGCAAATAGGTTTCCACAGCCGGATTCCCGTAAAAAATACCACCCACAGCAATCCCTAAAATTAATCCCGCAAGAATTTGATAGGCTAAAGTAAATTTAAATTTTTTCTTCATCAATCATTCACCCCTTCTCCAAAATGAAACCGCTTCCATAGTTCAGGATTAGGTTTAGAGATAATAATAGGGTCAACTTATCAAATCCGACGAAATCCTACATTTTATAATTCAGTATTTTCTTAAAATTAGGTACTCGTACTCAAGTCTGACCAAACTTATCACCGGTTTCAAGGTATAAAACTTGAATAAATTTCTTACAATTAATTTTCACTTTCATTGGCTCATGACTGTCTTCTTGAATCTGTTTCATTCGATTACGTATTTCTTGAAAGTCAAAATAACGAGGTGCATAATACTCAAACTCTCGAGTCGTGTAATCCACCGCTCCCAACGAAGCCAAATGATTGATAGCTACAAGAATCGTTCTGCGAATCCGTTGCTCAATCGCTTTACTCTCTTTGTTGATGTCCACATTATTCATCTTGCCTGCAACCGCTTCATATAACTCTTTTAACGGCGGTAATTGGCTACCCCGCCCCTGCTGACTCATTAGAATTTCAATCATCGCGACAATATCACCACTACCCACTTCACCGATAATCCCCATGTCGTTCAATATGGATGAAACAATTTCTTTCACATTTCGATGCTTTATCGTTTTAACAGCCGGCCCAATATGTGCCAACGACTCCCGGATTGCAATCAACGAATCTTTTAAACGTGATTTCTCCGCGGTCTTTCTTAAAATACTCTGCACTTCCACACGATTTATTGGCTTATGTATGAAAAATTCTACTCCTTTTTCATACGCTTCTCCGACCATTTCTTTATTGACAACTTGAGAAATCATGATGAATTGCCCTTGAAAACCTTGATTCTTCAATTGCTCCATCGTTTCAATCCCATCCAATCCAGGCATTAACAAATCGACCAAAACAATATCAGGTTGCAATGAAAGGACGGGTGAAATTGCCTTCACACCACTTTCGGCATCACCGATTACCATACCGAGATCGCCTTCTACTATGACTTTCTCCAGCATTCTTCGACTTGCCATATCATCATCAATTATATAATAGCGCAGCATTATTCAACTCTCTTTCGAATGGTATGAATCGGAATCCAAACATAAAAAATCGTTCCTTTTCCCAGCGTTTCGATTTGAATTCGACCTTCCAACGTCTGAAGGATCTCCTGTACATGAGATAGGCCAATTCCCGTTGCAGCAACGCCACGGTCGTTAAATTTCGTCGTATAACCTGGTTCAAAAATGATTGGGACGTCCTCTTTCGCAATGCCTTTGCCGCTATCCTTTATCTTGATACAGATGCGCTCCTCGTCCTCATACAATTCAAAATCAATCTCCCCTGTATCCGCAATGGATTCAACAGCGTTGGCGGTAAGATTATTCAACAATGCAAGCAGGGGGATATGTTGGTCCGTTTCAAAATCGACGGTTGCCGACAATCGGAAAGTAATCGTCTTCTTTAACAGCTCACTATATTTTTCATTCGCCGTCACAACGAAACCCAGTAAATCAGAAAGTAAGAACACATCATGCCGTTTTACGTTCGTGATTTTGGATAGCCCCGACAAAATACGCTGTGAATCCTTCTTCACCTCATGGATTTCCTGCGCTATGGCTAATGCCTGTACACTCAACGTCTGAAGGTTTTCCTTTTTCAACTTCCGATATAGATCATGACTCGATGCTGTAATTTGTTCAATAGGATTCATCGACTTTTGCAAGTAAAGCGTTTCCGCATACAGTTCTGAACCGACGCCGAGCATTTCTTGCATGCGCTTCTTTTGTTCCGCTATCGTAATGGAGCTGCATAACCCCACAACAAAATAACTGCGGAATAATGCAACCCCACTAACCAAAGCTAAGTCCTTCACATTCAGGCCCCCACGATGTAACAGCAGGTCACGCATAAGGAACTCGGCGCTGTTGCCAACAAAATCGAATAGCGCTGCACAAGCCCCTAATAGTAACGGGAACGTTTTATACTTCTCTATATTGATGATACTTACCCCAAGGGCAAAAAAAAAGTAAAACAAAAAAGTAGGCAAATGATTGTTCAAACTTGCCAATAAATTAAACGCTTCAAGCCTCATATCCATAAGCAGTCGAAAAGAAACAACTGTTATACCCGTTACGAACCCCGTTAAAATAGGAGACGCTGGTGGTCGAATAAGAAACAGTAAAAAATATACAATACTCCCCATTCCAAAACGAAAAACCTCTCCGCTGAAAGGAATAACTTTAAATTCACCAACGACCGCCGTCAATACTGCCGTTAAAACCAACACGGTTATATTCGATCTCATTAATTTCTGATTGAAGATTTTTTTTGGCATGATATTCTCCCGCTTATAATTATGTATAAAGACTTCCTTCAATGAAATTATAGCACTACTCGTAATGAGCAAGGACCGAATTCAAAAAAATCAACAAATTTGTCTCTTTACGACTAAAGAAATCATAACAAAAAGTGCCTGCGCAACAAACTACCATGAATGATTCAGCATTCACAGTGTTTTCTTACACAGGCACCCAACATTATTTATTCATCTGAGCAAGGAAGTCACTTAAAGGGTCTTCCTCATCTTCAACAGATCTTTCTTCTGGCCCCTTTAACTGTTCCCAATCAAAGTTATCCAGGTCATCATTCATATCAGTACTTATTAAGTGATCTTCTATCTCCAGTTCTACGTCAGCGCTCGTTTCTTCCTGAAGATATAAAGCATCATCTACGTTTATCGCATTGCTATTCAGTGATGCAAAGAGTGCAGCCGTACGGTTCGGATCAGACATCAGCTGATAGACGATACTCCCCAAAAGCGCCTCGGAATGTTCATGCTTTAACCAATCGCGTTGTGCTTTAGTTAACCCTTTCGGAAGCGGAATTGTGATGGCCTCTCTGTGCTTTAAAAGAGAATCATTGACCCCGTCTATCACGAATTCCGCAATTTTACTGGAAAAGTTTCTTCTTTCGACTTCTTTTAACTTTTGCAGTTGCTTCAGTGTCTGATCAGATGTATCCGATGGGAGACGAAATGTAATAGGCTGTCCCCTCTTCAATCCTGTTTCACTCATGAATTATCACCTTACTTTGTTTTAACGAACTTTTCTTCTTCTTTGTATTTTACTTTCTGGCTTTTTTTCGCAAAATCTGAAATTAATTTGTAATAAGCATTGGCCATCATCCAAACGCTTTCTTTTTCATCTTCAAAGAAATCGATGTTATAGCCATCTAAGCTATTATTCAACGTTTTAAGGTAATCTTTAAGGACAATAGAGCCCCCGCCGATGAAATAACAGATCTCAGATTGCGAGTTTCTTGCCCATACATTCCGTAAATGACGGTATTGCTTTTTCGCTAATTCTAAGAGAATCCGGTCTACAATATCATGCACGCTTGTCCGGCTTCCTTTTACCATGATGTGATTACGGTTATTTTTCTTCGTAATAATATCCACAACGTCTAGACGGCTGTCCAACTCTACGCCATGTCTAGCGTAAATTTCTTCCCGAATCGCATCAAGAGACTCTGACACTCCTAAGTTGAAGCCTTGCGCCTTATCGTCATCCACTTTACGGTTTCTAATGACCGCAACATCCGTTGATAACCCACCAATGTCTTGTATCAAGATTTGTTTATCGATTAATTCCTTGTTAATGATATTTAAATTATTATCCATGACAAGGTTGATAAACGCGGCAAAACCTTCTGGATAAACTTTTACTTCATCAAACTTAATATTTACTTTTATACCTTGATATTTAGGTGTAACTAAAAACTCTACTTGGTGAACAGAGCTAAGCAACTGAGAACGATAACCAACATCTTTCCCTTCCTTTACTTCCCTAAGTGGAAGTCCTGTGCCTAGTGTATACGTAGCTTCAATTACATTATTATTACGTTTAAAAATGCCTTTATTTTCGTCACGAGCTGCATCTAATGCCAGAGCCGCGAACAACATAACCAAAGTTTGATCTTCCTCAGACTTGTTGCTGCCTGGATCTAGTTCAGTTGAATTCCCACTTTTAGTAGCAAGATTCCCAACACGATAAATAGCGTTATTATCTTTTAATGTTGGGGAGTGTAAACGAATATGAATGCCTTCAGTAGGTTCTTGGTTGTCGAGTTCTTCAATACCGATAACTGGACGATCTGCAACATCTTGTGCAATTACATTTGGTATATTAAGTTCTGCTTCCAACTTACCGAAAATGGCTTTCAATGAATCGTTTCCTACGTCAATTGCTGCAATACGAGTTTCTGTCATAAAAATCATCCTCCCCAATATTCTATCTTTCTATTGAAATGGTACTGGAATTTTGTTGGCAGGTCAATCCTATTCAACTACTTAACATACAAATGTAATATTGTGTACTTAGCTGTAAACTTGTATACATTAACGTATACCTATATAGATACTGGTTGTGTACTTGTTTGTATACATGTTTACACTCTTGTTTACTTATGTATACAATAACGTGTACAACTATACTATTACGTATACAACCACACTATTAATGTGTACACCCACGAAAGTGGTTGATATGGAATTTTCCCTAAGTTCGGTGTAAGCCCTTCTCTCTCTTCCCTACCCATCTGCAAGCCGATATAGAACTCGCCTAAATAGTCTGCACTTAACAAATAGACTGTCCTTCCAACACCGCTTAGTCGCTTGGTGATGGCCTCACGCAATAAGCCCGTCAGAAGATCACTGTCGGTCTTGTTGCATCGGCTCACACTTGTCGCTCCTTCGCTAGATTTGTTCGTTATGCAGGCGAGGTATACCGCCTAGTTAATTCCAAATAAGTAGTGCCGAATAAATAACGGCTCTCTTTTGAATAAAATTCATGAAACGCCCCCTCACTGCGAGCATGTCTGCTGTTCGTCAAGCAATTCCGACCTCTCAGTACGACCTCTAACGTGCCTCTACAGGTTAAATAGTGTCATTCTATGCAACTTAACTTACACCGCACTCAGGTGCCTCAGACGCACCCAGGAAGAATCTGACTAACGGCAGGTTTCTATACAAGGTAAAACGACAACATTTTATAAATACAAAAAGAGTAGACATTTAAAGTTCACGTCTACTCTGTTCCATGCTTCATGAAATTGCTATCTATTTCCCAGATCCCCTCCGTGCAGATACTCAATACTAAGGAGTATCGGATTCAATCCGTTTCATGAATTCCTCCACAGCACTATAGCCTTGCTGCTTTAAATACCAGTTATTCGCTGCGGCTTCGATCAAGCCTGCGATATCACGACCTGGTTGGAGTTGAATTTGAATATGTGGAATCTGGACATCCATGTATTCCACAAACTTCGTTTCCTGCTCCAATTCATTATTCAAATCATTTTCCTTCCATTTGGTTAATTCGATGTCCAGTGCAATCCGTGTTTCATCCTGGAAAGCAGCTCTTCCATATAGACGCACCACATTTAGCAAACCAATACTACGTAATGCGAGGAATTCTTTACTGTTTTCATCGTGTGTGCCGAGCAAGGTTTGTGGGCTAAGCTTTTTCAATACCACGACATCATCAGCTACAAGCCGATGTCCTCGACCAATCAATGTATGCGCCGTCTCACTTTTACCTACACCTGACTTGCCGCGGAGTAGAATACCCATCCCCGAAACATTGACACAAACACCGTGTATTGCAATTTCCGGAGCCATCGCCTTCACAACATATGCATCCAATTTCGCGCTCAGTTCACTCGTGGAATCACGAGTGCGTAACACCGGTATTTTCTCCTCCGTACAGTATTGAATGAGGCCAAGCGGCTCTTCCTGTTGGGATGTAATAATGATACAAGGAGGAGCATATTGAACAATATTTGCAATCCGCAACTTGCACTCTTCAATTGTCAGCGTGTGGAGATAATTAACTTCGTTTTTCCCCAGTATTTGGACATGTTCCGTTGCAATAAAATCAAATTTGTCCATAAACTCTAATCCTGGGCGACGTACTTTAGTTTTTTTTATTATACGATGTAATTGGTCATGTCCACTTAACACCTCTAATGAAAACTTTTGAATAATTTCTTCAATCGTAATGTTTTTCATAACGGTCCCCTATTCTTTGGTCATCTATTTCAACCTCTTTGTTTTATCCTACCCTTAATGTACCGCAAATAGGTTCTACAATTTTGTGTCCATTAATTAATTCTTCAAAGTCGTCAAATATGTCTTCTGAAATCGGAGTAAAGTAAGACATATTTCCACGTACCCGCATTCTATACACTACTTTTTTAAACAGAATTAAAATAAGGCATTTTTAAATCGAGGGAATGACTATAGTTACATTTCAATTCCCACATCAGCAGTAAGTAAGTAAGTAAACAAACGAACGAATCAGATAATGGTCAAATCTCAAGATACAGACCTATTTAACAAATAAGTGTACAAAACCACTTTTGGAAGTAGATAAAAAGTTTTTTTCAAAGGCGTGAACCATCCACCCTTGTTCAGTATAAATAGCTATGTTGTTTAATAAACTTAGACTATCAAATAAAAGAAAGGATGAACTATTAAAAAGGGAAATGATTTTTACGATTGTAGTTGAAATAACACTTGGTATTCTTGTAATTTTCAATATCAGATTGTCTTGCAAGTACGCTGTCCTAGAAACAACAACAAATAATTCACTTAGTTGATCATGCCTCGTACAGGTACCTAAAATTCAGGAGGATGAATGGTGAAAATATCAAAAAGAATAGCAATAGTTAATCTCATCTTTTTTGCATTGATGATAGCTATTAATTATTCCGCCAGATCGAATGTGGGGGTTATAGCAAACGAAAAGTCTGCGTTGATTCAGCCAGCAGCATATGCCTTTTCAATCTGGAGTCTCATTTATTTACTATTGTTTTTATGGATTATAAAAGGTTTTTTTGTTCACGGTAAACAAGTGAGTGTCTATATCGATCTTCAAGTATTAATCCCTGTAAACTTTCTATTAAACGGGGCTTGGATTCTAGCGTTCACGCAGCAAAAGATTCTCTTGTCTACGGTTATTATTCTACTTTTATTACTCTCACTCATACTAATCTATAGAAAGATAAAGAAAAATGTGAACAGGGGCCTCTTTGACATAGTCCCATTTTCGATTTATCTAGGATGGATTTCTATAGCAAGTATTGTAAATGTTTTTACGTACTTTGTTCGCAATGATGTCATATCGTTTCTTGGGATCGAAGAACTAGGCTGGACGGTTATTATTCTCATTTTCGGATGTGCCCTGGCTGTATCGTTTTCGCTTATTAATCAGGACGCCCTGTATACGCTCGTGTTTATTTGGTCATATATCGCGATTTACGTTAAGGATCAAGAAGAAATCATAAACTTAGTGACACTAATTAGCATCATTATTATGAGTGTCACCGTTTTATATGTGGTTATTTCAAAAGTCACTAAAAAAAGATAACCATCTTGAGGGGTTATATTGGCGGTAAAGGTATTCAATTAACCTCTGGGCAGAAAGGTAGATATTGACACTTCTATTGTTCTCTGCTAAATTAACATCTAACAATTAAAGTCTGTAACGAGAAAAAGTACGAAAAGAACCCTGTTCTCTAGAGAGTCGGCACTTGGTGGAAGTCGACGAACAGCTCTTATCCGAATATCATCTCCGAGATGCAAAGCTGAAACTCAGTAAGCTTTGACGGTTTTCCACCGTTACATGGAACGCGTATGATAGTACGTTGACTGAGAGCCGTCTTTTTCTTATTAGAAACGCGCGGAATATGGGTGGCATCGCGAGCACAAACTCGTCCCTTTACTAGGGAGGGGTTTTTTTATTTACCGCCATCGGAGGGAGATTTATTAATCATGAAAAATTTAATTGTTGTTTTAGGCTCACTCATTATTGCATTTGCTTTTAACTGCTTTCTTGTTCCTTTCGGGATTTTAAGTAGTGGAATTAGCGGAATCGCAATCTTACTCGGGTTAATCAGCCCATTTAACACTGGTCTACTAAATCTAGTCCTTAACTTACCTTTGATTGTTTTAGGCTACTACAAACTCGGAAAAACAATCACCATCAACACAATGGTTTGCGTCGTGTCGCTCTCGGCATTCTTATACGTGATACCAGTGGTGGCTGTGACAGACAATATACTGTTGTCTACAGTTTTCGGTGGGGGCATTGGCGGTATGGGCGTTGGTCTTATCCTTAAATACTCAGGAACTTCTGGCGGTTTGGATATTATTGCAATTATCGTTTCCCGTACGAGTTCTTTCAGTATCGGCCTTCTTCTTACGGGAATGAATGGTGTAATTGTGCTACTTTCAGGATTTGTCTTCGACTGGGAAATCGCGTTATATACCCTGTTATCAATCTATATCACAGGTAAAATGATTGACACGATCTTCACGGATCACGTCAAATTGACGATGCAGATTGTCACAACAAAAGGTGATTTAATACGCAATGAATTACTGGACTCCATCTATCGTGGTATCACGATTACGGAAGGTTACGGAGGCTATACTCGTGAGAAGAAAGACATTTTAATGATGGTCGTTACTCGTTACGAAACGCTGCATGTTAAAAAAATTGTTCGAAAGCATGATGAAGACGCGTTTATTAATATTTATGAGACTGTCGAAGTCGATGGGAAGTTTTCCGTTAACTAGTAGAACGGAAAAATAGGTGCCGGTTCTAAAACAACTCCAAATTGTTTTAGAACCAAGCACCTATTTTAAATCGATATAACGACTAAGAAATTGATCTACTGTCATTTTATATTTGTCTTCGTCCAATGCAATGGATTCACCGTGATTCGCATTTGGAACAATCAACAGTTCTGCGTCACTTGAAGTATGCTGATATAAATTCTTTGTCAACTCCGTTGGAACAAATGTATCGCTTTCCCCATGAATATATAGAATCGGCACAGTCGTCTTCTTCACTTCTTTCAGTGCACTCGCTTCCCTGAATGAATAACCTGCCCTCATTTTCGTTAACACACTTGTGCTATCTAACAACGGAAATGCCGGCAAGTGAAACATCCGATTCATTTGATACGCGAATAATTGATAGACGGATTCATACGGACTGTCCGCTATAATGGCTTTGACCTGGCCTGGAAGTTCTTCTTCCCCACTAGCCATCAAAACGGTCGCCGCCCCCATCGATAAACCATGGTAGGCCACTTGCGTATCAGGTCCAAGCCTCTTCACCAAAAGCTGTGTCCAATCGATCAAATCGAGCCGATCAGGCCAGCCAAACCCATAATAATTCCCTTCGCTCTTTCCATGTCCCCGTGCATCAGGCATGAAAATGTTGTAGTCCAAATCGATATAATAATGCTGTCCAAATAGCCCCATTTGCTTCGCATTTCCTAAATAGCCATGCGTTAAAATGACCAATTTATCTGTTGGCTTGGATGCTGGCAAATAGTAACCTGAGAGTTTCAGTCCGTCACGTGACGTTAAAGTGAGTCGTTCAAACTTTTGAGCAGCGACCCAATCTATCCAATCGCCATTTAAAAAAAGGTCCATTGCCTTATCCGACACTTCTAAATCTGTATTCTTCTGCAAGAAATCTTTCGGCCCCCGCTTGACTGCTAACTCATAGAAAAAGAAGCTGCCGAATAGTTGGATCACCAAGAAGACAATAGCAAAAAGAATAAGTAGCTTCTTCCAGTTGATTCGAATGTTACTCATTCCCCTTTACCGTTCTGTCTTTTAGCATGCATGATGCCTATGATTAGTATAGTAGAAAAACTGATAGATATGAAAGAAATCAGTACGATTACATGAATTTCCAATGGATTTCTGAATGTCTGCCGCGCCAATTAAGTGATTGGTGCCTACACAAGAATCACCGATACCTATTTTTCATTCCCTACATAAAAAAACGCTCCTTGGACACAATAGAAAGGATCAAATCATTCTACAAAAGGAGGTTAAAGTCTTGTCTGTGGAAAATAAAAACAAAAATAAGGATAAAGGTAAACAGAAAAATGCCCTAAAATACGATACAAAGCCGAAAAACGATGTTGAGTTTGCAAGCGAAAGTGAATTTCTAAATTTAGATGGGAAGAAAAACAAAAGAAAGCGTTGAACACAGTGCCTGTCAGTTTCCCCCCTAGAGAACTGTTAACTGATGTACTGAATTTTACTTATCGCATCTAACACAAATCCCCTTAGTCAGATGAGCATCTGGCTAGGGGGATTTGTTTTGGATACTTTTACTTAAACGTTTTAACTCAGCTGCTCACCCTCATAATTAATCGATTTCTAACTACAGAAAACACATCGGCCTAAGGTTTTAACAATCACGCGCATATATTAATCGAGGACAGACGTATTTTCGATAAGCATGAGATAGGAGATCTCTTTTTTACAAGATATGAACAATAACTCATCGCGGGTTGCGCCAATTGGAAAATGTTACGGTAGTTGATGCATTCTTTCTACTACCTCTGTATTAATAAATTAATCAATAAAGAAATGAGGCCTTTGAATGAAAATTAGTTTTCTAACTCCAGCTTACAATAGTGAAGAATGGATTAAGACAATGTTGGATAGCATTCCCAAAAACTATGCTTATGAAATTATTATATGCGACGATGGTTCCACTGATAAAACAGTAGAAATAGTAAAGGAATATAAAAAAACTTGTCCACAATTAAAAATAATAACGAATGAAAGAAATTTAGGCGCTAGTGATTCATATAATCGGTGCATTGCGGAAGCAACGGGCGATTATATAGCAATCATTGATAGCGATGATCAATATTTACCTACCATTCGAGAGGTATTAGCACAAGTAGATGGTGAATATGACATCTATTACTACAATATGTTAACAAAAAATGGACTACAATTTGTGAAAAACGAAGAAAATGCTTATACGTGGTGTGGACAATTTAAGATCATTCGAAGAAGTTTTATAGGTGATGCAGTATTCACAAAAAGAAAAGATATGGCTGGGGATTGGGATTTTAATAGAGTATTGATGAATAATAACCCAAAATGCAAATACACTGATATACTCGCTTATTGGTATAACTATCCTAGAGAAAACTCTGAATATGATTTGCATCTTAGAGGGCTAAAGTAATGAAATATATGTCGTACTGTTTCTGGAACACCCACCCAACGAGAGGTGGTGAATATAATTTATGTTTAAAGATAAAGTATTACTCATAACAGGTGGAACCGGTTCATTTGGTAACGCTGTATTAGAAAGATTCTTAACTACTGATATCAAGGAAATTAGGATATTTTCAAGAGACGAAAAAAAACAAGATGATATGCGAATTTTATATCAAAATAATAAAATCAAATTTTTTATCGGAGACGTACGTGATAGTAGTAGTTTAAATAATGCGATGTACAATGTAGACTTCGTTTTTCATGCAGCAGCCCTTAAACAAGTTCCCTCTTGCGAATTTTTCCCCTTAGAAGCCGTAAAAACAAATATCCTCGGAACAGAAAATGTATTAACTGCAGCAATAAACGCGGGTGTAAAAAAAATAATTTGTCTTTCTACAGATAAGGCAGCATACCCCGTAAATGCCATGGGGATTTCAAAAGCGATGATGGAAAAAACATTCATTGCAAAATCTAGAATGGTTACTCCTGACTACACCTTAATTTGTGGAACTCGCTACGGTAACGTGATGGCATCCCGTGGATCGGTCATACCATTGTTCATAGAACAAATTAAGAACGGAAAGCCGTTAACGGTTACTGATTCCCAAATGACTCGTTTTATGATGAGCCTTGAAGAAGCAGTTGAATTGGTGTTATACGCCTTTGAAAATGCAACGAATGGCGACATCGTGGTTCAAAAATCTCCCGCTTCTTATATAAAAGATTTAGCACAGGCACTGATTGAATTATTTAATGCAAAAAATGAAATTAAAGTCATTGGTACTCGTCACGGAGAAAAAATTTACGAGGTACTCCTTACAAAAGAAGAAGCAGCCAAAGCAATTGATATGGGGGATTTTTATAGAATTCCTGCTGATAACCGAGATTTAAACTATGGGAAATACCTTGAAGAAGGTTCTCCTAAAATTACGTTAACTAATGAATATAACTCGAATAATACAAAAATCCTTTCAGTAGAAGAAATAAAAGAAATGTTGTTAAACCTAAATTTCGTTAAAGACGAACTGCGTAAATGGAATGGAGGATAACATGAAATTCCTAGTTCTTGGGGCAACTGGAATGGCAGGCCATACCATCTCATTATTTTTAAGTGAGAAGGGGCATGAAGTTACTACCTATTCGAGAACAGCATTTCCTTATTGCAAGAACATAAATGGGGATATTCTGGATGGTTTTTTGTTAAATTCAATTCTATTAAAAGAAAACTATGATGTAGTTATCAACTGCATAGGTATTTTAAACGAAGCGTGTGAGTTAGTACCGTCAAGAGCTGTCTATCTAAATAGTTACTTGCCACACTATATAGCCGATAAATTAAAAAATACCAACACTAAATTAATTCATATGAGTACAGATTGTGTTTTCTCAGGTAAATCAGGACCCTATTCCGAAGATAGCGCTCGTGATGGTGAAACCTTTTATGATAGGACAAAAGCTTTGGGCGAAATCAATGATAACAAAAATTTAACCTTCAGAAATTCAATTATTGGTCCGGATATGAAAACGAATGGAATTGGCTTATTTGATTGGTTTATGAAACAAGAAGGAACCATTAATGGATTTACAGGAGCCATCTGGACTGGTGTCACTACTTTAACTTTAGCAAAGGCCATGGAAAAGGCCGCAATCGAAGATATAACGGGGTTATATCACCTTGTTAATAATAAAAGTATTAGTAAATTTGATTTATTAAACCAATTCAATGCGAATTTCAAAGCGGATGAGTTAACGATTTTGCCTAGTGATTCCGTCAATGCGGATAAAACATTGTTAAATAACAGACAGGATTTTTCATTCAAAGTACCAAGTTATGAAGATATGATCATAGAGATGAAACAATGGATTTGGGCACGCAAGAATTTATATCCACACTATTTTTTGTAACTGTTGACCAATTTCTTCAGATAACGGAAGTATAAAATTATAATTAATACGTACCCGGGAAATCTCAAAGCTAGACACAGAGCACTAACCTGCTCTTGGTTTCATTTAAGGTAAAAATATAGGGGCCATAAACAAAGGTATCTGGTTATGAAGCGATTTAGCATCGTTTCACAACCAGATAACCTTTTTAATTAGTAGTAAAGGTGTTCGCGGCTATTACTTTTCACCTCGCAAACTTCCAGATCAAAGTATTCCTAACCTGCTTTATAACATCAATATTTCCCGAATGTCTTCTTCAGTAAGAGTAGACGACACTTTATCCTCAGAGTCAATAACTTCTTCAATCAGATTTCTTTTTCTATCTTGCAATTCATTTATTTTATCTTCGATTGTACCGCGTGCGACAAGCTTGATGACTTGTACAACATTTGTCTGACCAATACGATGCGCACGGTCAGCCGCTTGCTCCTCAACCGCTGGATTCCACCAAATGTCATATAGAATAACGGTATCTGCACCGGTCAAATTGAGGCCTGTCCCGCCTGCTTTCAAGGAAATGAGAAATAAATCACGTTCACCTACATTGAATCGATTACACATTTCTACTCTTTTCTCTGACGGGGTTTGTCCATCAAGGTAGAAATAAGGAAGTCCTTGTATCGTTAACTCTCTACCTATAAGTCCAAGCATTTTCGTGAATTGGGAAAAAATCAACACCCTTCTTCCCGAAAGCTTTGATTCCTCAATAATCTGCATTAACTGTTCAAACTTCCCTGAACTCCCTTTATAGCCGTCCACAAACAAGGCCGGGTGACAGCAAATCTGCCTTAACCGAGTCAAACCAGCCAGAATTTTAATACGATTTTTTCGAAGTGTATCCTTGTCGAGATGTTTCAGTGTATCGTGCCTGAGCTTAGCCAAAAAGGCAGCATATAGCTTTTTCTGGTCAGGTAGCAACTCCACCGATTCCAGCAACTCGACTTTTTCAGGAAGCTCCGAAAGTACATCCTTTTTCAACCTCCGAAGCAAAAATGGACGAATCCTACGGGCAATCGTTTTCCTTGGGAGATTACTGAATTCCTTAAGACCTTGAAATAATTCAGGAAAGACAACCCGAAAAATGGACCATAGCTCTTCTAATGAATTTTCTATCGGTGTACCAGTAAGGGCGAAACGGTTATCTGCCTGTATTTTGCGCGCTGCTTTTGCCGTTTGTGTCAAGGGATTTTTAAAAGCCTGTGCCTCATCAAAATAAACGGTATGAAAGACCTGTTTCTCGTACCACATTATGTCACTGCGCAACAACGGATAGGAGGTAATAACAACGTCCATATCCATTACATCCTTCTGTAAATTAACCCGGTCTGTCTTATTACCATCTACGACAACCGCTTGTATTTCTGGGGAAAACTTCATGATTTCACTTAGCCAGTTATACGTCAAAGATGATGGGCAAACAATAAGAACCGGGAGCTTCTTTTTACGGATGTTAGGAAGCTCGGATTGAATAAACGTGATGCTTTGCACTGTTTTACCCAGCCCCATATCATCTGCAAGAATTCCGCCGAATCCGTAATGAGCAAGTGTTTTCATCCATTTGTAGCCATCTTTTTGGTAGTCATGTAATAGTGGATCCAAACTTTTTGGGACTTCAAACCCCAAACTGTCTGGATTATGGACGTTCTCCAAAAATTGCAGGAACGATTTCTCTAACGTGAATACATCACGATTCTCGACTGAATCAAGAAGCTGAAGACCTTGAGCGAATGGTAATGTCAAACCGCTTTCCAATTCTTCATTCTGTGCCGGAAGTGCGTTCAAGAAGCGGTTCATTTCTTCAAACTCCTTGGTCTCCAATGAGAGTATTGATCCGTTTCCCAATCGATAATACTTCCGTTTTACTTTTAGAGCCAATAGAATTTCACGTATGTGCTTTTCAGGGATACCATCGAGCTCAAATTTGAATTCTAGCCAATTGGTCCTCTCTTTTTTCATCTTTACACTAATCTTTGGATGAGCTTTTCCTCTAAATAGTCGATTTCTCACAGCCGTAGTTGCATATATTTGTGCAAACGTTTTAAGCTTCGGAACGGCATGATACAAAAACTCATACTCCAATTCTTCATTGTGTAAAAAATAACCGCCGTCCGTCTTGGAAAACAAGCTTTTCTCTAATAACTGCAAGATTTCTTCTTCCCTATCCATATCCCTGACGAAGGTAGAGCTTGCCGGGATATCCGGAGTAGGTTCCAATGGATTAATCATGATATTTTCATAATAGAACTCTAACCCGACAAGCAAACGGTTTTTCACACGATCCAAATACACTTTAGCAATTAGCGGTGTCTTATCAAGTTGCTTATACATACTGTCCGATAGTTGTACATTGCCTAGTTTCTTCAAACCAGGCACCACTTTTTCCAGGAAAAAACCAACCTGCTCCTGAGGAATCGAGATTTGATTTGTTCCTGAACCATCAAGCAACGCCTTTAGGTCCGAGAGACGTTTGCAATCCTCACTTTTCAACTGGATTAGTTTCCCTTCAGATAAGACAGAGCTGTATGAATTCAGCACAACCATTCGATTCAATCCTTTGATCTGCAGTTGATTGCCCTTACCTTCGGCTTCAGCAAAGTCAAACTGTAAAGAAAGCGGTTCTTTCGATACACGAAGACCCGCATACACATCCCCACCATATTCCAATTTAATAGATGGTACTCTCTCAAGTATAGGTAATTGCCTGTCCCAAGAAGATGGAGGAATCAGTAATGTATGATGATCGCTGACATAATTTGATGTTCCAAAAAGTTCATCGACATATACATCTTCATCATTGATTACCTGGATAAGCTGCTGGATCAAAGCATTCGTTTCTTTTTGAAAGCAATGAAGATTTGGGTCGAACGTGAATGAATTAGAAAGCAAGCTAGTTTGTCCGTCTTCCACATGCTTCAGAAAGCCCCTGATATTCTGCACAGTAGTCGGACCAATCTTCACCTTTATTCCAAACATATGCCGTCCCTCTCCTAAGGAGACGGGTTTGCACGTAAGCTCCGCATCAAGCACTTGCCTGTTTTCAAAGTGAAGCTGATGACCGCTTGAACGTTTAGGTTGGGCATTGAAAAGTGTCAGTAAGCCTTCCGTTAGTTCTTGATTTTTTATTGAATCAGACTGGAGTTCACTTGAACTATTGAGGACTTTTCCCTGACGCTTAAGTTCATAAATCGACAGTAGAACGGCCGCAATATGCTGACAATCCATTTGAAAGGAAGCTAGCGCAGGACAGCTACATTTCGTGAGTAAACTACCTTTTTCATCCTTTTTAATGGTGACATGGAAATCTTCCATCCCTGCAACCGTTGCTTCACAACCATCAGCACCATAACTTTCAACCGTTACTTTATTAGCACGATAAAAAGCTTCCCCCCTTTTGAAGGAGACTGTCCCGCACATTTCTTTAATTAACTCTCGGTTTAATTTTATATTCATATGTCTGCCTCCCTCCTTGTTTCGGATACCTGGTGCTCGGTTCTTGCAATAGTACCTAGAGTATACCAAACAAGCTTTCGGTAATGTAGGAGTCTGGAACAGCTTGGAGTTAAATGAGAACCCGTCACCCATCACTTTTGACACACCATATAGATACCCTAACTAAGATTCACCATTGAAAATAACCACATAGTGCAAGGCGAAATTTGTGAATTTCTACATCAACACGATCGAAAGCCATGATTGTTTTTTTTGAATAGACACTAAGGTATAGTAAAGCTAGGTGATGACATGACAACAACTATATACGTAAACAATGACAAATTCATAACAGGGATGACCATGAAAGACGGAGCCGAACTTGAACACAACAATATGGCCCTTCATGCCTGTGTAACTCCTTATAATATAATCAAAAACCGCAAGAAATTAGCTGCCTCCTTGCAACTCGAGCTGAGTGATTTCGTTTGTGCCACGCAGACGCATAGCGCCAATTTCCATCGCGTAACGCTCGACGACATAGGACGAGGGGCCGAGCGAATGGACACGGCCATTGCGGACACAGACGCCCTTTATAGCTTTGAACCAAATCTTGTATTATGCAGCTTCACCGCCGACTGTGTTCCTGTGATTTTCTACAATGAAGTGAACGGCCTCATCGGCGTGATCCATTCCGGATGGCAAGGCACAGTCAAAGAAATCACATCGAAACTTTTCGAGCATTTAACACAAGTTGAACACTGTAATCCAAGTGATTTCCACGTCCAGATTGGTGCTGCGCTAAGCCAGGAAAAGTTTGAAGTCGATGAAGACGTCTATTTGAAATTCAAAGCCCTTGGCTATGCGGATGAATTTATGTATTACAATGACGACACTCACAAGTATCACATTGATAACCAGCTCACTGTTAGAAAACAATGTGAGTTGGCAGGGATTCCGGCTGAGCGAATTTCGATTGACCGAACTTGTACGTATGTAGATCCAACTGGTTTTTCTTATCGGGAGGATAGGCAGAGTGGGAGGCATTTGAGTTTTATCGTAAAAAAGGGCATTGACCAAATGGAGAGTTAGTAACCATCGACTATAACAACGAAATATAGCCGAAATAGCACATCAACTTTATAATTGATGTGCTTTTTCGGCTATTACTGTTTTCTTAACTGGCAAAACTTTCCTCTTAAAGTCCCTTCAAACCTATATTTATATAATTAATAACAAAATCCTGATAACGCTGCATCCGTCCCCAATTAACCATATGCTCATACTCAGAGTGGCCGGGATCAGCAAGAATCTTGAGAAATTGCTCATAACCATACTCACCGCCTACATCTTCTGGCGGTGTATTCCCTTCGCCCTCCAAGCAAACAGGATAGTTGAAGTCATAGTTCTCTAGTATACTTTCTACTTCGATATCATGGTTCCAATCATCCCCAAAGTCATAATTGTATGTCAGTTTTTCACTTGCAGGGATATATTCCAATAGCTTCACGTCTTTTTCAAGCTTCATGTTTACTTCACCTGGATAGGAAAAAGCTTCCTCATCACAAACAAGATTAACAATTGGTTTTAGGACTTGTTCATTATGCCCTTCTCTGATGTAATTCTCAGAATTGACCGCCTGACCATAAACGTAAAAGTTATGAAGATGGTAATCTTGCCACCCAAAGGCTGCCTGTAGAATTTGGTGTAATTGGTTAAACGTTTTGTTTAAAGGTACCACTAGTCGCCGCCACACTTGATGATTTTCAAGCCTAAGTGTAACTTTCAGGACTGCCGCTTTCGCTTCAAAAATTGATTGGCCTGCAAATAGGGCAAGATCCTTATACATCTCTTCATTCGGGTAAATATAACTTTTATTTCCGCCTCCGGCTAATAAACGGCTAATTCTAAGACCCATGGCCGGCTGAAAAATAGAATCATTATCCCATAACTCATCAAAAAAGTATGCATTGTCACACACCTTATTCATCCTTGCCACAGAAGTCCGATCCTTAGTCTTCGTCATGGAGACCTCACCAGTATGAAGTAAATACCTGGCAATCACCTTGTCCGAAATCCCTTCTGCCTGGAATGTTTCGCGGATTCCTTGCAAGGCAATCTCGGTGAACCTATTAAAATCTTTTGCTTTCAGTCCGTACAACACAACAGCATAACGATTATGATCATTCATTAACACAATCGCTTTCCTACGATTTACCATGATTAAATTTGCATGCCAAGAGAAAAGTGGATTGTCCTCTGAAACTGATTCAGGTTCGACTTTGAGTTCAACTAAAAGTTTCTTCGTACAACGGATATGCATAATCGACGGCTCCTTTAATTAAGATAACTCTAATTAGGTTTTCTCTGAATAACTACAAAGCTCAATCAAAGTTCCATCAGTCGAGGCGGGATTCATATAAATGAGCCTTCTTCCACGTGCATTCGTACGTAGTGTGTCCTCTAGGAAACGAACTCCATTTTCACTTGCCTCGCGTATTGCTTTGTCCAAATCGTCAACTCGATAGGCAATATGATGCACCCCTTTTCCCCGTTGCTTTATAAACCGGGCCATCGGAGAGTTCTTGTTGGTTGGTGCCAGTAATTCAATTACTTTGTCATCCGTTCTGACTACAGCAACATGCACTTCAACACCAGGCGCATCACTTGTATAACGGTCCTCTAACAATCCATTTAATACATTAATATAAAAGGGAAGAGCGTCATCAATACTTCTAACAGCAATTCCAACGTGATCTAAAACGTATTCCAATTTAACGGCTCCTTCAGCATTATTACTTTTACTAATGACTACATTCCATGCATATCTGGTGCTCACTAGTAGCATGCGTTCTTCTATTTATTTCTTTTCGCGCCCTAAATCTCTACTACTCCAACAATTCTTCTTGAAGCAGCGTAAATCCTTCAATAATCGTGTCTTCTTCCACCTCAATCAATATGCAACGTTTCCCACTCACAGTGACCTGCCTCACATATCTCAAGTCTTGCGGGCTGATAGCAATATCTGCTACTTTCGTTTGAATTTTGATGGACTTGGATGTGTAACTCGGAACGATATGGCTTGCCTTCATTTCGTATGTTTTGTCCGCGATTACTTTCTGAAATGCCATTTCCACTTTTTCCGTGCTCACATCTTTCACGCCACTCGCCTTCAGCACACGCTCCACTTCTTTAGTATCCAAAGTAGGGAGATATTCATCTTCTCCCTCGTCTTCCACAATCAACATACTGTTGATTTCATCATATACACTGGCAAGGGTTTTTGTATCCATCTCATTACCAGCCACTTCTTTAACGATTTCTTCAAAGACCGATTTATCATCCTCTGCAGTCATAATCTCTTCGCCGTCCAGCACATTCTCGATGAAGTGGTAATCCGGCTTATTCGATTTACCGGCAGCATACAAGATGTGATTTACGTCTGCGGCGTTGTCTGTAAAGCAAGGGAATACAAAACCACCAATTGGAGAAGTTAAATTGATGATTGGATCTAGCATGTCGCGCGACTTAAATTCCTTCTCATTGAAATCAAATACAAGTGAGCGTTTAGGCAGTTCAGTCTGATTCATGCTACAGAGAATGAATGGGTTCTTGTACACTTCATCCTGCTTGGCGACTTCCTCTACATCATGATTCCTTTTCGTCGGTTTAAAATAATTACCGCGAATAAAAGTCACTACGACGTCCTTTTCATATTGAGCGTCTTGCACCATCTTTCGAGCGATACTTTCCATATTCGCTTTCCAATCTTCTACTTCTTTTGTATGAAGGCCCTCATATAAAAGCCTCTGCGTATGGTCAGTTTGCTCCTCCACTTGCGGTTGAAACCTCACCTCAAATAGTTTTAAACCTAGTTTTCCACCCAACACTTTTTTAAAGTTGTTCAGAAACAACTCCTGTTGCTCTCTGTCCAAAAGGGGAAATGGCTGGCTTTCCTCATGATAGAAATCACTGCTCTCCTGCTTAATATAAACTTTATAAATGTCAGTAATCGTCAGTAAGTCAGTGTCCAATTTAAATTGTTTACGAATCGCTGCAATGTCCTTCTTGTTCATCTCTAATTCCAACTCCCCGACTAATATAATCTGTCATATCGAATCTAAAAATTAAATTACAAATGTAAAAAGAGCGTCAAAGCTTTGGTCAGCATTAGACACTGCCTTATTATAGCAATGCATGCCTTCCCCCGTCTTGCTAATACTACTCACGAATAGGAGGAGGGTATTATATGGAGGAAATTACGTATTCAGAAGCTGTATTACAGGAATATAAAATTGGAATGGGCAGTTTCGCAGAAAAATTGCCGGATGTGGCCAGGGCGTATCATGCATTCACTGAGTCGTGTTTTGAAGAAGGCAAATTGGGTCAGAAAGACAAGCAGCTAATCGCACTCGCCATTAGCGTGCACGCACATAACGAATATTGCATCCTCTACCATACAAAGGGTTGCCTTGATGCGGGTAGTACCGAGGAAGAAATGATGGAGGCAATTGGAGTGGCTGCGGCACTAGGCGGAGGTTCTGCAATGAGCCAAGGCGTTACCATTTGGCAGGATGCACTCGAAGACTTTACAGGTACCGTTCAATAAACAGAAAACAGCCACCTAATTTCGGGCGGCTGTTTTCTTGTTGCAATCAATCTACATTATCCATATCACGTTTCGCCTTTTTCACCTTTGCTTCTCGTTCTTTCCTGAAGTCCGGCTCCTCGCCAAATTCCGTCCCTAAATTAGGATTGGAAAACCGTGAAGGTCGGTCGGTAACCGTGTCGATTTCTTCGCTAGGCTTAAACAATAGACCAAGACATACCAGGGCACTTATCCCGACAAGACCATAAACCACCCTAGCCAAGAATGCACCTTGACCGCCAAATAATGTTGCAACTAAATCAAACCGAAAAAACCCAATCAAACCCCAGTTAATTCCACCGATAACAACTAGAGCTAGCGCGATTCGTGAAAGCATACTCATACATTAACTCCTCCTTCTTTATTCGTACTTATCTTTTACCAAAACCGCTTTTTAATACATTTTGAATGAAGGTAGGCACTCAAACAATCTTGTTTAATTGAATAAGCATGATTGTTGGGTGCCTGTGACATAACAACTTTAAAGAGATGATGGAAATGAAATAGGTTGTGTTTTTGTTTGTTTTGGCGAGAAAAAGCGTAAAGCCCCAGTTCATCTGGGCCCTTACGCTTTTTTTGATGGCTCAAGTAAAATACTCCAACTTTGCATTCGGAAAATACTTTTCCATATAGCCGTATAGAAAAGATTTTATTTCATCCTCTTCATCCTTTTGGTAAATATACTTTCCGATTCCATACTTGCCCCATTTGTAGCGTCTTTTTTCTTCATCTAACTCCAGTTTTGTCTTCGGGTAGTTCTTTTCAATCACTTTTTTCGCAGCTTTCGTAAATCTGTGTTGAATGAATTCAAATGTAATATCATCTCTCGCGTCTTGCGGCAATTCCTCGTCAAGTCGCTCAAACATGTGGTGGTAGCCTTCCTGCCAGCCTTCATGAAGGTAAATGGGAGCGACGATAAAGCCTAGTGGGTAACCGGCTCTTGCGACTTTCCCTGCGGCCTCAATTCTTTTATTCAGCGGAGAAGTGCCGGGCTCGAAATTTTTAATGACATAATCAGCGTTTACGCTAAATCTGAATCGCGTATTGCCATTATGTTTGGCATCCAGTAAATGGTCGACAAAGTGGAACTTCGTCACAAAACGTAACCGACCTAGTTCCGTTTGACCAATATGTTCAATTGCTCTTTTTAATGAATGCGTTAAATGGTCAATCCCCACAATATCGGATGTACACGCTGCTTCGAACCGAGTAATCTCGGGCGCGCGTTCTTCAATGTAGCGATCAGCCACTTCGAGGATTTCCTCCACGTTTACGTAAGTTCGGATATAGGGTTTGTTGCCCATCGTGGTTTGCAAATAACAATAATGACAATGCCCCATACACCCTGTTGCAAGGGGAATTGCATATTCCGCTGAAGGCTTGGACGTTTCGAATTTTAACGTTTTTCGAATACCTACGACTAAGGTGGATTTTGCGATACGGTATTTTTGAGCGTCCGTATCTCCTGGCAAATCTCGAATTTGATTATGCGAAGTCGTATAGCGTATTTCAACTCCCAGTTTCTCGAACTTTTCCTTTAGTTCTTTGCCAAGCGGATAATCAAGTGCATTTGGCTCAAAATAGACAAGCTGTGGTGTGAAGGGTTTATTCATACCGCGAACTACCTAATCCATAATTAATATCCATTTAATCACCTTTCTCCTTTTATATAGCATGTCTTAAAAGTGAGGAATTATGAAAATGGATTTAATTTCAAGTAAGCATTCGGATCCCCTCAATTGGAATCGAACTCCAAACGATGTATTTTATCTTGTGATTTTCCGCCCAGCTTATCGCGTGAGGCATCCACAAAGCGCCGTAGCGTGTAATGTGAAATCTTTAATTCAGACAATGTAGAAATAAAATAACCCCCATAGGCTTTACGAAACCTGCGGGGGTTATTGCCACGTATTACTGCTCATTCACAATGCCGTGGACATCGTTCAACTGCTGCTTCATCAAGTCCAACTGTTCTATTCTTGCTTGACTGACCAATCTGCCTTTGAAGCGGAGTTGCTGAAAAAAGTTAAACACTAGCGCTTTCCTGTTTTCCTTTTACTAGTTGTCCACCGCTTTTCAGATATTTTTCAATTCCTTCAGACGCGCGGTAACCCAATGCGCCAATTGTTGCGGTCGGGTGATGGCCTGCAAACTGCGGAAATGCGGATCCACCAACTACGAAGAGGTTATCGACATCCCACATTTGTAAGTAATTATTCACTGCAGACGTTGCTGGGTCTGATCCCATAATGACGCCTCCCGCGTAATGTCCGCCATCATAGACATGATCAAATTCTTGTGGAACCTCATCGTCGTCAACAATGTCCGCACCCATCTCTTTCATAATCTCTGAGCATTTTTCTATGCCGAATTTAGCCATATTGCGGTCTTGATCAGTGTATTTATAAGTTATACGCAGTAGTGGGTCATTGAAACTATCCGTATACGTTGGATCTAGATCCACAAAGTTATGCCAATAAGACATGGTTGCCATTGTATACCATGCAACGTAGGTACGATTCGTATAATAAATTGAGTTCTTCTTAAATTCTGGCCCCCAGCTTGGCGTACCATTTGGGACGTGATTCGTTGCAATGGCTCCGCTTCCATATTGCCTTAGTTCAATTCCACCACCATTAATGAAATCCAACTTGGAATGATCAAAATTATCTCCCGCAAAATCGCTTAGGGTAGCACCTAGCGCGCCTGCCCCCATATAACTATTAAATTTCTTTTCATTGAAAAAACCTCTTGCCCCAAGGAAGGTAATATTGAACTGAGCGTTGAAGTTTCTTCCGATTACACCCTTTTTTGTTGTCGGATTATAAGGCTGACCGATGCCAGATAACAGTAATAAACGATTGTTTGTAAATGTGAACGCGGCTAGCACCACTACATCCGCGGGTTGTTCGTATTCTATTCCGGTCATGTTATCGACATAAAGGACGCCCGTCGCTTTGCCGCCTTTGTATAAGACACGCTTGACATAGGAACCTGTTCTCACCTCGAAGTTTCCGGTCTTCATAGCCGTTGGGATTACCGTCACAAGTGGATCGGATTTCGCACCAAAGTCACATCCGTATTGCGTACAAAACGAACAAAACATACACTGATTAATTTGTTCCCCGTCCGGATTTGTATAGGCTTGTGATAGATTCCCGGATGCTACTTGATAAGGATGGTACCCCATTTTTTTGGTGGTGTCTTTAAATAAACGAATGGCTGGCGATTCCTTCATCGGTGGGTTTGGATAGTCACTCGATCGTTTATCTCCAAGAGGATCAGGCTCTCCCGATATTCCCGCCGTTTTCTCCCACCGATCATAGTATTTTTCCATCTCATCGTATGTGATACCCCAGTCCTGTATCGTCATATCATTCGGGATTTTAGCCTTGCCGTAGCGCTCGATTGTTTTGCTTTTAATTTCAAAGTCATACGCCTTCCAACGGTATGTCGCACCGGCCCAATGGACACTGCCGCCACCCAAATCCGTGCCAGCCATCATTTCTTTACGCGTTCTAACCGGCAATGCGTCTTCATCTATATAATTTCGGGAAGTAATTGTTTCAGGAGCTAGATTCTGCATCATCTCATAGCGATTTGTATAACGCAGTTCATCTTTCACCCCTATGTAATCATCCCGAGTTACATTTTTCCCGCGTTCCAATGCTACAACTTTATAGCCCGCTTTCGAAAGTTCAGCCGAGACAACACCGCCTGCCCAACCTGTACCTACTACAACCACATCTACTTTATCCAGTTTAACTACCATCTTATCTACCTCCCTTAATGACCTTGGTAATTCCGTAAGCTTACCGGGTCCATTTTTATGAATTCTTCTTTCTCAATGTCATTCAGAAAGCTTGCTCGTGGACCTGGATACTCTTTCATCTTCCATCCCATCATATCCTTATTACCGCCATACACTGGGTCGGCATATGCTCCCTCAATCGTAGTCTGTAGAAGTAAAGAGAAGAAGTTTGAGGATCCTACCCCTTTCATTTCGACTTTACCTTCCTCAAACATACGCAATACTTCATCTTGCTTTTCTGGATCCAAGTCAACAAACCTTGCACCAAAATCTTTTTGAGCTACTTCATTAATTTTCCGTAGTCCCAAAGTAAAAACTTCACTTCGATTTAATATGGATTGGTACCGTGGTGTAGGTGTAGGTACTTGCGTTGCTGCATTCGGTCCCTGTGTATCCTGATCCCGTTTGATATTATGGGTGCCTGCCGCTTGGATATTTGTAATAAAAGGTCCCTTCATATATTCCTTGGAATTCATCCCCCACTCGCCAGCTAGTTGCTTGTCAATAAAGTAGGGTATGCCTAGTTCAATGGCGCCGGGTCCTAAATCATCTTTGGGAAATAAACGTTCTGTTGCGGCCGATAGAATATCGAAGTCTTCGGCACGATTGATAAACACCCGTGCATCTTGTAGGCCTCCACTTGTATTTTCAAGTGTGGTTACCGGTGCATTCTTTTGTAACTGGTTGGTAAACAAGCCTCCAAACAGGCCTCCCCCAACCACACCACCAGCAACTAATCCTGTATTCTTTATAAATGCTCGGCGGCTCATACCGCTTTTCTCGTTTCTATCCGTAGGTTTATCTGCCACTCCGTGATCCTCCTAACAGTTCTGTATGTTTAGTGCTTATCAATCATGCTTGCCAGTATAATCTAAATATATTCATTTTTAGTTGGGACCGAATTGTTTAAATTTAAGCAAAGAAGAGTTTGGGCAAGTTCCATGCTATTCAAGTCGTAAACCAAGTACGTCGCCAAGAATGTACTAGTTGTGCGGACCTTAAAAATACGTGTTATATCTGACTGAAGAAGGAAAGTGCGTGCATACCGTTCGGGCAAAATCATGGTCGCTATTATTTATTTGCTTGCCAGAAAGACTGTTATAATCCACATTCAAAAAAACACTAAAGCAAGTCGCCCTAGTGTTTCTTTGAATATAGTGTTTACTGACCGACTAAAAGTAACGGCAATGATCATCACAGTGAGTATATAGGGAAGGGTACCTTTACCTCACCTAAATATTAGACTATCGCTATGAATCGTCCCTGTACGGCAGACACTGTTTCCCTTGCCTAATGGTCGCTGTACCATTCGTTGTTGTATAAGGCGGTGTTTCCGGAAAAACGTTCATGACTAAGAGCCGGATTGAATGATCTTTATAAAATAGCTCATCAAATGAAGGAATAATGTGTGGATCTGTATTCTCAAATACCCTTTTTTGTAATTCCTTTATATCTACATCAAATGGAATTCCAATTAAAACATTGTCTATTCCCCGCACTTTGTCAGCCACGCCGAAAACAACACTGCCCCCGCCGCCATTCGCCATACAAACTGCGTATTTAATCATTTTATTGATGTTTTCCTCCAAAGCACTAAAATTCCATTGCTTAAAGTCTAGGTCCTGTGCCTCAAAATCATCTGCAATATGATAATCCAATTGCTGAATGATCCTCATGATTTCGCTTTTATTCTTCACAAGAATATCCTCCTTTCCAGCAAAATTGATCTATATACCATACAAATAGGTTAACCAATGCTTAGACAAAAAAGGCAGTCCCTTATCACAAATATACTTGTGGGAACTACCTCTTATTATAGTTATATGTTTGTTCCGTCGTGGCTGTTTATAGGTACGCGTTAAGTGGTTGAATTAATATTGAAAAGGTTCCCCGTGACGGTACTAAGTGAGGTTTATTAATTTTCATAATCGACGCATTTCAAGATTACGAGTATCACTTATCTTATAATTTCTATAAAATGTTTCAAAATCCTAGCTGTTAAACCCCAAATTGTATACTTTTCATAATCAAAAAACCATTCTTCCATTGAACGGGCTCTCCATTGATACTGAGCACCATTCATTATCTTTTCATAAGGAAAGTTTGGCGAAGGCACTGGTTCAACGGATACTACATGCATATAAGGCTCATAATTCAAAAGCCATTTTAGAGGTATTGTAAATACCTCTTCAACTTCTTCTTTGTTATACGAATGGATAATTTGATCGTAATCAATGGTTGCTACAAACGGATAGATTACAAATGAAGAGGAGGTAATATAAGGGCTTAATTCCCCTACAATCGAAACCGTTTTTGGGTCGACACCTAATTCTTCATGTGTTTCTCGTAAAGCGGCTGCCACTGGGGATATATCTGTGGAGTCGATTCGGCCACCTGGAAAACTAATATCACCTGGCTGTTTTCTCATGGTGAGTGATCGTACTTCAAAAAGAATATGCCATTCTTCATCCACTTGAACTAGTGGTATTAAAACTGCCGAACGAAAAGCTGTTTTCTCCCCTATAAACAGGGACTGATTTTCATTTAACTGGTTTTTTAGTTTATCTAGGAACATGAAATCCCCCTCACCTTTATGGGTTATATTCTATTTATTGTATCATTAGTGATTGGTGCCTGCGCATGAAAAAACCATGATGAATCCACTGTATCAGTGGATTCTATTCGTTTTTTTTATTTGCTTACCATGTTCTGATAAAATCACAAAAACTTTTTTTTACAAAGTTGTCCCCTAAACCTCAATTCTCATCTATATAAAGAATAAAGGGGATATTCTTCATGACAACTTACCTTTCTGAATACGCACACTTCACAAACAAACACGATCTAGACGCGGCGACAAGACAACATGTACTCACGAATTGGGACGCTATGAACCAAACAGAGCGGGCTGTTCTTGATATGATCCGTCGTTACTCCGTCAAATACGGCGCTGCACATTTGAAACACGAAACAATCGAAAAGGCTATTTTGAAATCCAACGCGACTGTACGACGCGCCATTCGCAAATTAGAAAAGCTCGAAATTATCGAACGCATCCACTATATCCGCCCTGTCATGAGCGGTCTAGGCGCTAACATTTACGTCATTAAACCTACTAGTGACCAGTCGAAAATGAGCACCCCGAAGAGTGATGAAAAGCCTACTGCCAGTGAGGTAGAACCCGCTAAACCGCAAACCGAAGCTTTTCTTTCTAAAGCGATAAATACTAAAGACCTTAAAAGAACGTCTCCTCCAGAAATTGTGCCTACTACACTTTTTGGCAGGATGAAATCTCATCTTTCTTCAACCATCGGAGAAAGTAAATTAGCACGTGATTTTTACGGTGTCTACCGGAAACAGTCCCTGCAAATGCTTAAATTTAGTATCCATGAAGACAAAGGGGAGCTGTTCGAGCAATTGGCCATGCAGGCCCTCCGTATTGCTATTCAAACTACCAAATCGAAAACTATCCGGAATCTACCCGGTTATTATTCAGGTGTTTTGCGCGAACTCATCGGCAAAGCTTTATTTAGCGACGCATTTATGGATTATGACGTATCCGTTGAGGGCTTTTTCTACCGGTAGTTCAATTCAGTTTGGGGAATAATTGTGCCAAGATTTTTAAGCAGCATGGCGATGCAAAATTTATGCTGTGCACGAACGGTACGATTAGTTATACGCAAATTCGCAAGAACAACGATTATTACCTATTAATAGATGATAGGAAGCTGGGAATTCCTAATTTACACGCTGTACTTCAATGGCAAATTCTTCGCTATCTTTTAGTACTGTCGATAGAACATCGGCCTTTTCCTGCGTATCAATAGGTCACCCGGTGGCACGAATCGATTCTTAGCGATCCGTACACCGTTTGTCACGACTGCATTGTAAGAAATAAAAGCATCATTTTTAACAATGGCATT
>NZ_JACFTD010000088.1 GCF_014282005.1 Sporosarcina sp. BP05 | reverse complement strand
CTGGTTGAAGGGATTGAGCTCCATAATGTTAGTAAATCGAGAGGGCTGATGCCTTAAGCACAGCAGAAAGCTACATTTTATCCATCGTTAAAGGCAAGAAGGATAAAACCTCTCTGGAGTCAGAGACCTTGGCACGTCACACATTGATATGATACGGCAACTCGGGAGGCCCTACCGGTCTTTTCTGCTTAAAGAAGAGTATGGTGTACAAGCGATAATAAGCGAGGAAGCCAAATGCCGTTGTAGGGAGTCGGATAGCAGCGTAGTACCAATGAAGTTGGGTAATGCCGATGGAGGAAAGGCTGCTACCAAGTGATCACCCTCACTAGGGACACATTTACTACACACAGAGGTAGAGATAATAAATGTAAACTAAACTATTGAGGATAGCAGAGTCAGTGTGAATGATGATTTGGAGGAGCCGTGTGCGTAAATAGCGCAAGCACGGTTCTGTGAGGGGGGAGGAACGCAATCTACCGCAAGGTAGAGAGGTTCCCCTCTACTCGACTA
>NZ_JACFTD010000087.1 GCF_014282005.1 Sporosarcina sp. BP05 | reverse complement strand
TTAGGAACGCTAGCGTGACAGATGGAAATTGAAGAATTGTTGAGTTAGTCGAACAAGGAAATCAACACTAATCATTAATTAAGCCTAATGTTATATCCATTCTTTCAATTTTTTATTGTAAGTCTGAGGATCTAATGAAACCTCTTTTGGTTTCGTTAGACCACAAGACTCCACGAACGAAGTGAGATTTGGTAAGAGAAATACAAAAAGGATAAGAAAGATTGACTTATAGGGATAAGTTAGCCTAAGTTAAGGATAAATTAGGGTTAAATTAAGGGTAAGATAAAGCTAAATTTATGCTATTTTGGGGGTGGGGAAATGCAAGTTCCAATCAGTAAAGTCACAAGAGAATTGGAGATTAAATCATTTCAACTGCATAAATGGGAAGAACGAGGATGGCTCGGAACTGAGCCCGTTTTTAAAGATCCAGATAACAATGGCCAACGTACGTACAGTAAGCAGCAAGTTGAACGTATTGAATTTATAGATGAAGTCATTAAAGACCAAAGGAAACGGG
>NZ_JACFTD010000086.1 GCF_014282005.1 Sporosarcina sp. BP05 | reverse complement strand
ATGGTTGAAGGGATTGAGCTCCATAATGTTAGTCATTCGAGAGGGCTGATGCCTTACCTGCGGCAGAAAGCTACATTTTATCCTCCGTTAAAGGCAAGAAGGATAAAACCTCTCTGGAGTCAGAGACCTTGGCACGTCACACATTGATATGATACGGCAACTCGGGAGGCCCTACCGGTCTTTTCTGCTTATAGAAGAGTATGGTGTACAAGCGATAATAAGCAAGGAAGCCAAATGCCGTTGTAGGGAGTCGGATAGCAGCGTAGTACCAATGAAGTTGGGTAATGCCGATGGAGGAAAGGCTGCTACCAAGTTATCACCCTAACTAGGGACACATTTACTACACACAGAGGTAGGGATACTAAATGGAAACAAAACTAGTAAGGATAGCAGAATTAGCAAAATCTGAGCGATAGAAGACTAGCTACATTTTGTGAATGGTGACTAGGAAGAGCCGTGTGCGTAAATAGCGCAAGCACGGTTCTGTGAGGGGGGAGGAACACAATCTACCGTAAGGTAGAGAGGTTCCCTTCTACTCGACTAGTT
>NZ_JACFTD010000085.1 GCF_014282005.1 Sporosarcina sp. BP05 | reverse complement strand
GGAACAACAGAAGACCGTTTATTGGAATGAATCTTTGTGTCAATAGCCTTTACTCTATTGAGATTGTGAAGTGATACACTTAAACTAACGGGGCAGGTTAGTTTAATAAGGACTTAATTAACTATTAGAGTATATTTATAGGGGATGCTTCCAATTGAAAAAAAATTATTAGGATTAGTTGTTATTATGGTATTGATTTTTTTATACCTATATCAATCGCCTACTCTGATGACGATAGAAGCGATATACAGTGCAGAAAGATACTTGCAAAATCCACCAAAGGAGTTAAGTAAGTCAATTCCTTATCTTGATTTAAAGGAAGTCCCTGAAGAAAATGTTAGTGCAGTGCTAAATCAAAAGAGCGGGTTCTGGAATCAATTAACAAATAGAATGGTGTGGGAAGTGACAATAAAATATAGTGGTATTCAGCCAACGGTTGTGATCGATGCCAATACTGGAAAGTATATTGATATATATGGACCGTAAAATTAAAGAGTTTACATTTTCCTTGTTCAACTAACGGGTGCTTTACTTCAATAAGGAGTAGAGCATTTTTT
>NZ_JACFTD010000084.1 GCF_014282005.1 Sporosarcina sp. BP05 | reverse complement strand
CATAGGTCGTAGGAAACTCCTACCAGGTGAAAACGAAGTTTTTGGGGTGTGTGGTCACACACCCGTAGCCTGCCCCTTTCTCTAAAACTTTTATTTTAGTCTCTGCAGGAAACTCATGCGAAGCTTTATAGATCGAAAACAATTAAAGGGAAAATAAAGAGATGGCAAGCTACGGGTTTGTATATACAAACCCCAAAACTTTGTTTTCTCTTGGTAGGAGTTTCCTACGACCTATGCAAATTTTTCCAACGTCTATTTTTTCAAAATACCCTCTGAAATTTGCTGTCGTTTCACTCGATTTTTAAAGCGGAAAAAATAAAAAGAGCAACCGCAGCAGTCGCACTTTTTTCTAGTAACATAAAAAAGTATTTAATCTTTGCGTATTTTAGCAACGGTTAAAATAAAACCCGAATTCGAAAAAAAAGTTAGAAATAGAAAAAGTTAGAAAGAGCATAAGGGAAAACTGGCCCCACTTCTGGTGTGGGACTAGGCGAAGCCTAGTGTTTTGATGGGCACAAGTTTTTTGGAATTAGGAACGCTAGCGTGACATCCATTTAACGAC
>NZ_JACFTD010000083.1 GCF_014282005.1 Sporosarcina sp. BP05 | reverse complement strand
CTTCTTGGATAAGCTCTACCGCAAGTTCGCGATCTGACGAGATAATCATTCGTCCTCGTGGTCCCCCCAGATCGCTCGGGCCTTTTTTCTTAATAGTAATAAGGCCGCGGCTTCTGCCAACGCTTTCTCTTTTATACGTAGGTCTTTTTCAATCTCGATTGTCCGTCTTTTTTCATCCTTCAGCTCCTGGGAAAGCCGTTTAGTTTGATTCAGTTCACCAGTGTTGGCATTCAGACAAACAGAACGCCACGAGTCAATCTGTTCTTTATATAAACCTTTTTTGCGGCAGTATTCTGCAAGATCTGTTTCATTCATTGCGTAGGTTTCCATTACTACCAGAAACTTATCTTCACTACTCCAGCGATCTGAAGTCTGTCCGTTTCCAGGTGTTGCATTTCCGTCAATACGGGCTTTTTTTCTCCATTGATAAAGAGATTGTTCTGAAACACCTGTATCCTTACTAATACTCTTAACGGATTCGTTATTAGGGGGCATCATTCTTACTAGGACAGCGTCCTTTAATTCTTGGGTATATCTATTCCTATTTTCACTACTCATGTCGCAC
>NZ_JACFTD010000082.1 GCF_014282005.1 Sporosarcina sp. BP05 | reverse complement strand
CAGCGCGACAAGTTCTGTGATAAATGCCTCCGGCATGAAAACACAGGGAATTTATGATATGAATTTCAACTTTACAACGAAGGATAGGAATGATGAAACCATGTTTTCAGAAACTATCCCATCAATACTCCTGCGTGCGCCATCAATGACAGTTCATGGGGTTCGAAGCACAGGTAAAGTCGGCAGAAGGAAGGCTAAAGCCACTCTTTCGGGGAAGGTATGCTAACTGATATGCCGGATGGCTGAAAAACTAAATATGGTGAGAATCGTTCCTCTAGGAAGGAACTGACAAACTTCCGAATGTACAGGTCTAAAGATTGAACATAGTGTAAAGCTATGTCCCATCCAACGATGGGGTGAGTGGTGTGGAGTAAAACTTGGCCCTCTGAAACACATTATACTGAACAATGGCAGTATCTAGCTCACAGGCTTAAAGGAAGCACCTAAGTTTAGAACGGATAGCTACGTTGTAAGGGACTTGGAAAGTAAGGAACGTTGAAACGAAGGCTGTTACCTGAAACGTTTGCTATAAGACAGTAGTCGAAATGCATTTATCTTTATGAGGGTAGGGGT
>NZ_JACFTD010000081.1 GCF_014282005.1 Sporosarcina sp. BP05 | reverse complement strand
TGCCCCGTTAGTTCAATAAGGTGTTGGTTTATTGCAGGGGAAAACCTTTGTGACGTTGAATAATTCATAGAGGTGATGATATGGACAACGTTATCGAGACCCCCATGAAAACCGGAGAAATAGCCAGTAGACTGGGTTTAGAGACCGTTACGATACGTAAGTATTGTCTTGAATTAGAGAAGCGCGGATTCGTCTTTCAGCGTAACGATGGGAAGAACAGAGATTTCACAAGTGAGGACTTAAATGCACTTTCTCAGATGAAACACTTGATAGAAATTGCCAGGATGAGTCGGGATGCGGCTGCTAATGTTGTGGTTGCCGGTCACAGGACTTCTAGTGGTACGGGGAATGAACCACCGTCCGTTTCCGTATCGTTGGTTAAGACCGATAAAATCAGGGTTTTGGACGAAATGCAACGCTACTCAGAGCAACAGGACGACCTTATCCGTAACGTTCAAAACGTCAATAATGTAGTAATTTCGATGAAAGAAATGATGGCAGGATTTCAACAGCAGCTGGCGACGGTGACCAAAGAGAATCATGCCTTGAAAGAAGCAAGAAGAAGCCAGTACACCACTGACTTTTTGACTGT
>NZ_JACFTD010000080.1 GCF_014282005.1 Sporosarcina sp. BP05 | reverse complement strand
CCCGTTAGTTGAAGAAGAAAAAGTGAAGCATACGCCCGTTGTAAATACTATTTACTCATGTAATTGTCTCCCATATATTCTTGGCTACTTAGGACATCTTCAATGATTTTCAATATTTCAGTATGGTTTTGCTGTAAGTTTTGAGCTTCCTTTTCGAACCCATCATTAAAATTTTTCAAGTCCTGTACAGAACTTCTAAAGCCACTTTCATCCACTCCGAGAGCCCCATTACTTAGCCCTAATTCTACTCCACCAATCCAGGAAACGAAATTCCGAGGCAAATCTTTCGCGTGCGTATCAACCAAACTTCTACTTTTTGTTATTTCTAATGTTGCTAAAATAATACGTGTTTCATAATCGGATGTACTATCGTTTCCATCATTTAAGAGACTATCTGCATTATGAAGTTCATATAAGATAGTCTGTACCGTTTGTATTAAATCGCTCTTTTTATTTTGTTTTACTACAAAATAATTTATAGCAAAGATTAGATTTAAAAAGATGGATAGAACAATAGTGAAAACTAAAATTTTATTCGACTTTTTCTCCACTTGCTTTAAATCCCTCCTTAAAAATCAAAAATAACTCTTATATCTTCACATCAGATTTAACCATCTTGTTCAACTAACCTGCCCCGTTAGTTGAA
>NZ_JACFTD010000079.1 GCF_014282005.1 Sporosarcina sp. BP05 | reverse complement strand
GGTTAGTTCAATAAGAGAGAATGAACACAGTGGAGAATATACTATCTAGATTTTCTGAAATGAAACCTTTGGAATGATACTACGTAAATATATGTACTAAATCGTTATAGGGAAGTGTTAAGTGGAAAATGGCAGTGTTTTATTTCATGCTCATAACAGGAATCGTTTTAACTTTGCTGGCTGTAATTTTATTTGGCTTTATGCTTGTAAAAAAGAACTTTGGATTACTACACATAGTTAAGTTTACTGGAGCCTTACTATTAGGTGTTATAGGTGTTTTTTCTTTAGTCTTTACTCTCCCTAGTCTGAAATATATAATACTTCAGGAATACGATGTAATCGGAGGAGACTGCACCATCGATATAACTAGTTCGGGGCGTGCTACAGAAGTGACCCTTGAAATGCTTGATACAGGTGATGCGTTTATTTTTTTCGGTATTCCCGCACTTGACGCTTACGGAAAGTCAATCCCTTATTACTGTGAGGTAATAGTCACACAAGACCATGAGTTTGAAATTGGTTATAAAATTTATGATGTCAGTTCGCGAGAGCTTATATTCACAGGCAAATAGCCTATGTTTACAGTTGATAATATTGAAATTAGCGTGATTACTCATTTTTCGTCACTCGAAAGAATAAGAGGACACTTTTTC
>NZ_JACFTD010000007.1 GCF_014282005.1 Sporosarcina sp. BP05 | reverse complement strand
CAAGAAAAGCGGAAGGTGTCGTTTAGCCCCGACAAGCGCATAGATGCGACAGCAATTAGGAATTTTTAACACCTTCATGCACCTGGAGATTGTTTTTCTGTGTAGACTGAGCGTAGGCGCCTTAAAAGGGGTAGCCAAAGCCATCCCTGAGCGCCGAAGCGGATTTGATGGGAATCCATATTTCAACTTACTATATACAATGGGGGAATCGACATGTCTTACAACATTGCTATCGAAAATGGAATTGCTACATTTACAATCAACCGTCCTGAAATGCGCAACGCCATCAACTATGCTGTCATGGATGGGCTCGAACAATTTCTAAATCGTATTGAAAATAATGAAGATGTCGCATATGCCGTTATTACAGGTGCGGGAGATCGGGCATTCTGTTCGGGTGGAGATCTATCTGAATTCCATTCCTTACGTACAGCCGATGAGGCCTATCCAATGCTAAGTAAAATGGCAGGCCTATTATATAGGGTTGCCACACTGCCGATGCCTGTCATTGCGGTCGTCAATGGTGCTGCTGTAGGTGGTGGTTGTGAAATTGCTACATCTTGCGATTACAGGGTCATGTCATCCACTGCGAAGGCTGGTTTCATTCAAGGGACACTTGCCATTACCACGGGGTGGGGCGGCGCTACGCTGCTGTTTGAAAAAGATGGCAAGCATGACCGTGTGTTACGTCTACTTTCTGAAGCCGAGGTGTATACGGCTGATCAAATGCTTGAAACGGGTTGGGCAACAGAGATTTATGAGGGCACTGCTGAAGAAGGACTTCAACGGTTTCTTGCCAAAATGTCTGCTCATCATCCGACTGTCCATCGGGCGTATAAAACGATTGCTATCCGGAAATGGACGGCTGATTTTATTCGTGACCGAATGATTGAAGAATCACGACAATGCTCAATTCTTTGGGGAAGTGATGCACACCATGAAGCGGTGGCGCAGTTTTTGTCGAAAAAATAAAATGTCGCACTAACCGCTGTACATGTCTTATGCATGTGCGGCGGTTTTTGTGTGGCATTGATAAATAACTTTTGACTAGTCGAAATGGCATGAAAAGATGTTTTTTTCAGACAAAGGTTGAAATCGCTTTCATCCATCGTATAAACTAGAGGGGGATGGAGAAATACACATCAAATTGTTTGGGGGATTAATATGGATAAAATACTGATTGCGAATCGTGGGGAAATCGCTCTTAGAATCATAAAGACTTGTAAGCGCCTTGGTATTGGTACTGTCGCTGTCTATTCGGAAGCGGACGCGGACATGCCGTTCGTGAAAGAAGCGGACGAGGCGTTCTTGCTAGGACCTGCACAAGTTCAACAATCCTATTTAAAAGCGGACGATATAATTGAAATTGCGGTTCGTGCCGGAGTCGACGGTATTCATCCGGGCTATGGGCTTCTATCAGAAAATGCGGAGTTTGTACGTAAAGTACAAGCTGCGGGAATCCAATTCATCGGACCTGATGCGGACACAATTGATAAGATGGGTGACAAGATTGGTTCACGTGTGACGATGAAAGCGGCAGGGGTGCCGGTCGTGCCTGGAACTGACGAAGGAATTGCATCTTTGGAAGACGCCGTGCGTGAAGCAGCTGAAATCGGTTATCCGATTATGCTAAAAGCGAGTGCTGGTGGTGGTGGAATTGGGATGGTTCGTTGCGAAGATGAGCAAGCGCTCAGTCAACATTTTCAATCCGTAAAGACTCGTGCGAAAGCGTATTTTGGAGATGATGTTGTTTACTTGGAAAAATTCATAGCAAATGCACGCCATATCGAAGTGCAGATTTTTGGAGACAATTTCGGAAATGTTGTCCATTTGTTTGAACGTAATTGTTCCGTACAACGACGCAACCAAAAAGTGATTGAGGAATCACCATCTCCGCATTTGCCAGAAGAAGCACGTCATAGTCTTTATAAAGCGGCTGTCGATGCAGCAAAAGCGGTTTCTTATAAAAATGCAGGAACAGTAGAATTCATTGTCGATGAAAATAATGAACTGTATTTCTTGGAAATGAATACTAGACTTCAAGTTGAACATCCGGTGACCGAAGAAGTGACTGGTTTTGACCTTGTCGAATGGCAGCTTGAAATTGCGAAAGGCAATAAACTTCCTGTGATTGATCAAACGAACATCAAATCAACGGGCCATGCCATCGAATTCCGTATTTATGCGGAAGATCCGATCAAATTCTTGCCATCACCGGGGACAATTAAGAAACTTGATTGGGGAGATACTGCGGGAATCCGTATTGACTCAGGATATGTTGAGGGTGGGAAAGTGACGCCTTTCTATGATCCACTCATCTCGAAAGTAATCGTCCACGCAACAACACGGGAAGAAGCAATTCAGAAATCGGAAAACTTCCTTTCGAAAGTAGAAATTGAAGGCCTGAAAACGAATATACCTTTCTTCAATAACTTCCTGAAATCTGAAGAATTCATTACAGGTGATTATTCGACATCAGTATTAACTTCATTCAGCAGGGGGTAAGACCCTGCTGAATGAAGTTAATGCCTCCGGCGGATGCCACAGATTTTGAAAGGAGTGAATTGAGCAAGCTCAATTCAAAATCTGGGCGCAAATACGCCGAGGCGTATTTGATCAACTTGGAGCACAAAACAAAAGGAGGAAACAACAAAATGACAGCATTAAAAGCAACGATGGCAGGTACTGTATTTACAGTGAACGCAGCGGTAGGGGAAGAAGTAACGGCGGGACAAGTTATCATCGTACTTGAATCGATGAAAATGGAAATTCCAATTGAAGCTGAAACGGCCGGAAAAGTAGCAACGATTAATGTACAAGTCGGCGATTTCGTTAACGAAGAAGACGTTCTAGCTACAATCGAAGCATAGAAAAGCGGAGACGGCCTGCTAGGGGAGACAGGCATAAGACGGATAAGGAAGGCAGTCTAAGTTCGCGACATCGTGTCGCAACCACTGCATGATCAGCATCCTGCTGACCCAAGCGGTGTTCTTTGCCGCGTAGCTGGGCTGGCTTATGACCTGAGCATCTGGCCGTTGGAGCTAGACATAGAAAAGCGGAGCCGCCTGGAGCTGAACAAAAGGGAAATGCGTAGAAATGGTTGACGAAAGGGGTTTTTAAAATGACTAAAGCAACAGAACAGACGGCTTACAATGAAAAACTGGAAGCGAAACTGCAGGAGGTTTTTGCAGGAGGACATCCGAAATACCATGAAAAGTTGAAAGAGCAGAACAAACTTTTCGTCCGTGATCGATTGGAACTTCTCTTCGATGAAGGCGAATATACAGAAGACGGTAGATTTGCCAATTGTGAAGCAGGGGATTTACCAGCAGATGGTGTCGTTACGGCGATGGGGAAAGTAAACGGCCAGACAGTTTGCGTTATGGCGAATGATTCAACGGTGAAGGCAGGGTCTTGGGGAGCCCGTACGGTTGAGAAAATTATTCGTATCCAGGAAATTGCTGAGAAGAACCGTGTACCAATGCTCTATCTTGTCGATTCAGCGGGAGCTCGTATTACAGATCAGCTTGATATGTTCCCTAACCGTCGCGGTGCAGGGAAGATATTCCACAACCAAGTGAGATTATCGGGTTTCATCCCTCAAATTTGTGTTCTTTTCGGTCCTTCCGCTGCAGGTGGCGCGTACATACCCGCATTTTGCGATATCGTAATTATGGTAGAGGGCAATGCGTCGATGTATTTAGGTTCACCGCGTATGGCCGAAAAAGTAATCGGTGAAAAAGTAACACTGGAAGAAATGGGCGGCGCCCGCATGCATTGTTCAGTGAGTGGTTGCGGCGACGTGCTTGCGGCGAATGAAGAGGAAGCAATTGCGGAAGCCCGTCGTTATCTAGCATTTTTCCCAGCAAACTTTACAGAAAAACCAGCTTTAAAAGAAACGGTGGAGGCGAAAGTTGGTCGGACGCTTGAAGCAATCATTCCGGAAAACCAAAACGCGCCATTTGATATGTACGAAGCGATTGATGCATTGATTGATGAAGGCAGTTACTTTGACGTTAAGAAATTGTTTGCTGGCGAAATTATTACTGGTTTGGCTAGAATCGAAGGACAACCGGTCGGTATCATTGCCAATCAGCCAAAAGTAAAAGGTGGAGTCTTGTTTGTGGATTCTGCAGACAAAGCAACAAAATTCATTACTCTTTGTGATGCATTTTCCATTCCGCTGCTGTTCCTCGCCGACGTTCCAGGCTTTATGATTGGAACGAAAGTGGAGCGTGCTGGAATTATCCGCCACGGTGCGAAATTGATTATGGCGATGAGTTCGGCAACTGTGCCAAAAATCTCAGTGATTGTCCGTAAAGCTTATGGAGCGGGTCTGTACGCAATGGCAGGTCCGGCGTTTGAACCAGATGTCTGTATCGCGTTACCTACTGCTCAAATTGCAGTTATGGGACCTGAAGCGGCAGTAAATGCGGTCTATTCGAATAAAATCGAAGCAATAGAGGATCCGAAAGAGCGGATTGCATTCGTTCAGGAGAAACATAAGGAATACAAAGAAGAAATCGATATTTATAAGATGGCATCTGAACTGATTATTGATGAAATTGTAGCGCCGTCAAGCTTAAGAAGCGTGCTTGCAGATAGATACCGATTCTACAGTACAAAAGATGTTCCGCAACCACCAAGAAAACATCCAGTATATCCTGTATAATCAAACAAAGAACAAAAAAGGGTCCACTGGCATTCAGGTGGACCTTTTCAATTAAAGAAAAACAAGTATAATTTTTTGAAACGGAACAGTGTCTAGCTTCAGGCGCCACCTCCTTGGGTCATAAGTCGTTTTGCTGTGGTGGCTGAAGTGCGCCTCCTCGTGCCTACAGGAAGTAGGTATGCATTGGGGAGGGATTGAACTACATGCCTCCTTGATGCGACAGGACGTCGCGTACTTAGACTACCTTCCTTTTCACTTATGCCTGTAGGGGGCCTACAGGATGTAGGTCATGCAGCTGTTGCCACAGGAAGTGGCGCACTTAAGCTGCGTTCCTTTTAGGCGCCTTACGCTTTTCACAGTGTCTAGACTTCAGGCGCCAGCCGCTCGGGTCATAAGCAATCCAGCTATGTGGCAAAGAGCGCCACGTCGCTGGATCGACTTATGCCTGTCGCGTCTAGACGGCGCCTTACGCTTTTCTCAGAAAGGAGGGAAATATGTGGAGGTAATCATTGCTGGTGCAGGTTCAATTGGCCTCCTGATGGGGTCGTTCTTGTCGGAAGCTGGAATGGACGTAACGTTCTACGTAAAGAGAGAAGAACAAGCTGAACTAATTCGAGCGAAAGGAATTCAACGTATTAATCAAGACAAAACGACTGACGTATTGCGTGTGCATGCGACGACGGATATCCGAAATCTATCGGGTGCAGCGCTTTGGGTTGTTGCGGTCAAATATGCAGGTCTCCGTGACCTCCTTTCAGAAATGCAGGAGACACATATAGTCAATCCTGTTCTGTTTGTTCAGAATGGCATTGGACATTTGGAACTGGTGAAAAACTGTGAATTTCCGCATGTTGCATTTGCGACTGTCGAGCATGGTGCGCGTCGGGTAGATGACCGTACTGTTTCGCATAATGGGGTTGGGTTGGTAACAATCGCAACCGCCCGTGGTGACGACAGACTATTCGATTTGGTTGGACGGGCACATTCGGACATCTTTCCAGTTAAACGTCATTCAGATGCGGAACAGATCCTGCTACGCAAAGTATTGATTAATTGCATGATTAATCCATTAACAGCCATTCTTAAGGTGGAAAATGGGGAATTGCTGATAAATGATTATTGCCTAACCCTTTTCAAAGCTTTGTATGAAGAGCTACTAGGTGCGTTCCCAGAAATGCGGATGATTCTTTCATACGAAGACGTAGCGAATGTCTGTAGAAAAACTGCTTGCAACCACTCGTCGATGCTAGTGGATCGTTTAGCTGGGCGGCCGATGGAAATCGAGACAATTGTCACTGCCGTTATCCGCAAAGCGAATGGACGTAACAAGTCATTGGCGATTCTTGCAACATATGAACAGATGTTGTTTGCCGTTGAGTGGAAAGGGGCAAAGTGATGAATGAAGTGATTGCTACATTTCTAGGAATAATCATTTTGTTTCCGTTCTTTGTTACGATTGCCTTCATGGTTGTTATGCGAAAGATGGGCAAAGCTCCGGCATCTATCCTCGGGCTTGCAGCGGACATCACGACTCCGTTGCTATTTCTAGCGGTCTATGTCGTATCACAGGTAGTATTCGGACAAGAAATATGGATTTACATAATAGGGATTGCAATCATCATTGCTATTGTCTACGCCTTCATTGAACGCAACAAAGTGAAGGAATTCCAAATTGCCCGGCTCCTGCGGAAAACATGGCGATTTTACTTTCTTGTTTTATTGGCCGCCTATATCATTCTTCTAATCACTGGGCTGGTAATGAAAATCGTAGAGTATGTAACATAGGTATCCGTGTTTATTGTGTAGGCGTATATTTTTCAATCCTGTAGCTTGAAATGTTATACTCTGTTCATACCGATAGTTACAAAGGGGCATGAATAATGGAATTAGAATCATTAGTATTACAAGAAAAAAATAAAGTGATGCAATCGTATAATAACGATAAAGAATTTCTACATACTTTTTTTGATTATGAAAATGAAGAAAGCTCTTATCCCGATAGGCTAAAGGAACTTGCAGGTCGTACGTTTGAAAGGCGTCAGCTTGCAGAAACAATCCGTTCATTCATGGAGCCATTTGGAATATCAGCGAATGCTACTAGGCATATTGAAGAACTTGCTGAAAATGCAGTTGCCGTAGTTGGAGGGCAGCAAGCGGGCATTTTAACGGGACCCCTATACTCTGTTCACAAAGCGATATCTGTTATCCTGCTTGCGAAAAGACAGAGGGAGAAACTAGGTGTACCTGTTGTCCCTGTGTTTTGGGTTGCAGGTGAGGATCATGATTTGAATGAAATTAATCATGTCTATACGGAAATGGAAGGCCGCGGGGCGAAACATCAATACCGTGGAAATTTCGTACTGAAGCTGATGGCATCCGATGCGGAGTATGACAAACAAGTGATGGCATCGTTAGTGAAAGAAGTTTTTGGCAAGTATGGTGAAACGGCATATACAAAAGACTTGTTGGATGAAGTCCTTGGTGCTGTGGAGCAGGAAAGCTCGTTTACACAGTTTTTCGTTAGGCTCATGAACGGTCTATTCAAAGAAGAAGGTCTATTATTCATCGATTCAGCATTCATACAGTTACGGGAGCTCGAAAAACCCTATTTTGTTCAGTTAATTGAAGAATCTGAGCACCTTGCTGAAGCAATTTCAAACAAGGAAGAACTGTTTGCAGAAAAAGGGTTTGGTTCTCCGATTGATGCTGAAATGGATGCAGCAAATCTCTTCTACATTCATGACACGGGTAGAGTTCTGCTTTCAAGAAAAGATGGTTTTTTCGTCAATGACAGTTCAGGTCTCCGGTTTTCAAAAGCCGAGATACTGAGAATCGCTAACGAAGAACCTTGGCTATTGAGCAATAATGTCGCGACAAGACCGCTGATGCAGGACATGGTCTTCCCGGTACTTGCATTCGTTGGAGGACCCGGAGAAATTGCTTATTGGGCAGTCTTGAAAGAGGCGTTCCATCATCTAGATATGAAAATGCCAATTATTGTACCAAGGATGTCAATGACATTGGTAACACCACAAGTGAAGCATGCGTTAGACGGGAAAAACTTTACGATGGATGACGTCATGTCGGGAGCAGTAGTCACTGCGCGGGAGCAATTCGTGACCGGGTTACAGGATGAACGTTTCGATTTGGTTGTGGATGAAACGGAAAAGATATTGGGCCAGCAGTATGAAAAAATTGCTGAATTTGCAGAGCAGCAAGGACCTATGATGCAAGAGTTGCTCGAAAAAAATCTTCGTTTCCACACAAAACAGTTGGATTATCTTAAAGGTAAAGCAGAAGAAGCAGTATTGTTGAAGCATGACGCGGAACTTCGCACATTCGGCATACTGGAAGGGGAATTGTTGCCTGAGGGCGTGTTGCAAGAACGACTTTACACGCCGTACACCTATTTGAATAGTTATGGACCAACCCTTATCCAGGATCTTCTAGGATTACCATTTGAAATGGACGGGACCCACAAAATCATCTATTTATAAGTGGTGAACTAGAAAGACACTTTTGCAAGCACAGTTTGTGCTGCGGGGGTGTCTTTCTTTAAATTCAGAAAAATCTCACTGAAACAAGTACTATTGACACATTTTCACATGAAAATAGCATAAATGTTAAGAAACTGGTGGAGGAAAGTGGGGGGATGTGGTACATTAATTTCATATAGTGGGGTGAAGAGTATGTTCATGGGCGAATATCAGCATACTGTCGATATAAAAGGTCGCTTGATTGTTCCTTCGAAATTTCGGGAACATTTAGGTGATGGCTTTGTATTGACTCGCGGCCTGGACAACTGTCTCTTCGGTTATCCGATGGATGAATGGAAACGTCTCGAGGAAAAGCTTAAGGCTTTACCCGTGACGAAAAAAGATGCTCGTGCATTTGCAAGGTTTTTCTTCTCTGGAGCAACGGAAGTTGAACTGGACAAGCAAGGTCGCATTAATATTCCGGCATCATTGCTCCAATATGCAAAGGTTGAAAAAGAGTGTGTCGTAATTGGAGTTTCAGGCCGTATTGAAATCTGGTCTAAAGCATTGTGGGATGCCTATTATGATGAATCTGAACAATCGTTCAATGAAATCGCAGAAAATATTATTGACTTTGATTTTTAACTAAAATGAATTTGTGAAAGTGGGCGGTTCCAATTTTTAACCATACAACTGTTTTACTTTATGAAGCCGTCGAAGGCTTAAATATAAAAAATGATGGCATATATGTTGACTGCACTTTAGGTGGAGCCGGTCACAGCGTAGAAATAGCTAAGAAATTATCACCTGAAGGCAGACTTATCTGCTTCGATCAAGACATTACGGCAATTGAAGTGGCGAAAGAAAGATTAAAGGATTATCTTCCTCAAATAACGTTTGTCCATTCGAATTTCAGAAACTTGAAATCTGAATTGGCGAAAATAGGGATTTCAACGGTGGATGGCATTCTTTATGACTTAGGTGTTTCATCACCTCAGCTAGACACAGCCGAACGTGGATTCAGTTATAATTTGGACGCGCCACTTGATATGCGTATGGATACGGATGCGCTATTAACTGCGTATGATGTTGTTAATGATTGGTCGTATGAAGACTTGGTCCGCATCTTTTTCCGTTATGGTGAAGAAAAATTCTCGAAAAGAGTTGCACGTAAAGTAGAAGAAGCAAGACAGCAATCCCCAATCCAAACCACTGCCGAACTTGCTGAACTGATCAAGCTTAGCATCCCAGCGGCAACAAGACGGACGGGCGGACATCCCGCGAAAAGGGTGTTCCAAGCAATCCGTATCGCTGTGAACGATGAACTTGGCGCGGCTGAGGATTCTTTAACGGATGCGATTACAGTACTTAACCCTGGAGGACGTATTAGCGTCATCACGTTCCATTCATTAGAAGACAGATTGTGTAAAACGATTTTCAAAGAAGCTTCTTCTTTACCGGATCTTCCACCGAATTTACCTGTAATACCGGAAGGCATGGAACCAATACTGAAATTAGTAACAAGAAAACCGATAATACCAAGCGAAAAAGAGATAGAAGAGAATAAGCGGGCAAGATCCGCTAAGCTCAGAATTGTAGAAAAGAAATGAAAGGGGAAATTTGTGAATGGCATTAGAACAGAGAGAATTCCAAACGTCATATATTCGTGAACTTGAAACGCCAGTAGTTCCAAGAAAACAGCCTCAAGTACGACCTTCTCGGAAAGTCTTTTCTGTCGGGGAGAAATTCCTGTTCGTGCTGTTTGCAACAATTCTTGTCCTATTCTCAACAATGATTCTACATACACAGGCCCAAATTAATGATACAAACAGGGAAGTGCAATTGCTTGGAAAGGATGTTTCAGAAACAACAAAACAAAATATGGAATTGTCCATCCTAGTGAAAGAAAAATCTACATATGATCGGATATGGAAGAAAGCGAAGGAACTTGGCTTGAATCCAAACGAGAACAACGTAAAGGTTGTGTCTGGACAATGAAAAAAAAGTTTCGATTCCAATGGGGAGCCTTTCTGATGTTTTTGGTATACGGAGGGCTCTTTTTCCTTTTGTTTGGAAGAATAGTATTCATTCAAGCAACGGGACAAGCGGAAGGAAAAGTGATGGCGACGCTTGCTGAGTCGAAATACGCGAGAGAATCGGAATTGAAAGCGGATCGGGGAACGATTGTTGATCGAAACGGAGAGCTTATTGCCTCCGATACGTTGAGTTACCGACTCATTGCCGTATTGAGTGAAAAAGCAAGCAAAGATTCTAAAAAACCATTGCATATCACTGATATTAATAAAACGGCTGAAGTGCTTGCTAACTATATTCCCCTTGAAAAAGATGCAATTGTATCTCGCCTGACGAATGTGAAAGCAGATACATATCAAGTTGAATTCGGAAAGGCTGGCCGTGATATTAGTCACGAAACTGTTTTGGCGATTAAAAAGCAGGAACTGCCTGGACTCCTTTTCATTGAAGACCAAACAAGATATTATCCGAATGGAGTTTTTGCGTCGTATTTAGTCGGCTTTGCTATGAAGGAAGAAGATAGTGAAAAAAATATAACAACTGTCGGGAAAATGGGCTTGGAGAAAACATATAATAAAGAGTTAATCGGCACTGATGGCAAAGTAAACTTCAAATCGGATAACTTTGGCTTCAAGTTACCGAAAGCAGAAGAAGCAATTGTCCCAGCCAAAGACGGCTATGAAATTCAGTTGACACTCGACAAGACCATTCAAAACTTCATGGAAGATGCGATGAATCGCGTTGAAAGTGAGTATTCACCAAAAAAAATACTGGCTGTAGTAGCGGATCCGAAGACGGGGAAAATACTAGCAATGAGTCAGCGTCCTGCATTTAATCCATCTACCCGTGAAGGGCTTACGGAGAACTGGTTGAATCAGGCTGTTGAAACGACAATCGAACCGGGCTCTACAACTAAAATGTTCACAGTAGCTGCGGCGATTGAAGAAAAAAAGTGGGTTCCGACTGACTTCTATAAATCTGGTAACTATTCACTTTACGGTGATACGGTTCGTGACCACAATATTACAGGCTGGGGCTTTATTTCTTTTTTGGAAGGCTTCCAGCGCTCTTCGAACGTATCGATGGCTTATTTACTCGAACGGATGGGCGATAAAACATATATCGAGTATTTACGGAAATTTGGATTCGGAGAAAAAACCGGAATTGATTTGCCAAATGAAGCATCAGGTAGAATTCTAGATACATATCCAATCGAACGATTGACAACTGCATTTGGTCAAGGTTCAACTGTTACGTTAATGCAGATGGTCCAAGCGGCAACAGCGATTGCCAATGACGGTGTTATGATGAAGCCGTATGTGATCGATAAAATTACTGATCCCAATACAGATAAAGTCATACAGGATCAGAAACCAGAGGAGAACGGAAGTCCGATTTCTGCTAAGACAGCAAAAGAAGTAAGGAAATTACTTGCTTCGACAGTTACGTCTGAATATGGTACCGGTAGAAAGTTTGCACTTAATGGCTATACAGTAGGCGGTAAAACGGGTACTGCTGAAATTCCAAATCCATCAGGAATAGGCTATCTAGCTGGACACGGGAATTATCTGTATTCATTTCTCGGTATGGCACCAGCAGAAGATCCCCAGTTGTTAACGTATGTACTTGTACAGCAACCGAAACTGAAAGTGGGAGAGATCGGTTCTGATCCGGTTTCGAAACTATTCACCTCTATTATGGATAACAGTTTGCGCTATATGAACATTGTTCCCAGTGGAGAAGATATAGTTGAACCAACTGTTATTGGTGACTATACTGGAAAAGATTCGTCTGAAGCAATCGTGAAATTGCAAAAAGACGGCTTTGTCCCTGAAATCATTGGTGAGGGTGGAAAAATCGATATACAATATCCGTATGCCGGTACGAAACTTGCGGAAGGGTCAGTCGTCCTATTGCAGACAAAAGGTGTCACAGCATTGCCTGACTTCACTGGATGGTCAAAAAAAATGGTGCTTTCGTATAAACTGTTATCCGGGCTTGATTTACGGCTTAACGGAGATGGGTATGTAACTGAGCAAAGCCTTTCAAAAGGGGCTGTAATCGGATTAGAAGATCCAGTTGTTATTAAGTTGCAGTCGCCATCTGAGATCCATAAACCTATAGAAGAAGAAGCTGAAGAAGAGAGTGTTGTAGGTGGCTAACGAATAGCCGTCCGTGTCACATCATACGTTGATAGAAAAACGAGAGGTGTGTAACCGCTGCGGAAGTTTATACAATTGCAATCTAAAAAAAGGTTACGAGCAGTATTTGTCATATTTTTAATCTGTTTAGGAATGGTCGTTGCCAAGCTATTCCATGTACAAATCATTAAACATGAATTGTTAAAAGAACGCGCGGAAGCGAACTGGGATCGTGAAATCCCATTCGGAGGAGTACGCGGGGACATTGTAGACCGCAATGGGGGCCTGATTGTAGGCAACAGGCTAGCGCCGACCTTATATTTTATGCCGTCCCAAAATCATGAAATAAAAAGTTCAGCAATGGCAATGGCATCCATTCTTGGCGTTAATGCAGCCGATTTGGAAAAAAAAATGTCCGAAAAAGCATATATGGTGAAACTGGCGCCTGAAGGGAAAAATATAACAAAAGAGCAAGCAGATGAAATAGCCCTTCTGCAAATAGATGGATTGTATACTGGCGTTGATTTTGCAAGGCATTATCCAAACGGGGAGCTACTATCTAGGTTGGTTGGCTTTACGGGTTATGATGGGAATGGATTGGCAGGTATTGAATACGCATACGATGAAATCCTACAAGGAACGGGTGACAAGATTCGTTTGTACACGGATGCTAAAGGAATTCCGCTTCCGCATGTGGATGATGGTTTTAAGACAGGGGCAAAGGGAGCAAACGTAGAATTGACAATTGATTTACGTATGCAGGAAATTGTGGAGCGTGAAATGTTGCAGGCGATGGAAAAGTATGATGCCACTCAAGCGCTTGCCATTGTCATGAACCCTAAAACAGGCGAATTGCTTTCGATTGCCTCCGCACCGACATTTCATCCAGCGGAATATCAAAATGTAGACCCAAGTATTTACAATCGTAACTTACCTGTTTGGATGACCTTCGAGCCGGGTTCGACATTCAAAATTCTAACGCTTGCTGCAGGACTCGAAGAGAAAGTCATTGATCTTCATAAGGAACATTTTTACGATCCTGGCTATTCAATGGTCGGAAAAGCGAGATTACGCTGTTGGAAAAGAGAAGGCCATAAGGATCAGACATTTCTCGAAGTCGTTGAAAATTCATGCAATCCTGGATTTGTTGAAATTGGCCAGCGATTAGGGCCGGAAAAGTTAAGCAAATACATCAAGGACTTCGGTTTTGGAGAATCAACGGGATCAGGAATTGCAGGCGAATCAAAAGGAATTCTTTTTTCTGAAAAAAACTTTGGTCCTGTTGAACAAGCGACAACCGCATTTGGTCAAGGTATCTCGGTGACGCCGATTCAACAAGTTCAAGCTGTTGCCGCGGCGATAAATGGCGGTTATCTTTATCGTCCGTATATCGTAAAGGAAATTACAGATGATAAGGGAAAGACACTTCAATCATTTAGTCCGGAAATGCAGCGACGGGTAATCAGTGAGGAAACATCCAAGCAAGTAAGGGAAGCGCTAGAATCGGTTGTTGCAAATGGTTCTGGCCGTAATGCGTTTACAGATGGACTGCGTGTTGGCGGAAAGACTGGAACTGCACAGAAAGTTGTCGATGGTGTTTATAAAGACGGTGATTATATCGTTTCGTTTATCGGATTTGCACCAGCGGATGATCCTGAACTTCTCGTCTATATCGCGATAGATAGTCCCAAAAACTCCATTCAGTTCGGGGGCGTCATAGCAGCTCCTATAGTAGGTCGAATCATTGAAGAAATCGCCCCGCTAGCCGGCATTACCGGCAGGGAAGGGCAAATCGAAAAGGAATACAGATGGGGAGACCCAATAACTCATCGAGTTCCCGATCTTACGGGAATGACAAAAGGAAAAATCGCTAGTCAATTGTATACGTATCGTATTGAGTGGCACGGTTCTGGGGAACAAGTTAAATACCAGTTACCCCTCGCTGAAACATTAATCACGGTTGATGATGTTATTCATGTTTACACTGAGTAACCAATTAAATGCAAAGTCTGATGTAGCGCAAATAAGTGGCTACATCAGAAGGTAGAAGGAGAAAAAGTTTATGACACTTGTCACCACATTGACGGCCATTGCGGTCGCGTTTACCATTTCACTATTATTGGGATTTGTTATTATTCCAGCCCTTAGGAGATTGAAGTTTGGGCAGAGTATCCGGGATGAAGGCCCCAAAACTCATCAGAAAAAGGCTGGTACACCTACGATGGGCGGGCTTATTTTCATAGGTTCAATTATCATTTCGACGCTCGCCCTTTCATACATATATGACGTGCTGACGACACAGACGATTGTCTTGTTGCTCGTTTTTGTAGGTTTTGGCATCATCGGTTTTCTAGATGATTTTATAATCGTCGTTTTGAAAAGGAATCTTGGGCTCACGTCTATTCAAAAGCTGATTGGCCAAATTATAGTTGCAGTGGCTGCATTCTTCCTTTTGAAGTTAGGACCGTTTGATACTGCAGTGCAAATTCCTTTCACTGAATTTGAAATTGAGCTGGGTGTATTCTATGTTGCATTCCTCATTTTTTGGCTTGTTGGATTTTCCAATGCAGTGAATTTATCCGATGGACTAGATGGCCTTGTGGCTGGGACATCGTCTATTGCTTTTGCTGCTTTCGGCGTGCATGCCCTTATATATGGCCAACATGATATTGCAGTCTTTGCTTTTGTTGTTACAGGAGCAATGCTTGGCTTTTTGGTTTTCAATGTCAAACCGGCAAAGGTATTTATGGGGGATACGGGATCCTTGGCACTAGGTGGGGCACTTGCAATGATTTCAGTTTTAATTAAACAGGAATTCCTACTTGTCATCATTGGAATTGTATATGTCATTGAAACACTTTCTGTTATTATCCAAGTCATTAGTTTCAAGACGACTGGTAAACGGGTGTTTAAAATGAGTCCGATTCACCATCATTTTGAATTATCGGGTTGGTCCGAATGGAAAATTGTACTTGTTTTTTGGGGAGTCGCGTTTTTGGCGGCAATAGTCCCTGTCTTGTTGGAGGTGATGTAAGTGAAAAACGCCAATCAGTTTAACGGAATGAATATACTTGTTCTTGGTCTAGCAAAAAGTGGCTGTGCTGCATCATCACTATTGCATGCAGCTGGTGCTCATGTAACGGTTAATGATGCATCACCAGAAGCGGGTAATGAAGAGGCGGCAGGGCTTCGCTTGAAAGGAATCCGAGTTATATGTGGCGGTCATCCTGCTGATATTCTTGACGCGGGATATGACATCGTTGTGAAAAATCCAGGAATCTCTTACAGTAATTCAGTTGTTGTCGAAGCAATCAGTAAAGGAATTCCGGTGTGGACAGAAATTGAACTTGCTTACAGGATAAGTGAAGCACCCATTGTAGGAATTACAGGGTCAAATGGTAAAACAACAACAACAACATTGCTGTACCATATGCTTAATATTGGCAGTAAGCAACCACTTATCGCGGGGAATATTGGCACTGTCTCATGTACTGTTGCCGAAAAAGCTACGAAAGAAAATATCATTGTCTTAGAGGCCTCGTCCTTTCAACTTATGGGGACAGATACGTTCCGACCTAAAATAGCCATTTGGACGAATTTGTATGATGCACATCTCGATTATCATGGGACTTCTGAAGCGTATGCGGAGGCGAAATTCGGTGTTTCGAAAAATCAAACTGCAGAAGATTACTTTATCTACAACAATGATCAGCCGGAACTTAAGAAGTATGTAGCTCGCTCAACCGCTGCGAAAGTACCTTTTTCTTTAACTGGAATGAAAGAAAAGGGTATATCGGCAGATGACGAGCAAATATACTGGAATGGGCAACCTTATGTATTGAGATCCGTCATCAAGTTACCGGGACAGCACAATCTTGAAAATATTCTTGCTGCAACTGCGGCTGCAATCCTCTTAGGGTGTGACAAAAAAGCAATCGAAAGTGTGTTAAGTTCCTTTACCGGTGTACGTCATCGGATGCAATACGTTAAGGAATTAAATGGCCGGAAGTTTTACAATGATTCTAAGGCAACGAATACGCTAGCTACGAAAAGTGCATTAGCGGCGTTCAATGTACCGACTATCCTTATTGCTGGCGGGTTGGGTCGGGGACAGTCATTTGAAGAGTTACGGCCTTACATGGACAATGTAAAAGCAGTTGTCGCTGTGGGAGAAACTGCAAGGGAGTTTTCGGAATTTGCAGCGTCATGCGATGTAGAAATAATCATAACTGCCGCGGATGTGAAGGATGCTGTGCGGAAAGCCTACCCGCTTACTGTAGCCGGGGATATTATCTTGCTTTCCCCAGCTTGTGCAAGTTGGGATCAGTATCCAAGTTTTGAAGCTCGGGGAGACCAGTTTATAGAAGCGGTTATGGAATTGTAGGAGTTAATGGGGATGTTTGGATCCTGGAGATTGTTCAGTATATGCTTTGGTACCCAGTGTGTGGTGTCAGTAACAGGCACAACGCATTTTCCTCATACTACTTGTGACTGTTTTAGCTGTGTAAACTGAGCGAAGGCGCCTTACAAGGGGCAGCCGAAGCCCTTAGGTTGACAGGCATCCCCGAACGCCGTAGCGAATTCAATAGGGTTCTGTATTTCAACTTATATAGTCATTTACATGATTCAGCAAATTTGCGGAAGGATGCGTTCACTGGAAGCTAAGTTGAAAACGTCATTTATCGTTTCTGCCGTAGCCCTATCATTCATCGGATTGGCTTTTGTCCATTCCGCTGGTTCGTATTGGGGAGCGGTCCATTATGCTGACTCCTCGCCGTTCATCGTGAAACAAGCAATTTATATGGCAGTGTCAATCGGCATTGCCCTTGTAATTATGAAAAGTCCTCTGACATCGAGTCCGAAAACATGGACGTTTGTTTATTGGGTGACAATCCTGTTACTCGTTGCTGTGCTTATTCCGGGGATTGGCGCAGTGAGGAATGGATCTCAAAGCTGGATCGCACTTGGCCCATTTAGTATTCAACCTGCCGAGTTCGTCAAAGTTGCACTTATTGGGAAGCTGGCATGCAGTATGAACAAAATTCATGGAAAAGGAATATTTCGGTTTGGCCACTTCGGATTGATCTTGTTACCTGCTGCCCTTATCATGCTGCAACCGGATCTTGGTTCTGCCGTTATTATGATTGTCTCAGCGTTCGTTATTCTGTTCATTGCAGGCTACCCACTAAAATTTTTCGCATTTCTTGGTTTCGCAGGTATAGGTGCCTTTGTAGCGCTGATTGCCGCGGCGCCTTACAGGTTGGATCGTATCAAATCGTATATCGACCCATGGAGTGACCCACTTGGTAAGGGCTTCCAAGGAATTCAGTCGTTGTTTGCGATTGCGCCTGGAGGATTGGTTGGTCATGGTTACGGCAATAGCCGCCAAAAGTATCTCTATTTGCCTGAACCGCAAAATGACTTCATTTTTTCGATTATCGCGGAAGAATCGGGATTCATTGGGGCGACGTTGGTGTTGTTGCTATTTGCCGTTTTGTTGGCTTCAACTTTCGGAATCGCAATTAGAACGAAAGGACGGCATGCATTTCTGATGGTTGCAGGCATGGGTTCGATGATCATTTTTCAAACGTTCTTGAATGTCGGCGTTGTATCAGGGCTTTTGCCCGTAACAGGTGTCACTTTGCCTTTTATAAGCTATGGAGGCTCATCATTGATGACGACGTGGATAGCGGCTGGGACCATCATGCATTTTACAGTGGGTAGAAAATCTAGTTGATAGAGGAGGGGCAAAATGGACAAAGTCATTGACATCGAAGAGCGAATTCCATCCTTGCGGGAAAAGCGTCGCAGAAAAACGAATAAAAAATTCCTGTTCATGTTGACTGTGTTTGGTGTTGCGCTCCTAGCTATCCTTTATTTTCAATCCCCACTGAGTAAGCTAGAGATGATTAAGGTTAGCGGTGCGGTTCTCCACGAGCAGGCATTTTATGAGGAAAAAAGTGGTTTAACAATTGACAACTCTCTTTGGAGCTTCAGTACCGATGACATCGAAGAATCGATGGAGAAAATCGAAGGCGTACAAAAGGTGTCAGTGTCACGAAAATGGTTTAGGAGTATTGAAATCGAAATTACCGAATGGAAGACGGTTGCCTACTTAGAAGACGGGGGCCAGTATAGTTTACTGTTAGAAAGTGGTGAAACGTTTCCAACCGGTATGTTGTTACCTGAGGCTGAATCGCCTGTCTTGAATAATTTCAAGAATACCGATACGCGAAAGCGGATAACAGCACAGTTGCTGAAAATGGACGACACTGTCTATCACTTGATTTCAGAAGTTATTGTTACAGGGGATGAAAAGGATTCGGATAGTATTACAGTCTATATGGACGATGGCTTCGAGGTCCGCGCATTCATCTCAACATTTGCTGAGAAAATGGCTTATTATCCGGATATAACAGCACAATTGAACAGCTATGAAAAAGGTGTAATTGACATGGAAGTCGGGACGTTTTTCACTCCTTTTAGTAAAGTATATGGTCTAATAGGGGAGGAGGAGCCGATTGTCGAAGAAGGTGAATGATGCATACAAAAAGAGGGGAAGAAGTATTCTTTTTTCGGTTGTATTTCTTGTACTGGGCTTTATCCTCGCGTTTTCATATCGAACCCTTGGTATAAACCAGGAGACCGATAGTACTGGATCGCCAGCATTTAACAAGGAAGAGGATTACCGGGAAGGGTTAATCCGTCAGCAGGAACGGAATAAGGAACTGACCGATGAAATCGCCGCCAAGCAGGAAGAGATACGTGAGTATGAACGTTCTTTCTCCATGGGGGAGAAAGATCATGCCAGTCTCGTTGATGAGGCTAAAGATCTCCGCTTGCTGCTTGGTGTAATCCCTGCTATCGGACAAGGTGTTAAGGTTACTTTGAAAGACGCCGACTACGATCCTGTTGAACAGAATCCGAACGATTATATTGTTCATGAAAGTCATATTCTTCGGGTCGTCAACGAATTAAGGATTTCCGGAGCGCAAGGATTAGCGATAAATGGACATCGAATCACATCAAATTCTTATATAAAATGCACAGGGCCAGTCATTACGGTTGATGGAAGAACTTATCCGGCACCATTTGTTATAGAAGCGATTGGTGATATGAACGTTCTTTCTTCGGCCTTACATTTAAAAGGTGGTGTGATCGATAGCCTAATTCGGGACAATATCGTCGTTACTACAGAACAGTTAAAGGAAATCAGGCTGTCAGCTTTGCGCAATGAGAGTTGAGTAATGGTGTAGGGGGTTGGACGGATGAGAAAAACAATACACTGGAGATTTACACTAATTTTGCTCCTCGTCGGGTTTATGACAGCCGTTCAATTTAATTCGATGAAAAACCCGGAAGAACGAGATACGAGGGACATTTGGGCAATCCGTCAAGCCCTAGCAAGCGAGAAGCAATTCCATTCTGAATTGCTTTCTGAAATTCGTGAGTTGGACAAGACACTACTTACATACAAATCGATAAATATAGAAAACACGGGGAGAGCTCTAACCCAAACAGTGGACAAGCTTTATCGGCAAGCGGGTGTTACTGACGTTGAAGGACCGGGTATAATTATCAAAGTTCGGCCATCTGCTGAAAGTGTGGCCTTGGGTTTGCCAATCACTGGAATATCCCCAGATTTACTTACCCGTTTTGTCAATGAGTTGAATCGTTTTAAAAGCCTCGTTTTCGAAATTGATGGCAAAAGATATACGATATTGAGCTCCATCAGAGACATTAACGGAATGACGACTGTAAATGGGTTGAATGTTTCAACACCGCCCTTTTCCATGAAAATCATTTCCCCGACCCTTGCAGAAAGTGAGAAAGTATACAATTATTTAGTAGCCTCGGCAATTCACGATGACTTTTATCTGGATGATTTAATCCTTGAAGTTGGGGAACCAGAAATGGCGGTGGAAATCCGCGGTTATCCAGATAGGTTGGAAAATCAATTTTTAAAGGAATTGCCGAAAGGGGAATGACTTATGTGGTTACCATTACTTGGTCTTGTACTCGGAATTTCGCTGGGTCTATTATCAGATATTCAAATTCCACAGGTATATGACAATTACTTATCGATTGCTGTACTAGCTGCTCTTGATACGCTATTTGGTGGCATCAGGGCTCATTTGCAGCAAGTATACGATGATAAGGTGTTTGTATCTGGATTCTTCTTCAACATAGCACTGGCGGCCGCACTGGCGTTTTTAGGGGTGCATCTAGGAGTCGATTTATATCTTGCGGCAATTTTCGCATTTGGTGTCAGGCTATTCCAAAACATCGCCGTTATTAGAAGGATACTGCTTGTAAAATGGACAGAGCGGGGGAAAGTTTCCAACACAAATGTACATTAATGAAGGGGTTTGAATAAGAGATGTCGAAAATATTTAGACAATGCACTCCCAATGCAATAGAATGGGAGTTAAGAGTTGATTTAGGAGGTGCCAGTAATTGAGCCAATCAGAATTATATGTATCACTTGATATAGGTTCTTCGTCGGTTAAGGTGTTAGTAGGTGAAGTGGATGGCGGATCCTTGCACGTTATCGGAGTTGGCAATGTTCAATCTGCGGGAATCCGGAAAGGGACAATCATCGATATTGATGCAACTGTCCAATCTATCCGGAAAGCGGTTGAACAGGCTGAGAGAATGATAGGGATGCAAATCCGTGAAGTCATTCTGGGCATTCCTGCAAATGGCGTTTTGTTACAGGACGTCAAAGGGGTTGTGGCAGTTAACTCGGAGAATCGTGAAATTACTGATGACGACCTCGATCGGGTTATGAAATCAGCACAAGTCATGTCTGTTCCACCTGATCGGGAAATCGTTAATATCATTCCGAAACAATTCATCGTTGACGATTATGATGAAATAACGGATCCTCGGGGAATGATCGGTGTCCGGCTTGAAATGGACGGAACGCTAATAACTACATCAAAAACACTTATTCATAATATACTACGCTGCGTAGAACGGGCAGGTCTTGTAATCCAAGAAATTTATTTGCAACCGCTTGCTGCGGGTACGTTTGCTTTGACGAATGATGAAAAGAATCACGGCAGTGCATTTATCGATATTGGAGGAGGTTCTACCACAGTCTCCATATTTGGTGAAAACCGATTCATGGCTACAGCGGTGATACCGGTAGGTGGGGATCATATTACAAAAGATCTTTCAATTATATTGAAAACGCCAACTGAACAGGCAAGAAAAATTAAGCATCAGTATGGACATGCGTTCTCAGATGATGCATCGGATGATGAATTGTTTGAAGTACCCGTCATCGGTGCTGATTCAAAAGATCAATACAGCCAAAGATACATATCGGAAATTATCGGTGTTCGGCTTGAAGAACTTTTTGATCTCGTTCTGGAAGAGTTGTACCGCATGGGCGTACATGATTTACCAGGCGGAGTCGTATTGACCGGTGGCATAACAAAGATGGATGGTATCTTACAACTAGCGAGACATGTGTTGAAAACTAGGGTCCGTATCCATACACCGGAGTATATCGGGGTTAGAGAACCGATGTATGCAACTGCGGTAGGACTAATACGCTATGCACATATGCAAGATTCTTATTTTGGTCATGTCCCAGATTCACCGACAGTTTCGGCTTCCGATAATCATACGCCGGCTCCGGTTAACAAGAAAAAGTCAGTAGACCGGAACAAAGAAAAGAAACCTGGTATTTTAGATAAAGCAAAGAAAGTCTTTGACAATTTCTTCGAATGAGTCAATGAACAACTGTATGAAATGGACTAGGAGGAGAGACGATGCTAGAATTTGATACGAATGTTGACGCGTTAGCAGTCATCAAAGTAATTGGTGTTGGCGGTGGCGGTAATAATGCTGTAAATAGAATGATTGAACATGGTGTGCAAGGTGTGGAATTTATCGCGGTGAATACGGATGCACAGGCATTAAATCTTTCAACTGCTGAAGTGAAATTGCAGATTGGTGGTAAATTGACACGCGGACTTGGAGCTGGTGCGAATCCGGAAGTTGGTAAAAAAGCTGCTGAAGAAAGCAGAGAACAAATCGAAGAAGCATTGCGTGGATCTGATATGGTATTTGTTACTGCAGGCATGGGCGGTGGAACAGGAACTGGGGCTGCTCCGGTCATCGCGCAAATTGCGAAAGATCTAGGTGCACTGACTGTAGGTGTTGTGACTAGACCGTTCACTTTTGAAGGGCGGAAACGTCAGACACAGGCAATCGGCGGTATAACATCTATGAAAGAATCTGTGGATACACTTATCGTTATTCCTAATGATAAATTGCTTGAAATTGTAGATAAAAATACGCCGATGCTAGAAGCTTTCCGTGAAGCTGATAATGTACTTCGTCAAGGGGTTCAAGGTATTTCCGACTTGATCGCAGTCCCTGGACTTATCAACTTGGACTTTGCTGACGTTAAGACAATCATGTCCAATAAAGGCTCTGCCCTGATGGGGATTGGGATGTCTACAGGAGAAAATCGTGCAGCTGAAGCGGCGAAAAAAGCCATTTCAAGCCCACTGCTCGAAACGTCAATCGACGGTGCAAAAGGTGTGCTTATGAATATCACAGGTGGTTCAAACTTGAGTCTATTCGAAGTACAGGAAGCCGCAGATATCGTTGCTTCAGCTTCAGATGAAGATGTGAATATGATCTTCGGTTCTGTCATTAATGACAACTTGAAGGATGAAATTATCGTAACAGTCATTGCAACAGGCTTCAGTGAAGAACAGCTTACCGTAGCACGTCCTGCAAGAAGCCCTGGCTTCGGTGCAAGTCGTACTCAAACGACTCGTGAGCAGCAACCGTCAACACAACAGCCACCAACACGGGAGCGTAGCAGAGAGGAAGCGCCACAGTTCCAACAACCGGAACCGACACGCCAACCTCAAAGTAGTCAACAGGATGACACGCTCGATATTCCGACGTTTTTACGCAATCGTCGCCGTTAATAATGAAAGACCAAAAGCTTTCCGAAAAGTGCAATTGCACTTTTCGGAAAGCTTTTTTTACAGACTTTCCGAGCGAGAAAGCCCAATTCCTTTAGGGTTGGGATGATAGCGAGGTCGGGATAAGGCGTGGCTTCTGCCGCGTCAAAACCCGAAATACGAAAATCTATCGCTCCGCATTTTTGGAATATTAGGACTACTAATGTACGAACGTATGTGTGAAGTGGTATAATGAAAGCACGAATATAGAAACACAAAAATATCTGTGTCATTCATCAACAATCGTTTCAATATCTACTTGATTATGTTGGGAATCAGAAAAAGCGTCACTAGAAAGGTGCTAAAACCAATGGCAAGAAAACGTACTCCGACCTATACAATTGAGCTTCCGCTAGCTATTCCTGTTTGGCAACAACATCGTTTGGAGAAGAAATTTAAGATTGCTCGGAACGTCTACAATTCTTGTTTAGGTGAAGCCCTCAAACGTCATAATCGTGTGAAAGTGGATAAAAAGTATCGCGCTTTATTAAATGAACCTAAGTCCAAAGAGCGTAGCAAACAGCTATCAGATATCCGTTTATCCTATGGCTTTTCGGAATACGGTTTGCACGATTTCGTGAAATCTGTTCAACACAAATTCAAAGAAAATATCGGTAGTTTTGAAGCACAAAAACTTGCGACTCGGGCTTTTCAAGCAGTTGAGAAACTCCATTTTAGACAAGCAAAAAACGTACATTTTAAAGCGTTTAATGATGCGATTTCCATTGAAAATAAATCAAATACGACAGGTATGCGGTATGCGGATGGCCATATTCTTTGGGGAGATAAGCCAACAAAGAAACATCCGAAGCCTAAGAACTGGCTTTGTATGCCCATTGCACCCAAAGCTAGGGATAAATATGCACACCTCGCCTTGCTAGATCAGACAAAGTACGTGCGAATCTTGAAGGTTGAAATACGTGGCAAGGTTCGCTACTTCGTACAACTGATTCAAGAGGGCTACCCACCAATAAAATCAAAGCGAAAGGTTGCGAATGATGAGGCCAAACGTGTAGGAATTGATATTGGCACTTCTACCATCGCAATCAGTAGTGAAAACACGGTAGCACTTCGTGAACTTGCGCCAGCGTGTAACGTAGATGAAGCTGAGCTGCGAAGTATCCAACGCAAAATGGATCGCTCTAAAAGGGCCACTAACCCGGATAATTTCAATGAAAATGGAACAGTGAAGAAAGGTAGACATATCTGGAACTTTTCCTACCGGTACAGGAAGCTGCTTAAGAAACGCAAGGAACACTATCGAAAAGTCGCAGTTCAACGGAAAATGTCACATGAGAAGTTAGCGAACGAGATCCTTGCGCTCGGTTCTGATATACGCGTGGAAACGATGCGGTTTCAATCGCTACAAAAGCGAGCGAAGAAGACAACACGCAATCAGAAGAACGGCAAGATCAACCGTAAGAAACGGTTTGGGAAGTCAATCGCCAACCGTGCCCCTGCCATGCTACTCGAGATCATCGATCGAAAACTTGGTTATCAACAACGGTCCATCAAAAAGATAGATACCTATGCGACAAAGGCCAGTCAGTTCAATCATTTGACTGGGGAATACACAAAGAAACAACTTTCGGAACGATGGAATGGTGTTGGAGGACTTCGTATCCAACGCGATTTATACAGTGCTTTCTTAATCGGAAACACGACTGAAAAACTCAATTCCATTGACGTAGATGTATGCAACGCACAATGGGACAACTTTGTTAACCTGCATACCCGTGAGATTGCACGTCTAACACAATCATCTAGTCAAACATTGCGTTGGTTTGTCGCCTAATCACAAACCTGATTGGTCGTGAAACGCCCAAGAGAAGCGGAACGATAAGCACACAAGGGGTCTAGCGCCTGCTTGGAGAAGTGCCTTGCGAAACGCAATACGTCCGTTAATGTTCTAGTAGAACGTACACCAGTGCTTCGGTAGAAACTCTTTTCGCAAGGAAAGATAAGGATACTGTTGAGAAGTGTACTAGGCAACAATTTGCCGCTGTATCCTAGAACCCCACTGCTTTAGCGGTGGGAGTTGTCAGGTTTGGTTCGGTATGAAGTGGATTAGGTGATGGCTGATTATTGTTGGGTGCCCGATCATAAAGCGTAGCCGACCGATCATATAACCCAACCAACCGATCATATCTCTTCTTTCAATCAACTAGCTCACCCGAAATCTGAAATCGAATCCTGTCGATTTCTTTTTTTTGCCTGCCCCTAGTTCCGACAAACATTTTACGGCATAGGTGCTATCGTTGTTGTCAGGGAGGGCGGCTTATGTATGGGGAATTCATTGTCGGAGTGAATATGCTGTTTAATTATGCAATTCTTTCATTCGCCAACAAAGTTGGAAACGTACAAGCCTCCCGCGGACGACTATTGTTCGCCTCTTTTGCGGGTGCGATGCCTGTCGTTATCTTTCCATCATCGGTGAGTGTTGTGGTTTTATCTTTTATTTGCATGACCGTTTGCGCTTTTGGAAAGGCTTTTGAGCTGTGGAAAAAGTCTGCGACAATGGTTTTGGTAGGAGCGGTCTTTGCTGGTGGTTTACTAACGGCTTTTCAATATCGCGTCCATATGTCCAGTTCATCATTTGCAGTTCTTGCCTATGCAGTTGTCGCATACGTCTCTCTTTATTTCATGAGAAAAAAGTGGCTTGATGTCAGAACTGCACGTCATGTATCCGCACTTCGGGCGTCTTCCGTACTCTCTATTTGGGATGCAGATGTTGAGGTTGATGTTTTCATCGATTCGGGGAACGGTTGCACGGAGCCATTATCAGGTTCACCTGTCCATTTTGTATCGTTAAAGGCGCTGGAAAAACATATACCGGAAGATTTGATGAAGCCTTTGCTTGCTTGGAATCCTCAGGGGACACCTTCAATGTCGGAGTTTCCTGGTGGCTATCACAAACAAATACGGCTGATTCGATTAATGACGGTACAAGGTCAATCCTGGGCAGTTGGTTTTCGATTCAAGCGATGGATTTTAGGGGGAGGTAACGCGTTGGAACCAGGTTATATTGTAGTGACAAAGAATGACCGCCGTTATCCGGACGGCGCGGGAGCTATCTTGCATGTATCCGCAATGGAGTCATTAAATGGGGAGAGGGGAACTGTTTATGCTGTATAAATTTAGAAAATGGATGTCGATAATCACCAGCTTTTTTAAACGAAAAAGCGGCACATACTATATCGGAGGCCATGAATCCCTTCCAAAGCCATTGACCCGGGAAGAAGAAGCAATAACAATCGCAGCATTTATGAACGGCGATATGAACGCGCGTGACAGGTTAATTGAAAAAAATCTTCGTCTTGTTGTTTACATTGCGCGTCGTTTTGATAACACGAATACACATATTGAAGATCTTATCAGCATAGGTGCTATCGGACTTATAAAGGCAATCGAAACTTTTAAAACCGACAAAAACATCAAGTTAGCCACTTATGCATCCCGCTGTATTGAAAATGAGATTCTGATGCATCTTCGAAAAACAAACAAGACACGATCCGAAATTTCTTTTGATGAACCGTTAAATTCAGATGCGGACGGGAATGAATTACTGTTATCGGATATTCTTGGTACAGATGAGCATATTATCATCGATGATGTCGAAAGAAAAATCGAGCGTCAGCATATGATTGAAGCGATTACGAGTCTCGATGAACGAGAGCGCTACATTATGGAATGCCGTTTCGGTTTGACGGGACAAGAGGAAATGACACAAAAAGAAGTGGCAGAACTGCTTGGAATTTCTCAATCCTATATTTCACGGCTTGAAAAGAAAATTATCTCGGAACTGCGTGAAAGCTTGAATCATCCGATTGCATAATGGTTGAAATTGGCGATGCTGATTCCCGCATATTCTGGACGACTGCGGACAGACTATCTTGTACAGTCATCTACAGAATGCGGAGGAAAAGCGAATGGTACGTACAAGAGTTGAAATTTGTGGAATCGATACGTCCGAATTGCCGTTACTCACAAACGACGTGATGAAAGCAACGTTTATCAGGTTGCAGAGCGGAGATCATGCAGCAAGGGAAGAGCTCGTCATTGGCAATTTGCGACTCGTCCTCAGTCTGGTACAAAGATTTGCATACAGGGGGGAACAAGCGGATGATTTATTTCAAGTCGGATGTATCGGCTTACTTAAATCAATAGACAATTTCGATTTGAAACATAATGTCAGATTTTCAACATACGCAGTACCGATGATTATTGGGGAAATTAAAAGACATCTACGTGATCATCATTCAATACGGGTATCGAGATCACTTCGAGATACCGCTTATAAGGCAATTAGAGCGAAAGAGCAGTTCATTAACGATAATCAAAAAGAACCGCGAATTTCGGATTTGTCTGAAGTGACAGGTATACCTGCCGACGATATTCTCTTTGCACTTGATGCAATTCAAGATCCTATGTCACTTCATGAGCCAATGAATGGCGATGGCGGTGATCCTGTGTTCATGATGGATCAGATACAGGACAAAACGGTTTCAGAAGAACGGTGGCTGACGTATGTATCTGTAAAAGATACTGTATCTAGTATGGATGAAAGGCAGCAAGCAATTCTTTCAAAACGGTTTTATTTGGGACAAACGCAGACTGAGATAGCCAAGGAATTAGGCATTTCACAAGCCCAAATTTCAAGACTGGAAAAAAGTGCTGTTAAAACCATTCGTGATGGAATGGAACAATAATGATAAATCTAACGCAATGCGCTAACTGCATTGCGTTTTTTCTTGCGCCTGTGTGCATATATTCACTGTAAGGAGGGATTTTATGAGGTTTTCAGAAATACAAAAAAAAGAGGTTATCGACGCTACTAAGGGGACATTCCTAGGATTCGTCCAGGATGCAACGATTGATACTGTAACTGGAAAAGTTGAATCCTTGCATGTCGGCGGTGGAGAACGAAACAGTTTTTTTGATACAAAAGACAAGGATACGAAAAAAGTCAATCTTAAAGAGATTACAACAATCGGTAAAGATATTGTGCTTGTGGGTAAAAAGAATGCAGAAAAATGATTTATTATTGATATGTTCAGCCTAGGTTGGTACAATGAAGTGAAAGATTGAGGAAAAGTAGTGATAAAAATGGGAAATTTACAACAACGAATACAAAAAATCGAACAAGATATACAAGCAACTTGTGACCGCGTAGGTCGAAACAGATCTGAAGTTACGGTCGTTGCTGTTACGAAGGAAGTTTCGGCAGCAAGAACATCTGCAGTGCTGGAAGAAAATATCCTCCATCTTGGCGAAAATCGTCCTGAAGGCCTTCTAGGGAAACAGGAAATGATACAAGGTGGTGCGATTTGGCATTTCATCGGTAATGTTCAAAGCAGAAAAGTGAAAGAAATCATCAATCAAATTGACTATTTACATTCAATTGATCGAATGAGTTTGGTGAAAGAAATCCATAAGCGCGCCAATCATGTTGTTAATTGTTTCATTCAAGTGAATGTTTCCGGTGAATCAAGTAAATCAGGTGTAACACCAGCTGAACTTGATAGATTTATTGAAGAAGTAGCGCCTTATGATAAAGTTCGAATTATAGGTTTAATGACAATGGCTCCATTCATTAAGGATATGGATGAGATTCGTTCTGTATTCCGGTCATTAAGGGAACTTCGAGACGGTATCTCAGCGAAAAGTTTACCACATGCGCCTTGTACTCAATTGTCCATGGGAATGTCAAATGATTTCATTATCGCTATTGAAGAAGGTGCAACCCATGTAAGAATCGGGACTGCACTTGTCGGAGCAGAAAGCGAGGGAGACGTATGAGCATTAAAAACAAGTTTGAGAAATGGTTTTACTTGGACGATGAAGAAAAAGAAGTACAAGAACAGCCACGCCGGGAAGAACAGCGTCCTGTGCAGGAACAGCCGCGCGGCAGGGCACCAATGAGGAAGCAAGTAGCAGGCGAACCACAACAATCAGCAACGGTTGTCAGTTTGCAAAGTGTTCAGAAGTCTTCCAAAGTCATACTAATTGAGCCGCGAGTCTATGCGGAGGCACAAGATATTTCTGAGCACTTGAAAAATAAACGGGCAGTTGTTGTGAATTTACAGCGAATTGAACGTGATCAAGGAATTCGAATTGTCGATTTCCTAAGCGGTACTGTTTATGCGCTTGGTGGAGATATTCAGCGAATTGGAACGGATATATTCCTTTGTGTACCAGAAAATGTGGAGGTTGCTGGTGCAATCTCCGATTACTTCGAACGATAGAATCTGAATGAGGTGTACCAAACAGAATGGAAAATATTTTAGGGTTAATTTATCAAGGTATATCAGGAGCAATCTCTATATACTCAATACTTCTTATTATTTATATACTAATGTCATGGATACCTGCTTCACGTGAGACTAAGTTTGGTATAATGCTTGGGAAGATTACCGAACCCTATTTAGGGTTTTTCAGAAAATTTATCCCACCACTTGGAATGATTGATATATCACCGATCGTTGGCATATTTGCGTTGAGGTTTATTTCTGATGGTGTTACAGCAATATTTAGAATGCTTTTATAAAATGATTATGTTGTCCTCACTTATGTGAGGATTTTTCTATAAGGAGCCGATGAAATGGAAACGATACTGCAGCATTTCAGAAAAGATGAACAGCCTTTCATTGAAATGGCAATTGGCTGGATACGTGAAGTGGAGGATACTTATTCTCCCAAACTAACGGGATTTCTGGATCCTAGGCAACAGCGCATTGTAGAATCGCTTGCGGGCAGTTCGATGCTACTAGTCGGATTGTATGGAGCTTTTCCAGCAGCGGAAAGACGAAGAGTTCTTATTTATCCAGATTATTATGTGCCAGAACCAGCAGATTATCGGATAGCCATGTTTGATGTTAAATATGCTTCTAAGTTTTTGAAACTTGATCACAAGGACATCCTAGGCTCGATGATGTCTTTAGGCATCGACCGTTCGAAATTCGGGGACATCCGGGTGCTAGCTGATGAAGTCCAGTTTGCAGTTGCTGATGAGTTAAAGGATTATATGACGGCTAATTTTTTATCGATTGGAAAAGCAAAAGTGACGGTTGAAGAAAGTAAACGTCCGGAAGACTGGATTGTTACTACGGATACATGGACAGAGGAACTGCATATCGTTAGTTCATTACGACTGGATGTAGTAACCGCAGCATTAGTCACTATTCCACGCCAAAAAGCGGCATCACTGGTACACGGTGAAAAAGTGAAAGTAAACTGGGCTGTTAGGGATCAGCCAGCATTCGAGCTTCAAGAATCAGATATGATATCAATTAGAGGTTCGGGTCGTTTTAAAGTGATTGCGATTGAAGGAAGAACGCGTAAAGATAAAATTCGGCTCATTGTCGGGAAATTAGAATGATTGTTCAGATAATAGTTTGAAAAAGAACTGTTATCTGATGTCTTAACATGTATAATAGAGAATGAATAAGTTAAAGGGGAGATGCTTCAAATGGCTTTATCACCACTTGATATACATAATAAAGAATTTGCTAATAAGTTCCGTGGGTATGATGAAGATGAAGTAAATGAGTTTTTGGAACAAATCATGAAAGACTTTGAAAATGTTCTGGAAGAAAATAAAGCATTGAAAAGTAGTTTGAAACAATCGGAAGATCAGGTCTCCCATTTTAACTCAATCGAGCAAACGCTGCAAAAATCGATTCTTATCGCACAGGAAGCTGCAGAGGACGTTCGTCGTAACTCTATGAAAGAATCGAAATTGATTGTTAAGGAAGCAGAAAAAAACGCGGACAGAATTGTCAATGAGGCACTTTCCCGTGCACGTAGAATTTCTGTTGAAATTGAAGATCTTAAGAAGCAGTCGAAGGTTTTCCGTACACGTTTCAAAATGCTTATTGAAGCACAGCTTGATCTGATTCAATCAGATGACTGGGACGTTTTACTTGAATATGAAATCGATGCAGAGCGTTTAGAAATGGCAGCCGACCTGGATTCATAAGGAAACTTGACTTTGGTCTTAAATCACACATATACTTATAGGCATATATTTAGAACAGGCGTTGAAGGAGAAAGTACCTTCCAAATCTATGAGCAGCGAGCCGGGGGCGGTGGAAGCCCGGTCAATGGATTGGAAATGAAGATCACTCTTGAGCCGGATTACGGAATGATTTACGTGATCCCGGAAACACCCCGTTATGGTGTCTGAGTGGTAGCAAATTTGTTTGCTGCAAGTAGGGTGGTAACGCGAGAATAATTCTTCGTCCCTTTTAAGGGGCGGGGATTTTTTTGTGCCTACAGGAAGTAGGTATGCAGTCGTTGCGACAGGACGTCGCGCCATTAGACTGCGATCTATATACAGGATGTAGGTATGCAGTCGTCGCGACAGGACGTCGCGTACTAAGACTGCCTTCCTTTTCACTTATGACTGTCCGGGCTGGACGGCGCCTTATGCTTTTCAATTATAAAGGAGGAAAAAACATGGAGTACAAAGATACATTACTTATGCCGAAAACAGAATTCCCGATGCGAGGTAACTTACCTAACAAAGAGCCGTTACTGCAAGAAAAATGGGCAGAGATGGACATTTATAAAAAAGTGCAGGAAAGAACTGCGGGTCGCCCGTTCTTCGTCTTACACGATGGTCCTCCATATGCGAATGGCGATCTTCATATGGGTCATGCCATGAACAAAGTATTGAAAGATATGATTGTCCGCCATAAATCAATGACAGGCTTCCATGCGCCATACGTTCCAGGCTGGGATACGCACGGACTGCCGATTGAACAGGCATTAGTAAACAAAGGCGTAAAAAGAAAAGAATTGTCAGTAGCGGAATTCCGTAAAATGTGTGAGGAATATGCGCTTGGCCAAATTGACAATCAGCGTAGCCAGTTCAAACGGATTGGTGTAAGGGGCGATTGGGATAATCCGTATATCACGCTAAAACCAGCTTTTGAGGCGCGTCAAATTCAAGTATTTGGTGAGATGGCTAAAAAAGGATATATCTATAAAGGGTTGAAACCGGTTTATTGGTCACCATCAAGTGAATCTGCACTTGCTGAAGCAGAAATCGAATATCAAGATAAGAAATCAGCATCTATTTATGTTAGTTTCCCTGTGAAAGATGGACTGGGCGTTATTGACGAAGATGTTAACTTCTTAATCTGGACGACGACTCCATGGACGATTCCTGCAAACCTTGGGATTTCTGTCCATCCTGAATTCACATATGTCATTGTTAAAGCTTTAGAAGAGAAATTCCTGATCGCCAAAGATCTTCTTGCATTTGTTGCAAAAGAAATTGGTTGGGAAGACTATTCCGTCGAGCGGGAACTGAAAGGTTCTGAACTTGACCGTGTCGTTGCTAAGCATCCATTGTATGACCGTGATTCGCTTGTTATGCTTGGTGATCACGTTACAGCTGAAGCGGGTACTGGATGTGTCCATACAGCTCCAGGCCACGGGGAAGATGACTTCTACGTGTCTAAATCTTATGGCATTGATGCCCTTTCTCCTATCGATGACCGCGGTGTCATGACTGATGAAGCACCAGGCTTTGAAGGTCTATTTTATGAAGATGCAAATAAAGCAGTTACTGAAGCGCTTGATAAAGTGAATGCACTTAAGAAACTATCATTTATCACGCACTCGTACCCGCATGACTGGCGCACGAAAAAACCGGTTATTTACCGCGCGACAGCACAATGGTTCGCTTCAATTGAATCGTTCCGCCCGGAATTGCTTGAAGCAATCAAAAACACGAAATTCACACCTTCTTGGGGTGAAACGAGACTGTATAATATGGTTCGCGATCGCGGTGACTGGTGTATTTCTCGTCAGCGTGTATGGGGTGTTCCAATTCCAGTATTTTACGCTGAAAATGGTGAACCAATCATTACAGATGAAACGATTGCCAACGTTTCGGAACTATTCCGTGAAAACGGGTCAAATGTCTGGTTTGAACGAGAAGCAAAAGATTTACTGCCAGAAGGCTTCACGCACGAAGGAAGCCCGAACGGAGTGTTTACAAAAGAGACGGACATCATGGACGTCTGGTTCGATTCAGGCTCAACGCACCAAGGTGTGCTAGTAGAACGAGATGATCTTGTTTACCCTGCTGACTTATATCTTGAAGGATCTGACCAATACCGAGGATGGTTTAACTCATCTCTTACGACAAGTGTTGCCATCAATGGCCATGCGCCTTATAAAGGTGTGCTAAGCCACGGCTTCACGCTTGACGGCGAAGGACGTAAAATGAGTAAATCTATCGGTAATGTCATCATCCCTGCAAAGGTAATGAACCAACTAGGTGCAGATATTCTTCGTCTATGGGTATCGTCTGTTGATTATACAGCGGACGTACGAGTTTCTGATTCTAACTTCAAGCAAGTTTCTGAAGTGTATAGAAAAATTCGTAACACACTTCGTTTCCTACACGGCAATACATCAGATTTCAATCCGGCTACAGATTCAGTAGCGTTTGAAAATCTTCGTACAGTAGACAAATTTGTCTATGTGAAATTACAGGATTTGATCAAAGAAGTGCGCAATGCTTATGAAAACTATGAATTTGCTAGTGTTTACCATGCGGTGAATAATTTCTGTACAGGTGAATTGAGCTCGTTCTACCTAGATATCGCGAAAGATGTTGTCTACATCGAAGGTGCAGACCATCCACATCGCCGTGCGATGCAAACAGTGATGTATGAAACGTTGATTGCTTTGTTGAAATTGTTAACACCGATTGTGCCACACACGACAGATGAAATGTGGGCATTTATCGAGCATAAAACTGAAGAAAGTATTCAACTAACAGATATGCCAGAAGCACAAGATCTAGGAGCAGAAGCACAGGCTTTGCGTGAGCGTTTTGCTACATTGATGCTTGTTCGTGATGACGTTCTGAAGGCACTTGAAGAAGCGCGTAATGGTAAAGTTATCGGGAAATCGCTTGAAGCGAAAGTAACAGTTGCTGTCCCTGAAAACCTGAAAGATGTATTCGCAGCGGATGATATCGACTTCGCACAATTCTTCATCGTATCGAAGTTTGCTGAAGGAGATTTCGCTAACATGCCGGAAGGTACTTTGAAACTGGACGCTGTAAGTGTTCTTGTTGAAAATGCAGATGGCGAAAAATGTGAGCGTTGCTGGACGATTTCTGAAACAATCGGATCAGACGAAACACATCCTACACTATGTACGCGTTGTGCAGATGTTGTGAAAGTTCATTATTCGTAATACTGTCAAACGCTAAGTCGCTGCTGCTGTCTTTATATAAGACTGGCAGCAGTGGCTTTTTATATTATTCATTTAGCGTTGAAACGCGCTCATACAGGTGTCGATGTGGTAAAATGGAACGTAATCTGTCGGACGGGGGTATTTGGATTGTTCATTTATTACGGATTGGCGGCATTCGTCATTATTTTGGATCAGTTTACGAAATGGCTAGTCGTTAAAAATATGGAACTTGAAGAAAAAATTAGCATTGCAGATCCTTATTTAGGGCTTCTTTCTCACCGTAACAAGGGAGCGGCTTGGGGCATGCTTGAAGGACAAATGTGGTTATTTTATATCGTCACAGTTGTCGTTGCAATAGGTATTATCTATTTCTTCCATAAAGAAGCGAAAGGGCAACCGCTCTTTGAAGTCAGTTTAATGTTTCTTCTTGGTGGTGCGATTGGTAATTTTATCGATCGTCTGTGGCGCAAGGAAGTTGTCGATTTTGTCGATGTCACAATCCCGGTTATCAACTACGATTTTCCAATCTTTAATGTTGCAGATGCAGCATTGACGGTCGGTGTGATTATGATCATCATCCATATTATTTTGGATGAAAAAAAGAATAAGAAAAAGGTGTAGTAATGGATAAAATTGAAATTGAAATTGAAATAACTGAAATTGAAATAACTGAAGAACACAAAGGAAGCCGTATAGACAAAGCATTGTCGGCGTTCAATCCTGAATGGTCACGTACACAAATTCAAACATGGCTGAAAAATGGCCTTGTTCTTGTCGGCGGTATTACAGTTAAACCGAATTATAAAGTAAGATTGGGAGATACAGTGACGGTGGAAGAACCTGAACTGGAAGAACTAGACGTTGTTGCGGAAGAACTAGATCTCGATATCGTCTATGAAGATAAAGACGTACTCGTTGTCAATAAAGCACGCGGTATGGTTGTTCATCCTGCGCCAGGTCATCCATCAGGAACGCTAGTCAACGGCCTTATGCACCATTGCACGGACCTTTCTGGCATTAATGGTGTAGTTCGTCCTGGGATTGTCCATCGTATTGATAAAGATACGTCGGGGCTTTTGATGGTCGCGAAAAATGATAAGGCGCATGTGTCGTTAGTTGACCAACTTGTTAACAGGTCTGTAACGCGCGTTTACACTGCACTTGTCCATGGCCATATTCCACACGATAATGGAACAATTGACGCACCAATCGGCCGTGATTCACGGGAGCGCCAAAATATGGCAATTGTTGATAAAGGAAGGCATGCGGTAACGCATTTCAAAGTACTAGAACGGTTCGGCGATTACACACTTGTTGAATGTAGATTAGAAACAGGTAGAACACATCAGATTCGGGTGCACATGAAATATATTGGTTTTCCACTTGTTGGAGATCCGAAATATGGACCGAAAAAAACACTCGAATTTAACGGACAAGTATTGCATGCAGGAACGCTAGGTTTTGATCATCCTGTGACAGGTGAGTACTTAGAATTCAGCAGCCCTCTACCTGAAGATTTTATAGAGTTGGTCGATAAAGTTAGGAAAAGCGTTGACAAAACAGAAGAGTAGAATATATACTGAATGAAGCAATTGAATAGCGATACCTTTAAAATCAGTCCAGAGAGGCTGGGAAGGTTGCACGGAAGTACAGTCAAACTGCTGCGCGCAGTTTCTATGTACATTTATTTCTGCACGTATACCCTCCCGCCATCCAAGGCCGGGAGGTTTTTTTATGGAGAATATCCAACCCCACCGGATCCTGGAAGGCATTTGACCGAAAGACCGAAGTAGACAAGGAAAATGGAGGATGTTGAAATGACAGAAAAAGCAAATATTCTTGATGAGCAGGCAATTGGCAGGGCAGTTACACGAATTGCACACGAAATAATTGAACGCAACAAAGGAATTGACGAGTGCATTCTAGTTGGCATCAAAACACGCGGCGCTTACTTAGCGAACAGGCTTGCTGAAAAAATTGAACTTATCGAAGGGAAGCCGATTAAAGCCGGTGAACTTGATATCACACTGTATCGGGATGACCTTATGCTAAAACACGGTATCAACGAACCTTTAGTCCAGCAGGTAGATATCAAGCATGATGTGACAGATATGAAAGTCATTTTGGTAGACGACGTTCTCTATACTGGCAGAACAGTTCGAGCAGCGATGGATGCAGTTATGGATCTTGGAAGACCAGCATCAATCCAACTAGCAGTCCTAGTTGACCGGGGTCACCGTGAATTACCAATACGACCAGACTTCGTAGGGAAAAACATTCCGACATCAAGCGATGAACGGGTCGTTGTGAGTGTAGTAGAAACGGATGGTAAAGATGGTGTGTCAATTCATTCAAAATAAAAGTGTAAGTCACCTGAAGGCTAGATACAAAATAAAGTAATCCGCACGGGGGTTTGGGCAATGGATGAAAAAGTATTAGATGTACATGAAAAACCAGCACCAACCAGGTGGATTATCCTCAGTTTACAACATATGTTTGCCATGTTCGGAGCAACAATATTAGTTCCTCAACTCGTCGGGTTAAGTCCAGCAATCGCCCTTTTGACAAGCGGGATTGCAACAATCGTCTTTATTCTTGTAACACGATTCCAAGTGCCAGCGTACTTAGGCTCATCTTTCGCTTTCATCATTCCAATACAAGTCGCGACGGAAACGGGTGGAATTGGCAGCGCCATGATTGGAAGCATGTTTGTGGCACTTGTCTACGGGATCATTTCATTACTCATTTGGAAAACGGGCTACAATTGGATTATGAAAGTATTGCCTCCGATTGTTGTGGCGCCTGTCATCATCGTAATTGGACTGGCACTTTCACCAACTGCAATCAGTATGGCAAGTACAATTCAAGTCGGAGATGACAGGGTATACAACCTGCTTCATTTCTCAGCAGCACTTGTCACACTGGCGGTTGCTATCATCTGTCTCATGTTTTTCAAAGGAATTATTAGCTTAATGCCGATACTGATTGGCATCATAGTTGGTTACATTTACTCGGCTTTCATAGGGATATTGGATTTCACAAAAGTTACGGAAGCGAAATGGTTTGAATTTCCAAAAATGCTTATTCCAGGTTTGGATTATGATTTCGTTATTACACCTACGCTCCTTTTCCTTATGGTGCCGATAGCAATTGTCACAATATCGGAACACATCGGGCATCAGCTCGTTCTTGGACGTATCGTTGGAAGAGATTACATAAAAAATCCGGGATTGAACCGCTCTTTACTCGGTGATGGACTTGGAACACTCATAAGTGGTCTTGTAGGTGGGCCACCTAAGACGACATACGGTGAAAATATCGGTGTACTTGCGCTTACTCGTGTTTACAGTGTCTATGTCATTTTAGGAGCTGCCATTTTCGCCATAGCCTTCTCTTTCTTAGGAAAAGTGATGGCATTGATTGCGACGATTCCGACGGCAGTGCTCGGCGGGGTTTCGATACTCTTGTTTGGAATTATCGCTTCATCTGGTTTACGTATGCTCGTGGATCACAAAATAGATTTTGGCAACCAGCGTAATCTAGTAATCGCCTCAGTCATTCTAGTCATCGGAATTGGTGGTGCGAGCTTCAAATTTAGCGATACATTCCAAATAGAAGGTATGGCACTGGCAGCAATTATCGGTGTGATACTCAACCTTGTTCTGCCAGGAAGAACAAATGAAAGCCTAGTTGATGAAAAAGAATAGAAAACCTTTTAACACTGTTCCGAGAGTCAGGGAAAGGTTCGTTTGACACCCATTCTACACAATAAGTGTAGGGTTTGGGTTTGTCATACTTAACGAGCCTTTCCGTCTATCGGAAAGGCTCGTTTTTCAATCTATAAGAAAGTATAAGTTTTTTCTACTTTGGTCATAAGCCGTTTTGCTGTGGGGGCTGAAGTACGCCTTCTCTCAAACCGCCTTATGCCTGTCACGTCTAGACAGCGCCTTGCGCTTTTCTTATAAAGGAGGACAAACCAGATGCAGCATCTTGTCTCGATGAAACACCTGACTGAAGAAGAAATCATGATAATCCTTGATCGGGCTGATACATTCAAAAAGTTTGGTGTCCGGGAATTGCCCGGGAAATATAGTGTCAGCAATTTGTTTTTCGAACCAAGCACACGTACAAAAATGAGTTTTGAAATGGCGGAACGGAAACTCGGACTTGATGTATTGCCATTCGAATCAAGCTTCTCCAGCACGTTAAAAGGAGAGACGATTTACGACACAGTAAAAACGCTCGAAGCAATCGGTGTAGATGCACTTGTTATCCGTCATCCCGAAGATGGTTACTATGAGCAGTTGATCGGGAGAACGTCAGTTTCTATCATTAACGGTGGAGACGGTTCAGGTCAGCATCCGACACAATCACTGCTGGATTTATTTACAATAAAAGAAGAGTTTGGTTCATTTAAAGGACTGAATGTACTTATAGCAGGGGATATTACACATAGCCGTGTAGCCCGATCCAATGCAGATGCGCTGACGACACTTGGCGCAAATGTGACCTTCCTTTGTCCGGCAGAGTGGGCGGGAGAATTCGACAGTGTGGATTCGTGGGATGAAGTGATTAAAAGTAGTGATGTGGTTATGTTACTTAGGGTTCAACATGAAAGACATGAGGTAGAAAGTACTTTTGCAGGTGAAAGTTATCACGAACGATATGGTCTAACAGAAGCCCACGAGCAGCTGATGAAGGAGAATGCAATCATCATGCATCCCGGACCATTCAACCGTGGCGTTGAAATTGCAGATTCGTTAATCGAATGTTCAAAGTCGCGAATTTTCAAACAAATGGAAAATGGTGTATACATACGGATGGCCGTATTGGAATCAGTATTGAAAGGGAGGAATTGACATGCAGAAACTTATTCAAGGGGTTCAGATGCTTAACGGTGATGGGGAACTTGTTACAACAGACGTAAAAGTAACGGGTGACAAAATTACAGAAATCGGTCATCAGCTTACAGTGGAAAACGCAGAAATAATCGAGGGCAAGGGACTTTTACTAGCACCGGGCTTCATCGATGTCCACGTTCACTTACGCGAACCGGGTGGCGAGCATAAAGAGACAATCGAAAGCGGAACACTTGCAGCAGCAAAAGGCGGTTACACGACAATCTGTGCAATGCCAAATACACGACCTGTACCGGATACAAAAGAAAATCTGACACTCGTCAATGACTTAATCGCACAGAAATCCCTAATCCGTGTCCTTCCATACGCATCCATAACAATTCGGGAAGCCGGCAAAGAACGGACGAATCTGGCAGAACTAAAAGAACACGGCGCATTCGCGTTCACAGACGATGGTGTCGGTGTACAACAGGCAGGCATGATGTACGAAGCGATGCAGGATGCAGCTAAAATCGGTATGCCGATTGTTGCACACTGTGAAGATAATACGCTTATCTATGGCGGCGCGATGCACGAAGGCAAACGTAATATAGAACTAGGTCTTCCAGGAATACCTTCTATAGCAGAATCAGTCCATATCGCTCGAGATATTTTACTGGCTGAAGCGGCTGGCGCTCATTACCATGTTTGTCACGTCAGCACAAAAGAGTCGGTTCGGGTTATCCGCGACGCGAAAAAAGCAGGGGTGCACGTGACTGCTGAAGTAAGTCCGCATCACCTTCTCCTTTCGGAAGAGGATATTCCTGGCGATGATGCAGATTGGAAAATGAATCCGCCACTTCGCGGAACAGAAGATCTCGCTGCACTGCGCGAAGGATTGCTTGACGGCACACTGGATTTCATCGCAACAGATCACGCACCGCATAGTGCAGAAGAAAAAGCGGTCGGTTTTGCAAAAGCACCATTCGGGATTACTGGTTTTGAAACAGCATTTCCCCTCCTTTATACGAACTTCGTAAAAAAAGGAACATGGACATTACAGCAGCTCATCGATTGGATGACGAAAAAACCGGCTGATGTATTTGGCTTACCATACGGTAAAATTGAAGTTGGAGCCACTGCGGATTTAGTGTTACTTGATTTGAACAAAGAAGCAAAAATAGATCGCACAACATTTGTATCTAAAGGTAAGAACACACCATTTGACGGTTTGACATGCACAGGCTGGCCAGTTAAAACGATTTTCGGTGGAAAAGTAGTTTGGGAGGATGGACAATGATGAAAAAAAGAATGCTTATTTTAGAAGACGGAACAATTTTTGAAGGAATTGCATTTGGTTCTGATGAGGCTTCAATCGGTGAAACAGTATTCACAACAGGTATGACAGGCTATCAAGAAACCATTTCAAATCCTTCGGGAGCTGGACAAATCATTGTGATGACCTACCCACTTATCGGTAACTATGGTATTAACCGGGATGATTATGAATCTATTGAACCGGCAGCGAGCGGAGTAGTCGTTCGTGAACTAGCAGACGAACCATCGAACTTCCGTAGTGGCATGACGCTTTGCGAACTGTTAACGATGAAGGGCATTCCTGGAATTCAAGGAATCGATACACGTAAATTAACTCGGTTGCTGCGCGACAAAGGTGCGCTAAAAGGGATTCTTACTGCTGCAGGAGAAGAAGTAAATGTACAAGAAACGGTTGCACATGTCGCATCTTACAACTTACCGACAGATCTTGTTGCACGCGTTTCGACACAAAAACCTTATCCTAGCCCAGGTCGCGGAGAGCGAATTATCCTGATCGATTATGGTTTGAAACATGGTATTTTACGCGAATTAAATGACAGAGATTGCGACGTTATCGTCGTTCCATATAACACATCGACGAAGGAAATCCTATCTTTATCACCAGATGGCATTGTGTTGTCAAATGGACCGGGGAATCCGATGGATGTTGAAGGTACAGTTGAAGTGATTAAAGAATTGTTAGGAAAAGCTCCAATCTTCGGGATAGGCCTTGGCCATCAGCTGTTTGCCCTTGCTTGCGGAGCACGTACAGTGAAATTGAAAAACAGTCATATGGGCGGCAATCACCCGGTAAAAGATTTGACTACAGGTAGGACGGAATTGACTTCCCAGTGCCATGGCTACGCTGTTGATGAACAATCACTTGCAGGTACGGATCTTGAAGTGACACATAAAGCACTTAATGACGGCTCAGTTGAAGGCGTGAAAAGTACGAAATACGAAGCGTTTTCCGTACAGTTTCATCCGGAAGCATCACCAGGGCCAGAAGATTCGAAACATCTGTTTGACCGATTCATGGATGTAATAAAAACAAGCAGCCGAAAGGGGAATTTCAATGCCTAAACGTACAGATATTGAAACTATATTAGTTATCGGGTCAGGCCCGATTGTCATTGGTCAGGCAGCGGAGTTTGACTATGCCGGAACTCAAGCATGTCTTTCATTAAAAGAAGAGGGCTACCGTGTCATTCTTATTAACTCTAACCCTGCAACAATTATGACAGATACAGAAATTGCGGACAAAGTATATATTGAACCAATCACGCTTGAATTCGTCAGCCGCATCATTCGTAAAGAACGCCCTGATGCACTTCTTCCAACAATGGGTGGTCAGACTGGTTTGAATATGGCGATTGAACTGGATGAATCGGGAATATTGAAAGAATTAGGAATTGAAATCCTTGGTACAAAGCTCGATGCAATCCATAAGGCAGAAGACCGTGATTTGTTCAGAACGCTAATGAATGAACTTGGTGAACCTGTTCCTGACAGCGATATTATCCATAACCTTGAAGAAGCGCATGCTTTTGTTGAAAGAATCGGGTATCCAGTTATCGTTCGCCCTGCATTCACGCTTGGTGGTACAGGAGGCGGCATGTGCTACAACGACGCAGATCTAGAAGAAATTGTTACAAGCGGTTTGAAATATAGCCCTGCTACACAATGTTTGCTGGAAAAATCAATTGCTGGCTATAAGGAAATCGAATATGAAGTGATGCGTGACTCAGCGGATAACGCAATCGTCGTTTGCAATATGGAAAACGTCGATGCAGTCGGAATTCATACGGGCGATTCAATCGTCGCGGCTCCAAGTCAGACGATGACAGACCGTGAAAATCAAATGCTTCGAAATGTGTCACTTAAAATTATTCGTGCGCTTGGAATTGAAGGCGGATGTAACGTTCAGCTTGCACTTGATCCATATAGCTTTGACTACTTCATTATCGAAGTGAACCCGCGTGTTAGCCGATCATCGGCACTCGCATCGAAAGCGACAGGCTATCCAATCGCGAAGCTTGCAGCGAAAATTGCAGTCGGCATGACGCTCGACGAAATGATGAATCCGGTTACGGGGACAACATACGCTTGTTTCGAACCATCACTTGATTACATCGTGACGAAAATCCCACGCTGGCCATTTGATAAATTCGAATCTGCTAAGCGGAACTTGGGTACACAAATGAAAGCAACGGGCGAAGTAATGGCAATCGGCCGTACATTCGAAGAGTCAATTTTAAAAGCAGTACGCTCACTTGAAACAGGACAATTCGGTTTATCATTGAAAAACGGTTCGACAATGACGGACGAATGGATTGAAAAACGTATCCGTCGTGCAGGCGATGAGCGTTTGTTCTTCATCGGCGAAGCATTCCGCAGAGGCGCGACAGTTGAAACGATACACGAATGGAGTCAAATCGACGCCTTTTTCTTACGCAAGTTCCAGAAAATCGTCCAGTTTGAACTAGTCTTAAAAGGGAATCCGTTTGATTATGAAACGTTGCGCACTGCAAAACGCATGGGCTTCTCTGACGTAACAGTTGCTGAACTATGGAGCACAGATGAGCGTGCGATTTACGATTGGCGAAAAGAGCATGGCCTTATTCCAGTCTACAAAAAGGTTGATACATGTGCAGGCGAATTTGAATCGGATACACCGTATTTTTACGGCACGTACGAAGATGAAAATGAATCGATTAGAACAGAGAAGAAAAGCGTAATCGTTCTTGGTTCGGGCCCGATTCGTATCGGTCAAGGCGTCGAGTTCGACTATGCGACAGTACACTCTGTTTGGGCAATCCAAGAAGCTGGTTACGAAGCAATTATTATCAACAATAACCCCGAAACGGTGTCAACAGACTTCTCGATTTCGGACAAATTATACTTTGAGCCGCTGACAATCGAAGATGTAATGCATATCGTCGACCTAGAACAGCCTGAAGGCGTTATCGTTCAGTTCGGTGGACAAACGGCTATCAACCTAGCAGCTGGTCTTGAAGCCCGCGGCGTGAAAATTTTGGGAACGTCTCTTGAAGATATTGACCGTGCAGAAAACCGTAATAAATTTGAAAGTGCACTGCGCGAAATTGGTATTCCACAGCCCCTTGGAAAAACAGCTGTTTCAGTACCAGAAGCTGTCGCGATTGCCAATGAAATCGGTTATCCTGTACTCGTAAGGCCTTCTTATGTGCTAGGTGGACGTGCGATGGAAATTGTTTATCATGAGGAAGAACTGCTTTATTATATGGAGCATGCAGTTGAAGCGAGCCCAGATCATCCGGTACTCGTCGATCGCTACTTGACAGGGACTGAAATCGAAGTCGATGGTATATGCGACGGAGAAAACGTGTTGATACCAGGTATTATGGAACATATCGAACGTGCAGGTGTTCACTCAGGTGACTCGATTGCCGTGTTCCCACCGCAAAACTTATCGGCTTCTCAGATGGAAACAATTGCTGATTATACGACACGACTTGCAAAAGGACTTGGAATTGTTGGTCTGCTCAATATCCAGTTCGTCATCTCAGAAGGGCAAGTCTATGTTATTGAAGTGAATCCACGTTCAAGTCGTACAGTTCCGTTCTTGAGTAAAATCACAAGCATTCCGATGGCAAACATTGCGACAAAAGCCATTCTTGGCCAATCAATTATCGAACAAGGTTACAAAAATGGACTGGCTCCTGCTCCATCTGGCGTCTACGTTAAAGTACCAGTGTTTTCATTCGCGAAATTGCGTCGAGTTGATATCACGCTTGGACCTGAAATGAAATCGACCGGAGAAGTAATGGGTAAAGATACTACGCTTGAAAAAGCCTTGTACAAAGGTCTTGTTGCAGCGGGCATGGAAATAAAAGAATACGGTTCAGTCATAATGACGGTTTCTGACAAAGATAAAGAAGAGATGGTAAGCATCGCTAAACGCTTTACGGATATCGGTTACCGTATTTTAGCGACTGGAGGTACAGCTTCCGTGTTAGAGAATGCCGGCATCCGTGTGAGAACAATCGGTAAAATTGGTTCTGAAGGGCCGACGCTTCTGGATGTTATTCAAAAAGGGGAAGCACAAATTGTTATCAATACGCTGACAAAAGGGAAACAGCCTGAACGTGACGGTTTCAGAATTCGCCGCGAATCAGTTGAAAATGGCATACCTTGCTTCACTTCACTTGATACGGCAGATGCGATGCTACGTGTTATTGAATCAATGACATTCCAAACTGAGGAAATGGGGAAAGTGGGAGAGACTATATGATCATCCAAGATCGAATGACGGTCACTTCACAACAGCAAATTGCCCATAACATTTTTGAAATGAAGTTAAACGGTAAATTGGTCGGGGAAATTTCTTCCCCTGGCCAGTTTGTCCATATTCGTGTGTCAGACTCGTTTGAACCACTATTAAGACGTCCGATTTCAATCGCTTCCATTGATCAAGAAGTCGGCGAAATGACCATTATTTATCGCGCGGAAGGTCGGGGGACTACAATCCTTTCACAGAAACGTGCTGGTGATGAAGTAGATGTGCTTGGCCCACTTGGGAATGGTTTTCCTGTTGAAGAAACGGCGCAGGGAGAAACGGCAATCCTAATTGGTGGAGGAATCGGAGTACCACCGTTGTATGAGTTGTCGAAGCAATTGACGGCGAAGGGCGTGAAATGCACGCATGTCTTAGGATTCCAATCAAAGGACGTTGTATTTTACGAAGAAGAATTTAGTAAGCTCGGCGAAACACATATCGTGACAGTCGACGGATCGCTAGGAACAGCAGGTTTCGTGACCACAGTTATGGCAGAACTCGGCAATGAATTCTCAACGTATTACAGCTGTGGTCCAATGCCGATGCTTGAAGCGATTGAAAAAATGTACGCAGGGAAAAAAGGCTTTCTGTCATTCGAACAACGCATGGGCTGCGGAATCGGTGCTTGTTTCGCATGTGTATGTCAAACGACGGAAGGAGCGGGAAAAGCATATATTAAGGTATGCTCAGATGGTCCAGTATTCCCAGCGGGGGTGGTGGCAATATGAATAGACTATCGATTGAATTACCTGGTTTATCATTAAAAAACCCAATTATGCCTGCATCCGGTTGTTTCGGATTCGGTAGAGAATATGGCCAACTGTATGATTTATCCTTGCTTGGCGCGATAATGATCAAATCCACAACACTTGAAATGAGGCTAGGCAATCCGACACCGCGTGTTGCAGAAACCGCTTCAGGTATGCTGAATGCGATTGGACTGCAAAATCCGGGATTAAAAGGCGTATTGGAAGGCGAGTTACCGTGGCTGGAACAGTTTGATGTTCCAATTATCGCGAACGTTGCCGGGACTGAAACAGCAGATTACGTGGAAGTAGCGAAAATGATTTCTCGAGCTCCAAACGTTAAGGCACTTGAGTTGAATATCTCGTGTCCAAACGTTAAATGTGGAGGAATTACATTTGGCACGGATCCTGAAATTGCAAAAGAGCTGACAAGGGCGGTAAAAGAAGTGTCCTCAGTTCCTGTTTATGTCAAACTATCCCCAAACGTCACTAATATCGTGGAAATTGCACAGGCGGTTGAAGCTGGCGGAGCGGATGGCATTACTATGATTAACACATTGATTGGGATGCGTCTTGATCAGAAAACAGGTCGACCCGTTATTGCAAACGGTACAGGCGGTTTGTCTGGCCCAGCTGTTAAACCGGTTGCGATTCGGATGGTTTATGAAGTAAGCAAAGCAGTCAACATTCCGATAATTGGAATGGGTGGGGTGACAGAGGTAGCCGATATTATCGACTTTATGTCTGCGGGTGCAAGTGCCGTAGCGGTAGGAACAGCGAACTTCGTCAATCCATTTATTTGTCCACAGATCATCGAACAATTGCCAGCTAAGTTGGACGAGCTAGGAATTGGTCATATTTCTGAACTGATTGGAAGGAGCCACCGTCTATGAAAACATCCCCGATTATAGCGCTTGATTTTGATTCTGCTGAAAAGACGTTTGACTTCCTCCGGGCTTTTGACGGGGACGTCAATGTAAAAGTGGGCATGCAGCTTTATTATAAAGAAGGTCCTGCAATTGTTGCTCGTTTGAAAGAACTTGGCTATGACATTTTCCTTGACTTGAAACTACATGATATTCCAAATACAGTGAAATCAGCGATGGAAGTACTTGCGGGATTCGGCGTGGGCCTTGTGAATGTTCATGCAGCTGGAGGTAAGACAATGATGGAGGCGGCTCTTGAAGGATTGGATAAAGGGACGCCATCGGGATTATCACGGCCATCACTAATCGGTGTTACACAGCTTACTTCTACAGATGAACGGCAAGTTCGTGAAGAGCAGTTAATAGGTGTTGCGCTACAAGAGTCTGTCCTTCAATATGCTAAGTTAACGAAAGAAGCAGGTCTTGATGGTGTGGTTTGTTCTGTTCATGAAGCGACAACAATCGTAGATGTTTGCGGCAAACCCTTTTTCAAAGTGACGCCGGGCATACGCCTTGCAGATGGCGGAGCACATGATCAGAAACGGATTGCGACACCTGGAGAAGCGCGTCTTGCAGGTTCGACACATATAGTAGTTGGACGAGCAATTACGGGAGCAACGGATCCGCGAGCAGCGTACGAACACATACATGCACTTTGGAAGGGGACGAAATAACAATGGTGAGAAAAGAAGTTGCTGAAATCCTATTACATGTTGGTGCAGTTGAATTAAGTCCTGAAGAACCGTTTACATGGGCATCAGGCATTGAATCCCCAATCTACTGCGATAACCGTTTGACGATGTCAGATCCGGTTGGACGGAAAAAGATTGCGGAAGGCCTTGCAGGATTGATTCGTGAAAATTATCCTGAAACAACGGTCATTGCAGGGACGGCAACAGCGGGAATTCCACACGCAGCTTGGGTTGCAGACATTCTTGGATTACCGATGGTATATATCCGTTCAAAAGCAAAAGGACACGGTCGAAGCCGTCAAATCGAAGGGAAAGTTGATGTCGCAGATAAAGCGGTAATTATCGAAGATTTGATCTCAACGGGCGGCAGTAGCTTGAATGCAGCGGAAGCACTGCGTTCTGAAGGTATTGAAGTGACTGGCATTGTTTCTATCTTTACATATGAACTGCAAAGCGCAGATGAAACATTTGCGTCGGCGGGATTAACTTACAAGAGCCTGACTGATTTCGGTGCACTTGCTGAAGTCGCACAAGAAAAAGGTGCCATCAATGAAGAGTCGATGACTAGTTTGCTTGAGTGGCATGGGAAATTGAAGGCTGGTTTATTGAAATAAATTGAAAAGCTATTCCATGGTGAAATCCATGTGGAATAGCTTTTTTTCTAGTAACTCAAATAAGATTATACAGAAAATTTTTAAACTGAATTTGTTAATGTCTCCAATCGCTTAGTTAACCGCTCTCGCCAATCAAGAGCCAATTCTTGAATGTCTAATACTTTATTGATGCCTTGAATATCTTTTGGATGATGAAAATAAATCTGGTTTGCAAGAAGGACGGATACCTGTTTTGGATGTGATTCTACTAATGCAATTGTCGAATCTTTTTGTACAGTGCCTTCTTCTAAGACACGACATAAATAACCCGTGAAACCGGTTTCTACCATTCTATTGAGAAGGGGAGGCGTACCGGTTCTCTTTGTAATCGTGCTACATGGAATTCTTCCTTGCGATATTTGAATGATAGCATCACCAAGACGAAAAATGTCACCAATATGAACGTCTTGTTCCAACATATTGGTGACTGTTATATTCTCCCCGAAAGCCGAACGTGGTAGGGGCTTGTTAAGTTCCTGTTCCCAAAGCGAATAATGCTCATGTGGATAGACACAAACAGCGCGGTCAAGACCCCCATGATGCCGAAGGTCTGCTACACCATCTCCTCGAAAGCCATCATTCGATAAAAAGACCGTCTCAATTGTTTCTTTGCAAATGCCAGTATCCATTTCTTTATCAGTACCGTATTTCATTTTTTTCGGTAATCCGATTGATAAGTTTATTAATTCAGCACTAATAGTTGTCATTTGAGGTATACCCACTTTCTAAAAGAAGTGATTGCTAGTTATGTTGAGCCTACGACTACCTATATGAATATAAACTAAGCGAAGGCACCCCATAGCGCCGCAGCGGATTCAATGAGATTCTTTATTTCAACACAGCTAGTTTAATTGTCCATCTATTCTATAATCAAACCACAGCAAAAATCAGTTGTCAAAAGTGTGTATGAAAACACCAGCATATACTACTTACATTTGAATTCTCTTATTGAATATCGCTTATCAAAAGTTGAAGAATAGGTATGAAAGGAAATGGACAGACTTGATTTTTAGAGTTAATGGAAAAACGTAACGAAAAATTGACTGGTCCATAGCAGGACTAGACTGCTTAGGCTTATCAGGAGGTGCATCGAATGCAAGAATTCAAAGTAACCTATTTCTTTGATGAAGAGCATTATATAAGAAGGTTTATTTATATGGAGTCTCAAGAAAAAGCGGAAGAGCTAATCCAAAGTGAGCGAGACCGATACATTTCGTTTCGGGATAGCAGAGGAATTTACCACGAGTTGAATACCCGCGATGTTCGGGTGATTCAATTGTCTGACTACAATAGAGTCGATAAAAGTAAAAAAGCGTCAGAGTAAACTTTTGGGTGTTTGAGTATGACGCTATCCGCCCAAAAAAGTATTAAAAATAGAAAATGCTATTGCGCGATGGATGAGACCATCGTGGAATAGCATTTTTTACATACATTTATAACTAAGTTTCATCCGGATTAATTATAAGCATTGTTCTATATTATAGGCAAATCTTGATCAATTCAAGGCTTGCGTCTATGTATGTGATTTGCGTTTACATCGCCAACAAGTTGAACAATATTGATTAAGGATTCAGTGCGTTGCTTGAATTCTTGGTTATCAATTTTCTTCTCTTTATGTAGGGTTTCTAACGCATTATAAATAGATAGGACATTTTTCACAATAACCATCTCTAATTTACCTTCATCTAATAAAACCTGGAAGTCCTTTAAACTTGTTTGAAACGATTTTGATTGTTTGTCCATAATTTTTGAAATAACTAACCCAACGTCATCTATAGAATCTAAATTGACCACCTTAACAAAACAACACCTCTCTGTAATATTTAACGAAGACTCCGTGTCTTGTATTCAAAGAAAATTATCATGGGTTAACTTTTTGACAACTTTCTTTGAATACAGGACATTAACATTTGTTGAAGTTATTAAGTTGTTTTTACTGACGATTTATTCTTTCTGAATTACTTAAAGTAATCTCTTTTTCGAAAAAAATATGCTTGGATGGCTATTGAAATATCTCTTCCAACTTTAATATATGATTAAAAGAAATGTTGGAAGAATCTTTTCCCATTTATCAAATATTGTTGTACTGATACCTAAGCTTTCAGCAAATTCATCCCGTATTTTAATCACAAAGAATGAAGTGTTTGGTGTAGGTAAAATGGCACTCGTTTTTCAGATATCATATAAATTACTCCTATACATGTAATTATATATTACTAAAAGTGATATCGCAAGCAGGGCTTTATAGGAGTATTTTCACATGTTTATTTGTTATATCGAATAAAATCTCCTCTAAAATGATGTACAATCAGTGTGTGAAGTAAATGGAGGTTCTATTCGTCGCCAATCTTATTCAAGAACAATTTTCCAGTCGTTTGAAGCGATTGAGGGAAAGAAATAAAGTAACGATGGTGGAACTTGCTCAAGCAATTGGGATGAGCCAATCAACGATTTCGGAATGGGAAAAGGGTCATAAATTTCAGAGGTCTGGGTCCTTACAGCAACTGGCAAATTATTTTGACGTTCCGATGGAATACTTCTTTAAAGAGAACTCTTTTCCTACAGCTGAGACGATAACCGTTCCATACTTACCATCTATTTTAGCGGCTTCACTTTTACTTACAGATGGCATTGAAGGTGATGGGATTGAATTTATTAAACCGCCCGCCAGTTTCTTAGGAGAATACCCGAAGGACAAAAAAATGATTGCATTCAAAGCAAGTGGAGAAAGTATGAATTTACTTTTTCCGTAAGGGGCTACTGTCGTTGCGAGAAAAATCGAACGGGATGATTTAGCAGATGGTGACATTGCCGTTTACTGTTTTGATAATGAATATGCCGTCAGACGTTATAGAAGAATCGAATTGCAAAAAGTGATCGTCTTAAGACCGGAATCAACGGATAATAGTTTTCATGATTGTATAGTCCCGTTCAAATCGAAGGGTGACTTCAAGATAATTGCTAAAGTGATTTGGTACGGTGTATCCATTTAGCGTAGACTCGTGGTTATATAGGAAGAGTGGAATAATAGTAGGTAAGCATATACTTCTTGAAATGAAAAAAAGCTATTCCATATGGAATAGCTTTTTTTCATTTCTTAAGCTTCATAACAGTATCTTCATCTGGAGTGACTAAAATTGTCTTTTGTTCAAAATAGATAACAAATCCAGGTTTAGAGCCGTTCGGTTTTTTCACATGCCGTACTTCGGTGTAATCAACCGGCACGGCTGAAGATCCGCGCGCCTTACTGAAATAGGCGGAAAGGATTGCCGCTTCACGAATTGTTTCTTCGTCAGGATTCGCATCATGAATCAATACATGAGACCCGGGAATATCTTTTGTATGGAGCCAAGTTTGGTCCCTTGAAGCAATTTTGAACGTCAAATAGTCGTTTTGCTTATTGTTCTTGCCAACTGAAATTTTCACACCTGAAGATGATACAAATGTTTCAGGTACTGGTTTTTTTGGTTTCAGTTTCTTTTTCGACTTGCGAGCCTTTAGAAAACCAAGTTCCGCCAACTCTTCACGTATTTCTGCGATGTCTATAGGGGATGCTTGTAGTACTTGTTGTTTAATCATTTCAAAGTAGGCGATATCTTCTGCCGTTTTTTCAAGCTGTTCAGCGATCATGATAAGTGCTGTTTTCGCTTTAGAATACCTTGAATAAAACCGCTGCGCGTTATCAATCGGTGATTTTCTAGGGTCTAGCGGAATAGTTACCGTTGTCCCTTCTTCATAATAATTGACGACAGTCGCTTCCGTTGCACCTTTTTCAATGGCATAACTATTGGCGGTAAGCAATTCTCCATAAAGTTGGAATGTATCTAGCTTTCCAGCAGCTTCTCTTTCTTTTACAAGTTTCTTCACTTTCAAATTCAGTTTAGCAACTTCATTGTCGAGCCAACGCTCTAAGTCCGCGGCTTGAGACTTCACACGTTCTCTTTCAGCACGAGCGAAGTAGACTTTATCCAGCAAATCACCTAGCGTCTCGTATTCCGCAATCGTCTTATCGGCATGTGTCAGCGCCGTCGCTGAAAATACGGTTTTTGTCCCGATTTCCGAAATGTTTGGTGTGCTAGCTATTCCTTTGAATGAACCAAGGAGTGCTGTGAAGACGATGAATTTATCCGCGGCCGAAGCATCTTTTAAGCGGTATACTAATTCTTCAGCATTAACTGGTGAAAAACCTGAAAATCGTTGGACGACGTCTCGGGCACTTTCTAGCTCAGGTAGCAACCCGTTAAATTGTTCCTCTGTCAGCGCAAAAGGATCCACTTTATCCTGCGGAGGGGCGGGGATGAAAGGTTGCCCCGGCAGTATTGTACGGTAACTATTCACCGATGGAGGTAAGTGTTTCATGCTATCAACGATGATATCGCGATCGGGATCTACAAGCAGCAAGTTACTGTGTCTGCCCATGATTTCAACATACAACCGTCTGTTAATATCGTCCCCAATTTCATTTTTTGCCTTAACGTCTACTGTGATAATCCTATCTGTCCCGAATTGACCGATAGAAGTAATCGACCCACCTTCTAAATGTTTACGTAAAACCATGCAAAATAAAGGTGGTTCAGAAGGATTTGTAATCGCTTCTTCTGTCAGTTGGATACGTGAATACGCCGAGTGAATTGAAATAAGTAGTTTTTGATTTTTACCGTCTGCACGGATAAGAAATACGACTTCTTGCGCGTTCGGCTGATGAATTTTAGAGATGCGTCCATTTTTTAAGACTTGCAGCTCCTGCACCATAGCCGTTGTGAATAAACCATCAAATGCCATTAGGATTCCTCTTTCAAATCGTTTTTCCCTATTTTAGCACTACAACAAGCATATATGGTATAATATGAACAGATTGTTTCGATCAATAACGATCGGAGCCGGCATGATTGTGCCGAAGCTCCATTGTAAAATTAGATTAGATAAGAAGAGGGATTGCATGTACAAACAACGTGGGCTTCTAATTGTTCTGTCTGGACCTTCCGGTGTAGGCAAAGGGACGGTTCGAAAAGAGCTTTTTACACAACCGGATACGAATTATGAATACTCGATTTCGATGACGACGAGAAGTCCGCGCGAAGGTGAAGTGGATGGCTCTGATTATTTTTTCAAATCAAGAGCTGAATTCGAACGGTTGGTCGAAGAAGATAGGCTACTTGAATATGCTGAGTACGTAGGCAATTATTACGGTACTCCGCTTGATTATGTTAATGCAACACTTGACGCTGGTAGAGACGTATTCCTCGAAATTGAGGTTGTCGGTGCGGCACAAGTGCGCGCCAAAGTTCCAGACGGATTATTCATTTTCCTTGCACCCCCAAGTTTGTCGGAACTTGAAGACAGACTTGTAGGAAGAGGTACCGAAGAAGCCGATGTCATTGCATCACGTATTTTGAAAGCGCGTGAAGAACTCGAAATGATGAATTTGTACGATTACGTCGTAGAAAACGACGAAGTGGCACATGCATGCGATCGCATCAATGCCATTGTCACTGCCGAACATTGCCGCAGAGAACGTGTTGAAAAAATCTATCTAGGTATGCTGAAAGGGGAATAATCAATGTTAACTCCATCAATCGATTCTCTAAAAGAAAAAATCGACTCGAAATACACACTTGTGACACTCGCTTCAAAACGTGCACGTCAAATGCAAGAAGAAGGCACTAAGCTTCTTAATTCTTATGTCTCGAATAAGAATGTCGGCAAAGCGCTTGAAGAAGTAGCGGCAGGCGTACTATCTAAAAAGAAATCGGACGATTCAATCGTCTATGAAGACGAAGTTTAATAGGGCCAGCTGTTTTTGCACTTGAAAGACAGTGGGGTTTTCGATTCGAAGTGTTGTCTAGGCTTCAGTCGCCAGACGCGGCGCACTTAGGCTGCGTTCATTTGTTAACGGCTCCTTTCGCTTTTCATATCATAAATAAATAAACGTGATACTCCCTTAGAAACGAGTTTTTCTTTGGGAGTTTGTCATTTTTAGAAGGGATGAGATCATGTTGTTGAATAAAAAAATCCTCCTTTGTGTCACTGGCGGAATCGCGGTCTATAAAGCTGTTGCACTTGTAAGTAAGTTATCGCAGGCAGGAGCGGACGTAAGGGTCATTATGACTGAATCCGCAAAGGAATTTGTTACACCACTTACATTCCAGGCGATGTCACGAAACGATGTTTTTTTCGATACGTTCGATGAAAAAAATTCACGTGTGATTGCCCATATTGATTTGGCAGATTGGGCTGATCTTGTCGTCGTTGCTCCAGCTACAGCGAATGTAATTGGTAAACTTGCGAATGGTATTGCTGACGATATGGTAACGACCACACTTTTAGCTACGCAGGTTGAGGTCTGGATTGCCCCTGCTATGAATGTCCATATGTATGAAAATAAAGCAGTTATCCGAAATGTTACTACGTTGCACGAAGATGGCTATAAATTCATCGAGCCCTCTGAAGGCTTTTTGGCATGCGGTTATGTAGGTAAAGGACGATTGGAAGAACCCGAAAAGATTGTAGAACTGATTACAGAACGGTTCACAACGTCCAAATATCTTCCGCTTTCTGGAAAGAAAGTTGTGATCACAGCAGGTCCGACACGTGAACGGATTGATCCAGTACGATACGTATCGAATTTTTCAAGCGGTAAGATGGGCTATGCGATGGCGGAAGCAGCAGTAAAGCTCGGTGCTGACACATTCCTTATCTCGGGACCTGTCGGATTGGACAAGCCTGTGGGAGTAACTGTCATTGATATTGAAAGTGCGGCGGAGATGTTTGAAGCCGTCCGAACACAATTCGATGATGCGGCAATCGTTATCAAAGCCGCTGCTGTAGCGGATTATCGTCCAAGAGAGATTCATCCCCACAAGATGAAGAAACAAGCAGGCGACTCAGTTATTGAACTCGAACGTACGACCGATATCTTGAAGACAATCGGTTCTATGAAAACGAACCAAATTCTTGTCGGCTTTGCTGCCGAAACTGAAAATGCAGTTGGCTATGGCATGGGCAAACTGGAAAGTAAAAACCTTGATTATATTATCATCAACGACGTGACTGATCCGGATGCAGGATTCGGGAAGGATACGAACGTTGTTACACTTCTATCGAAAAACGGTACACATAAGCCATACCGAGCAATGCCTAAAAAAGAACTTGCTATTCTATTGTTGGAAACAATTATTAAAGAAGAAAGTGACCAACTAAATGATTGCTGAAGTCATTGTAGATGTAGCGGCTTATCCAATAGACAGGCCGTTTGATTACCTCGTTCCAAAAGCATTGGAATCCGTAATTGAACCTGGAACCAGAGTAAAAGTACCGTTTGGACCAAGGAAAGTACTCGGTTATGTAACAAGATTGAAGGTAGAAAGTGAGCTTGCACTTGGCAAAATTAAACCGATAGATGAACTTATAGATTTGGACCCTGTCATTTCTAGTGAATTGCTTGAATTATCGCGTTGGCTCGCGGTTGAGACGTTATCGTATGAAATTGATGCACTTCAAGTGATGTTGCCTGCTGCGATGCGTGCAAAATATGAAAAGTTCATCATTGTCGAAGAACCAGAACGAATTGAAGACGCTGACTTTAAAGCTTTTCTTGCGGGTAGGAAACGGATTCAGTTGAAAGAAGTGGACTCAGCAGAATTGATGAAAACGTTAAAAAGGTATGCGTCTCAAGGGATTGTCACAGTTGATACGGCTGTAGGGCAGAAAACTGCTGTGAAAAAAGTGCGCATGATAAAAATGGCAGACGAGGCAACGCTTCAATCTTTAATAGACTCCATTCATTCCAATGCGAAAAAACAAGCAGAATTACTTCGCTGGATGTTGGAATATGCAGGGACAACAATCAGTGCAAAACAACTAATGGAACAATCGGGAATTCAAGCGGCTGTGCTGAAAACTGTCATAGAAAGAGGCGCGGCTTTCGAAGAACTTGCTGAAGTGTACCGTGAACCTGATGCACCCCAATTGAAAGATACAGCGATACCCGAACAGTTGACTGACGAACAGCAAATCGCAGTTGATAATATAGCAGCGTCCGCAGATGGTCAACAAGCAGAAACGTTCCTTCTTCATGGTGTAACGGGTAGTGGAAAAACAGAAGTGTATTTACGTGCCATTAAACGCGTTTTGGATAAAGGCAAAGAAGCAATTGTCCTTGTCCCGGAGATATCATTGACACCGCAAATGACGTCACGCTTCAAGGAACGTTTCGGTCAGCTTGTGGCAGTTATGCATAGTGCTTTGTCTGCTGGTGAAAAGTATGATGAATGGCGGAAAATTAAACGGGGGGAAGTAAAAGTTGTCGTGGGTGCAAGATCGGCGATATTTGCCCCGTTTGAAAATATTGGTATCATCATTCTCGATGAAGAGCATGAATCAACGTACAAGCAAGATGATACGCCGCGCTATCATGCAAGAGATGTTGCGATTAAGCGTGCGGAATATTACAACTGTCCTGTTATTCTAGGGAGCGCAACGCCATCACTTGAATCATATGCACGAGCGTCAAAGGGTGTATATACAATGCTTACACTGACGAAACGACCCAAAAATCAGGCCTTGCCAACGGTAACAGTCGTTGATATGCGAGAGGAATTGAAGACTGGTAATCGTTCGATGTTTTCATTGCCGCTTGCGGAAGCAATCCGTATCCGATTGGAAAAAAGAGAGCAAATCGTGCTGTTTCTGAACAAGCGGGGCTTTTCATCTTTTGTACTCTGCCGGGATTGCGGTACGGTCGTTGAATGCCCGAATTGTGATATTTCGCTGACCTATCACCGTGCGCATGAACAGTTGAAATGCCATTATTGCGGTCATGAAGAACGAGTGCCGCTCGTATGTCCGGAATGTAAGAGTGAACATATTCGATTTTTTGGAACCGGGACTCAAAAAGCACAAGAAGAAATTGCGAAACTGTTTCCTACAGCACGTGTCCTTCGAATGGATGTCGATACAACGAGGCAAAAAGGTTCACACGAACGGCTTCTTAGGCAGTTCAGTGAAGGACAAGCCGATATCCTGCTTGGGACTCAAATGATTGCAAAAGGGCTAGATTTCCCAAATATTACACTTGTCGGTGTGCTTGCTGCAGATACAACACTCCATTTAGCCGATTTCCGTGCCGCTGAAAAAACCTTTCAATTGATGACGCAAGTAAGTGGACGAGCTGGACGCCACGAATTACCTGGAGAGGTTTTCATCCAGACCTATTCCCCTGAACATTACGCAATCGAATTAGCGAAAGCGCAGCATTATGAACCTTTTTATAACATGGAAATGGCAGCCAGAAGACAATATGGCTATCCACCATTCTATTTCGTCACGCTTGTACAGTTTACGCACGAGGATTTATTGAAAGTAGCGGACTTTGCAGAAAAGGGAGCTCGCTACCTGAAACAGAACTTATCTGCGGGAACAGTCGTTATAGGACCAACTGCTTCCGCTATCAGTCGAGTGAACAATAGATATCGCTACCAATGTTTGATAAAATACAAAAAAGAGCCGAAGTTGACAGAAACGCTGCAACAGCTTATTAAGTACTACCGGACGGACTGGATAAAATCAGGACTGACAATGACCGTTGACGTAGAACCTGCGTCTATATACTAAACAAAAGCGAAAGCGCCTGTTCAGCCCCGAAAAGCGCTGGAAGGCTTGAAGATAAAGGCGTTATTATGCCTTTATCAGCTAGACTGAAGCGAAAGAAGGCAGCTGAAGTTCGCCACGTCCTGTGGCAACAGATGCATGACCCACTTCGTGTGGGCCCGGGCTAGGCGCCTTGAGTCTAGACGTGCATTTTTCATGTCAAAACACACCCGCAGTACAAGGTTAAATAACATCTTAGATAACAACATAGAAAAGAGGAATAGATTTGGCAATACGTGAAATTGTGAAGCATCCGGCTCCGGTTCTTCAACAACAATGTAAAGAAGTAGTGAAATTTGATAAGAAGCTTTCAAAGCTGTTAGATGATATGTACGACACAATGGTGGCGGCGGATGGTATTGGCCTTGCTGCACCTCAAATTGGTGAAGCTATTCGTGTTGCGATCGTTGATATGGGCGAAGGACAGGATGTCATTGAAATGGTCAATCCTGTTGTAACAGCAACCGGAGGATCCGAAATAGAGGTAGAAGGCTGTCTCAGTTTCCCAGAATTATTTGGCGAGGTAGAAAGACCATTTTTTGTTCGTATTGAAGCACAGGAGCGCAATGGCGCACTTTATGAATTAGAAGCCGAAGACTATGAAGCACGTGCGATTCTTCATGAAATCGATCATTTAAATGGCGTATTATTTGATTCGAAAATCATTCGTGTTGTCGATCCGTCTGAATTAGAAGAAGAAGAAGAGATAGTTGGGGAAAACGGTGGAGGTGAGCTGCAATGACGAAGATTGTCTTTATGGGAACACCAGAGTTTTCGGTAGCTGTTCTAACAATGCTCTTTGACGAAGGACATACTATCGCGGCGGTCGTCACTCAGCCGGACAGGCCAGTCGGCCGAAAGCGTGTCTTAACACCTCCACCAGTAAAAGTTGAAGCACTGCGACTTGGATTGCCGATTATTCAGCCTGAAAAACTGAGAGGTTCCACTGAGCTTGAAGATATTATTGCGCTAAAACCAGATTTAATCGTGACTGCAGCATTTGGCCAGATTTTACCGAAGGAACTGTTGGAAGTTCCACGGCTCGGTTGCATAAATGTACACGCATCCTTATTACCAAAATATCGCGGCGGTGCGCCAATTCACCAGGCGATCATGGATGGTGAAACCGAAACGGGCGTCACTATCATGTATATGGTCGAAAAACTTGATGCAGGCGATATCATTTCACAAGTGACAGTGCCTATTTCTGATACGGATCACACAGGAAGTATGTTCAAGGCACTATCCGTGGCGGGGACAGCACTACTGAAAGAGACATTGTCATCTATTTTAAACGAAACAAATACGCAAATAGTTCAAGACGAATCACTCGTGACATTTGCACGTAACATCTCCCGTGAACAAGAACGGATTGACTGGTCGAAAGGCGGAAAAGCAATCTACGATAAAATCCGTGGACTTCATCCTTGGCCAGTTGCCTATACCGTATTTCAAGGTGAAAACGTTAAGATTTGGTGGAGTGAGAAAATCCATACAACTGACAGTGCGTTACCGGGGACAATTATTGCTATCGAAAGTGATCGTATTATTGTCAAAGCAGGCGATGATATCGCTGTAGCAATAACGGATCTTCAACCAGCCGGAAAAAAACGGATGCTAGCGGATGAATTTATCCGCGGAACGGGATCTAAATGGAGTAAAGGGGATCACTTTGAATGACTATGAATACTAGACCGAAAAAGAAAATATGGAACGGCAACGTCCGAGACGCAGCCCTTTCAATATTGATGGAGATAAATGATCATCAAGCCTATAGTAATCTATTGCTGCACAGAACAATTGAAAAGTATGGAATCGAAACGAAAGACCGTGGCTTGTTAACGGAATTGACATATGGTACGCTCCAACACCGCATGACGCTCGATTATTATCTTGAGCCGTTTGTCCGTGGTAAATTGGACGGCTGGGTTCGAGAGCTTCTTCGGTTATCGTTATATCAAATCGTTTATTTAACGAAAATTCCTCCGCATGCTGTTGTTCACGAAGCTGTTGAAATTGCGAAAAGACGCGGTCACAAACGGATAGCACCAACTGTAAATGGTATTCTTCGTTCCGTATTGCGCAAAGGCGTCCGTTCACTTGATGAAATGCAAGATGGTACGTTGAAAACCTCTATCGAAACGAGTCATCCAGAATGGTTAATCAAGCGTTGGATTGAACAATTTGGTGAGGAAGACGCAGCTATTATGGCACATGAAAATAACCATCCAGCAGCGATGACGATCCGTGTCAATACAGCAAAAGCTACGACAGAAGAAGTCATTGCTTTACTCGAATCAGAAGGCGTTGAAGTAAGAAAAGGAGAGGTTGTACCGGAGTGTATCATTTCAGATAGTGGCAATCCTGCAAATACTCAAGCCTATAAAAAGGGGCTTATCACGATTCAAGACGAAAGTTCAATGTTACCTGTCCTTGCCCTTGATTTATCACCAGGTATGAAAGTGCTTGATATGTGTGCAGCGCCGGGAGGGAAAACAACTCATATAGCTGAAAAAATGAACGATAAGGGGGAAGTTTTCGCGCATGATTTACATGAGCATAAACTGAAGCTTATTGAAGCAAATGCGACTCGCCTTGGCTTAACGTCAATTAAAGCATTAAGTGGGGACAGCAGGAAACTAACTGAGCTATACGAGCTGTCTTCGTTCGACCGTATTCTTGTCGACGCTCCTTGTAGTGGTCTTGGTGTTATCCGTAGAAAACCTGAAATTAAGTACAACAAAACGCAAGCTGATTTCGATGCGTTGACGTCGATTCAATCAGATCTGCTTGATACGGCCCGTGAATTGATTAAATCGGACGGTGTCATTGTCTACAGTACGTGTACAGTGGAGTATGCCGAAAATCAAGGTATGGTTGAACAGTTCTTACAGCGTCATACGGATATGGAGAAAATCCCTTTGCCACAACTCACTGGTAACGAGAAATTAGCGATTGAAGAAAATACTCTTCAAGTACTTCCGCAACACTTTGGCAGCGACGGATTTTTTGTTGCAGCTTTCCGAAAAAAAGGTAAGTGAGCAAAGAACTCGAAGCAAAAGGGGGGATAAACGTTGCGATTTGAAGTCTTGACGGATATCGGCAGAAAAAGAACAGTCAATGAAGATAGTGCAGCTGTATACACACTTCCGAACGGCATTATGCTTGCTGTGATAGCGGATGGTATGGGTGGCCACCTCGGGGGGGATTACGCCAGTTCGACGGCGGTCAAAGTAATTGGCGAGCAATTCATGGAACTTGATAGCTCCAAGTTTGAAGCGGAAGGTAAATGGGCGCAGTGGCTGCAAGAAGCAATCATTTACGTAAACGACTTACTTTACAAACATGCAAACGAAAATGAAGCGTATAAAGGAATGGGAACGACGCTTGAAGCTGCCCTCATTCGTGGACGTTCTTGTCTTATTTCGCATACTGGAGATAGCCGTGTATACACAATTGATGGACAAGGTGTGCGCCAAGTAACACGAGACCATTCCTACGTAAATGTCCTTCTTGACAGTGGGGAGATTACCGAGGAAGAAGCGGCCGTGCATCCACGACGCAACTGGATTATGAAAGCGGTAGGTTCGGAAAAAAAGCTTGTGCCGGATCTTTATTCACTTGAGCTGGAAGATGACATGTACATGCTCATTTGTACGGACGGTCTGAGCAATAAAGTCAATCAACAATCGATGAATGACATTGTTCTATCTACCGCTACGCTACGTGATAAAACCGAAGAACTTGTGGATTTAGCGAACAAGATGGGCGGGGAAGACAATATCTCCGTTATATTAATCGACTCGAGTGAAGTGGAGGCGACTAATCCATGATTGGATCTAGAATAGGTGGACGTTATGAAATTGTGAGGAATATTGGTGACGGCGGCATGTCAAAAGTATATCTTGCGCATGACATCATCCTGGACCGCGATGTTGCAATTAAAGTCCTTAATTATGATTTTGTGAATGAAGAGGCACTGAAAAGAAGATTTAAACGTGAAGCACTTTCTGCAACGAGTCTGACACACCCGCACATCGTTGATATATTCGATGTGGGTGAGGAAGATGAACTGCATTACCTGGTGATGGAATATATAGAAGGACAAACTTTGAAGAAGTTTATTCAAGATAACGGCGCCTTGACACCTAAGCAAGCATTGCCGATTATGCAGCAGATTGTTTCTGCAATTGCGAATGCTCATCATAATGGCATCGTCCATCGTGATGTTAAACCGCAGAATATTTTAATGGATTCGGATGGAAATGCGAAAATCACTGATTTCGGTATTGCGATGGCACTAAGTGCAACAGCGCATACAAAAACGAATTCAGTCATTGGTACGGTTCATTACTTGTCACCCGAACAAGCACGTGGCGGAATGGCAACGAAAAAGTCCGATATCTATTCATTAGGCATCGTACTTTACGAATTACTTTCAGGCGAATTGCCATTTACAGCAGATACTGCAGTTGCGATTGCATTAAAGCATTTACAAGAAGAAACACCCTTAGTGAGAATGCTATTCCCTTCTATTCCACAAAGTTTAGAAAATGTTATTTTGAAGGCGACTATGAAAGATGCCACCTATCGATATGATTCGGCAGACGAAATGTATGATGATTTGTTAACTGTCTTGTCACCCGAACGGGCAAACGAGAAGAAGTTCGCAATTGTGTTCGATGATGATCGTACGCGCGCGATACCAATCGTTAGTGATACGACAAAGTTTGATAGTGTTGAAATGACTAAGAAAAATGAGCCAGTTCAGCTTGAACAATTTCCGCCACCACCAAAAAAACGAAAGAAATGGCCCTACATTGTTGGTGGAATTGCTGGTGTAGCAATCCTGCTACTTTTATTGTCCCTTATCCCAGGCGTGCTAAGTCCTAAAAAGGCGGTTATTCCGGATGTGAGTGGAATGGAAGAAGCGGAAGCTAGGGATACGCTCGCAGAAAAAGGCTTCAATTCAGTTATTGGAGAGGAACAGCACTCCGATGAATTTAAAGAGGGGGAAGTCATTAAAACGATACCCGAGGCAGATAAAAAACGCGCTGTTGACTCAAAGATTACTTTGTATATTAGTGCCGGTAAAGAACCAAGCATCCTTGCTGATTATAGGGGCCGTAATGCCGAAATAACTATGGCTTCTTTAGATGATAAGGGTTTTAAGTCGATTAATTCAAATCCGGAATCTTCCGAACAACCAGTGGGGACAATCATTGGACAAGATCCCGCCGCGGGGGAAGTAATCCTAAGCGAAACGGATTTACTGTTTACCGTGAGTAGTGGTCCAGGCTTAAGAGAACTGGGCAATCTATCGGGTTTTGACGCTGAACAGCTGCAGGACTATAGAAATTCGTCTGGATTCGATATTAAGGTATCAAAAACTGAGCATTCTGCCACGTTTTCTGAAGGGCTTGTCATTAGGCAAAGTCCACCTGGAAATACAAGGATTGCGCCAGGTGCAAAAGTTGAAGTTGTCGTATCAAAAGGTCCGGAGAAAAAAGCCGATAAGTTAATTGTTAAAACGGTGATAATTGAGTATGTACCGGCAGTGGTTGAGCCCCCTAATAAGGAAGACGAAGACGATGACGAAGAAGATGGGAACAACTCCGATGGCGGTCAACAGTCTGTTCTAGTACCACAGCTTATTCAAATTTCTATTCAAGACAAAAACAATACGACGATGACCATTGTTGATGAGTTCATCATTACGCAAACTACCGAGCGTAAAATTCAACTTAAATTGGAAGAAGGACAGACTGGGGCATATAAAATTACGCGTGATTCAATAATTATCGAAGCGGAAACGGTCCGTTAAACCGATACTAAATCGAAGGGGTGAAAGAATGTCAGAAGGACAAATTAGAAAAGCAATCAGCGGGTATTATTATGTGGAAAATGACGGGGAAATAATTCAATGTCGAGGACGCGGAGTTTTCAGAAACCGTGGTATTCATCCGCTGGTTGGTGATTTTGTGACCTATGTACGTGTTGAAGATAATGATGCGACAGTCACTGAAGTGCATGAGCGCTTCAATGAACTTGTCCGTCCGCCAATCTCGAATGTGCATCAGGCACTGCTCGTATTCTCAATTGTGGAGCCGGCATTTAGTCAATACCTGTTAGACAGGTTTCTTGTTGTCGTCGAATCATTCGATGTGAAACCAATTATCTGCCTGACGAAAAAAGATCTTGCGAATGCTGATGAACTGAAAATGGTAGCTGAATCAGCGGCGTATTATAAGAAAATCGGTTATGACGTTATCGAGACTTTTATTGACGACCCTAAGCTGACTGACTTGTTGAATCCCTATTTTGAAGGAAAGACTACGGTTCTTGCAGGACAGTCGGGTGTTGGCAAATCGACATTGTTGAACACTGTATTGCCTACGCTTGAATTGAAGACGGGGGAAATATCTGAAGCACTTGGACGCGGAAAGCATACGACGCGCCATGTTGAGTTGCTTGAAATATTAGGTGGTCTTGTCGCAGATACCCCGGGCTTCAGTTCACTTGAATTCGATCATATCGAAAAAGAGGAATTGTCACGTTACTTTGTAGATATGGATGAAGTTGCGCCGAACTGTAGATTCCGAGGTTGCTTGCACTTGAAAGAACCAAAGTGTGCAGTAAAAGAGATGGTGGAGACGGGAGAAATTCCACGTCATCGCTATGATCACTACTTGCAGTTCATGCAAGAAATACTTGACCGAAAGCCGAGGTATGAAAAACATGATTAAAATTGCACCTTCAATTTTAGCAGCAGACTTTTCAAAGCTTGCCGAAGAAGTAAAAGAAGTGGAAGCGGCGGGCGCGGAACTCATCCATATCGATGTCATGGATGGGCATTTCGTTCCGAACATTACAATGGGAGCGATTGTTGTTGAGGCACTTCGACCAGTAACGAAATTGCCACTGGATGTCCATTTAATGATTGAAAATCCAAACATGTATATTGAACAATTTGCAAAAGCTGGGGCTGATTATATTACGGTACACGTAGAGGCGTGCCCTCACTTGCACCGCACACTGCAATTGATTAAGTCCTACGGGGTGAAATCAGGAGTTGTTTTGAATCCGCATACACCGGTTGAAACGATTCTTCATGTGCTAGATGAAATTGACTTAGTCCTGTTTATGACGGTCAATCCAGGATTCGGTGGTCAGAAGTTTATTCATTCTGTCGTACCGAAAGTGAAACAGCTAGCCGACATTATTCGTGAGCGAGGACTACCGATTGAAATTGAAATCGACGGTGGCATTAATGAAGAAACGATTGTACCTTGTGCAGAAGCGGGTGCTACAATCTTTGTCGCAGGATCTGCTATCTACAATGCACCTAATCGTGCGGAAGCTTTACGCCGTATAAAAGCTGCTGGTGAAGGTGCGCTAAGAAAATGAAGGTTGCTGTCGTCTGTGCAGGCGGACCTGATTCAGAAATAGCTGATTTAACGGAATTTCATCATAAAGATACGGTGTTCATCGGGGCAGATAGAGGTGCGCTTCACTTGCTGCAAAGAGGAATTATTCCTCTTGAAGCAGTGGGGGATTTTGATTCGGTTACGAAAAGTGAATACGATGAGATAGCCGCCGCGGTCCGCATAATCGGTCGATTTCGTTCGGAAAAAAATGAGACCGATACTGAACTTGCGGTAGAACGTGCCCTTTCCTACGGTCCAGAACGTGTCATTTTGACGGGGGTTACAGGAGGAAGGCTGGATCATATGGAATCAGCCCTTCATCTTCTATACCGGCTTCAAACAGCTCATAACCATACATCATTTTCAATTCGTAATGGGACGAATGAACTTTCTATACTTACACCTGGAAACTATCAAGTGACGCCGGATGAACGTTTTAAATACATATCCTTTTTCTCATTCGGTGGGGCTGTTAGAGGACTTACACTTACAGGTTTCAAATACGAAATGGTAGATGCAGTGCTTGAAACTGGCATGACGTTATTTACAAGCAATGAACTGGCTGAGGAAGTCTGTACTATTTCGTTCCATGAGGGCATATGCTTAATGGTAAGGAGTTCAGATTCCTGAAAGGAGTGGGGAATTGCGGGTATATACGTTTACAATGCCAAAGTTTGTTAGTGGAGTCGTACGGAAGTTCATGGTTGCTTTTCAGAAAGATGATTCACCAAAGGCTACTGCAAGCAATACTAAGAATAAAAAAAGGAAAAAAGAAAAAACGTCGGGCTGAAGAAATTCAGCCCGGCGTTTTATTTCTTTAAAGCTTAAAAACCAAGGCGTTTAAGCTTTAATTACAGTCCTTTACACACGTTGAACTTTACCTGATTTAAGGGCTCTAGCAGAGACCCATACACGTTTAGGTTTACCGTTAACGAGAATACGGACTTTTTGAAGGTTCGCACCCCATGTACGACGAGTTGCGTTCATTGCGTGAGAGCGCGCATTGCCTGCACGGGCTTTGCGACCTGTGATAACACATTCTTTAGACATAATAGTACCTCCTTGCGAATGTTGATTAAGTGATTTACTTCTTTATTCGCATACCATAATAATGTATCATATGCGTAAACGTGTTGCAACCTTTTTTGTGACATCTTTCAAGGTAATTACCTTTACACGTTTAACTTTATTCAGCAAAAATTCTTCCGCACCTACAAATGGAGAGGTAAATGCCAACGATGCTTATAATTCTGCGGGGTTCAAACCGTTGCATAATAGTGGAACTCTGGCTAAGATCGCTGCGTCCTGTGGCAACGCCAGAGTAACCAACAGGGAGGAATTGAATTTCATTCCTCCTTATTGTCGCAAGGATGCGACGTTCATAGGTTAACTTCTATTTATTTAATCTGGACGCAATACACCGAGGCGTATTTGATAGTCGTAGAATTGCTTTCTTTTATTATTATAACAGGTATAGTACAATGGGGTTAGTGAAAAAGGATCCGGGGGGGATTACACATGTCAATCGAAGTGAAGAACGAATACGGCAAAATTGCTATTACGAATGACGTCATTACCCAGATAGTTGGGGAGGCGGCTATCGAATGTTATGGCATTGTCGGAATGGCTTCAAGGCATCAGATCCGAGATGGCCTTACTGAAATCCTTGGGAAAGAAAATTTCACGCGGGGAGTCATCGTCCGTAATATTGGCGATGATACGCATATCGATATGTATGTCATTGTCGGATACGGCACTAAAGTCTCAGAAGTCGCCTACCAAGTACAATCAAAAGTGAAGTATACATTGAAAAAGACAGTCGGCATGACTGTGAAATCTGTTAATATTTTTGTCCAGGGAGTCCGAGTGACGAACCTGTAAGAGGAGGAAATAATTTCTATGAAAACCATAGATGGCTTGAAATTCGCGGAAATGATAAAGCTGGGTGCCCACCATCTTTATCAAAATGCAGATTATGTCGATTCACTAAATGTTTTTCCGGTACCTGATGGTGATACCGGTACGAATATGAATTTATCGATGACTTCGGGAGCGAAGGAAACAGAAGATAATGCCGTTGCTCATATCGGTCAAACTGCACAAGCGTTATCGAAAGGATTGCTGATGGGTGCGCGTGGTAATTCTGGCGTTATTCTGTCACAGTTATTCCGCGGTTTCGGAAAAGCGATTGAAAACGAAGCAACTGTCAATGGAGTACAATTTGCAGCTGCCTTGAAGTATGGTGTTGAAACGGCCTATAAAGCGGTTATGAAACCTGTTGAAGGAACAATTTTAACTGTCGCAAAAGATGCTTCTACTATCGGAGTTGAAAAAGCTGCGTCGACAGATGACATTATTGAGGTAATGGAAGCTGTAGTAAAAGAGGCACAAGCTTCACTTGAACGAACGCCAGATCTATTGGCGGTATTAAAGGAAGTTGGCGTCGTTGATAGTGGTGGACAAGGTCTCGTTTACGTATATGAGGGCTTCTTGGCATGCTTGAAAGGCGAAGAACTTCCATCAAGAACTGTTGTCGAGTCCATGGATGATTTAGTAAGTGCGGAACATCATCGTACAGTCCAAGGTTTCATGAATACGGAAGACATTGAATTCGGATATTGCACGGAATTCATGGTGAAGTTTGAGGATGATAAGCTGCAATCGAATCCATACGATGAATCCCAATTCCGACAAGGTCTAAGTCAATTCGGTGATTCTCTACTTGTTATTTCTGATGATGAAGTTGCGAAAGTACATATCCATACAGAAGAACCGGGTGACGCACTTAGTTACGGGCAGAAATTTGGTTCTCTTATTAAAATTAAAATTGAAAATATGCGTCAGCAGCATCTTGAAATCGTCGGAGAAAATTATTCGGTACAAAATTTGGCGAAAAAAGAAGTAGTTAAACATCCATACGCGGTCGTGACAGTTGCTATGGGAGCTGGGATTTCTGAATTACTGAAAAGCGTAGGTGCCTCAGCCATTATTGAAGGCGGGCAGACCATGAATCCATCGACAGAAGATATCGTCAAGGCGATTGAAGCAGTCGGCGCTGAACGAGTTCTCATTTTACCGAACAATAAAAACATCATTATGGCAGCACAGCAAGCGGCCGATGTGATCGGTATCGAAGCGGCAGTCGTTCCTACAAAAACAGTACCAGAAGGACTTGCTGCTATACTTGCATTCAATCCGGAAGCGGAAGTAAGTGTAAACGTCGCGGCGATGACTGAAGCTGCATCGTTCGTGAAAACTGGACAAGTTACACATGCAGTAAGAGATACATCGATTGACGGCGTTGAAATTACAAAAGACGACTTCATGGGTATTTCAGGCGGTAAGATTATTACATCTGCACCTTCACTTGAAAACGTCATGAAAACATTATTGAACTCTATCATTGATGAAGATGATGAAATTGTAACAATTATTTATGGCGAAGACGTTGGTGAGGAAGATGCTGCTGCAATCGCAAGTTATGTAGAGGATAACTTTGATCACGCAGAAGTTGAACTTTATAACGGAAAACAGCCGTTGTATCCATATATTATTTCAGTTGAATAAACCAGTAACGAGCAGTGCGCCTGTAGAAAGCCGCACTGCTTTTTCCTTGCGTCGACAAGGAACAACATCTTTTGTCTTTAAAGCAAATTTCGTGTAAAATGAATAATAGTACATGCTTATTACAAGGAGGTAGTATTTGTGAAATACAGATCAGTTTTTGATATTATTGGACCCGTTATGATAGGGCCATCATCTTCACATACTGCCGGCGCTGCGAGAATCGGCCGTGTCGCACGAACACTGTTTGGCAGACAGCCGGAATGGGCTCGGGTTCATCTTTATGGTTCTTTTGCAGAAACGTATAAAGGACACGGTACAGATGTAGCAATTATCGGTGGATTATTAGATTATGATACATTCGATGAGCGTATTAAATCTGCATTTGCTGATGCAGAGAAACTTGGTATGACTTTTGAATTTATTCCTGAAGAGGAAGAGGCGGTACATCCGAACACGGCCCGTCTTGTAATTGGGGACAGTGAGGGAGTTATGGAGTTGACTGGGATTTCTATTGGTGGCGGAACGATGGAAGTTGTCGAACTTAACGGATTCCCGCTTAGATTATCAGGCCATTACCCGGCACTTCTCATCGTTCACAATGACCGTTCAGGCGTTATTGCAAGCGTTTCCAACGCGATCGCAAAGCTGAATATAAATATTGCACATATGGAAGTTGACCGGAAAGAAAAAGGGGAAATGGCCCTAATGGTGATTGAAGTTGACCAAATGATCGACGCTGCACTGATAAATGAATTGGAGTCATTGCCGAATGTAACGCAAGTTTCAACATTGGCAAATTAAAGAGTAGTAAAATTGGAGGAAAACATAGATGGACGTTTTATTTAGTAACGTTAAAGAACTAGTTGCGCTTGCCGAGTCACAGAACAAGCCTATTTCAGAAATCATGATTGAACAAGAAATCCTTATAACAAAACGCACTAGAGAAGAAATCATCGCACAGATGGACAATAACTTAACGGTGATGGAAAAGGCAGTAGAAAGAGGATTGCAGGGCGTGCATTCTGCATCCGGACTTACGGGCGGCGATGCGGTTCTTATTCAAAAGTACATGGCATCAGGAAAATCCCTTTGTGGAGATGTAGTCATGGACGCCGTTAGTAAGGCAGTCGCTACGAATGAAGTGAATGCGGCAATGGGAACAATCTGTGCGACACCAACAGCGGGTGCAGCAGGTATCGTGCCCGGTACTTTATTTGCGGTGAAAAACAAATTGAATCCTACACGGGAACAAATGATTAATTATTTATTTACGTCTGGTGCTTTCGGGTTTGTCGTTGCGAATAATGCATCGATATCAGGTGCCGCTGGCGGATGCCAAGCGGAAACAGGTTCAGCTGGTTCGATGGCTGCAGCTGCAATCGTCGAAATGGCGGGCGGGACTCCACAACAAAGTGCTGAAGCGTTTTCTATCGTAATGAAGAATATGTTAGGTCTTGTCTGTGATCCGGTTGCTGGACTTGTCGAAGTACCATGTGTGAAACGGAATGCAATGGGAGCGGCAAAGGCACTAGTTGGAGCAGATATGGCACTAGCAGGCGTAGTTAGCCGTATTCCGACAGATGAAGTGATTGAAGCAATGCATAAAATAGGTAAGTCGATGCCTTCAGCGCTACGGGAAACAGCAAAAGGTGGATTGGCTGCTACGCCAACTGGAAAAGCGCTTGAAGCGAAGATATTTGGTAAGGATAAGGTAGATAGTGACACTGTCAATTCATAATTCTGTCACGACAATAAAAGGGGTCGGAAAAGCGGCCGGTGAACAGCTTGAGGCACTTGGAGTTTCAACGCTTCAAGACCTCTTCATGACGTTCCCGTACCGTCATGAAGACTTCAGGCTGAAAGATTTGACTGAAACGCCACATAATGAACGAGTCACAATTGAAGGAAGGGTCGAAAGCGAGCCTTCCGTTCTTTTTTTAGGGAAGAATAGATCCCGTTTACAAATCCGTCTTCTTGCCGGAAGGCATCTTGTGAAGGCGGTTTTTTTCAATCAACATTACTTAAAAGAGCGTTTGTCACTTGGGACGATTGTCACAGTTACTGGAAAGTGGGACCGGGGCAGGCAAGTGATCAATGTAAGCAACTTCAAGGATGGTCCGAAAACAGATCAATCCGATTTTGAGCCAGTCTACAGCTTAAAAGGTGTTATGCATCAGAAGACGTTTCGACGCTTCATGCGAAGTGCATTGGATACAGCTGTCGGTCAGCATGCGGAATCGCTACCTGCTGATATTCGTGAAATGTATAGATTGCCTGGCATCGAAAATGGCCTTGAGATGATCCATTTTCCAACGAGCCCAGCTGATGTGAAACATGCGAGAAGGCGTTTTGTCTATGAGGAACTTCTCATGTTCCAGCTGAAGATGCTGGGAATGAAAAAAGCACGAAAAGAAGCCGAGAAGGGTGTAGCAATCGACTATGACCTTGCCAAAGTGAAGACGTTCATCGCGGCATTACCATTTGAATTGACAGGGGCTCAAAAGCGGGTTGTTAATGAATTATGTGGGGAATTGAAAAGTCCGACTAGGATGAACCGCCTCCTTCAGGGAGATGTTGGTTCTGGTAAGACGGTTGTTGCGGCAATCGCTTTGTATGCTGCTATCACGGCAGGGTTTCAGGGGGCACTTATGGCACCTACAGAAATCCTTGCCGAACAGCACGCATCTACGCTTGCAGAATGGCTAGAACCGCACGGCATTACGGTTGCATTCCTTGCTGGCTCGACAAAGGCAAAGGCGAGAAGGGATTTACTTGAAAAGCTAGAGTCGGGCGAAGTGGATTTACTTATCGGTACACACGCCCTCATTCAGCCTAATGTCATTTTTAAAAATCCCGGGTTGGTTATTACAGATGAACAGCATCGTTTCGGTGTCGAACAACGGCGTGTTTTACGAGATAAAGGATTGAATCCTGATGTTCTATTCATGACTGCAACTCCAATTCCACGAACGCTTGCTATCACGGCTTTCGGTGAGATGGATGTTTCCATACTCGATGAGTTGCCGGCTGGCCGAAAACTCATCGAAACACATTGGTTGAAAGAGGATTCTCTTCTTCCAGTTTTGCGGAAGATGGAAAATGAATTAAGAGCCGGACGTCAGGCCTATGTTATTTGTCCATTAATCGAGGAATCCGACAAATTAGATGTCCAAAATGCAGTGGATGTCCATAGTCAGCTTTCGACTCATTTTAGTGGTAAATATACGGTCGGTCTAATGCATGGCCGTCTTCATTCGGACGATAAAGATGCCATCATGCGCGACTTCAGTGAAGGTAAAATTAATGTTCTTGTGTCGACGACTGTCGTAGAAGTCGGTGTCAACGTACCAAATGCGACGTTCATGCTTATTTACGACGCGACGCGCTTTGGACTTGCTCAGCTCCATCAGCTTAGGGGGCGCGTAGGTCGGGGTGCTGAGCAATCCTATTGTGTGCTGCTTGCTGATCCTAAGACCGAAGAAGGAAAAGAGCGGATGCAAACGATGACAGAAACGAATGATGGATTTGTTTTAGCGGAAAAGGACCTCGAACTAAGAGGTGCCGGCGATTTTTTTGGGAAAAAGCAAAGTGGGATGCCTGAGTTTAAAGTAGCAGATCCCGTTCACGATTATAGGGCGCTTGAAACGGCAAGGAAAGACGCGGAAAGACTGTTAGCATCACGCCATTTCTGGGAAGATCCGGAATACGGCATTCTTCGCTCACATCTTGAAGAGTCGGGTGCTCTTAGTGGTGATAGGATTGATTGAGGCCTACAGGATGTAGGTCATGCAGCGGGGAGGGATTGAACTAAATCCCTCCTAATTGCCACAGGACGTGGCGAACTTAGGCTGCGTTCCTTTTGACGCTTCCGCTTTTCTATGCTGTCCAGCTCCAGGCGTCAGATGCTCGGACATAATCCAGCTCATCTGTGCGGCAAAGTGCGCCACTTCGATGATCTTTCTTATGTCTGCCACATCTAAACGACGCCTTCCGCATTTCTGTACTGTCTAGCTTCAGCGCCTAGCCCCTCGAGACGCTTCAGACTTGTGGATAAAGGCAAAGAGCGCCTTTTTCCACAAGTCCTCCAGCGCTTTTCGGAGGCCTGCAGGATGCAGGTCATGCAGCCATTGCCGCACGATGCGGTGAACTTAGGCTGCGTTCCTTTTGGCGCTTCTGCATTTCAGTGCTGTCCAGCTCCAGCGGTCAGATGCTCGGGTCATAAGTCACTTCGGCTGTGCGGCAAAGGGCGCCGCTTCGCCAAATCGTCTTATGCCTGTCGCATCAAAACGACCGCTTTCGCATTTCAGTGCTGTCCAGCTTCAGGCGTCAGCCCCTCGAGTCGCTTCAGTCCACAGGATAAAGGCAAAGTACGCCTTTTTCCCGTGGACCTCCAGCGCTTTTCGGGGCTAAACGACGCCTTCCGCTTTTCTATGCTTGCTTTCTTTTTTCTATTTTTATATACTGCTATTAGTACCAAGTGCTAATCCGGAAGGTGAAACGATTGAGAATGCCTAAAAAGGAAAGGCAACGACTGCTTGGAAAGTTGCTTGAAGAAAATCCGTTCTTGACAGATGAAGAATTGTCGGAACATTTTACTGTAAGTGTCCAGACGATTCGTTTGGATAGGCTTGAGCGTGGAATTCCTGAACTGCGGGAACGGTTGAAAACGGTTGCGTCACGAACGATGAATGAGGAAGTGAAGTCACTTCATTCCGATGAAGTCTTTGGGGATATCGTTGATATGGAACTCGATAAGAGGGCGTTGTCGATCTTCGATGTGACCGAAGATCATGTGTTTCAGCGTAACGGAATTGCCCGTGGACATCATCTGTTTGCACAGGCAAACTCGCTTGCTGTCGCAGTTATGAATGATGATCTTGCTTTGACTGTGAAGTCGACCATTAACTTTTTGAAACCGGTGAAAGCTGGCGATAGAGTTGTTGCACGTGCAGAAGTGAAGAAAGAAAGTCTGGGAGAGAAGCGGACATTAGTCATGGTCGCATCGACGGTCAATGACGAAACGGTATTCACTGGCGAATTTCACATGTACCGGACGACTGATAGAAAGCAGGGGGAATTAAAATGATCATAGCTGTAGATGGAATGGGCGGAGATCATGCGCCTGGTGAAATTATTGCTGGAGCCCTTAAAAGTCTCGCTGAATTCGATGATATAAGCATACATATTTATGGTGATGAACAGGCGATGGCGCCTTTCTTGAAGGGACATGCCCGTCTAAAAGTTATTCACTGTACAGAGAAAATTGAACCAGACGATGAGCCGGTTCGTGCTATCCGCCGGAAAAAAGATGCGTCAATGGTTAGGATGGCTCAAGCTGTTAAAGACGGCGAAGCTTCAGCTTGCGTTTCTGCAGGCAATACAGGGGCTTTAATGGCGGCAGGGCTATTCATCGTGGGTAGGATTGACGGTATCGAGAGACCAGCTTTAGCGCCGACACTACCTACCGTCGACGGAAAAGGATTTGTCATGCTGGACCTTGGTGCAAATGCGGATGCGAAACCATCTCATCTTGAGCAATATGCAGTTATGGGAAGCATCTACGCTGAAAAGGTGCGCGGTCTTGAAAATCCACGCGTTGGATTATTAAATATCGGAACTGAAGAAGGAAAAGGGAATGAATTGACGAAGGTAGCTTTTGATTTGCTTTCGAAAGCGCCCATTAACTTTATCGGTAACGTTGAGTCACGTGATCTGTTAACGGGTGTGGCTGATGTCGTCATCACAGACGGTTTCACGGGAAATATGGTTCTTAAGACAATCGAAGGAACTGCTTCGGCTTTCTTCTCTATGTTGAAAGAAGTGTATAGCGCTTCCTTGAAATCGAAACTGTCTGCTGCACTTGTGAAAGACGATTTGCGCGGACTGAAAAACAAAATGGATTACACAGAATATGGCGGAGCAGGGTTATTTGGTTTGAATTCGCCCGTGATTAAAGCACACGGTTCATCAAACGCAAATGCTATATTGAACGCTGTCCGCCAAGCAAGAACGATGGTGCAATACGATGTTTGCGGAACAATCCGTGAAACGGTAGGAAAGGTGGAAACTCGATGACGAAGATTGCATTTATTTTCCCAGGACAAGGTTCACAATCGGCCGGTATGGGAAAAGAGTTCGCGGAAACGCATGAAAAAAGTAAGCAGCTCTTAGAACAAGCAGACCTTGTACTTGATTTCCAACTGAGTAAACTTATCTTGGAAGGACCACAAGATGAGCTGACATTGACATATAACGCACAACCAGCACTCCTCACTGTTGGATCTATGATTGCTTCGCGATTAAAAGACGAAGGTGTTACGCCGGACTTTACGGCGGGGCACAGCCTTGGGGAGTATACAGCGCTTGTTGCTTCTGGTGTTATATCGTTCGAAGATGGTGTGTCGGTCGTACATAAGCGCGGATTGTACATGAATGAAGCGGTACCTGCAGGTGAAGGGGCGATGGCGGCAATTCTTGGACTTGATGGTCAGAAGCTGAAGGAAGTGACGGATGCTATTACAGCAGATGGATTTGCTGTCCAACCAGCCAATTTGAACTGTCCGGGACAAATCGTAATTTCGGGTACGAAAGCAGGCGTCGAGAAAGCGTGTATCCAATTGAAAGAAGCGGGCGCGAAAAGAGCGATACCACTAGATGTAAGTGGACCGTTCCACTCTTCGCTAATGCAACCGGCGGCAGAAAAACTGCGGGCGGCGCTTGATGAAATCGAGATGAAGGATGCATCTATTCCTGTCGTTGCTAATGTGAACGCTTCAGTAGTTACTAATCGTGGAGACATAAAAGGCTTCCTTGTCGAACAACTTTATTCCCCTGTGCTTTGGGAAGATTCTGTACGTACATTGCTTGACCACGGTGTTACGCATTTCATTGAATGTGGCCCAGGAAAAGTACTAAGCGGCCTCGTTAAAAAGATTGACCGGAGTGCAACCGTATTCCCAGTCTATGATGAAGAGACATTACAAACTGTAATCGAAGCTTCGAAAGGGTGGTCATAATGGGTAGATTTGATGGGAAATCCGCAATTGTCACAGGAGCGTCACGTGGAATAGGTCGTGAAATTGCATTACTTCTTGCTAAAGAAGGCGCTCGTGTTACTGTCAACTACAGCGGCAGCAAGGATAAAGCGGATGATGTCGTTAAGTTAATTACAGAATCCGGCGGAGAAGCTTTCGCTATTCAGGCAGATGTATCGGATGCTGACGATGTTAAAGCTATGGTTGACAAAACCATAGAAATATTTGGGTCAATTGATATCCTTGTCAATAATGCGGGGATTACGAGAGACAATTTGCTAATGCGTATGAAAGAGGACGAGTGGGACGATGTCATTAATATCAATTTAAAAGGCGTTTTCCTTTGTACAAAAGGTGTCACACGCCAAATGATGAGACAACGCGCGGGAAGAATCGTCAACGTTGCATCGATTGTTGGTGTATCTGGAAATCCTGGACAAGCAAACTATGTAGCAGCAAAAGCTGGCGTTATTGGTTTTACAAAGACAGCGGCAAAAGAGCTTGCTTCACGCAACATTAATGTAAACGCAGTCGCACCAGGTTTCATTACGACGGATATGACGGATGCATTGAGCGAAGAAGTGAAGAATCAGATGTTATCGGTCATCCCGCTTGGTAAGCTTGGCAGACCTGAAGATGTAGCACGTACTGTCCTGTTCTTATTATCGGAGGATGCGGTTTATATTACAGGTCAGACGATTCATGTTGATGGCGGTATGGTAATGTAATAGAGGCGTTTCCACATTTCTTTGTTGTCCAGTTCCAGCGCCTAGAGGCTCGGGTCATAAGTCGTTCCGGCTATGCAGCAAAGAACGCTGCTCCGCCGGCCCGTCTTATGCCTGTCGCCTCTGACCAGGCGCTTCCACTTTTCTTTGTTGTCCAGTTCCGGCGGCCAGATGCTCGGGTCATAAGTCAGCCCAGCTATGCGGCAAAGAACGCCGCTTCGCCGGTCAGTCTTATGCCTGTCGCATCTAGCGGGCCGCTTCCACATTTCTTTATTGTCCAGTTCCAGCGCCTAGAGGCTCGGGTCATAAGTCGTTCCGGCTATGCAGCAAAGAACGCTGCTCCGCCGGCCCGTCTTATGCCTGTCGCCTCTGACCAGGCGCTTCCACTTTTCTTGAGAGGAGGTGACAAATTTGTCAACAGTACTTGAACGTGTAACTAAAGTAATTGTCGACCGCCTTGGCGTCGATGAAAGTGAAGTTAAAATGGAAGCTTCTTTCCGTGATGATCTAGGCGCAGATTCATTGGACGTCGTAGAATTAGTAATGGAATTAGAAGATGAATTCGAAATGGAAATTTCGGATGATGAAGCTGAAAAGATTGCAACTGTCGGAGACGCAGTTTCGCATATCGAAACGAAAGTAAACTAATTGTAATTCTGATTGAGACACTTTCATCCTTTCTACTTGAAAGGATGAAAGTGTCTCTTTTCGGTTTATGCGAAACTCTTTTTTGCACTATGGCGTTGAAAAGGGTAAAATTATATGTATTATGCACTGAAAGGCAGAATCGATGATGACCCATACAAACAACTTCAAAGGAAAAAAAACAACAGCGCTGTTACCGATAGCGATTCGCAACAAGTTCGATGAATTACAAAATGAATTGGATGTCCATTTTATAAACAATTCACTACTGTACAATGCATTTACTCATTCATCTTATGTGAATGAGCATCGGAGAAAAAATTTCACGGATAATGAGAGATTGGAATTTTTAGGTGATGCAGTCCTTGAATTAGGTGTGTCCCGATTCCTTTATTCGACAGAGCCTGATATGACGGAAGGGGAGCTTACGAAACTGAGGGCTGCGATTGTCTGCGAACCTTCTCTTGTGAAATTCTCTAACGAACTTGGGTTAGGCCGCTTTATCCTGCTTGGGAAAGGCGAGGAGCAGACAGGTGGACGAATGCGCCCTGCATTGCTCGCGGACGTTTTTGAGGCGTTTATAGGCGCTCTATACATAGATCAAGGGATGGAGGCGGTTATCCCATTCCTTGAAAAAGTCGTCTTCCCAAAAATTAGTGTCGGTGCTTTTTCGCATGTGATGGATTATAAAAGCCGTCTTCAGGAAATCGTTCAACAGACAAATAATGGTCAATTACAGTACGAAATCGTTGAAGAGAAAGGTCCTGCCCATGCGAAAAGTTTCGTTACTGTCGTACGGCTCGGCGATGAACAACTTGGAAGTGGTCTCGGGAAATCAAAAAAAGAGGCCGAGCAAGAAGCAGCCCGCCATGCAATTCAAGATTTAAAGAGTCGGCAGGTTGAAGGAGAGAATTAATTGTGTTTCTGAAAAGACTAGAAATTATGGGATTCAAATCATTCGCCGAACGAATTGCGATTGATTTTGTCCCTGGTGTTACAGCGGTAGTGGGTCCAAATGGAAGTGGGAAAAGTAATGTTACTGATGCTATTCGCTGGGTTCTAGGCGAACAGTCGGCGAAATCGCTACGAGGTTCTAAAATGGAAGATGTCATCTTTGCAGGTAGTGATTCGCGTAAATCACTTAATTTCGCAGAGGTGACGCTTATTCTTGATAATAGTAAAGGTCTTTTTCCGCTTGACTATACAGAAGTCAGTGTTAGCAGACGTGTTTTCCGATCTGGTGAGAGTGCTTATCTATTAAACGGCCAACAATGTCGATTGAAAGATATTAATGATGTTTTCATGGATTCGGGACTTGGGAAAGAAGCATTTTCAATGATTTCTCAAGGGCGCGTAGATGAAATATTAAATAGCCGGCCTGAAGACAGAAGAAGCATTTTCGACGAAGCAGCGGGGGTTCTGAAATATAGAACGAGAAAAAAGAAAGCGGAGCATAAATTATTTGAGACAGAAGACAACCTTGACCGTGTGCTTGATATTTTAAAAGAGCTTGAATCTAGGATTGAGCCATTACGGAACAGTGCGGAGGCTGCTAAAAAACATAAAATACTTTCGGAAGAAACGCGTGAAGCGGATGTGTCACTGTTAACCTTTGATGCGAGAAATCTCCGTAATGAAATTTTGAAAAGGTCGAAAGAAGCTGGAAAGTTTCAGGAGAAGAAAGTTTTCCTTGAAGCTGAGTCGAGGAAAGCTGAAGAAGCGTCCGAATTTGCGAAGAAAGAACTTGCGAAAATGGATGAACAACTGGATGCATTACAAAAAAAACTTGTAGTGACAAGTGCAGAGACAGAGAAGTGGGAAGGAAGGCGTCTTTTATCACTTGAAAAACGTCGCAATGCGGACCAGCTGATTGAGAGGTCCCGATTTGAACTTGCTACTACTGAAACTGAGCTAGCAGTACTATCGGAAAAACTAGGTACAGCCCGTAAAAAGCAGCAATTGTCAGAAATTGAATATGAAAAAACAAGAGTTGAGATGGATGGTATTTCTCGAATACTGAAACGATCCGTCAAAGAAACAGAAAAAGAAATAGATGAATTGAAATCAGCTTATATCGATCGATTGAACGAAGAGGCGACAATTCGCAACGACTTGAAGCACGCGGTAGAGCGTCTCCAGGGGGAACAGTCTTCATCCGAAAAAATTATACTTCAGACATCTATTTTGCAGGAACGTTACGAAAAACTTACACAGGAAAAATCTGTGAAAGCGAATGCGTTGACTGTCTTGAAACGGAAATTGAAGGAATCGGATTCGGCATATCGCGAATTATCAAAGGCATTGCGAGAGACTGAAGATCAACTCGCTTCACAACAGGAACTCATGCAAAAAGCACTTAACAAGCAACATGAAATGCATGGGAGGGTCCGTGCACTTGAAAGTATGGAAGCGGATTTCTCTGGTTTCTATTCAGGTGTAAAAGAGATTCTTGTTGCGAAAAAGTCAGGAAAACTAGCCGGTATTGATGGGGCAGTCGCAGAACTTATTTCTGTCGAAAAAGAGTATATAAAAGCGGTGGAAACAGCACTTGGCGGTGCGATGCAGCATATCGTGACGGCAACTGAACCGGAAGCTAGAAAAGCAATCGGCTACTTAAAAGCGAAGAACGCCGGACGGGCAACTTTCCTGCCGAGAGACGTGATGAAATCCCGGAAAATTCAACCAGCCGCATTGCGTTCGGTTGAACAGCATCCCGAATACATTGGAACTGCCGATCGTCTTGTGCAGACTGATGCTGCATATGCACTTATCACTGAAAACTTGCTTGGCAATACGATTGTCGCGAAAACGCTTGTAGGGGCGTCGGCCATTGCAGGAGTACTTGGCTATCGCTTCCGTGTCGTAACGCTTGATGGGGATGTTGTGAATGCCGGTGGTTCACTTACAGGTGGTGGTGTCAAAGGGCAGGCATCCGTCTTCACAAGAAAAGCTGAGCTCGAAACGTTGCAGCTGCAATTAACTCGTATGGCCGATTCAATTGAGTCTGCTACTAAGAAAATTGGCGACACGAAAATGGGTGTCGCGAAGCAGATATTCGAAGTGGGTCAGTATCGTAAAATGACGGAAAGCCTGCAAATTGAAATTGCAACAGCGGAATCAGCCATTCGTGAAACTGATATCGCCATTAAATCGGTGGAATCTGAGATAGCATCGACTGAGATGGGAAGACGTGGTGCTGAGAATACCGGAACAGAATTGTTAGAAATGAAAGCGGCATTACATCAAAATCATGAACGCGTGAAAAGTGAGCTAGAAGCAATTCAGTCAAAAGTTGATACGCTTGAACGCCTAGCTACCGACCGGAGAAACGAAGAGGCTACTTTAACGAGTCGATACAATGAGCTTCGAGAATGCATAGCTGTTTTACGTGAACAGAAAGCACATCAGCAAGCGTCAATCGACGAAATGGAGGGCGCATCTGCCCAGGCCAAGGTTAAATTGACTTCCTTGCGTGATGAAATGCAGTATTTCACTGGTAGCGAAAATGGTGGAGAGTTGAGCGCTGAACAAATTGCAACAGAGATTGAAAGGGCATCTACTGACAAGAAATTGATTGAGAAATCGATTAGGACAGACAGGGAAATTCGAACAAAGCTTGCAGATTTACTTGAAGAGAAAAGTGTATCACTTCAAAATCTTCGAGGTAATACAGGAGAAACAATATCTGCATTGAATGCGGTATCTATAGTGCTATCACGTCTCGAAGTGAAATATGAAGCGGTCACACAGCAGCTTCTAACTGAATATGGATTGTTTGCGGATGGTGTTATTGCGGACGATTTTGATGAAGTCCAGACCAGAGAAAAAGTTGACTCCTTAAAACACCAACTGGCAGTTTTGGGACCCGTTAATCCGGGAGCTATTGTGGAATTTGAAGAAGTATCTGAACGTCATCTCTTTTTGGATGAACAGCGCAATGATTTAATAGAAGCGAAGACGACACTTCACGAAGCGATGAATGAGATGGACGTTGAAATGACAACGCGATTTTTGACAACATTCAATGCTATCCAGAACCGTTTCCGTCATGTATTTAAGGAAATGTTTGGTGGCGGTGAGGCGGATTTGATACTAACGCAACCTGATGATTTACTTGAAACAGGTGTGGAGATTGTTGCACGTCCGCCGGGAAAAAAACTGCAAAGTCTAAGTCTTTTATCAGGTGGAGAACGTGCGTTGACTGCGATTTCGTTGTTATTTTCAATCATCGAAGTACGACCTGTACCGTTTTGTATTCTTGATGAAGTCGAAGCGGCACTCGACGAAGCGAATGTCATACGCTACAGTAAATACTTGAAGAAGTTTTCAGAGAAGACGCAATTCATCGTAATCACACATCGGAAAGGTACGATGGAAGGTGCGGATGTGCTCTATGGAATCACGATGCAGGAATCAGGTGTGTCCAGAGTCATTTCGGTTAAAATTTCCGAGGTGCCGGAAGAAGCAATCATGTAAAGGGGTGACTACAATTGTCTTTTTTTAAGAAGCTTAAGGAAAAAATAACAGGCACGAACGAAGCGGTAACAGAAAAATTTAAAGATGGTTTATCAAAAACGCGAAATCAGTTCACATCCAAAGTGAATGATCTTGTTGCACGCTTCAGAGTAATCGATGAAGAATTCTTCGAGGAATTGGAAGAATTGCTGTTACAGGCGGATGTCGGTTTTGAAACAGTCATGGAGCTCATCGATTTACTGAAAGTCGAAGTGCAACGAAAAAACATTAAAGATACAGCGGGTATTCAATCGGTCATTTCTGAAAAGCTTGTTGAAATCTACCAAGCTGGTGAAGAACTTGACAACGAGCTGAATATTCAAGAAGACAGTCTGACTGTAATCTTAATGGTAGGGGTTAATGGAGTTGGGAAAACGACGACAATCGGGAAATTGGCAGCGCGACTGATGGCAGAAGGCAAGACGGTTATGCTTGCGGCAGGCGACACATTCCGTGCTGGTGCCATCGATCAACTCGTTGTCTGGGGTGAACGTGCTGGAGTAGAAGTTATCCGTCAATCGGAAGGGTCTGATCCCGCCGCGGTCATGTACGACGCAATCCGTGCTGCAAAAAACCGCAAAGTGGACGTCCTTATTTGTGATACCGCGGGAAGGCTCCAAAATAAAGTGAACTTGATGAATGAACTTCAAAAAGTGCATCGGGTCATCAGTAAAGAAGTAGAAGGTGCACCGCATGAAGTACTTCTAGCGCTCGATGCAACAACAGGGCAAAATGCGTTGATCCAAGCGCAAACATTCAAAGAAGCAACGAATGTTACAGGCATCGTCTTAACGAAGCTTGATGGTACAGCAAAAGGCGGTATAGTACTTGCTATTAGAAAGAAATTAAATATCCCTGTTAAATTCGTTGGACTCGGTGAAGGTGTGGATGATCTTCAACCATTTGATCCGGAAAAGTATGTATACGGTCTTTTTGCGGATGGGCTTGAACAGGAAGATACTAGTGTAGACAAGTAAAACAACTTGACAGCACGTTGCTGTCATACTATGATGACTTAGGAAGAACATAGCGGGGAGGCAAAGCGTATGACGCTTGCAAAAACGACACGCATCAACTTCCTCTTTGATTTTTATCAGTCACTTTTGACGGATAAACAAAGACTGTACATGCAACTTTACTATCTAGAAGATCTTTCACTCGGTGAGATTGCTGGTGAATACGGCGTATCGCGTCAAGCTGTCTATGACAATGTTCGTCGGACGGAAGCGATGCTCGAAGATTATGAAATGAAGTTGAATTTATTTTCGGAATTCCAGAAGCGAGCAGAAATTGTAGATTATCTTGAGCAGCTCATAACCGATACAGATAAAAAATCGGAAACAATTAAAGAATTGTTAAGTGCGTTAAGAAATCATGAGTAGGAGGCTCTGTGCATGGCATTTGAAGGATTAGCCCAGCGCCTGCAAGGGACGCTACAGAAAATTAGGGGCAAAGGTAAAATTGACGAAGCTGATGTCAAGGAAATGATGCGTGAAGTACGTTTTGCGCTTATTGAAGCCGACGTTAACTTGAAAGTTGTCAAAGAGTTTGTCAAAACAGTAAGTGAACGCGCAGTCGGACATGATGTCATGAAGAGTCTAACGCCTGGTCAACAGGTTGTTAAAATCGTTAAAGATGAACTGACAAACCTAATGGGCGGCGAGCAGAACCCAATCCAGTTTGCACGGAAATCACCTACTGTCATTATGATGGTAGGTCTGCAAGGTGCGGGTAAAACGACAACCACGGGGAAACTGGCAAGCGTACTTCGCAAGCGGCACAATAAAAAGCCGCTTCTTGTCGCAGCAGACGTTTACAGACCGGCTGCGATTCAGCAGTTGGAAACACTCGGTAAGCAACTGACAATGCCTGTGTTTGCACTAGGAACTGACATTTCACCTGTTGAAATTGTTCGCCAGGCGCTCGCAGAGGCGGAGAAAGAGCATCATGATGTCGTTATCATTGATACAGCTGGAAGGCTGCATGTTGATGAATTACTGATGCAGGAACTGAAGGATATTCGGGATCTTAGTACTCCTGACGAAGTCTTCCTTGTTGTTGATGCAATGACTGGGCAGGATGCTGTAAATGTCGCTAAAAGTTTCGATGATACTGTTGGAATAACAGGCGTTATCCTGACGAAACTCGACGGGGATACCCGGGGGGGAGCGGCGCTTTCCATTCGTGCTGTTACAGACAAACCGATTAAATTTGTCGGGATGGGCGAGAAGATGGATGCACTTGAACCGTTTCATCCGGAACGTATGGCATCTCGAATTCTTGGTATGGGTGATGTCATGTCTCTCATCGAAAAAGCGCAGGAGAATGTCGATGAAGAGAAGTCGAAGGAACTTGAACAAAAGCTTCTGACGCAATCATTTACACTCGACGACTTCCTTGAACAGCTTCAGCAAGTCAAAAAGATGGGGCCACTCGACGAACTTTTGAAAATGATGCCCGGTGCCAATAAAATCAAAGGTCTCGAAAATGCTAAGGTTGACGAAGGCCAAATGGGGCGCGTTGAAGCAGTCATCCAATCGATGACTACGGCGGAGCGCAATACACCTGAAATCATTAATGCAAATCGTCGCAAGCGAATAGCAAAAGGGTCAGGAACAACCATTCAAGATGTCAATCGGTTACTTAAGCAATTCGAAGACATGAAAAAAATGGTCAAACAAATGACCGGCATGCAACAAAAAGGTAAAAAGAAGATGAAAATGCCTGGATTGGATTCATTTTTTAAATGAAATCCTGGATTTTTGAAAGAAATTCAAGGTGTTAAGAAAAAACACTTTACAAACAACAGAAAGCTTGATAATATACTATCTTGTGTGAAACTATTCGGAGGTGCAAGTAAAAATGTCAGTAAAAATTCGTCTTAAACGTATGGGAGCAAAGAAAACTCCTTTCTATCGTATTGTAGTAGCAGATTCACGTTCACCACGTGATGGTCGTCAAATCGAAACGGTTGGTACTTACAACCCGCTTACAAAACCAGCTGAAGTAAAAATCAATGAAGAGCTAGCTCTTAAATGGCTTCAAGAGGGTGCGAAACCATCTGATACTGTCCGTAACCTGTTTTCCGACAAAGGCATCATGGAAAAATACCATAACGCTAAACTCGGTAAGTAATCAGGAGGGGTGCACATGAAGCAGCTGATTGAGACAATCGTTAAACCGTTAGTCGATTATCCAGAGGATGTTCGGATTGCGATGGATGAACACGATAATCGTGTCATCTATAAACTATCTGTAAATCCCGAAGATATGGGAAAAGTTATCGGGAAGCAGGGACGTGTTGCGAAAGCGATACGCACCATTGTTTACTCAGCAGCAGGCAGTCACCATGGCAAGAAGGTTTACATCGATATTATAGATTGATACAGAAAAGGAGGGAGCCTATGTTCCTTCCTTTTTTGTTTAAAGTATTATTTCACTACTTACAGTGGTATCTAGGCTCCAGGCGGCAACCCCTTGAGTCGCTTCAGAATTGCTGGCAAAGGCAAAGAGCGCCTTTGCCAGCAATTCCTCCAGCGCTTGGACCCACACGAAGTGGGTCATGCAGCCGTTGCGACAGGACGTCGCGAACTAAGGCTGCGTTCGGTTGTAATGGCGCCTTGCGCTTTTCAAATTAAGGAAGGTGTGATTTTTATGCAATGGTTCAACGTTGGTACAATTGTTAATACGCACGGTATTCGTGGAGAAGTCCGTGTTATCTCGCGTACTCATTTCCCGGAAGAACGCTATACGGTCGGAAACAAGCTTGCCTTGTTCATGCCGGACAGCAAAACGCCTATTTACTTAACTGTGGCAAGTCATCGTCAGCATAAGACTTTTGATTTGTTAACATTTGAAAATCATCCAAATCTTAACGATGTTGAAAAATATCGTAACGGTATTTTCATGATACCGGAAAACCAACTTGGTGATTTGGATGAAAATGAATTCTACTACCACGAAATCGTTGGTTGTACAGTGTTCACGACTGAAGGCATCGAACTAGGTAAAGTGACTGAAATACTTGAAACCGGTGCGAATGATGTATGGACGGTAACGCCTGAAAAAGGCAAGCCTCACTACATTCCTTATATCGAAGACATCGTTAAAGAAGTCGATATAGCTAGCAAGAAAATCATCATAGATCCGATGGAAGGACTTCTTTCATGATGAAAATCGATGTGCTTTCACTGTTTCCGGAAATGTTCGAAGGCGTTCTTCATTCTTCGATCATGAAAAAGGCGCAGGCGAACGGTGCAGTCACATTTGGTGTAACCGATTTCCGTGATTATTCTACGAGCAAGCATCGTAAAGTTGACGATTATCCTTATGGCGGAGGAGCGGGTATGGTGCTTAAACCTGAACCGATCTTTGCAGCGGTTGAAGCTATATCCGAAGGGCTTGAAAAACCACCGCGTGTCATTCTGATGTGTCCTCAGGGAGAACGATTTACACAGAAGAAAGCGGAAGAACTATCCGCTGAAGAACATGTCGTGTTCATATGTGGTCATTATGAGGGCTACGACGAGCGTATACGCCAGTATCTGGTCACTGATGAGTTATCCATTGGAGACTTCGTTCTAACGGGTGGAGAGATCGCTGCGATGGCTGTGATCGACAGTGTTGTCCGGCTGTTGCCGAATGTCCTTGGTAATGCTGATTCTCCCGTGCTCGATTCATTTTCGACAGGATTGCTTGAACATCCGCAATACACACGTCCATCCAATTTTAATGGAATGGAAGTACCGGATGTATTGTTATCCGGCAATCATGCAGAAATTGATAAATGGCGTGAACAGCAGTCGCTTCTTCGGACATTCGAACGCAGAAAAGATTTGCTGAAAGATGCACCACTTACCGAACATCAACGTAAGTATCTCCAGCAATTAAAACGAGAAAACAAATAAGTAGATGACCTTGCAACGACTTGCGATTTGTGGTACTATCTACTATGTGCTTCTATGTAAGTACATACTGACAGATGTTCCGCTGCAAGGTAAGAAGTGTAAGAGCACCTGAGGATAGGGAGAGATTAACTATGCAACATATTATTTCAGCAATCACTAAAGATCAGCTTCGTTCTGATCATCCAGCTTTCCGTGCAGGAGATACAGTTCGTTTGCACGTAAAAATCGTAGAGGGAACGCGCGAGCGTATTCAGCTATTTGAAGGAATTGTTATATCACGTCGTGGAGGCGGAATCAGTGAATCATTCACAGTCCGTAAAATCTCCAACGGTGTAGGTGTTGAACGTACATTCCCTGTAAACACACCGAAAATCACATTACTTGAAGTAATACGCCGTGGTAAAGTACGTCGCGCGAAATTGTACTACCTTCGCGAATTACGCGGAAAAGCTGCACGTATCAAAGAACTACGATAAAAAATGTAGGAGGCCCACAAACGGCCTCCTTTCTTTTTGCCTCAAAAATAAATAGACTGTACAATAAAGACAGTAGTAAGCAGGAGGCCTTGCCAATGAATGATGAAAAGAAGAAGAAAAACGAAACATGGGAATGGGTGAAGGCGCTTTTAATCGCATTCGGCCTTGCAGCAATCATCCGAGTTTTCCTCTTTACACCAATCGTTGTCGATGGCGTATCGATGATGCCTACACTCGAAAACGGTGATCGAATGATTGTTAATAAGATTGGTTATACAATCGGAGAACCAAAACGGTTTGATGTTGTTGTGTTCCATGCACCTGAAGAAAAAGATTACATAAAAAGGGTAATTGGACTTCCTGGCGACGAAGTAGAGTATCGGGATGACATTTTATACGTTAATGGAGAACCATTCGAAGAGCCCTATCTTGATCAATACAAAGGGGAAATCGTAGACAACCCATTAACCGGCGATTTCATACTCGATGAGGTAATCGGTAGCAAAACTGTCCCGGCAGATCATGTATTTGTCATGGGCGATAACAGAAGGAAGAGTAAAGACTCCAGACATATTGGAGCTGTTGCCATCGATGAAATCATTGGTAGCACAAAAGTCGTTTTCTGGCCGATTAAAGATTTTGGAATTATTAACTGACGGGAGGAACTGACAACATGACAATTCAATGGTTTCCCGGACATATGGCGAAAGCTCGCCGAGAAGTAACCGAAAAGCTGAAGCTTGTTGACATCGTTTTTGAATTAATCGATGCTAGGCTACCACTATCTTCTAGAAATCCGATGATTGACGAAGTCATTCATCAAAAACCAAGACTTCTTATCCTGAACAAGATGGACCTTGCGGATGAAACGGAAACAGCACGCTGGATCCGCTATTTTGAAGCGCAAGGAATGCGTGCAGTTGCCATCAATTCATTTGAAGGTAGGGGGCTTCAGACTGTTATAAAAGCTGCGAAAGAGATTTTGGAGCCGAAGTTGGAAAGGATGCGTTCAAGAGGCATTCGTCCAGGCGCGATGCGTGCGATGATTGTGGGGATTCCTAACGTTGGTAAATCGACACTTATTAACAGGTTGGCAAAGAAAAACATTGCCAAAACTGGTAATACGCCAGGCGTTACAAAAGCCCAGCAATGGATTAAATATGAAAAAGAGCTAGAGCTTCTAGACACACCAGGTATTCTGTGGCCTAAGTTTGAGGATAAGGAAGTTGGCTTTAAGCTTGCACTGACAGGCGCCATTAAGGATAAAATCGTCAATATGGAAGACTTGGCAGTGTATGGCCTTCGTTTCCTAGAGGCAAATTATCCAGCTAGGCTGACAGACAGATATGGACTAACAACTGTCGGCGACGAAATCCTTCCGATTTTTGAAAAGATTGGTTCACTTCGTAAAGTATATACTGTCGGCGGAGAAATCGATTATGACAAAGTGGCAGAGTTGGTTGTCCGTGATATTCGCAACGAATACCTTGGCAAACTGACCTTCGACTTCACAGCAGAACAATCACAAAATGACTAGGCCGATGCCGGCACGGAATTAATTCCGCGGCAATCGGCCTTTTCTTTTATGGGAGTCGAAAAGTGGCAAAGATAGCCGATATACTAACAAAGAGATGGATCGATAAGTCGTCTGTTAATGGAGAGTGATTGCATTGAAAACGATAAAGGAAATTACGGAACGGCTGACGCATGTTAAAGAGCCGGAATTCTGGATGGAAGAGCTTGCACGGGATTCAAGAACTGGCGTGCAAAATGCACTTAGTCGCTGGAAGCGCCAGTATGAAAAGCAGAAAGCTATAGAATACAACCATATGCTGAAAGAAACGTTTGATAAGTCGTTTGCGCCGTTTGAAGGAGCATTGATTGCAGGGGTAGATGAAGCGGGGAGAGGGCCGTTAGCGGGTCCTGTGGTCACTGCAGCGGTTATCCTGCCGCGAGAAACACCGGAACTTGTTGGTCTTGATGATTCTAAGGCTATATCAAAGGCAGAACGGGAACGGCTTGCAGAACAAATAAAAAGCGTCGCTATCGCTTATTCAGCACATATTCAATCCGCCCATATGATTGATGGTATGAATATTTATGCCGCAACAAGGGATTCGATGGAACAGGCAGTAAAGGGGCTTACTGTCAATCCTGATTTCGTCATTGCGGATGCCATGAAACTCGCTACAAATTGCCCTACAGAATCGGTCATTAAAGGTGATTCGTTTAGTTTAGCTGTGGCGGCTGCGTCGATTATTGCAAAAACAACAAGAGATGCCATTATGGATAATTTACATAACGACTTTCCTATGTATAATTTCAAGAAAAATGCGGGATACGGGACTGCGGAACATGTTCTAGCACTTCAAACACATGGACCGTGTGTACATCACCGAATAACTTTCGAGCCTGTTAAATCAATGTTGGAGGGGAGGAAGGGAAATCGATGAATTTTCCTACTGCGGCAGTATCGGCAAGTCAGGGGGCGGGCGCCGTTCCAAATAGACCGCTGGCCTTGAATGACGGTCAAATGGTCCATGGGCAGGTTAAGCAGCTTTTTCCGGGGCAAATGGCTGAAGTCCAAATTGGGGGACAAAAGGTATTCGCTAAACTGGAAGTCCCGATGAAAGCGGGTGACTCCTACTACTTTCAAGTAAATGCAGTTAAGCCAGAATTGCAACTGAAAATCATTTCAGGACCCCTTCAAGCTACAGAGGGACAGGCACGCCAACTTGGCGGATTAATGGACGCGATGCAGTTGCCAAAGACGGCAGAAATGCAAGCATTGCTGGCGTTCGTCATGAAAAATAAAATTCCGATGACGCGGGATAGTTTGCTAGAGGCGGAAGCGTTATTAAAGGTCGTACCGCCAGCCGCACGGAATGAAGCACTTGCGTCACTTCAGAAGATGATTGAGCTGAAATTGCCGCTTACTGAGAATATCTTTCGGTCACTTTTAGGAGTCGAAACGAAAGAAGGTTTGCATAGTGTTTTGACTTCGTTGCGAAATGCATTGGCACTGGATAACACGGTCATGCCGCAAGCCAAAGATGCTATTTTATCTGCGCTAGAGAAGATGGCTAGGCCCTTTGCGCAGGCGACAGGGGGAGCATTACTAGGTCAATCTCTACTCACGTTACTGGATCGTTCCGCGCCTGGAGAAGAACGTTTTGCTATCCTGCAAATGCTGAAAAGTGAAGGTGTTTTACCGGAACGGACGTCTCTTGCAAACCTACCGCAAGTGCTCGCTTCATTGATTTTGGGAGAAGGCGCAGCACGTCCAAGTAATGCTTTGCCAGCATCACAACCAATCCCGGTAGGACCGCAGAACGTTCACCCCGCAAGTATGAATAGGCAGGCCGCCACCGCGCCCCAAGCGTCTTCAGTGTCATCGCCGATTGTGCAGCAGGTGCTGACAATGCTCAAGCAAATTGAAGAGGCTCCGCCAACTCAACAGAAGGTCCCATTGGGAAATTTAAAAGCTTTGATTTCATCCGATCCGGTGACAAATACACAGCAGAAAACGATGCTCGCGGCAATGATTGACCGCGCCGTAAATGCACAGCCGATTGCACAAACGCCAACGAAGTTCGTTCAAGAGTTCAGTCAGGCATTTACGCGGATAACGGCTGAAAATGCAGTTGCAGCTCCTTTCCAGGCTAGTCCCTTAGCAGAAGGTCCCAAAGAACAATTGCTAGCCCTACTTGGTCAACAAGGGACTGAGAAGTTGGCGGCGCTTCTGCGAACGGCGGAACAATCTGCTAACCCAGCTATCCAGAAAATGGTGCAGGTAGCAGAAGTCGCCGTTGCTTCAATGATTGATGGAAAAGCTGTGAAAGATGCGCTGCAAACAGTCATACGTTCATTCGGGCTCAATTATGAGGCGGGATTACTGGGGAAAGAACCTGATATCGGACGTCTTGCGGAAACGTTAAAACCCCAACTACTTGCTCTTATGCATGACCCATCTGTCTCGACAGCTCTTCGTGATGCGGCAGAAATGGTCGTCACGAGGATGAATGGACCACTGCTCCAATCGGGGGAAAACGGCGTACAACACCAACTGATTATGCAAGTTCCACTGGAGTTTTTTGGCAAACGTATCGATGCCACATTGCAGTGGAATGGACAACTGCAAAAGAATGGAAAGATTGATGCGGACTTTGCACGAATTCTTTTTTATCTCGAACTCGACTCGATTGACAAGACGATTATTGACATGCAAGTCCAGAACAGGGTCGTGATGGTCACCGTCTTTAATGCAGATGAGACGCTTAAGTCGATAGGAGGAGGAACTCTTCAGGAAAGATTGAAAGAGGGACTCGAGTCAACGGGCTATAAATTGTCTGGTGTATTCTTTAAGAACTTTATAGAGGAAGAAAAAAACGTGCAGAAACAGAAAAAAGCGATGAAAATCGATGGGCAAGGAGTTGACTTCCGCATATGACAGAGGAACGTCATATCCGAAAAGAGGCGGTTGCCCTTTCATATGAACCATTTTCGGCAGGAGCGCCAAAAGTAGTTGCAAAAGGGAAAGGGAAGATCGCTGAAAATATATTGGAAAAAGCGAAAGAGAATAATATCCCTATTCAGGAAGATCCTAGCCTTGTGGAAATTTTAGGGCAATTGAATGTTAATGAGTCGATTCCCGAAGAATTGTACAAAGCGGTATCTGAAGTGTTTGCCTATATTTATCAGATTGACCGTCAACATGGAGAGAAAAGAAAAACGGAATTTTGAAATAGATTCGACAAATATCTACATTTGAAATTCAATTGTGGACATTGTTTGACATGTTTACTACAATGGATAAGGCAGTAAATTAAATAGCTTAGAAGTACGAATGGAGGATGTAAGATGAATATCCATGAATATCAAGGCAAACAGCTACTAAGAGAATATGGTGTAGCAGTTTCTAACGGCCTAGTTGCTTTCTCTCCTGAGGAAGCAGTAAAAGCTGCAAAGGAACTAGGTACAGACATTATCGTAGTAAAAGCACAAATCCACGCGGGTGGACGTGGGAAAGCGGGCGGCGTTAAGATTGCAAGAAATCTTGATGAAGTTCGTGCTTATGCTAAGGAATTGATTGGTAAGACACTTGTGACTCACCAAACAGGTCCAGAAGGTAAAGAAATCAAACGTCTTCTTATCGAAGAAGGTTCTGATATCAAAAAAGAATACTATCTTGGACTTGTCCTTGACAGTGCAACAGACCGTGTAACACTTATGGGTTCTGAAGAAGGCGGAATGGACATCGAGGAAGTTGCGGAAGCAACACCTGAAAAGATTTTCAAAGAAGTCATTGACCCAGTTGTTGGTTTGACTGGATTCCAAGCACGTCGTATGGCATATAACATGAACATCCCTACACACCTTGTAAACAAAGCAGCGAAATTCATGCTTGGACTTTACCAAGTGTTCGTAGAAAAAGACGCATCTATTGTTGAAATTAACCCACTAGTTGTAACAACTGGTGACGATGTACTTGCTCTTGACGCGAAATTCAACTTTGATGACAGTGCACTATACCGTCATAAAGATATCCAAGCACTTCGCGACTATGATGAAGAAGATCCAAAAGAAATCGAAGCTTCAAAATTTGACCTAAGCTATATTTCTCTTGACGGAAACGTCGGCTGTATGGTTAACGGTGCAGGTCTTGCAATGGCTACAATGGACACGATTAACTACTTCGGTGGTTCACCTGCTAACTTCCTTGACGTTGGTGGTAGTGCAACGGCTGAAAAAGTTACAGAAGCGTTCAAAATCATTCTTTCTGATGCAAATGTTAAAGGGATTTTCGTCAACATTTTCGGTGGTATTATGAAGTGTGACGTTATTGCTGAAGGTGTTATTGCTGCATCTAAAGAAGTAGGTCTACAAGTACCACTTGTTGTTCGTCTAGAAGGTACAAACGTCGACAAAGGTAAAGCACTATTGAATGAATCAGGTTTGAACATCATCGCTGCTGATACGATGGCAGACGGTGCTAAAAAGATTGTAGAACTAGTAGGTTAAGAAAGGCAGGGACAAACGATGAGTATTTTTATTAACAAAGATACAAAAGTTATCGTACAAGGAATTACGGGTGCTACAGCACTTTTCCATACAGAACAAATGCTAGAGTACGGAACGAAAATTGTTGGCGGAGTTACACCTGGTAAAGGTGGAACTGAAGCGGCGGGTGTTCCTGTTTTCAACACAGTTGAAGAAGCTGTAAAAGCAACAGGCGCAAACGTATCAGTTATTTATGTTCCAGCTCCATTTGCTGCAGATGCAATTCTAGAAGCAGTAGAAGCAGAACTTGACATGACAATCTGTATTACAGAACATATCCCAGTACTTGATATGGTCAAAGTTAAGCGTTACATGGAAGGCAAGAAAACGCGTCTTGTCGGTCCAAACTGCCCGGGTGTTATCACGGCAGACGAATGTAAAATCGGCATCATGCCTGGTTACATTAATACAAAAGGCCATGTAGGCGTTGTTTCACGTTCAGGTACACTGACGTATGAAGCGGTTCTTCAATTGACGAACGCTGGAATCGGACAGTCTACTTCTGTTGGTATCGGCGGAGACCCAGTTAACGGAACAAACTTCATCGATGTACTAAAAGAATTCAACGAAGACCCTGAGACATATGCGGTTGTTATGATTGGTGAAATTGGCGGAACTGCTGAAGAAGAAGCAGCTGCGTGGATTCAAGCTAACATGACGAAGCCTGTTGTTGGCTTTATCGGTGGTCAAACAGCTCCTGAAGGAAAACGTATGGGCCATGCTGGTGCCATCATTTCTGGCGGTAAAGGGACAGCTGCTGAAAAAATCAAAGCACTAAATGCTGCGGGTGTTGAAGTTGCGGACACGCCATCTGTTATCGGCGAAACATTAATTAAAGTAATTAAAGAAAAAGGTCTATACGAAAAGTGTAAAACACATTAATATGAAAGATGCAGCGTGCTAGTTTATGCGCTGCATCTTTTTTTCTACTATTAAAGGGAGGAATTCAATGGAACTGACAGATGCCGAAAGGCGATTGCTAGCGCTCCACTATGTATTTCCGGTGCCTTTGAACAGATTAAACAGACTTTACGAGATAGACCCCAATCTCGAAAAGTTATATGTTTACAAGGCGTTTGAACTTGCTCATATCCTAAACATCCCGGTGTTAAAAGCTAGTCAATTGAAAGACAGTCTACACCGTAATGCTGATACCCCCTACGAAGCGTTATATAAGCGGAATGCAATCACCCCAATTCCGTTCACAAATCCCTTATACCCTGACCATTTACATGTACTTATCGATCCTCCGGCAGTTCTTTATGCAAAAGGGGACCATACATTACTTGCTAAACAATTTAAAGTGGCTATTATTGGAGCCCGAAAAGCAACTGTTTATTCACAAGAAGCAATGTCGCTTATTGTTCCTCCGCTCGTTGAAAATGGAGCCGTTATCGTATCGGGATTAGCAACAGGAGCTGACACGATGGCGCATGTAGCAGCACTCAAATTCGGCGGTAAAACAATTGCTGTACTTGGGCATGGATTGTTCCATCTTTACCCAAAAGAAAATCAGGCGCTCGCGGACAGAATTGCACTAAATCATCTCCTAATTACTGAATACCCACCGTACGTAAGCCCTGAACGTTGGACTTTTCCGATGCGAAATCGTATCATAAGCGGGTTATCAGATGTAGTCGTTGTCACTGAATCAGCAGATAAAAGTGGAACGATGAGTACGGTCGAGCACGCACTTGATCACGGAAAAGATATCTATGCAGTTCCCGGGCCCATCACATCGCTGTTGTCGGCAGGCCCAAATAGGTTGCTAGATGAGGGTGCAAGACCGGTGTGGAACGGGTTCCAAATCGTCGAATCACTCGTTTTCAATGGTTGAATAAAACTCTTTTTCATTGAAAAGGTTGCTTTAATCTCAAAACTGGTATACATTTTGCAACAGATATTCTTTTGATGAATAAATACAAAACCTCTTTAAGGAGGCATACACTTAATGGCAGACTACCTAGTAATTGTGGAATCACCCGCAAAGGCAAAAACGATTGAACGCTATCTCGGAAAAAAATATAAAGTGCGTGCATCACTTGGACATTTGCGTGATCTTCCGCGCAGTCAGATGGGCGTAGATACCGAAAATAACTTTGAACCGAAATACATTACGATTCGCGGCAAAGGCCCGATTCTTCAAGATTTAAAAAAAGAAGCTAAAAAAGCTAAAAAAATCTTTCTCGCAGCTGACCCCGACAGAGAAGGGGAAGCGATTGCGTGGCATTTGGCAAATCAGCTTGGCGTAGATATCGAATCAGATTGTCGAGTTGTCTTCAATGAAATAACAAAAGAAGCGATTAAAGAATCATTTAAGAATCCACGGCCAATCGATATGGATCGTGTCGATGCACAACAAGCCCGTCGCATTTTAGATCGACTTGTAGGCTACAACATCAGCCCAATACTTTGGAAAAAAGTGAAAAAAGGGTTATCCGCTGGCCGGGTTCAATCTGTCGCACTACGTATGATTATCGACAGAGAAAATGAAATCAATGCATTTGTCCCTGAAGAATACTGGAGCATTTCCGGTCAATTCGAAAAAGACGATACTACATTCGAAGCGGAGTTCTTCGGCGATTCGAAGAAAAAAGTGAAACTTACAGACAAACAACAGGTCGATGCAATCTTAAGCCAATTAAGCGGAGATACATTCGATATTGCGAATGTTGTTAAAAAAGAGCGTAAACGAAATCCAGCGTTGCCGTTCACCACTTCATCCTTGCAACAGGAAGCAGCACGAAAGCTGAACTTCCGAGCGAAAAAAACGATGATGCTTGCCCAACAGCTCTATGAAGGAATCAACCTTGGGAAAGAAGGTCAAGTTGGTCTTATTACATACATGAGAACAGACTCGACCCGAATTGCCGATAGCGCAAAAGAGGAAGCGAGATCATTCATCGAAACAATGTATGGGGAAGAATTTGTAGCAACATCAAAGCCGGTAGCTAAAGGTAGCGCCGCAAAAACGCAGGACGCACACGAGGCAGTACGCCCGACATCTGTTATGCGACCACCAGCTGCTATGAAAACAGTATTGTCACGGGATCAACTACGTCTTTACAAACTCATATGGGAACGACTCGTCGCCAGTCAAATGGCGCCAGCGGTACTCGACACGGTTGCGGTCGATCTTGTGAATGGTGAAGTCCGCTTCAGGGCGAACGGTTCGCAAGTTAAATTCCAAGGGTTCATGAAAGTGTATGTTGAAGGTGACGATGATAAAGAAGAGGAGAAAGACCGTATCCTCCCGCCGCTTGAAGAAGGCGAGCAAGTGAAATTCAGTGAAATCGATCCCAAACAACACTTTACTCAGCCGCCACCAAGGTTTTCGGAAGCAAGATTAGTCAAGACGCTTGAAGAGCAGGGAATAGGTCGTCCATCAACGTACGCACCGACGCTCGACACAATTCAAAAACGAGGCTATGTAGTTCTCGATGCGAAGAGATTCCTTCCTACAGAGCTAGGCGGTATCGTTCATCAAGCCGTAGATCAATACTTCCCTAATATTATCGACCTTGAGTTTACAGCTCAAATGGAAAAAGAACTTGATAATGTGGAGCATGGTCTGATTAAGTGGGCTGAGGTTATTGGTAACTTCTATGGTGATTTTGAAAAGCATGTGCAAATCGCAGATGCAGAGATGGAAAAAATCGAAATCAAAGATGAACCAGCTGGCGAAGACTGTGAGAAATGCGGCTCCGCAATGGTATATAAATTGGGTCGATACGGCAAGTTCATGGCCTGTTCCGATTTTCCGGAATGTCGCAATACCAAAGCCATTATCAAACCAATCGGTGTGACTTGTCCAACATGTAAAGAAGGACAGGTCGTCGAACGAAAAAGTAAGACGAAACGTATATTTTATGGCTGTGATAGATATCCGGAATGTGAATACGTATCATGGGATAAGCCGATTACGAGACCGTGTCCGAAATGTGAAAGTACTCTAGTTGAGAAGAAACTGAAAAAAGGCGTACAGATTCAATGTACAGAATGTGATTATAAAGAAGATACGCAGTAACAAAGAAAAGCGGAGGGCGCGGCTCAGGTGCGACAGGCATAAGACGAGCCAGCGACGTGGCGGTTTTTGCCACATAGCTGGATTGCTTATGACCCGAGCATCTGGCGCCCGGAGCTGGACAACATAGAAAAGCGGAAGGCGCCGTCTAGATGCGGCAGGCATAAGGCGGTTTGGCGGAGCGGCGTACTTTGCCGCACAGCCGAAACGACTTATGACCCGAGCATCTGGCGCCTGAAGTCTGGACAACCAAGAAAAGCGAAAGCGCCTGGTCAGGGGCGGCAGGCATAAGACGGACCGGCGACGCGGCGTACTTTGCCGCATAGCCGGGCTGGCTTATGACCCGAGCCCCTAGGCGCTGGAGTCTGGACAACCAAGAAAAGCGAAAGCGCCTGGTCAGGGGCGGCAGGCATAAGACGGACCGGCGACGCGGCGTACTTTGCCGCATAGCTGGGCTGGCTTATGACCCGAGCCCCTAGGCGCTGGAGTCTGGACAACAAAGAAAAGCGTAAGCGCCTGGTAGACCCGAAAAGCGCTGGAGGGCCTTAAGATAAAGGCGCTCTTTGCCTTTAACTTAAGGACTGAAGCGACTCGAGGGTCTAGGCGCTGAAGCCTAGACAAAAAGAACACTAGAGAGAAGGTGACGGGATGACACCCATCGTAAATGTGATAGGTGCAGGCCTCGCGGGGAGTGAGGCTGCATGGCAAATTGCTAGCCGTGGAGTGAATGTACGCTTATATGAAATGCGGCCGGTAAAACAGACGCCTGCGCACCATACAGACAAATTTGCTGAGCTCGTGTGCAGTAACTCGTTGCGCGCGAACAATTTGACGAATGCAGTTGGTATTATTAAAGAAGAAATGAGAATGCTCGACTCTCTCATTATACGAGCAGCTGATGCTTGCGCGGTTCCCGCTGGAGGGGCGTTGGCGGTCGACCGCCATGAGTTCGCTGGTCATGTTACCGACACGATTCGAAACCATCCGCTTATCGAAATTATTAATGAAGAAGTGACGGAACTGCCAGAGGGAATTACGATTATCGCTACTGGTCCGTTGACATCACCAGCACTTGCTGAACAAATTCGTAAACTGACAGGCGAGGAATATCTATATTTCTATGACGCTGCAGCACCAATTATTGAAAAAGATTCAATCGATATGGACAAAGTCTATTTAAAATCCCGTTATGATAAGGGCGAAGCAGCCTATTTAAACTGTCCAATGGATGAGGAAGAATTCGAACGTTTCTATAATGCGCTTGTGGCGGCAGAAATTGTACCGCTTAAGGAGTTCGAAAAAGAAATCTACTTCGAAGGATGTATGCCGGTGGAAGTGGTTGCCCAGCGCGGTGCGCAGACGTTGTTATTCGGCGCACTTAAACCAGTTGGACTTGAACATCCGGTAACAGGCAAACTTGCAAAAGCGGTCATTCAACTTCGTCAAGATGATGCAGCCGGAACCTTGTATAACATCGTAGGATTCCAAACGCATATGAAATGGGGTGCGCAAAAGGAAGTTATTAGACTTATTCCAGGTCTTGAAAACGTTGAAATCGTACGCTATGGTGTAATGCATCGCAACACATTTATTAACTCACCACGTGTACTCGATGCGACTTACCAGTTAAAGGCGAACTCTAATGTGTTTTTCGCGGGACAGATGACGGGCGTTGAAGGATATGTCGAATCGGCAGGTTCAGGCCTTATTGCCGGCATTAACGCTGCCAATCTAGCACTTGGTAAAGAGTTAGTCCTTTTCCCACACGAAACGGCACTTGGCAGCATGGCAAGATATGTTACCGAGGCCAATCCGACAAACTTCCAACCGATGAATATCAACTTTGGTCTTTTTCCGGAACTTGGTAAACGCGTTAGAACTAAATTAGAACGTGCCGAGAAGCATGCGGAACGTGCGCTTAAAGCGATTAGTGAGTTCCAGTTAGTATCACTATCTTGAATAGTTTGTTTTTTAAAGGAGAAGGCTAGAGAAAGTATTCCTAGCCTTCTTCTTTTTATTGTCTAGGAAATTAGTAAGTCCCGTACTGTGAATAAGTTGAAAATTAGGTAGTAGACGCCTAAGTTCTAGTCCCTTGAGGTGGCGAATACTTGCGCTTTTGTCCTGGATATGAACAAATTGTGTCGGGAACGAGAACAATTTTAAAGAGGTCAGACTTCTTGGCAATAGATAGTTGCCGTACGATCAACATGTATTGTATAGTGAATCGTGGATGACTTTCGAATTTCTGGATTAGTCGCTATCTTTCGGCTATTAGTCAACTCGCTTTACTATGGCGTTTCGTAAATAATGTGTTATTATTCAAATGACTTGAAATACTTTAATAACTTAAAGGCTTCTATTCAGGGGGTGAAGTGTATGACAGTACAACCTTCTATCATCCGTGATGAATACATTTCGTACGTACGCTTAGAAAAGAACTATTCATTTTACACAGTGTCAGAGTATGAAAAAGATGTTGATGCATTTCTGTCATTTCTGGAAGTTGAAGGCATTATAGATTTGAACGATGTGACTTATCCTGAAGCAAGACTTTATGCTACTGAACTGTATGACTTGGGTTTATCGAGAGCATCGATTTCTAGAAAAATATCTTCTATCCGTTCCTTTTTTAAATTTTCGAATGACAGGTATGGCATTAGTGATAGCGCATTTCGTTCTCTCCATCACCCGAAGAAGGAAGAACGACTTCCGGCTTTTTTTTATGAAGAGGAAATGGAGTCTTTATTTTCATCCTGTCAGGGGGAAGATAGAAAGTCTTTGCGTGATTATGCACTCCTTGAATTACTCTACGCAACCGGCATGCGGGTCAGCGAGCTGACAGCTGTCAAAATGCACGATATCGATGATCACCTCGGCATTGTTTTGGTAATGGGAAAAGGACGTAAGGAACGATATGTACCATTCGGGAGTTTTGCGCAATCTGCACTGGATGCTTATCGTGAGAACAGCAGATTGAATTTGATGAAACAGAAAGAGCATGACATGCTGTTCGTCAATTTACGGGGGGACCCACTGACTGACCGGGGTGTGCGCCATATCTTAAGCATGATGATGGAACGCGCATCACTTCACTCGAAAATCTATCCACATATGATTCGCCATTCATTTGCGACCCACCTTTTGGCAGGGGGCGCCGACATGAGAACCGTTCAGGAACTACTTGGACACAGTCACTTATCTTCAACGCAAGTGTATACACATATAACAAAAGAGCATTTACGAAAAACATATATGAATACGCACCCGCGAGCATAGGAGGATGATCTGATGGAATTCCATGCAACGACAATCTTTGCCATTCGCCATGAAGGGTCTTGTGCCATGTCAGGCGATGGGCAAGTGACGGTAGGAAACGCAGTCGTCATGAAACATACGGCAAAAAAAGTCCGCCGAATTTTTGGTGGTAAAGTACTGGCAGGTTTTGCGGGATCGGTAGCGGACGCTTTCACGCTATTTGAATTGTTCGAAGCCAAACTCACGGAGTACAATGGGAACCTTCAAAGGGCTTCTGTTGAACTTGCGAAAGAATGGCGAGGTGACCGGATTCTACGGAAGCTTGAGGCGATGTTACTTGTTATGGATAATGAGCGTTTGTTACTCGTATCTGGAACAGGAGAAGTGATTGAACCGGATGATGGTGTTTTGGCAATAGGTTCAGGCGGCCATTACGCACTTGCCGCTGGCCGGGCTTTGAAAAAGTATAGCGGGCATTCGCTCACTGCTGCAGAAATAGCCCAAGCGGCACTAGAGACGGCTGCAGAAATATGCGTTTTCACAAATGATCATATTATTGTGGAGGTACTCGAATGATAAAGAGACAAGAGCTGACACCCAAGGAATTGACTGCACATCTCGACAGATATATTATCGGTCAAGACAAAGCCAAGCGTGCAGTGGCTGTAGCCATTCGTAACAGGTACAGAAGAAGTCTGCTTTCTGATGACGAGAAAAGTGAAATCATACCAAAAAACATACTTATGATTGGCCCTACAGGTGTTGGGAAGACTGAAATCGCGAGAAGAATTGCTAAGCTAGTAAATGCTCCATTCCTGAAAGTGGAAGCGACGAAGTTTACTGAAGTAGGCTATGTAGGCCGTGATGTCGAGTCGATGATAAGAGACTTAACAGAAGCCGGTGTTCGAATTGTTCGGGAAGAGCAGCGTGAAGCTGTGAAAGAGAATGCGGTTATTCTTGCAGAAGAGCGGCTAATCGAATTACTTGTTCCCGAAAAAAAGAAAACGGGCGGTATGCAAAACCCGTTCGAAATGCTGTTTGGCCAAAAAGCAGAGCAGGAAGAACCTGATTATGCAGAAGTAGCCGAAGTGAAGCGTAAACGCTCTGAGATTGCGACGAGCCTAAAAGCTGGAGAACTTGAAGAGCAAATGGTCACTTTAGAAGTTTCCACACAGCAGCCATCCATGTTTGACGCATTACAAGGGTCGGGTATGGAACAGATGGGTGCGAATATGCAAGATGCTCTTTCTTCCCTTATGCCGAAAAAGACAGCCAAACGGAAGATGAAAGTGAAGGATGCCCGAATCGCACTTGAAGCGGAAGAGGCCGACAAACTGATTGATCATGATGAAATCTCGAGACGAGCAATCGAGCTTACAGAGCAGTCAGGTATCATCTTCATTGATGAAATGGACAAAATTGCAAGTCGGGGTGGAAGTGGTTCGTCAGCCGATGTTTCACGAGAAGGCGTTCAACGGGACATTTTACCAATCGTTGAAGGCTCGACTGTTTCGACTAAGTACGGTACAGTAAAGACCGATTTCATATTGTTTATTGCGGCAGGGGCGTTCCACATGTCAAAACCCTCCGATATTATTCCGGAACTGCAAGGACGCTTTCCAATTCGGGTTGAACTTGAAAAGCTGACAAAGAATGATTTTGAACGTATTTTAAAAGAGCCTGATTTTTCTCTTATCCGTCAATACGAAAAATTGCTCAATACAGAAAATGTTGTTTTGGATTTTACTGATGAAGCAATCAGCCGACTTGCTGAAATTGCATTTGAAGTGAATGATAATACGGAGAATATTGGTGCAAGACGACTACATACAATCTTGGAGAAACTACTCGAAGAACTATCGTATGAAGCGGCTGATATCGGACCGGCAACAATCAAAATAACGCCCGCGTATGTCGATGAAAAGCTGAAAGATATCGCAAAAAATAAAGATTTGTCGCAATTTATACTTTAATCGAAACGTTTTAGTTTATTTAATGATTAAAAACCTTTAGAATATTCTTTAAACGCTTAGCAACTATTATGAGGAGGAAGAAAACAAATGAATTTATTATCAAAAACACGTGAAATTAACGCAATGCTACAAGAATCGGCAGGAAAACCAGTAAACTTTAAGGAAATGGCTGAGAAGCTTAGTTCTGTTATCGACTGTAATGCATTCATCGTAAGCAGAAAAGGAAAATTACTTGGTTTAGAAATACACCACCAAATCGAAAACGAACGCATGAAGCAAATGTTCGTTGATCGTAAATTCCCTGAGGAATATACACATCGTTTGTTTGAAGTAAGAGAAACATCTTCGAATCTGGATGTATACAGTTCACACACAGTTTTCCCAATTGAAAATCGTGAACTCTTCAAAGACGGCTTAACAACAATTGTTCCAATCGTTGGTGGCGGTGAACGCCTAGGTACACTAATCTTGGCTAGACTTAAAGAAGATTTCCAGGATGACGATTTGATCCTAGCGGAATATGGAGCGACTGTTGTGGGAATGGAAATTTTACGCGAGAAATCAGAGAAAATTGAAATCGAAGCACGTAGTAAAGCGGTTGTTCAAATGGCTATCAATTCACTTTCATATAGTGAACACGAAGCGATTGAGCACATTTTCCATGAGCTTGATGGCAATGAAGGTCTACTAGTAGCATCTAAAATTGCAGACCGTGTAGGTATTACACGTTCAGTAATCGTAAATGCACTTCGTAAACTAGAAAGTGCTGGCGTCATCGAATCTCGTTCCCTAGGAATGAAAGGGACATATATCAAGGTCCTTAATAATAAATTCCTTGAAGAACTTGAAAAACAAAAATCATAAGTATGTCATAGATGAAAAAAACACTTCTTCCGAATTTGGAAAGAAGTGTTTTTTTGTAATTAATTTAAAACGGAAAATAGAATAAAAGGAATTAACCGTTTTTTGTGGGGAAAAGTAGAAGTAATGGATAAATGGTGACTTAGGAACTAAAAATTTTATTGATATAATTAATCAACTTTGAAAAAGGTTGTTTTGGACTAAGAGATATTACACTTCTTATATAGACAAGAATCAACAAAATCCGCTACAATAAGAGTATGTGTTAAGAGTACTAGATTAGTACTGCGGAGTGAATACTATTTTGATTCACCAATAGAGGGAACATGAGGTGCAAGCAATGAATTTATTTGGATCAATGATAACGCAATTGGAGCGTGGATTGGATTATTCCGCAACAAAAGGGAAAACTATTTCGCAAAATATAGCAAATATCGACACGCCGAATTATAAAGCGAAAAATGTCAGTTTTAAAGAAGTTTTTGCAAATGTGCAAGGGAATTCGTTAGAAACTTATAAAACAGACGAGCGGCATATGAATTTTAAATCTAACGGAACGAGCCCTGGTGTTTTCAATTATTCCAATCTTCGTTATCGACAAGATGGAAATGGCGTGGATATGGATAAAGAACAGGCTGATCTCGCGGCCAACCAAATTTACTATAACGCAGTTGTGGACCGTATTAATGGAAAGTTCAATACGTTACAAAATGTTATTAAAGGAGGTCGTTGACGTTGACGATATTCCATAGCTTAAATACGTCTGCATCTGCATTGACTGCGCAACGCATGCGGATGGATGTTATATCATCCAACATGGCGAACATCGATACAACGCGCGGGAAAATGGTTGATGGTGAATGGCAACCTTATCGCCGTAAATCGGTTACATTCCAGCCGCGAGAAGGGCAATTCTCATCGATGTTAAATGCATCGATGGGCAAACAAATAAAAGGATCAGCAGGATATGGCGTTACGGTTTCTAGGATTAAGGAAGATACCGAAACGCCATTTAAGCTTGTCTTTGATCCGTCTCATCCCGATGCAAATGACGAAGGGTATGTGTCAATGCCAAATGTTGATCCGCTACGGGAAATGATTGACCTCATGTCCGCTACACGTTCTTATGAAGCAAATGTAACTGTGATTAATGCTAATAAATCAATGCTTATGAAAGCACTTGAAATCGGCAAATAATGATACTGGAAGGATGTTACCCGAATGGCCATACAATCTATTTTTAATCCTGCGCAATCAGCAGGGCTACTTAAGATGGACAATCAAATGAAACCAGCGTCAACGCCCTATGAGGCGCAACAAAGTTTCGGAACCTTTTTAAAAGATGCAATTCAAGAGGTCAACAATAAACAATCAGATTCAGATATGATGACAGAAAAACTAGTGCGTGGCGGAGATGTCGAGCTTCATGATGTCATGATTACAGCCCAAAAGGCGACGATTACGTTAAATGCAACGATGGAAGTAAGGAATAAAGTAATAGAAGCGTACCAAGAAATCATCCGGATGCCTGTTTGAATGTACGTAGCATTTGTGTTGTCCATATTTGAATTACGTAAGCTGACCGGGGGATTACAATGAATGAAAGATTGACGAAAATCAGAGCGGATCTTCAGACGTTTTGGTCAAGTCGTACAAAAAATCAAAAAATTACTTATTTGGGATCTACTGTAGTCGTTATTTTAATCGCCGCTTTCTTGACGTACTTTCTATCAAGGACGGAATATGTGCCACTTTATTCGGAGGTATCTCGGGCAGAAATCGGACGTATTAAAGAACAGTTAGATGCTCAAGGGGTGAAAAATAAGGTTGCGCCGGGTGGAACATCGATACTAGTGCCACGGGACAATGTAGATTCCTTGCTTGTATCACTTGCAGCAGAAGGGTTTCCGAATTCAGGAATGATTGATTACTCGTTCTTTGCAGAAAATGCGGGATTTGGAACGACAGATAACGAGTTCAATATGATTAAACTGGCTTCGATGCAAACTGAACTTGCGAACCTGATTAAAGGAATCGAAGGTGTGAAAGATGCAAAAGTGATGGTCACATTGCCGACAGAAAGTGTTTTCTTAAATGAGACTACGCAACAGGCAAGTGCATCGATTATGTTGAAAACAGATGCGGGACACCAATTCACTGATCCACAGATTACTGCACTGTATAATCTAATATCAAAAAGTATACCGAATTTAGCCACCGATGATATTGTCATCATGAACCAGTACTCTGAGTATTTCGATTTGAAAGCAACCGATAATACATACGGACCTAGCATTGCGGACCAAATGACGCTAAAAAAGACAATAGAGCGTGATTTGCAACGTCAAGTACAGATGATGCTAGGAACAATGATGGGGCAAGATAAAATTGTTGTATCTGTCACAACAGATATTGATTTCAAACTTGAAAACAGGGAAGAAAATTTAGTGTTGCCTGTTGACGAGGAAAGTATGGAAGGAATTGCACTTAGTGTGCAACGTCTTACCGAGTCGTTTACAGGAAATGGACCAGTCGCGGGTGGTACTCCCGCAGGAGAAGACCCTACAGATAATGGAACCGGCTATATGGAAGGGTCATTTTCAAACGGCGATTATGAAAAAATCGAAGAAACGGTTAACAATGAAGTGAACCGCATTCGTAAAGAAATTGTTGAAAGCCCTTATAAGATTCGTGATATAGGAATCCAGGTAATGGTTGAACCACCAACAGCAGATGATCCAGCATCAATGCCACTAGGAATGCAAGATGATGTCCAGCGTATACTGGAGACAATCATTCGTACATCCATCGACAAAGAGGCTGCTGGAGCGTTGACGATGGAGGAGCTTAGCGACAAGATTGCCGTTTCGATACAGCCTTTTAATGGCAAGGCAGTCGATTTGTCTACACCGAAGTCCGCAATCCCATGGTGGATTTACGTGATTGGTGGGGTACTCCTTCTTATTATCGGTATTCTTGTGTTTATGTTCATCAGGAATCGACAAAAAGCGGAAGAGCTAGAAGGATTAATAATGGATGAACAACTTGCAACATTTGATGTAGATGACATTAATAATGAACTTGAAACAGAAGGAACTATCCGCAGGAAACAACTCGAGAAGATGGCGAAAGAGAAACCGGAAGAGTTTGCCAAACTATTGCGTACATGGATAGCTGAGGAATGAAAGAGGGATGAACTGTGGTTAAGAAAGAAAAAGGGATGACAGGAAAACAAAAAGCAGCACTTCTGCTCATTTCCCTCGGTCCGGAAGTATCTGCAGCAATTTATAAGCATTTGAATGAAGACGAAATTGAACGTCTAACGCTTGAAATATCTGGTGTAAAAAAGGTTGAGGGGTCCGTGAAAGAAGAAATTATCGAAGAGTTTCATAACATCGCACTTGCTCAGGATTATATCTCGCAAGGCGGTATAGGCTACGCGAAAACGATACTTGAAAAAGCGCTTGGTAAAGATCATGCGCAAGCAATTATCAATCGCTTGACGTCATCTTTACAAGTCCGACCTTTCGATTTTGCTAGACGTGCCGATCCATCACAAATCTTAAATTTCATTCAAAACGAACATCCGCAAACCATTGCACTGATCTTGTCCTATTTAGAGGCTGAACAGGCTGGAATGATTTTATCGGCATTGCCACAGGAAATGCAGGCAGATATTGCGAAAAGAATCGCAACGATGGACTCGACTTCACCAGAGGTCATCAGTGAAATCGAAGCGGTACTTGAGCGGAAACTATCTTCAACTGTAACGCAGGATCACACGGAAACGGGTGGCGTCGATGCAGTCGTCGAAGTGCTTAATGGAGTTGACAGAACAACAGAGAAAACGATTCTTGATGCACTTGAAATTCAAGATCCCGAACTCGCAGAAGAAATTCGGAAACGAATGTTTGTCTTCGAAGATATTGTTACATTGGACAACCGTTCAATTCAACGTATTATCCGCGACTGTGAAAATGAAGATCTAATTCTTTCACTGAAAGTGTCTAGTGAAGAAGTGAAAGAAGTCTTGTTCAGGAATATGTCCCAACGGATGGCAGAATCATTCCAAGAAGAGATGGAAGTCATGGGACCTGTACGATTGAAAGATGTCGAAGAGGCTCAATCTCGTATTGTGAGCACGATTCGTAGATTGGAAGAATCAGGTGAAATCATAATTGCTCGTGGTGGAGGAGATGACATCATTGTCTAACGTATTTCGTTCATTCAATACGCTATTGGAGGAGGGAGAAACGAAAGAAATCTCCATTCGCAGCCTTTCGGTTTCGCGGGAAGTCGACACGGAAGTTAGTTTGTCATTAGATTCCATACTTGTTGAACGGGACCGCTTGTTGAAAGAGGCCAACAAGATAAATGAACAGGAAAAAGAGGCAATCGAACAGTTAAGGCAAACGGCTACTGAAGATATTCTAGCGATGCAAACTGCTTGGGCGAACGAGAAAACAGTACTTCAGCAACAAGCATATGACGAAGGGTTTCAAGTAGGTTACGAAGAGGGACATAACAAGTCATTAGCCGATATGGCGGCTTCTATAAGTACTGCAAATGAAACGACGGAGTTATCCTATGAAAGCGCACGTCAATATCTTGTAAGCCAGGAGCGCATCATTCTCGATCTTGCGATGCTTTCGGCGGAACGGATTATTGGACAAACACTCCTAGACGATGAAGAAATTTATTTGTCGGTTGTCAAAAGAGCCTTAAAAGAGACGCGTGAAATGAAAGAAATTAAATTGTATGTATCGCTCGATTATTACGAACTCGTTTCTGATAGTCGTTCTGAACTTGCATCAATTTTCCCGCCGAATGTACCATTCCTGATATTTGCAAATGATGATTTCGAATCAACGGAGTGTTATATCGAAACTAATCATGGGCGAATTGTAGTCAGCATAGACGAGCAGTTGAATGAATTAAGGGAGAAACTCATCGGTATCATGGAAAGTGGTGACTGACGATGAAAAAAGCAGCGGACTTGATTGGGGTTATTCCTACTGTAAAGACTTTCAAAAAAATGGGACGCGTTGTCCGAGTTGTGGGTTTGATGATTGAGTCGCAAGGACCTGAAAGTTCAATTGGGGATGTCTGTCATATTCATTTAAATAATACAGGCAACAAAGATTCGATTATTAAGGCAGAAGTTGTCGGATTCAAGGAAGAAATCGTCATTCTGATGCCCTATACGAATATCCGTGATATATCCAGCGGGTGCCTTGTTGAAAGTTTGGGCAAACCGCTTGAAATTAAAGTAGGGATGAATTTAATAGGAAAAGTGCTAGATTCAATGGGGAACCCAATCGATAACAGCATTCTTCCGAGAGGATTAACTACTGTTAGGACTGAACAAGATCCACCTAATGCCCTTACGCGTCCGCCAATCAGTGAAAAACTCGCGGTGGGTGTCAAGGCCATTGATGGCATGTTGACGGTCGGAAAAGGCCAACGTATCGGGATTTTCGCGGGATCAGGCGTTGGGAAAAGTACATTGCTTGGAATGATTGCCCGCAATACAACAGCTGAACTTAATGTCATTGCTCTAATTGGAGAGCGTGGTCGTGAAGTACGTGAATTCATCGAACGGGATCTTGGACCTGAAGGGATGAGCAGGTCGATTGTTGTTGCTACAACATCGGACCAGCCTGCACTAATGCGTATTAAAGGGGCCTTTACAGCAACAGCAATCGCTGAGTATTACAGAGACAAAGGTATGAATGTCATGCTTATGATGGACTCCGTCACACGGGTAGCAATGGCACAGCGGGAAATAGGCCTAGCAGTGGGAGAGCCACCTGCTACGCGCGGTTACACACCTTCAGTCTTTGCTATCTTGCCAAAATTGCTAGAACGTACAGGTACCAATGAGCACGGCTCCATTACAGCGTTCTATACAGTGCTTGTGGATGGCGATGATATGAATGAACCTATTGCTGATGCGGTCCGGGGAATCTTGGACGGTCACATCGTACTAGACCGGACACTGGCGAACAAAGGACAATATCCAGCAATCAACGTTCTGAAAAGTGTTAGCCGGCTTATGAACCACATTGCAGATCCAGTGCATGTTAAAGCGGCCGAAAGATTACGTGAACTGTATTACACCTACAATAAATCCGAAGATCTTATTAACATCGGAGCTTATAAACGCGGGACGTCTAAAGAAATTGATCAAGCAATTGAATTTGAACCACATATTACAAACTTTTTAAAACAAGGTTTCAAAGATAATATTTCAATTGAAGACAGTATAGCTGAGCTCATATCGCTCGGTGCTGGAGGCGGGAACGCATGAAGCCTTATAATTACCGCTTTGAAAAAGTACTTACCTTCCGCGAACAAGAAAAAACTGAGACTGAAGTGGAATTTAAAGGATCGGTTGAGGCATTCGAAACAGTGGCCACTAAACTGTATGAGTTGCTGAAAAAAAAAGAGGATACGCTTACGGAACAGCAGCTTAAGCTGGCTGTCGGTTTTTCAGTCAATGAAATTCATTATTATTCGCGTTTCATTGGCAGCTTAGAGAAAAGAATTGCAGAAGTGCAGCAGAAAGTCATGCAAGCGCGCTCGAAAATGAATTGGTACGAGAATAAGCTTTTGGAGAAAACGCTTGAAGTTCGAAAGTTTGAAAAAATGAAAGAAAAAGATCGTGAACATCATCGCACTGAAATGGAACAGCTAGAAGCGATTCAGCTAGATGAATTGTCGACACTGAAGTTCCGAAGAAGAGAAAATAGGTGATAATTTGGTGAAAAAGAGTAAACAAACAGAACAAGTATCTAACCTGGAACCGGAGGGGAAAAGCAACACCTTCCAAAAACTGTTTCTTTGGGTGCTGATTCCGCTGTTATTCACAACGGCGCTTGTTCTAATCATTGCAAAATTCGCAGATGTCAACGTATTCGACAAGGCAAAAGAATTGACTGGTAATTTGCCATTCACCACTGAAAAGAAAGAAGAAGATCCTATTATGGGTGATCTTGTCCTTGAAGAGCGGGTCGTGACGATGCAGGCGGAAATTCAAGAGAAAGAAGCCCAACTGTTCAAGGTCCAACAAGATCTTGATAAATCAGCTACTGAAAATGAAAAATTGCTGATTGAACAAGAAAAGCTCCTGGATGAGATCGCAGTGCTGATGCGCGATAAAGATAACTCAAAACGAAACTTCACTGAAATCGTAACGACGTTTGAGCAAATGTCCGCAAAATCATCAGCACCTGTCATTACGAAAATGAGCGATGCAGAAGCAATACGGATTTTGACAAGCTTGAAATCTGCTACTCTTGCTTCGATTCTTGAAAAAATGACACCTGAAGATGCAGCGAAATATATGACGATGATGACCAAGTAATTGGGACTTTACATAGCTACTTTTGAAGGGAGGTGAACAAGTGAACATCGCATCATTACAAGCAATGGCAGGGAAGAATGTAAAAACTTCGTCGAATAATGTGCAGTCAGGTCAGCGAGCAACAAATTCATTTGGATCAGTTTTTAGAAGTATCGCTGGAAATGGCCCACTAACTGTCGCTCCCGTAAAGGAACAGATTGACAGCGGGATAACCGATGAATCGATAATGGCAATTTTTAATGCAACTTCTATTGAAGACCTAAAAGATGGCGATAGTAAACTAGACTCAATTTCCAATCTAGAAGAGCTTGCAAGTCTACTCAATCTTGAATCAAAACAACTGATTGAAAGCTTGCTTCAACTATTGGAACAAGCAGGTCTTGATGAAAAGGGACTGTCGGCAGTGTCTAATGCGTATGACTTTTGGACTGTATTGAATGCCATTGACAACGTGGCACCTCAGTTTTTCGCTAAATTGACAGATGCGCTTGAAGGAAAAGGCGGAATACCGAAACAGCAGGCGGTTGAATTGTTGACGTTGCTAAAAGCTGCGGAACTTGTCGCGCCAATAACCGATTTGTTGATGAAACAAGAACAGCAAGTTTTCACGCTGCAAGGCTATCTTGCAACGGCCAGTGAACGTTTCGAATATGTACTTAATTCCAGCAGTACTGCGAAGAATGGCATGGTACAATTGATGGAGTCGAAAAATGTAGTCCGATTTGCCGTTCCAGTAGAAGCAGGGCGAACAATGACGGATGATGGAACTTCCAAAGATGCATCGCAACAAGTTGCCGGTAGTGCATTTGGTACTATGGTAACAGCTAAAGGTGAACTTACACTTACTGAAGTAGAAAATCGCAATAACGCACGAAATGAAGCCTTGATGAAAGAAATGCAAACTATTTTTAAACGTTCGAATTTCGGTCAAACTGACGGAACGAATCGCCTACTGATCAAACTGTATCCAGAACATCTGGGGCAAGTTCGAATTGAATTGCTACAGGTAAATGGCATTATGACGGCACGAATTCTGGCATCCACTGCACTCGGTAAAGAGATGCTCGATAGTCAGTTGCATCAGCTTAGAAGCGCATTCCTCCAACAAAATCTGCAAGTAGAACGAATCGACGTTTCTCAAACATTACAAGATACAGCGAAAAATGATCGTGACCAAGCGTTTAATCAGCACTTCAGAAAAGAAGGACAAGAAACAGATGAGCAACAGGAACAAAATGATGAAGAAGAAATGACGTTCGAAGAATATATGATTGATTTGGGGGTATAACGAATGACGATTGAAGGACAAAAAGCGATTTCAGGAACGGATTATTTAGTCAATAAAAAGCGAGATGAGCGTAAAACGGGTGATGGAGTAATGGGGAAAGATGATTTCATGAAATTACTCATCGCCCAATTACAAAACCAAGACCCAACAAATCCGATGAAAGATAACGAGTTTATCGCACAAATGGCTCAGTTCTCAGCACTCGAACAGACGATGAACTTATCGAAGTCCTTTGATAAATTTGCTGAAGCGCAAAATCAATCACAACTCATTCAGTACAACAGTTTTGCCGGAAAAGAAGTCCGTTGGCATGAATTAAGGGTAGATGATAAAGGCACGCCGGTTGTTGGGGAAGATGGAAAACCTCTCGTCGATGAAGGGACCAATCGTATTGTGTCCGTGAAGTATGACAATGGTTCTGTCAAATTCATTATGGACGACGGCAAAGAATTGACACCCGGCAATATTTCAGAAGTGATGTCTGGTTCTAGTGGAACGAATAGCCTCGTTGAAGCAAGCATGCTAATCGGTAAGTTTGTTGGCTACAAAGACGGCGAGGAAGTGAAGGAAGGTAAAGTAGTATCCGTTTCAAATAAAGACGGGAAACTGCAATACATTTTGGATAACGGTTCTCGAATTGACGGCAAAAACTTCACCTCAATAAGTGAAGAAGCGACAGTGAAGTGATGATATGGATAAATTAAATCTTCATCGTATCTCAGCACAACCACTTATCCATCCAGGCCAATCGCTGAAAATCGTACAAAGCCCGAAGCAATCGTTTCTCGAACATCTGAACAAAGCGGTGCAGCCTACGGAACTGAAAATTAGCAAGCATGCTTCCGAACGATTGTTGGAACGAAACATCCATATATCAGATGCAGAATGGGTACATGTCAATGAAAAGGTGCACGAGGCGAAAATAAAAGGAATCAAAGAATCGCTTGTCTTGATGGACCAAGCAGCGCTTATTGTGAGTGCGAAGAATTCAACCGTCATTACCGCAATGGATCGCATAGAAGCAAAAGATCAACTGTTTACAAATATCGACGGTACAATTGTGCTTAGTTAAACTTGGCAGGACCTTTATGGATGCCAACAGCCGCTGACTGATAGATGCGGTTACACTTTTTACAAACGAGAGGGGAAAAATATAAATGTTACGCTCAATGTACTCAGGTATTTCAGGTCTACGAAACTTTCAAACAAAACTAGACGTAATTGGTAATAATATAGCAAACGTCAATACATACGGATTTAAAAAAGGCCGTACGATTTTCAAAGATTTGATTTCACAGACGGTGGCGGGTGCTTCAGGAGCAACAGCGACTCGAGGTGGGATTAATCCAAAACAAGTAGGACTTGGATCGCAAATCTCGGCTATAGATACAATTCATACGGGAGGTTCTACACAGTTTACAGGAAACACACTTGATCTTGCGATTGCTGGGGATGGTTTTTTTCAAGTGGCTGATTCGAATGCGGCTCACAGTGCTTACACTAATACACTATATACTCGTGCAGGAAATTTTTACATGGATAATGCCGGGTATCTAGTAAATAGTGATGGAAAATTTCTTGTAGGTAACTCTACCGTGGCTCCTGCAGGGCTAAAACCAATTCAGATTCCGACGACTGCACAAAGTATGTCAATTGGTCAGGATGGTACCGTAACATATGTTGATGCAGCTGGTGCTTTGCAGACAGCAGGTCAACTTGTGCTTGCTAAGTTTCCCAATCCAGGCGGCTTGCAAAAAAACGGCGGGAACTACTTCCAAGCAACATCTAACTCGGGAGTAGTTGTTACTGGCAACGCGACAACCAATGGTCTTGGCCAAATCGAATCTGGCTTCCTTGAAATGTCCAACGTCGACCTAGCAGAAGAATTCACAGAAATGATCGTCGCACAACGTGGATTCCAAGCAAACACGCGTATCATCACAACATCTGATGAAATCTTGCAAGAGCTTGTAAACTTAAAACGATAACTAATACAAAACCCAGGTAATCTAACATAGCTTCACTAGAAAAGGAGGGTCGGGCCGGCTCTGTGCCTGGCCCCTTACATATGATACGAGTTACGCGTCTAAACAAAACCGAATTTACATTGAACGCGCTGTACATTGAGAAAGTCGAGTCATTTCCTGATACGACGATTACCCTAACGACAGGAACCAAGTATGTTGTCTTTGATACCGCTGAAGAGGTGAATAGCCGCATCATCGAATTTTATAAGGCGGTCCAGTTATTATCAAATCCGCATATACGAGGTGTAGAAGATGAAGAATAAAGTAATGATGGTATCCCTTATCATACTAGTTTGTATCACCCTAATCGGGGCAGTTGGACTCATTCTTGTTATGCAACTGAATAAAGGCGACGAAGAAAAAGAGCCGACAATTGATGAAATTATTGAATCTTCGGTTGATATCGAAGAAATTACGACGAATCTTGGCAACCGACAATTTGTCCGACTCACCTTGAAAATCCAGACAGATAATAAGTTAGCTGGAGAAGAACTTGCAAAAAGGGATTTCCAAGTGAAAAATATAATTATCCAAGAACTTTCCGAGATGACGTCGAAAGACCTTGAAGGAAAAGCTGGTAAAAAGGCTTTCGAGGATGTCTTGATAGGACATCTCAACCCGCTTATGCAAAATGGGGAAGTTCAAAAAGTCTATATCGTATCTTACATTATTCAGTAACTAGTTAAGTCGAATGTATGAATAACTATATAAATAGCAAAGAAGTCCCCTAGCGTCCCAGCGGATTCAGTGGAATTCTTTATTACAACCTAGATAATCAAGTAGTTGAACTAGAGTTAGATAGCGGGAGGTGACCATATGGCCGGGGATATATTATCCCAAAGTGAGATCGACGCATTATTGTCTGCGATTTCAACAGGGGAAATGTCTGCTGAAGACATGAAAAAGGAAGATGAGACTCGGAAAGTAAAAGTGTATGATTTTAAACGTGCTCTCCGATTTTCCAAAGACCAGATTCGCAGTTTGACCAGGATTCACGAGAACTTCGCGAGGCTATTAACGACGTATTTTTCAGCACAGCTACGTACGTATGTCCAAATCAGTGTCGCATCGGTCGATCAGATTCCTTTCGAAGAGTTTATTCGTTCTATTCCCAATATGACCTTAATTAATATTTTTGAAGTTCCACCGTTAGATGGCAATATCCTGATGGAAGTGAACCCGAACATAGCTTATACGATGCTAGATCGCATGATGGGTGGAGTTGGAGAAAGTCCAGGGAAAGTTGATAACTTAACTGAAATTGAATTGAAAATCATGACGAATTTATTCGAACGTTCTTTTGATAATTTACGAGAAGCGTGGTCGGGGATTATCGATATCGATCCATTCCTGACGGAGATTGAAGTCAATCCGCAGTTCCTTCAAATGATATCGCCGAATGAAACGGTCGTTGTTATCTCGTTCAATATTATCATCGGAGAATCAAGTGGAATGATCAATATCTGTATTCCACACGTGGTTCTTGAACCAGTCGTACCTAATTTGTCGGTACGCTATTGGATGCAGACCAATAAGAAGGAACCGACAGTAGAGCAAACTGTGGTTCTTGAAAAACGTTTGAAACAAGCTCCTTTGTCTGTCATCGCCGAACTAGGTAATGCAGAAATGACGATTGAGGATTTCCTTTACCTTCAAGTGGGGGATGTTGTAAAGCTAAATCGTAAAATTGACGATCCACTCGTCATTAAAATCGGTGATATACCGAAATTCATCGCACAGCCAGGGCAATTGAAAAACCAGATGGCTGTTCAGATAATTGATACAAAGATCGGAGGGGATGAAGATGATGAGTGATAATATCCTTTCACAGGAAGAAATTGAAGCGTTATTACGTGGGGAACCATTCTCAAGCGATGAGCCTAAGAAGTCTAGCCCAAAAGAAATAGTAACGGCAGATTATTTGGACGATATGGAAAAGGACGCGCTTGGTGAAATTGGTAATATCTCTTTTGGTAGTTCAGCAACAGCATTATCTGCATTGCTCGGACAAAAAGTCGACATAACGACACCTACTATTTCGGTTGTCAATAAGGAAGCTCTGGAAGAAGAATTCATTCATCCATACGTTGCCATTAAGGTGGACTATACAGTAGGTCTTAGCGGCATGAACTTACTCGTTATAAAACAAAGTGATGCGGCTATCATTGCGGATCTGATGTTGGGCGGAGATGGTTTAAATCCGAATATGGATCTTGGTGAAATTCATTTAAGTGCTGTCCAAGAAGCGATGAACCAAATGATGGGTTCCGCGGCTACTTCGATGTCGACTTTGTTCAATAAAAAAGTGGATATTTCACCACCAACAATCAATTTGATGGATGTCCTAGAAGATAAAGGCCGGGATCTTATTCCGGAAGATGACTTATTGATAAAAGTATCGTTTGCGCTTAAAGTAGGCGACCTGATCGATTCAAACATTATGCAATTACTACCACTAGGATTCGGCAAGAAATTAGTTGCCTCTCTCATGGGTGGCGACGCAGAAGAGGAAACTGCGGCAGTTGCCGAGATGACTCGACCAACAGAACAGCAATCCACTCCAGTCCAACAGCCAGCACAGCAACAACAAGTACACCAGCAGTCGTACGAACAATTTGGTTATGGTCAAGATATGCAGCAACCGTCTTATGACGCACAATACGACCAATTAGGACCACAACAGCAGATGCAAATGCGTCCGCAACAACCGCAGGTACAAGTTCAGCAGGCACAGTTTGCAAGCTTTGAAAGCCCATCTTTGAATAAGTCTGAATCCAATAACTTGAATATGCTCCTTGATATTCCTTTACAAGTAACGGTCGAACTTGGAAGAACAAAGCGTTCGGTTAAGGAGATTTTGGAAATGTCGAGTGGTTCCATTATTGAACTGGACAAACTTGCGGGAGAACCGGTTGATATATTAGTAAATAACCGCCATATCGCAAAGGGAGAAGTTGTTGTTATCGACGAAAACTTCGGAGTGCGAATTACAGATATTTTGAGTCAAGCAGAACGTGTAAATAATTTAAGATAACTTAACGGGGGTAATGACAATGAGTAGACGTATATTAATAGTAGACGATGCAGCTTTCATGCGAATGATGATTAAAGATATTTTGACAAAGAACAATTTCGAAGTGGTTGGCGAGGCGGCAGATGGTGTACAAGCTATTGAAAAGTATTTCGATTTAAAACCTGATCTTGTCACAATGGACATTACAATGCCAGAAATGGATGGTATTGCAGCTTTAAAAGCGATTAAAGAAAAAGACCCTTCGGCAAAGATCATCATGTGTTCAGCAATGGGGCAGCAGGCTATGGTAATCGATGCAATTCAAGCTGGTGCAAAAGACTTTATCGTTAAACCATTCCAGGCGGATCGTGTTGTTGAAGCAATCGAAAAAGCATTAGGATAATCGAGGGATGAAATTAACGATTGTACTAAAATACTTGTCAGCATTCATTCTAATCATCTTCCTAGTAACCCAATTGCCATACGTATCCGTGCACGCAGATACCGACGTGGATCCGAATAAACCGGTGTCCGATATGTTTAACAAAGACCCGGAAAAGGGTACCAGTACCGACACCGATGAGGGCAAGTTAACACCGTCACCTGCTGATGACCTGACTACGGACAAGGCGGGTGTCGGTTCCTCGGCGGGGGACTACATAAAAACGTTATTCGCTTTAGTGTTCGTCCTCGGGTTATTATTCGGTCTATTGAAGTTCGTTAATCGAAAAAATAAGCTCTACGATAAAAATCGACTTATGAAAAACATGGGTGGTATTTCGCTCGGTCAGCATAAATCGATACAATTGGTCTTAATAGGTGAGTCCTATTACGTTATCGGGGTTGGAAACGATATCCGTCTGTTAAAAGAGATTACGGATCCCGATGAAGTCGATAAACTAGTTGAATTCTACGAGGGTGGTAGTTCAGAGTTAACAGATGGGATGCTCAATCGGATTCTTGCTAAAGTAACAGGAAAACCGAAAAGTGCCTCGAATGGGACAACGCAAGAGTCACCTGACTTCGGTAATATATTTCAATCAAAGCTTGAGGAGATGAAAGAAGAGAGAAAACGGCATATCAGCCGGTTGACAGAAAAGGAGCGCAACCGAGATGAATGATTTTGCTCAGTTTTTCTCAGATAGTGATCCAACAAATGTATCAACATCTATCAAAATGATGTTGCTTCTGACTGTCTTGTCTCTAGCTCCAGCTATTCTAATTTTAATGACTTCTTTTGCGAGGATTATCATAGTTCTGTCATTCGTCAGAACTGCACTTGCAACACAGCAGATGCCTCCCAACCAAGTACTTGTCGGTCTAGCACTCTTTTTAACATTTTTCATCATGGCTCCAACGTTTCAGCAAGTGAATGATAAGGCTTTAACACCATTATTTGCCGATGAGATTTCGCTTGACGAAGCATATGAACAGGCAAGTATCCCGTTCAAAGAGTTCATGAGTAAACATACAAGACAAAAGGATTTGGAATTATTCCTTCGCTACAATAAAGCAGATCGACCTGAATCACTAGAAGACATTTCACTGACAATGTTAGTTCCAGCATTCGCACTGAGTGAAATTAAAACGGCATTCCAAATGGGCTTTATGATTTTCATTCCATTTTTAGTTATTGACATGATTGTAGCAAGTATCCTTATGTCAATGGGAATGATGATGTTACCGCCAGTTATGATTTCGTTGCCGTTTAAAATATTGCTGTTCGTCCTTGTGGATGGTTGGTATCTCATTATCAAATCATTGTTGCAAAGTTTTTAGGAGGGGTTTTGAATGACGCAAGAATTAGTCATAGAGATAGCTGAGCGTGCCATCTGGGTCATTCTTTTGACTTCAGGCCCTCTCCTTATCCTTGCACTTGTGACAGGGCTTTCCGTTAGTATTTTCCAGGCAACCACACAAATTCAGGAACAAACACTAGCATTCGTGCCTAAAATTGTTTCTGTTTTAGTTGGGATTGTCGTTTTCGGCCCCTGGATGCTAGCGAGAGTTACAACGTATGCAGCAGATATTTTTGAAAATCTTGGACGGTATGTCGGGTGATTAAATGGAAGAATTAGTACCTTCATTAGCCGCATACTTACTTATACTGACCCGAGTCACTGCTTTTTTTGTTACACTTCCACTATTTTCTTACCGTGCAATACCGGCTACCCAGCGTATCATTTTTGGTGCTTTGCTAGCGTGGGCAATGGTCTATACAGTCGACATGCCTGAGCTGGAGATTGATGGGGCATACCTCTTGTTAGTTGTAAAAGAGGCCATGACAGGATTATTCATTGGCATCATCGCATTCATCGTTATGTCTGCTATTCAAGTTGCCGGTGGTTTTATCGATTTTCAAATGGGTTTTGCGATTGCGAACGTAATTGATCCGCAGACTGGAGCACAATCTCCACTTCTTGGTCAATTCTTTAACTCGTTGGCCATCCTGTTGTTACTGGCACTAAACGGCCATCATATGCTTTTAGATGGTATTTTTTATAGCTATCAATTTCTTCCGGCGGACCAACTGTGGCCGGCCTTTGGAAAAGAAGGGGTAGTCGATTTCGTCATTCGGACTTTTGCAACCTCATTCGCAATTGCTTTCCAAATGTCAATTCCAATTGTTGCAACATTATTCCTTGTCGATATAGCACTTGGAATCACTGCAAGAGCAGTGCCACAATTAAATATTTTTGTTATAGGATTCCCAATCAAGATTGGGGTTAGTTTCGTCGTTCTGTTTATTATGATGGGTGTTATGGTCCAAATGATGAAGAAATTGTTTGAAGTGATGATGATCAGTATGCGGGACTTGATGTTAATTCTTGGAGGTGGCTAGTATGATGTTGCGGCTTGATCTGCAATTCTTCGCAGGGGAAAAGACCGAAAAAGCCACTCAGAAAAAACGTCAAGATTCCCGAAAAAAAGGCCAGGTATTAAAAAGTCAGGACGTTACAAGTGCAATCCTACTACTATCCGTGTTCCTTTTCCTGTTTTTTGCTGCAGGATTTATGAGGGACCGCTTTTTCATGTTTTTCCATCAGGCATTCACTGAATATCTTCCTATATCGAATCTAGATGAGGATCAGGCAATGCTCATTTATGGAGATGTCTTAATTCAAATGGCATTTCTTCTATTGCCTGTCATGCTAATTGCGGTTGTTGCAGGAGTGGCTGGGAATATTTTTCAATTCGGTTTGCTTCTTACCGCTGAACCGCTGAAAATGGATTTGAAGAAAATAGATCCAATCAAAGGGCTTAAGCGGATTTTTTCGATCCGTGCCATTATTGAATTGATGAAGTCCATATTGAAAATTTCATTTATTGGAACAACTACTACGCTTATTCTTGTGGCGAATATTGATAAAGTACTAGGGCTGGCATTTAAAAGCCCCTGGGACGTATTAACGACAATTGGGCAACTTGCCGCATTGATGGGAATAACAGCAGCATTTGTCTTGTTGTTCATATCCATTTTAGACTTTATGTATCAAAAATATGACTATGAAAAAAATCTTCGGATGTCCAAACAGGATATTAAGGATGAATATAAAAACTCCGAAGGGGATCCGCTTATAAAATCCAAAATTAAGCAGCAGCAACGTGAAATGGCGATGCGACGCATGATGCAGGAAGTGCCTAACGCAGATGTCGTTATCACGAACCCGACCCATTATGCGATTGCACTGAAGTATAAGGACGGGGATATGGATGCGCCCATCGTTGTCGCAAAAGGTGTCGATTTCGTCGCTCAAAAGATTAAATTGATTGCCACTGAAAATAACATTGTCATGGTAGAAAATCGACCACTCGCGAGAGCGCTTTACGACGATGTTGAAATTGGTGGAAGGATTCCTGAAGAGTTCTTCAAAGCGATAGCTGAAATACTTGCGTATGTATACAGAATTCAACGTAAAATTTGATTTGGTCAACAGGAGGAAGGATGTAGTTCAATCCTCCCATCCTGTTGACCAAAAGCCTCCGACGTACAGGACGTACTAGTGCCGACGTTGCCGCAGGACGCGGCTCCTTTAGTCGGCCGGCGAATGTCGCAGATTTTGAAAGGAGTGAAAAGGCAACCTAAGTTCGCCGCATCCTGCGTCCTGCTTGCACAACCTCAATTCAAAATCTGGACGCAAACACTCCAAGGCGTGTTTGATTAAATACTAGAAAGTAGGGATGACATGAAATTCAGAGATATAGGAGTACTCGCGGCGGTAATTATGATTGTTGCGATGCTTGTCATCCCGCTTCCACCATGGCTTTTGAGTTTCTTGATAATTATAAATATTACACTTGGACTTTTAGTTCTTTTAACAGCCATGAACATGCAGGAAGCGTTACAGTTTTCAATTTTTCCTACCTTATTACTCTTGCTTACACTTTTCCGTTTGGGCCTTAACGTTTCAACGACCCGGGCAATTTTGTCAAACGGAGATGCGGGTGGAGTTGTTGAAACGTTCGGTACCTTTGTTACGGGAGGAAATATCGTCGTCGGTCTCGTTATCTTCGTTATCCTTGTCATTATTCAGTTTATCGTCATTACAAAAGGTGCGGAGCGGGTATCTGAAGTAGCAGCCCGTTTCACGCTTGATGCAATGCCAGGGAAACAGATGAGTATCGATGCTGACTTGAACGCCGGTATGATTTCTGACACGGAAGCGCGTATGAGACGTGAAAAAGTCAGTAATGAAGCCGACTTTTACGGAGCCATGGACGGGGCAACAAAGTTCGTTAAAGGAGACGCAATCGCCGGTATCATTATCGTCATTATAAACCTGCTTGTCGGAATGATCATTGGGGTAGTTCAAATGGGGCTACCATTCGCGGAAGCCGCTTTGCTCTTTTCACAATTGACAGTTGGTGATGGTATCGTTTCACAAATACCAGCGCTGCTTATTTCAACTGCAACAGGTATTGTCGTAACACGTGCCGCGTCTAAGGGCAATCTAGGTACCGATATTATCAGCCAGCTTTTTGGAGAAGCAAAATTACTTTACGTCGCAGCTGCAACAGTATTTTTACTTGGGCTTGCTACACCTATTAACGACATACTTACAATTCCGGTTGCGATTACGCTTGCAGCCGGGGCCTATCTAATGTCTAAGAAGGTCGTAGAAGATCCTAAGGAACTGCTGGAGATGGAAGAAGATGTTGAAACGGAAGGTCTGAAAAGCCCGGAGAATGTTGTCAATTTGCTAAATGTAGACCCAATTGAATTCGAGTTTGGCTATGGGCTTATTCCGCTAGTAGATGCGACGCAGGGTGGGGATTTACTCGACCGTGTTGTCATGATTCGTAGGCAGTTGGCAATTGAGCTGGGCCTCGTTATCCCGGTTGTTCGTATTAGGGATAATATCCAGTTACAACCAAATGAGTATAGAATCAAGATTAAGGGAAGTGAATTAGCAAGAGGGGAATTACTTCTTGATCATTACCTAGCAATGAGTCCGGGCGGAGACGATTCGATTGAAGGTATTGATACAATCGAGCCATCATTCGGACTTCCGGCTAAATGGATAACGGAAGATGTCAAAGAAGATGCAGAGATTCTTGGTTATACGGTTGTCGACCCACCAAGTGTTGTTTCGACGCATCTGACAGAAGTAATTCGTGCGAATGCTGCGGACTTGATTGGCCGTCAAGAAACAAAACAATTGGTCGATCACGTGCGTGAAACGTACCCGATACTTGTCGACGAGCTCACACCTACACCGTTATCGATTGGTGAAATTCAAAAAGTACTTGCGAAGTTGCTGAACGAGCATGTCTCAGTACGGAACTTGCCAATCATCTTTGAAACACTTGCGGATTATTCGAAATATACATCAGACGTCGACGTCTTAACAGAGTATGTTAGACAGGCTCTTGCAAGGCAAATTACAAATCAGTACGCGACGACTGGTCAATTGCTCAAAGTACTGACCGTCTCTGGCAAAGTTGAGAAAATGATTGCGGATAGTATCCAACAAACGGAACAAGGTAATTATTTATCACTAGACCCACAACATTCCCAGGAAATCCTCGAATCGATTGCAGGGGAAGTAGAACGTGTCGCACTGATGGATCAATCGCCGGTTGTCCTTTGTACGCCAGCAATCCGCATGTATTTGAGGCAAATAACGGAACGATATTTCCCTCAAATTCCAGTGTTATCATACAATGAACTTGAAGCTTCAATTGAAGTCCAAAGTGTTGGGGTGGTGGATATCTGATGAAAATGAAAAAATATACAGCGGAAACAATGGTAGAAGCCATGAAAAAAGTTCGTCTGGACTTTGGTGATGATGCACTTATCCTTAGTTCAAATGTCATTAAATCCAAAGGGTTCTTAGGTTTGTTTAAAAAGAAGTCTGTGGAAGTGGTTGCGGGTTTTGATGAACCGGTCTCAAGAAAAGAAGAAACAGTTCTCCCATCTATTTCATTGCATGCTGAAAGAGGCGACGATACTTCCGGAGTCTTAAAAAGAGAAATGACCGAAATGAAAAAAATGTTGAAGGATATGCAGCAAGCCGCTACCCATTCCCGTTTTCCAAATGAAGTGAAACCGTTACTTACGCATCTTGAAAAACAGGGATTGTCTGCAAATTTCATCACTGAGTTGGGTGAACATCTTTACGATAGGATGAAAGTGGAGAAAAAAGATTTCACAAATGAAGAGCAGCTTGTCATTGTGAAACAATTACTTGAACGGGAAATTGGTGATTTACCGTTCGGGGGCATTTCTTTCAATAAAAGATTCATTAATGTTCTTGGACCAACAGGTGTTGGAAAGACCACAACTATTGCCAAAATTGCTGCACGGGCACTTCTTGAAAAAAAGAAGAAAATCGGTTTTATCACCACTGATACGTACCGAATTGCAGCGATTGAACAACTTCGTACATATGCGAACTTGTTGCAAGCTCCAGTGGAAATTGCATATAATAGCAAGGATTTCGAACAAGCAATCGAGAAATTGGCTGACCGTGATCTGATATTTATTGATACCGCAGGTCGAAATTACAAAGAGGCTAAATTCGTAGAAGATTTGACTCGTCTAATCGATTTTTCGCTTGATATGGAATCGTATCTAGTTCTTTCTATGACATCTAAAGAGGAAGACATGCGGGCAATCATTGAACAGTTCAAGTCATTTTCCGTTGAAAAGTTCATCTTCACTAAAATGGATGAAACCGGCTCAATTGGTCCGATGTTTAATCTGATGAAGGATTATGGTATTGGAACCGCGTATTACACGGATGGTCAGGAAGTGCCGGAAGATATTACCGATGCAGATAGTATGAAACTGATTTCCTTGTTAGTAAAGGGTGCTTATGATGCGTGATCAGGCGGAAACACTTAGGCTCAAGATGCTGAAATCCCAAGGTAAACTGTCAAAATCGATTGCTATAGTCAGTGGTAAAGGTGGTGTTGGGAAATCGAATTTCTCAACAAATTTCGCCCATGCCCTTTTAGCTAAAGGTAAGAAAGTAATTATCATTGATATGGACATTGGAATGGGTAACATCCACATTCTACTTGGGATGGCACCGCGGAATAGTTTGACAGACTATTTACTTAATAAGGTAGAAATAGATGAAGTGGTAAATGAAGCACCTGGAGGATTGTCGTTCATTTCTGGCGGTTCGGGGCTGGATATGGTTATGGAATGGTCGGCAGCTATGTTCGACAGGCTAATCCAAGCGTTTGAACATTTACAACAAAGATATGATTTCATCTTGTTTGATATGGGAGCGGGCGCAACGCAACGTTCAATTGAATTGATTGTCTCTGTGGATGAGATTATTGTCATTTCGACAACTGAACCAACATCCATCACTGATGCCTACTCCATGATGAAATTTATTTGCTTGCAAGATCCCGATAAGGTATTCAGCATCGTCAGTAACCGTGTTTCAAAGGGCGATGATGGCAATGATGCTGTTACGAGACTTCAATATGCTATGCGTAAGTTCTTAGGGAAAGAGACTAAAATTCTAGGTTTCCTGCCTGAAGATCCAGTCGTTCATAAGGCCGTGCTTGCGCAGGAGCCATTTTTGCTTCTCTATCCCAAAGCTCCTATATCCCAAAGAATGATGGCAATTGCAGAGTCGTTTGTTAGTCCAAGTTCTGATGAGGGGTTCAAACAAGGAGAAGGATTCCTCGGTAAAATGAGAAGTTTATTTGCGAAAGGGCGTGGATGATTTGAGTACAGGCAATCGCAAGAAAGTGCTTGTTGTGGATGATTCGGCATTTATGCGTAAGCTCATATCCGACTTCCTGTCGGGCCATCCGGAAATTGAAGTAATAGGGACTGCACGCAATGGTAAAGAGGCTGTCGAAAAAGTGCAAACGTTGAAACCTGACGTTGTGACCATGGATATTGAAATGCCAATTATGGATGGTCTCGAAGCGTTAAAAGAAATTATGGCGAGCCATCCAGTACCGATTGTCATGTTGTCAAGTACAACGAAAATTGGAGCAGAAAATACCATACTCGCTATGGAATACGGTGCAGTTGACTTTGTCGCGAAGCCGGGTGGGGCAATATCCTTGAATCTTCACGAGGTGAAAGAAGAAATTCTGGGGAAAGTCATTGCCGCTTCGGGCGTACGGCTGTCTACGCTGACAAGAAAGTATACAGGGCGACGTTTGACGCAGCCGATTAGTTCAAAAACGGTTGATAAAGCTGTTGAAATACCCACCTTTTTCCCTAATCGGAGTCAGCTAACAAATGTGTCCAAATATAAGATTCCCAAAACAGGCAAAACATTTGTTGTAATAGGCACATCGACGGGGGGACCTCGGGCACTACAAGAGGTACTAACGGGTTTACCCGCTTCAATCGGTGTTCCAATACTTGTTGTTCAACATATGCCTCCAGGTTTTACAAAATCTCTTGCAGATAGACTGGACGGTCTTTGTGATATTCAAGTAAAAGAAGCAGAAGATGGCGAGTTACTTGAAAAGGGTACAGCCTATATTGCACCTGGTGGAAAACATCTTAAAATGATAAAAAAAGGCCTGTCCTACTATGTCCGACTAGACGCGGTCGATCCCCCGCGTGCAGGACATCGACCGTCCGTTGATGTTCTTCTAGAGTCAGCTGCCGAGTACGGGGAGTTGAACTTTTTGACCGTTATTATGACAGGCATGGGGTATGACGGGAAAAATGGTATGGAAGTATTACGGAGAAACGGTAAAACAATAACGATTGCTGAATCGGCAAAGACATCTGTCGTATATGGCATGCCAAAAGCAATTAAAGAAGCTGGTTTTGCTGATAAGGTCGTGGACTTACACGATATATCAGAATCAATCATAGGTATCATAAAGTCTTAAAGGAGGCGTCACGATGGATACAAGTCAATACTTGGAAATGTTTATAGATGAGAGTAAGGAGCATCTACAAGCATGCAACGAGCATCTGTTGGAACTCGAGAAAAACCCGCTAAATCTTGCCATTGTAAATGAAGTATTCCGGTCCGCTCATACGTTGAAAGGGATGTCGGCAACAATGGGATATGAAGACATCGCCGATCTTACACATATGATGGAAAATGTATTAGACGCAATCCGTAATTCAAAGATTCGTGTGACAACTGAAATTTTGGACGTCGTTTTGCAAGCTGTCGATTACCTTGAAGAGATGGTTATGGATATCGCCTCAGGTGGAACAGGAAAAAAAGATGTAACCAAACTTGTAGAATCATTGAACAGGATTGAAGTAGGTGGGGCGGTAGTAGCTGAAACTGCAGCAGCCGTTGTACTTGAAGATGAAGTTAGTCATGAAGATTCACTAAGTTATGATGGGTACGAAATGACTGTCATTAGTCAATCATTTGAGCAAGGCTTCAGCGCATTTGAAATTAATGTGAAACTACGAGACGATTGTTTATTGAAAGCAGCAAGGGTGTATATGGTATTTGAAATACTGGAAAAATCCGGTGAAATCATTAAATCTGAACCCAAAGTAGAACGGCTTGAAAATGAAGACTTTAACGAAACGTTTACAGTGGCACTTATTACAAAAGAAGATGCGGATGTCTTGAAAGCCAAAGTATTGAAAGTGTCCGAAATTGAAAGTGTGACTGTCATTCCTGTTAAAACTGATTATTTGATGCGCGATGCAGATGAAGAGCCTGCTAAAGAGACAGAATCGATTGCGCCTACTAGTATCGATGCAGAAACTAAAAAAGGAAAACGTAACTCAGGGGTGCAATCCGGTAATAAAACTATCCGGGTGAATATTGATAGACTCGATGTTCTTATGAATCTGTTTGAAGAGCTGATTATTGATCGGGGGAGACTTCAATCAATCGCAAGTGAAATCCATAACCCAGAATTAAATGAAACGGTCGAACGGATTACGCGTGTATCTGGTGATTTGCAAAGCATCATCTTGAACATGCGCATGATACCGGTTGAGACAGTATTCAATCGTTTCCCTAAAATGGTCAGGCAGTTGGCACGTGATCTTAACAAGAAAGTCGAACTCGAAATCATTGGAGCTGAAACTGAACTTGATCGAACAGTTATTGACGAAATCGGGGATCCGCTCGTTCACTTGATTCGTAATGCACTGGATCATGGCATCGAAAGTCCAGCTGAGCGAGTTGCAAAAGGAAAGCCTGAGGAGGGTACAGTAACACTACGTGCTTATCATTCAGGTAATCATGTATTTATAGAGCTTGAAGACGATGGAGCTGGTGTCAATCGTGAACGCGTGCTTGCAAAAGCAATTAAAAGCGGCATTGTTACAAAAGAGGCGGCTGAATCGCTCACGGACCGTCAAGTAGCTGAACTTATTCTTGCATCAGGTTTCTCGACAGCTGAAAAGATTTCGGATGTATCTGGACGAGGCGTAGGGTTAGATGTCGTGAAAAACACCATTGAATCGCTCGGCGGGTTTATGTCAATTGAATCGAAAGAAGGACAAGGTTCATTGTTCCAAGTACAACTTCCATTAACGCTATCTATCATTTCCGTTATGCTAGTAGAGTTGAAAAAAGAAGTGTTTGCGATTCCGTTGTCATCAATCATTGAGACGGCTATCATTCAGACTTCTGAAATTATGAATGCACATAACCAACAAGTTATCGATTTCCGTGGCAATATCATTCCATTATTAAATTTGACGGAAATTTTCGAAATACCCGAACGAAATAGTGAGTCGGATGACTATCTGTCTGTAGTTATAGTCCGTAAAGGCGAAAGATTAGCGGGACTGGTTGTCGATTCATTCATCGGGCAACAGGAAATTGTGTTGAAATCGCTTGGTGATTATTTGCAAAGTGTATTCGCGATATCTGGTGCAACGATTCTTGGAAATGGACAAGTTGCACTCATTGTCGATTGCAATGCATTGATTAAATAAGTGGGGGTGAAGAATATGACTGACAAACTCAATCAAAAAGAAATGAAAGTAATCGTTTTTCAATTGTTGGATATGGAGTATGCCATCAGTGTTGATATCGTTCAGTCAATCGAGAAAGTACTTTCGATTACTCGGGTTCCCAAAACGCCGGCTTATGTTAAGGGAGTCATTAACCTTAGAGGAATAGTTACACCAATTGTCGACTTACGTGAGCGGTTTGGCCTCACATCAAAAGAGATGGATGACAGTACAAGAATAATTATTGTCACTTTGGACGAATTTGATGTAGGGCTAATTGTAGATGCCGCGAATGATGTACTCGACATTCCAGTGAATGCAATCGAACCACAACCGGAAGTTGTCGGTTCCGTTGAATCAGACTTCATATCAGGTGTTGCAAAAGTTGGAAAACACCTACTTGTTATGTTGAATCTAGATAAAGTTCTTGAGCCTGTGAAGCGGGTGACGTCAGATGAACTCTGACAATTCAATTACAGATATGCATCTTGATGTATTGAAAGAAGTGGGGAATATTGGAGCTGCGCATGCGGCGACTTCATTGTCACAACTGCTTAACCGTAAAATCGATATGCATGTTCCGAATGTCAAACTGGTATCATTCGATGAAATGTGTGACCTTGCTGGTGGTGCCGAAACAATAGTTGCTGGAATCTACCTCCGAATTGAGGGGGATTTGTCTGGCAGCATGTTTTTCGTTCTTCCCGTTGAATCAGCAAATCACTTCATTAGAAAATTAATTGGGGACGAGACATTCGATTTTGCCTCTCCTAATCTACCTGAAATAGGTATATCCGCAATGCAAGAACTAGGCAATATTCTTTCGGGATCTTACTTGTCCGCACTGTCCGATTTTACAGGCTTGAAAATTTATCCCACAGTACCTTCGTTAAGTGTCGACATGGTTGGTGCAATCGTCAGTTTCGGACTAATTGAAGTATCTCATTATAGCGATGAAGTCATCGTTATTGATACGCAGATTCGAGAGGAAAGTGAGGGAGGAATTGCAAGTGTAGATGGTCACTTCTTCCTGCTCCCGGACCCTTCATCTTACATTACAATTTTTCGTTCACTAGGTGTAATGTGAGATGGTGATTTTGAACGAGGTAATTAGGGTAGGGATTGCGGATATGAATATCGTCAAGGAACCGATGACAATTAGAACCTCAGGACTGGGTTCATGTGTCGGAATTGTGCTTTACGATGAGCGCAAAAAAATTGCGGGAATGGTACATATCATGCTTCCGGATTCCAGTCTTGGTAAATCGGATCGCATTAATGTCGCTAAGTTTGCGGATACCGGTATATACGCGTTGATGGAATTGCTAAAGGCGGAAGGTGTCAGACCGATGGCTTTGAAGGCGAAAATTGCGGGTGGTTCACAAATGTTTCAATTCGGTTCAAGCGACACGATTCGCATTGGTCCGCGAAACGTTGAAGCTGTTAAACAAGAATTGAAACGACTGTCTATCCCAATTATTGCTGAAGACACAGGTGGGTCGAGCGGCCGCACAATTGAATTTAATCCTATAGAGTCAATGCTAAACGTTCGTACAGTAAACTTAGGGACGAAAGAAATCTGAAAATAGAGCGGATCAATTCGGCCGCAGGACAATTAAGCACGGCGGCTGGTCAGTCCAGTCGCCTTTTTTGAATGAAAGTATAAGTTTTTTCTACTTCAATCGGTGTCTAGACTCCAGGCGCCAGCCGCTCAGAGGCCCACAGGATGTGGTTCACGTAGCGGGTAGGGATTGAACTGTATCCCTTCTTATTGCCGCAGGACGCGGCGTACTTAAGCTGCGTTCCTTTTAGACGCCTTGCGCTTTTCTTACGTTTCTTTGCTATAATATAAGTAACTATGACGGAATCAGCATGGAAAGCGAGGGATTCGATGTCGAAACAGGGTTTAATGGAGGAAGATGTATGTTGGGACCTGTGGATTCATAATCGTGATCCCGAAGCAGGAGACGTACTTGTCCGTAAATACACGCCACTTGTTAGCTATCATGTGCAACGGATTAGCTCTGGACTGCCACGTAATGTGTCTCGAGACGACATAATGAGTCTTGGGCTTCACGGTCTATTTGACGCGTTGACGAAATTCGATCCGGGCAGGGATTTGAAATTTGATACGTATGCATCTTTTCGTATCCGGGGCACAATTATCGATGGTTTGAGAAAAGAAGATTGGTTGCCGCGTTCTTCAAGGGAGAAATCTAAAAAACAAGAAGAAGAAATTATGAAGCTTGAACAGAAGTTGCAACGTCATGCGACACCGGAAGAAATTGCTGAACATATGGGGATAAGTGTAAATCAGGTTTATCAGACTGTCCATGAACATTACTTTTCCAACGTTCTTTCGATTGATGAGAAAATCAATGATGATGACGATGAAGGACAAAAGTCGTTTGTCATAAAGGACGAGGGTACAAGAACACCTGAGCAGAAGACAATGATGACCGAATTGATTGGTGACTTGATCACTAAAATTAAAGAACTAAATAAAAATGAACAGCTTGTATTGAGCTTTTTTTATACAGAAGAAATGACTCTTACAGAAATCGGAGAAATTTTGGGTTTATCTACGTCGCGGATTTCTCAAATTCACTCCAAGGCGTTGTTCAAACTACGCAAACTATTAGCAGCTGAAATTGTTGATGGAGGGATTTTATGAGTCTGAAAGGGATTGAACTGCAAATTGCCATACCCAAGACTTTCGATGCGGGGAAAATCGCTGAACAAAAGCACCAACAAACCCAATTAAACCTAGACCATGCTAATTCTCTTATGGAACGGCAAGCATTAAAAGGTAAAGAAACTGTATTGAAATCGGAAGAGGCAGCGAAGACGGATTCGGATGGACTTCGACAGGAACAAAGTCAGCTTCAGGACGGAGATCCACAACAAAACGAAGAGGAAAAGAAGACGGTACACCCATACAAAGGTGCGTTTGTCGACTTTACAGGCTAATGACGATGATAACGATTTTCTTAGTGTTTTTATTCATCATACAAATAATAAGTTTTTACTTCCTAGCTTTGCTTTACACTAAAGTTACAAAGTTTGATGATCTTGAAAAAAAACAGCGCAAGCTTATGGCTGAAATGGACAATTCGATTGGCGCATACTTATCAGAGTTGAAAGACGAGAACGATCGCTTAATTGAACAGCTTACAGTCCATGATAAACAACCTACTCTCAAAAAAACAATAGTACGTGCTGCACAAGAATCCGCGACATCAGAAGAAGTCCGGCCCGTCATGCGTGCCAGCATACCTACGATGCCAGTTAATCTTGCTCTCAAGTCTTATAAGGCTGCAGCTCAGGTCCCAGAGGAGGCTGTTGCACCAGTAGAAGCCGGGGATGAACGAACACAGGTGAATAGACTGCATGACGCGGGACAGTCCATAGAAGAAATTGCTAAGCAACTAGGCAAGGGACGCACAGAGATAGAGTTAATCTTGAAATTTAGGTGAAGTAGGTTGCAATAAAGATAATCATATGGTATATTATCGAATGGTATTACTACACACGTGGACGGACGTCAGGAATGGTGCCGAAAGGTCGTTTTGGCGGATGAGGTACACGGAGGGAATTAAACCAAAACAGGAGGAATAAAAAATGTCAGTTATCTCAATGAAACAACTGCTTGAAGCCGGAGTACACTTCGGTCACCAAACACGCCGCTGGAACCCGAAAATGAAGAAATTCATCTTCGTGGAACGTAACGGAATCTACATCATCGATCTTCAAAAAACGGTGAAGAAACTTGAAGAAGCTTACGCATTCATGCGTCAAGTTGGTGCTGATGGCGGTAAAGTTCTATTCGTCGGTACTAAAAAACAAGCACAAGATGCAATTAAAGAAGAAGCTGAACGCGCTGGAATGTATTATATTAACCAACGCTGGCTTGGTGGAACACTTACGAACTTTGGCACAATCCAAAAACGTGTTGCACGTATGAAACAAATCGAGAAAATGGAAGAAGACGGTACATTTGACGTACTTCCTAAAAAAGAAGTTGGACAACTTAAGAAACAACACGAACGTCTTGTTAAATTCCTTGGCGGAATCCGTGATATGAAAGCAATTCCGGATGTTATGTTCGTTGTTGACCCACGCAAAGAACGCATCGCGGTTGCTGAAGCAATCAAATTGAATATTCCACTAGTTGGAATCGTTGACACGAACTGTGATCCAGACGAAATTGATTACATCATTCCTGCGAATGATGATGCAATTCGCGCAGTACGTCTATTGACTAGCAAAATGGCTGATGCTTTGCTTGAATCAAGACAAGGCGAAGACGAAGAAGCGACTCAAGAAGAAACTGTAGCTGCAGAGTAAATCCAGTAAATGAAAAGACGATAAGCGGCTTATACCCTTATCGTCTTTTTTCGGAATCGATGGCTTAATATAGGAGGAATAGAAAATGAAGATTACAGCACAAATGGTTAAGGAATTACGAGAAAAAACAGGTACAGGTATGATGGATTGTAAAAAAGCGTTAACAGAAACAAACGGTGATATGGAAGCTGCAATTGATTTCCTACGTGAAAAAGGTCTTTCTAGTTCTGCTAAGAAAGCGGATCGTATTGCTGCAGACGGTACAACGTCTATTTACGTTGACGGTAACGAAGCAATTATTATTGAAGTGAACGCAGAAACTGATTTTGTGGCTAAAAATGAAGGTTTCCAAACGCTTGTTAGCGACCTTTCTGTACATCTTCTTGCTACAAAACCTGCTACAGTCGAAGAAGCAGTTGCATCTATATTGCCAAACGGATTATCAGTAGCGGATCATATTTCAAATACCGTTGCTAAAATCGGTGAAAAGATCACACTTCGTCGTTATGAAATCCGTACGAAAACGGATAACGATGCATTCGGTCCATACTTGCACATGGGTGGACGAATCAGTGTCCTTACTATTGTTGAAGGTTCGACAGATTCAGATGCAGCAAAAGACGTTGCAATGCACATTGCAGCATTGAATCCGAAATACGTTTCACGTGACCAAGTTTCTGCTGAAGAAGTTGAGCACGAACGTAAAATCCTTACAGAACAAGCACTTAACGAAGGTAAACCAGAAAACATCGTTGCGAAAATGGTTGAAGGCCGTATCGGTAAATACTTCGAAGATATTTGTGTACTTGACCAGGCGTTTGTTAAAAACTCTGATCAAAAAGTTGGAGACTTCGTGAAGTCAACTGGTGGCACATTGAAAGAATTTATCCGTTATGCAGTTGGTGAAGGAATTGAAAAACCTGAAGATAACTTCGCAGACGAAGTTATGAGTCAAGTTAAAGGTAACTGAGCCGTTATAGACTAACAAATGGGGAACACATGCGTGTGTTCCCCATTTTTCAAGAATAAAGAATAGATGGAGGATACAAATGAGCAACCCAAAATATAAACGTATCGTCTTGAAATTAAGCGGTGAAGCACTTGCTGGCGATCAAGGTTTCGGTCTTTCGCCAGAGGTTATTAAAAACGTTGCAGAACAAGTGAAAGAAGTTGTTGACCTCGATGTCGAAGTTGCCGTTGTTGTCGGAGGCGGAAATATTTGGCGTGGTAAAGTAGGCAGTGAAATGGGAATGGATCGTGCGACAGCAGATTACATGGGCATGCTTGCTACGGTCATGAATTCCCTTGCTCTACAAGATTCACTTGAAAAAATCGGCGTTGAAACCCGCGTCTCTTCATCAATTGAAATGAGGCAAGTTGCGGAACCATACATACGCCGCAAAGCAATCCGCCATCTTGAAAAGAAACGGGTCGTCATTTTCGCAGCAGGTACGGGAAATCCATATTTCTCAACTGATACGACAGCAGCACTCCGTGCAGCTGAAATTGAAGCGGATGTCATTCTTATGGCGAAAAATAATGTGGACGGCGTTTATTCAGCTGACCCAGCTAAAGATAAGAATGCAGTCAAATACTTAGAACTATCGTTTTTGGATGTCATCAATCAAGGGCTTGAAGTAATGGATTCTACTGCTTCAACTCTATGTATGGACAACGATATCCCACTCGTAGTATTCTCTATTATGGAAAATGGAAATATTAAAAGAGCTGTCCTAGGTGAATCGATTGGGACGGTCGTCAGGAGGAATTTGTAATGGCTAACGAAGTAATGGATCAAGCTAAAGATCGTATGGAAAAAGCAATTGGTGGATATACGAGAGAACTAGCGTCTATTCGTGCAGGACGTGCAAGTGCTGCAATGCTGGACAGATTAACTATTGAGTATTACGGCGCTCCTACTCCGATATCACAGATGGCTGGTATTTCAGTACCTGAGGCGCGTCTACTTGTCATTCAACCATATGACAAAACAATACTTGCCGATATTGAAAAGGCAATCATGAAATCGGATATCGGAATTACACCTTCGAATGACGGTAGCGTCATCCGCCTTGCTGTTCCAGCATTGACAGAAGATCGTCGTAAAGAGCTTGTGAAATCTGTGAAAAAAGAAGCAGAAGAAGCGAAAATTGGGATTCGCAATGTACGTCGTGATGCGAATGAAGATTTCAAGAAACTCGAAAAAAGTAGCGATATTACTGAGGATGAGCTACGCCGCTATGGTGAGGAAATCCAAAAGTTGACGGATTCGCAAATCGTGAGAATCGATGAAATTGCAAAAGTTAAAGAAAATGAAATAATGGAAATCTGATAGAAGAACTTTCTATATTTCGAGACGTCCTTATTTCAGGACGTCTTTTTCTTTTAACTGCAATTAAAAATGAAATTAACCGTCTAATTTGTTACGATAGAGTATGTACTTGCTCTGATAGTAGCTGAGTGGAGGAAACGACATGCTAGAAAAACTTTTTGGGAAAAAAATTGTGGTGGCGGCTAGTTCAATTACGGACCGAATTGCAACTGCTAAAAGCAGGAATATCCCTGCTCATGTGGCGATTATTATGGACGGCAACGGCAGATGGGCGAAACAACGTAATTTACCCAGAATAGCAGGTCACCATGAAGGTATGAAAAAGGTTCGTAAAATAACGCGCATCGCAAATGATCTTGGTGTAAAAGTGCTTACACTTTACGCATTCTCTACGGAAAATTGGAAACGCCCGAAACTCGAAATAGATTTCCTGATGAAACTTCCTGGAGAGTTTCTTAGCACTTATCTCCCCGAGCTAATCGAGCAGAATGTAAAAGTGGAAATGATTGGAAATTTTGAAATGTTGCCAGATCATACGAAAAAAGCAATTAGTAAAGCAATGGATGAAACAAAGCACAATGACGGTTTAACATTGAACTTTGCAATGAATTACGGTAGTAGGCTAGAACTTGTCGAATCCGTCAAAGAAATTGCAGCACTGGTAGCCGACGGTTCAATTAATCCTGAGGATATTAATGAGTCACTCATTGGATCTCATTTAATGACCGCTCATTTACCGGAACCGGATTTACTGATCCGCACAAGCGGTGAAGTCAGGTTGTCCAATTTCATGCTGTGGCAGCTCGCATATGCCGAGTTTTCTTTCACAGACGTGTTGTGGCCAGATTTTGATGAAATATGCATGCTGAATGCGATCGAAGAATTCCAAATGCGAAATAGACGTTTTGGAAGTGTAGAAGGGAATGGGGACGTTTGAAACAAAGGATATTAACGGCAATCGTTGCGCTTATCTTTTTCGTTCCGCTAGTTGTAATAGGTGGGATGACCTTCACGATTGCAGTTTATGCAATTGCAACAATTGGGTTATATGAACTATTACGAATGAGGGACATCCAACTATTTTCAATCGAAGGTATTTTGACATGGATAGCGCTTGCAATTTTACTTATGCCTGCCAGGTGGAGCGGTAACATCTACGAAATGGTTGGTTATACAAAAATAGAAATGACATTCGCTCTTGTCCTTATGCTATTGATTTATACAGTTGTTGTTAAAAATCGATTTACGTTCGACCATGCCGCTTTTTCTGTTTTGGCAGCATTGTATGTCGGAATCGGATTTTATTATTTGATTGAAACGAGATTGTTTGGAATCGAATACGTCGTGTATGCTTTGCTGGTAATCTGGACGACCGATTCTGGTGCTTATTTCATAGGCAGGAAAATTGGCAAGCGCAAACTGTGGCCGGAAATATCTCCAAATAAGACAGTCGAAGGTTTTGTAGGCGGTGTAATGTCAGCAGTTGTTTTTGCTTGCATCTTCCAAATCATCTTCCCAATTGCTTCTACATATATCATACTTATTGTTGTGACGATTATTGCATCGATTGTCGGGCAGTTGGGCGATCTTGTCGAATCGGCATTAAAAAGGCATTATGAAGTTAAGGATTCAGGAAAGCTCCTGCCGGGCCATGGTGGGATCCTAGACAGGTTCGATAGTCTCCTTTTTGTATTGCCATTACTTCATTTCCTACACTTTGTAGGATAAGAGAAAGGGTGTTTACATGACAAAGAAAATAAGCCTACTTGGGGCTACAGGCTCAATCGGTATACAGACTTTGGACATCATTGGTTCCAACCCGGATAAATTTAAGCTCGTATCTTTTTCGGCTGGTTTGAATATCGATAGTGTAAGGAAAATTGCTTCCGCATATCAGCCGCGAATGGTATCTGTAATCAAACGTGAAGATGCCGAAATGCTGAAAACGGAATTTCCGGCTATCGAATTTGTTTATGGCGATGAGGGCCTTGTTGAAGTCGCGGCACGCACAGGTGCTGATATTTTGCTTAACGCAGTCATCGGCAGTGTTGGACTTAAACCAACACTGGAAGCAATCCGCGCAGGGATAACAATCGCAATTGCCAATAAGGAGACACTTGTCGCAGCAGGGGATATCGTCATGAGTGAAGCCCGTAAATACGGTGTATCGATTTTACCTGTGGACAGTGAGCATTCAGCACTTTTCCAAGCGTTGAACGGAGAAGATCCGAAACGTATTTCCAGACTTATTTTGACCGCTTCAGGCGGAAGTTTCAGGGATCTTACCCGAGCAGAACTTTCCAACGTGACGCTCGAACAGGCTCTCGCGCATCCTAATTGGTCGATGGGCAATAAATTAACAATCGACTCGGCGACAATGTTAAACAAGGGACTCGAAGTGATTGAGGCGCATCATCTTTTTGGAATGCCTTATGATAAAATCGATTGCTTGCTTCACGAAGAAAGTATCATCCATTCGATGATTGAGTTCGAAGACACTAGTGTCATGGCACAACTGGGTTCACCTGATATGCGGGTGCCAATCCAATACGCTTTGACCTATCCTGATCGGATTCCAATGCAAAACGCGAAACCGCTTCGACTTGAAGAAATTGGAATGTTGCATTTCGAGAAAATGGATCTTGTTCGCTTTAAGGCGCTGGGACTTGCATATGCTGCAGGTAGAGAAGGTGGTACAATGCCAGCTGCTATGAATGCCGCAAATGAAGTGGCTGTAGCGTTGTTTATGAATGGGCGCATCCAATTTGTACAAATTGAAGATATCATTGAACGGGTAATGGAGGCGCATCGAACAATTTCAACTCCGAATCTTGAAGCGATTTTGGAAACAGATTCGCTTACTCGAAAAATGGTGTATGCTATGGTAGAATGAGTTTTTTAGAAACGGCCTAAGAGGTCAGTGAAGGTGGTTTTTCATGGAAACCGTTATTTCGTTTATAATCGTATTCGGTACGTTGGTCTTTTTTCATGAACTAGGACATTTCTTGTTTGCGAAAAAGGCTGGAATTATGGTGCGTGAATTCGCAATTGGATTTGGGCCTAAAATTATTGGTATTCAAAAAGGTGAAACGTTATATACAGTTCGACTTCTGCCGCTTGGTGGTTATGTTCGGATGGCAGGGGAAGACTTTGATACGGTTGAATTACTGGCTGGTTATCGTGTAGGTCTATTGATTAATACTGCAAATGAAGTTGAAAAAATTTATTTGAACCGCAATGTTGCGAATCCTGACGTTCTGTTCCTTGAAACAGAATCATCTGATTTGGAAAAGGAATTGTTTATCGAAGGTTATGATGAAGAGGGGCAGCTTGTCCGTTACAACATATCTAGACAAGCGGTTATCTATGAGAAGGGGCAGAAAACGCTTATTGCTCCGTATGATCGCCAATTCGAATCGAAATCTCTAGGCAGTCGAGCAATGGCTATCTTTGCAGGTCCATTATTTAACTTTATCCTGGCGTTTTTCATATTTCTTGCGATTGGATTGTTACAAGGTGTTCCGACGTATGAACCGATTATTACGAGCGTAGTAAGCGGTGATCCAGCACAGGTTGCAGGGATGAAAGATGGAGACTACGTTACAGGGGTCGATGGTAAACCCATCAGCACTTGGCAGGAGTTTGCTACAATCATTCAAAACAGTCCCGGTGTATTGCTCCAACTCGAAGTGGATCGTAACGGTGATTCAGTGATAATGGATGTTGTACCAAAGACACTCGAAGAAAAAGGGACAGAATACGGTCAGATTGGCGTGAAATATACAAGCCCAGTAGTGAAAGGTCCCTTAAAAGCAGTTCAGTATGGGGCGGAAGAAACAATTGTATGGTTTAAAAGAATTGCCGAATTACTTGGGATGCTCGTAACGGGTCAATTGTCATTCGACGCCTTATCAGGTCCGGTAGGTATTTACCAAGCTACTGGGGAGATGGCAAAGAGCGGTATATATAGTCTCATGAACTGGGCTGCAATTTTAAGCATTAACCTGGGGATTATGAACTTGTTGCCATTACCAGCACTTGACGGCGGAAGGCTATTGTTCTTCTTGTTTGAAGCAATTCGAGGTAAGCCAGTTGACAAGCAGAAAGAAGGAATGGTCCATTTTGTTGGAATTGTTCTGCTGATGTTGCTAATGCTTGTTGTAACCTGGAATGATATACAACGCTTTTTCTTTTCTTAAAGAAAAGCGCAAGGCGCCGTTTAGCTCCGACAAGCGCTGGAGAGCCTGTCGGTAAAGGCGTTCTTTGCCTTTATCGCCAGGACCGAAGCGACTCGAGGGGCTGGCGTCTGTAGTCTGGACAAGAAAAGCGCAAGGCGCCGTTTAGCTCCGACAAGCGCTGGAGAGCCTGTCGGTAAAGGCGTTCTTTGCCTTTATCGCCAGGACCGAAGCGGCTCGAGGGGCTGGTGTCTGTAGTCTGGACAAAAAAAGCGCAAGGCGCCGTTTAGTCTAGAGAATTTAACAACACTTCCAAAAACATTACTTAAGGTGGGGACATAGATGAAACAATCGCGAACATTCATACCTACAATGCGTGAAGTACCTTCTGATGCCGATGTAAAATCACATCAATTACTTTTGCGCGCAGGTTTTATCCGACAAAATACAAGCGGAATTTATTCATTCCTACCTTTAGGAAAAAAAGTACTTCAAAAAGTCGAGACAATTATCCGTGAAGAAATGGAAGCAATCGAAGCGGTAGAGGTATTTATGCCTGCTATGCAACAAGCAGAACTATGGCAGGAAACCGGAAGATGGTACTCGTATGGTCCTGAGCTATTCAGAATGACTGATAGGCATAAAAGGGAATTCGCTCTTGGTGCGACTCATGAAGAAGTAATCACTTCACTTGTCCGTGATGAAGTTAAATCGTATAAGAAGTTACCGTTGACGATGTACCAAATCCAGACCAAATTCAGGGATGAACAGCGTCCACGTTTCGGACTTCTTCGAGGACGCGAATTCATCATGAAAGACGCGTATTCATTCCATGCGACGGAAGAAAGCCTTGATGAGAAATACCAGGAAATGATGCAAGCCTATTCGAATATCTTTACGAGACTTGGACTTGATTTCCGTGCGGTTATGGCAGATGGTGGTTCAATCGGTGGTACAGATACGCATGAATTCATGGCGCTATCTGACATTGGTGAAGACACAATCGCGTATAGCGACTCTTCGTCATATGCTGCTAATATTGAAATGGCCGAAGTGAATGTGGACTATGAAAAACTGGATGAAGCGTTACAGGAAGTTGAGAAAGTCGCAACGCCTGATCAAAAAACAATCAGCGAAGTCGCTTCATTCCTGAATGTCGATGCGACTCGTCTTATTAAGACGCTAATCTTCAAAGCAGATGACGAGCTAATTGCAGTGCTTTGTCGTGGTGACCATGAAATCAATGATATTAAACTGAAAAATGTACTAGGGGCATCTGAAGTTGAATTCGCTGCTGAAGTTGATGTTACTGCGCTTCTGTCTTGTGGGGTTGGTTCAATTGGGCCTGTTAAACTTCCTCTGGATCTCAAAGTAATTGCAGACCACTCAATCGCTTCAATCGTAAACGGTGTATGCGGAGCGAATGAAGATGGTTTCCATTTGACGAATGTCAATCCAGAACGTGATTTTGCTGTGGATCGTTATGAAGATCTTCGATTCATCATTGAAGGAGACGCATCTCCGGATGGCAACGGTACGATTAAGTTCGCTAGAGGCATTGAACTTGGACATGTATTCAAATTAGGTACGACGTATAGTGAACCAATGGGCGGAACATTCCTTGATGAAAATGGCAGATCGAAACCATACATCATGGGCTGTTATGGCATTGGCGTTTCACGTATACTTGCAGCTGTCGCAGAACAGTTCAACGATGAGTACGGCTTGAAATGGCCGAAGAAGATTGCACCATTTGATGTCCATCTTATTGCTGTTAATCTTAAGGATGAAAGTCAAAAAGAATTGGCTGAAGAATTATATAGTGTTCTAAAATCGTATAGATACGATGTACTCTATGATGACCGTCCTGAACGAGCAGGCGTTAAATTCGCCGATTCGGATTTAATTGGCTTGCCAGTTCGAATTACAGTCGGAAAAAAAGCTTCTGAAGGAATTGTCGAAATTAAATTCAGACAAACCGGAGAAACGGCTGAATGGCAAAAAGAAGAGTTAACTGAAAAGTTACAAGCATTTTTCACAGCTGAATAACTATCAAGAAGGGAAGGCCGCATGTCGGTACTTCCCTTCTTTTTCGGAAGAATAAGAAAGAATACGTTTTTTGACCTAGAACAGTGTCTAACTCCAGGCGCCAGCCGCTCGGGTCATAAGCAATCCAGCTATGTGGCAAAGAGCGCCACGTCGTACCTGCAAGGATGCAGGTATGCAGTCGTTGCGACAGGAAGTCGCGCTCTTAGACTGCCTTCCCCTGGATAGACTTATGCCTGTCGCGGGCCTACAGGATGTAGGTCATGCAGCTGTTGCCACAGGAAGTGGTGCACTTAAGCTGCGTTCCTTTTGGCGCCTTGCGTTTTTCGCTGATGAAGGATTGGAGAGACTTATGGACGCTATAAATAAATTATATATCTTGCTGCAGCAAATCGAGATGACGGATGATCAATATGCCATTCACTTTGAACATGCGGAACTTAACCGTGTGAACATTCATCGGAAATCGAGGGTGTGGCAATTTAATTTAACGCTCGAAAAGCCATTACCGGCAGATGTGTATACAATATTTTCGCAACGTGTGAATAAAACATTTGCAGCCATTGCAACGGTGAAGCTTCATATTACATCCAAAAACCAGGAAGTAGATGGGCAATTACTAACGGATTATTGGCCGTTTATCATCGAAGAGTTGAGTGATATGTCCCCGCCAATCAGGGAACGTCTTAGTGGACAAAAGCCTGTCATGACGGGTGGGAAAATGACTCTTTCTTGTACAAGTGATTTGGAACTACAAATGATGAAAGGCAAATATGCTGAACTCATCACGGATGTTTATACATCATTCGGTTTTCCGCGGCCTGTTGTCGATTTCAAATTGGCAGAGGAAGATAGCGGGGCGGAAGCTGCCCGTGAAGCGTTTATGGCGCAACGGCTAGCGGAAGAGGAAGCGTATGGTAAAAAAGCGCTTGAGGATTTAAAACTAAGGGAAACGTCCCAGAAAGAAAGTGGCGCTGTATCTGGACCATTCCGTCTCGGAACGCCAATTAAACCAGATGAGCCTATGCTCGAAATTCAGCAAATTCAGGACGAAGAACGTCGCGTGACGATAGAAGGTTATGTATTTGACACGGATGTTCGGGAACTTCGGAGTGGACGCTCACTATTAACGATTAAAGTAACAGATTACACGGATTCAATTCTTGTTAAAATGTTCTCGCGTGATAACGAAGATGCGGAAATGATGAAGGCGCTGAAAAAAGGGACATGGATTCGAGCCCGCGGCGGTATCCAAAATGATACGTTCGTACGCGATCTCATTATGATGGCCCAAGACGTTATGGAAGTGTCACCTATTATCCGGCACGACAAGGCGCCGAAGGACAGGAAAAGGATTGAACTGCATGCACACACGACGATGAGTCAGATGGATGCCGTTGTATCTGCATCTGCACTTGTTGAACAAGCAGCGAAATGGGGACACCCCGCAATCGCAATTACAGATCACGCGAACGTTCAATCATTTCCAGAGGCATATAACGCTGGGAAAAAACATGGTGTGAAAGTCATTTTTGGACTAGAAGCAAATTTAGTGGATGACGGAGTGCCAATCGTTTTTGATGAACAGCATAGAAAACTGGAAAATGATTCATTTGTTGTATTTGACGTTGAGACGACAGGGCTTTCAGCGGTGTATGACAGAATCATCGAGCTGGCTGCGGTCAGAGTGAAAAATGGTGAGATTATTGAGACGTTCGAAAGGTTCTCAAATCCGCATCATCCGTTATCTTCTACAACGACCAGGCTAACGGGAATTACCGATGATATGGTGAAAGATGCACCGGAAATCGAGGATGTCACGAAAGATTTCATCGAATTTATTGGCGATTCGATTCTTGTGGCACATAATGCGAAATTCGATATGGGCTTCTTTTATCAAGCATGTAAAAAGGCGGACTTGGAAGCCGCGGCCTATCCAGTCATCGATACGCTCGAATTGGCCCGCTTCCTTTATCCAGAAATGGGGAATCACAGGCTAGGCACGCTGGCGAAAAAGTTCGGAATTGAACTGACTCAGGCTCACCGAGCAATCTATGATACTGAAGCGACTGCGCATTTGTTCCTTCGTTTGTTAAAAGATGCGGAAGGAAAAGGCATCGAATACTTGGATGACTTTAACCGCCATATTGGTGAAGGAGACGTCTACAAACGGTCTCGCCCATCGCATTGTACACTTTTAGCGGTCGATGATGAAGGATTGAAAAACTTGTTTAAACTCGTTTCTTACTCACATATGAATTATTTTTATCGTATTCCGCGTATACCACGTTCATTGCTTGTTAAATACCGCAAAGGGCTGCTTGTCGGCTCTGGGTGTGATAAAGGTGAAGTGTTCGAGGGGCTTATGCAGAAACCGATGGAAGAGGTAGAGGAGATTGCGAAGTTTTACGATTACTTGGAAGTACATCCGAAACCGGTTTATTCACATCTGCTTGAACTTGAATTGATTCGCGATGAGTGGAATATGGAAGACATTATGCGCAAACTGATTAAGCTTGGGAAAAAGGTTGGTCTACCGGTTTGTGCAACAGGAAATGTCCATTACATTGATGAAACGGATGCGGTATTCCGCCAAGTACTTGTCAGATCACAAGGTGGGGCCAATCCGATGAACAGGCATTCTCTGCCGGCAGTTCAATTCCGAACGACGGATGAAATGCTGGAGGAATTCGCGTTTCTAGGTCAAGAAGTTGCGGAAGAAATAGTTATAGATAACCCGCATGCAATTTTAGCTAGAATAGGGAACGTAAAACCAATCAAAGATGATCTTTATACTCCGACAATCGAAGGTGCGGACGAAGAAGTACGTGAATTGACTTATTCGATGGCACACGGAATATATGGTGAGCAATTGCCGGAAAACATCGAAGCGCGTATTGAAAAAGAATTGAAATCGATTATCGGCCACGGCTTTGCGGTTATCTACCTCATCTCACACAAGCTTGTGAAGAAATCGCTGGATGAGGGGTATCTTGTTGGGTCTCGGGGGTCGGTCGGCTCATCGCTTGTCGCTACAATGATGGAAATCACTGAAGTAAATCCGATGCCGCCACATTACATTTGCCCGACCTGCAAGAAGTCCGAGTTTTTCGATGATGGATCCGTCAGTTCTGGCTACGATCTTCCAGACAAAATGTGCCCAACATGCGAAACACCTTTCAAAAAGGATGGTCAGGATATCCCGTTTGAGACTTTCCTTGGATTTAATGGGGATAAAGTTCCGGATATTGACCTTAACTTCAGTGGCGATTATCAAGCGCATGCCCATAATTATACCAAGGAACTGTTCGGTGAAGATTTTGTTTACCGTGCGGGGACGATAGGGACTGTCGCTGAGAAGACGGCTTACGGCTATGTACGCGGTTATATGAATGATAATAATTTGAACTTCCGCGGCGCTGAAATTGATCGCCTTGTACAAGGCTGTTCTGGTGTTAAACGGAATACAGGGCAGCATCCCGGCGGAATAATCGTTGTTCCCGATGATATGGATATATTCGATTTCACACCCATTCAATTTCCGGCGAATGATTTGAATTCGAGCTGGAAGACGACTCATTTTGACTTCCATTCCATTGACAATAACTTGTTGAAACTCGATATTCTCGGTCATGATGATCCGACGATGATTAAAATGTTGCAGGATTTATCGGGAATTGATCCACTGACGATTCCACCAGATGATAAAGGGGTTATGGAATTATTCAGCGGTACAACTTCGCTCGGGGTCACCCCGGAGCAAATCGGTTGTAAGACGGGGACGCTCGGTGTACCTGAGTTTGGGACAAGATTCGTTCGGCAGATGCTTGAAGAGACGAAGCCGTCGACGTTTTCGGAACTAATTCAAATTTCCGGATTATCTCATGGTACGGACGTTTGGCTCGGCAATGCACAGGAATTGATCCAAAACAAAACATGTGAACTGAAAGATGTTATCGGTTGTCGTGATGATATTATGGTGTATTTAATCTATCAAGGATTAGATCCGTCGATGGCATTTCAGATTATGGAATTTGTCCGTAAAGGCCGTGGATTGACACCGGAGTTTGAAGCGGAAATGAAAGCTCAAAGCGTGCCTAACTGGTATATCGAATCGTGTAAAAAGATTAAATACATGTTCCCGAAAGCGCACGCAGCTGCCTATGTATTGATGGCGCTGCGCATCGCCTACTTCAAAGTGCATCACCCAATTTTGTACTATGCAACATACTTCACAATACGGGCAACGGACTTTGATCTACTGACCATGACGAAGGGATCGGCGTCGATCCGGGCGCAAGTTAAAGAAATTAATGCAAAAGGGCTGGATGCAACGCCGAAAGAAAAGAGCTTGCTCACCGTACTTGAAATTGCGCTGGAAATGTGGGAACGAGGTATTTCATTGGAAAGACCAGATTTGTATAAATCCGACGCAACAACATTCCTTATTGAAGGCAATGCACTGATTCCGCCATTCAATTCAGTTCCATCTCTTGGGACGAACGTTGCGAATTCAATTGTTGAAGCAAGGAAAGACGGAGAGTTTCTTTCGAAAGAAGACTTCCAACAGCGCGGTCGAGTTTCGAAGACGATTGTCGAGTATATGGACTCATTAGGTTGTTTGGAAGGCATGCCTGATGCGAATCAGCTGTCTCTCTTCTAGGATTTATGCTATGTTTTTCGAATTACAATAGGGTGCGTTGTTGGGCATCTATTGTATAATTTCCGCAATGGGAGCGAGAATTATAACATCAAACCGAACCTTCTTGTTCGGTTTGTTTGCACCAGCAAATATCGTATGGTATGATGGGAACAACTTTTGTAATAGTCTTGCGCAAAAAGAGTGGGATTTCCCGCTCTTTTCTGTTGTTCTGTACTGTTTTTTAATTTTATTTGGTAGGAGTTCAGGCTCTCATCAAGTGAAATTAGAGCCTCCGGCGGATGCCACGGATTTTGTAGTGAAATTAATCTACTTAATCTGGGCGCAAATACGCAGAGGCGTATTTGATTAATATTTCGGGAGGGCTAAGATGAGTAATATTACGGAAGAAGTCGCAAAAATCGCCAGTTCAATTGTTGAGGAACTAGAATTGGAACTTGTCGATGTAGAGTTCGTTAAAGAAGGAAGAGACTGGTTTTTACGGGTCTATATCGATACACCTAACGGAAACATCGATATTGATCAGTGCTCTCAAGTTAGTGAAAAGTTAAGTGAAGAGCTTGACCGTACTGACCCAATTCCGCAAAACTATTTTCTTGAAGTGTCTTCACCAGGTGCAGAGCGTCCGTTGAAGAAGGAAGAAGATTTTCAAAAAGCAATTGGACAGTTCGTATTCATTAAAACGTACGAAGCCATTAATGATATGAAAGAGTTCGAAGGTTATTTGTTGGCATATGGTCCTGAGGGAGCAGAAGTTGAAATGCGCATTAAGACGAGAAAATTAACGGTTGTAATCGGCCAGGATAAAATCGCACTTGCCCGTTTGGCAATCGACTTTTCCGCATAATTGAATAGTAGGAGTGATTAACATGAGTAGTGATCTACTCGATGCATTGACAGCCCTAGAAAAGCAAAAAGGCATTTCTAGGGACGTATTAGTAGAAGCAATCGAAGCAGCACTTGTAACCGCATATAAACGCAATTTTAATCAGGCACAAAATGTGCGCGTTGATTTGAACCTTGATAAAGGAACGATGAAAGTGTATTCAAGAAAAGACGTTGTCGAAGAAGTCGAAGATGAGCGTCTGCAAATCAGTCTTGAAGATGCACATAAAATCAACCCATCTTATGAACTGGAGGATGTTGTTGAAGAAGAAGTGACGCCTCGCGATTTTGGTCGTGTTGCAGCACAAACTGCGAAGCAAGTTGTTACGCAGCGTGTGAGGGAAGCGGAACGTGGCATCATCTATGAAGAGTACGTCGACAGGGAAGATGATATCGTCAACGGTATTGTTGAACGTCTTGACGCACGAAATTTGTATGTAGGTCTTGGGAAAGTCGAAGCTGTTTTACCGGTAGGGGAACAGATTCCGACAGAAACGTATAAACCCCATGATCGTATCAAAGTATATATTACAAAAGTTGAACGTACATCACGTGGACCGCAAGTGTTCGTATCTAGAACACATCCTGGCCTTCTCCGCAGGCTGTTTGAAGTTGAGGTTCCTGAAATCTTTGAAGGCATCGTTGAAATAAAATCGATTGCACGAGAAGCGGGAGATCGTTCTAAAATTTCAGTTCATACGAATAATGATGCAGTAGATCCGGTCGGTTCATGTGTAGGTGCAAGAGGTGCCCGCGTTCAATCAATATCAAATGAACTGAATGGCGAGAAAATCGATATCGTCGAATGGTCAGAGGATCCAGCTATATTCGTTGCAAATGCACTGAGCCCGTCAAAAGTAATTGACGTTCAGGTGAATGAAGAAGATCGATCAACAACGGTTGTTGTACCTGACTATCAATTGTCACTTGCTATCGGAAAACGTGGTCAGAACGCTAGACTTGCTGCCAAGATGACTGGTTGGAAAATCGACATTAAGAGCGAAACGGATGCACGGGAACTTGGGATTTATCCGTCAGCAACTAGTGCGTTAATCATAGAACAAGTCCAATTGGATGAAGACGCGAACGAAAGCGATCCATACTTCGTTGAAGATGAAGTTACAGAAGCCATTGGAACTGAAACAATTGATCTGTATACGGATACGGAAAACGAAGACTGAGAGGAAGGATGAGTACACATGACAAACATGAAAAAAATTCCTCTGCGTAAATGTGCGGCGACAGGCAATATGTTTCCTAAAAAGGAAATGATCCGCATTGTTCGCCCGAAAGAAGGGGAAGTTTCAGTCGATCTCACTGGCAAGAAGTCAGGCCGAGGGACATATGTGTCAAAATCCGAAGAAGCAGTTGAATCCGCGCGCCGTAACAGATCGATTGAAAGTCAACTTGGGACGGCCGTACCTGAACAGGTATTCGAGGATCTTCTCCACGCAATCCGCCGGGAGGCATTAAAATGACAGATCCGAAAAAGATTTATCAAATGCTTGGCATGGCGGCGCGGGCAAGAATGCTTATTATGGGTGAAGATTTGGTTGTTCGGGAGATTCGTGCCGGCAAAGCGCGTCTTGTGATTATTTCAGAGGACGCATCAAAAAATACGATGAAAAAATTAACAGATAAAAGTACGTTTTACAACGTTGAGAAGCATGTTTTTGGGAATCGAGAAGAGCTTGGACATGCAGTTGGAAAAGAGTCGCGGGTCGTACTTGCGCTAACGGACAATGGTTTTGCTAAAAAAGTGTCCGGGCTGCTCAACGAATATAACCGGGGGTGGACTAATGACGAAAATACGGGTACACGAATACGCGAAACAAGTGAATCGGACGAGTAAAGAAGTTATTGATGAGCTTGGAAAGATAAATGTAAGTGTCACAAATCATATGTCTACATTGGATAATGATTCAATTACAAAACTGAATAGTAAATTCAGTGGCAATGTCACTAAACAAAGTGCGCCAAAAGTAGAAACGAAGGGTGCTGAACAAAAAATGGCTCCAAATCAATCACAAGGTTCGACAGGCGGCAATCGCCCAGCGCAAGGCTCAACAGGCGGTACTCGCCCATCACAAGGCTCAACAGGCGGCAATCGCCCATCACAAGGCTCAACAGGCGGTACTCGCCCAGCACAAGGTTCAACAGGCGGCAATCGCCCAGCGCAAGGTTCAACAGGCGGCAATCGCCCAGCGCAAGGCTCAACAGGCGGCAATCGCCCAGCACAAGGCTCAACAGGCGGCAATCGCCCAGCGCAAAGCTCAACAGGCGGCAATCGCCCAGCACAAGGTTCAACAAGCGGTAATCGCCCAGCGCAAGGCTCAACAGGCGGCAACCGTCCAGCGCAAGGTTCAACGGGCGGCAATCGTCCAGCACAAGGTGCACCAAGCGGACAAGGCGGTCGCCCAAGTGGCGGAGGTCCAGGAGGTCGTCCAGGTGGCGGTCGCGGTGGACGTCCACCAGCACGCGGTATAAACCAAGGTCGCAGAAGATATCGTCCAGCGAACCCAATTCCAAAAGTGGAAAAACCGTTACCGGAAAAAATCACTTTTTACGAATCACTGTCTGTTGCTGAACTAGCGAACAAACTAGGCCGTGAACCGTCTGGCATCATCAAAAAACTCTTCATGCTTGGTATCATGGCAACAATCAACCAAGAATTAGACAAAGATGCGATTGAACTCATCTGCGCAGATTATGAAGTTGAAGTAGAAGAAGAAATTCGTATCGACGTAACTGATCTTGAAACGTACTTTGAGGAGCATGAGGAAACAGCTATTGCTTCAATTGAACGTCCTCCAGTCGTTACAATCATGGGGCATGTTGACCACGGTAAAACGACACTTCTAGACTCGATTCGTAATACGAAAGTTACACAAGGCGAAGCGGGCGGTATCACTCAGCATATTGGTGCTTACCAAATCGAAGAAAAAGGCAAGAAAATAACATTCCTTGATACACCAGGTCACGCTGCGTTTACAACGATGCGTGCACGCGGTGCGAAAGTGACTGATATTACGATTCTTGTTGTTGCAGCGGATGATGGTGTTATGCCACAAACAATCGAAGCCATCAACCATGCAAAAGCGGCTGATGTTCCGATTATCGTTGCAGTGAATAAGATGGATAAGCCTTCTGCAAATCCAGACCGTGTTATGCAAGAATTAACAGACCAAGGACTTGTTGCTGAAGCATGGGGCGGAGATGCAATTTTCGTACCAATCTCAGCATTAAAAGGCGAAGGAATTGACCAGTTGATTGAAATGGTTCTTCTTGTTGCTGAAGTCGCTGAACTGAAAGCTGATCCGAACATCCGCGCACGCGGAAGTGTCATTGAAGCTTCTCTTGATAAAGGTCGCGGTGCTGTTGCAACGCTTCTTGTTCAAGACGGAACGCTTCGTGTAGGAGATCCAATCGTAGTTGGTAACACATATGGTCGCGTACGTGCGATGGTAAGCGACATTGGACGCCGCGTGAAAGAAGCTGGCCCATCTACACCGATTGAAATTACAGGGTTAAGCGATGTACCTCAAGCTGGAGATCGTTTTGTTGTCTTTGAAGATGAGAAAACAGCACGCCAAATCGGGGAAACTAGAGCCGGTGAAGCGCTGCAAGATCAACGCGTTGAGAAAACACGTGTAACACTTGATAACTTGTTTGATCATATGAAACAAGGCGAAATCAAAGAATTGAACTTAATCGTCAAAGCAGACGTACAAGGTACGGTTGAAGCGATGGCATCTTCACTCATGAAAATTGAAGTTGAAGGCGTTAACGTTAAAATCATCCATACAGGTGCTGGTGCGATTAATGAATCTGATATTTCACTTGCTGCTGCATCAAATGCCATCGTTATTGGATTCAACGTTCGTCCAGACGTCAACGCGAAACGCGCGGCGGAAGAAGAAGGCGTTGAAATCAGACAACACCGTGTCATCTATAAAGTGATTGAAGAAATCGAATTGGCAATGAAGGGTATGCTTGATCCTGAATACGAAGAAAAAGTTATCGGACAAGTTGAAGTACGCGAAACAATTAAAGTGTCTAAAATCGGAACGATTGCGGGAAGCTATGTAACAAGCGGTAAAATTACGCGTGATTCAAGCGTTCGTATCGTTCGCGACAACATCGTCATCTTCGAAGGCGAAATAGATACATTGAAACGCTTTAAAGACGATGCAAAAGAAGTAGCTAAAGGCTATGAATGTGGAATTACAATCAAAAACTTTGATGATATCCATGTAGGCGACGTTATCGAAGCCTTCATCATGGAAGAAATTAAACGAGTATGATTGTCTACGCGGAATGTTCATTCTTCATTCCGGAGGCGGCTTCATTGAAAGAGAAGCGGTCTGTTTTAAAACGGATGACGGACAGAGTCAAAAATGATTATAATGTCTCCATCTCAGAACTAGATCATCAGGATCTATGGCAACGAACAACAATCGCTCTTGTTGCTGTTGCCTCATCAAAAGATGCAGCTGAGCGTGAAGTTAGGCGGGCAATCCGACTTTTGGAGTCAAATCCAGAGTGGGAATTGTCCAACCTGACGCTCGACTATTATTAAAACGGGATTGGGGTGACCATCCATGACAATGCGCGCTAATCGTGTTGCAGAGCAGATGAAAAAAGAGCTTGGTGAAATCATCGGTCAAAAAATTAAAGATCCACGTATCGGTTTTGTTACAGTAACCGATGTCGAGGTGACTGGTGATCTTCAGCATGCCACAATTTACATTTCTGTTCTCGGAAAAGAGTCGGAAAAGAAAGATACGCTGAGAGGGCTGAATCAGGCGAAAGGATATATTCGTACTGAAATCGGCAAGCGGATCAGGCTTCGAATAACACCCGAAATTAAGTTCGAATTCGATAGTTCCGTTGCATACGGAACTCGGATTGAATCACTTCTTAAACAGGTGAAAAACGAAGAAGAAGTCAAAGAATAAATGATTGAAGAAAGGAGGAAGTCGGTGTCCACAAGGACTTTCCGGCTTCTTCTTTTTACATATAGCGACAATTGTGAAGGCGGTGGCGTGTATGAATGGAATACTTCCCTTGTGGAAGGAAAAAGGAATGACTTCGCATGATTGTGTATTCAAATTGCGGAAGATTCTAGGTACGAAAAAAGTGGGACATACCGGTACACTTGATCCAAGTGTAGAGGGCGTATTGCCGATTTGTATCGGACAGGCAACGAAGGTCGCTGAATATGTAACAGATTCCGGCAAGGAATATATAGCAGTTGTGTCCATTGGGACTGCGACTGAAACGGAAGATGCAGATGGAGCAGTTGTAGCTTCGGATTTATCACCAAAACATATTACGCGAACGGAAATTGAAGCAGTACTCGCCAAATTGACAGGCGAAATTATCCAAATTCCACCGATGTATTCTGCTGTAAAAGTGAATGGTAGAAAGTTATATGAATACGCCCGAAAAGGGATTGAAGTTGAAAGACCTGAACGAAAAGTGTTCATTCATGAAATCGAATTGTTGGACCCTGTACAATGGTATGAAGGTGAAACAGTTTCGTTCCGCATTCGAGTTGCTTGCGGCAAAGGAACGTATATCCGCACGCTTGCTGTCCAGATTGGGGAGCTGCTGGGTTTCCCTGCGCATATGGCGGCATTAGTCCGTACATCGTCAGGAACTTACGTGCAGGCAGACTGCCGGACGCTAGATGAAGTAAGGGCACTTCAGGAAGAAGGCCGAATTGCAACGATACTTCGTCCGCTTGAAGATGCACTAAATGATTTTGCGGCCCTTGAAATAACTGAAGAGCTCCTTGAAAAAGTAGAGAATGGACAAGTGCTGCCTGAGCATCCACTGCTTGAAAGTGAAGAGGCAATCGTATTTATGAATGAAGGCAAGGCACTTGCAGTATACAGGAAGCATCCTACCAAGCTTGGTCTCATGAAGCCTGAAAAGATGTTTCCGTTGAACAGGTAAGGGGAGATTACAATGGACATCTACAAATTGCATTACCCAGGAAAAGTTACGATTGATAATGATGCGCATTATTCCCTTGCAATCGGATTCTTTGACGGCTTGCATAAAGGTCATCAGTCGGTGATTAACGGAGCGAAAAGAAAGGCCGAAGAACTTGGTATCCGTTCTGCTGTTATGACATTCGATCCGCATCCCTCACATCTATTTGGTGATGATAAAAATAAGGTAGGCTATATTACGCAGTATCCAGAAAAAGTTAGGCTGCTTCGTTCGATGGGCATCGATGCTTTGTTTATCGTGACGTTCGACTGGGCGCTTGCTTCGCTGTCGCCTAAGCAATTTGTCGATGTATTCTTGAAAGAACTACATGTTTTGCATGTCACTGCAGGGTTTGATTTTACATTCGGTTCGAAGGGTGCAGGCACTATGGAACAGATGGCTGCTTTGTCGGGCGGAACATTCGGTACAACTGTAATCAAAAAAGTGACGGATAATGAGCAAAAGATTTCATCAACACGGATTCGTAAGCTTTTGTCTAAAGGCAATGTTGAAGAGACGGAATTACTTCTTGGCAGACCTTTTCGGACGGTTGGCGTGGTTGTTGACGGTGAGAAAAGAGGAAGGCTACTCGGATTCCCGACTGCCAACGTTATGCCAGAGAGTAGCGCGGTGTTGCCGGCAAATGGTGTCTATGCAGTGCGTTTCACTGTGGATGAAAAAATATATGATGGTGTATGCAATGTCGGCGTGAAACCGACGTTCCATGATCCAAGTGAAAGGCAGGGCGTCGTTGAGGTGCATGTTCTCGATTTTTCCGGAGATCTCTATGGCAAAGAAGTATCTGTAGACTGGATTGGACATATCCGCGATGAGCAAAAATTCGGTTCCATTGATCTACTTATCGAACAAATTGCCAAAGACAAAAATAACGCACAAGAGATTCTAGGAGCACGTGGATGATTGTTGCATTTCGAAAATAGGCATGGTACTATAAATACGTGCCAATGTGCACAAACCATTCCTTGGCATCGCGAATCACCAACGCTTGCTCGGGAACCGGGGATATCTTACTATTGGAGGTGAAGAAGATGGCTATCACACAAGAACGTAAAAATGAATTGATCAGTGAATACAAAATTCATGATACTGATACTGGATCAGCAGATGTACAAATCGCTGTCCTTACAGAAGAGATCAATAACCTGACAGAACATTTCCGTCTTCATAAGAAAGACAACCACTCACGTCGTGGTCTTTACAAAATGATCGGAACTCGTAAAAGACTTTTGAGATACTTACGAGACAATGAAGTTCAGCGTTACCGTGATCTTATTGCTAAACTCGGCCTTCGCCGTTAATAAGATGACTACAGAAAGTGGGCCTTGTGCCCGCTTTTTTTTGTGCGTTTATTTTAGTTGTTTGGAGTGGTCTTTCCTATTCATTGTGTGGTGTCAGTAACTGGCACCGTGTATTTTTTGGTTCTGTACTGGGTAGTTTTGTGTGCGGCTACTGATTGGAAATGTGAACATTCAGCGCAGGCGCCTTACAGGGGTAGCCGAAGCGAGTTGAGTGGAATCTTTATGTTCTTTACGTCTTTAGAGAGTGTTTGGTGTAGCCTTTTCTGTTCAGTGTGTGGTGCCAGCAGCTGACACAATGCATTTCGACATGTTCTATTCTTCTAAAAAAATCAAAACCTCATTAATTACCCCCGTTCTATACTAGAAACTACAAAAAAGTGGTATACTATACAAATGTGCCATGATGACGGTTAAATGATGATAAAAACTTGTGTTCACTGAGCGCTATCACTTACACTACTACTAATACATACACGTATACAGTTCAGGCTGGAATATGGAGAGGGGTTCAATTTATGACAGAGAAAAAAGTTTATACACTTGATTGGGCAGGACGACCGTTGACAATTGAAACGGGGCAACTTGCTAAACAGGCGAACGGAGCAGTACTTGTCCGTTACGGAGATACAACAGTACTTTCTACAGCAACGGCTTCAAAAAATTCACGGGGGTTAGATTTCTTCCCACTTACGGTGAACTATGAAGAGCGTATGTATGCAGTTGGAAAAATTCCAGGTGGCTTCCTTAAACGTGAAGGACGTCCATCTGATAAGGCTGTATTAACGAGCCGTCTGATTGACCGTCCGATTCGTCCTTTATTTGCAGACGGATTCCGTAATGATGTACAAGTTATCTCACTTGTTATGTCAGTCGACCAGGACTGCTCATCTGAAATGGCTGCAATGCTTGGTTCTTCTCTAGCATTGTCTGTTTCTGATATTCCGTTTGAAGGACCGATTGCAGGTATTCAAATTGGTCTTATTGACGGCAAATTCATCGTCAATCCAACACCGGCACAACTAGAGAAGAGTGATCTTGACCTTGTTGTTGCAGGAACAAAAGATGCGATCAATATGGTTGAAGCCGGTGCTAAGGAAGTTGCTGAAGACACCGTTCTAGAAGCAATCATGTTCGGACATGGTGAAATCATTAAATTGATTGAATTCCAAGAGAAAATTATTGCCGAAGTCGGTAAAGCCAAAACGGAAGTGAAATTGTTCCAATTGGATGAAGTGATCTTAACGGACATAAAAAATAGCTGTGAAACAGACCTTATCAATGCTATTCAAACACAGGAAAAGCATGCGCGTGAGGACGCTATCAATGCAGTGAAAGACGAAGTAATCGAACGCTACAAAGAAAACGAAGCGGACGACGCGACGATGAAACAAGTAAAAGGCGTGCTGGATCAACTTGTTAAAGAAGAAGTCCGTCGCTTGATTACGGATGAAAAAATCCGTCCAGACGGTCGTGGTCTTGACGAAATTCGTCCACTTGCTTCTGAAGTTGGCATTTTGCCACGCACACACGGATCAGGTCTCTTTACACGTGGGCAAACACAAGCACTTAGCGTTTGTACACTTGGGGCACTTGGTGAAGTACAAATCATCGATGGTCTTGGCCTAGAAGAATCAAAACGTTTCATGCATCATTATAATTTCCCGAACTTCAGCGTCGGTGAAACAGGTCCGATTCGTGGACCGGGTCGTCGCGAAATCGGTCACGGAGCACTTGGTGAACGTGCACTTTTAGCTGTCCTTCCGAATGAAACGGATTTCCCGTATACACTGCGTTTGGTAGCGGAAGTACTTGAATCGAACGGTTCTTCTTCACAGGCTTCTATCTGTGCGTCAACAATGGCGATGATGGATGCAGGTGTTCCACTGAAAGCGCCGGTTGCAGGAATTGCAATGGGACTTGTGAAAAAAGGGGATAACTACTCAGTCCTTTCCGATATTCAAGGGATGGAAGACCATCTCGGCGATATGGACTTCAAAGTGGCAGGTACTGAAAAAGGAATTACTGCCCTTCAAATGGACATTAAAATCGATGGTCTTTCTCGTCAAATCTTGGAAGAAGCATTGGCGCAAGCAAAAGTCGGTCGCTTGAAAATCTTGGATCATATGATTACGGCTATCGGTGCCCCACGTACTGAGCTTTCGGAATTCGCTCCGAAGATTATCATGATCAAAATCAACCCAGACAAGATTCGTGACGTAATTGGGCCTGGCGGAAAAGTGATTAATAAAATCATCGAAGAGACAAGCGTTAAAATCGATACGGAACAAGATGGTACGATTTATATCTCTTCTCCAAATAATGAAATGAATGCCAAAGCGAAAGCGATGATTGAGAATATCGTTCGCGAAGCAAAAGTTGGCGAATACTATATGGCGAAAGTGAAACGCATTGAGAAATTCGGTGCATTCCTTGAACTATTCCCAGGTAAAGACGGACTACTCCACGTTTCTGAAATTGCAGAAGAGCGGACAAAAGTGGTTGAAGATGTCTTGAAAATGGGCGATGAAATGTTCGTAAAAGTAACTGAAGTTGATAACCAAGGACGCGTTAACCTGTCTAGAAAAATTGTCATTCTTGAAGAAAAAGAAGCAGCTGAAAAAGCGAATAGCTGAATCGACATACAGCACTAGAATGGAAAGCCCCCTCTTCAAGTGAAGATGAGGGCTTTTTCTTCTTTAATCAAATATAATAAATAAAATAGAATAGAGTTTAAAAGGGGGATTCAATGAATGATAGAAACACATGTATGCCGAAATGGCGTCAGAATCGTCCATGAAAAAATGCCGCATGTACGCTCGGTAGCACTAGGGATATGGGTCGGTGCAGGTTCAGGAGACGAGATGGAATCAGAAGCGGGTATCGCTCATTTTATTGAACATATGCTTTTTAAAGGAACACCGTCGCGAAGTGCGCGCACGATAGCAGAGGAATTTGACCGGATTGGAGGAGATGTTAACGCCTTCACATCAAAAGAAATGACTTGTTATTACACGACAGTACTTGGACATCAGGCGCCTCGTGCGCTATCAATCTTAGCAGATATGTTTTTCAACTCGAAGTTTGATGAAGCAGAAATTGCGAAAGAAAAATCGATTGTCCTTGATGAAATTGCGGCAGTCGAAGATGCACCGGATGACGATGTAGATGAACGGTTGTGGAGCGTTATGTATCCCGAACAACCGATTGGTAAACCGGTACTGGGTGATGAATCAACAATCAATACGTTCGACCGCAAAATGATCAATGACTTTATGGGGCGAAAGTACACACCAGAACGGATTGTTATTTCCGTGGCGGGCAACTATGATGATCGATTAATACAGCTGATTGAAGTTCAATTCGGTTCATTCAAACAGGAAGAAAAGATTGAACAGGCGTCACCAGTAACGTTACCTGCATTTCACGGTGGCAGTACGCTGAAAGAAAAAGATATTGAACAAGCCCATATCTGCCTTGGCTTTAATGGGCTTACTGTGGACGATAAACGAATCCCTGAGTTGATTGTGTTGGATAGTATTATAGGCGGCTCGATGTCTTCACGTCTATTTCAGGAAGTACGTGAAGAACGCGGTTTGGCCTACTCAATTCATTCCTATTACTCGGCGTATAAGACGACGGGCGCATTCATGATATACGGCGGAACATCTCCTGAGAATTTGAGGGAATTATCCGATACGATTGATGAAGTGATTCAGTCAATATTGGAAGACGGCGTTACAGAAAACGAATTGCATAATGCGAAAGAGCAGTTAAAAGGTGGGTTCCTACTAGGTCTTGAAAGTTCAGAAGCAAGGATGCACCGAAACGGTAAAAATGAACTCATTTTAGAGGAGCATAAATCAGTTGATGAAGTCGTAGCTCTTATCGACAATGTCGAATTAAGTCAGGTTTATAGAATGGCAAACGACATCTTTAGTGGGCAACGGGCAACATCGATCATTGCGCCAAAGGATGTTCTAAAAGAATTTATGAGTTGATTGCTCCCGCATTAACGGGCAGTAAGCCCCCACTCCAAGTCTTCGAGGACACAAGTAGAATAAGTGGGGGGCAACTGCCCGTAAAAGCCCGAATGGTTAAACTAATAAACAGTGGGGGATAAAGCCCCCCACTGTTTAAGATTAACTTTATAGCGTTAGTCAGTTTTCCCGTGTTCATCTCATATGATGGATGGAGACGTAGGAAAGGGGAATGACGATGCTACTTTCAGAACTTGCTCAGAAAGAGCTTATTCAAGTTGAGGACGGGGTCCGCTATGGTTTTTTGGCGGATACCGACCTTATTTTTAACGGGAGAACAGGGGATATTATCGGATTTGAAATAAAGAAGAAATTCGGTCGTTTTTCATTCAAGAACCGTCAAGAAGCTTCGGATGAATTCATACCTTGGCATGAAATTGTCTTGATTGGAGAACATCGAATTTTGTTTGGAAAAACGCATAGTATGGATGAGTTGGCTAGCGATGAAAGATAATAACTGGCTATTCATAGGAACGGACAGCAGATTGGCGGCTTGCGGAGACATAATGTTTGAAAGAGGATTTGCCACTCGCCACATTGGAACCGATCATTATACGGATGAACTTGGTGAAGAAATCGTGAAATATTCGCCAAGGCAAATTGTTTTCCCGATTTTACAAATGAAAAACGCAATTCCTCCTTTATTGCTAGAAGAAGGAGTGGAACTCTATACAGGCATTGCATCGGAACAGTGGTTGAGGCCTTTAAGAGAGGCAGGATTGTCACTCCATTCTTATACGCAAGAAGAGCAATTCATCTGGCAAAATGCGAAGCTGACTGCCGAGGGATTCATTCATGAATACTATGCACGCACTAAACGGTGTATTTCAGGGGGGCATTTCTCCATAGCGGGTTTTGGTAGGGTTGGCAAGGCGACAGCGCACGCATTGGCGTCTTTAGGGGCCGTTGTGACAGTCGTTGCCAGGTCCGATGATCAGCTCGGCGAAGCTAGTTACCATGGATATAAGATTGAACGTCTAACGGATGAGTGGGCCATGGAAGAGGGAACGCTGATCAACACGATTCCCGTAAAATGGCTTGCTGCACCTCAGAACCCTAGTGTGCACATTTACGACCTTGCATCAGCCCCGGGCTGCCTAAAGGCGCAGCTTTCATCTGAATACTATACAGTACTCCTCGGATTACCGGGAAAGCACTTTCCTGTAGATGCAGCAGTCGCTTTGGCGGATGCGCTCGAGAGAATGTATAGAAGATGAAAGGGGAACACGATGCTAAAGGGAAAGAGGATAGGCCTTGGAATTACGGCGTCACATTGTACGTATGAGGCAATCATACCGACTATTGATGCACTAAAAGACGCGGGAGCAACCGTTGTACCCGTTATCACTCACTCTGTTTTGACAGCCGCAACGCGTTTCGGAACTGGGGAAGAATGGATTGCACGAATAGAAGCTGCAACTGGTGAAAAAGTAATAGCTACAATTGTTGGAGCTGAGCCATTCGGTCCGAAAACGCCTGTCGATTGTATGATTATTGCACCGATGACTGGGAATTCCATGAGTAGATTTGCTAATGCAGCAACAGATTCACCTGTCTTAATGGCTGCCAAAGCCACGCTACGAAATGAAAGCCCAGTGCTCATCGGTATTTCAACAAACGATGCACTTGGTCTAAATGCAATGAATCTAATGAAACTGCTCAATATGAAAAACGTCTTTTTTATCCCGTTCGGACAGGACGATCCGTTGAAAAAACCAAACTCACTTATCTCCGATTTCACACTCATGGTACCTGCGGCAGCTGCTGCCCTCGAAAAAAGACAACTACAACCGTTATTAATTATTCACGACAAAATATAAAAATACAGGGCAGAATAATCGGATATATGATATAATTCCTCCAATGAACTGCTAACGATGTAAGGGACAGAAGTAATTGTGCTAATCATGCTGTTTTTTGCAACAATTTGAAAAACAGTATAAAACATGCATGTCCTGATTATTTATGCATCCGTATAAGCTGAAAGGGAGATAAAGATGAAAAAGGTTAATGTTGCAATAGTCGGTGCTACGGGAGCTGTCGGTACAAAAATTCTTGAAAAATTACTTGAACGTAATTTTCCGGTCCAATCAATTAAGCTGCTAGCCTCTAAGCGATCTGCCGGTACAGAAATTACGGCAGGTGGCCAAAACTATATTGTTGAAGAAACGGTTCCAGAATCATTCGAAGGCATTGACATCGCATTTTTCAGTGCGGGTGGATCTATTTCAGAAAAGTTTGCACATGAAGCAGTCAAAAGAGGAGCGGTCGTTATTGATAATACGAGCGCATTCCGGATGATGGAAAACATTCCGTTAGTTGTTCCTGAAGTGAACGCTGGAGCTTTAAGCGGACATACAGGAATCATCGCCAACCCAAACTGTTCGACGATTCAAATGGTGACTGCGCTCCAACCGATTCGTGACAAGTTCGGCTTGGATCGAATCATTGTGTCAACGTATCAAGCCGTTTCAGGTGCCGGTTCTGAAGCGATTAATGAATTAGAAAGTCAAAGTTTACAGTTTGAAAACCGTTCGAAAACGGAAGCGACTATTTTACCGTCAGCTTCAGCAGAACGGCATTATCCAATCGCTTTCAATGCAATCCCTCAAATTGATGCCTTCGATCCTTCAGGCTATACACTTGAGGAACTAAAAATGATGAATGAAACAAAAAAAATATTTGGCGATCAGAAATTGTCCGTGTCGGCGACATGTGTACGTCTTCCTGTTGTTACGGGCCATTCTGAGTCGGTTTATATTGAAATAGGTACAGAAGGAGTTACTGTAGAAGTACTTCAAAACTTATTAGAAAATGCACCAGGTGTCGTCGTCCAAGACAATCCATCTAAACAATTGTATCCGATGCCATTATTTGCAGAAGGTAAAGACGAAGTGTTTGTAGGCCGTATTCGAAAAGACCCAGAACACCCAGCGGGATTCCATTTGTGGATTGTATCGGACAATCTCCTAAAAGGAGCAGCACTCAATTCGGTGCAAATCGCAGAAACGCTGCTTAATTAACAAACAAAAGTAAAGGGCTGATAATTATGGAACTTGGACGCGTATCGACGGCAATGGTCACACCATTTTCAGCAACGGGAGACATTGATTACGACAAAACCGCAAAACTGATTGAACACCTGATCGCGAATGGCAGCGATTCGTTGGTTGTCTGTGGTACGACAGGTGAATCTCCTACACTTTCCGTCGAAGAGAAGGAAGCACTTTTTACGTTCACGATAAAAGCAGTAAATAAACGAATACCAGTCATTGCAGGGACAGGGACATTTTCTACAAAGGAAACCATCAAGCTGACACGGATGGCGGAACGGGTAGGGGCTGATGGTATTATGCTCGTCGCACCTTATTACAATAAACCCGACCAAAAAGGAATGTACGCCCACTTCTCGCTAGTTGCAGGAGAAACTAGCTTGCCGGTGATGTTGTATAATATTCCGGGGCGATCAGCCGTCAACATGCTTCCTGAAACGCTCATCGCTTTATCGAAAATAACAAATATCCGTGCGGTAAAAGAAGCGAGTGGCAGCCTGGATCAGATGGTTGATATTATTTCAGGGACGGATGACGGGTTTTCTGTCTATAGCGGAGACGACTCATTGGCGTTACCGACCTTTGCAATAGGCGGAAAAGGTATCGTATCCGTTGCCTCACACGTTGCGGGTAATGAAATGCAACAGATGATTGCTGCCTTCAAAGATGGGCGGACAGAACAAGCCGGTGCGATGCATAGAGCGTTGCTACCTTTATTTCGGGCAATTTTTACCGCACCCAATCCAGTAATGGTTAAATACGCGCTAAAAAAACTAGGCGTCGAAACTGGGGGAGTCAGACTGCCGCTGGTCGGGCTTGAAGGCAAGGATGAACACTTTGATAAAGTCTGGGAAAACTATAGAAAAAACCTTCATATTTTTAATTAATCGGGGCCGGTATCAATTACCGGCTTTTTTTGTTTGTACAGATAGCTTCAGTCCCGTATAATGAAATATAGTCGTTATGGACGGGAATTATTAATAGGAGGAAACAAAGTGACAAAAACTAAAAATGAACTAATTAGAATTATTCCACTCGGTGGAGTTGGAGAAATCGGGAAAGCAATGTATGTGGTCGAAGTTGATGACGAACTGTTCATCGTTGACGCGGGGCTTATGTTCCCTGAAGGAGAAATGCTTGGAATTGACATCGTCATTCCAGATATAAGTTATATCGAAGAAAATAAAGACCGCGTAAAAGGAATCTTCCTGACACATGGTCATGAAGATGCAATCGGCTCGATTTCCTATCTTCTGCAAAAAGTACAGGCGCCTGTCTATGGTTCTAAGTTGACAATCGCACTGGCAAAAGAACATTTGAAAGAAATGCCGGCACCCCAGAACGTTAAGTTTTTTGAAGTGACGAACAAAAGTCGCATGAATTTCAAAGGGACGTACGTAACATTCTTCCATACGACACACAGCATACCAGATTCACTGGGAATCGTATTCCACACGAGTGAAGGGGCAATTGTGCATACAGGAGAATTTAAATTCGATCAGTCTGCTAAAGGAAAGTATCGCCCTGACATTGCGAAAATGGCGGCACTTGGTGAAGAAGGCGTCTTCATCCTTATGTCGGATTCTTCCGAAGCAGAACGTCCGGGTTACACGACATCTGAGTCGGTTATCGAAAAAAGTCTATCTAAAACGTTCCACGGAGCAGAAGGTAGAATTCTAGTCGCACTTTATGCGTCGAATTTTATCCGTATTCAGCAAGTATTCGATACGGCATTGGAAACAGGTAAAAAAGTGGCAGTCGTTGGGAAAAGTCTAGAAAGTTACTTCGAAGTCGGCTTGAAGCTCGGTTATTTAACTGTTGACGATGACATTGTCATTCCGGTAAAAGAAATCGAGAAGTATGACGATGACAAAGTTGTCATTATCGTGACGGGTAACCAAGGCGAGCCGCTTGATGCGCTTGAGAAAATTGTCCGTAAACAGCATAGAGACCTACGTATCAAAGAAACAGATACAGTTCTTATTACGTTCACACCATCACCAGGAATGGAAGTTTCGATGTTCCAGACGATGAATGATCTTGCAAAAGCTGGCGCAAATGTTCTTACTTCAAGTAAGAATGTCCACGTATCCGGGCATGGTAGTTCTGAAGATTTGAAACTAATGCTCAACTTGATGCAACCTAGCTATTTCATCCCAATCCAAGGCGAGTATCGGATGCTTATTGCGCATTCCAAGCTTGCACAAGAGACAGGGCTTCAAAAATCACAAATATTTATTGCAGACAAAGGCGACATTGTCGAATATAAAAATAGTAAGATGCGCATGAGTGGACGTGTTCAAGCAGGTAATATTCTGATTGACGGCATTGGCGTAGGGGACGTTGGAAATATTGTACTCCGTGATCGTAAACTCCTGTCACAGGATGGGATCTTTACAGTCGTTGTCACTCTAAACCGTAAACAGAAACGCATCGCAGCAGGACCGGAAATAGTCTCTCGTGGATTCGTTTATGTACGCGAATCCGAAGAGCTTCTTGAAGAGTCTGCAAACCTTGTCAGAAAAATTGTTGAGAAGTATGTGAATAAAGAGACGTTCGAATGGACAAACATTAAACAAGAGATACGCGATACACTAAGTTCGTATTTGTATCAACAAACGAAAAGAAGACCAATGATTATTCCAATAATTATGGAATACTAATACTACAACTATATTATGTTGAATAATGACTACCTATATAAACTAAGCGAAGGCACCTTACATGGGGTAGCCGAAGCGGGTAGAATGAAATCTTCATTTTCAAGGTGTATAGAATCGATAATAAAGCTACAAAGGGTTTCCTTGCCGTCTGACCGGCGGGAAACCCTTTTTTGTAAAAAGGAGGTAACGTAAGAATATGTCACGGAAATCAGGAAAGAAGAAGAAAAAATCGACCGCGCAAAAAAAGAAGTCATCCGGGTTGCAACCTTTGATCTATGAAGTGATGGGCTTGGTGATGATTGGCCTTGCCATCATCATCATCTTTGAATACGGGATTGTTGGGAGGGGCCTCTCTTCTTTGTCTCGATTTATTTTCGGCAACTGGCATGTTGCAATCCCACTCCTACTTATTGTTCAGGCACTCATGTTTATGATTAAACAGAAAGTGGGCGGTTGGAAAAACCGTATTGTGGGCGGATTTTTATTCATCTTGGCAAGTTTCGTGCTATTTAGCCACGTCCATTTGTTCAAGGAACTGTATGAAAGTCGTGTTCTTATGACGGATTCAGCACTAAAAGAAACGTGGAAAGTACTTGTCATAAATGATGGGATCACATCGAGAAGTGGAGCGCTCGGGGGCGGAATGGCGGGGGCGATTCTTTACGCAATGTTCTATTCACTGCTCGATTCGGCCGGGGCAACGGTTGCAGGAATTTTATTATTTTTAATTGGTGTTGTTCTCATATCAGGAAAAGCATTTGTCCCATTTATAGCCGAACAATTCCCAAAAATACTTAAGTCGATGAAAGATTCATTTCCCAAAAAGACACCGCAAGTTAAAAAGACTTCGAGCGAATCAAGAACGACCCGCTCGAAGAAGAAAGCGGAATCAGCGGATGAACAATCTGTGCAAAATCCGCTTCCAATCCAGCCCGAAATCGAAGAGGTTGTGTCCCAACCAATTATTTCTGCCTTTAGTGAACGGATAGATAAGCCTATTCAGGACGAGCAGGCGGCAGTGGTGGAGGAGCAACACGAACATGAACAGGAAGTTACCATAGAAGTTAATGCTTATACAGGTGTAACAGGGGAAGAGGAGAACGAATCGTACATCTTACCTCCCCCGTCATTACTTAAACAAACGCCTATTATTGATCAATCAGAGGAATACAATTCGATTCAGGCGAATGCGCAAAAGCTTGAACGAACTTTTCTTAGTTTCGGCGTGAAAGCGAAGGTTACTGAGGTACATCTTGGGCCAGCTGTCACGAAGTATGAAGTGTTACCGGATACAGGGGTTAAAGTAAGCCGCATCGTGAGCCTTGCTGACGACATCGCACTTGCACTTGCAGCAAGCGGAATTCGTATTGAAGCACCGATTCCAGGGAAGTCTGCAATCGGAATCGAGGTTCCGAACAGTTCGGTTGCTGTTGTCAGTCTGCGGGAAGTAATTGAAGCAAAAGAGAATAATCGCCCGGATTCAAAATTAATGATCTCCCTTGGACGTGATGTAACAGGACAGGCGATGCTGGCAGAATTGAATAAGATGCCGCACGTTCTGATAGCCGGTTCAACAGGTAGCGGTAAAAGTGTATGTATCAACGGCATTATTGTCAGTATTTTAATGCGTGCAAAACCGCATGAAGTGAAAATGATGATGATTGATCCTAAAATGGTTGAGTTGAATGTCTATAACGGCGTTCCACACTTGCTTGCCCCCGTTGTCACTGATCCGCGGAAAGCATCTCAAGCGCTGAAGAAAGTTGTTTCTGAAATGGAAAGACGTTACGAATTATTTTCTCACACGGGAACTAGAAATATTGAAGGGTACAATGACCATATCGAAGTCTGGAACGGAGAGAATGATGAAAAGCATCCACGTATGCCGTACATCGTCGTTATTGTCGATGAGCTCGCGGATCTCATGATGGTTGCGTCCAGCGATGTGGAAGATTCAATCACAAGGCTTGCGCAAATGGCCCGTGCTGCTGGGATTCACTTGATCATTGCGACACAACGGCCGAGTGTTGACGTTATTACAGGAATCATTAAAGCGAACATCCCATCTAGGATTGCATTCGCAGTGTCATCATCAATTGATTCAAGGACGATTTTGGATGGCGGTGGTGCAGAAAAGCTACTTGGTAGAGGTGACATGCTGTTCCTTCCAGCGGGTGTCGCAAAACCGGTCCGGATACAAGGTGCGTTTGTCACGGATGCAGAAGTTGAGGCAGTCGTCGATTTTGTTATTGACCAGCAAAAAGCCCAGTACCAAGAAGAGATGATTCCAACAGAAATAGAAGAAGTGGCACCACATGAAGAAACGGATGACTATTACGATGAAGCAGTACAACTTGTGACGGATATGCAGACAGCTTCCGTCTCCTTGTTGCAGCGTCGTTTCAGGGTCGGCTATTCGAGAGCGGCACGCATTGTAGATCAGATGGAGATGCGGGGAGTTGTAGGGCCACCTGAAGGCAGTAAACCGCGTCAAGTGCTAATGAGTAAGGATGAATCGGATATTCATTCCTAAAAAGAATGGCAGAATAGGTCTATTTGAGTGCATCAAAAGAACACATTGATAATATTTTTTTGAAGTATTCTTTATTTTATACGATGAAAGTGATATAGTATGGATGATTAGTAGTGACGTTTAACATCAGAGGTCTGACCTCGTTGAAGGGGGGAGATGTAATGATGGTAAAGGCGGACCAAAGGCATCTATATGTTCAGGTGATTGAACGGCTGAAAAAGGATATTGAATCAGGTATATTCAAAGAGAATGAGCGGTTCCCTTCAGAATTTGAACTTGCTCGTACGTTGGGTGTCAGCCGTGCAACACTCCGTGAGGCACTTCGTGTGTTAGAGGAGGATAAAGTTATTGTCCGTAAACACGGCGTTGGCACGTTCGTTAAACCAAAACCACTATTTTCATCTGGAATCGAAAATTTATCCAGTGTATCCTCTATGATTCGCGATGCGGGGATGGAGCCAGGAACGATTTTTATGGACGTTTTAGAGACGACACCATGTGATGAAAGCATCGCGAAATTCGGATGCAGTGAAGATGATCGTCTAGTTACAATTAAAAGAGTAAGGACTGCGGACGGCGACCCGGTCGTTTATTGCGTTGATCAGGTTCTATCAAAAAATCTTTCGTCAGATACGGATGAATTATTGAATAACTCCATATTCGATGCAATCGAAAAGTCGGGTACAATTCATATCGTTCAAGCTGTGACGCACATTGAACCAGTTGGATACGATGATGAAGCTTCGTCCATACTAAGGTGTGGCGTCGACGTTCCACTCCTTGTCCTTCGGCAACACCATTACAGTGAGGAAGGCGAAATGGTCCTCTACTCGAAAAATTATTTCCGGGCCGATAAATTTAGTTTTCATGTTGTGCGAAAAAGGGTATAAGACGTTAGTACGTCCTAACTAATATGAAGAAAATGAGGAGGTTCCAAAAGTGAGCAAACGTAAATTTGGTCTTGCTTTATCGATGGTTCTTGCTGCCGGTACAATACTTGGTGCATGTGGAACGGAAAAAGCAAAGAACAACGAAGGCACAGGTTCTAAACAAGGAGCAAAAGAAGATACTTTTTCAATTGCAATGATTACGGACACAAACGGTGTTGATGATAAATCGTTCAACCAATCGGCTTGGAAAGGGATCCAAGAATTTGCCAAAGAAAACAACCTTGAGAGAGGTGATGGCGGCTACGACTACTTGGAATCTAAGGGCGACGCTGATTTTGAGCCGAACTTGAACAGACTTGTCCGCCGTGACTTCAATCTTGTATACGGAATCGGTTATCTTCTGAAAGATGCGATGGAAGTAATTGCGGATCAGCATCCGGAAACAATGTTCGGTCTTGTCGATGAAATTGCTGACAGTCCGAATGTGGTCAGCATTATGTTCAAAGAGCAAGAAGGTGCCTTCCTAGCGGGTGCTGCAGCTGCGCTAATGACAAAAACTAACAAAATTGGTTTCGCCGGTGGAATGCAAATTCCGGTTATTGAACGATTCCAAGCGGGCTTCGTAGCAGGTGTTGCAGCAGTGAACCCTGACATTACAGTTGACGTTCAGTATACCGGTGATTTTGGAAAAGCAGAACTCGGTAAAGCGGTTGCGAACCGTATGTATTCTTCAGGTGTAGATATTATATTCCACGCTGCTGGCGCAACAGGCAATGGTGTGTTTTCTGAAGCAAAAGAACGTAAATCAGCTGATAAAAACGCATCCGTTTGGGTCATAGGTGTTGACTCTGACCAATATGAAGAAGGACAAGTCGGCGATGAAAACATCACATTGACTTCTATGCTCAAGCGCGTAGACGTAGCCGTGAAAAATATTTCGGAACTTGCACGTGACGGTAAATTCCCAGGAGGCGAAGTGAAAACTTACGGTCTAGCTGAGGATGGAATGGCACTTACTGATTCACATGGTGCGATTCCAGATGATGTCCTTGCAAAAGTTGATGAGTTTGCGAAAAAAATCGCTGACGGTGAAATCGAAGTACCTGAATATCCGACTAAATAATAAAATCATGGAGGCTTGAGTAATCCAGCCTTCATGGATTTGTGTGAAGTTATAGCTACCATTATTATGTTATTAGGCAATCGCGAGGAAGTGCATCACTGGGAATGAGGTATGGGGATACTGAATCTTCGAAAAAGATTTAACTTGATTTGGCAGAAGTCCCCCACTTCATCCGAGCGTTAGTTAGTACTTTTCAACATTTATGTTTTCTGGAAACAGGTATTAGACGCTAACGCGTCCTACTATATAATAATAATAATAATAAAAACAGGGGGTTCGACAAATGAGCAAACGTAAATTTGGTCTTGTTTTATCAATGATTCTTGCAGCAGGTACACTACTTGGTGCATGCGGAACGGATAAAGCGAAAGAAAAGGAAGGTTCTACAAGCACTCCGAAGGAAGATACTTTTTCAATCGCAATGGTAACTGACACAGGCGGTGTGGACGACAAATCGTTCAACACATCAGCTTGGAAAGGAATCCAGGATTACGGTAAAGAAAACAATCTTGAAAAAGGCGATGGCGGCTTTGACTATCTGCAGTCAAAAGAAGACGCTGAATACATGCCAAACTTAAACAAACTAGTTCAACGTGACTTCGATTTAATTTACGGAATTGGCTACTTATTGAAAGAGTCTATTGAAGAAGTGGCTACACAACGTCCAGACAATAAATTTGCACTTGTTGATGAAGTTTCTGATTTGCCAAACATAGCAAGTCTTATGTTCAAAGAGCAAGAAGGTTCATTCCTTGCGGGTGTTGCAGCTGCTCATATGACGAAATCAGGTAAAATTGGTTTTGTTGGCGGTATGGAAATCCCAGTAATCGAGCGTTTTGAAGCTGGATTTCTTGCAGGTGTTGCTGCAGTGAAGCCAGAACTTAAAGTTGATGTTCAGTATACAGGCGATTTTGCCAAAGCTGAACTAGGTAAAGCACTTGCGAACCGTATGTATTCTACAGGCGTAGATATTATTTTCCACGCAGCTGGTGGTTCAGGTACAGGCGTTTTCGCTGAGGCAAAAGAACGTAAAAAAGCAGATCCAAACGCGTATGTTTGGGTAATCGGTGTTGACTCTGACCAGTATGAAGACGGACAAATCGGCGACGATAACATAACGTTGACTTCAATGCTTAAACGCGTTGATATTGCAGTTAAAAACACAGCTGAATTAGCTGCTAAAGGTGAATTCCCAGGCGGTGAAGTAACAACTTTCGGTCTTGCTGACGAAGGTATTGCACTTGCTGATTCGCGCGGAGCAATTCCACAAGATGTATTAGACGAAGTAGCAAAATACACTAAGCAAATTGCAGACGGTGAAATTGAAGTTCCAGAATTCAAAGCTAAAAAATAATAACAGAGATAAGCAATCATGAAGGCCGATTTACTTCGGTCTCCATGATTGTCCTTTAAATTAGTAGAAGAAAAGATACCGTTCAAGGTCTCTTTTCTTGTGTTAATTTAATCTTACATACGCAAACGCGAGGGAGTGAACCTAGTGGAATATGTTATTGAAATGTTGAACATCCGAAAGGAGTTCGGTAATTTTGTTGCGAACGACGATATTACCCTTCAGCTTAAAAAAGGTGAAATTCATGCTTTATTAGGCGAGAATGGTGCAGGGAAATCTACACTTATGAACGTGCTGTTTGGTCTTTATCAGCCTGAGGGTGGAGAAATTAAGGTGCGGGGAAAAGCGACTGCTATTACAGACCCCAACGTCGCAAATGGTTTGGGTATCGGAATGGTTCATCAACATTTCATGCTTGTTGAAAATCTGACTGTCACAGAAAATATCATTCTTGGTAATGAACCGAAAAAAATGGGCATGATTAATGTGAAAGATGCCGCGAAAAAGGTGGCTGAAATTTCGAAACTATATGGACTTGACGTGGATCCTTATGCAAAGATTGAAGATATCTCAGTTGGTATGCAACAGCGTGTAGAGATTTTGAAAACGCTTTATCGTGGAGCAGAAATTCTTATTTTCGATGAACCGACTGCATCTTTGACGCCGCAAGAAATCAATGAATTGATTTCAATTATGAAAAAGCTGATTGAAGAAGGAAAATCGATTATCATCATCACCCACAAACTACAGGAAATAATGGATGTGTCTGATCGGGTGACGATTATCCGCAAAGGTAAAGGGATTGGAACAGTTATTACTTCAGAGTCGAACCCGGTAGAGCTTGCAACATTGATGGTCGGACGACAAGTGACATTCAAAACGGAAAAAGGACCGTCCTATCCCGCTGAAGAAGTTCTTCGAATAGAAAACCTAGTTGTAGAAGATTACCGTGGAATTCAAAAAGTGAAAGGCTTAAATCTTTCCGTCCGTAAAGGTGAAATCGTAGGAATCGCGGGGATTGACGGCAATGGACAATCCGAATTGATTGAAGCAGTAGCGGGTCTTCGTAAAGTGAAAAGTGGGAAAGTGTTCATAGATTCAAAGGATGTCACTGGGAAAAAACCTCGTGAAATAACGGAATCTGGTCTAGGTCATATTCCGCAAGACCGTCATAAGCATGGCCTTGTTCTTGATTTCTCTGTCGGCTATAATGTGGCATTACAAACCTATTATAAAGAGCCTCTATCCAAAAAGGGAATTATGAATTATAAACTCGTGTCTAAGAAAGCAAAAGAAATTATCGAGATGTTTGACGTGCGGACACAAGGGGAGCATGAGTTAGCCCGTTCGCTGTCAGGTGGTAACCAGCAAAAGCTCATTATTGGACGAGAAGTGGATCGTAACCCGGAACTATTGATTGCAGCACTTCCAACGCGCGGACTTGATGTTGGTGCAATTGAATTCATCCATAAAAGATTAATTGAACAACGTGATAATGGCAAAGCGGTTCTTCTTATATCATTTGAACTAGATGAGGTCATGAACGTCTCTGACCGTATTGCGGTTATTTACGACGGAATTATCGTTGATACAGTTATTCCGACCGAAACAACAGAGCAGCAACTTGGCCTTCTCATGGCAGGACAATCCAGGGACAAGGCTGCTGTAACATTAACAGAAGGTGATGATAACCATGTCGAATAGGTTTATAAATTTACTGGTACCCATCATCTCGATTATTTTGGGATTGCTAGTGGGAGCGGCCGTAATGTGGTTCAGCGGATACGATCCGGTTGCTGGCTATATCGCGTTATGGAATGGAATCTTCGGGGATATGTATTCAATCGGAGAAACCATCCGGCAAATAAGCCCTTATATACTAGCGGGTCTTGCGGTTGCATTTGCATTCCGCTCGGGACTATTCAATATAGGGGTAGAAGGACAATTGATTGTTGGCTGGTTTGCAGCAGCATACGTCGGTATGGCGTTTGAATTACCGAAATTCATCCACTTGCCACTTGCCCTTATTGCAGCGGCATTAGCAGGAGCGCTGTGGGGATTGATTCCAGGTATTTTAAAAGCAACACTTCATGTACACGAAGTTATTGTTACAATCATGATGAACTACATCGCACTTCATACAGTAAATGCGTTGATAAAAGCGGTATCTGAAGGTGGATACAAGACAGAAAAAATTCATCAAACGGCATCGCTACGTTCAGAATTTTTATCCAATCTAACTGATTTCTCTACGTTACACTATGGAATCTTCGTCGCACTAGCGATGGTAGCAGTCATGTGGTTTATTTTAGAAAAAACGAAAACTGGATTTGAGCTTAAATCGGTCGGATTTAACGACCATGCTTCACAATATGCAGGAATGAATGTTAAAAAGAACATCATCCTTTCAATGGTTGTTTCGGGTGCTTTCGCAGGACTTGGAGGAGCGATGGAAGCCCTTGGGACATTTGGTAACATGGTAACACGCGGTGGCTTTACTGGTATTGGATTTGACGGGATTGCCGTTGCTTTATTAGGGGCTAATACGCCACTTGGTGTTATTTTTGGTGCATCGCTTTTCGGATCACTAAAATACGGTGCCGGCAATATGCCAAATGAGGCAGGAGTACCAATTGAAATTGTTTCCATTGTTATTGCACTTATCATATTCTTCGTTGCATCAGGCTATATCATCCGAGTGCTTCTTAGCAAGATGAAGAAGAAAAAGGAGGCAAAATGATATGAGTTTTCTTGAGATAGTTTATTTCATCATTCCGTTAACCATTTCATACGCTGCCCCCTTATTTTCACTGCAATTGGAGGCGTGTTCTCGGAACGTTCAGGTGTAGTTAACATCGGACTTGAAGGACTCATGGTAATGGGTGCTTTTGTCGGCATTATATTCAATCTGTTTTATGCAGATACATTTGGCTCATGGACTCCGTGGATTGCCTTACTTGTGGCAATGGTTGTTTCCGCAATCTTCTCCATTATGCATGCGGTCGCATCGATTACATTCCGTGCTGACCAAGTGGTATCAGGGGTTGCCATTAACATGCTAGGGATCGCCATTGCGTTGTTCTCAGTGAAATTGATTTTTGGAAAAGGGCAAACGGATTTCATTCAACATAGTATTCCGCGTTTCAACGTTCCGATATTACATGAAATTCCATTTATTGGACCCATGTTTTTCACAGGGATTTATGGTTCATCAATATTGGCGATAGGCCTTGCGTTTTTGGCTTGGTTCATCATCTATAAAACACCATTTGGTCTTCGTCTTAGGTCAGTAGGAGAACACCCGATGGCCGCTGATACAATGGGCATCAACGTAACTAAAATCCGCTATATTGCGGTTATCATTTCGGGTGGTCTTGCAGGTATTGGTGGGGCTATTTATTCCCAAACAATGACGAATGATTTTAGTCATGCGACGATTAACGGACAAGGGTTCATGGCACTTGCTGCAATGATCTTTGGTAAATGGCATCCGATTGGTGCAATGGGAGCCGCATTGTTCTTTGGATTTGCACAAGCACTTGCTATTAGTTCGTCAAGCATATCGTACTTGGAAAATGTACCGGCTGTGTATTTCCACATCTTGCCGTATGCATTGACCATTCTTGCGCTAGCAGGGTTTATTGGAAGAGCAAACGCGCCAAAAGCAAGTGGACAACCGTACATCAAAGGAAATCGATAAAAAATGAAAATGCCCCGATAGTCTGTTACGTTGGACTTAGGGGCATTTTTTGGCCTATAGCATCCGGTTTTTTATATAAGTTACGATGCATTCGCTAGTTAATTTGCATCTTTTGACTTCTGGAATGTATAGTGAAGTGAGGATTCCGCATATTAACTAAAACAGAGGTGTTTATATGTTCAAAAAAGTTGAGCTACAAGAGGGCGTCACATTATATATCCGCAAGTCAGAACAGTTCAAAACTGTCAATTTCTCCGTCAAGTGGAAAACAGCTCTTGATGAAAAGAAATCGGCTCTTCGTGCAGTACTCGCGAATGTTTTAGAAGAATCTAACGGTCGATACCGGTCACAAACTGAATTCCGTAATGCGTTAGATGAATTATACGGAACCGTATTGTACACAGACGCTGGAAAACGTGGGGAAACGCATATCGTTTCACTATCCGCTGAATGTGTAAATGACGAATATCTATCCGAAGGCGGCGTACTTGAAGAAGTACTGAGTTTGATCAAGACCGTCATATTTGACCCAAATGTGGTAGACGGACGGTTCGATGAAACGGTTGTCAACCGTGAAAAAAGGTCTGTGAAAGAGCGAATTCGTTCGCTTTACGATGATAAGACGCGATTTGCACAGATGCGTATGCTCGAATTAATACGTCCTGATAGCGCTGCATCCGCACCGTCATATGGAACGGAAGAGGATGTAGATGCACTTACATCTGCAGACCTATTTGCAGCATACGAAAGCATGTTAAATGAAGATGAAATTGATATCTACATTGTAGGTGACATTGACGAAGATGACATGACTGAAAAGATCAGGTCACTATTGACGTTCAGTAGCCGTAAAGTGCAGGCACGTCAATCGACAACACAACATACGGTGACTCAAGTAACCGACGTGCGTCATGTTCGCGAAAAGCAGGACATGAAACAAGGGAAACTACATTTAGGCTTCAGTACGCCTGTTACATTCCGTCATCCTGATTATGCGAAAATGCAAATTACGAACGGTGTTTTCGGCGGTTTTGCGCACAGCAAACTTTTCGTTAATGTTCGTGAAAAAGAAAGCATGGCCTATTACGCATCCAGTTCTTATTCTTCGCATTATGGGCTTCTTTATGTAATGGCAGGAATCGATGCTGAACTTGAAGAAAAAGCGGTAAATCTGATTAATGCTCAACTCACGGCTCTTCAACAAGGTGAAATTACTGACCTTGAAATGGAACAGACGAAAGCATTACTTGCGAACGGCATTAAAAGTGCGTTTGATTCTGCAAGAGGACAGATTGAAGTATTTGATCAATACAAAGAGCTGGATGAAAATTTCACGGCAGACACAATCATTGCAGGCTGGGAAACCGTTACAAAAGACGATGTTAAAAATATGGCAGCTGAAATTAAACTAGAAATCGTCTATCTGTTATCGGGCAAGGAGGCTAATGAATGATGAAGAATATTCACTTTGATAATTTACAGGAAACATTATATAATGAAAAACTCGACAATGGTTTGGATGTCTATATTTTACCGAAACGTGGATTTTCAAAAACATTCGTAACGTTTACAACTAAATATGGTTCAATCGATCGAACGTTTATTCCGCGTGGAAAAACAGAAGAAGTGAAGGTTCCCGATGGTATCGCTCATTTCCTTGAGCATAAAATGTTTGAAAAAGAAGATGGGGACGTATTCCAAAAGTTTAGTGTGCACGGTGCATCCGCCAATGCGTTTACATCATTCACACGGACTGCTTATTTGTTTTCTGCTACGGATAAGTTGTATGAAAATACGGAAATTCTTCTTGATTTCGTACAGGAACCGTACTTCACGGAAAAGACTGTTGATAAGGAGAAAGGTATCATTGCCCAGGAAATAACGATGTATGATGATCAGCCGGATTGGCGTCTTTATTTCGGAACAATTGAAAACCTGTTCCATGAACATCCAGTGAAAATTGATATCGCTGGTACGGTCGCATCGATTCAAGACATCACAGCGGACTACTTGTATGAATGCTATGAAACGTTTTATCATCCATCCAATATGGTGCTTTTCGTTGTAGGTGCTGTTGATCCGGAAGAGATGATGGCATTCATCAAAAAAAATCAAGGTGCAAAAACATTCGAAGATCCTGCAGAAATTATACGTAGTTTCCCGACTGAAACGGATACTGTAGCAATCGCTGAGCGGAAGCTTGCAATGGACGTATCAAAGCCGAAATTAAATATGGGTATGAAATGCACTAACACGGATATCGATGGAGAAGAGATGCTAATCCAAGAACTTTCCGCGGGTCTTGTCCTGGATATTCTGTTTGGCAGGTCTTCCAATTTTTATACGGAAACATATAATGAGGGGCTTATTGATGAGTCGTTTTCTTATGATTTCACGATGGAGAATGGCTTTGGTTTCGCAATGATTGGTTCTGATACAGACCAGCCGGAACAACTCGAAAAAGCAATCCGGACAACTGTGAAAAATACTGTGGAAACATGGCCAATCACGGACCTAGAACTTAATCGAATGAGGAAAAAGAAAATTGGTCAATTCATGCGGTCATTGAATTCTCCGGAATTTATCGCCAACCAGTTTACGCGCTATACATTCAATAACATGAATTTGTTCGATGTTGTTCCAACACTTGAGAAATTAACGCTCGAAAACTTGAAAGATGCATTCCAAACGTTTTCAGATGAAAGCGGTCATACGGTCTATTCAATTGTTCCAGCTGATAAGGCAGAATGACGGGACAGAAATACTGCGTTGTACTTGGTGCATCAGGTGGAATAGGCGATGCGATTAGTCGGACACTAGCGGCGGCAGGCTGGTCGCTATTCCTTCATTACAATGAAAATGCTGCACATGCTAATGCTTTACAAAAAGAACTCAGTGCAGCATATCCACAATTGGATTTTCAGGCAGTCCAAGCAGATTTTAGTGCACAAGACGGAGCAGAATTACTCGTCAAACTAGTACGAAATGTTAGTGCTGTCGTTGTAGCGAATGGGCAATCGATGATGAAACTATTGACGGAAACGAGCGCTGAAGATATGGATGCACTATGGAAGGTCCATGTGCAAAATCCAGCGCTTTTTATAAGTCTTGTATCTCCTCAATTACGCAAGTTTGAACAATCGTACGTGGTCATGATTGGCTCTATATGGGGCAATACGGGGGCGGCAGGAGAAGTGATGTACTCCGCTGTGAAGGGGGCGCAACACGCATTTGTGAAAGCATATGCGAAAGAAGCCGCCTTTTCAGGAATGCGCATCAACGCTGTGGCACCGGGGTGGATTGAAACACGTATGAACAATGACATACCATTGGATGAACGACAGATGGTTATTGATGAAATACCGCTTATGCGTACCGGGACACCAGAACATGTCGCTGAAGCAGTTAATTTCCTGTTAAGCGGCAAGGCGGATTATATGACAGGCGAAATTATGAAAGTGAATGGCGGCTGGTATATTTAATTGTGTAAGGGGATTACGATAATCCCCTTTTTCCTTTTCATAATGCATTTAATCAGCTATCATAGAACTATATTACTTCTTGTGCGTCATATAGTAGTGCGTGTTCAAAAAATGGACAAAAGGAGTGTGTGTCTGATGGGTGAATGGTATCTTGAATATGAAATTCAGGTTAACCGCCCTGGCCTTCTGGGCGATATATCGTCGCTGCTCGGAATGTTGCGCGTGAACATTGTTACAATTAATGGTGTTGATGGCGGACATCGTGGAATGCTGCTACGAACTGACAACGACGACCAGATTGCACGTTTTGAACAAATCGCCGAGACGATGGAAACGATTCAAGTGATAAAAATCCGTGAGCCGAAGTTACGTGATATTCTTGCGGTTAGACACGGACGTTATATACAGCGTGATGCGGATGATAAAAAAACGTTCCGGTTTCTTCGAAGTGACCTTGGAATTCTAGTTGATTTCATGGCTGAAATATTCAAACAGGAAGGTCATAAATTGATTGGTGTTCGTGGGATGCCGCGTGTTGGGAAGACGGAATCAGTTGTTGCAGCAAGCGTCTGCGCCAACAAAAAATGGATTTTCCTTTCTTCGACAATGATTAAGCAAACATTGCGGAAAAACTTAGCAGGCGATGAGTTTTCAAAAGATAATATCTTCATCTTAGATGGCATTGTTACGCGTAAGGCGGAGGATGAGCGTCATATGCAACTTGTCCGAGAAATGATGCGAATGCCTTCTATAAAAGTTGTGGAACATCCGGATATGTTCGTTCAGCATTCGGAATACAGTATTGAAGATTTTGATTATATTATTGAATTAAGAACAGATCCAGATCAAGAAATTACATATGAAATGATGGAAAAAAACGATATGATGTCCGATCATGGAATGACGGATGGATCGGGTTTATTCAACTTCTGATAGGCAGGTGTTTTTGGTGACCGGATTAGGTGATCGTCTCAAGCAGGCGAGAACGGCTAAAGGATTTACATTGGATGATTTACAGTCAATAACGAAAATACAGAAACGGTACCTTTCTGGTATCGAAAATGAAGATTACAGCATGATGCCTGGATCGTTTTATGTACGGGCATTCATAAAACAATATGCAGAAGCAGTAGGTCTAGATTCTGATGAAATGCTATCTATGTATAAAAACACGTCTCCTGAAGTGTCATCCAAAGAAGAGGCAGGTCAGCGCGCTTCGTCGACATTGACACGTAAAAGAGGTTTGAAAAATAATGACCAGTTAAATGAAATGATGCCAAAGATCATCGTTGCTTTATTTATTATCGTTATTGTGGTTGTCATTTGGACTCTTTATCAAGGGACATCTAACAACAAGCAGGGTGATGTAGATAGCGGCGAAACGAACCAACCAGTAATAATGGAAAAAAGCGAGCCAGATCCTACTAAGAAAGATCCAGAAAAAGTAGAAGAAAAGCCTGTGGAAGAAGAGCCAGAACCGGACAGACCGGAACAGACTTTAGCTTTTGAAAGTGCAACCGGTGAAACGTCGATGTACGCATTAACTGGAGCGGAATCATTCCAACTTGAAATCCGTTTAACTGGCGGATCTTGGATTGGTGTTAAAGATGGCGCTGGGAAAGAGTGGATGACGCCTGCGCGCATTATGGCAGCGGGAGAATCGGTTGAATTTGATGTGACGGCTACGGACTCGGTGCGAATCCGTGTAGGGCGCCCTAAGTCTGCAGAAATATATGTAAACGGTGTGTTACTTGAATATGGTGTGCCAGCGCAGGATACTGTCCCACAAAACATTATGATTGAATACAGGAAAGAGTGATAGTCATCTACTTCAGATGACTATTTTCTTTGAAAGGAAAGGTGTATTTTATGAATTTGCCAAATAAAATAACTGTATCACGCGTTCTGCTCATTCCAGTTTTTATGGTTTTCATGCTGGTTGATTTTAAATTGGGCACTATAACTGTCGCTGGTACAGAAATGATGAAAGAGCATTTAATTGGTGGACTTATTTTTATTATTGCTTCTATAACAGATTGGCTTGATGGCTATATCGCTAGGAAGAATAATCTTGTTACAAATATGGGGAAATTTCTTGATCCACTTGCGGATAAATTGCTTGTTTCTGCAGCTTTCATCATACTTGTTGAACTTGGAGCTGCACCTTCATGGATTGTCATCATCATCATTAGCCGTGAATTCGCTGTGACGGGCCTTAGGCTTATCCTGGCAGGTGGCGGAGAAGTCGTGGCGGCCAACCAGCTTGGGAAAATTAAGACGGTAGCACAGATCTTAGCAATTACCTCACTGTTGTTAAATAATATATTTTTCGAGTCGATTGGTGTACCATTCGGTGTCATCATGCTTTACATCGCGCTCATCTTTACAATTTGGTCAGGTTTCGATTACTTCTATAAAAACAGACGTGTACTGGTTGATTCAATGTAAGGGGATGGGTAGCTATGAATGCAGAAATCATTGCAATTGGTTCAGAGTTATTGCTTGGACAAATTACGAATACGAACGCTAAATTCATTTCATTAAAACTCGCAGAAATCGGTATCGATGTTCATTATCAGACGGTCGTGGGCGACAACCCGGATCGTTTGGATGAAGTGATTGAAATTGCAAGGAAACGTGCAGATATTCTAATCTTTACAGGAGGACTTGGACCGACGAAAGATGACATGACAAAAGAAACCATCGTGAAACATATCGGTACAACACTAGTCAGTGATGACGAGGCACTTCTTTATATTCAGCAGTACTTCGAACGTAGCGGTCGAGTTATGACGGAAAATAATAAGAAACAGGCACTGGTGTTTAGAGGCGCGAAAGTCCTTGCGAATCGAAAAGGAATGGCACCCGGAATGGCTGTGGAGAAGGATGGCGTACGATTTATCCTTCTACCAGGTCCACCGCATGAAATGGAGCCAATGTTTACGGACGAAGCGATACCTTATTTATTAGGCGCTACTGGCAAGCACGAAGTCATCACATCGCGGGTTCTGAAGTTTTATGGAATTGGAGAGGCCGAGCTTGAACACCGGATTCAACCCATTTTGGACAAACAAACGAATCCGACAGTTGCCCCGCTGGCAACAGCTGACGCGGTCACATTGCGCCTCACTGCAAAAGCACAAACAACTGGTGCGGCATTGAAGCTGATTGAGCCTATGGAAGAGCAGATACGATCACTAGTTGGGGATTACATCTACGGAACTGATGATGATACATTAGCGTCCAAAGCCGCCGAACTCCTAATCCGAAACGGTTGGACAATTGCCGCGGCGGAAAGTTTAACGGCTGGCCTTTTCATGGCAGAACTGGCCGGTGAACCAGGGATTAGTTCGTCACTTGAAGGCGGCGTTGTCGTCTACAATGAAAAAACGAAAGTGGAACGACTTGGTATTGAACAGTCTTTACTTACGGAGTATGGCGTCGTCAGTTCAGAATGTGCGGCCGCCCTTGCGGTAAACGTAAAACGAACGTTCAAAACGGATATCGGAATCGGTTTAACGGGTGCGGCAGGCCCAGATCCACATGACGGTAAGCCGGTCGGCACTGTGTGGATTGGTATCGCATCTACAAATGCAGATACAGAAACATTTAAGTTGTTACTATCGGGCTCAAGAAACGCTAACCGTCTCAGGGCAGCAAGATTTGCGCTCTATTATCTCATTAAACATCTAACTGCAAAAGAAGACCAAAGTTAAGATTTAACTTGCTTTCTCAATTAAAAACGTTAAACACCCCGGTATTCTCACTTATATATTTAATTTAAGAAAAGTAATCGAATAAATGTTCGCTTTTTGATTGAGTATTTCTCATTAAAGGAGTATACTAAAGGTAGTAAGAAAAACAGAAACATTACCTTGAGGGAGGAAATAAATTGAGCGATCGTAAAGCCGCCTTAGAAATGGCGTTAAAACAGATAGAAAAGCAATTTGGTAAAGGATCTATTATGAAACTGGGTGAAAAAACAAACCTGGAAGTTGAAACTTCTTCGACAGGCTCCCTTGCACTCGATTCTGCACTCGGCATAGGTGGATATCCACGTGGCCGTGTCATTGAAATATACGGACCTGAAAGTTCGGGTAAAACGACTGTTGCCCTTCATGCCATCGCAGAAGTACAAGCAGCTGGAGGAACAGCGGCATTTATCGACGCTGAACATGCCCTCGATCCGATCTATGCCCGTAAATTAGGCGTTAACATCGACGAATTATTACTTTCCCAGCCTGATACGGGAGAGCAAGCACTTGAAATCGCTGAAGCGCTTGTACGAAGCGGTGCAGTGGATATCTTTGTTGTAGACTCCGTCGCTGCCCTTGTACCAAAAGCGGAAATTGAAGGCGAGATGGGTGATTCGCATATCGGTTTACAAGCCCGTCTTATGTCACAAGCTTTGCGTAAACTTTCCGGTGCCATTAATAAGTCAAATACAATTGCGATATTCATTAACCAAATTCGTGAAAAAGTCGGCGTTATGTTTGGTAGTCCAGAAGTAACTCCAGGGGGGCGCGCATTGAAATTCTACTCTTCAGTACGCCTAGATGTACGACGTGGAGAAGCAATCAAACAAGGCAATGATATAGTGGGAAATAAAACCCGAATCCGTGTTGTCAAAAATAAAGTCGCACCTCCGTTTAAAACTGCGGAAGTCGATATTATGTACGGAGAAGGAATTTCTAGAGAAGGAGAAATCATCGACCTTGGTGCCGACTCCGAAGTTGTCCAAAAGAGTGGATCTTGGTATTCCTATGAAGGTGAACGACTTGGACAGGGGCGAGAAAATTCCAAGCAGTTCCTGAAGGAAAATCCGGATATTCGTGCGGAAATTGCCAACAAAATTCGTGAATCATATGGACTTGCAAGCTCCAACTATGTGATTGGTGCTCATGAAGTAGATGAGGATGAAGAGTTAGAACTTTTACTAGATGAAAAATAAGCTTTACAGAAAGCCGATCCGTCCTCTTTATAGGGCGCGATCGGTTTTTAAATAAACGCTGAAAAATACTACTATTAATCCAAGAATAATGTGTCGTAAAGACTTGTGTAACCTTGACATGTCAAATTTACATAGATACAATTAGAATTGTATAATTTCATACCATTGAAATGATTTTGGCAGTATGTTGTACGTTGATATATGAGCCGACTAAAAATGAAAAGAATAGCAGGAGGAGGTGACCTGGATGTTAGTACTACAATTGATCATCTTCGCTTTGCTTGGTCTGCTCGTTGGTGTCGCTGTTACCTATTTCTTTAATAAGAAAGTGAACGATTCAAAAGTGACTGGTGCCAAATTTACGGCAGAACAAATCGTCGAAGAGGCGAAGCGTGAAGCGGATGCTCTTAAAAAAGAGGCACTACTAGAAGCGAAGGATGAAACTCACAAACTGAGAATTGAAGCGGAATCAGAGATCCGTGAACGAAGGGCGGAACTGCAAAAACAAGAAAGCCGTCTTTTGCAACGGGAAGAAAATCATGACCGTAAAGATGAAGCTCTCAATAAAAGAGACGCAGGTCTGGAGCGCAAAGAAGAAGCGCTTTCCGGAAGACAACAGCATATCGAACAGATGGAACGCAAAGCGGAAGAACTTGTTTCGGTTCAGAAAGCTGAACTTGAAAAGATTTCATCACTGACACGCGATGAAGCGAAAAGGCTCATCCTTAGTGAAGTAGAGAAGGAACTTGCTACAGATATCGCCGTTATGACGAAAGAAGCAGAGCAACGAGCAAAAGAGGAATCGGATAAAAAATCACGTGAAATCCTTTCTATCGCACTGCAACGTTTTGCAGCAGACCATGTTGCTGAAACGACTGTATCGGTAGTAAATCTCCCCAATGATGAGATGAAAGGCCGTATTATCGGTCGTGAAGGACGTAACATCCGCACACTCGAAACGTTGACAGGAATTGACCTAATCATCGACGATACACCAGAAGCGGTCATCTTGTCAGGCTTTGATCCGGTACGCCGGGAAACTGCACGACTTGCACTAGAGAAACTTGTACAAGATGGACGAATTCACCCAGCACGTATTGAAGAGATGGTTGATAAATCGAGGCGTGAAGTGGATGAACTTATCCGTGAAACTGGAGAACAGACAACTTTCGATATTGGCATTCATAATCTACACCCAGATCTTATTAAAATCATCGGAAGATTGCGATTCCGCACAAGTTATGGCCAAAATGTCTTGAAGCATTCGACAGAAGTTGCTTATCTAGCAGGTTTATTGGCGGCAGAACTTGGAGAAGATGTAACGCTCGCACGACGTGCTGGACTGCTTCATGATATCGGAAAAGCGATTGACCATGAAGTAGAAGGCAGTCACGTTGAAATTGGCGTTGAACTTGCAACGAAGTATAAAGAACATCCTGTTGTTATTAACAGTATCGCATCCCATCATGGGGATACTGAAGCGACATCAGTCATTGCCGTATTGGTTGCAGCAGCAGATGCATTATCAGCTGCAAGGCCGGGAGCGCGCAGTGAAACGCTTGAAAACTATATCCGCAGACTGAAAAAGCTTGAAGAGATTTCTGAATCGTACGACGGCGTGGAGAAATCATTTGCCATCCAGGCAGGACGCGAAGTTCGAATTATTGTCCGCCCAGACCAAATTGATGATATTACAGCCCATCGTCTAGCGCGAGATATCCGGAAACGGATTGAAGAAGAGCTCGATTATCCAGGACACATTAAAGTAACGGTCATCCGTGAGACACGGGCGGTCGAATACGCAAAATAAAGAAAAAGGGGGTTTCCGTGCATTTCGGTCCGGGAGCCTCTTTTTCTATTGGGAGAGATTATTTTATGAGAGTATTATTTATAGGTGATATAGTAGGATCGCTAGGACGAGATATGGTATTTGACTATTTACCACGACTAAAAAGAAAGTATAACCCTGATGTTATTATCGCGAACGGGGAAAATGCAGCAGCCGGAAGAGGAATCACAAAAGCGATATTTGATGATCTGCTCCGTGCTGGAGTAGACGTTGTAACAATGGGAAATCACACATGGGACCAAAAAGAGATCTACGATTTTATCGATGACACAGATTATCTAATCCGTCCTGCCAATTTTTCAGATGATGCACCAGGTAAAGGGATGACAACGATTTCACGTAATGGTGTGACATTATCTATCATCAATCTGCATGGCCGGACATTTTTACCACCGCACGGCGATCCATTTGAGAAAGCAGATGAATTGGTAGCGGAAGCAAGAGAAATTTCTCCGCTTGTCTTCGTTGATTTCCACGCCGAAGCGACAAGTGAAAAAATTGCGATGGGTTGGCACCTTGATGGGAAAGCATCTGTTGTTGTAGGAACGCACACGCATGTCCAGACAGCGGATGATCGCATTCTTCCAGGGGGAACTGCCTATTTAACTGATGCAGGCATGACGGGTCCCTACGATGAGATTTTAGGTATGAAAAAAGAAGACGTCATCTATCGTTTTCGTACGAATTTACCAGTTCGTTTTGAAGTTCCGAAGACGGGACGTACCCAGTTGAACGGACTCTTCGCAGTATTGGATGATGAAACAGGAAATGCTATCAGAGTTGAACGAGTTGCCATCAATGCTGACCGTACATTCAAAGGCTAATCCGCGTCTAAACATCGCCTCCGAATCATAGGATGGTTTATGGAGATATCCGTTCCATAGACACCGAAAAATAAGGAGGAATCATGTTGAACCCATTAAAAGTATCATCTCGCTCGAATCCGAATTCTGTTGCAGGAGCACTCGTTGCAGTTATACGGGACCAGGGGTACGCAGAAATGCAGGCAGTAGGTGCTGGTGCCTTAAATCAGGCAATAAAGGCAATCGCAATTGCACGTGGATTCGTCGCTCCAAGTGGCGGTGATCTCATCTGTGCACCCGCTTTCACTGATATTGAGATTAACGGTGAAGGACGTACGGCATTGAAATTACTTGTTGAAAAACGACAGCGTCATATTTAAATTAGAAAAAGTCAGGACCACGGGACGCGTTAATTCCCTGTGGTCTTTTAGTTGTATAATAAGAGAAAGTTCAATAATAACTGTGACAAACAACCGACAAAGCTTTGACTTCTTGTACAGGCGGTCAACAATTAAGTATAATGAAACCATACGTTTAACTTTAATCAGCAGGGCGCAAACTCCCTGCTGATTAAAGTTAAGCCTCCGGCGGATGTCACAAATTTTGAAAAGGAGTAAATTGCGTAAACGCAATTCAAAGTTTGGACGTAATTACGCCAAGGCGAAATTAATATTCCCAAGGCTCTGTTATGAAAGGGGACAAGTTAAATGAACGAGGAACAGCGATTGAATGAAGGGCTAGTGAAGCCGAATCTAGCGAAAACTGCTGACAAGGACTATAGCCACTATTTTCAGACAGCCTACGCACCGCCTTCTTTAAAAGACGCCAAAAAACGTGGCAAGGAAGAAATCGCTTATTACGATAACTTTGAGATTGACGAGCGCTTCCGTGAAATGGGGGCAAATCGGAAGTTTTATATACGGACATATGGTTGCCAAATGAATGAACATGATACAGAAGTAATTGCTGGTATTTTAATAGGTCTTGGTTATGAACCGACAGACACTGTTGAAGATGCGAATGTCGTGTTGCTCAATACATGTGCCATTCGTGAAAACGCCGAAAACAAAGTGTTTGGGGAGCTTGGCCATTTACAATCGTTGAAAAGAAGAAATCCTGATGTCTTGATTGGCGTATGCGGTTGTATGTCGCAAGAAGAATCTGTTGTTAATAAAATCCTTAAAAAGTATGATCAAGTTGATATGATTTTTGGGACACACAACATCCACAGATTGCCCCATATTTTACATGAGGCTTATTTATCAAAAGAAATGGTCATTGAAGTGTGGTCCAAAGAAGGCGACATTATCGAAAGTCTTCCAAAAGCCCGTCATGGAAACATTAAGGCTTGGGTGAACATTATGTTCGGTTGCGATAAGTTTTGTACCTATTGCATCGTGCCCTACACGAGGGGCAAGGAACGAAGCAGACGTCCGCAAGATATTATCCAGGAAGTACGACAGTTAGCGGCAGAAGGGTATAAGGAAATTACGTTGCTTGGTCAGAACGTCAATGCGTATGGAAAAGATTTTGAAGAGACGAGTTATCGTTTTGGCGATTTAATGAATGATTTAAGTAAAATCGACATTGCGCGAATCCGTTTCACAACGAGCCATCCTCGTGATTTCGATGACTATCTAATCGAAGTGCTTGCGAAAGGCGGCAATCTCGTCGATCATATTCATCTCCCAGTTCAATCGGGTTCTAGTGACATTTTGAAAATCATGGCGCGGAAATATACTCGTGAACATTATCTGGAACTCGTCCGGAAAATTAAAAAAGCAATACCCACTGTTACGTTAACGACAGATATTATCGTAGGATTCCCGAATGAAACAGACGAGCAATTCGAAGAGACGCTGTCATTGTATAAGGAAGTCGGTTTCGATATCGCTTATACGTATATTTATTCGCCACGGGATGGCACACCGGCCGCAAAAATGGTCGACAATATTCCGATGGAAGTGAAAAAAGAACGTCTACAACGATTAAATAAAGTCGTAAATGATTTATCCGCAGAAGCGATGAAACCTTACAAAGGTAAAATCGTTGAGGTACTTGTTGAAGGGGAAAGTAAGCGTAATCCAGAAGTTCTCGCTGGATACACTGAAAAGAGCAAACTCGTCAACTTCAAAGCACCTCAATCTGTGATTGGGAAAATTGTCAATGTAAAAATAATAGAGGCCAAAACATGGTCACTCGACGGTGAATTTATCGGCGTAGTAGAAAAGGAAAAGGTGATGTCATAATGGAAAAAACATATTCAAAAGACGAAATTATAGCAAAGGCACGCGAGATTGCAGTAATGATTGCGAACACAGAGCAAGTAGAGTTTTTCAAGCGGGCAGAAGAGCAGATTAATGAAAACCAAAAAATCCGTGAAAATATTGCAAGTCTAAAATCCTTGCAAAAGCAGGCAGTCAATTTCCAACAGTACGGAAAAGAAAGAGCGTTGGGAATCATTGAAGGTAAAATTGAAAAAATCCAAAGTGATATAGACGAAGTTCCGATTGTTCAGGAATTTAAACAATCACAAGGTGAAGTGAATGATTTACTCCAACTTGTATCGAACACAATCGCAAACACTGTTACGGATGAAATCATCAAAGCAACTGATGGCGATATCAGACGTGGCGAAACAGGTTCTTATATAAAAAATACGACATATGAAAAACTATAAGTAAGTATACCAATCGGTGGGAAAATATTTCCTGCCGATTTTTCTCACTCTCTGGGCTTCTGTTGCATAAGATGGATTGAAGCGAATGGAGGAGGAATCGAACTGAAAAATTTACGTCAGATCGTGACGAAGACGGTTATTGCCAAAGGGAAGAAGCGGACTGAGACGACTGTTACACTGAAGCCACCAAATAATCCGACGAGTATACTCGGATGTTGGGTCATCAACCATACACATCAGGCGAAAAAGGTCGGTAAATTCATCGAAGTTACCGGTAAGTTCGACGTCAATGTTTGGTATTCCCATCAAGAACATTCAAAGACATCTGTGTTTACGGAGTCAGTACCTTACAAGGACCGGATTCGTTTGCATTATCGAGACGAGCCGACATCTGGGCATGAAGAAGTTATCGTTGATGTTATCCAGCATCCGAACTGTACAGAAGCGATCATTTCGGAATGTGGTGAGAAGTTCTGCATTACGATTGAAAGAGAATTGATGGCAGAAGTTGTTGGCGAAACAAAAGTCTGTATTACGGTGCATCCGCAAAGTTTTGAAGAGGAATGGAAGTTCTCGGATGAATCATCATCTCATGAACCTGGCCACAGCCAAGAAAATGAGCGGGGGCAAGCGCAGGTGCGAGGCAATGAACAAGGCCAAGGACAAAATCATAAACAAGGTAGAGAATCATCGTCATTTTAAGAGCCGGAAAACACTACCGGCTTTTTTTTCGTTTGGATGAAGTTTGTGATGATAAATGTTCAGTTGGGATTAGAATCGTGAAGTTGCCATTAGAATTGCAAAGTTGGGATTAGAGCGGTGGAGTTGTGATTAGGATTTCGCAGTTACGATTACACACTTTTATTGTCCGGCGTTATGACTCTAAATGTGGAGCTGAAATTAGAATGGTGAAGTTGCAATTAAAATCGTGGAGTTGCGATTAGAGCGGTGAAGTTGCAATTAAAATCGTGAAGTTGAGATTATACACTTTGCTTAGATTTTTGAAAATCACAAAAATCACGCAGAAGTTGGGCTCTTCGTGGCCCAACTTTGTTGTAATTTCCACACAGCCCGTGTAAATTACACAAATACCGGACTCTTCGTTGTCCGGTATTTGCTTAGATTTTTGCAGATCACAAAAATCACACAGAAGTTGGGCTCTTCGTGGTCCAACTTTGTTGTAATTTCCACACAGCCCGTGTAAATTACACAAATACCGGGCTCTTCGTTGTCCGGTATTTGCTTAGATTTTTGCAGATCACAAAAATCACGCAGAATTTGGGCTCTTCGTGGCCCAGTTTTGCTTAGATTTTCAAAGCCCACAAAAATCACGCAGAAGTTGGGCTCTTCGTGGCCCAACTTTGGTATAATAATAAAAAACAGTAAACGTAAAGAGGTTAAAAAATGACAACACATACACCAATGATTCAGCAATATTTAAAAGTGAAATCAGAGCATGAAGATGCATTTTTGTTTTTTAGATTAGGCGATTTCTATGAATTATTTTTCACGGATGCAGAAAAAGCATCTCAAATTCTTGAAATTACATTAACCAGTAGGGATGCTGCAAATCGTGAACGGATTCCGATGTGTGGTGTACCCTATCATGCGGCTGCGGGTTATATAGAAACGCTCGTACGTAAAGGGCATAAAGTGGCTATTTGTGAACAGACTGAAGATCCGAAAGAAGCGAAGGGCATCGTCAAAAGGGAAGTCGTTAAAATCATTACCCCTGGTACGATGACGGAAGGAAAAACAATTGATGCCAACACGAATCATTTTATCGGTTCAGCTGATAGTATAGATGGCAACAAGTATGCACTTGCTTATCTTGACCTAGCAACAGGTGAGGGCAAAGTGGAGTGTGTGGAAGGCGATGAGCGGACGCTGATTGCCGAGATTGAGGCACTGGGTATGAAAGAAGTCGTTGTCGATGAAAGACTGCATCTCGCACTTAGTGAAAGCATGGCGAAACGCAGTATTGTATTGTCCATCGAGTATGGCGAAGAACAGTTCGCAGTGGAAGATCTATTTGGCGCGATTCCAAACGATGTCACAGAAGCATGTAGCATGCTTGTATCCTATGTGAAGCGCACGCAGAAAACGGCACTCGATCATATACGTCCATTTGAATTTATTCAGAAACAAACTAAACTATCCATTGATGCCAATTCAATGCGTAATTTGGAACTCATTCAATCAATCCGCAACGGTAGCAAGGATGGCACGCTTTACTGGTTGCTTGACGAGACGGTTACAGCGATGGGCGCCCGTAAATTAAAAATGTGGATTCATCAGCCATTAGCTGAAAAAAGAACCATTGAAAATCGTCTTAATGCAGTAACTGAGCTGATAGAAGAATTTTTCCTGCGGGATGAATTGAAGACAAGCCTGAAAGAAGTATACGATTTAGAGCGACTCGCTGGACGAATTTCGATGGGAAGTGCGAGTGGGAGGGATCTTGCACAACTTCGTAACTCACTTCGTCGTGTCCCGAACATCAAAAAAGCACTTCATGAATCAGAACGCCCGCTGCTGAATCAATTTTCTGAGCGAATTGACGGTTGCGAAGAAGCGCTACAAATTCTAGAACTAGCAATTGCTGAAAATCCACCACTATCCGTTAAAGAAGGCGGCATCATCAAGGACGGCTACGATGCAAAACTGGACCAATACCGTGATGCTTCAAAAAATGGGAAGGCATGGCTTGCAGAACTAGAACGTGAGGAGCGCGAACGGACAGGCATTAAATCTTTAAAAATAGGGTATAACAGAATATTCGGCTATTATATAGAGATTACGAAATCCAATATCCATCTTGCCGATTTGGACCGATATGAAAGAAAGCAGACGCTTGCGAATGCTGAACGTTACATAACGCCTGAACTAAAAGAGAAGGAAGACCTTATCCTAAATGCGGAAGCGGAAGGGCTAGATCTTGAGTATCAATTATTCAGTACAATCCGGGATTCCATGAAAACACATATTCGGCATATTCAGCATCTCGCAAGTGTACTCAGCGAACTGGATGTCCTTCTTTCATTTGCGGCGGTTTCGGAAAAGCGTAACTACGTAAAACCAGTATTCCACGATGGGAAAGCATTGGAAATCAAGAACGGGCGTCATCCGGTCGTTGAAAAGATGATTGACCATTCTCTTTATGTTCCCAATAACTGCAAATTGACTGATGAAGCGAATATGCTCCTTATCACAGGACCAAACATGTCCGGTAAAAGTACATACATGAGGCAAGTTGCGCTAATTGTCGTGATGGCACAGATTGGTTGCTACGTTCCTTGTGACCAGGCGTTACTTCCTGTTACCGATCAAATATTCACAAGAATTGGCGCAGCGGATGACCTGGCTTCAGGACAAAGTACATTTATGATGGAAATGATGGAATCTCAATTCGCCATCGCAAATGCAACTGCACAAAGTCTACTCCTTTTTGATGAAATCGGACGCGGGACTTCAACTTACGATGGCATGGCTTTGGCGCAGGCGATGATGGAGCATATTCACAATGAAATCGGAGCGAATACGCTGTTTTCTACCCATTATCATGAACTGACCAATTTGGATAAAGAACTTTCACGACTTGAAAATGTTCATGTCGCTGCAATGGAACAGGATGGAAAAGTCGTCTTTCTCCATAAAGTGATGGCGGGGCCAGCTGATAAAAGTTACGGAATTTACGTTGCCGATCTTGCAGGTCTACCCGAATCGCTTCTCAACCGAGCAAAAACATTACTCACTACTTTTGAAAATGTGGAAAAACGAACGGTTCGTGAAGATGAACCGACGCAATTGAACTTTTTTGATATCCAACAGGAAGAGCAGATTACCTTGTCGACAGAGGAACAAGAAGTACTGACTGATCTGAATGATGCTGATCTACTTAATATGACGCCGTTTCAGGCACTGCAATACATCCATGAATTGAAAGAAAAGCTCAGACCTAAGAAAGGGTGAGACCGATAGACATCATCAAAGTGATGGACGATACGCTGTCCAATAAAATCGCTGCGGGCGAAGTCGTCGAACGTCCTGCTTCCATCGTGAAAGAGCTTGTTGAAAATGCGATTGATGCAGAAAGTACTGTGATTGAAATTGGACTTGAGGAAGCCGGACTACTGACAATTCGTGTAACAGATAACGGCAATGGTATGTCTAAAAAAGATGCTGTTCAAGCGTTTGAGCGGCATGCAACGAGTAAGATATCCAATGACCATGATCTGTTCCGAATTCGTACACTTGGATTCCGCGGAGAAGCACTTGCGAGTATTGCATCCGTGTCCAAGATCATTATGTGGACTTCTGACGGTGAAACAGAAGGCACAGAAGTACAAATTGACGGAGGTCGACTTGTCAAACACGATAATGCGGCATTCCGCAAAGGGACGGACATTACTGTTTCCCAGTTGTTTTTCAATACACCTGCACGACTGAAATATATGAAAACAATCCAGACTGAGCTTGGTCATACAATCGATCTCGTCAATCGACTTGCGCTCAGCCATCCCACCATCGCATTTAAACTCTCGCATTACAGTCAAGTGCTATTGCAGACAGCTGGAAGCGGAGATCAGCGTCGTGTGCTATCTGATATATATGGCATTGCTGTCGCCCGTAAAATGGTAAGCTTCGCTGGCGAGAATGCAGATTACAGGGTTTCAGGCCATGTAACATTGCCCGAAATGACCCGTGCGTCAAGAAACTATATGACGTTAATCGTCAATGGTAGATGGGTAAAGAGCAATGCGATCAATCACGCGATACTAGATGCATTCCATACGTATTTGCCGATTGGACGATCTCCAATTTCGGTTATCAACGTTGAAGGGGACCCTTATTTGACAGACGTCAACGTGCATCCTTCCAAACAACATATCCGCATGAGTAAAGAGGGCGAGTTACTGGCGTTAATTAAAGAATCTGTCCAGAAAGCGATCCGGAAAAACACGATCGTTCCAGATGCTATTAAAAAAGAACCTGCAAAGAAAAATCAATCTGAACAAGTAAATATGTGGAATCAATTCCGAACGGAAAGACCTACACCCGTGATAGCGCCGTCAATGGCACCACTCGAAAAGCCTGCGTATCAACCTTATGAACTTGCTGAAAATGAACCAGGAGACCATACGCAGTGGATGGTCAATGAACCAACTGAATCAACTGAACCAATTGAATTGACGCCTGTTCCAGACGAAGCGGAACAGCGGGAATTGGACAAAAACTTCCCAACTCTAGCACCAGTTGGACAGGTTCATGGCACCTATATTGTTGCGCAAAATGAAGACGGCTTCTTCATGATTGATCAGCACGCAGCTCAAGAACGAATAAAATATGAATTTTTTAGAGATAAATTGAGTGAGACAGATAATGAAGAACGTCAAATGTTATTGATACCCCTTATGTTTCATTACTCTGCAGATGAGAAAACGAAAATCGAGGAAAACATGAGTCTGTTGCAGGAAGTCGGTATCTTTCTGGAGGAGTTTGGGCCCTCTTCTTATGCGGTAAAAGAATATCCATCTTGGTTTCCAGCAGGAGAAGAGACGGTTATCATCGAAGATATTATTGAACAAGTGTTGACTACACGGAAAATTGATATTGGTAAATTTCGTGAAGAAGCAGCCATTATGATGAGTTGCAAACGGTCCATCAAAGCTAATCACCATTTGACACTTGCAGATATGGAAAGGTTGTTGAATGATCTATCCGCCGCCGACAATCCATTTACTTGTCCGCATGGCAGACCGGTGCTTATTCATTTCACGACATATGAACTTGAAAAAATGTTCAAACGAGTGATGTAGGAAGCAATTCCAAGACCTAAAGTGAAGGATGGTGGACGTCAATGAGAGAAGCGACAATCGAAATGACAGATGGTTTTTTAATCCACGCTATCGTTATGAAACCAGAAGGCAATCCACTGGGACATATCCATCTTCTCCACGGTATGGCCGAGCATATTGGCAGGTATGAAGAATTTGCACAATACCTTGTAGGGAAAGGCTATATCGTTTCCGGCCACGACCACAGAGGACATGGTAAAACGGCTAAAATGAATGGCATAAAAGGGCATTTTGCCGATGAAGGTGGATTTGACCACGTTGTTCAAGATGCTTTCGAAGTCATTTCGAATCTCCGGGAGCAGTACCCATCCCCGCGTTTTGTACTGTTCGGTCATAGCATGGGATCGTTTGTTGCACGGAGATATATCCAGCTCCATGGCAGTGAAGTAGACCTGGCAATCTTGTCAGGGACAGGGGGGAATCCTGGTGTAAGCCGTTTGGCCGGACAGGCAGTTGCCTATCTAAATGGCAAGAAAAACGGTTTTGATCAGCCAGATAATTTCCTGAATAAACTCGTTTTTGGTGGTTTCAATAAATCGGTCCATCAACCGAAGACACCATTCGATTGGCTATCTACGGATACGGAAGCGGTTGAAAAATACTTGATTGATCCCCAGTGTGGAGCAGTCTCAACAACACAATTTTTTGCGGATTTATTCAAAGGACTTGGAGACATCCATGACATAGATGAAATAAATAAAATCCCGAAAAAACTTCCTATATTCCTCTTTTCAGGGAGTGAAGACCCGGTAGGTGAAAATGGAAAAGGGGTTTGGAGTGTAGCAAAGCAATATAATAACGCGGGCATAGAAGAGGTTACGGTATTTTTGTTCGAAGGCGGCAGGCATGAAATGCTCCATGAAAAGAACCGGCAACACGTATTCGAAACCGTTTATGACTGGATTGAAAAAAATGAGAAATTATCCTGAAGTAATCGCAATCGTCGGACCAACAGCATCTGGAAAGACGGCGTTAAGTGTCGAACTTGCCAAAAAAATTGGTGGGGAAGTCATTAATGGCGATGCAATGCAAGTATACAAAGGGCTTGATATTGGAACGGCTAAAATCACTGAAGAGGAAATGGCTGGCATCCCGCATCATTTATTCGATATAAAAGAACCGAATGAACCTTTTTCTGTAGCTGAGTACCAAACGGATGTGCGTAAATGGATTGCAGATATACAAGGTCGTGGAAAAATACCAATTATCGCAGGGGGTACAGGATTATATATTCAATCCGTGCTGTTCGATTTTCGTTTTACAGAAGAAGCGGCGGATCTAGAAGTAAGACAACGCTTAGAGCAGGAACTGACTGAAAAAGGGGCCGCCTATCTGCATGAAAAACTCGTCAAGCTTGACCCAGTGAGTGCTGAAAAAATTCATCCGAACAATCATCGTCGGTTGGTTCGTGCGCTTGAAATCATTGAGGTGACAGGTAAAACGAAAGACGACCACGAAGATGACGCGGGACAGGCGCCTCTGTATGATCACCTCATTATTGGTCTTGAGATGGACCGTGAAGTGCTTTATGAACGGATTGGTCTCCGGGTCGACGTAATGATGGAACAAGGTCTCCTTAAGGAAGCGAATCGATTATGGGATGAAAACATTCGTGGCGTACAATCTGTACAAGCGATTGGCTATAAGGAACTTCATCTCTATATCGAAGAAAAGTTGTACCTAGACGAGGCTGTTGAATTAATAAAAAAAAATACGCGTAACTACGCAAAACGGCAAATGACCTATTTCCGCAACAAATTGGACATCAGCTGGTTCGATGCAGAATTGGGCACAACCGAAATTATAAAGAGAATTTTGTTAATATTGAAGGATTTCGATAAGCCAGGTCGAATAAAGTAAGTGGAGCACTAGAAATATAGCTATGACAACTGGAGGATTCGGCGTATGAAACAGGTTAACATGCAAGAAACGTTTTTAAACGCGTTACGAAAGAATAATACATTTGTAACGGTATTCTTACTGAATGGATTTCAATTGAAAGGACTTATTAAATCGTATGATAATTATACCGTCTTGCTTGAATCGGACGGCAAGCAACAACTAATTTATAAACATGCGATTTCCACATATGTCCCAACGAAACCGGTTATTTTAAAAGACGAAACTGAATAACCAAAAGCGGAGGGTACCTGTTTAGAGGCGGCAGACATAAGACGTGAAAAAGGAAGGCAGTCTAAGTGCGCGACGTCCTGTCGCAATGACTGCATGACCTGCATCCGGCAGGCCCAAGTGGCGTTCTTTGCCGCATAGCCGGACCGACTTATGTCCGAGCCTCTAGGTGCCCGGAGTCTAGACGTAAGCAAAAGCGGAAGTCTAGACGTGAAAAAGCGGAACAGGGAGTATAATCCCCGTTCCGCTTTTGTATTTATTGGATTTTACCGTTCGGCAATTTCCATTGGAAGACAACCGATAGAATACGAAGTGTGGCAGTCAGAACGAGCAGTCCGTATAGTGCTAAATCACTTTTAAATAGGCCGAGGCCGACAATAAGGCCGGCGATTGCAGCCCATACTGCATAGATGTCTCGTTTAAAGACAAGTGGTCTCCTGCCTGCTAACAGGTCACGGATAACACCGCCGCCAGCCCCTGTTAAAACCGCAGCGACCATAATTGCATAAATCGACATGTTGAGTGATATAGCCAACATAGCGCCTTGTATGGCGAACGCAGCTAATCCGATTGCATCAAAGTAATTACCCCATCTATTCCAATGAGAAAGAAGATACCTAGAAAAAAAGAAAATAATAGTTATCAAAATACTTGCCACTAAAAATAAGAATTGCTGGTCCCATAAAACAGAGACAGGCACACCTATTAAGACGTTACGAACGGCACCGCCGCCAAAAGCAGTGACCATACCCAATATATAAACACCAAAGATGTCATATTCCTCTTCCATCGCAACAATTGCGCCTGAAATGGCAAATGCCGCAGTACCGATAAAACTAAAAACATCCCAAGCCACTTCGTTTCCTCCATTCAATACACCCTTTAGAATTCTAACAGGTATTCATAAATTATCAATGAGGCCCCGGTAAAACGTTGACCTCTGCGAGCAGACTGATAAGATAATGAAGTGACTATTTAATGAAAAGAGGAATACCAATCATGTTTACTGAACAAGACGATTTGTTATTTGAGGATGCTGAAATAATAGAAGAGAAACTTGCACCCTATTTTAAGGACGTAGAAAAAACTGCTTTTTACAATCAACGGAAAGTGCTAAGAGCATTCCGTAAAAATATGGTGAGCGATTTTCATCTGACCGGTTCAACAGGTTACGGCTACGATGACGCGGGCCGGGATGTATTGGAACAAGTATACGCCGACGTTTTTGGGGCGGAAGATTGCGTCGTACGCAACCAAATTATTTCGGGCACACACGCAATTTCAATCAGCCTTTTCGGAATCCTAAGACCGGGTGATGAACTCCTTTATATTACGGGGAAACCTTATGACACATTGGATTCTATCGTTTCTGGAAAAGGGAAAGACACAGGTTCACTGCATGATTATGGCATTACCTATAAACATATTGATCTAAATGAAAATGGTACAGTCGATTTTGAAGAAGTAGCTAAAAACATACACGGTAAGACGAAAATGATTGGTATCCAGCGGTCGAAAGGCTATTCGGATCGTCCCTCTTTCATGGTGGATGAAATCGGTGAAATGGTTCGTAAAGTGAAGGCCATTAATCCTGAGCTAGTCGTTTTTGTGGACAACTGTTACGGTGAATTTGTCGAAGACAAAGAGCCCACTCAAGTCGGTGTTGACCTTATGGCAGGTTCACTCATCAAGAATCCAGGTGGCGGACTTGCAAGAACGGGTGGCTATATCGCTGGCCGTGCCGATCTAGTTGAAAAGTGTGCATACCGGATGACATCACCAGGTCTCGGGGCAGAAGCGGGGGCATCGCTGGATACACTACGTGAAATGTACCAAGGATTCTTCCTAGCGCCGCATGTTGTTAGTCAAGCTGTAAAAGGAGCGCTATTCACAGCAGCACTCCTAGAAAGCTTCGGACTCAATACGTCGCCACATTACTCTGAAAAAAGAACGGACCTGATTCAATCGGTATCCTTCGAAAATGCAGATCAAATGATTGCGTTCTGTCGGTCAATACAAGAAAACTCGCCTATCAATGCGCACTACGCGCCTGAGCCATCGTATATGCCTGGCTACACGGACGACGTCATCATGGCGGCGGGAACATTCATTCAAGGCTCCAGCATCGAGCTGACAGCAGACGGCCCAATCAGACCGCCCTATACGGCATATGTCCAAGGTGGTCTGACGTACGAGCATGTAAAAGTAGCTGTGTTATCCTCAATCGGTAAACTAGTTAAAGAAAATTTGATTGGGAAAAAAAGTTAGTTAACTGTCTTGGCAATCAGTGAAACTGTGAGTGCAAGGCGTTAAACTGTCCTGGCAAAGCCAAACTGTCAAATCAATTCTTCAATTAAAAAAGGGCTGTATCCTTCAAGTGAAGGATACAGCCCTTTTGCATACTTTAAATTAGTGTATCATGCGATAAACGCCAACCACTTTACCTAGAATCGATACATTATCGAGAATGATTGGAGCCATCGAAGCATTTTCAGGTTGCAGACGGAAATAATCTTTTTCTTTAAAGAAACGTTTCACTGTAGCTTCATCGTCTTCGGTCATTGCTACGACAATCTCGCCGTTATTAGCTGTTTGTTGTTGTTTAACGACAACATAGTCGCCATTCAAAATTCCGGCTTCAATCATACTGTTCCCAACTATTTCAAGCATGAACAGATTGTCTTCAGATGTACCAAAAGATTCAGGAAGTGGGAAGTACTCCTCGATATTTTCAATTGCTGTAATTGGAAGACCTGCCGTAACTTTACCGACAAGGGGTACGTGAAGAACGCCGGGTTTCATCGTTTCCAACCCTTCAGGATCGAGTATTTCAATTGCTCTCGGTTTTGTTGGGTCTCTTCTAATGAAACCTTTGCTTTCCAATCGCGCTAGATGTCCGTGAACAGTTGAACTTGATGCCAAGCCGACAGCCTCGCCAATTTCCCTTACGGATGGTGGATAACCTTTTTTCTTCACTTCTGATTTAATGAAAGACAAAATATCTTCTTGTCTTTTTGAAATTTTTTTCATCCCATTCACCTCTCACCTTATATTCTGCTAACTTCCGAAAGCCGTGAAAAAATTACCGACAATCTAGTCTTTTCAATAGATTCATTATATCAGTCTCCTGGATAAATGGCAAACACAGGTTCGAATAAGTGTTGACAATGCAGATTGTTTTTTCTATAATAAGAACAGGCATTCCGAACAAGTATTCGCAAGGGGGAATAATGATGACTTTTATTAAAGAAAATAGTTATGTTCTACTAATTATCGTTTTATGTATGGGTTTTGCAATCATAGGTGTAAGCAAATACGAGAAAGAACAAACGGACACGAAAATCACAATTACTGAAGGGGATACACTTTGGGGTCTCGCAAATCACCACTCGGCAAATATGTCTACAGATAAATGGATCAAAGAAGTGATAAAATTGAATGACTTACCATCTGCTACAATAAAAAAAGGTGAGAATCTACTTTTGCCTACTGTGCGGAAAACCAATACACAACTGGCGGGTGTTAATCGATGACTGGACGCAATAAAAGAGGTGTCATCTATTGCCGGGTGAGCACTGAGAAAGAAACGCAGGAAATGTCGCTAGTGAGGCAAGAAGAAGAGCTTGTTGACTTGGCAGCAGAACTTGGTCTCGACCACGTAGCGACATTTATGGATAAACACAGTGGTTTTGACATTGACCGCGAGGGGCTTCTAAGTCTTCTGGATTACATCCGGGATGAGGAAGTCGATGCAATCCTTATCCAAGATGAAACAAGGCTTGGGCGTGGAAATGCACGGATGGCGGTTTTGCATCTATTAGCGAAAACGGACACGGCGATTTATTCGCATAATGATAGTGGGCCAATTGCGCTCAATGAAATGGACACAATGTTACTTGAAATTTTAGCTATCGTCGAAGAATACCAACGTAAACTACATAATGCCAAAATTAAGAGGGGTATGAAACGTGCAGTTAGGGAAGGCTATCGGCCCGAGCGTAACTTGAAAAACAGGGGCAACGCTGAAGGCCGTGAGCGTATTGAAGTGCCGATAGCTGAAATCGTTTCATTGAGGGACAAAGGACTGACCTACGAAGAAATTACGGGCGTCTTGAAAGGGCTCGGTCATGATATTAGTAAAGCGACCGTGCACCGCAGGTATAAAGAATATGAGATGGAGCAGGAAGGCTGATTTATTGCACTTTCTGCAGTTTTTGTATACGTTTGTAATCATAAACTAAATGGAGGAAATTATATGCTACCAGCTGAGAAAATGAAACGAATTAATGAACTTTCAAAAAAGTCGAAGACGGCAGGTCTATCAATTGAAGAAGCAAAAGAACAGACACAACTAAGAAAAGAATATTTAGAGACATTTCGTTCGTCTATGCGCAACACAATTGAGCAAGTCAAAGTCCTTGATCCTGAAGGCAACGATGTGACACCTGACAAGGTGAAAGACGCCCGTAGCGGCAAATATCTAAACTGAGCTTTGCATTCACTGCGCGAATTGTCTAAACTAGGATATGTAGATAAATACATATGACGGGAAGGATGTACACAATGACTAAACAAATTGACCAGCTAGCCATTAACACAATCCGTACGCTCTCTATTGACGCAATCGAAAAAGCGAATTCTGGACACCCAGGTTTACCAATGGGGGCTGCTCCAATGGCTTATACACTTTGGACAAAACATATGCATCACAACCCTTCAAATCCACAGTGGTTTAACCGTGACCGTTTCGTTTTATCGGCAGGACACGGCTCAATGCTCCTATATAGCCTGCTTCATCTAGGCGGTTACGGACTTCCGATGGATGAAATCAAGAATTTCAGACAATGGAACTCTAAAACACCAGGACATCCGGAATACGGTCATACAGTCGGCGTTGAAGCAACAACTGGTCCACTTGGACAAGGTATTGGTATGGCAGTCGGAATGGCAATGGCAGAACAACACCTTGCTGCAACGTACAATCAACCAAGCTTTGACGTTGTCGACCACTTCACATATGCTCTTTGCGGTGATGGCGATCTCATGGAAGGCGTTGCTGCTGAAGCAATTTCACTTGCAGGTCACTTGCAGTTAAATAAACTGATTGTCCTCTATGATAGCAATGACATTTCACTAGATGGTGAACTTGACATGTCCTTCTCTGAAAATATTCGTAAACGCTTTGAATCATACGGCTGGAATTACATCCGTGTTGAAGATGGCAACAACATTGACCTCGTTTCAACAGCGATTGAAGAAGCAAAAGGCAATGTCGGAGGCCCGACAATGATCGAAGTTAAAACGGTCATCGGTTACGGATCGCCAAATAGGTCCGGAAAATCGGATGCGCATGGCATGCCACTTGGTGAAGATGAAATGAAATTGACAAAAGAATACTATAAATGGACGTTGGAAGAAGATTTCCATGTTCCTGAAGGGGTCTATGAAACATTCCAAGAAGCGGCTGAGAAATTGGGCGCGCAAAAAGAACAGGAATGGAACGAACTATTTGAAAAATACGAAACGACGCATGCTGATCTTGCGATGCAATTGAAAGATGCAATCGAACGTAAACTGCCTGAAGGATTCGAAAAATCCTTGCCAACGTATGAAGCGGGTTCATCCCACGCGACACGTTCTGCATCCGGTGACGCTATCAATGCAATTGCTAAACAGCTTCCTTCATTCTTTGGTGGAAGTGCGGACCTTGCAGGCTCTAACAAGACGACAATTAAAGGTGCTGGCGATTTCCTTGCTACCGATTATTCCGGCCGTAATATTTGGTTTGGTGTTCGTGAGTTCGCAATGGGAACTGCGCTAAATGGAATGACTTTGCATGGCGGATTACATGTATTCGGTGGAACGTTCTTCGTGTTCAGTGACTATGTACGTCCTGCAATCAGACTTTCAGCTCTTATGGCTATCCCTGTCACATACGTTTTCACACACGACAGCGTAGCTGTTGGTGAAGATGGACCTACACATGAACCTGTTGAACAACTTGCTGCGCTTCGTGCGATGCCTGGACTGTCGGTTATTCGTCCGGCTGACGCTAACGAAACGGCAGCTGCATGGAATATTGCAGTGTCGTCGAAGAACTCGCCGACTGCACTTGTATTGTCTCGTCAAAACTTGACTGTTCTTCCGAAGTCAGCTGAACTTGCAATGGAAGGCGTCAAAAAGGGAGCTTACATCATATCTCCTGCAAGCAAAAAACAAGCAGACGCAATTTTAATCGCGACTGGTTCGGAAGTGAACCTAGCGGTATCTGCACAATCGAAACTGTTAGCTGAAGGAATCGATGTTGCTGTTGTTTCCATGCCTTCATGGGATCTGTTTGAGAAGCAAGACGATGCATACAAACAAAGTGTATTGCCGAAAGACGTAAAAAAACGTCTGGGTATCGAGATGGGTGTTTCATTAGGCTGGCATAAATATGTTGGTGACGAAGGCGCAATCATTGCGATTGACACATTCGGGGCAAGTGCACCTGGAGATACTGTCATCAAAGAATTCGGTTTCACAGAGGACAATGTTCTTGCAACTGTAAAAATGTTAATCAACAACTAAAAATAAATGAAGCAGTCCTGTTTGTCGAAGAATTTTTGGCAATCGGGACTGCTTTTTAGGGCAACTTGACAGAATCTTTAGTTATCCGTTTTTTCCGACAATAATAGTGCAGTTCTATTCCGCAATATGACATCCTTTTTACATCAAACCATGTAGGATTATCTCTAGGGGGTGGCGATATTGCGATCATATGGAATTTATAAAGTGAAAGAAATGTACCAGCCATTCGTCATTGGACGTGAACGGCTTTTGTATGATCTTTTAAAAGAAGACGAGCAGAAGAATAATTGTATGCCTGAAATTCATTATTTATGTGACAGGCTTGAAGAGAAAATGATTAATGAGGCTATAATTGCAAACCTTGGCGAAGGATTTACGTCGATTGAATCTCAAAATGGGGAATACAAACTGACGCATCCTGTCAAAGGTTCCATTCATATTTCGCTATCATCGTATTCGCTTAATGTGTTTTGCGACGGATCCCGCATGTTGGATTTGGATTTGTTTGTTGCTTTATCTGGGGCGGCTGATCGTTTCTTCGCTGTAATGGACGGACGCGGGGAGTGGGGATGGCTGAAACCGGTCAAAACGACTGATTTTCGTGCATATGAAGAAGCTGCCTATCTTTGAAAATATTCTGATAGGATAGGGACAAAAAGGACCCAAATCTCAAAATTAGGGTCTATTTTGTCTGTTCAAATAGAATGAAGTAAAGTGGTCCATTATGCGATGAATAGAATATTTAATTAAGGTCCATTGCTATTCACCCGTACAATGTTGTATAATCCATCATGGTAGAGTAAAATCGAATAACTGAAGTAGAGGAGGTATAGCGGATGAGTACAGTATGGTGGATCGTTTTGATCATCGTCGCGCTATTAGCAGGTGTGGCCCTCGGATTTTTCATTGCACGTCAATATATGATGAAATATTTGAAAGATAACCCGCCGATTAATGAAGACATGTTACGTATGATGATGATGCAAATGGGGCAAAAACCCTCACAGAAAAAAATCAATCAAATGATGAACCAAATGAACAAAGTAAGTGACAAAAAGGAAAAAAAGGTTAAAAAGTAATTATGTAATACCCGTCATTAATGGGTTTGTAAAGGATTAGTGAAAAGGAAAGCCTGCAATTTTGTATACATAGGTTAATCTTTCACCTGAAATTTACTTGGATTACTTAAACTTTCTACCGATCACTTAATAAGCCGTTTTTTCTGTTGAACGTTTGACAGGGAAGATGGTTTTTTTGTTGTCTAGAAATTTATTGATTGATTAGGGCGAGGATATGATTGGTCGAGGGGGATCTATGATCGGTTGGCGTGGGATATGGTTGGTTGGCGTGGGATATGATCGGTCTTGGGGAGTTTATGATTGGTTGGCATGGGATATGATTGGTCTTGCCAGAAGAATTCCAGTAATTATATATAAAACCCCGAAATTCACGGATCTTTTTTCAAAGTGTCCGGAATTCGGGGTACATTTTAATCGTTCATTACGGGTGTTTTTCTTCAATCTCTAAATCCAAACCGTCCCAGAAATTCTTGTACTGTTTTTTCGTATTGCACCGGATTATCATTGAACGACTTCGCATGGGCACCTTTACTAAAAAATTTCAACATTTTGTCGCCTTGCTTTGCTTCGTATAATTCCTCTGTCATATAGGGAAGGATGAAATCGTCTTCCAGACTGTGTATGAAAAGGACAGGTTTTGAAATATTTCGGACGACTTCTCTCGGAGAAACAAGGTTCAGGGTATAGCCATCGCGCATTTTTAGGAAAGTGTTGGCGATACGTAGAGCCATTGATGTCCGAATAGGCGTATTTTTCCGTAATATATGAAGAATTTGCTCGGAGAAATCTGAAAATGGGCAATCGACGATATGAAAATTTGCTTCATCCTTATATGTTCCCGCATATAAGATTGTCGTTGCAGCACCCATTGATTCGCCGTGGATACCGAGCAAAGCCCGCTTTCCGATTCGTTCCCGTACAGCATGGACAATTGCCTGCAAATCAATTTTTTCGTAATAACCAAAACTTGTCGTCCTGCCTCCAGAGTCCCCATGTCGTCGATGATCATAGATGACCGAATTAAATCCAAGTCGTTCAAAAAGACGGGCATATTTCGTCGAATTGATTTTGTTTTCCGTTACGCCGTGGCAGATAATCACAGTTCTTGCCGTTTCGAGTGGTTTTAGAAAGACCGCTCTCAATAAATAACCGTTTGGTGACTTAATCCACATATCATCTTTGCGCACTGTTTCATACCAATGTTCATCGAACCGTTTCGAAATGATTTCGCGTTCTAAAATAAAATTGGAATCCTTCAACTTCAAAAACATCAGCCTATTCGTTGCGATAAATCCGAAAATGGTCAGTAACGCTGTAACAACACTGGAAATCACGCCGGTCATATAAAGAATGCGCCGTTTCAAACCACTCAACTCCTTTTAAGGTTGATTGTTTTCGAACAATCTGTACATACCTGTATCAATCGGCCGTGACACATGCGGCGCAATCACTCGGACTGCAGCACAAACTTTATTCACATCGACACCGGTTTCGATACCAAGCGTATCGAGCATGTTGACAACATCCTCAGTAGCGACGTTACCTGTTGCTCCAGGTGCGAATGGACAGCCGCCCAAGCCGCCTGCAGACGTATCAAAGCGGTTGATACCTGCTTGTAGCGCAGCAAAAATATTTGCTATCGCCATTTTGTGTGTATCGTGGAAATGAGCTGTCAACAGTACGTTTGGAAATTCCTCTTTCAACGTCTTGAACAACTCATAACTTTCACGGGGATTCGCCTTACCGATTGTATCCGCGACACTTAGTTCGTCTGCACCCATGTCGACAAACCGTTTACATAGTGCAACGACATCCTCTATTTCTATCTTCCCTTCATACGGACAATAAAACGCAGTTGAAATACAAGCCCGTATAAAAATGTCATTTATTTTTAATTTCGCAAAGACGGGCTGGAGCGCATCGATGCTTTCATCTGTTGAACGGTTAATGTTTTTCATGTTAAATGTATTGCTCACCCCAACGAACACGGCAATACTAGTCGCGCCAGCTTCAATTGCAAGCTCGGCACCTTTGTCATTCGGCGCAAGAACGAATTGCCTGCCGACCTTCTTTGATTTTTCTACAATTGTTTTTGCATCTGCCATTTGCGGCACCCATTTCGGTGATACAAACGAAGTTAGCTCCATTTCTTGAATGCCCGCCCCTTGTAAAGCTTCAATAAATGCTAGTTTGTCGTTTTCGGCGACATGTTTCTTTTCGTTTTGTAGTCCATCACGTGGACCAACCTCGATTATTGTAACGTTATTTGGTAAAATGAACATATCATCCCTCCTCTAGTATATTGTAATGAAGGGATGCATATACAGGCAACTTAAATAAGGGAATGGGGGAAAAGAAATGTCGAAAGAAATCGTAATTATCAGTGCTGTTCGTTCTGCTATCGGATCGTTCCTTGGTTCATTGAAAGATATACCGGCAACAGATCTTGGGGCGACAGTTATCAAAGAGGCATTAAAACGTGCAGGGGTAGCACCAGAGAGCGTTGACGAAGTGATCATGGGGAATGTCCTACAGGCGGGATTAGGTCAAAATCCGGCACGACAAGCGGCCATAAAAGCGGGACTACCTGAAACCGTTCCTGCTCTGACAATTAACAAAGTATGCGGTTCTGGATTAAAAGCTGTGCATCTTGCACGTCAAGCAATTATTGCAGGAGATGCGGATATTATTGTTGCAGGCGGTATGGAAAATATGAGCCAAGCCCCATACATAATGAAAGATGGCCGAGAAGGCTTTAAAATGGGGGACCAAAAAATTATCGACAGTATGATCTCTGACGGACTATGGTGTGCATTCAATGATTACCATATGGGCATCACGGCAGAAAATCTTTGTGATCGCTATTCAATTACACGTGAAGAGCAAGATACATTTTCGGCAACATCGCAGGCAAAAGCTGCGGCGGCAATTGAAGCCGGAACTTTCGCTGAAGAAATCGTTGCGATTGAAATCCCGCAGCGTAAAGGTGCCCCTATTATTTTCGACCAAGACGAATACGTCAAAGCCGGAACAACTGCAGACAAGCTCGGTAAACTTCGACCGGCATTCAAAAAAGATGGCAGTGTAACAGCAGGGAATGCTTCGGGCATTAACGACGGTGCGGCAGCATTTGTCATCATGTCGAAAGAAAAAGCTGACGAGCTTGGCTTGACACCACTTGCAACAATCGTAGCCAATGGTAATGCTGGCGTGGATCCTTCCGTTATGGGTCTGGGCCCTGTGGAAGCAGTTAAAAAAGCACTCACTAAAGCCAATATGCAACTATCCGAGATTGATTTGATTGAAGCGAACGAAGCATTCGCAGCACAGTCAATCGCAGTCGGAAAAGAACTAGAATTTGATGCATCAAAACTTAACGTCAACGGCGGTGCAATCGCACTTGGCCATCCAATCGGGGCTAGTGGGGCACGCATCCTAGTGACACTTCTTCACGAAATGAAACGTCGTGATGTTAAATCCGGACTTGCCACGCTATGCATTGGTGGGGGTCAAGGTGTCGCAACCATCGTTACACGACCATGAACGAAAGTAGGTGAAATAAATGGCGAAAAAACGTAAACAAACCACACCACAACCGAAAAAAAGGGCTAACGAAGGATCTGTATATTCCGATGCACTTGATGATGATATTCTTGAGAAATTAAAAGCGGCAAAAAAGGCATTGTCAGCTGTTGAAGAGACGAAAGAAGAAGAACGCCAAGAGCAACTTCGCCTTGAACGCAAAGAACGTGAGAAAAACAAAAGTTTTGGGGAACTACTCAAAGAGTTCGGAGATACTGGATCGAAGTTTTAAAAGGGAGCACCGGCTGCAACTTGGCTGGTGCTTTTTTAGGTGCCAAACAGTCCAACCATTATGTTAGAGTCCGACGAACGCGGTGATTTCCAACCATTGTACCGAAGTGTCTAACAAACGCAGTAGAGTGTCCAACCATTTTGCTGAAGTGTCCAACAAACATGACAAACTGTCCAACAAATAAAAAACGCTGCCCCATAAGTTGCGGGACAAGCGTTATTTTCATTTCTTCGCCATTTGTTCTTGCGCCATTCTCACCATTTCTTTCACCATATTGCCGCCAATCGGGCCACCGATTTTCCCCGCCTGTTCCGACGTTAGTTTTCCGTTATAGCCCTTCGTCAGTGGAATGCCTAGTTCATTCGCAATTTCGAATTTCACGTTATTAGGCTCGGTTTTATCCACGTCGTAGCCTTGGGCTTGCATGACGTCCGCTTTCAGCCGATCTAATGCTTGTCGTGCACCTGGCACTAAAATTCTATTATTTCTAGCCATTTTATCTCCTCCAGTAAGCTGTAGTGTTCCCGGAATAAAACAAATTACAACCGCAAATTGATGAAATAACAACTGTTAATAAATTTTCCCCATTCAGTTCAGTAGTACAAAACACAAAATAACAAATCAAATAACACAATAATTAACTAGATTTCAGCAGATGTTTCACACCATTTCTAGTTACTAATTAGCACCGTATGTAGTGGTGCTTTTTCATTTCTTGAACTCATCAGATATCTAAAGTTTAAAATTATCTTTAAAAGGATTTGTTGGATATATATAGTATAGAGGGTAAAGGAGATTGATGCGTAGTCATTTCTAATTCACGGTATTTTTAAAAAATGAAACTTAATATTTGCTAAAACGTATTAATAAAAGTACCGTTACTCAACGACTCTACCAAAATACGGAATTTGCCTAGGGGGAAGTTTGATGAAAAAGAAAATCTTTAGAGTGATTGCTTTAAGTCTTAGTGTGCTTATTATCATCATAGGAATCACTTTAAGTCTTTTTTACGTGTTGAACAATGGTAATCCTATTACAAAATATATAGCAGACAAAAAAGTGCCGACATATTTGTCGGAAAAGGGATATGCAGAAGAAGAGATAAATAAATCTCACTTTATAGAACCAAAACACACTATAAACAGGAAGTTTTTTCACGGTCACTATATGGTAGTTTTCAAAGATGAAACAGATATAACGTATTATTATGGAATCACAAAAATAGGAAACAAGGTAAAACAGTTTTGTGAGAAAGATAAACTAACTCCAGCTGGAATTACTGAAATTGTCCAAGATGAAACTAAACATAGCGAAAAGAATTGCACCAATTCACTTAATCGGTATTAGCAAAAGGGCAAGTTTGGTCCTTTTTACATATTTGCATTTTTAAGTTTTTGGGTTGAATAAATCTCATCTTTTCTCTCTACATTATCCTTCAATTTAACCACTAAATTAGCAGTGGTTTTAACACGTTATATTCACCTTACAATATTTATTGCAAGGTGATTGCTTCTTCTGTCAATCCAATTGTAAAAACGAGTGTGATTTATATGTAAACATTGTTGTATAGGCATTTTAAAGACCGCTAATTCATAATCGAATTAGCGGTCTTTAAAATGCTTTAATTTGAATTTTGTACCACTCCACTGAACGGGTTACAAACTAAGAGGATCATGCTTTTTTTATTCCCTGATAAAAAAGGGGGTGCACTCGGAAAATTTGATAGTTATTTCAATCACACAAACTGTTCTTCCTGACGAATAATAATGAAACGCTCGTCGATGCAGTTTGATAGGGCTGACTCAATTAGCCATTCCGGCCATGCAGTCGCAAGATGGTTGGTACGCGATCCGCTTTTTTGAAGTCAGTCTTCAAGTTGCACTTCCACAAAAAATGGTACGTTTACTGCTTGGTTAGCACATAAAGATTGGAACCTGATAACGTGGTTCTAAAAAAGTGTGCCTGTCGCCAGTAAAGCAAATTTTCCGCCAAGGCTGTGCAGTTCATCGTCAGAATCGCCTGTAGGTTACTCGTCTACTAAGGTCCATCCTTCGGTAGTTCCGCCTTGTAATCTAACTATACCCGCACTGATTTAAGATAAACCAATTTTAATGAAAAATCATTTTATTGATTCATGGCTTAATAGCAAAAGGAGGTTATAAAAATGGTAAGGATGATTGAATCAACTGTCTAGCGTAAGATAGAGAAAATTCCCTTTCTTGCGAAAATAGGCTTGACTGAAACAGACTATCAAGTTACGATACACTTACTAACTAAAACTGAATAGTGAATTCTTATCAAGAGAAGTTGAGGGACTGGCCCTATGACGCTTCAGCAACCAGCCGTGAGGTCAGGTGCTAAATCCAGCAGGCGAGCGATGTCCTGACAGATGAAAAGGAACGTATTAGATATCGTAAGCCTTCTTTTCATAGAAGGTTTTTTTGTGATTTAGCAGGATAAGTAGAATAGGTTTACTAGGGGAACTAAAGCTGCAAAAGGTTTTTTAGTAGCTAATACATAATCACGTTTTTCATTCGAAATGGCATGTTACTGAAATTGATTCACCATCACAACTAAATTAACGTACAGAGAGAGAGAGATCAGCTATGTCGACTCATCTAATTAAAGAGGAACTTCAAAAAAGAATTCTTATCATTGATGGAGCAATGGGAACGATGATTCAAAACGCGAATCTATCTCCGGAAGATTTCGGTGGGGAAGAATATGATGGCTGTAATGAATATTTAAATATCGTTAATCCAGAGGTTATTGAAACGATTCATCGTGGTTATTTAGAAGCGGGTGCCGATATCATTTGTACGAATACGTTCGGTGGAACGCCAGTTGTGTTGAATGATTATGATCTTGGAGACCAAGCACATGACATTAACTTCCGCGCAGCACAATTTGCGAAGAAATGCAGTGCTGAATTCTCTACAGATGAATGGCCACGTTTTGTAGCAGGTGCAATTGGGCCAACGACGAAAACGCTATCTGTCACAGGGGGAATTACGTTTGACGAATTGACACAGGACTTTTACATACAAGCAAAAGCATTAGTTGAAGGCGGAAGTGACTTAATTTTACTAGAAACTAGCCAAGATATGCTGAACGTCAAGGCTGCTACAATTGGCATTAAAAAAGCGTTTGAAGAAACGGGGATAGAACTTCCTATTATGATTTCAGGAACAATTGAACCGATGGGGACGACGCTAGCTGGACAAAGTATTGAAGCCTTCTATATTTCCATTGAGCATATTAAACCACTTTCTGTAGGCTTAAACTGTGCAACTGGACCAGAATTTATGAGGGATCATATCCGCTCGCTGTCAGAGATATCGGATGGCTATGTTAGTTGTTATCCGAACGCTGGATTACCAGATGAAGAAGGGCATTACCATGAATCGCCCGAATCACTTTCTAAAAAGTTAATGGGTTTTGCGGAAAAAGGGTGGTTAAATGTGGTGGGTGGATGTTGCGGAACGACTCCGGCACATATTAAAGCACTACGAGAAGCGGTGAAAGATTTGGCGCCACGTAAGCCGGCGGAATCAAGTCGTGGTCATGTTTTATCTGGGATTGAGCCCCTTCAATATGATGAATCAATGCGTCCTTTATTAATTGGCGAACGCACGAATGTAATAGGATCTCGGAAATTTAAACGACTAATTATAGAAGGCAAGTTTGAAGAAGCATCTGAAATTGCACGTGCTCAAGTAAAAGGCGGCGCGCACGTTATTGATATTTGTCTTGCGAACCCAGACCGTGATGAGTTAGAGGACATGTCCGAATTCATGAAAGAAGTCGTGAAAAAAGTTAAAGTACCACTTGTCATTGACTCGACGGATGAAAAAGTGATTGAAGAAGCGTTAAAGTATTCACAAGGTAAAACAATCATTAACTCCATCAACCTAGAAGACGGAGAAGAACGATTTGACGCAGTGATGCCACTTGTGAAAAAGTATGGTGCCGCTGTCGTCGTAGGGACGATTGATGAAATTGGAATGGGCGTTACGCGTGAACGAAAACTTGAAATCGCGGAGCGTTCATATGACTTGCTTGTCAACAAATGGGGCCTTGCGCCGGAAGATATTATTTTCGATCCGCTCGTATTCCCAGTCGGAACAGGGGATCAACAATACATTGGTGCAGCAGTAGAAACGATTGAAGGCATTCGTTTAATAAAAGAAAAGATGCCGCGCTGTCTAACGACGTTAGGTGTAAGTAATGTGTCATTTGGACTTCCGCCAGTTGGACGTGAAGTGCTGAATGCCGTTTATTTATACCATTGTACGCAAGCAGGGCTTGATTTTGCGATTGTGAACACAGAGAAACTGGAGCGTTTTGCGTCTATTCCGGAGCAGGAAATTAAAATGGCGGACGAGCTTTTATTTACCACAACGGACAAAACACTTGCTGATTTCACTGATTTTTATCGCGGTAAGAAAAAAGAGAAAACAGAAGATGATATTCCAAAAACAGTTCCTGAACGTCTTGCTTATTACATTATTGAAGGAACAAAAGAAGGGCTACTCCCTGATTTGGAAGCTGCACTTCAGATGTATGATACGCCGCTTGATATTATCAACGGGCCGCTGATGAAAGGGATGGCTGAGGTAGGGCGCTTGTTCAATGAGAATAAACTCATTGTTGCCGAAGTACTGCAAAGTGCAGGTGTTATGAAAGCATCTGTTGGCTACCTAGAAGATTTCATGGAGAAAAAAGAAGACGATTCCGGTAAGGGGAAAATCGTGTTGGCAACAGTCAAGGGTGATGTGCATGATATTGGGAAAAATCTGGTTGAGATTATTTTAAGTAATAATGGCTATAAAGTAATCGATGTTGGCATTAAAGTTACACCCGCTAAGCTGATAGAAGTCATTCGTCAAGAAAAGCCGGATATCATTGGTTTGTCTGGCCTTCTCGTTAAATCTGCGCATCAAATGGTGATTACTGCACAAGATTTTAAAGAGGCGGGTATTGATGTACCAATCCTTGTAGGGGGAGCAGCTCTGTCTCGTCGTTTCACAGAAACAAAAATATCTGCTGAATACGACGGTCCGGTGTTATATGCAAAAGATGCCATGCAAGGGCTCGATCTAGCCAATCGTTTGCAGGATAAGGAAGATAAAGTGGTTTTATTGGACGACTTAGTTATCCAACAGGAGAAACGTGTACTAGCAGAGGCGGTTCGTGCTTCCAAAACTGCGGTTGCTGTATTAGAGAAGCCAGTGAAAACGGTCCGTGAAGATGTTGCCGTCTACATTCCGAAAGATCTTCGACGACATGTGATGAGAGATTATTCCGTTGCCCACCTTCATCCTTATGTCAATATGCGCACATTGATTGGCCATCACTTAGGTTTAAGGGGATATAGCGATAAGCTAATCGAAAGAGGAGATGAACGTGCAACTGGGCTCCATGAACTCGTCACTGGGTTCTTACGATCGGATCTATTAAAACCACGAGGGTTGTATCAATTTTTCCCTGCGCAAGCAGATGGCGATGATGTAATTATCTATGATCCGAAAGACGCTAAAACAGAAATCGAACGTTTCACATTCCCACGTCAATCTGTCACACCTTTCTTGTGCCTAGCTGATTTCTTGAAATCAGTGGAAAGTGGAGAAATGGACTATGTTGCGTTTATGCAAGTAACGACAGGTCACGGCGTGCGTGCCGAAGCGAACAGATTAAAGGAACAAGGCAAGTTTTTAGAAAGCCATGCATTCCAAGCAACTGCCCTTGAACTAGCGGAAGGTTTTGCGGAACGAATTCACCAAGAAATTCGAGATCAGTGGGGCTTCCCAGACGCAACAGACTTTACAATGAAAGATGCTTTCGCTGCCAAATACCAAGGGCAACGCTTCTCCTTTGGTTACCCAGCATGTCCAAATCTAGATGATCAAGCCAAGCTTTTTGGTTTGATAAACCCAGAAGATATTGGCGTTGAGTTAACAGAAGAATTCATGATGGAACCAGAAGCATCCGTGTCTGCGATGGTATTTGCTCATCCGGATGCGAGGTATTTTGTTGTGAATTAAGCTGAACATGGTAGAAGAGAGAAACACACCGCCTACAGATAGTTTATCTGTAGGCGGTGTGTTTTTGTTTCTATACAAATTGGAATGTATGTTCTTATGTGTTATAATTAATCTGATTATAGTGGTAACTTAGAATTTGGAGTGTGATATAATTATGGTAAACGCACTGATTCTTGAAAAAACAAGTGCCTACAAGGTAAGTAATGTGGATCAGGATGGTCTGTGGAAGAAGGTCATAGCGGATCTGTTTGAGGATTTTCTATTGTTTTTTCTACCGGACCTGTATGAGAAAATCGACTTCACTAAGCCGCCGGATTTTTTGCAACAAGAGTTATTCAAAGTAATTATTGAAAAAAAGAAAGGTCGGAAAATTGCCGATCAGATTGTCAAAGTACATTTGAAAGACGGGCAAGAGAAATGGATTTTGATTCATATCGAAGTGCAAGGTGACGCTGACCTAGATTTCCCAAAAAGAATGTTTCAATATTTCTACCGGATCTACGACCGCTATGACCAAGAAATCGTTGCAATGGCGATACAAACAGGTGCGGATGAGCGGATAATTCCCAACGCTTTCGAGTATGCTTATTTCGGTACGTAATTAAGTTATGTATTCAATCAATACACGTTGATGGAGCAAAATGTAAGTGAGTTGGAACAATCGCCAAATTTGTTCAGTAAGGCAGTCCTAGCTGCAATTTATTTGAATAAAACAAAGCTTGATGCGGATGCACGGTTCGTTTTCAAGGTGAAGTTGTTGCGTGAGTTGTTGCACGATGAAAACATTCAGCGTCCATCCATATCTGCATTGTTTTACTTCATCGATTATTTATTGCGATTACCTGAGCAGCTAAAGGAATCATTAAGAGTTGAACTTCAAGAGGAGGACTTTCAAATGTTACATTTCGAAAAAAATAACGTACCGCCTACAGTTGCGGAGCTGATGGCAATGGATAGGGCGGAAGGGATTAAAGAAGGAATTACTGAAGAAAGAAGAGCTCTTGCACGTTCGATGATTACAAAGGGATATAGCAATGAAGAGATTATGGGACTTCTTCCACTGAGCGAAGAAGAAATCGCAAGCTTGAGGTTAACAAAATGAAAGACAAAAAATGCGCATAAGTTGAAGGGAACATTAAGAGCTGAACTTCAAGAAAAGGACTTTCAAATGTTAGATATCGAAAAAAAGTACGGCATACGGTCGCGAAGTTGATGGCAAGCCAAAAGATTGCAATCACCGTATATAGAAGAGAAAATACACCGCCCACAGATAGTTAATCTGTAGGCGGTGTATTTTAAACTCTATTCTGGGGGATTTTAATTGTTACAGTCGTCCCACTTCCGACAATTGAATCGATTGTTATTCCATACGCTTCTCCATAGTAAAGCTTGATGCGCTCATCAACATTTTTAATACCGACTCCGCCAAGTTTAGCGACATTGTTTGAAACATTCTGGTCAATTTGCGTCAAATCAAAGCCTTCTCCGTTGTCTTTTACAATTAGGAGAATATCACTAGCGCTCTCTTCGGCCCGAATCTCAATATGACCTTGATGGGCCATACCACGGATGCCATGATACAAAGCATTTTCAACGATGGGTTGTACTAAAATCTTCGGCATTTGCATCTGCATTAATGCATCATCACAGACAATATCATAGGCCATCTGATCCCCATAGCGCTCTTGTTGTATAAAGAGGTATTGGCGTACATGATCGAGTTCATTTTCTACAGTCGTTAGTTCCTTGCCACCACTAAGCGACAAACGGAAAAATTGTGCAAGTGCCTTCGTGATTTCAATGACCTTTTCACTATTATTAAACTCAGCCATCCATACAATTGTATCGAGCGTATTGTATAAAAAGTGCGGATTGATTTGGCTATGTAGTACATTAATTTCAGAAGATCTAAGATGCTTTTCTTTCTCCGTAATTTCCTGCATGAGCTTTTCAATTTTTTGAATCATAAGATTGAAATGTCTTGCTAAACTTTGTGCTTCATAACAACCTTTGTCGTCAATTGGCACTTCTGATAAACCATTCTCAATTTCTTGCATCGCTTTTTCTAATTTTTGAAAAGGTGCAGTTATTCTCCCAGCAAATAAGCCAACACTTATAGCTGCGATGATTTGAAGGACGATTCCTACCAATAAAAAGATTTCTAGAAGTTGTTTTTTTATAGCGAGTAGACCATCTTGAGAAGACACACCGACAAGGAGCCAATCCGCATTTTTGAGAGGATAGGTATGTGTAAGTGTATTTTGTTTCGTGTCATAACTGTCTTTATTTGCAACAATATTTCGAAGTGTGTTTTGTTTCGCCACGTCTCTAAAGTAAACAGGGTCCTTATGGTAAACGACCTCGGAATTGTCATTGATAATAAAAGAGAAACCGGTTTTACCTAAATCCAAATTTGCTAAGTAATCGTCAATTACCTTATATTCGATATCAATCAGCAACACACCAATATTTTCGCCTTGTGTGTTCTTAATCTCGCGGCTGATGGAGATTACCCAACTGTCTTTGTCCATAGAAAACTTCTGCATTCTCGCAGACGTGAGTACAGGCATGCTTCCACTATGGATTGCGGAGGTATACCATTGTTCCTTCATCATATCACTGGACATGCTCATGTTTAAGTTACGTTCATTCGAAAGGATTTGTCCATCCTTACTGACAATAATGACCGATTTAATGAAGGAATCTGAAGCAATTGTTGTGTCAATACTCGTGTATATATCTTTCTTTGCTAAAGGATCACGCTTTGTGTTGGATAAATAGCTAACAAGTTGTGGATTTTCAGAGAGTAAGCTTGAAACAGCTTTTAAACGATCAATATATAAGTCAATATACATCCCACTTTTATCAACAGCGTTCTCGGTTGTAGTTACAGCCTCTTTTAATACAACTGATGAAATACTCGCATAGAGGATGAATCCCATCAGTAAGAGGGTGAGTGCACTCGCCATTAAATAATGGAGGGCAATTTGCACGCGAAGTTTTTTCATCATTTTAGATGTAAATCGCTTCATTCTTTTGCCTTTTCCTTAAACTGATTTGGAGAAAAATGAAATCTCCTTTTGAAGGTTGCACTGAAATAGTTAGGATCGTCAAAGCCTACTGCAGCAGCAATTTCATATACTTTCATCTCTGTACTAAGCAACAAAATTTTAGCGCGATCCAGTCGAATGGAAAGCATATGATCTTGGAATGTAGTGCCATAAAGCGACTTAAATAGCGTGCTTAGGTAGGATGTGCTAAGAGACATTTGTTTCGCCAAATAGGTTAAAGAGAACTCGTTATTTGAGATGTTTAGAGCTATTTCATTTTGGATTTTAGATTTGTAGCCCGTATCTTCAGAAGAAATCGAGTTGCTGATAATATCCTTTACTAGTCGCGAAACCTCTAAATTACTTTGGTCATTGTTAAGCTTTTCAATGAGCTTTTTTAAAGTTTCTTGAATGTCTTTTCTGGATACGGGTTTTAATACATAGTCGTCAATGCCATTCTTTAAAGCCGTTAATGCATAGTCAAAATAATCATAGCCAGTTACGAGTGCAATTTTCACATCTGGTTTAATGGCTTTTGCAGCAATGGCAAAATCAAGACCATTCATTTTAGGCATATTAATATCAGCTAAAACAAGATCAGGTAGATGCTCCTTAAAGCTTTCAAGCGCCATTTCACCATTGGATGCTTCGTAGACAGCTGTAATCGAAAGTGCTTCAAAATCGACAAAGGAGCGAATACCTTTAATAATGATAGGTTCATCATCGACTACTAGTAATGTGTACATGGCTTTCTCCTTTCTATCTAAATGACTAAAAAGGGGGCAAGAACCCCCTTATTTTGTACTGTTTTTAAGATAGCCGTAACCAGCTGCTTCCATTTCTGCTTGTGGAATGAAAGCTATCGCAGCACTGTTAATGCAATAGCGTAATCCGCCTTTGTCTTTTGGTCCATCGTCAAAAACATGCCCTAAATGGCTATTTCCTGAGCGACTTCTTACCTCAATTCTAATCATATTAAAGCTTTTATCTTCAAGTTCAACGACTACATCCGGGTCAATTGGTTTTGTAAAACTTGGCCAGCCACAGCCAGAATCATATTTGTCTGATGATGAAAAAAGAGGTTCACCAGTTGCAATATCAACATATAGACCAGGTTCATAATTGTCCCAAAAATCATTAGAAAAAGCCATTTCAGTTCCATTACCTTGGGTCACTTTATACTGAATGTCAGTCAATTTTTCTTTAAGTTCCTTATCGCTCGGTTTAGGGTATAACGCGGGATCAATGAGGCTAGGTATTTCCTGATCTTCAAGCGAATCAAATTCGATATGGCAATAACCGTCTGGATTTTTCTCCAGATAATCTTGATGATAATCCTCTGCAAGTGTGTAGGATAGTAATGATTCAACTTCAGTCACAATGGGGTCATCATATTTTTTCTGTTCCTTTGAGACTACTTGATCAATTATACCTTTATCTGAGGATTTTTTATAATAAACGCCCGTACGGTATTGTTCTCCGCGATCATTTCCTTGTCGATTTAAGACAGTCGGGTCAATCACTTGGAAATAGTGTGTTAACAGTTTTTCCAAATCAACGCGCTCCGGGTCGTAACGTACATGGACTGTTTCAGCGTATCCCGTGTCTCCCTTAATTACCTTTTCATAGGTAGGGTCTTCTGTATGGCCGTTTGCGTAACCAGAAGTAACATCAGCTACACCATACACCCGAGCCATATAGGCTTCAACTCCCCAAAAGCAACCGCCTGCAAGCCAAATTTCCTCTAATTTATCGGGATCATATGTCACTTGTAAATTTGGGTTTTCAGGATACTTGGAAGTCGCTCCAGCTGAATTAGGTGAAGTATCTGTAACGCTTTTTAACGTTGCGTTCGATGTCGAACAACCCGCAAGTAGAAGCAGTAGTCCTATTAATCCGCCGATAAGTTTAAATTTCATTGTTCTTCAAGCCCCCTTCGTTAGTGGTATTATTTTAATTGAGTTCTGATTTGTTCGTTGCTTAAATGTCCAGGTTGCGTTTTGATCAATTCACCGTCTGCATTAATGAAGACAGAAGTAGGGTAACCTCGTACCTGATAGTGTTTGGCTATGGAGCCACCCTCATCTAAGAGAACAGGTATAGACGAGACATTTTCAACGCCTTTGAACCATTTAATAAAGGCATCACTGTTCTTTTCATTGTTAAAACCGGGTGAAACAATTGTAAGAACGACAAAGTCCTTCTCTTCCGCAGCTAGCGTATTTATTTCTTCTAGGCCCGATAAGCAGATTGAACACCAAGAAGCCCAGAATTTAATATATACTTTTTTGCCCGCATAATCCGAGAGATTGTGCGTATTTCCATCTACATCCACTAAGTCAAAAGTTGGTGCTTGCTTTTCATTGTTTGTTTGCTTAGTAGTTTGATCCTTATCGCCAGAGCATGCTGTCATTAAAAAGACGAGAGCGAGAAGAATAGGTATTTTTTTCATCACAATTAAACGCCTCCTTTACTGTGGTATTAAAGATACGAATAGATTTAAGTTGTTCGTCATCAGAATAAGGCCCATGATGACAATAATGACACCGCCAATAAAGCGTATTTTACGCATATGCTTGTTGATTTTCTTTACTTGTCTTAGTAATAGATCCGAGAAAATAGAAAGTAGTAAAAAGGGGATTAACAAACCAAGTGCATAAAATGACATGAGCATAGCCCCATATAGTGCGTGACCTTCACTTGCGGATAATCCTAAAACTGCGCCAAGGATTGGGCCGATACAAGGGGTCCATCCAAAACTGAATGTAAAACCGAGTAAATAGGTTCCTAGCATATCTCGCTTGCCACTTCTTTTAAGTTCAACCTTTTTTTGTCGGTTTAATAGAGAGAGGTTAAATAACCCCATTTGGTGTAATCCAAGCACCACCACGATAGCCCCGCAAAAGCCGATAAACCAATCTGTATTAATGAAAGAGCCAAGAGCCCCAGCACCAAATCCTAAGATGACAAAGCTTGTGGATAGTCCGAAAACAAAAATAATTGTTTTGAAAATTAAACGCGGGTTTACTTGCCATTTACCGAGTCTTTTCAAAGGTTGCCGATCTTGTGTGCCATTTTCATCCGTTGAAAGGATGGATATATAAACAGGAAGTAGGGGAAGGATGCATGGTGAAAAAAAGGATAGCATCCCAGCAATGAAAACTGTGCTGATTAAGATTTGTTCGCTAATCATAGGTGTAGAGCACCGCCTTTCATCTGTATAGGTTTATTGTAGTGTGAATGGTCTAGGAATTACATAGATTTAGGTTATACAAATCTTAGATATGGTTTGGTGTTTTGGGGATATGTATATGGAAAGGGATATTGCCTAAAATTTGAGAAGGAAATGGTGGAATGATGGAGCAAATTAATGGTGGATTGCAAAAAATGTGTGGTGCACAGGCAACCGGGACTCGAAAAGGCAATCGACTTGCAAGAAATGATTCAAGAGTTTAAGGTGTAACGCTATAAAAAGGTACCCATTTATCCATCTCATGCGAAGTGAAATACTTCATTAGATGATTGATATATGGGTACCTTATTTAAATGGAAAGAAAGTGTGGGTTTTTTGACTTGAAACATAGAAGTCATTCAATCCAAAAGCGCAACTATACAAGTAGTGGGCATGTGCTGATCAAGTAATTAACTCATTACTATTGGTTAATCAACAGACGTAACATACTACACCTCAAGCTATAATTTCATACGTTTCAACCAGTTCAATTGAATCGATGACGGATTGGGCCATGGAACAGTTCTTCTTGGTCAACTCGAATACTTTATCCATTTTTGACTCATCGATATGTTGACCTTTAATGATAAAATGAAGATGGATTTTTTCAACTCGGTTGGCCATCTCTGGATTACGAAGTACTTCATTCACTTCAATTGTTACATTTTCAGCGGGCATGCGCATTTTTTCTAGTATATTTCGTAATACACCACCACTACATACCGCAACAGAAGAAACAAGAAGTTGGTATGGCCTAAACCCATAATCCTCATTACCTGAAATGGTTAGTTGACCAAATGCCGTCGTTGTCTCAAAACCGTTTTCCGTCATTTCGAATTTCATAAATCTTCCCCCTCTTGATGATTGAATTATATATGATTTTTGGCAATAAAGCGTGGAAAACGTTTATACCTTTTCAATGCGCACCTAAGATTTGAAGTACCTATGCTGTGCAATAAGGTATAGTGAATGTCTAAACAAACAGAATTGTTCGTTTCGTAGGTACAAAAATTTGATATGTATGCTACCGACTACCTTTATAAGGTGGTTATTTTTTGTGTCGTACTATTGTTTCATTATGGAAGTAGGGTACAACGGCATTGCGAGAAAGTATCACCTGGCACCAAATGCGACAATGACACTATTGATATCGTATTGGCGTTAGTTTAGTGTTAAATGTTAGGCATGCATTCCCAAGAATTAGTTGTAACTCATAGCTCCATATTTTTTTGCAACAACATAGAAGGTGGTATTCGTTTGAGCAGAATGGAACGTAGGAAACAACAGACTCGATTAAGCAGCAGTAAAGAACGGTTTAAATCAAAAAAACGCATCAATAGACTAGTAGTAGTCTTCCTAGGTATTATCTTGTTTGGGCTATTGGTATTTTCTATTTTAATAGCGTTTAGCGATGTAAGTAAATTGAATATTGTAGAACCAAGACCTACATTTATTTATGATATAAATGGCGAAGTAGCTAGTAAAGTTTCTAACTCGAAAATTGAAGGAGTTAGTCTGGATCAGATTCCAACAGAACTCATTGAAGCTTTTGTCGCTACAGAAGACCAACGATTTTATAAGCATAATGGTATTAACTACTTTGGTATTACCAAAGCACTTATGAAAAATCTAGTAAAAGGTAAAGTTGTTGCTGGCGGTAGTACAATTACGCAACAGCTTTCGAAAAATGTATTTTTAACAGAGGAACGCACGTATACGCGTAAATTCAAAGAACTTATATTCACAAAGAAAATCGAAAAAAAGTACTCAAAAGATGAAATCATGGAACGTTATTTAAACCAAATCTATTTTGGTGAAGGCGCATGGGGGATTCAACGAGCAGCACACGTCTATTTTGGTAAAGATGTTAGTGAATTAACATTAAACGAATCAGCTACATTAGCGGGACTAGTCAAGGCCCCGTCTACCTTATCACCTTATAAAAGCATGGAAAAAGCGGTTGAACGAAGAAATATCGTGCTGTCATTAATGAAGAGCGAAGGCTATATCAATCAAAAGGATCTTGAAAAAACAATAGATCAACCCATTGCGTTAACGGATAAAGAGACCATCGATTATAAAGGGAAATATCCGTATTATGTGGACTATCTAATCGAGGAAGCAGTACAAAAGTACGGATTAACTGAAAACGAAGTGTTGTCCGGGGGACTTCACATTTATACGGAACTAAACCCAGTTATTCAGGACGCTACGGAAGAAGTCTATCAGAATGAAAACAACTTTCCAGTTAGCAAGCCCGATCAACTAATTCAAAGTGGATCCGTATTTCTTAATCCTAAAACGGGTGGGATTAGCGCGTTAGTTGGAGGAAGAGGAGACTATACGTACAAACGATTTAATAACGCGACAAATTTAGTAAGGCAACCCGGATCAGCATTAAAACCACTTGCTGTTTATACGTCTGCATTGGAGCAGGGCTATGACTTTGACGATATGCTGGTTGATGAACCAATCAATATAGATGGCTATCAACCACAAAATATTGATAAACGATACCGCGGCCAAGTGACACTGTATGATGCGCTAATTAACTCGTACAACATACCTCCAGTTTGGCTATTACATAAAATCGGAATTGAACAAGGTTTTAGCACAGTTGAACGGTTTGGTATTCCTTTAGAAAAAGAAGATCATAATCTCGGGCTAGCACTTGGTGGTTTACACCAAGGAACGTCACCGTTATTAATGGCACAGGCTTTTTCCGCATTTCCGAACGATGGAATAATGATGCAAGCTCATGCTATTTCAGAAATAAAGGATGCAGGAGGAAAAGTAGTTGGAAAGTGGAGTGAAAAGTCCGCTCAGGTTACAGAACCGGAAGTTGCTCAAAAGATGACGTATATGTTAAAAGGGGTAGTGGATAACGGAACAGCTAAGAATGCACAGATACCCGGCATAGACATTGCTGGAAAAACCGGTACTACACAATTGCCTTTCCCTGGCGTAGCTGGTTCAAAAGATCACTGGTTTGTTGGATACACACCAGATATCGTTGGTGCGATTTGGTTAGGGTATGATAAAACCGATCAAGACCATTACTTGACAGCAACAAGTGGTGTCACAGTGACAACCATATTCCAACAAATAATAACTAAATCCATGAGTGAATTGCCTAACAAGGCATTTAATTTACCATTAGTTGAAAAGAAGAAAAAGAAACGAAGTGGAATGATAGACAACGGGAAGAAGAAAGATAAAGAAAAGAAAAAGGATAAAGAGGATAAGAAAGATAAGAGGAAAGACAGAGAGAAAGAGAACAAAAAGGATAAGGAGGACAAGAAAGATAACGGGAGAGACAGTGAGAAAGAAAACAAAAAGGATAAGAGAGATAAGGAGAACAAGAGAGATAAGGAGAAAAATAAAGATAAAGGCAAAGACAAAGACAAAGACAAAGACAAAGACAAAGACAAAGATCCTCATTAAATCATGAAAGTTAAAATAATCCCTCATTTTCTATTCCGAGAAAATGAGGGATTATTTTATTTTCGGTGTCTGCAATTAACGCATGTCAAATAGGCTAGGTACTGCATTATGGCGTTTGTTGCGTTCAAGTGTCGCAATCTTATCTAAATCCGTGTCACTTAATTCAAAATCAAATACGTTTATGTTTTCGTCCATTCGTGAAGGTGTCACTGTTTTAGGAATGGCAACGACATCTGTTTGAAGATGCCAGCGCAAAATGACTTGGGCTGGAGTTTTGCCATATTGATTTGCAATTTCCTGAATTACTGGATCTTGTAAAACCTTGGTGCCGTTCATTAATGGGCTGTATGCTTCGAAAAGAATGCCATGTTCTTTACAAAACGCCTTGAGTTCTGTTTGCTGTAGATAGGGGTGGCACTCCACTTGGTTCACAGACGGCATTACTTCACATTCGTTTATGATTCGTTGTAAATGCTCGATATCAAAGTTACAGACGCCAATAGCCTTTGCACGGCCATCTTTATAAATTGTTTCCAACGCCTTGTACGTTTCTACATACGTATCAAACATTGGTGTTGGCCAATGGATTAAGTATAGATCAACATAATCGAGACCAAGTTTTTCGAGACTTTCATCGAATGCTTGTAGTGTATTTTCATAGCCTTGATCGGCATTCCAAAGTTTGGTTGTGATGAATAGATCCTCTCGCGGCACAGTGCTAGCTGCAAGTGCTTTACCGACACCAACTTCATTTCGATAAATTTTTGCAGTATCAATCAAACGATAGCCAGCTTCTAGTGCTTGTTCCACCGCATTTTTTGCTTCTTCATCAGGGATTTTCCACACTCCGAAGCCAAGTTGAGGGATTTCAAGTCCATTGTTTAGTGTTTTAAATTGCATAAAATCGCTTCCTTTCTTTGCTATTCTATTAGTCTATCATAACCTTTCAGAAAATTGGATTTTTAGGTATGTGCTTTATTTTTTATTGAGTTTGGCCCATAAGGTAAGTAATGGATATGCAATTAGACCAAACTCTTTTTCCTTAATTCCAGATTGTATACTCCGGACAACTAGTTGTTTCAATCGTTTTTGAAAATATAAACGTCCATGGCATGGAGGTATTTCTGGCAATTTCACAAGGTAAGCTAAACGTTGCATTGGCCAGTTGGTTGCCTTGTTCATAGTAGGCAATGGTTGTATTTTGTAAGCGGAAGTTTACTTCATCAAAATTGTGAATGAGTACAGTAATAAGCTGTTCACCTTTATAATTCCGGGCATTCCATAAAAATGAAAAATGGACGCCGCCTTGCAGTTGTTTTGTTTGTTGTTGGAAATGATTCATCATTTTTTTGCGATCAGCAGGGGCAATTGCTCGGTCCCATGCAGGTTCAAAATAGAGCTTTTGCATCGTCTTTTCACCTTCATTCAGTTAGTTTGCGCTCACATATTTTTGACAATTTGATGAACGAGCGATAATTTGTTCTGCAATGATCTGCTTGGAAGGCCTTTTTCTATCATATTGAGTGATGGCTGCCTGTTTATTACACAATTCAAACGCAATTCTGAGTTGTTCCTTCCATGATACAGATCTGATTGTAGAAACATACATAAATGCTTCGTGCACAGGCACCACACAATTAAGGCGCTCTGAAAATGGATGGCAGTCATAAACTAAAAATAAATGTCACCAGTTGTCCCCTTTTTCAGATGGTTTGTCTATATATAGGGTGAAAGCATCGTTCGTCTAGGCCAAAGACCTCGTGCTATCGTCAAAAAACACTAGTGAGTAGGGAGACGTGTGTTTGGACTTCATTCAAAGGAGGATTCGAGATGCATTTATTAATTTAAGAGATGCCTCTTCAAGTGCTTCCGTCGCTCGCGATGGCAGTTGGATTAAACGCGGCAATTTTACTGCAGCAACTGTATTTTAAAGCGCTCATCTCGACGAATGTGCGGGATGGGCATAAGTGGGTTTACAAAACATATGAAGAGTGGAAAAACGAGGAGTTCCCATTTTGATCTAGCGATACGATGAAAAGAGCGATTCGTCGAATGGAAGACAGTGGTTATATCATTTCGGCCGCTTCGTATAAGCGGAACTTCAATCAGTGGGGCTTTTTCGACGTACAGGACGTGCTAGTGCAGACGTTGCGACAGGACGTCGCGTTTTTAGTCTGCCTCATCCTCCACTGATTGTTAGTTGAGCCATTCGGGCTTCTACGGGCAATTGATTCCCGACTAATTCTTCTTGCTTCCACGAAGACTTGAAGTTGGGGGTCTTATTGCCCGTTAATGCGGGGTAATCGGATGAAAATGCACAAGACGAAATGGTACCGCATGGATTATACAATTCTGCACAATCAGGGGGCAAGATGCACCATCGACGACCGCAAAATCTCTCCAAGAGGAAGTGCATTTTGCACCCTCTACAGAGGGCAAAATGCCCCTAGCAATAACCAAAGAGATTAAAAGAAATAAAAAGATATTGTCGAGAACGATCTCGACGTTGTGTCTGTCATTGATTCGAAAGCGAAAGAATGGCTGTATGATCCACAAGACAATGGGGAGGTGGAAACATCTTTACTACTAAGCTTAGCTTCACTATATTATGGAAACGCAGACACTATAGAATTGTGGTAAAATAAGACTATAATAGGAAATTCAAACGGCTGGAGGAAACGTCAAATGGACAATCAACCATACTTCTTTAAATTTCTTGAACCACTATCAAAAGAACTTGCATACGTTGCCCGTGAGCTTGAAAACAGTATATTCACAAGCCCACGCACAATGCTTACACATGCAAGAGTATTCGTTGAAAATATATTGCAGCAAGTCATCCAGGCTGAAAAGCTACCAGATGAATCGTGGTCGAATTTAAAAGAAAGACTCGATTTGCTCAATGAAAACGGCTACTTAACACCCGAAATCAGAGACGCACTTCACCACGTGCGTCAAATTGGCAATAAAGCAGCGCATGATTCCCGGATGTTCCGCTACTCCGAAGCGCTGTTGTCATGGGAGGCCGTCTATACAATCGTCAAATGGTACGTCGAAGTGTACGGTCCCGTCGACGTCACAGTTCCGGATTATCAAGATCCATCACATCGAGCGGAACAGGCTTATGACATCACTGAACTAGAAGTGCGGCTCAAAGCACTAGAAGAATTGCTTATTGCATCCGTACAGAAGCCTGCGGAAGAACCTGTACACGACGAAGTGGCGGCAACTAAAGAAATGGGTGCAGTAACAGAATCCGAACGACCTGGATTTACAACAATCCGAACGATTACATATAAGGGCCAAATACTCGACGTTCCGTATTTTTTGCGAGATGCATTTTTGTTGCCACAGCGGTTCGATAAATCCGAAACGTTTCTCATCAGGCTTGGAGCTGAGCAACAGGCGCGCATCATGAGTGAATTACCAAACAATCTCGAGGGGCTTCACAAACATGTAAAACGGTATGGTGAAAAAAACGACGAGAATTTATTCGATGAACTAAAGGTATATATCGAAGAAGAAAAAGTCAGAAGAAAACTTGCACTTGAGCGTCCGGGTGAGCTGTTCTTCTTTTATAAAGCGGACTACATTGTTGTGACAAAAGAACTTTCTGAAATTCCATTTACTGCGGAGGAATTTACTGGTAGTCCTAGCCTTCTTAGACAACTGAATGAAGACCAGATTGAAACGGTTGGGCAGTTGCCGAAGGAATTGGTGATCCTCGCAAAGTATGAGAATGTTGGGATTGGGACTGTGGAGAAGTTGTTTGAGCAGTTGAAGGGGAAGCAAAGGATGGAAGTAACAGTGTGAGGGCAGTAGTGAGTGTTTGTCGCCCGGGTATTGAAAATTCTCCATAAATAATTTTAAGAACCTGCGCGACACTATTTATTAAATACGAAAAATGTATAATCATACAAAAAATCGATACCTATAAGGTGCTTCATTATTTTTTGTATAATTATTTTAATTTGTGAATACCTCGTCTTTGTGTCTGACACAGATACCTCTTTTAAATCGTCTGTGAATTTCTTATTATAGACCTTCTTAGATAGACTGTCGTTGGCTAATGGGCAGTCCTAACATTCGTTTGGTCTTGTGTATTTCAGCGTTATGTACTTTGCATCGAAGCTGTCATAACGATAGGAGTGTGCCCGCATGTATATTGGTGCGAAATACTTATCAAATCCAGTTGACCCGGGTTCGTTCTTTTTATTATAGGCAATGATAGACTGCGCCACATTACGATAAACTGGTTGGTAATCGTACCCAGCATTCAATGTCATGTTCTTGATTTTAAAAATGGCAGGCGTTCTTTGGATAATCTTAATAATGGGATTGAGGCTTTTCCATCATTAAGATTATCCAAAGAATATAGAGATTAAAGGGGGTATTGGATTTTCGTCCCAACTGCCAGATGGCACTTGAATCCATACCAAAATACGCACTTTACTTCACTGTACTTCTTTATTCCCCATTTCTAATTTAGATGAGGCCTAATCACACGTTTCAACGTGTGTTGCATCAATGGTTATTGTTTCATCTAAGACTAAACCTTCCGACATCGACTGAAGAAGCAGCCTTTCGTGAACAATTTCTAGCGCTTCAGATTTGCTAATCAATGTGATCATTCGAGAATAGGAAGCTTCGGATGGAATCTCATCAGATACCAGGAATCCACAATAAACCTTAAATCGTAAATCTGTAAAGTGAAGCTTTACTAGGTCCTAAATGAAAGGAATGCGCTCGGTGACTCGAATGATTAACAAATAGATCATTGCGGGGTAATTAAGTGATTGTTTGGGTCTGAATCGAGACTTTTTCATCAAAACATCAAGGATTGGATGAATATCAATACTAGATAAAATTGAATATAAACGTTCGGTAGGTACCAAGCCGAATAAAAATTGCATGTTAAACAGGCTTCCTTGTCGTTTTACAATTAGCGCCGTAAGGGCTCGTAGATATGAAATTGATTCAATTTGGGTGAATTAATTGACTAGTACCAAGGACAACCTATTTTTATATTATTGTCATACAAGCATCTTGCAAAGCTTGATTGGTTGTAGTTTCAAAATGAATATCATTTTGCCAGTACTTCCAACAACTAACTTTTTATGTGGTAATATTGTATTAATAAGGAAGTTGAATTTTGGTACTAATTTAACATGTTGATTAAAAAAAGTTTGATACTTAAAAGACTAAGGCTGGTGTATAAATGATCATATATGAATCTACAAAAGAGCAATTTGTAGGGGACATTGTAAATGAACTGCTCATAGACCGCTTATACAATTCATATCAGGAGAAAATTGGTCGGACATCAAAGGCTGAGATTCGTTCATGGGAGAATTCATTGCAAAAAATGTCCAATGTGATGCAAGACGGAGAAATTCCGAATGATGCTTCAGTAGCAATTGAGTTTAATATTCCTAATACATCTAAACGTATTGATTTTTTAATTGCTGGAAACGATGGAAATCAGGATCATGTGGTCATTGTGGAATTAAAACAGTGGGAGACCGTTGAAAAGATTGCCACAAGGGATGGCATCGTCAAAACGTTTGTCGGTAAAGCGAATCGAGAAATGACGCATCCGTCCTATCAAGCGTGGTCTTATTCAGCGCTGATTGAGGATTTTAATGAAAATGTTCAAAAGCAAGAAATCCAATTAAAGCCATGTGCATACCTACATAACTATAGAAAAGTCGAAAATGATCCATTGACGGATGTCCACTATGAGGAACATCTCGAAAAAGCACCTGTTTTCACAAAGGGTGAAATAGAAAAGCTCCGTTCGTTTATTAAGAAATTCATTAAAATAGGGGACAGGAACCAATTACTCTATCAAATTGAGAACGGCAAAATCCGTCCTTCAAAATCGTTGCAAGATGCGTTAAACAGTATGTTAAAAGGCAATGAAGAATTCATAATGATTGATGAACAAAAAGTGTTCTTTGAAGAGGCGTTTCATCAGGCGATGGATAGTGTTAAAACTGGTACAAAACAAGTCATGATTGTGCAAGGGGGTCCTGGCACAGGAAAGTCAGTTCTTGCCATTAACTTAATGGTAAAACTAATTGATCAGGGATTAGTGGCGATGTATGTAACAAAGAATGCTGCACCACGTAATATTTACTCCGCAAAACTAAAGGGTGATTTTAGAAAGACGCATATTGATAATCTATTTAAAGGATCCGGTAGTTTTACAGAAGTTGAGAAAAATGAGTTTGACGTACTGATTGTAGATGAAGCACATCGGTTGAACGAGAAGTCAGGCATGTTTCGCAATAAAGGTGAAAACCAGGTGAAGGAGCTAATCAAAGGCTCCAAATTCACAATATTTTTTATTGATGAAAATCAAAAAGTCACACTAAGTGATATTGGTAGTGTCGATTTGATAGAACACTATGCTAAGCAATACAAAGCTAACATAATTTCGTGTGAACTAACGTCCCAGTTCCGTTGTGATGGGTCAGACGGCTATATCGCCTGGCTGGATGATGTATTGCAAATAAGAAATACAGCCAATATGCATGAACTAGGGATGGATTATGACGTTCGACTTTTTGGAGACCCCAATGAAATGCTTTCTGAAATTGAAAAACTTAATAGAAGAAACAACAAATCCCGTGTTATGGCAGGTTACTGTTGGGAATGGCCAAAGCAAAATCGGCAGGATGTTAATCATCTTGACATCGCCATTCCTGAACACGACTTCGGAATAAGCTGGAATATAGAAAACACCTGGGCAATCGAAAACTCTTCAGTTAGGGAAGCCGGCTGTATTCATACTGCTCAAGGATTGGAGTTTGACTATGTAGGCGTCATTATCGGCAATGACATGCGATATGAAAACGGACAAATAATCACAGATTACACAAAACGTGCCAAGACAGACCAATCTTTAAAGGGTATAAAAAAGATTGCAAAAGAAAATCCAGAGGAAGCGCATGCATTGGCAGATCCTATTATTCGTAATACCTATAGAACATTAATGACGCGTGGTCAAAAGGGGTGTTTTGTATATTGCACGGATTCTGCGCTCCAGGAGTATTTGAATGAGCGGTTGGAAAAAGTTACGTTTTATCGGAAGAAAAGGCAGGAGACGTTGTATTTGGTGGATGGACGAGAGGGGTATAGGAGGGGGTAGGTTAGTTGAAATGGTTAATTTCTGCAAATGGTAAAATGTATAATCACGTGGCAGCGTTTGATGAATTTGGTTACATTGATTGGAGACAAACTGCAAAGTATCAAGTAGGCGATATAGTATACATCTATGCAACTAAACCTTATATGAAAGTAATGTATAAAACAGTAGTAGAAAAAGTGGATTTGGTATTTGAAAAAATTACTGATGACAAAAAATATTGGATTAACATTGAGGAATATGAGAAATCAATATCAGGGAAATATGCTAGACTCAGACTCGTTGAACGAGTAAATACCGATAAATTAGCATTAGATAGATTAAAAGAGTATGGATTGAAAGCTGCACCTCAAGGTCCAATAAAAGTTAAAGAAGAATTAGGAAGTTATTTGGAGAAGAATATTAATGATTATTATGCAGAGGGGATTTTTCCAGAAGAAATTGATGAAGGTATAATTGAAGGACATAAGCGAACAGTGTCTGTGAATATATATGAAAGAAGCTCTGTCGCTCGCAATAAAAGTATTGAAGAGCATGGTCATAATTGTAGTGTGTGTGATATGAATTTCGAAGTAATATACGGTGAATTAGGAAAAGGCTTTATCCATGTACATCATATTGTTCCGCTTCATGAAATCGAAGATACATATAAAGTGAATTATAAAAAAGATCTAGTTCCTGTTTGTCCAAACTGTCATGCGATGTTACACAGAAAAATAAATGATGAAAGTTTAAGTATTGCCGAGCTGAAAGAGGTTTACAGATTGAAAAATACTTAGTGAAAATTGACGACAAGTAGTGTTAGGTGCCTGTCTGGCACTATTCAGTTAATACAATACAAATGTATAATAATACAAATTATATCAATACCTATGCGGTTTTTTCTTTATTTCTTGTATGATTATTTGGATGTGTGAATTGTTCGCCTTTGTGTCTGACACAGGTACCTCTCACTAGCAGTTGCGCTTCTTCGTGCGGCAGGATTGGAATCGAGGTATGTAGTTGGAACGACAGGTTTTGACGTCAATCTCACGTATCAACCGTGGTTGGAAGTAAAAGTAGATCGTAAGTGGTTAACTATGGATCCCACTTGGGGTGCGGGTTATATGGAGAATAATGAATTCGTTCTGGATTACACAGAAGATTATTTTGACCCTTCCGCAGATACGTTTAAAACGCATACGCGCGAATCTATAGAATATTGAACACTCATGTAATTGTACAGGAAACGAGTAGGGGGAATTGAAGTGTCTATTTTGACAAGGTTTTTCGAGAAGATAGCAAAGATTACTACGCCTGCAACCAAGACTTGTTATTTTTGCAAACGAAAGTCGGCGGATTTTAGGGTTTATCGTAATGAGAAGAATGTAAAGATAAACGTATGCCCACTCTGTGTGGACTATGCGAATAGAAGAGCGTTCCGTAAGTAAAAAAAATGCCGTGCATGAAACAATTAGTGTCAGGTACCTGTGTAGGGGTGTATTCGGACAATTCACTCCAATTTCATATTTATGCAAAGGAGTTTAGATAGGTAACTGATTATCTAATAAACTTTGGCTTTTTATACAATTGGTTGAATTGTTGGTTGTTGTTTGTTGCACAGGCACACAAACACTAAAGTCCAGCCGGTGTTTTATGTGGATCCGACAGATGCTGTGTCTAAGGCTTTGGGTGTTTAGGTATCAACATCGTGTTTCTTTACGGTAGCGATATTGTAGATGTAAGAGTGAAATCGCTAATGAAACGAACAAGGAGAGAATGCCTATGAAAGACTTTATTGATTATTACGAACTGCTAGGTGTCTCCCCCCGCGCCAGTACAGAATTAATCCATAAAGCATACCGAATTGGTTCGAAAAATACTCACCCCGATTTGGGTGGTTCTGAAGCGGAATTTATTATTTTACATACTGCTTATGAAACGCTTATGGATAAATCTATGAGAAGGGATTATGACAAAATCTATAACGGGATAGAAAACTTGAAATACAACAATGGTAATCAAGAGAAGCAAGACTATGAAACGCGTTTTCAATCGAACGATTCGGCTAAAGAGGAATCTGAAACTGTAAATGCTGAAGATCAACCTGACACAGAACATAAAAACAGAAAACCAATCTGGAAATATATTATTAGTAGTTTCGTCTTACTATCAATCCTAGCGAAACTTCTCAGTAACTTTTCATTTACAGATGATAACACCGATACACCTTACAATTTTACCGAAAGTTCATCAAGTTCTGACAGTGATCAAGGTTATGTAGTTCCTGTGACTAGTGATACTATTGTCGGTGATGTTGAGTCGAAGCAGACACCTAGTGAACAACTGGACGTAATATCAACCTCAAGCATACTAGATGGTTCAGAAGGAATTAATAAAAATATAATAAGTAAGACTGATAAGACTACTGGTGGAATGTTTTCAATATACTTGTCACAATTACAAAAAATTGATGAGGACCTGGCAATGGAATCTGGAGTTTGGGAGTTTGGTTCTGATAATCAAATTGTTGGTTTTACAATAGATGAATATCAAATTTGGGATGATAAGTTAAATGAAATTTATGGACTTCTGAAAGTCCAGTTATCATATGAAGATTTTAATTCATTGCGTAAATCACAGCGTGAATGGATAAAGACGCGAGATATTAAAGCGGAGGAAGCAATTACTGAATTTAAAGGTGGTAGTTGGGAGCCAGCTGTTTACAATTCGGTAAGTGCTGAAGAAACACGAAAACGTTGTTATTGGTTTTTAGAAGAGTATTTTAACTAAGTGCTGAAGTGCGCTAAAAAAGGTATCTTAGTTTTAGGTGCCACTAGCCTTGCACGACATTAAATAAAAGTTATTCTACCCTTGTATCGGGATCCTAAAATTAATTGATTCGATACACATTAAGTTGCAGCAAAATGGATCTACTTGGACGGCTGTAAGTATGGGGATTGTTTGTGCACCTGTGTACCACACAACTTAGGCACTACTCAGAATTGTTTTTAAGTTGTGCGGTACACAGGCACGCCAAAAGAAATACCAATAAATCAATACCTATGCGGTTTTTCTTTATTTTTTGTATCATTATTTGAACTTGTGAATAGTTCGCCTTTGTGTGCCTCTTTTATTACTAGTTTTCGTTAGGATTGTTTTCAATCCGGTTGAGTTTCAAATCATGCATCGCCGTTTTTTGATATGTGAATTCAATATCGGATTCAAGTCGGTCCAGCCCTTTATTCGTTTCATTGAAGCGTTGGGTCATTTCTGTTCGCGTACCTTGCTGTCCGATTTGAATAACTTGAAGAGCCGTCTTCGTTTCATCACGGAATTCCTTTAACTCGCCTACCAAACTATCAAACCGTTCATCCATCCCGTCAAACCGTTGATCTATGGCTTTCAATTCCAGATGGATCGGCTGCAGCGCAGCATCTAAAATGGATTTTAATGCATCCATTAATTCCTTGTCCATTGTTTACTTCCTCCTCTCTTGTATGAGTGATAGTAAGCAGCTTCCTTAGCTGCTCGTTCCATTCTGAGACGACCCGTATACTTCCGATTAATAGTCCATTAATAATACCACGCGGAAACGCTATTTCCTATCCAAGTACGGATAAGTTTTTGGAATAATGGCTGCCTGTGCACCACACACTCCTATTCGTGAATGTGAATTCATTCAACAAAATTCGATTTCCGCTCAAAATACGCATGCAATTTATAATCACAAATTTCCTCAGTCCATCGGAAAAGAATTTCTGCGTGCTCGGGTAAAGGAGTCACATGGATTGTAAAGACATTGTCTAGAAATGAAATTAAACCTCTTGAAGAACCGCTCCAATAGGACAAGGGCATGCAAGTGAGAAGGGAAATGATTTTCTTTTGATTATAGGTGCGAAGTTCTTTCCCTTGTTGATCTGAGAAATCTGTTCGTATTCTATAGTTACATCACCAAAGTTTCCATAGATGCAATTTCGGTAGCTTTGGAAGCTTCTTATATGATGTATAATTTCTCAACTATGCGTACCGGAACATCCCCAGGATTAGCTGTATATAGTGTTATTTATTCTAAAACTAAGATAAATTCGAAAGCCCACATCATGATAGCGACAGGAACGTTTTATTTTTCGTGTGTAGAATTCATTTCTTGTAGGCTGTGTTTCATATAATTGAATTTCTTTCAATAACTCTTCTTTTGCAAAAAATCCAGGAAAATAGCTTTGGCATGAATCACAGAAAAACCATCCGTCCAAATGATCCATATTGATAGTAGCAATCGGTTCAATATCGTGACATTCGCCTTCACATAAATATGCTTTATCAATGTAGATGGAATCAATTAGGTCCAGGCCAAAATTATCCTCTAAAATTCTACTAATGTTTTTTGCCTCTTCTTTCGTGTCAAAATAAAATGCCATTTCATCGTAAGGATGCAAACGCTCCTTTAATAATTCAGCAAACTCAATTTCTTGAATAGTCGTAAGAAAGGTGACAAACTCTTCACCCGATATCCATTTGTTTTTAAGTAAAGGATGGTCTAATTGAAAAGACTTATAATAATAAACATCACGTTCTGGTCTCCACTTTAGTATTTTCCTTTGGGGATGTTGGAACTTTGCATAGTATCTATAAATTTCTTGAGCGAAGACGCCATCATCTCCTTGCTTGATATAGTAATCCCAATAGGGTTCTATTTCTTCGTCTATAAGATCAAGCACATCGTCAACACTTCATTGAAAGTTTTTCCCTCTTTCGATTATTTCATCTTCCCAATGATCAAACCATTCGAAATAAACGCTTCGTATTGCTTCGTAATCATCGATATATGGGTGAAAATGATCCATACATTTAATATCATTTTCTTCATAACATTCCTCTTTACAATACATATCTCCGAATTCATTTATTCGATATCTATCGGTCGCTTTCTTATCACAATACAACAAGTTTTCATTTCATTCCCTCGCTTTCTATATCACTATACATAGGCTTGTTGTAACTTGTTACGGGGCTTTATGAGAAGGTTTTAGTTGGAGTATGTGGTGCATAGGCAGCCATCACTATACGGAAACTGGACGGAGCGAATCGGTTTGGGTATTCCTATGGTGACACAGGTACCTATTTTATGGAACTATTTTCGCATTATATGATATTATTGTAATAGTTGGAAAGGTAGAGACATTGATGTGGTTGCCGACAACTAAGTGATTAACCTGGAGGGATATCATGAATGCAGACAATAGTATGATGTCGGGATTTTATGAGGGGATTTTGATTATAATCAAAATGGTTATTACATCAAGTGCGTTTCCGGTTGTCGTCCTATTGGTGATTTTGTGGAATATACTGCAGTGGAAGATGCCGGTTATTAAAGGGAAGTATGGGGAGTGGGTTGTAAAGAAAAAGCTTCGGAAATTAGGGGATGCATACACTGTCTTCCATGATGTGTATATTCCGAATGGTGAGCGGGGACTGACTCAAGTAGATCATATCGTAACCTCCGTGTATGGCGTGTTTGTCATCGAAACGAAACATTACAGCGGTTGGATTTTTGGTGATGAATTTAAACCATATTGGACACAAGTACTATATAAACGGAAAACAAAAATTTACAATCCAATCCGGCAAAATTACGGCCATATACAAGCTTTGCTTACCTACATAGCACAAGAAGAATTGCAGGATGTCTTTTCCATCATTGCATTTTCATCTAACTCTACTTTTAAATTCAATAAGGGTTTCAACTCTGCACATGTCATACAGTTCCCTGAACTTCTAACAACAATCAGCCAGTACAAGGAGCAACAAATTAGTGAGGATACCGTGAAGGGGATTAATGAAAAGCTCGAGGAACTTTTGACTCTAGTTAAGAATGATAGGAAACGTTTCAAGGCAGAGCACATGCAATCGATTCGAAAAGCGAAAAACGCCAAAAAGCCAGCACGTTCACATACGAGCCATGCGAAAAAGATTTCCAAGCATGATAGCCCGCAATCACATACTACTTGTTCGAAGTGTAATGGGCAGTTGACGTTGAAGGCTGGTAAGTTCGGAAAGTTTTATGGCTGCAGTAATTATCCTAAATGTCGGAATACGGAGAGTGTGCATGTGGATCAGCAGCAGCGGCGGCGGAGTGTTTGATATTGTTAGACAAATTTATGTACCTATGCGCGAAACCATTCAGTAAATACAATGCAACTCTATAATAGTACAAAGTAAATCAATACCTATGCGGTTTTTCTATAAATTACTTGAACGCGTGAATTGTTTGAAACTGTGTCTCACACAGGTACCCCTTTTTGGTTGCACCGATTATTTGACACCATCCAAAATCTAATACGTCATTCAGCATGCGATACATTGGAAATCACTTTGCAATAAGATTCAATTGTCTTTATGAATGCTAATATAATAAATTTTAGGTACCTGTGCTTGACACTATTCAGTGAATACAATGCGGTTGTATAATTATACAAACTAAATTAATACCTATAAGGTTTTTTTATTTTATGTATCATTATTTGAACGTGTGAATAGTTCACCTTTGTGTCTGACACAGGTACCTCTTTTTAGTCATAAAGTCGGAGTCTGCATTGATGCAGTAAAAAGCTGAATGCGAAGTATGCGAATGTTGGGATTGGGACTGAGGAGAAGTTGTTTGAGCAGTTGAAGGGGAAGCAGCCAACCCATATGACAACTTAAGAAATGGATCAGATGATCTGGACAGTAGGACGATATTATAAGACGCTTATTAAGACACGTGATAGGTAAAGACAATACGGGAATGTCGTAACTTAGAAAAACGGATTCACATGCTAATCATGGGCAATTCACTGGGGACGAAATGCTGGCTATCAAAGAGATGTTAAAATCACGGCCAGAAAATATCTTTCCCCCCCCCGCTATGAATTTCCAGGGAGGGTTTTCGTCTGCTTCTTGTTGAGGTCAATCTGCATAACTATTCATGTAGACATGCCTAGCGTTCACCAGAAAGCCCGTTAACTTAACGGTGTATTTTCCCGTGCATAAAGAAGAATCAAGACGTCAGGAGATGAACTGAGTGTTTATAAGGGGTCATGGCGTATGATCAACTGCTGAGAACTGGCGTTATGTTAACTAAAAGGGTATGGACTATACAAGCCCTTCCAGCGATTGATTCGATGTTATGCCGATTAATCTCGAGAAACTGGATAATTACTGCAATATTGGATTGAAAAGGAAGTGAAATAACATATGAGCAAAAAAAAAAGGCTCGGAATATTCGTCATTGCAATGTTGATAACTATTCTTGTTATTATCCCTTTATTCGGTAATCCATTATATCCCTTATTTGATCTATTTAAATAGAAATCAGCTTCCTGCCTTTCATGACAGCTTTTTCTTATTGAACTAAAGGGGCAGGTTAGTTGAAGAATCAGCTGCCTTTCATGGCAGCTGATTCTTATTGAGTAATGGAGTCAACTACTTCCTTGAATGAAGTAGTTGCGAATTTTACAAATATTCCTAACGAAATGTGATAATTACCGTAATAGAAAATCCATTTACAGATGATGAAGACCTACTTTTAAAAGAAGGCGTTAAGTTTTCAAATCTTATGACAGTTGAACTTTAAATTAGTTAACTTGTTTATAGGAATGAATTAATCGGTTGGATTATCATCAGCAAGTTCATTTTCTCCACTTGGGTTTTTCCAACCATTAAACTCCCCATTTAACACAGCTTCTTTTTTGGCAGTACGACCAACTCCAGAATACAATAAATTTCCATCCAAATCATAAATAGCGTATTTCTTTACTACCATATGCTTGTCTTCATAATAGGAAGCAAAAAAATACACATCATGTTCTGGATAATCAGCGGTTAAAGCGCTAAAAGAATACTTAGCTAATTCTTGTTCTAAATCCTTTAGTTCGCTTCCGTTAAGTTTTTTCCTAATATTAAAAGTTGCATTTTTATATTCTTTGTACTCATTTTCATTCTTGGATAAGGAAGAATAAAAATCATCTTCTGGTTTGTTTGTTGCGAATGCGGACCAAGTTATACTCAATGAGATTAAAGAAATTAACGAAAGTATCAAAATGCTCTTTTTCATTTTTACACCTCCCTTTAAACATAGTATTGGTTTGTATGTGAATTACATACGAAGCGATAAATTCGAAGGTTTGCGGATGGAAATAATCGAGTTTCTTGTTAAACTAACGGGGTGCTCTACTTGAAGCGCAATGAGCTGCTTAGTCGGCTCTTTTTTTCTTGTTCAAGGGGTGTTAGTTGAACAAGGGAGAAGTCGATAACAACAACCGACAATCTTTATTTACCGGGTTCGGATGATAGGGAGAAAATTGAATAACAATTTAATAGGATACACAATTCACATATGAATTGGTGTCTTTTTTTATTTTATCAATCCTCCAAAGCAAATGACGCAGTCCTATCTAAACTAATTTTTCTTTAGGAAAGTTAAAACCTTTTTCGTACAAATTACGAATATACTTATAAGCAATGATTTTTGGAAAGCATGTGATGAATAAATGGAGAATGATCTACGCTGGATCAAACAGATAAAGAAAAATGCCAGCGAATCAGCGGCGAATGCGCTCGTGTCTAAATATTATAAGGAAATGTATGCTTTTCATTATAAGCAGACGTTGGATGCGGAGCTGTCACTGGATTTAACACAGGAGCATTTCATTGTCGTCTTGCAATCCATACATAGTTTCGACCCGAAAAAAGCATCTTTCCGTACATGGCTGTATAGGCTCGCTTCAAACCGTATCGTCGATTACTTCCGCTCTAAGCATTATCGGTATGCACAATTTACACAGCCAATCCAAGACATCAATCAGGATTTCGAAGATGAATACAATTTGGAGATCGCTCTTGAACACAAGGAGCAATTTAAGCTTGTCAATGAATTAGTCAACCGACTTGATGCACATTCACAACAAATTATTCGCTTGAAACTCTTCGGTGATTATACGTTGAAGGAGATTGCATCCTTTGAAGCAATTCCCATATCGACTGTAAAAACTAGATACTACGCAGCATTGAAATGGATCCGTAAAGAAATGGAGGTGGAGAAACGTGAAGAAAGATCAATTTAAAATACCGATGCCCGATGACAGCACCATCGTTAGGCAAATCAGTCAAATAGTCTCACAAGGTTTAGTGAAGAGAGAATCCTTTTCGTCCTATTTGCAATCAATGGTGCAACAGGTGGGCTGGAGGCATCTATTTTCGGATCGATTGGAACTTAGCTTTATTTTAACTATCGTCATAGGAATATACAGCCTGTTTCTCATCATACCAAATCAAGTCGAAATCCAAGATCTTTACGCATTTATTTTTCTGTTATCACCGATTCTGTTCCTTGCTCTCTCAATCTATACGTACGTGAATAAAACACAAAATGCTACGTACGACGTGGAAATGGCTTGTAAATATAATGTTTATCAAGTCATTGCCTTTCGAATGCTGGCGTTTAGTGTTTCTACACTGATCCTCAATACGTTGGCAATTGCCTTTATTGCTATGAAATTTGAAGAAATCCATTTTATGCGTGCGTTCATGCTATCTGGCACATCTCTGTTCCTATTTTCAATCATTCTTTTAGTCGCCTTGATGAATCGGAGGACAAAAGGGATTGTCACGGTAACATTAACAGTATGGATCATGGGTAACACACTTTTGAAGTCGGCGAATAACGATTTTTACAACGGGGTCCTTCTTCATATACCAGTAATTGTATATGCGGTTATTCTACTCTGTTGCCTGATAATTTATATGAACTACTTGAAAAAACTAATCGTATTCAAGCAGGTGGAGGGGGTATTTTAACATGTTAGTCGTGAAAAATGTCAGCAAGCGTTACGGTGATTTTACCGCATTGCAACAGATCAATTTGGAATTCAACACGGGTCTTTATGGATTGCTTGCTCCAAATGGGGCAGGGAAAACGACGCTCATCAAAATGTTGGCGACCTTGATTACGCCAAGCGAAGGGGAAATCTATTATAACGGAAAAAACATCATAGCTATGGATGAGCAGTACCGTGAACTGTTAGGCTTTTTGCCGCAGCAATTCGGTTATTACAAAAACTATTCGCCTAAGCAATATATGTTGTATTTAGCAGCCTTGAAAGGGTTAGGGAAAAAAGAGGCACTCCGAAAAATAGACGAACTCTTGGAAAAAGTCGCTTTAGGTGATGTAGTAAATAAAAAAATGAAGAAATTTTCTGGTGGAATGATTCAACGTGTCGGCATCGCTCAAGCATTGCTGAACGATCCGAAAATCCTCATTTTAGACGAGCCAACGGCAGGCCTCGATCCGAAAGAAAGGGCGCGTTTCCGTCATTTACTCACGGAACTCGCCCGTGACCGACTTGTCATTATATCTACCCATATCGTATCGGATATTGAATCGATTGCGAATGAAATCATTATGATCAAAAACAAGCAACTGCTTTATAAGGATTCGGTTGAGAATATTTGTTCAACATTGAAAGGGAATGTGTTCGAAACAACCGTCAATTTTGAATTGATGAAAGCGTTCCGGAAGAAATATGTCCTTCTTTCTGAGAAGCAAGAGTATGGCAAGATGATTGTCCGCTTTATCCATAAAGGCGTGCCGGAAGTTGAATGGAAGCCAGTCGTGCCGGAGCTGGAGGATGTGTTCCTTTACGAATACCGCGATGAAATCGAAGGGGAAGTTTGATGCGTATACTCATCTATGAATATAAGAAGGCATTGACAACGCCAATCATGATTGCATTGCTCATCGTCTTTTCGGCTTTTAATCTATTTGTCATCATCAGTTCATCCGACCATAAAGAAGAATTGAAGATAATCAATGAAATTATCGAAACGTACGAATTGGACATAACAGATGATTCATTGGACGATTTCAGCAGAGACGTTCAAATCGACATAGCTGAATTAAATAGGATGACAGCGTCCGAGTTTACAAGCGTCAATGAATTCCTTGGCGGATTGCACTTTGAGGATCACGAGAATTATACCGATGAACAATGGGAGTTCATTCACCAACTGCAACTAAAAGAAATGTATTTGAACATGGCAAATTCGATTGATGAAAACTATGAAGAAATTGATATACGGAAATTGGGTGAGGAGGATATAGAGAAGTATCGTCTCAGTGGCAATGCTGCTGAAACACTTCTGAATGAATACGAGAAATTCTCAGAGCGGTACGAGGAAATGGTTGAAAACGGAGAGCATAAGCAATGGTTTTTCGCGGGGAAAGCGTACTACATGCATAAATTTCTATTCAAAACGGTCTTCCTGCATATCATTATCGAATCTCTTCTATTAATCGTCTTGACGACTGCATTGATCACGACGTATGAGTTTGAAAACAAGACACATCTCGTTGCGTACTCCACCAAAAGTGGCAGAAAGTTGATGAAGAACAAGCTTCTAGCTTCTTTAACAATGGCTACAACTATTGTAGTCTTCCTATTCGCGATAACACTCGGAACGTTTTTCACAGTTTTTGATTACTCCCACGTCTGGCAAACATCCATTAGCAGTGCGTTCAACTGGGAAGATAATTTCCCGTATGTCGCTTGGTGGGATTTACCTGTAGGAACCTTTCTAATAGGTGTAATTGCATTTGTTTTCATCTCGCTACTGTTATTTTCAGGTTTAACATTTGCAATTTCTGTCGCGGTGAAAAACAGCTACATCACTTTCTTTCTAATCGCAGCACTATTCGTCCTCATGTGGCTATTACCAAGCTTTATGCCAAAGTTTTCAAACCTATTATTCGTCTTTGCGTATACTTTACCGACTTTACTCTTAGCAGTCAGTTTCTCGTTCATGGGAAGCAGCGGATTGATTCTTTTTGAAAACTTTGAATGGATGACAATTAGCTGTTGGACGATGATTACGATTGCAGTTTGCTATATTTCATATAAACGTTTTAGTAAGGTCGATATTTCGTGAGGGGGTGCAGCAATGAGAATTTTATGGAATGAATTGAAGAAAATCTTCACGTGGAAAACGATGTTATTGCTGTTGTTTATCAATGCGGTCCTCTATTTTCTATTGATTGAGTTTTATATTACTAATTTCCCGAGTGGAGATAATAGTTACTCATACAATATTGCAGTTGAGATGGTAGAGAAATACGGTGATGCGATGGATGAGGATGAATTCATTGACTTCCAAAACACATATGAGGAAAAATTGGAAGAAACAAATCGATATTTGCAGTCAAGGGAAGATGCTATTGTAGTTGGATTGGATACATATGAAAAATTCCAAGCATATGATTGGTCGAATCCTTCTGAAGAAGCACGTGCCTTGGAAAATGATGTTTTTTTCGATAATACTATCGATCTCTTTTGGGAGTTACAAGAGCGTGAAAGGCTGATTGAGTTTTATAATATCAGGAAAAATACTCCTGAAGTAACTAATGTTAACAAGAGAGACCGTTTAATGGAATTGATTGCTGAAGAAAAATTCGGAGTATACGCGGAAATAGTTATCTGGAACTTTAAATCATTTATTAAAGGTGTTGGCATTGTTATCCTGTTCAGCGTTGTGCTAGTCATCTCGCCAATAATACTGCGGGACCGTTCAAGGGGGCTCCTTCTGCTGCAATACACTTCGAAAAAGGGACGAAATCTTTTCAAAACGAAAATTCTGGCAGGGTATATTGCAACATTCATCGTCATTACTGGATTGTTGGCCGTTTATTTCAGTGTGTATTCTTTGAACAATACGGACATGTTTTTTAATGTGCGTGTCAACACATTTATTTGGAATGAATCCTGGTTTGACCCAACGTTTTTCCAATTCATCATGCTTTGCATCGCTGCTATTTACTTGATCGGGTTCTTCTTTGTAACACTTACGATGAGTTTTTCAAATGTAGTTCCTAATATGGTTTCATTAATTGGAATCCAAATCCCATTTGTTGTCGGTTTCTTGATCTTCGGCCTGAATCGATTATTGCCGGATATGATAAACATTTGGAATCCTAAGTGGTTAGCCCCTGTTTCTTTCAGCAGCATGGTTATCGTAAGCATCATTATTATTTACTTTCTTGTGAAGCGCGAGAAGAAGGTGGAAGTTTTGTTATGAAAAAAAAGACCTTGTTAAATCTTAAAAAGACTGAACTAATAGAAGATAGCCGCTGCATCAACAGCAACTTTCTGTAATAACAAGGGTTTCCGTTGAAGAATTGAAATTCTATGAGAACAGCAATCACAAGTATCTATACCGAAACAAGTCAAGCGAGAAGTGTATGAAAACAACAAGGATGTCCTTTTTGCATCACTGAATAGAAATATATTTTTTGTTCAATTAACGGGGCAGTTTAGTTGAAAAGTGTTGTTTAACTTGTGTTCAACAATCGGGT
>NZ_JACFTD010000078.1 GCF_014282005.1 Sporosarcina sp. BP05 | reverse complement strand
TGGGAGTTAAAACATAATTGCCCGTTTCTTTTTTAGTGATTTCAGCATCACCAAACAATTTTTGTTTGACTTCAGATTTAATTTCTTTCCGAACCTTAACATCTAATTTTTCTTGGGGTAATGCTTCGCTCAAATCTATATATTCTTGTTTCTTTCCATCAATCTTTTTATCTAGCAACTGAATTTCTTTCTCCAAGTCCTGTTTTTCTTTATATTCCTGTGAACTCAAATGCTTTTTCTCCGAACCTTTTTCACCACGTACAATTTCAAAATCATGTTCTTGTAAATGCTTCGGAAATTCCTCTTGCAGCTCTCTCAATTCTTGTTTATTAAAAATATCTTTTGCAGATAAACGATTGTCTTTTGTAATCGGGATTACGCCAACGTGCATATGGGGTGTTGCCTCGTCTTGATGAACGACTGCATAGAGTGTATTTTTTGGGCCATATCGCTCCTGGATAAATTCAAGCGACTTCTCAAAATATTTTTTTTGCTCTTCGGCAGAAAGTGAATTCATATATCCAGGTGAAGCTGTCACCATAAATTCTGAAAGGACAACCGAATTCGCACGAGGTTTTCTTTTCACTTGCTCCGAGATTTTTTCTTTAATTTCACTTTCATATTTTAAATTTTGATCATTCAACAAATCATAATTTTGCT
>NZ_JACFTD010000077.1 GCF_014282005.1 Sporosarcina sp. BP05 | reverse complement strand
GCAGGTGTTTCTGGTGGAGAAGAAGGAGCCCGTAACGGCCCATCGATTATGCCTGGGGGATCAAAAGAAGCTTACGAACAAGTTAAACCCATTCTTGATGCTATTTCGGCAAAAGTTGATGGCATTCCCTGTAGTGCATACATGGGCCTCGATGGAGCAGGCCATTACGTAAAAATGGTACATAACGGTATTGAATATGGCGATATGCAACTGATTTCCGAAGCCTATTTCATCATGAAACATGCACTTGGGCTTGAAGCGCAGGAGTTGCATGAAATATTTTCGGAGTGGAATAAGGGAGAGCTCGATAGCTATCTCATTGAAATCACCGCAGATATTTTCACAAAGATGGACGAAGAAACTGGGAAACCGCTCATTGATCAGATTTTAGATGTAGCAGGGCAAAAAGGTACAGGAAAATGGACAAGTCAAAATGCGTTAGACTTAGGAGTGTCCCTACCAATCGTCACAGAGTCCGTATTTGCACGCTATATTTCTTCCGTTAAGGAAGAGCGTGTTGCAGCAAGTAAACTACTAAAAGGACCTGAAGTGAAGAAGTATGCAGGTGATCCATACGATTTGATTGAAGCGATTCGTAAAGCTTTATATATGAGTAAAATTTGTTCATATGCCCAAGGTTTTGCGCAGATGCGTGCAGCGTCTAAGGAGTACGATTGGGAAAT
>NZ_JACFTD010000076.1 GCF_014282005.1 Sporosarcina sp. BP05 | reverse complement strand
ATTTTTGCCGGGGTGGCGGAACTGGCAGACGCACAGGACTTAAAATCCTGCGGTAGGTGACTACCGTACCGGTTCGATTCCGGTTCTCGGCATAAATAATTTTTACTCATATGCGCTCGTAGCTCAATTGGATAGAGCACCTGACTACGGATCAGGAGGTTGTGGATTCGACTTCTGCCGGGCGCACCATTATTATTTTAAACTTTATATTTCTTCGGGACGTAGCTCAGCTTGGTAGAGCACTTGGTTTGGGACCAAGGGGTCGCAGGTTCGAATCCTGTCTTCCCGACCATTAAGATTTTCAAACAAACTTATTGCTTGAAAAATCGTCAACAACATGGGGCCTTAGCTCAGCTGGGAGAGCGCCTGCCTTGCACGCAGGAGGTCAGCGGTTCGATCCCGCTAGGCTCCACCAACATATATTTAAATTAAAGATCCTGGCGGCGTAGCTCAGCTGGCTAGAGCGTACGGTTCATACCCGTGAGGTCGGGGGTTCGAACCCCTCTGCCGCCATCTTAAAGGACCTTTAGCTCAGTTGGTTAGAGCAGACGGCTCATAACCGTCCGGTCGCAGGTTCGAGTCCTGCAAGGTCCACCACTATTATATACAGCCATGGAGGTATACCCAAGCTCGGCTGAAGGGATCGGTCTTGAAAACCGACAGGGGAGTCAAATCCCGCGGGGGTTCGAATCCCTCTACCTCCTCCATTTTTAACTAGTGGTAAAATTAAGTAGTACTC
>NZ_JACFTD010000075.1 GCF_014282005.1 Sporosarcina sp. BP05 | reverse complement strand
CAAAATTATTTGTTTTGTAAAAACGCTTGCAAGTTCTAACGAGATATGCTATAATTAATATTGTCTTGTGGAAAATAGTTCAGTGACGATTGCGAAGAGGTCACACCCGTTCCCATACCGAACACGGAAGTTAAGCTCTTCAGCGCCGATGGTAGTTGGGGGTTTCCCCCTGTGAGAGTAGGACGTCGCTGGTCTGTTAATCCAAAAGAAAATACTTATTGTATATTCTTACTATTATTCCGCAGTAGCTCAGTGGTAGAGCAATCGGCTGTTAACCGATCGGTCGTAGGTTCGAGTCCTACCTGCGGAGCCATTTAGGAGAGCTGTCCGAGTGGCCGAAGGAGCATGATTGGAAATCATGTAAGCGGCTAACGCTGTTTCAAGGGTTCAAATCCCTTGCTCTCCGCCAGATTCACATAAATAACAATTAAGGCCCCTTGGTCAAGCGGTTAAGACACCGCCCTTTCACGGCGGTATCACGGGTTCGAATCCCGTAGGGGTCACCATTACTTTTTTGGAAAGAGTATTCCATAAAGGCATGCTATGTGTGATGAAACAACTTTTACCCAGGAGGATTAGCTCAGCTGGGAGAGCACCTGCCTTACAAGCAGGGGGTCGGCGGTTCGAGCCCGTCATCCTCCACCATTATATTTATAGAAATAACATTGTCGCGGGGTGGAGAAGTGGTATCTCGTCGGGCTCATAACCCGAAGGTCGCAGGTTCAAATCCTGCCCCCGCAACCAAATTTTATCATGATGTAGCAAATTAAGCTCATTATCAAATTAATACTTA
>NZ_JACFTD010000074.1 GCF_014282005.1 Sporosarcina sp. BP05 | reverse complement strand
AAGTGGCATGCTTTCGACATACTTTTGGTTCATGATATAGGCCATTGCTGATGGTGAAGCCAGACTTCCAGGATACATAGGTGCTGGCATCTTCGCTGTGACAATCGGCGTTTCGGTGCCTTCACGTTCACAATTTCGGCAGCTGTAGACATGGCGTACATGTTCAACGACTTTCACTTGTGCGGGAATGACTTTTAACTCGCGACGCACTTCCGTACTCATTTCATGTACTTGTTCACCGCAACACAAACAAGCCTGTTCCTCATCTGATAAACGATAATGAATCGTCTCAGTTGGCAGGTTTTCAAGCATCGCTTCGATTTGACCCGATCGTTTTTTACGACGATAGGTAATTGTTTCAAGCGTGGGTTCCTCTACCTTTTCATCCGCTGTGACTTCAGCTTCGTTGAAAAGAGAGAGTGCGAATTGATCTGGATTGGTTTTTTCACTAGAAGCGCCAAATTTTTGTTGTTGGCTGAGGCGAAATTGTTCTTCTAACCATTTGAGTTTAGCCTGTAGCACTTCATTTTGTTTTTCCAGCTCCGCATTTTTCGCTGCGAGTTCTTGAATTGTGGGTGAGGTGACTGCTACTAATTTTTCCATATAAAAAGAATTCGACACGACTCGTCGAATTCCTTTTTTAAATTATAATTTTTGCAGAAACTTTTGCATGGGCTTGTTTTTGTTCATGTGGTAAGCCATCGAGGAGCCAGTGTAATTGTCGATGGCTTATAGATAGTGGCTGTGTTGTTTGTCCATCGGGCCACTGAAATAGACCGTTTTCCAACCTTCGATAGT
>NZ_JACFTD010000073.1 GCF_014282005.1 Sporosarcina sp. BP05 | reverse complement strand
TTGGGATTATTATGGGATGACAGACACCTTTACTGACTTACATCAACGAGCTAAAAATAAAGAAACATTCCATTTACTATACGACATCATCGCGTCGCGGAATAACATTTTATTAGCGTATCGAAAGATTAAGTCAAATAAAGGGTCGAAGACCCCTGGAACAGATGGTAAAACCATCTTAGATATAGAGAAACGAACTGAGGATGAATTAGTAGAAGAAATACAAAGACAGCTCAAAAATTATCGCCCAAAGAAAGTTAGGCGTAAACTTATTGAAAAAGATAATGGTAAAATGCGACCATTAGGTATTCCATGCATCCTCGACAGAATCATCCAACAATGCTTTAAACAAGTATTAGAGCCAATTGCGGAAGCCCACTTTTATAATCATAACTATGGATTTAGACCTTTGCGGTCTACGCATCATGCGATGGCAAGAGTTCAATATCTAGTCAATCAATCAAAACTGCATTATGTGGTAGACATTGATATCAAAGGATTCTTTGACAATATCAATCACACTCTGCTTATTAAGCAACTATGGAATTTAGGTATTCAAGATAAGAAAGTTTTAGCCTGTATTTCAAAAATGCTGAAAGCTGAAGTGGATGGAGAAGGTATTCAGACAAAAGGCTCTCCACAGGGTGGTCTACTTTCACCGTTATTGTCTAATGTTGTACTGAATGATTTGGACCAATGGGTAGCCGACCAATGGGAGCTATTCCCTCTCCATAAATCACTCAAGACTAGAGAAGGTGAACGTCTTGCAAAGAAGCGTACACACTTAAAAGAAGGTTATATTGTTCGCTATGCAGATGATT
>NZ_JACFTD010000072.1 GCF_014282005.1 Sporosarcina sp. BP05 | reverse complement strand
AAAATGCAGCAGCATCGCGGACGAAGTAAAAGACCAGAAACGAAATTACCCGAAAGTTATTTAGCAACGGCTCCTAATCAAGTTTGGACTTGGGATATTACTTGGTTGAAAGGACCTGTTAGAGGTCTCTATTATAAGCTTTACTTGATCATTGATTTATTCAGCCGAAAGATTGTTGGTTGGGAAGTTTGGGGAATTGAAGACGCCGCTCACGCTGAAGTATTAATTAAAAGATCCATTATAAGTGAAAAGATACACGGGGCTCCACTTGTCTTACACTCCGATAATGGAAGCCCAATGAAAGCAGCAACGTTTCAAGTATTACTTGAAAAACTAGGTATCCAAAGCTCATATTCCAGACCAAGAGTGAGTAACGATAATCCGTATTCTGAGGCAATATTTCGGACACTTAAATATCGACCCGAATTCCCGTATGATGGCTTCGAATCAATTGAAAATGCGCGGTCATGGACCGACAGGTTCGTTCATTGGCACACGCATGAACATCAACATAGCGGAATAAATTTCGTTACACCAGAACAAAGGCACACAGGTGCCTATATTGAAGTACTTAAAAATCGACATGAAATCTATCAACTAGCAAAACAAAAGCATCCAGAGCGCTGGTCAGGATCAACAAGAAACTGGAATCCACACGAATCAGTCGCATTAAATCCGATGAAACAAAAATTACGAACAGATAAAACCCGCTAATAAACGATTGAAGATATCTACGAATAGCATTTATATTCCTCAGTCTCTCTTTATTCACCTCTTCTGTTGATGATGGATCAGATTGAAACTCTGATCCATCATCAACAGAAGAGCGGTAGAAAAACGAAACTATATCGACTTAATAGCTAATCTAGAAAAAGAGCAATATGCGACAACTATCTTGACAAACACCG
>NZ_JACFTD010000071.1 GCF_014282005.1 Sporosarcina sp. BP05 | reverse complement strand
TATCGTCAAGAAAAACAATTGGAACGCCTAGGCGTCTTTTTATCACGTCAAACACTGGCAAACTGGATGATGTATGGGGCAAGCCATTGGCTTAGCCATCTTTACGAACGCCTTCAAACTCATTTATTGAGGCAAAGTGTTCTCTTTGCGGATGAAACGACGCTTCAAGTACTTTCCGAACCAGGGCGTCCGGCGACATCTAAGTCGTATATGTGGCTGTATCGAACGGGGCGTGATGTGCCAGCCATTGTGTTGTATGATTACCAACAAACAAGGGCTGCCAAGCATCCGAAAGCCTTCCTTTTAGGATTTGAAGGATTTCTGCATGTCGATGGCTATCAGGGGTATAACGATATACCGAAGGTAAAACTGGTGGGGTGTTGGGCACATTCGCGTAGGAAATTTGACGAAGCGCTCACTGCATTGCCTGCGGAAGCAAAGAATAAAGAAACGCCTTGCGCCGCGGAAGAAGGACTCCAATTCTGTAATCAATTATTCGCCATCGAGCGAAAATTAAAGGATGTCAGTCCTGAAGAACGCCAAAAAGAGCGGCTTGAACGTAGTCAGCCTGTGCTGGATGCTTTTTCAGTATGGCTACAAACTCAAAGCTCTCGCGTCACGCCGAAAAGTGCACTTGGGCAAGCCGTCAAATATTGCCGAAACCAATGGCCACGTCTAACAATGTTTTTACAGGACGGTCGTTTGGAAATTGATAATAATCGAAGTGAACGAGCCATAAAGCCCTTCGTGATCGGTCGAAAAAACTGGCTTTTCTCTCAATCTATGAAAGGCGCAAAAGCAAGTGCAATCGCCTATAGTATTGTGGAAACTGCAAAAGAAAATCAGTTAAATCCATTGATTTACTTAACCCACGTATTTGAACAGTTGCCCTTAATCGATCTGACTGATTCG
>NZ_JACFTD010000070.1 GCF_014282005.1 Sporosarcina sp. BP05 | reverse complement strand
CTTGAATAATGATTTCAAAAGAGGGGATTGAGGATATGAAAGAAATGGCTTATACCGCTTATGTAGTCATAGGTCTTATATTGGCAACTATTTTAGGTGCTCTTGGTCAAAATATATCTTATGATTTAAATGAACGTTTCCCAGCAATAGATTTAACAAAAGCTATAAGTAGCGTAACCTTCATTAGTGTTGGATTATTTATAATAATCCCTATATCATTATTTATTTTCATGAAAAACGAAAAAACATTCCTTATCGTTAGTGTTATTGCGTGTGTCCTAATAGGGCTCCCGATTTCTATATGGTCACTTTTTGTTTGGTTGATGTGGATGGGTTAATTTAATTAAATCATTTGCATTAACGGGTGTTTTAGTTGAAGTATTGGCAGCTTTTCGGTGTTATGTCAACTACTGGTGCATATTGAATGAATGGCAAAACTCAATCAGATTAGATTATTTGTAAAGAAACTTTTTCACGATTTTCTCAAAGTGATTGAACAAACAGAAGGTTAAGTCTATCATTTGTGAAAGGGACCATTTCCTAATATGTGGTTATTCAGCAAACGGGGCAGGTTAGTTTAAGTATTGCTATGGAGAATATTGGTTGGAAGAATTATACTCTTAAACGTAAACTGAATTCATCGGAGGAGAAGATATGGAATTAATTACTGGAATAGCCCTTATACTTGTTGTGTTTTTCTCTTCATATATTATTGAAATAAGATTGAAGAATATTGAAAGCCAAAACAATCGTGTAATAGAAATTTTAGAAGAAATTAGAGATAAGAAATAAAAGTTCTTAAACTAACGGTTAGCTTTAGTAAAAATCATGGGGTTCCCAGAGGTAACTCTTTTTCTTATTGAACTAACGGGGCAGGTTTGTTTAAGAAGAGTTGTTTTTGAGTTGTATAAATAAGTAAAAAGTTTGAAGGGGGAGTTTTAAATTAAAAGATTTTTATTTTATTTCGTTTCCGCAATAG
>NZ_JACFTD010000069.1 GCF_014282005.1 Sporosarcina sp. BP05 | reverse complement strand
CGGGAGCTAAAACATAATTACCCGTTTCTTTTTTAGTGACTTCAGCATCACCAAACAATTTTTGTTTTACGTCAGTTGTAATTTCTTTCTGAACCTTAACATCTAATTTTTCCTGGGGTAATGCTTCGCTCAAATCTATAAATTCGTTTTTCTTTCCATCAATTTCTTTATCTAGCAACTGAATTTCTTTCTCCAAGTCCTGTTTTTCTTTATATTCCTGTGAGCTCAAATGCTTTTTCTCCGAACCTTTTTCACCACGTACAATTTCAAAATCATGTTCTTGTAAATGCTTCGGAAATTCTTCTTGGAGTTCTCTTAATTCTTGTTTGTTAAAAATATCTTTTGCAGATAAACGATTGTCTTCTGTAATCGGGATCACGCCAACGTGCATATGAGGTGTTGCCTCGTCGTGATGTACGACTGCATAGAGTGTATTTTTTTGGCCGTATCGCTCCTGGATAAATTCAAGCGACTTCTCAAAATATTTTTTTTGCTCTTCTGCAGAAAGTGCATTCATATATTCAGGCGAAGCTGTCACCATAAATTCTGAAAGGACAACCGAATTCGCACGAGGTTTTCTTTTCACTTGCTCCGCAATTTTTTCTTTAATTTCACTTTCATATTTTAAGTTTTGATCATTCAACAAATCATAATTTTGTTCTGTTTTTGAATAATCGATGTCGAGATTACTTTTGCTTATCCCTTGCCTTTGATTGTGTTTTTGAATGCCTTGCACATCTGATACTTGGAATTTTTGCATTCTTATAATGGCGAATTGTGCCATTTGCAGCATCTCCTTTTACATTAGGGAACGAATCATATTGGGATAAGAATAGCACATCGGGGGAGGAGGACCAAAACTTTTGGTATAGCCCACTATACCAATTTCATTGGTGCGGGCTCTCCGAGGGTGAAAAGCAAGAAGTCTGTCACGCTAGCGTGACAGACTTCCCAAGTTCAAAAGCAGAAAAAACAACCGCTTGCAGCCGTTGTTTTTTCTAGTAA
>NZ_JACFTD010000006.1 GCF_014282005.1 Sporosarcina sp. BP05 | reverse complement strand
AATTGCATCTGGATTTCTGCTTTTTTATTTCTTTTGTATCGACAACCTGGCAACTTTCTTTTTTGTTTCTGTAAAGAGTGCATCCAGTTGGATATGAGCGTAATGGCTCGATATCTTATCTTTCACAAATTCGAAACGTTCTTCGCCGTTCAATGGAAGCAATATATAAACAACCTTTCCTTTACGGTCATCTAACTTTTTCCCACCGTGCTCAAGTAATTCACTATAGTTGTCTATCGCCACATTCATCAACTCAACTGCTTGATGATCTTTTTTGTCATAAAAAGTTTCAATCTGGTCGCGTACTGTTTCCCATTGTTCAAAATAAGGTGCCAGTAGCTTCTTATTGATACGGTTCACTTCATTCGGCATTTGCTTTCATCCTTTTCTTCCCTTCCCTGCATAACGGCAGGAGTGGACAAATAGTACATCCAGGGTTTTGCGCTTTACAGTGGTATCTCCCGAAAAAAATGATTTGGTGATGCGTATCTGTCCATTTTTCCATAGGTGTCCAGCGCATGATTTTTTCTTCAATAGCTAGCACCGAGTCTTTCCACCTATTCATACCTAGTCGCTTCGCAACACGTTCCAGATGTGTATCGATAGCAATGGCGGGTATGCCAAATGCATTCGATACGACAACGTTCGCCGTTTTACGGCCGACGCCTGGCAACGTCATCATAACGTCTCGGTTAGCAGGCACTTCCCCGCCAAAATTATCAATAAGCATTTGACTTAGAGCTTGAATATTTTTCGCCTTATTGCGGAATAACCCAATCGATCTGATATCCGTCTGTAGTTCCTCGACATCAACCGCTAGATAATCTTCAGGTGTTTTATATTTTTTAAACAGCTCCGCCGTCACCCGATTAACAAGAACATCCGTACATTGGGCAGATAGTAGCGTTGCTATTGTCAGTTCAAAAGGATTGTCATGCACTAGTTCACAATTTGCATCTGGGAACATTTCGCCGAATTGTTCAAGGCAAAATTCCCATTGTTTTTTTGTCAGCATGTACTCCCACCTAATCCCGTTCTTCCAGCCAGTTATAGAAAGGTACACGTTTTACCGACACAGTTTTTTCTGGTTGCTGTGACGGACGTGTTCCTACAGTCCGGAATGACTTTGTTTGACGTTCAACATCAGACAATGTCTTAACATTTTTCTTTTTCCACTCAAAAAGAATCCGATCGATATATCGAAGACTTAACTTTTGTGCGATGACCGCTTCTTTTAATGCTGCGCGAATAATTTCGACTGTATGTCCATCGTCATCCAGCCACATCGTAATTGATTCGCATTCCATTGGTGATAGAAAACGTCCAAATTCTTGTTCGAACAGCGAAAAAATTTCCCCTTCCGCGTTCTTATGCGTCTCTTCTTCAACTTCATTCGCTGCTAACGCAATATGGTCGACTAATCGATCCCACAAAGATTGCAATGAAAAAGTTTCATGTAAAACTCCATTTTGATCTTCACTTTGACCAATTCTGAGTAAACCGTGCTGCATTAAACGTTGTAAAACCATGGACACTTCATTTTCTGTTAAATCCATACGACTTGCAAACTCGCTTGGGGTTGGAAAATGATTGCCCTCGGATTTGTATGCTGTCATATGCATAATCAGCATTGCATCCAGATCTTTGATCCCTAGACTTTTATAATTGTGAAAAAAAAGCTGGGAAATGTTAACATTCCCCTGCTCAATCCAAATTCGGAGCCGTTCTTCGTGTTGCATGTCCGAACTCCTCTCTTCTATTTAGGTATTAAGGGTACAATCTATTCAAAAGACGCGGGAACGGAATCGTTTCACGCACATGTTCTACACCTGAAATCCAAGCAACCGTACGTTCAAGTCCAAGTCCAAATCCTGAATGCGGTACTGCCCCGTATTTACTAAGATCCAAATACCATTCATAAGCAGACTCATCAAGATTATGCTCTTTGATTCGTTGTTTCATTAACTCATAGTCATGAACTCGCTCTGATCCACCGATGATTTCTCCGTAGCCTTCAGGTGCTATCAAATCTGCACAAAGAACAACATCGTCACGGTCAGGATGCGGTTGCATGTAGAACGGTTTGATGCCGATTGGATAATGTGTGATGAATACTGGCATATCATAACTTTCAGCAATTGCAGTTTCGTGTGGTGCTCCGAAATCTTCTCCCCATTTAATGTCGTCAAAGCCGTTGTCATTCAGGAATTTGATAGCATCGTCGTACGAAATACGTGGGAATGGCGCTTGAATTTTTTCAAGCTTAGTCAAATCGCGATCAAGTCTTTCTAGTTCAATTGGACAGTTTTGCAGTACTGATTGAATAACATGCGTCACAAACTGTTCCTGAATGACCAAACTTTCTTCAAACTCGACGAAAGCCATTTCCGGTTCAATCATCCAAAACTCAATCAAGTGACGGCGTGTTTTTGATTTTTCCGCACGGAACGTCGGCCCGAATGAAAACACTTTTCCAAGTGCCATAGCCGCGGCTTCCATATAAAGCTGACCGGATTGCGAGAGAAATGCGTCCTCATCAAAATATTTCGTTTTGAACAGTTCAGATGTCCCTTCTGGTGAAGAACCTGTCAAAATGGGAGGATCTACTTTTACAAATCCGTTGATATGGAAAAATTCATACGTTGCGCGAATTACTTCGTCGCGGATTTTCATAACAGCATGCTGTTTACGAGACCGGAGCCACAGATGACGGTGGTCCATCAAAAACTCTGTTCCGTGTTCTTTTGGTGTGATTGGATAATCGACTGCTTCATGAATGACTTCAATTTCTTTCACTTGCAGTTCATAACCGAATGTCGAGCGCTCATCTACAGTTACTTCTGCAGTAATATATAGTGAGCTTTCTTGTGTCATTGATTTTGCTTTTGCGAATATATCTTCGCCTACCACTTCTTTAACTACGACGCCTTGGACGAATCCTGAACCATCACGCAGTTGCAGGAAAGCAATTTTTCCGCTAGAGCGTTTATTGGCAAGCCATCCACCGATACGAACTGTTTCACCAGCGTGGTTTGGCATTTCATGTATCATGATTGTTTTCATAATAACCTCCGAAAGTTAAACTTCTCTATTTTTTATAAGACATGAAAGTATAAGTTTTACGACATGGAACAAGTTCTAGCTCCAGGCGCCTTCCACTTTTCTTATTCTTTCCAATTTGCTTCTACAAATGCATGAATACGTCGAATTGCTTCTTCAAGTAATTCGATTGATGTTGCATAAGACAACCGAATCGTATCTGGAGAACCAAAACCAGATCCAGGGATAACAGCGACATTCGCTGTCGTTAATAATGCTGCAGCGAAATCATCCACATTCGCAAACCCTGTGTTTTTAGCTGCTTCTGATACATCTGGAAGAAGATAGAAAGCGCCTTGCGGCTTAATTACGTTAAATCCAGGAATAGCCGATAGTTGCGGATAGACCTGTTCCAAACGAGATTCGAAAGCTTTACGCATCGTTTCAACTGCATCTTGTGGCCCGTTATAAGCTTCAATTGTCGCATACTGGGAAGTTGTCGTCGGATTTGATGTCGAGTGACTTGCAAGATCTGTCATCGCGTTAACAACGTCTGAATCACCCGCAACATAACCAATACGCCAGCCAGTCATTGAATGTGATTTGGATACGCCATTAATAAGTAATGTCCGCTTTTTTGCATCATCTGAAATTTGCGCGATGGAAACATGTTTTTCTCCACCATAAACAAGTTTTTCGTAAATTTCATCCGAAATAATCCAGATGTCCTTTTCTTTACAAACGGCCGCAATTTGCATCAATTCTTCTTTTGAGTAAATCATGCCTGTCGGGTTCCCGGGCGAGTTGATGATGACTGCTTTTGTTTTAGATGTAACCGCGTCACGGATTTGCTGCGCAGTCACTTTAAATTGTGCTGCCGCGGTCCCTTCGATATGTACAGGAACTCCGCCTGCTAACTTCACTTGTTCTGGATAGCTGACCCAGTAAGGCGATGGAATAATAACTTCATCATCCGGATTGAGCATAACTTGGAACATAGTATATAGTACATGCTTTGCACCAATCCCAATCATGATTTCTTTTCTAGAATAGTCTAATCCCTGGTCTTTTTGTAGCTTTTGAATGATGGCATCTTTTAGAGCTGGCAGACCACCTGCAGGCGTATATTTCGTCTTGCCTTCTTTCATTGATGTATACGCCGCTTCAATAATGTTAGCAGGCGTATTATAATCAGGCTCTCCCGCGCCAAGACCAATTACATCTATACCTGATTCTTTCATTTCTTTCGCTTTTGCCGTTATGGCAAGCGTCGTTGATGGTGAAAGAGTATTCACCCTGGATGCTAATGATTTCGTCAATTGTATCGCTCCCTTAGAGATTCAATATTCGTTTCCACCATTGACCGTTCTCGAAAAACACATAAACGTAATTTAGTTTTCCGTTATCACTTTTAAATGCGACTTCCCAAACCGGTCCCTCTTCCTCTAGCCCAAGCTTGACATGAAGAATTTTTTCTACATCCAGTTCCTTTTTGACGTTTGCAACGGCCTTTTCTGCCGAAATCCCATCCGTCAACTTCACTTCTTTAAAACCATCTTTTGAGTTTTCATCAACGAAGACCGCTTTTTCTTTTCCATCCCCGTCCACACCCAATACCGTTACTGTCGCAACTGTACCATTGAAGACATCGGCAGCACTTACTGATGCGAGCTGTCCCGATTGAATCGCGGATTCGATTGCTGCCTTTTTAGCAGCCGAAAAAGGTTTATTGGCATTAACTAAAACTGCGACGGTGATGACTGAAGTTAACATTAAAAGGAAGACGACGATGAATTTAATCCAATTCAGCATAAATCTTCACGTCCTGTACGTCGTAAAAATGTTTTTTCCGAATCATTATGATTCGCGTCCTTTAAGATACCTATTCATTATAGCAATTTTCGAGTTCATTAACCATAAGTTCGAGTGACACTTTTTTCACGGGTACATTCGGAAATGCCTCCAAGAAGCGCTGGCCATACGACTTTGTTTCAATCCGCCTATCCAAAATAATGAAAAAACCCTTATCTGAAGATGAACGAATGAGCCTGCCGAAACCTTGACGTAATCGCATAACCGCCTCTGGTAAGGCGTGCTCAGTGAATGGATTGAGCCCCGAAGCCGTCAACTTAGCCGCTCTCGCCTTGTAAACCGGCTCTTCTGGGGATGAAAACGGCAACCTAACGACGATAACTGCAGCCAACGCATCTCCTGGCACGTCAACACCTTCCCAGAAACTGTTCGTTCCAAATAAAACGGAATTCGTAAACTGCCTGAAAGACTTCAACAATCTGATCCGACTACCTGAACTGATTCCTTGCGCAAACAATGTATAATCCTCTAACTGCTGACTTTCTGATATTAGGTCATAGGTTTTTCTGAGCATATCTTGTGAAGTGAACAAAACAAAGAGCCTTCCGCCCGTGGCCATGACTGTCTGAACGACTGCGTCTGTGACGGCTTCGATATAATCGGATTGACTGACTTGCTGAATATCAGGCATATCGTTAACAATAAATACTTCCGCCCCTTCATAGAAATGGGCAGGCGCATCAAATGTTAAGAGCGGTATTGAATCAGCGATACCGAGCTGTCTTGCAATGAAACGCTCATTCTCCGGAATCGCAAGAGTTCCAGACGTCCACACAATGCCCGTTTGTTCATCCTTCAGCCTGTCAATGAATGCACGAATCAGTCCAGATCCATCTAGTGAACGTTTGATAACTGTTAGGCTACCAGGAATACTACGCATATCTTTTTCCATCCAAACTGTGAAGTCCTCCGAATTATCATCTACAAAGACTTCAACCCATTCTCCCGCTTTGATTGTCATTTCACGGACCCAAAAATCCCATTCCGAAAGAATTGCCTGTTCATTCCCAGTCATATTGTCAACGTGAATTGCTAAACCACTTGTGAACGATTCAGCTTGACAAATGTAGTCTGACATCGCCTCAGCAACTTGTGAAAAATCAGTTCTTCCATAATTCAATTCAGCTAACGTATAAATGATTCTGTTTCCCTGTTGCTTTTTGCGCTTTGCAGGGTTAAATGTAGTCAAGGTAGCTACCGCATAATCGAACAATGTCAAAAACTTCAAGTATGCAGAATCCAACTGAGCTCTACTACGAGATTGATCTGTTCCAAATTGAGTATTGAGCTGATCAACCTGCTGCAACAGTTGTCCCGTCGCATCAGACGCAATTTGTCCCATGACATACTTCCAATTGGTGTAGGAAAATACGGTTTCATTCATAAATGTTGCCGCTTGAACAAATTGATGGGCCTCATCGACAACGAGTCCAGCGAGTGAGCTGAAAATCTTTTGCTCTCTATTCTTATCAGAAAGAAGCATGGAATGGTTTGTAATAATTAAATTTGAATGTCCGCATCTTTCGAGCAATCGATAATGATAATCAGCAACTTGCTCATCATGTGCTAGCACATTGGACCGCTTTCGAATTCGGTCGACAAACAGCTGGCCTCCACCCGATACATTTAGTTCCTCCAAATCACCTGACACGGTTTCCGTTAGCCAGACGAGGGTTTGCATAATGGCAAACGTTTCATCGTACGACTCATCAGCAATGCGTAGCAGTTCCTCGAATTTACCAAGTGAAATGTATTGTTCTCTACCTTTCAATACGGTCGCCGTCACATCAGATCCAAGTATTATTCTTGCTTTCCCTAGTTCTTCGTCCATGATTTTATCAGCAAGATGATTGGTGTATGTACTGATAACCACAGGCTTTCCAATCGAAATTGAGTGTATAGCTGCCGGCAAGAGATAAGCCATGGTTTTTCCGATTCCAGTCGGCACTTCTGCAATAATTTCTGATCGTCCAGACAATGCATGCCACACTGTATCCATAAATCCGAATTGCGATTCCCTTCGTTCGAAATCAGGATAGGCTTTTTTCAATTGAGCTGTTTTCTCCTGATTGTCAATCGGATACACTGGATGACCAAAGTGATTATCCTTCGCAATCGACATATTTCGATAGGGGATTCCGCGGAAAAATGAATAATCCGAGCTTATTTTTTTCGTCCGCGCCAATTTTAGCGCTTCGTAGAAAAGTGTCGAAAGATCTGATTTCAACCGAAACGATCTACGGTGCAGAAGATTCAGCGTATCCTCTGGTAATGTATGCAATTTAGTCATGCAAATAAGAAACAGCTTTGCAGTCGCCTCTGCATCATCATCAGCGCGATGAGCAGATCCCAGCGGTATCCCAAGCTCTTCAGTAATGTCTTGTAACCTGTAACTGGGAGCGGATGGGATTAAAACTTTAGACAATTCAACCGTGTCGATTTTCTTTCCTGTCCACTTACCAACACCGCATCTTGCAAACTCGCTTTGGAGGAAAGACAAATCGAAATCAGTATTATGCGCTATAAATATTGTCCCTTCCAAAAGGAGTGCAACTTCTGCTGCGATTTCATCAAAAAACGGTGCATCTTTTACGTCTTCGTCGGAAATAGACGTCAATTGACGTATGAAGGCCGGAATTTTTTGTCCTGGATTAACAAAGCGGACATACTTCTCCCCTATTATCCCATCTTTAATAAACACAATCGCGATTTGAATCATCCGATCCCCTTTAGTCGGTGAATGGCCGGTTGTTTCAAGATCGACGACTGCATACGTTTTGTTGTGCATTCGATCATCAACTTCCTGTTTAACATACTACTGCAAATTGTATCACATTCCGGCTTTCGAGTCGGTACAAAGCCCATACAGATTGATAAAAATATGAAAAGTGCAAGACGCCGTTTAGCCCCGACAAGCGCTGGAAGTCTTGAAGATAAAGGCGTACTCTGCCTTTTCAGCAAGACTGAAGCGACTCGAGGGGCTGGCGTCTGGAGTCTAGACAACTAGACATGTAGTAAAACTTATATCTTCTTACTCATTATATAAAAAGCTCATTCGGAATCATGCGTACCGATTCAAAATGAGCCCCTTAAATTAGATAGTCATGCCTTGCTTTTCACGAATAATTTCTTTCACACCGTTTTTTTCATCCATGATAAGAACGGTTGGTTCATGCTTACGCGCTTCTTCATCCGTCATATAGACGTAAGAAAGGATGATAACGATATCGCCACGCTGAACAAGTCGTGCCGCCGCGCCGTTGACACAGATAACACCGCTTCCACGTTCCCCTGCAATGATATACGTTTCAAAACGTGAACCGTTGTTGTTGTTAACTACATGCACTTTCTCATTCGGCAACATGCCTGCTGCGTCGAGGAGATCAGTGTCAATCGTAATGCTCCCGACATAGTTTAAATCAGCCTCTGTTACAGTTGCTCTGTGTAATTTACTGTTCATCATCATTCTGAACATGATAACCATCCTTTTGTTGACATAATTGTATTATCTATTAACCTTGTTTTCCCGAATTTCACAGCACATGCAAGAATCGCTTCGTCTGACGAACCATCGTATTCTGTAAGCGCTGGATAGGACAGTAGTGAAACATAATCCATTATGCCCGAACTATTTTCTGTAATGAAAGCCGCGATTTCCTGTTCAATTTCATCCAACGAGACACCTTTATTGAACAACAAAACACCCTTTTTTAGTGCTTGCTGGATAACTGGCGCCTCCGCACGCTCCATCTCGGTCAGATTGACATTTCTAGAACTTTTCGCAAGGCCATCTTGCTCGCGAACAATCGGAACCCGTTCAATTAACGTTCTCAAGTTATAATCACGAACAAACGTCTCAATAATTGCCAGTTGCTGCGCGTCTTTCATACCAAAATATGAACGGTCTGGGTCAACAATATTAAATAGTTTTAAGACAACTTTCAAAACACCATCAAAATGACCGGGACGAGATGCTCCGCAAAGCACTTTTGACTGTGGCCCAGGCAAGATGTGAACGCCACCGTCTTGCGGGTACATTTCTTCCGGCGTCGGCATGAACAAAATGTCGACCCCTGCCTCTTTTGCTAGACTTGCATCACGGTCTTCATCACGCGGATATGCTTCAAAATCTTCACCAGGACCAAACTGTGCTGGATTGACAAAAATACTCATAACAACGATATCATTATGCTCTCTTGCCTGCTTTACAAGCGTCAAGTGGCCTTCATGTAAAAAACCCATCGTTGGCACGAAACCGACTGTACGGCCTTCGCGCTTGTTGCGGTCAAGCATTCCTTGTAGGGACTCAATCGAGTGAACAACCGTCATTTCAATTGTCATCCTTATTGCCTCCGTATAACGCTACCAATTCTTCTTCTTTCATTGTAAAACAATGGCGTTCTGCTGGGAATGAACCATCTTTCACTGACGCCACATACTTTTTCAAACCCTCATGGATAACTGTACCGACATCCGCAAACACCTCAACAAATTTCGGTACGTGATGACTACCGTACTTTACAGTGTCATGATAAACAAGCACTTGACCGTCTGTTCCTGCTCCTGCACCAATGCCGATAATTGGTATCGAAACTGCTGCAGACACTTGTTCCCCAAGCTGATAAGGAATACATTCTAAGACAATCATAAATGCTCCTGCTGCTTCACATGCACGTGCATCATCTATAAGTTGTTGAGCCGCTTCCGCCGTCTTCCCTTGTACTTTATAACCGCCTACAACGGATGCCGACTGAGGCAATAGACCAAGATGTGCCACGATTGGAATTCCTGTTCCGGTTAGGAGGCGAATCGTATCAACCACATTCCCAGCGCCCTCAAGTTTTAGTGCGTTAGCACCTGTTTGTTGAAAAATACGGACCGCATCGGTTAGCGTTCTGTCTGCACTGCCATGATAAGAACCGAACGGCATGTCAACAACAACAAACGTCTCCTTTGCACCTCTTCTAGTTGCGCTACCGTGATGGATCATGTCATCCGTTGTAACCGCGATTGTCGAATCGTAGCCGAGAACAACCATGCCGAGTGAGTCACCAACGAGAATAATATCGACTCCCGCCTCTTCCGCAAGTTTTGCAGACGGAAAATCATACGCCGTTAGCATGACAATCTTTTCGTTCGCCTTTTTCATTTTGATAAAATCAACTGTGCTTTTCATCTTATTATTCCCCTCTCTTTGAGAAGAAACCGGATATAAAAACCCTTCTGCGCCAAAAAATGGACAGAAGGGTTGTATCATCTTGTGATGGTTTCCTCCGTCCCTGTCTTTTCGTAAAGATCAAGGCAGATCATATTGAATTTTAAGTTTCCATGAGTTTCTAACAGGTGCAGTTCACACTCGATACCGCCCTTCGAAACTACTATAACAAATTGAAAGTTACATGTATAGGGATCAATTTGAAAGTTCGATGTCTGCCGAATAAATACCCCGGATGGTTCCATCATCAAGCTTAAGTTCAAGTACACCTTCTTCAGAGATACCGAGCGCTGTCCCCACAATCGTTTCATTGAGCATAACCGCCCGAATCCGCTTCCCAGTCGTATTGGAATAACTTTCCCATAGCATCTTGATTGGCCCAAATCCATGTTTTACATAGAGATCCGTATATATTTCGAGAAACCCAAGCGTTTTTGCAATCAATTGTGCACGATCTATGGTCTCCCCTGTTAACATTTTAAGTGATGTAGCTATGCCATGCAGTTCCTCCGGAAAATCCGATTCGTCCTGGTTAACGTTCATGCCAATTCCTAGAATAACTGCCTTTACTTGATCAGGATCTGCTTGAAGCTCCGTTAAAATCCCTGTCACTTTTTTGCCTTTAACTAGGATATCATTCGGCCATTTAATATCTGGATCGATTCCTGTCATTTCCTGAATGGCACGCGTTACGGCGACCGCTGCAACTAACGTCATCTGTGGGGCTTGTTGCGGTGTTAGTGTCGGCCTTGTGATAACGCTCATCCAAATCCCTTTACCCGCCGTAGAGCTCCATGGACGCGCCATACGGCCTCTTCCAGCAGTTTGTTCTTCCGCTATAACAACAGTTCCATCTGCCGCACCGTTCTGTTCTTCATCATGCGCGATGAACTGCGTCGATTTACACGTCTCAAAATAATGAATGTGTCGCCCATAGTTTTTGGTCGTTAAATATTTTTGTACATTCGCTTCGTTAACTCGGTCCGGTGATTCGATTAGATAATACCCTTTTTTCCGAATCGTCCCAATCACGTAGCCATTCTTTTCGAGCTCTTTTACATATTTCCAAATGGCAGTCCTTGATAACCCAAATTGATCAGCAATTTCTTGTCCGGAGACTGGTTCACCCTGTGCTTCGAACAGTCTTTTCAACAATTCATTTTTCACGATTGAATTCATATAGAAACCATTCCTTTATGTCGTTTGGATCATTTTTACATGTCCCGTGCAAGACGGCTTTTTCGATTTTCCCTATCCATTCACCGATCCATCTGCCGCCATTTTGACTCGTCCACTCCATCAGTTTCTTACCATCCACTGAAAGATCTGCTACGGACTGAATCGGTAGTGACTGTTTCATCTGTTTAATTTCCGTGATCGAAATTGCTTCGCCATTATTTTGAATTGATTGGAACAACTTTTCTGTTGTAATCAAAGCAGCCAAATCGTAGTGGTAATAGTCATCAAGCGTAAATTGACGATCTATCCGATTCGCGTATGCTTCTTTTACGGATGATAGAAATGTTCTTTCGACGTTTGACAATTTATACGCCCTTGCAACATCCGACGGTGAAAAGTTGCCTGCAATCATAAAACAAGCCCAACCTTCAACTGCCGATTCGAATGGCACAGTCCGGTTGAGTTTTTCGTTATCTATTGGAAAAAGAGGGAGATGTAAATTTAATCCTGTATTTTGTATGCTGTGAAAAGCTTTCGCAGGATTATCTCCTGCAAACAATTTATCCATTTCAGCTTTTAGTCGTTCTACGGATATGAAACGAATTTTCTCAGCATTATCACAAATCGCCTTAAATGTCTGTTCCTCTATATCAAAGCCTAGGACAGCCGTAAAACGGATAGCTCTGAACATTCTGAGCGCGTCTTCGTTAAACCGATCTGCTGCGTTCCCTACAGCTCTAATGATTCGATCAGCCATATCTGCCTTACCACCGAACAAATCGATTAGCTCACCATCTTTTGTCATCGCAAGCGCATTTATCGTGAAATCACGCCGCCGCAAATCTTCCTGTAGAGATTTGACGAAACGCACTTCATCCGGTCGGCGGTGATCTGTATACGTGCCCTCCGTCCGGTAAGTAGTCACTTCAATCGGTTCACCATTCATCAGCACAAGGACCGTACCATGTGCTGTACCAATATCCACAGTTGTCGAAAATACTGCTTTTACTTCTTTAGGTTCCGCAGAAGTGGCAATGTCAATATCCGTCGCCGTTTTACCTAATAGGTAATCCCGTACCGCACCTCCGACAAATACAGCTTCATATCCAGCATTTTCAAGTGTACGGATGACTTCGCGGCTTGGCACAGTTCCGAATGATGATGTCATTTATTGCCCGCCACTTCGTAATAAAGTTTTTCATACTGATTAACGATTGTTGATGAATGGAACTTGTCTGCCGCTGTTGCCAGGCCATTTTCTCTGAATGTAGCATGTAAGCCAACATCTTTCAGTAATAGCAACGCTTTTTCCGTTGCTGCATTGGTGTCACCAACTTGAACAAGAAAACCGTTGTAACCATCTTCAATTACTTCCGGAATTCCACCGACATCTGTCGCAACTGAAGGTAATCCGCAAGCGAGCGCTTCAAGCAGAACAAGGCCGAACGCCTCTTGTTCCGACAAATGAAACATGACATCGCTGATGGCTAGCAGTTCTGGTAAGTCATCCCGTTTTCCCGTAAAAACAACATGCTGTTCTATACCTAATTCAATAACAAGTTCTTCCATCTCCATTTTTTCAGGTCCATCCCCGACAAGAAGTAGTTTTGCATCGACTTCTTTCAATACGCACCTGAAACTTTCAATAATATCGGGAATTCGTTTTATTTTCCTGAAATTCGAAATATGAACAATCACTTTTTCATTCGGATCAATTCCAAAATCACTTTTCAGTGTTCCAGGATTGACCGGACGGTATTTTTTTTCATCGATGAAATTATAAATAGTTACAATGTCTTTTTTCGGTTCAATCAATTCCAACGTCTCTAATCGAAGTGATTCGGACACAGCTGTCGTAATCGTAGATTTATCGATTCCATAACGCACTGTATTGCGCAGTCCTGGATCATGCCCGAGAATCGTAACGTCCGTTCCATGCAATGTCGTGATAACGCCAATCGTGGAATTCGCCATATCTTTACCAAGTGCAGCAGACACCGCGTGCGGTACAGCATAATGGACATGAAGTAGGTCGAGTTTCTCTGTTTCGATTACTTCCGCAATCCGGTTGGCGAGCGCAATATCATAGGGTGGGTATTTAAACACCGAGTAACCATCGATTTTTACTTCATGGAATTGTATGTTTGGGTGTGCATCAAGAAACCTGAACGGCTTACTCGATGTGATGTAATGCATTTCATGGCCCTTATCTGCCATCATTTTTCCAAGCTCGGTTGCTACAACCCCCGACCCCCCTAGAGAGGGATAGCAGATTACACCGACTTTCAACTTTTCCAATAAGAGTGCCCCTTTCGACTTACAGTATTATTTCTTCACTATTAGTCGATAATATTTTCAAGCCCGTAAACCAAATCTAGTCGTTCCATAACATTGTGTATCGCCATAAGAATCCCTGGGGCAAATGATTTGCGATCGAAAGAATCATGGCGAATACTTAATAATTCACCTTCGCCGCCAAGCAGCACTTGCTGATGTGCAAGTAGACCTGGTAATCGGATGCTATGTATTTTCATACCTTCGAAATCTGCACCACGTGCTCCAGCTTGATGTTCTTTTTCATCTGGATGCCCTTGATTATGTGAGTCCCTAACCTCGCTAATCATTTCAGCTGTTTTTACTGCTGTTCCTGATGGAGCATCGACTTTGTTGTCATGATGCATTTCAAGTATTTCTATATCACCTAAGTAACGCGCTGCAATGGCAGAAAATTTCATCATCAATACCGCTCCGATTGAGAAGTTTGGCGCAATGATTCCACCAATCTGATTTTTAGCTGCCAATTCCGTCAATAGGGCAATATTGTCCTTAGAAAGCCCCGATGTCCCTACGACAGGTCGGATTCCAAGTGTAATAGCATCATGTACATTTTTGAAAACGGCATCTGGATCTGTAACATCAAGAAGCACATCTGGCTTGTTGGCAGCTGCCAACTTTTCTAAGGATGTATAAATCGGGATCCCACTCGGATCGTCATTCACTTCAGTTCCATGTAAATACTGCCCTTTATACTTATAATCGAGAACAGCAACCAGTTCCATATTTGGAGCTTTCAAAATTGCAGTTAACGCCGCGCTCCCCAATCGGCCGCGTGCTCCTGCAATTGCAACATTTATTGTCATATCGTTTCCTCCTTTTTTGTCCAGCGATCAGCATCCCGTTCCTTGAATTTACCAAGAACAGTTGATAGTGCTTTTTCCAAACTAATTCCCTGTGAATTGGCGAAACAAATAAGAACAAACAGCAAATCTCCCGTTTCTTCTTCTAGTGATTTTATCGCTTCACTCGTTTTTTTCTTTTTCATGCCGTATACATGCTGTACTTCTCTTGACAATTCTCCAAGCTCTTCAGTCAACCTGGCGATCAGTTCCATTGGAGGGAAGTAACCTTCTTTAAAACTGTTTATGTACAAATCTACTTCGTGTTGTAGCTTTTCCATCGTCTGCGATTGCTCCATATGTGTCAACTCCCTTTACCATCGTATAAATTAATAACACTATTGTCAAAATAAATATTATAGCTGATAATAGTTCTATTGCTTGAAAAAGAAAGGTGTGCGCTACATGCTCGACGGGATCAAATTCAAAAATATTTTTTTCATCATTCTTGGTTCTGCAATTTTCAGTTTCGGTCTCGTCCATTTTAATATACAAAACGAACTTGCCGAAGGTGGTTTTACAGGAATTACGTTGATTCTTCTGTTCGCTTTCAAATGGGATCCAGCAATTATGAACCTTATTTTAAACATACCAATGTTTATTATTGGTTGGAAATTATTAGGTAAAAAGGTATTCGTCTATACGGTCATTGGAACAGTGGCAGTGTCTGTCTTCCTAAAAATCTTTATGATTAATCAGATTGACATCCATCTGAAAGACGATATGTTCCTTGTTGCTTTGTTTGCGGGTGTGTTTATCGGCATCGGGCTCGGTATCATTTTTAGATACGGCGGAACAACTGGTGGTGTAGATATTATCGCACGTCTGGCCCATAAATACATCGGTTGGAGTATGGGAAAGACAATGTTTCTATTCGACGCGCTTGTCATTCTCGTTTCATGGGCTGTCTATCTTGACCACCGCTCGATGATGTACACGCTTGTTGCGCTATTTGTCGGTGCTCGTGTCATCGACTTCGTTCAAGAAGGTGCATACGCAGCTAGGGGTGCTTTCATTATCTCTGAGGCGCAAGACGCAATCGCTACGAAAATCACACAAGAAATGGACCGCGGCGTCACTGTCTTCAGAGGATATGGTCATTTCACTAAATCTGATCGCGAAATTCTCTATTGTGTCGTCGGAAGAAATGAAATTGTCCGTTTGAAGAACATCATCACATCAGTCGATCCGCACGCCTTCGTTTCACTCACCGATGTCCACGACGTTATGGGTGAAGGCTTTACGCTAGATGAACAAAAACGGCCGCTTGAACGGTGAGTGAAAATAAATCAGCAATGCCGGCATTGCTGATTACCTGCTTTCAAAATATAGAACCCCTTAAACCCCCTAGGCGCTAGGGGATGCCACCTGCCATAAGACAAGCAAAATACACTGAGCCTGTTACTGACACCACAGACCGGGTAGCATGTGCCACAATAAAGCGCTCAGCAGAGGCGTAAAGGAACACAATAGTTCAACATGTACTCACTAACTAAAAAAACCGTCACTCAAATTCTGAGGACGGATTTTTTATATTCTACTTAGTCTCTGCCTCTAAAAATCAGGATAAGACGAACTAGCTCAAGTACTGCAACAGCAGTTGCTGCGACGTAAGTCATCGCCGCTGCGCTCAATACTTTTTTCGCACTTTTTTCTTCTTCATTGCGAATAATACCTAGTGTAACAATCTGATTCATAGCACGTGTAGATGCGTTAAATTCAACCGGCAATGTAACCACTTGGAACAAAACTCCGACTGCTAGTAGCGCGATACCGATTCCAAGCAAAGAATTCATGCTTGAGAAAATCACACCAATCATAATGAAAACCCAAGATGCATTGGAAGTAATACTTGCAACTGGTGCTAAACGGTGACGGAAACGTAGATAAGAATAGGCTTCCTTATCCTGTATGGCATGACCAACTTCGTGTGCTGCAATTGCTGTTCCTGCGACGGATGCCTCACGGAAATTATGTGTAGATAATGCAATAATTTTCGTTAGTGGATTATAGTGATCAGTCAGAAACCCTTGGCTTTCGACCACTTGCACATTTTGTAATCCATTTTGATCAAGGATAAGACGCGCGACCTCAGCACCTGTCATTCCAGATGTAGAACGCACTTTAGAATACTTTTTGTATGTGCTTTTCACTTTGAATTGAGCGTAAAGTGGCAATAGTATAATTGCTCCTAAGTAAATCCAGAACATAGTCAACTTCCTCTCTTTTCTCTATATGACTTATTCTATAACGGTCTCACTTCATCCGCAACTATTTACTATTACCATATAACAGTTTGCGATCTCTTCTTCCATACCCAATAAGCAAGTAAAATGCAGGCGATGGATAACCAAAATGTGAAGTAACCGATATGATCCATATGTTTCATCAAATCCAGATAAATTGGCATCTGTCCGTAAACGTAATCGATGACATCATTATGGAGAGTCCAAACTGCCGCAATTACAATATGGATGAGTGAAAACCTATACAACGGGCTGTACAATACTGCCTGAAGTGCCATTGCAAAATGTGAGCCGATAAGCATCCAGCCCATCCAGCCGATTGAACCTGTCTCGACAAGCGTTAGGAGATTCATAACGACAGCCCATAGACCGTATTTAACAAGCGTTATAAGCGCTAGCGCTTCGATTAACTTAAAGTTCCTACCGATTAGCCAGCCAATGATGGCAAGCGTGAAAAAGAGGCTAGCCGTAGGACTGTCCGGCACAAAAATCCAATACTTTGGCTCCGTTATTTTAAGTTGCCACATATACCAATCATAGCCAAACACCGTGCCGCTTAAGTTAATAAATAACAGAATCCAAAGAAATGATTTATGAGATAGGACGAGCCAAATCTTCTGTATAAATAAAACCATGGGCACCTCTCCAAAGTAACGTAATATGTATACAAAAAAAGAGTCAGTTTCCTGACTCTTTTTTGTTACTAGTTTTTCAAGCCTTCAATAAACTCGGCAAGTATTTGTAAATCTTCATCTGAACCTTCCCATGTTCCGGCAGGCATGTCACCTTGTCCATCGTGAGCAATCGTTACGATTTGTTCAGCTGTCAAACCAGTGTTAACTAATGGCTTACCTAGTCCACCCTGGAATGCATCGCCGTGACAACCAATACAGCTCGCCCCAGCGTAGATTTGATAACCTTCAGATTCAGTATCGAATTCAACTTCTTCAACAATCGCGCCTTGTATTTTCTGTTTAGCCCAGTCATGGTTCACATATGATTCCCATGTTAGGTAGAATAAAGCGGCGAATGAAAGTAGCATGAATGCAGTCGGAAGCGGACGTTTAATTGCGCGGCGCTCCTTCGTAGTATCCATAAATGGAACAAGCATGAGTGCACCGAATGCAAGACCCGGCATGATAATAGCACCAATAATATTAAACGGCCCTGAAGCGAACTGATACTTTAACAATTGATACATAGATAGGAAATACCAGTCTGGAACCGGCATATACATCGTATCCGTCGGGTCCGCCTGACGTTCAAGCGGGGACGGATGAGCAACTGTTAATATTAAATATCCAATAAGGAAAACGGCACCAATCAGCCATTCTTTCAAGAGGAAGTTAGGCCAGAAGGCTTCCGTTTTACCCGGATATTCTGAGTAATCTTTCGGGACGTTCGGCATCTTGTTATTAGCCTTAATGCGCGAATCTCCGACAAATTTCATCCCTTTTCCGCGTTGCATAATGTCCCCTCCTTTTTAAAATCGTTGGACGCTAGTAATTCTTATAGCGGTCCTGAAATACCTTGTCTTCTGATCATGATAAAGTGTGCTGCAAGCAACCCAAGCAAAGCAGCTGGTAAGAAGAATACATGAATCGCGAAGAATCGCGTTAATGTTTGTGCACCTAGAATCGTTGAGTCCCCAGCAAGGAGTACTTTAATTGATTCACCGATGAACGGGACTGAAGCTGCAATTTCAATTCCTACTTTCGTAGCAAACAATGCTTTCATATCCCATGGCAATAGATAACCTGTGAAACCAAGGCCGAGCATGACGCCGAAGATCATTACCCCGACAACCCAGTTAAGTTCACGTGGTTTCTTATAAGAGCCTGTAAAGAATACACGCAGCGTATGTAGGAACATCATAACGATAACAAGTGATGCTCCCCAGTGGTGCATCCCACGCACAATTTCACCGAATGCTACTTCATTTTGAAGGTAATAAACGGATTTCCATGCATTTTCAATGTCCGGTGTGTAATACATTGTAAGGAACATACCAGATAGAATCTGGATGACAGTGATAAAGAATGTCAGTCCTCCGAAACAATAAATGAATGCAGAAAAGTGATGTGCAGGGTTTACGTGCTCAGGTACTTCGTGGTCTGCGATATCGCGCCAAATCGGGGTGATATCCAACCGTTCGTCAACCCAATCATAAATTTTATTTAGCACTTCGGTCGTACCCCCTTACATTTTTAAACTAATGTGTTCGGTTTTGTTTTTCCAAGATACACGAATCCGCCTTCGACTTTAACGTCAAATTCGTCAAGTGGTCCGAGCGGTGGCGTTCCTTTTACGTTGTCACCATTTTTCATATAACGTCCTGCGTGGCATGGACAGAAAAATTGGTCTGGATGCGATTCATCGCCGCCCCAGTTCACCGTACAACCAAGGTGTTTACAAACAGGAGAAAGCGCGATGACCGTATCGCCTTCTCTATAAACCCAAGCAGTGTTTGACACGTCAGATTTATACCAGGCATCCTTACGATCTTTGATAGTGAAATCGACACGAACCGGCATTTCCGTTAGTTCGTCGAATTTTTGCGGAGTCGGGATGAAGTCTCCTTCATCTTTCTTCTGCAAGACAGGGTCGATTGCAAAACGGACCATCGGCATCAACATACCTGAAGCCATGAATCCACCAACACCCATAAGTGTATAACTCATGAATTGGCGTCTTGACACTTTCTTGCTCATTATTTTCCCTCCTCTTACTTAAAGGTCAGTCCAACGGACATTCTTTTGCTAATTGTAATACTAGGACATATCTATGATATATCAATACTAAAGGAAATTCAATCCTGCTTTCTGTATGGATGTAAGTTTGTGAACAAATATCGAATTTTACTGCCCCGACCATTTTTTCGTGAAGCGTGGTAAAACCTGTCGAAGCTGATCTTCTATGATTGTTTTTCTTAATTGTGGATCCATACTTTCAAGCGGAATTGATGGCAACCAGATTACTTCACCATCTACTTTGAGGCTTGTCCACGCAACATCAGTCGTCAAGAAAAATACGTGTTTAAATGGTGCAACCGCAAGGTCCCGAGACAGTGTTGCTGCCATTTCTGTCAGATCCATTGACTGCGTATAAGCAAATGGTGGCATTAGCATCATACGCCCTTTGAATTGCGTTTCGATGAATGTTGTAAGATGCATCAGAAACTCCGAAGATGACGCGCTGTTTTTCATTCCTTCCGTCACTGTATCCACTTTAAGCAGAGGTACAATAAGTGTATCTATATATTCTTTCTGTTGCAAATATGTATCCATATCTTGTGCAGTCCAGTTCATTACACAATTACCTCCTTGAAAAATCAGTAAAGAACTCCACCAGATTAGGCGGAGTCATTAGTTCTTCGATACCTTCATGTCATTTAACAGCGCAGATAGTGCAATGAACCGCTCCTTATCATTTGTATCGAGGGCCTCATCAACCCTTTTCATAAGCATATCAACGGTCATTAAAGCAGCACTTTCTACCAGCAATTGTTCTGCAATTTCCCGATCGCCTTCACTCACCTGTAAATAATCCGGAAGAAAAGGGTTTTCCTCCCGAACGCTCGCATATTCCGGGCAAGTGTGGCTGTTCGAAAAATTAAGTTGTATATACATCTTATCATCTGGATGAAGTCTTAAATCATGAAACGATTTTTCGGCATCTGCGGTCATTAAGTTCCCTTTATAAAAGCGAAACGGAATGCTTTCTGAGCCTGTTGTTGACATTACCATCGCCCTTGGACAGTAATGTGCTTCATCCGTAAAGTGAACGTTTTGAAGTAGTTGTTCATGGCTAAGAAGGTAATTTAAAATCCAAACACATTCACGGCGCTTCAATTTGTAGCGCTTTAAGAACCAACGCACAAAGTCCTTTTTAGCAGCGACAGGAATCATGGCCGTCATGTCACACCTCCACGTCATTTTGTGCTTCTAGAAAAGCTCTCCAATTCTCATCATCAGGAACAAGCGCAACCAATTCCTTGACTATTTTGAGGGCTTCATCACGTTTTCCTTCTTCAAGCAGGAATTTGGCAAAGTTTCCAAGAAAATCGTGGTCATCCTTCATCCCAATATATGCGTTACCATAGGATGTGTATGCATCGGCATATTGTTCTTCACGTTCGTACGCATAGGCCATGAACGCATCCAATAAAGGAATGTCGACTTGATTTTCTTTTGAGTACGTAAGTAGATCGAGCAATTCAGGGCTCTGTTCTCTCTCATTGTACAGCGACGCAAGCGTAATAAGTGCTTCAATGTATTCGGGATCAAGTGCCAATGCTTCTTTCAAATGTTCTTCCGCTTTTTCTGGAATCCCTAACTTCAATGCTGATTTCCCAGCGGTTAATTGCAGTTCCTTATCAAATTCGTCCCTGCGGATTCCGTCTTTGAACATATCGTAAGCTCTTTGGTCATCACCTAATACTGACAAAGACTGTCCTGCCAGCATATAAGCAGAAAAGTAGTCTGGATCCATTTCAATTAAATCGTCTAGCAAAATAACCGCTTTTTCTGCATTGCCACTTTGGAAGTAGGCAAATGCCGCCCCGAAAAGTGTATCTGGCAAGGCGTTATCCTGTAACATTTCTTCGTAGTAAGGTATTGCTTCTTCGTAAGCAGCACCGGCGCTATATGTTTCCGCAAGCCTTGATACAATACGAATTCCGCCGATTTCATCCGTTTCATCATTCAAATCAAGATACATTCGTGTAGCCTCTCCGTACTTCCCAGAATCAAGGAGCAATTCCGCATACGCAAACCGAATGACGGGCTCATCTGGTACAAGTTCATGAGCTTCCTTAATCTTCGAAAGAGCTGCTTCCGCCATTCCGGACATCTGATAATAATCTGCTAACGCTAAAAGGGCTTGAACATATTCCTCGTCGTCCGGCCCTACATCCGTGAGAAGAAGAAGCGCTTCATCCTCTTCCCCAAGCTCAAGTAATGTACCGGCGCGATCAATTTTCAACTGGGCCTCATCTGGCAAATGAAGACGCAACGTTTCAAAAAGGCGATCAGCCTCCCCCATGAATCCGTAGCTAGCAAATAAATCTGCCGCTTCATAGAGCAAATCGAAATCGGTCGACCCCGTTAACTGATCAATGATACCGGTGAGTACTTCTACATCACCTTCTAAAATAGCTCGTTCAATTTCTTCTAACTGTCCCATATTTTCACCTGAACTTTCAAAATGTATACATCCAACTGTTATCCTTTTGTATTTATCGAAACAGCGAGCTTTTCCAAGTCCGCGAAGAATCCTGGATATGAAATAGCTATGCATGACGGATCTTCGATTTGAATTGAAGCTGACGCGACAAGTGCTGCAATTGCAGCCATCATGCCCAATCTATGATCGCCGTAAGAATCAAGTGTGCCACCCGAGAGTTCCGTAGGCCCATGAATGATCATCCCATCGTCCGTCGCTTCGATATTTGCACCCAACTTTTTCAACTCTGATGTTACCGCAGCAATTCTATCTGTCTCTTTGACCCGTAGTTCTCCTGCGTCTTTAATAACTGTTGTTCCTTCGGCCTGCGTTGCGAGCAAAGCGATAACAGGCAGTTCATCGATGAGCCTTGGTATTAAGTCCCCGCTGATTTCGGTACCACGCAATCCTTCGTAGGATACTTTTACAGTACCATACGGTTCGCCGGCTCCGTTAACTTCTTCAAGGATTTCAACACAAGCACCCATATTCATAAGCACATCCAATATCCCTGTCCTTGTCGGATTAAGCCCAACATTCGTAAAGGTAACAGAACTCCCCTTAATCATTGCAGCTGCAGCCATGAAAAATGCCGCTGATGAAATATCACCTGGCACCAACACATCCTTGCCCCGGAGCACATTTCCGCCCTCGACACTAACTTTAGTTCGGTCCACATGAACCTCCGCTCCAAATTGTAGCAGCATACGTTCAGTATGATCACGTGATACTGTCTTCTCACTAATAACAGTTGTCCCTTCGGCATTTAAACCTGCAAATAGAATAGCAGATTTTACTTGGGCACTGGCAACAGGCATGTCGTATTCAATTGCAGAGAGCGGTCTACCAGTAATGGTGAGTGGCAGTAGATTGCCATCTGGTTCTCCTACTACAGAAGCCCCCATGGACGACAAGGGCAGTGTAACTCTATTCATTGGACGCTTTGACAGTGATTCATCTCCCGTCAAAACGGACTTGATAGTTGAGCCTGCAAGTATTCCAAGCATTAGACGAGCTGTTGTCCCTGAATTACCTGCAAAAAGATCTTCAGACGGTGTTTGCCACCCCTGCATTCCAGGGCTATCTACTGTGACATTAGTGCCGTCTCTTTCAATTGATACGCCAAGTTGTCGAAAGATATCAATTGTTCGCAGGCAATCTTCTCCGTCTAAAAATCCGGTAATTTGCGTTTTACCTTCAGCGATGGAACCGAGCATCACAGCCCGGTGCGATATCGATTTATCGCCTGGAACTACCACATTACCCTTCAATTCTGGTTTATTGAACTCCACTAGTTTCGTCTCCACCAAGAAAAGCCCCCCATTCAAACTATGTACATGCTAAAATTCATTGTTTTGGAAAGAGCGAATTTTGCCCGTTCCCGGTCATCAGTCGTTTGAAAGCTGATAACAAGAATACCAAAGACATCTGTCCGCGTCTCAACGATTCGGATATTTGTTAAACTGATTCGTTCATCCGCGAGTATTTTTGTAATTTCCGAAATGATACCAGGGTGATCCGGGATATCAATATGCAAATCGAATGTCATATAGAATGCACCCTGAGACGTAATCGGTAAGTCGTCTCGGAACTGTTTCGCTCCTGCAAAATAATCATATATTTTGTCGGGGTCATTCGATTTTAGCATATTTCGAACATTTTCCATCTCTTCAAGCCACCCGTCAAGCTGCTTTAACAACTCTTCCCTGTTCTGGGTCGTAATATCACGCCACATGATAGGATCTGCAGATGCAATTCGGGTCAAGTCACGAAATCCGCCTGCCGCAAGTTTTTTAACAAACGGCTGCTCTTCTTGTTGTGCTGACAGCCTTCCAACGAGCGAAGAAGCAACGAGATGCGGGAAATGGCTAACGATTGCTGTCATCCGATCATGTTCTTCAGAATCGAGCACGACAATTTTGCCTTTCGTCGGACCGAGTAGAAAGCGAAGCTGCTCGACCTTTGCGCTGTCTGTTTGTGAATCTGGTGTTAATATATAATACGCATTTTCAAATAGATGCTCTTTAGCCGCAGTTACCCCACTTTTATGAGACCCTGCCATTGGATGGCCCCCGATAAACGTAATGCCACGTTCAAGCAATTGTCTTGCAGCATCCATGATCGGACCTTTCGTACTGCCCGTATCTGTCATAATGACGTCGGCTCTCAATTTCCAGTTGACCGCTTGATGCATCATTGCAACCGTTGTATTGACCGGCGTGGCAAAAATGATGACATCCGCATGTTCACATGCATTCTCAATGGACGTGGCAATTGTATCGATGATTCCCCTACGGAATGCTTGCTCCAACGTACTGAAGGATCGGTCGTACCCTGTTACTTGCAGACCAGGGTTACGTTTCAAGGCAAGCCCGAGCGAACCACCGATCAGGCCAAGTCCAATTATCGCGACATTTGGTTTCATACGGGTGAACCCTCGGATTGCAACAACGTATCAAATGCCTTAAAGAAGTTGCTAGTCTGAGCTCCCGACCCAATCGTCACTCTTATATAACCCGGGGTTCCAAGTGCATTGCCACTTCTAACGATGAATCCCTGCTGCAATAATTTTTCTGAAGCGTCATCTGCATCACCTGGCACTGCAATTAAAACAAAATTCGTTTCAGAATCAAATACATGCAGTTTGTTGTCAGAAGCATACTGTTTAAACCTTTGCCTTTGTTCCTGATTCAAGTTACGGCATTGTTCGACGAACGCTTCGTCCTTAAGCGCTTTTTCCGCAACTGCTAAACCAAGCGAGTTATTGTTGAACGGACTCCGCACTTTATTCAGATTAGAAATAACTTTCGGGTGACCAACTGCATAGCCCACTCTGAATGCTGCCAATCCGTATGCTTTTGAAAACGTCCGCAAAATAATGATATTCGGGAATTCTTCCAGCAATGAAATCGAGTCAATATGCTCAGAATCAGTAATGTATTCGAAATACGCTTCGTCAAGAACGACAAGGATATTTTCTGAAACTTGTTCAAGAAAACCCTTTAAAGCGTCGCTAGGAATCAAATTACCGGTCGGATTATTCGGATTGCACAGCCAAACAACGGCCGTCTCTCCATTGATAGCTCCCAAGAATCCTTCCAAATCATGATGACCCTTCTTCAATGCTACTTCTCGAATTTCGGCCCCTTCAATTCTCGCATTATGGGCATATTGCGGGAATGTAGGTGTCGCCATAACCGTATTCACTCCTTTACCAAGGAGCGCCCTTGAAATGATCATAATGATCTCGTCTGAGCCGTTTCCGAATAACAACGATGTTTCGTCAACTTGGTGTTTCACCGCAAGTTTCTTCCGTAATCCCCCCGCATAGCCGTCCGGATACATTTCATGCTGGATTGCTGATGATGTCAAAAAATCTCTGACGGATGGTGCACAGCCATACGGATTTTCATTTGAAGCAAGTTTTACAACTTCATCCAGACCGTATATTCGTTTTGCTTCCTCAATCGATCTGCCTGGTTTATATGGTTGTATACTATCAAGCGCTTTTTTCCAGTTCATAAAATTCCCTCCGGTCAATAGATATGGGTTATTTTTGTAAATCCGGTCGTAACTTAACTGCGTTTTTTTGATAAATATGTTTTACATAACGTTGGGGAATATCAGTATTCACATGCATAAGTGCTCTGATGCATAACGGCATTGCCCCCGACACGTCCATCTCATGCGTACACATAACCGGGACGTACATCCATCCATCAATCGATCGAACTGCTTTTGCAGGAAAGGTCGATTTGATGTCCGTCGTCGTAGAGATAAGTACCGAAATGATATCCCCAGGTAAAACACTGTTCTCTTTCACCATTTCTTCGACCAATGCTTGCGTCGCTTCAAGAACGGCTTGTTCTTCGTCATTCTCGACTGTCGTTGCTCCCCTTAGTCCTCTTACCATCATTTCATCCCATCCCCTTTCGTTCTTTGTCTCAATTGATCAAATGCTTGTTCACATTGTGCTTTTGACAGTTCTTTTACATAGGGTTTTCCGATACCATCAAGCAAAACAAAGTTCAGCTTACCGAAAGAGACTTTTTTATCTTTTTCCATATAATTCATAAATACATCAAATACATTTTCATGAACCGGTTGGAATGTATAGCCATGCGTATGTGCAAATTGGATGAAGTGATTTGTCAATACTTCATCAATCGTGCCATGGCTTTCACTTAAAATAAGACTATATGCCATGCCGATCATAACCGACTCTCCGTGGCTTAAACCACCGAATCCACATACTCCTTCTACAGCATGGCCGAATGTATGACCGAAGTTTAGATACTTTCGAGTTGAATGCTCAAATTCATCTTGTGAGACGATTTCCGCTTTCACTTCGATTCCCCGTAACAGTTCGTGTGATAACCATTCAATGCTCGGGTGAGAAAAAGAAGGGGTAGACAATAACTCTTGCGTCCATTCTACATCTGAAATAAGCGCGTGTTTCAACAATTCCGCCATGCCCGATCTGATTTCTCGAGGTGGAAGTGATTCCAAGAGCACTGTGTTGAATAGAACTCCAATTGGCTGATGAAAAGAGCCGACCATATTTTTCCCTTCAGGCATATTGATTGCCGTTTTGCCCCCCACTGCACTGTCATGCGCCAAGATTGTTGTAGGGCATTGCAAGTACCTAATACCCCTCATAAATGTCGCAGCGACGAAACCAGTGAGATCACCGCATGCGCCTCCACCAAAAGCAATAAGTAGGGAATCCCTTGTGAATTTTTCATTCAACAAAAAAGAGAGGCAATCGACATACACAGTGGATGTTTTACAGCTTTCCCCGGCAGGGACTGTTTTCACACTAATTTCACAGTTTACGGACTCCAATGCCTTTTGTAGCAGTGGCAAATAGATAGCTGCAACCCGTTCATCCGCAATGATTGCAATTCGGTCGACAGTACCGAGGAGTTCAGCATATTCTGTGGCAAATAGTTTGTACGTATCTTGACCTATATGAACGTTATAGTGATGATCCCGGACAGCAACCGTAAGTTTCCCCATATTAAAACCCCTTTATATACCGTCTATATTCTTCAATATCCTTTTTGAGGACGTCCATCGTGTCTGAACGGAATTCTTCCATGATGGCCTTTGCCATTTCAGTTGCAATGACATGTTCTGCTACAACAGAAGCTGCGGGTACCGCACAAGGGTCCGAGCGTTCGATAGTTGCAACGAACGGTTCTTTCGTATTAATATCGACACTTTCAAGCGGTTTGTACAAGGTAGGGATAGGTTTCATAACGCCCCTGACAACAATCGGCATCCCCGTCGTCATTCCCCCTTCAAGGCCACCCAAGCGGTTTGATTTACGGAAATAGCCTCGTTCTTCACTCCAAGCGATTTCGTCATGCACTTTACTGCCTGGCATTTTTGCCATCTCAAATCCGAGTCCAATCTCAACGCCTTTAAACGCATTGATGCTCATCATCGCTCCTGCAAGTTTACCGTCCATCTTCCGATCAAATTGAACATAGCTCCCGATTCCAGGTGGACATCCTTCAATGATCACTTCTACGACGCCCCCAACCGTGTCTCCACGACCTTTCGCGTCATCAATTGCTTGCACCATCATTTTCGAAGCCTCAGGGTCTGCACAGTAGACAGGGTCGTTCTCGATGATGTTGCGGAGCTCTTCCGTACCTTTTCCTGCATATGTATCTGGATTTGTTGTGAATCCTCCAATTTCTGTTACATGTGCGACAGTTTCGATACCAAGTTCGCGAAGGAACTGTTTTGCGACCGCACCAATTGCCACGCGCATCGTTGTCTCACGGGCTGACGACCGTTCTAAGACGTTGCGCAGATCACGATGACCATATTTCATACCGCCTACAAGATCTGCATGGCCTGGTCTTGGGCGCGTTATTTGTCGTTTCACATCTTCTGGCAACACATCGTCTGCAAGTGGCTCTACTCCCATAATCGATGTCCAATGTTTCCAATCATCGTTAACAACCGTCAACGTAACCGGTGAACCAAGTGTTTTACCATGGCGCACACCTGACGAAATGACAACCTGATCTTTTTCTATTTGCATACGTCTTCCGCGCCCATGTCCACCTTGACGTCTCGAAAGTTCCCCATTTATCATTTCAGTAGTCAATTCCATTTGGGCAGGCAGCCCCTCAATGATTGCAGTCAATTGGGGACCGTGTGATTCACCAGCTGTGAAATACCTCATTCCATTTCCTCCTCCGACGAATGGATTACCATTCGTTTTATAGCACTCTACCAAAGTAAGATGCTTTTGACTATATGTTTATATTAAAAATATCCGGAATGTTATCCGGATATTTTAAATTTTCCTATAAAAGAACGTGTCTTCTGATTCTAATCCGTATTTTGAAGGATTGAAAATCTGTTCTGTACTTCCCACAAAAAGAATTCCGCCTTGTTTCAACGACTTGGAAAAATTCGTGTAAATCTGATTTTTTGCTTCTTCTGTAAAATAAATCATTACATTGCGGCAGACAATTAAATCGAATCCCGTATCGTATCGGTCTTCCAACAAGTTTTGCTGCTTAAATGTCACTGTCCGTTTGATGTCATCCTTCACCTGATAAAAATGGCCTTCATTGACAAAGTGCTGTTTCACGATTGAGGGAGGCACTTCCTTCAAAGCTCTTTCAGGATATAAACCGACTTTCGCCCGTTCAATGACGCCTAAATCGAGATCTGTTGCCAAAATTGATATATCGCGCAGTGGCGTATGGGATAATAAAACAAGTGCGATAGAATATGGTTCTTCACCTGTAGAACAGGCAGCACTCCAAATTTTCAGTTTTCTATTTTCAGCAAGGAGCTTGGGAAAAATCTTCTTTTCCAGGACGTCCCATCGCTGGGCATTGCGGTAGAATTCAGATACGTTGATGGTCATCCGATCAAGGAATTCCTCAAGTAGCGCTTTGTCATTATGTATCGCTTCATAATAATCTATAAAATTACGGTATCCTCTTTTTTCATATAGGGAAGTGAGTCTTCTTTTCATCTGTGCTTCTTTATAAAGTGACAGATCGATACCCGTCTTTTTTTTGATGTTTCCAATAAATATAGCATAATCAGGCAATCTTAGTTCCTCCGTTCATATATTCTTACTATTATAACGGATTGGAGTCCATTTCGAAAGAACAAAAACAGCCGTGCGAAATTCGCACGGCTGTTTAAGGTAATTAATTGATCCAGTTGTTCATTGATTTGTCATAAGTTACAAGTTCTTCTTCATTGAAGAATAGACCGATTTCACGAACAGCTGATTCTGGAGCATCTGAACCGTGAATGATGTTTTTGCCAACAGTAACTGCGAAGTCACCGCGGATTGTTCCAGGTGCAGATTCTTTCGGGTTCGTTGCGCCTGTCATTAAACGACCAACTGAGATGACGTTTTCGCCTTCCCAAACCATCGCGAATACAGGACCTGAAGTGATGAAATCAACAAGCTCGCCGAAGAAAGGACGCTCTTTATGCTCGCCGTAGTGTTGCTCAGCAAGTTCTTGTGAAATAGTCATAAGCTTAGCGCCTACAAGTTGGAAACCTTTGCTTTCAAAACGACCCACGATTTCACCGATTAGATTACGTTGAACGCCGTCTGGTTTAACCATTAAAAATGTTCTTTCCATATTTAACACTCCTTCTTATATATGTATCAGGATTTCTCCTTTTCGATCGTACCACCCGATGCCTGATTTTTCAACTGTTAATGCATTAATACTTCCGTCTGCCAATGAATGCAGAAATTTGCATGAATGCCTTTTTAGCATTTGCATCACCATCAGGTAGCGCACTTATTTCATCCATTGCTTTTTGCAAATACAAATCGCTCACAGCTTGCGCCATCTGAATCGCCTCTGTACTGCGTATATAGGTCAACATTTCTTCACGGTCTGATTCCGTTAAAGTCCCGTCAAACGACCGCTCCATATAAGGTTGGAAATTCACATCGTCTTTTATGTATAGGATGGGCAATGTCAGATGACCATTCAACAGATCACTGCCTGCCGGTTTTCCAAGTTCTTCATCCGTCGATGTAATGTCAAGAATGTCATCAACAATTTGAAAAGCCATTCCCGCAAAATAACCGAAGCGACGCAATTTCCTTACATTCGCAGGATCAGCTCCTGAAACAAGAGCGCCGAGCTCACAACTGGATGACAGGAGAAGTGCGGTCTTTCGTTTGATGCGGCGCAAATAATCCCGAATCGTCTGATCAGTTTTTCGCTGATGATCAATCTGGATGACTTCACCTTTACAAATTTCAAGCATAGTCTCTGCAAGCAGCTGATGAACAGCAGGTATTTCAATCTCACCTATCGATGTAAGTGCACGTGAAAAGATGAAGTCCCCTGTATACATCGCAATTCGGTTATCCCAGCGCGCCCTTACCGTTTCAAGGCCACGACGCATATCTGAATCATCGATAACATCATCATGAACAAGAGATGCCATGTGGACAAGCTCAAGTGAGACAGCAACCTTAGCCACATCCTTCAACGAATAGTTACCAAACTTGGAAGACAGAATTACAAATATAGGTCGAATTCTTTTTCCACCCGCACGAAGCAGGTGAAGTGATGCTTGCCGAATGATGGGGGAAGATGAATTGAGGGATCGTTCAAGTTCCTTTTCTATATAAACGAGATCCTTTCGGAAATCACCATAAAGCGACAATAACTTCAATTTCTCCAAAACGATTACCTTCCCCTGCTGTCTTTATTGTTTATATCCCACATGGCCAGCCGCGGCGCCACCACTGTATGACTTAAAGGACACTCCAGTGAAGCCTGCTTCCGTGAATAGCTGAGCAAGTTGTTTCATACCCGGAAAATCATCTGCCGATTCTTGAAGCCATGAATATTCTTTGTAACTCTTCGCAAATATTTTCCCAAGAATGGGCATAATGAATTTGAAATAAAATCGGAACAGCTGTCTGTAGCCCGGAAGTTCAGATTGAGAAGTTTCTAGACATGCAATCATTCCACCCGGCTTTAAGACGCGGTTCATTTCTTTCAAAACCGCTAAATAATCCGGTACGTTACGCAACCCAAAACCGATTGTAACAAAATCGAAGGTATTGTCAGGGAACGGTAATTCCATCGCATTCCCTTGTACAAGCGTAATAGTTGGATATGCTGCAACTTTTGGTCTCCCCGCTTCTAGCATGCCTTCGCTGAAGTCGAGTCCTGTCACATGCCCAGTGGCGCCTGTAGCTTCCGCAATGGCAATTGTCCAATCAGCGGTGCCGCAACAGACGTCCAGCGCACGAGCGCCTTCACGGACGTTCATGCGTGACATGATGTCATCACGCCATTTCTTATGTTGGTTGAAACTGATTACGGAATTCATCTTATCGTAATCAACGGATATTTTTTCAAAAACGGTGTGAACTTTCTGTTCTTTTGATATTGACAAGAGTTATACCTCTTTTCTTCAATTCAGTTTACCAATTAACGGTGTCACCAGGTTACGGATTTTCCGCTGTAAAAAAGGCTGAAGATAATCAGCTGTATCAAGCGCTTTCTGCATTTCAGCATGAAGCTGAAAAATTGCATGATCCGTATCAGCAGTATTCATTGTGTGGGGCGAGCGCTTATCCGAAACAGAATTGTAATCGGCATTCCCCTCGTCAAACCAAAGAAGGGACAATGCTGCACTGGCTAGCGGGACATATTGTGCAAATCCGAATGTATATAAAAAATCAGTTATACATCCTGCTTCGATTATTCTAACTGTTTCAATCAACTTTTCAGGACCATCCGGTAATTGGTCGTGAAAAATTGTCTTCGTCTCGTTGATTTGTCCGATTGTTTCAGACAAGGAACGGATGAAACCAAATTCAGGCAGGGATGCGAGTAGCCGATAATGGATTCCGCTGAAATAATCCCCAGACAAAACAGTAAGTTGCTGTTGCTTTGATGTAGCATCATACACATTAATCGAATCATGCGCGTCAAAAGCAGCATGAACAGCACCAACTGCTATTGACGCAGTATGTAAACGATTGTTCCATCTTTCCCCGTTCAACATTGGCAACAGGAGAATAAATGCTTTTACAGCATCGATTGCTATTCGACCAACATCCCGATCTACAATCGGTTCACGAATTGCATTCTCTACTTCACCTATATAATTTTCGATATGCAGTTTAATTTTTTGGGTTTCCATCGTCGAATCTCCATTCAAAGACGTCTACGGAAAAGTGTGTCAAATGCGAATTAGTCTTTCCCTTCGCTTGACAAGACACCGTATGCAGTATGAACGTCAGCTTTGCCACGTATTTTCATTGCTGACGTATGATCCGTAAATTGTGCGATCATCACTTCACCACGGTCTAATTTCTCCGTATGATGAAACTTCGTATCGTTCCCTCGTGTCAGACCGATTACGTTCACGCCGTCTTCTTTCGCTTTTATAACGATATAGTCGGTTTGTGTCATTTTCACCTCTCCTGTCTATTCTTGTATGGTCTTATCATATCATAGAAAAGGCGTTACTCGCAAAGGCTTCAAGACATCTTAATTAGTGATAGGATCTCAGCCCGTTTCACATCGTCCTGTTCGTATATACCACGCGCAACCGTAGTGACTGTCTTCGCACCCGGTTTCTTGATGCCTCGCATTGTCATACACAGATGTTCCGCTTCGATTACTACGTATACACCTATTGGATTTAGCATTTCCATCATCGCTTCCGCAACTGTGGATGTGATACGTTCTTGAAGTTGTGGTCTTCTGGCAGTCGTTTCGACAGCTCTCGCCAATTTACTTAGGCCAGCAACAACTCCGTCGCGCGGTATGTATGCAATATGTGCATTCCCAAAAAACGGCACAAGGTGATGTTCACACATCGAGTAGAACGGTATGTCTTTCACAAGTACAACTTCATCGTGATTTTCATGGAACACTGTTTTAAAATAATCCTTAGGATCTTTATTTAATCCTTCAAATACCTCGGCATACATCTTTGCGACACGTTTCGGAGTATCTATCAGCCCTTCACGCTCGGGATTTTCACCAACTGCTTCAAGGATCATTGAAACTGCTTTCTCTATTTTCTCATAATCGACAACATTCATCATTCGAAACCTCCCAATCGGAAATAAAGCTATTCCAACAAAAATAGTAGCATACTCGCCCATTTCCGTACAGTTCATTCACTCTACTTGTGGTGGCAGTAACTGGCATCGCTAATGGAAAGAAGTCCGCCCCAAGCATCTAATGAATTAGACACGACGGACGGACTTCTATGTAAAATTAAGGATTATTTTACCGCGTCTTTAAGCGCTTTACCTGCTTTGAAAGCTGGTACCTTGCTTGCAGCGATATCGATTTCTTCCCCAGATTGAGGGTTACGTCCTTTGCGAGCTGCACGCTCACGAACTTCAAAGTTACCGAAACCGATCAATTGTACTTTCTCACCACTTGCAAGAGTAGATTGGATCGTATCGAATACAGCTTCGACAGCTTTTGTAGCATCTTTCTTAGTCAGTTCTGCTGCTTCAGCTACAGAGGTAATCAATTCTGTTTTATTCACACCATTCACCTCCTCTCAAAGGGCATTAGCTAGCTTCTAATACTGTAAAAAGAGTATCACAAGAAAATCCCCGACGCAACAATATTATCGCGTAATCGCTAATATCATGCACTTTTAGCTAAAAAAACAGAAAAAGATCCGCTTTTGACGGATCTTTTTCCTTTATACGATAAATGTAATCATGCCTTTATTTCCGTCGTTTACCATCTGTTCAATCGTCTCCCGCAGACGTTTCCTTGCTTTCATCGGAACGGAAGCTGTTTTGAAACGGATGCTTTCTTTCATGACTTCATGGAGCGGCGTTCCGAAAAGCTGCGTTTCCCATAAAGCCTTTCTATCATGTAAATAGGCATTCTTCAATTCTTTTAATAGATGATGGCTATGAAATTCGGAGCCAATTAATGGAGAAAATTCAGCTTCCATATCAACCCTAATAATGTGAAGCGACGGTGCTGTTGCTTTCATACGAACGCCGAAAAAGTTGTTCTGTTTAATGAGTTCCGGTGCGGAAGGATTGAAATCCTCAATCGTCGGAAGAGCAACACCGTAGCCCTGTTTCCTAGCCGTATCGATTGCTTCTGAGTACATGTCATAGGACTTTTTCGCTTTGGCCGCTTCCTGAACGAACAACAACCAATCTTTTTTCGAGCCGATTTCCTGTCCCATAATTCCTTCACAAATTTCACGGAAAGCCTGTTCATCCATAGAGATTTTCACGATTGCTTTCCCTTTACCAGCATCTACTTCAATGACTTCTGCATGCTTAACATATTTTTCGTCTTTTAAACTTTCTGCTAACTCCTGTATTTTGCGGATTTTTGATACGCCCAAAAATCCTTCATTAATCACTCTGTCGATGTTGGCATTCAGCTCATGTTCACTTCCGAGTACTTCCATCCAATCTGGTTTTTGAATTTCAATATCTGAAATCGGAAATTCGTATAATGCTTCTTTTAAAATAAGTTGAATTTCCTGTGCGTTTAACTGATCAGCACTTATCGCAATGACAGGAACCCCGTATTTTTCATGCAGCTCTTGTTTTAATGCGACTGTTCTATCATTGGCAGGCATTTTAGAATTCAGAACAATGACAAAGGGCTTGCCAATATCTTTCAACTTAGCAACAATTTCCTCCTCAGCAACTTGGGCTGCTGCTCGCGGAATATTGTTTACCGTTCCATCCGTCGTCACAAGAATACCAATGGTAGAATGATCACGAATCACCTTATCCGTACCAATACGCGCCGCTTCTTCAAACGGTATCGGCTCGTTGTGCCATGGTGTGTGAACCAGTTTCGGCCCATTCTCATCTTCATAGCCTTTTACACCGTCTATCACATAGCCAACGCAATCAGCAAGCCTAATTTGAAACTTCAACTCACCATCCCCTACAGATACCGAAGTCCCTTGTGCGGGCACAAATTTCGGTTCTGACGTCATGATAACTGAGCCTGGTGAACTTTGAGGAAGCTCATCCTGCGCACGAATTCGATCCGATGCTTCCGTCATATTTGGAATTACGACTTCTTCCATAACTCTTTTCACAAACGTAGATTTCCCTACACGGACAGGACCGACAACACCGATATAAATATCACCGTCTGTGCGTCTAGCCAAATTTTCATATAATTCCTCTTTCATTCTATCGTCCTCCTTTAGATGCGCATATTAGTTTATGTAAAATAAAAACGTTTCATGCACGTGGCATGAAACGTTTTTCATTTTGATTTATTCATGAATATTGGTTCGTTGTCTTCATTCACCGTATAAGGTAATGAATAGGCCGGTAAAATGGGATAGTTATCCGTTAATAGGAAACGAATATCTTCCCCTGGTTTAACGATCTGGGTCTTTTCTTGTAACATCCGATTCAAGTCAATCGAATAATCAATGTAAAAAATGCCATCCCCAGCGATAACAATCGGTAAGACTGCATCTGAGTATGGACTAGGGACCGTCAGCGGCTCTTTAAAGCCCATTGCTTCGAAATCAACTGCGTAGACATGATCACCCACGGACTCCTTGAATGGAGCCCTACCATTGACGTTTTTCCTTAGGTTTAAATCACGAATATGTTCCGCCGTGCGTAAGTCAACAAGCTTTACCGTTGGATTTGTTTCAACGTCTATCAACACATATTGATAGATTCCACCCGTTTCATATGCATTGGAAGGCATTTTTTCCGTGTAAGCTGGGACAACTTTGGAGAAATCAATTGGATATTTGATGTAAATATCGGTTTCAAGGTCACGTGTTTTGATGGGCAATAATCCTCCCGAATTTTGCTGATAAGCATTGACCGCTTTTTGCATTGATTCCAGCTGGTCAGCATACGGAATTTCCTGTTCAGTTGTTTTCTCGGATGGGTACATACATCCGGATAGAACAAAAACCAAGGAAGATATGAGGAGTAGTCCGATTTTTTTTACTGACATTGTCATCACGCCCCCCCTTTCGGCCCATTGAATACGAGATAGATCATCGCTAAAAATGAGAAGATTAGTAAAGAATAGGCAACTATAGCAAATAGTAATTTCAATACTTTATTTCGAAGCTTATGTCGGCTCGCATAAATAAGACCCATGGAAATAACCATGAATCCCATTGCATAGAACGACAGCCACATTTTATCCATCGAGGACAAAGGAAGTCCTCCTTTCGTATAATCAATAGTCAAAATGAGGATAAAAAGGACCAAAGAGGACCAGCAAGCACAGCCCCAAGCCCGCGCTTGCACACAATGAGTGAACCTATAATACGTGAAGAGCGGGGGGAAGCTAACAACGTAATCTGAAGTCAATTTTCACCATTTTTTGAATTACAAAGTTAAAAGTCAACGGTTGCCGAAGAGATCTTCAACTTCCTGCTTCTTCATACGGTTCATAAGTTGGTCCACGGCTTGTTTTGGGGGTATGCCTTCAAACAGTATGGAGTACAGTGCCTCTGTGAGCGGCATAGAGACGCCATGCTGGGCTGCAAGCTGATGCGCCGCTTTAGCTGTCCGTACACCTTCGATGACCATACCCATGCCTGATACGACCTCGTCTAGACTATTCCCTTTTCCAAGCATATTGCCCGCTTTCCAATTGCGTGAATGAACACTCGTACACGTGACAATCAAATCTCCTAGACCTGTCAAACCTGAAAATGTAAGTGGATTCGCACCCATTTTCACGCCAAGCCTTGAAATCTCCGCTAATCCACGCGTAATAAGCGCAGCTTTGGCGTTATCGCCGTATCCTAGTCCATCAGAAATACCGGCTGCCAATGCAATTACATTTTTAAGCGCAGCCCCGATTTCCACTCCAACTATATCCGGGTTTGTATAGACACGGAAATAATTGTTCATAAATAGATCCTGAATCTTTTCTGCCGCTTCCAAATCGAATGATGCAGCCGTTACTGTCGTCGGATGACGCAGAACAACTTCTTCAGCATGACTTGGTCCTGATAGAACGACAATAGCCGTCGATTTCGAGGAATCTAGCTCTTCCGAAATCATTTCGGAGATCCGCTTCAACGAATCCGGTTCAATACCTTTTGAAACATGGACAATCAATTTAGGGCTTATTGCCATTGCATTCAGTTCGGAACAGACATCACGAATTGCTTTTGTGGGAACGGCGATGATGACAGTATCACTGTGCATTGCCGCCGCCTCCAAATCTGATGTTGCTTTCAAATTAGTTGGTAACGAAATACCCGGTAAATATGAATTATTTGTATGATTTTCGTTAATTTCAGCGGACTGGTCAGAACGCCTCGCCCAAAGTAAGCAATCATGACCATTTTCAGCCAGGACAAAAGCAATCGCCGTTCCCCAGCTTCCGGCTCCGATAACAGTTACTTTTTCCATGTCATACAGACACCCTTTCTTCCGTAACGTCGATCAGCTTCTTGCCCGTGTAATAATCCTGATTGGAGTTCCTTCGAAGCCAAATGACTCGCGAAGACGGTTTTGTAAAAAGCGTTCATAAGAGAAGTGCATGATTTCAACATCGTTCACAAAAACGACAAAAGTTGGCGGCTTAACAGCTACTTGCGTAGCATAATAAATACGCAATCTACGGCCTTTATTATTAGGTGCCGGGTTCCTTGCTACAGCATCTTCAATCACTTCGTTCAAGACACTCGACTGAATACGAAGTGCATGGTTGTCATTAACTATTTTAACTTTTTCAAACAAAGTATTAACACGCTGTTTCGTTTTTGCCGAAACAAAAGAAATCGGTGCGTAGTCGAGGAATAGGAAATTATCACGGATGTCCGCAATAAATTTATTCATCGTTTTATCATCTTTTTCGACAGCATCCCACTTATTGACAACAAACATAACGCCTTTTCCAGCATCTTCTGCGTAGCCTGCGATTCGCTTGTCCATCTCACGTATGCCTTCTTCCCCATTGATAACAATGAGAACAACATCTGAGCGATCAATCGCTTTTAGTGCACGAAGAACAGCATATTTCTCCACGTTTTCATACACTTTTCCTTTTTTACGCATACCAGCAGTATCAATAATCTTATACTTCTGTCCCTCATATTCATACGCCGTATCGATAGCATCTATTGTTGTTCCCGGTATGTCACTGACGATGACCCGTTCCTCACCTAAAAATGCATTGACAAGTGATGATTTTCCAACGTTCGGTCTCCCAATTAACGAAAACCGGATGACATCTTCTTCGATTTCTTCATCGCCTGGTTCTGGGAAGTCGTTCGCTACTGCATCAAGCAAATCTCCTAGACCGAGTCCATGTGCACCAGAAATCGGATAAGGTTCTCCGAATCCAAGGGAATAGAAATCATAAATCATGTCCCGCATGTCTGGATTATCAACTTTGTTTACAGCAAGTACGATAGGTTTTTTCGTTTTGTACAATATCTTGGCAACTTGCTCATCAGCATCCGTTACCCCTTCGCGGCCATTCACGAGGAAAATGATAACGTCCGCTTCGTCTATTGCAATCTCCGCTTGTAATCGGATCTGCTCAAGAAAAGGCTCGTCTCCAATATCGATTCCTCCTGTATCAATTAGGTTGAACTCATGTGCGAGCCAATCTGCGGAGCTGTAAATACGGTCACGCGTTACACCCGCAACGTCTTCTACGATTGAAATTCGTTCACCAACGATTCGGTTAAATATTGTCGATTTCCCGACGTTCGGCCTACCGACGATCGCTACTGTTGGTTTATTCATAATCTAACATCCTTCCAGCTTATCTTCTGCATATTATACACAATAATCATTAACGCGTCTAAACAGGCACATTTATAACTGTAAACACTGTCTTTGTCACACTACGACAGTATATCATTATCTCTAGGCAAACGGACAAAAAAACGCATCGTGCCAGTTACTGATGCCATTTGTGTCCTTTAAATTGTGGCAGCAGCTGGCCCTACACACCGGGTACCAAAGTTCACACAGAACAATCTCTAGGCGCGCAAAAGCACAAAGAAATCCCCCTCGATCCGCTTTAACTCCCCCAGTATGGCGCCAAAGCTTAATTTAAATCACCGTATTTCCTTTCACCTTAATAGGTACAAGCGCCAGCACATTGTCTATTTTAAAAGCACGATTGGATTTACGAAGAAAACAGTATGCACGAAACGATACCTCGCCTACTTGCAGCACCCTAATTCGCCGCTTACTAATGTGACCGTCGTTCGCCATGTAAATCATATTCAATGACTCCTTGTACTTCATCGACTTGACCAATTGATTACGCACACTCATTCCCTCCCTTACTACCAACATACGGAATGAATGTTCTATTTATGACAAATAAAAAAGACGACTGTCCCTGATGGATTTGCCGCCTTTTGGTTTCTTCTACCTTAATTACCTCTCTTGCGCTGATCAATAATGACTTTTAGTGCAAGTGCATCATCAAGTGACAACTTGCCAGCCTTATAGTCTGTTAACCATTTGTCGGAAATCAATCCTTCTTTAATGGCATCTGCTAGGTAAAGTTCGTAAGCAACTTTAAGTGTCGCTGAGCTTGGATTAAACATTCGTACATCCTCCTTTGGTGGCGTTGAGGTATTTAATTCTGCCAAGCGTTTAGCAATGGCATTTCGAACGTTCGTCGTACGCCCCTCATCTATGATACGATGCGGGCATTTTTTTCCGCTCCAGTCCCGATGCAATTTCACACGATCAATACCCCAGTCGTATCGCTTAAGTAAGCGTGCTATATAGTCGATTGCATTTTTTTCTGCATCCGCATACTTTTGACCACCCAATTCCGAGTAACAGATTTCAATTCCAATGGATTTCCGATTCCCTGCGCCTTCACCATCTCCCGCGTGCCAACCATTACGCGTAAACGGAATGGCTTGTACTACATGTTTATCATCGATCGCCACATGGTACGAGGTCGCGGCTGTGTTCCGCGTCATGAAAGCAATTTCGTTGATAGCCGTCGCATCATTGGCCGTATTGTGGATGGTGATGTATTCCGGAGTCATTGAGTACGTCGCTTTCAGTGGATAGAGAGACGTTGGAATGTAGTTGTTGATTATTGTATATGGCATATTATTCACCTTCCTTCTTTACTAAAGCCCCGTCGCCGGAATAATGGTCTCTAGTAATAACCGACTTATCATGACGACAAGAAAACACCTTGCTTACTATTATATGGAGCTATCTAGACAACCCCTATGACAATCCATACGTTATTAATTATCCGCGGGTCGGGAATGTCAACATTTCCTATGCAAAAAAAGATGATGATACCCATAAAGGGCATCATCATCCATTGAAATACTCGTTCATACTGTTCACAAACTAGTCACACTAGGTAAGCTAAACAAAATTTCATTCTACTCATTCTCTAGTTGAAAAGTTTTTCAATTGATCTCCGATGACATCGCTCATTGAAAAACCTGATGCTTCTTCTGGCATTTCATAATTTCCGTATGAGTTATTGTCTTCTTTTTGAATAAGATCTTTAATGCTTAAGGATAAACGCTTATCATCCGTATTGACTTCTAGTACTTTGACATTAATTTTTTGACCTTCTTTCAACACTTCATGTGGAGTGCCGATGTGTTGGTGAGAAATACGCGAAATATGGACAAGGCCCTCTACGCCAGGGAACACTTCTATAAATGCACCATATGAGACGAGACGTTTCACAGTCCCTTCAAACGTCGATCCTTTAGGAGCCTTCTCCTCAATCCCTTCCCATGGGCCGGCCAATGTATCCTTGATGGAAAGTGAAATTCGTTCTGAATCACGGTCGATCGAAAGGATTTTCACCTGTACTTTGTCGCCCTCTTTTAGAACATCTGAAACTTTCTCAATGTGATCATGAGAAAGTTGGGAAATATGAACAAGTCCATCAACGCCGCCGATATCAATAAAAGCACCAAATGTTGCAAGACGTTGAACAGTCCCCTCCAGTACTACGCCTTCTTTAAGTTTATCCAAAACTTCACCTTTCTGTGATGCTTTTTCTTCTTGGATAACTGCGCGATGAGAAAGAATTAAACGATTTTTTTCCTTATCCATTTCAACAATTTTAAATGTCATTATACGGCCTTTATATTCTTCAAAAGTTTCGACGAAATAATCTTCGACGAGTGATGCCGGAATGAAGCCGCGTACGCCAAGGTCAACAACTAGTCCGCCTTTAACAACGTCTTTTACTTCCGTTTCTATTGTTTCTTTATTATTGAATTTCTCTTCAAGAGAACCCCATGCATCTTCCGCATCGACTTTACGTTTTGAAAGTACATAATTATCTTCTTCCACTTTTGTGATAATTAGTTCAAGTTCGTCGCCTTCTGCAACTGCATCCTCAGCTTTTTCAATGTGAAGGCTAGATAGTTCACTGATTGGAATAACACCATCAAACGGTGCTCCCGCAATTTCAACTGTCACAGACTTTTCCTCGATTTTAGTCACTTTCCCAGTAACACGGTCACCTTCATTGTAGATGTTCGCTGTTTCTAAGTTCATGTCTTCGGTCATTATGTAGTCCTCCTTCATAAAGAATCCTACTTCTATATTATGCGAATCTATTCAAAATAACAAAAAATTACCCTTATCTTATTTATTTTGTTCGATAAGTTTTTGAATTTCACTCATGATGACCTCTGTCATATCTTCAGCTGAAGTCCGATTTTCACGATACGTTGTCAGATCGAGCGGTTTTCCATAGACAACTTTCAATCTTCTAAAAGCTTTGTAAGGCCCTATAATTGCACAAGGCACTACGACCGCATCGCCCCCCTTTAGCGCGAAGAAGCCGGCGCCTGCAAGCCCTTTTCCAAGTTCACCCGTCTTACTTCTCGTCCCTTCCGGAAACATCCCGACAACTTTCCCCGACTTGAGTATTTTCAATGTATTCCGGAATGCTTCCCTGTCACTCATACCTCGTTTCACAGGATATGCATTCACTTGCGGAAGAATGCTTTTTAGCAACGGCATTTTGAATAACTCCTCCTTAGCCATGAAGTGAACAGGTCTTGGACAAGTACTGCCAACAACCGGAGGGTCGACATTGTCGATGTGATTCGTACAAAGCAGAACGCCCCCCTCTTTCGGGAAGTTCTCCGCACCAATTACTTTAATGCGATATAACGGATAAAAGATTGCACTGCAGAGAATTTTACCTAGTGGATATAAGTTCATAAGTTCATCCTCTTTTCTGCGAGTTCACTGATTTTTTCCGCCACATCTGTAATTGACATCGAAGTCGTATCGATTAGAACGGCATCTTCCGCTTGTCTGAGTGGAGACACTTCTCTTTCACTATCCGCACGATCACGTTCAGCAATCTCAGCTTTCAATTGTTCTAGAGACGTTGTGAAGCCACGTTTTTCATCTTCTATATGACGTCTCATTGCTCTTTCCTCAACAGAGGCTGTCATGAAAATCTTTAATTCCGCATCCGGTAAGACATCTGTCCCGATATCGCGCCCATCCATTACAACACCCCTACCGATGGCTAGCTGTCGCTGTTTATCAACCATCAACTGGCGGACACCCATATGCGTGGCAACGGAGGATACATTTGCAGTTACTAATTGTGAACGGATGTCTTCTGTTACGTCTTTACCATCTACAATGACCACTTGGCCGTTTATTGACGGCCTAAGAACAATCTCCGTCTCTTCCAATAACTTTTCAAGTTCTTTTCCATCACTAGTATTTATGTTGCGAACTAACGCCTTATGCGTAAGTGCACGGTACATAGCACCAGTGTCGATATACGTATAACCCAATTTCTCAGCTGTGATTTTAGCAATTGTACTTTTTCCAGCCGCAGCCGGGCCATCAATTGCGATTTTTATTTCTAATGCCATTTCATCTACCCCCGTAATCAATTAGACAATATTGTATCACAAGAAAAGCGTAAGCGCCTTGGTAGACCCGAAAAGCGCTGGAGGCCCATAAGATAAAGGCGCTCTTTGACTTTAACTTAAGGACCGAAGCGACAGAGGAAGGCAGCTTAGGGATCCGCGACATCCTGTCGCAACAGCTGCATGACCCACGTCGTGTGGGCCCAGGGTCTAGGCGCTGGAGTCTAGACACTTAAGGAACGCAGTCTAAAGACGCGACGTCCTGTCGCAACAACTGCATGACCTACTTCGTGTAGGCCCAAGCGTAAGCACCTTGGTAAGCTTATTGGAAATCGAATAATTAAAAAGGGGAAAGTCCCAATCACGCAGACTTTCCCCTACTAAATTCTATTTTTTATTTCTCATTTGCAACTGCTGTTCAAAACAGAATCGGATAACATATTGACGCTCAATCTGATTGATTGTCTCAAATTGTAGTGAAGCAATTAGTCTGCCATCTTTCTCCCAAACCCTTATGACCCGCGCACCGGCTTTGACATATTTAATATCATGGTTCATGAAAGGTAACACGATAGTCAGCGACAGCAACTCGTCTTCTTTGAAAGTGTCTGGATTAAGAAGTGTGAGTGCGACTCCCCCTGCGCTAAGGTCTGCCGCCACAAACTGGGTGAAACGTCCATCTTTTTCAACAGCAATATCGATAGCTGATTCTACCCGTACAAATTCACGTCGTTGAATCTTGATAAGTTGTTCATCGCCAGGATAGGATAATTTAATCATCGGAATCCCTTTATTAAGCCGACCGCCCACTTCAGTCCGGAATGCATAGGACATTTTCATACTGTCTATGAACGTAACGTGCAACTGTGTGCCATCCATAAAAAACGCTGTCCGTCCCGTCTCGATATGGGTTGGATAGTCAATCATTATGAATCCGTCTCCTACATCAACCACTTTACTTTTGAACTTTTCGCTATCTTTTGTAAAGTCTTTATCGATAACAATAATCGTCCCAATCGAAAGTAGCATATTAAAACACCTGCCATCCCTATGTCATATGGTCCAGCTTCAGGCGCTATCGGCGCGTGTCGCTATTCATACATACCATTATGTCATGACGGGATGGAAATTCCAACGACTATTTACACTTTAATTTACTGTAATTTCTCGGTTTTGATCACTTCCGAGGTCTCCGTATCGACGATTACAGCATATGTGCCTATTTGCCCATTCTCATTTATCGTGACCGTCAAATAATGTGCTAATCTTTGTTCTAATCGATCATTTTCAACATACGCATACTCTTCTTTGACAATTTCGACGCCCGAGTGGAAAAATGTTTTCCAATCCTTTTTCGTTATCGGCTGTCGCGCAGTCTTTTCTTTCCTAATATACTCGGATGCATCCAGACCGACGATGCCTGCATTATCCTTCGCAATTTTTAAATGGATTACATCTGAAAATACTTTCGCCCCATATTCCGGTTCTACTCTGACATAAACCATATGCCACGCCGTATTATTTTCCCTTGCTTCCTCGTAAACAAGGTCCTTATAGCCAGCATCTTTTAAAAACGTTTCCGCTTTCTTTTTAAGATCTTCGAACGGTAGGCTTTCCTTACCAAACGGCCTTTCTGTTAGGAATGAAAGGACATGACCCCCTTTTTCCGTGATGTCAATATAACCGACTGACTCCGCTTCAGCAAAACGAATGTGATAAAACGGATAAGGAGAGCCTGGTTGGCTCATTTCTACTCCAATTGTTTCATTAGACAGATGTGGGAAAAGTTTTTTGAACTCAGCTATAGCCTCTTCCCGTGTCACTGCAGGATCCGCCATGTTTTTCAAATCTTTTTTCTTCATTGAATCCGACTCACTTGCTGTCAGCGGGAAATCACTCTCCGCATACTGCTTTACACTGGTACCCATACCAGTCCAGTCATGACCCGAATCGGCAACATCCAATCTCTTTTTCCAGCCATCAATCGATAAATTTCCACTGACCATGCCCGCAGTAGCAACTTGCCACTCATCTGCCATTGAACGAAGGTTCTTAGATGCCAACTCCATAACTCGGTGATATTCAACGTTATCGGCTGCACGGTCTGCCTCCTTGGCATAATTACCAAGTCGTCCAAGATAATTCATCCAGGATGTTGAAAAACTTGGATCCAATGGTAATGAAGATACAGAGTTTTTAATATCGGATGACAGACGCCAAATGTCATCGCGCGCTTTTGAGGAGCCATCCGCTTCGTTAAACAATAAAGTCTTTTTTACCGCTGTATCCAATTCTTCTAGTTTCTTTGATGCATCTGTCATTTTATTGGCGTATTGTCCACTAAGTGCGATAGAGAGTTGTTCATTTTCAGCGGTTTTACCGTAGGAAAAAATAGAAAGCGTCGCTATTGAGTAAACTAATACAAAGATTATTTTTTTCATATTTTGGCAAAATATCGCCGGAAACTTTCATGGTTTCCGGAAACTTTCGCCTCCCCTCCTTTATCACAAGTTTTCGATGCTTTCCCGTGGTGATTAATTGGCGAAAATATGCAATCCTATTTTTTTAATTTGAGGTCGTGACCAAATCCATTTGCTCGTCGCTGTAATTGGATTGAAGTAGTAAATTGCATTTTCCGAGGGATCCCATCCATTAATAGCATCGAGAACAGCCTCTTTCGCCCGTTCGTTCGGTGTCAGCCAAATTTGCCCGTCAGCAACAGCGGTAAAAGCAAGCGGTTGGAAAATGACCCCGCCAACTGTATCCGGGAAATCGGGATGCTCTATCCGGTTCAAAATGACCGCCGCTACAGCAACTTGCCCTTCGTATGGTTCTCCTCGCGCCTCACCATAGACGGCGTTCGCCATTAACTTGAGGTCTTGGTCCGAATACTTGGCGGGCAATTGAACATTTTCTGTTTTACCCGCTCCTTTGCCCACCTGAGATGCAAGCGGTTTACTTCCGTAATACGTGAACTTATTCCCTTTATTCAAATTATCTTTTACGAATTTCTCATCATACTGTGACGCATCCACCAACTTTTTCCGAGTCTTCAATCCTGCAATTCCGTCTACCGGAAGTCCATACTTCTCTTGGAAGTTGCGCAATGCCCAATAGGTTCCATAGCCGAATGTCCCATCAATCGTCCCTGTATAATAACCTATATACTGAAGCCTCGACTGCAGCTCGATTACATCATCTCCAAATGCGCCGCGTGCGACATTTTGAGAGCTGAATGCTTTTATTTGGACAGGTGATGTTGCATATGCACATCCAAGGAGCAAGATGATTGTTACCATACGGATGACCAGTTTTTTCACTTTCATTCCTCCTTTTTCTATAGTTTGTCCAAAATCATTAATATTATTAACAAATAAAAAATGATCCAGCAAAAGCTGAATCATTTTGTGTTTGTTCGCGCTTTGCGTCTAAATTGCTGCATCGCGAACGTATGTGCATATTTAACTCGAGTTAAGCCGAACCACCAAAGGAATAGCATGAAAGGTATAATCAGATAGAGCCAAAGATTGTCTACAGTGAGTATGCCATTATAAATGAAGTGAAGACTATACGGGGCAAGTAATGCTAGAAACAAATACATATTGATGTTTGATTCTACAGCAAATTTGGCTCGCCCAAAATAATAGCCCATTACTACACCGAATAGCGCATGACTTGAAACAGGCAGTAAAGCCCGTAGAAATGCGGTATCCGCTCCAAATGTAAGTAGGTAAATAATGTTTTCAACCGTCGCAAAACCTAAAGATACGCTGGCACCATATAGAATTCCATCGTATGCATCTTCAAATTCAACATGCCTATAAATGGCAAGCAAAAGGATAAGCCATTTAAAAAACTCCTCAAGTCCGCTCGTAAAAACAACATTTCGAATGAAATAGTTGGAGAAGATGTTTTCTTCTTCAAATACGTGTTGGATGAACATTATTGGAAAAGTCATGATAGCGCCGTATATGAATGTATGGAATAATGTAAGTGATGGTTCTTTCGCAATCTGTTTTCTCAAATAAAAATAGCTAAAGAGCGCTAATCCCGGCGCAATCGCTACAGTGAACAATACGATCATCGGCCGGCCCCCATTCCGCTTTATTATACCATGATTTCCCTTAAATAGGAGGAACTGCATATGAAGAAAAATATTCTGCTTGTGCATACAGGCGGTACGATTTCAATGGAACTGGATACAAAAACCGGCGGCGTTATGTTAAGCGCGGCAAATCCCCTCGCATTGGAAATCGACAACATTCAGCAATTCGCCAACATAACAGAAGTGGAAGCTTTCAATTTACCTTCTCCACATATTACACCTGAACGGATGCTGGAACTCGAAGAACTGATTTCCAGTCTTATAAAGAATAATTCCTATGATGGCATTGTCATTACACATGGCACAGACACGCTTGAAGAGACCGCGTATTTCCTGGAACTCTCAACGAATTTCAATATCCCCATTGTTTTAACGGGTGCAATGCGTTCTTCCAATGAAATCGGGTCGGATGGCGTCTATAACCTAATGTCCGCCGTCAGGGTTGCCTCAGCAAACGCTGCAAATGGTAAAGGGGTACTCGTCGTGCTTAATGATGAAATCCATACAGCGACCAACGTGACGAAAACACATAGTAGTAGCGTATCTACATTCCAAAGTCCGCAATACGGACCCATTGGCATCGTAACAAAGTCAGCTATTCATTTCCATCATGCACCATTGTCACGAACTTATCTGCCTGTCGAATCCATCAATAAAAAAGTGGCCATGTTTAAAATATATGCCGGAATGGAATCCGATTTGCTTGTTGCGATATCTACCCTTGGCTATGACGGAGTTGTACTTGAAGGACTTGGCCAAGGGAACGTACCACCTGATTTGGTCGTTGGAATCCGACGTCTACTTTCTGAAGGTCTTCCAGTTATCCTAGTTTCTAGATGCTTCAACGGGATTGCGCAGGATATTTATGCGTACGAGGGCGGAGGAAAGATGCTGAAAGATATGGGCGTGCGGTTTGAGCACGGGCTTAGCGGCCAAAAAGCACGCTTAAAATTATTGCTTGAACTATGTTCGAAATGAATTTTTAATTATTCGGCAAGAACGAAAAAAATGTGGATATGCAATTTGTCACAATTCGCGTTAGAAATAGGTTTGTTCGTGCGATTTCATAATCAAAAAACATTACCAAACAAAATTATTTAAATCAAAAAAGATGCAGCCATTTTTTCTGGCTACATCTTTTCGCATAGATAAAGCAATCATTAGTTGCATGGAGAAAAATGCATCGTGTAAGTTACTGACACCACACACCGACTACCAAATTCCACGCTATATTCTTTTAATGTATCTGATAAATGAAGAATTTCCCTTCGAAATAATCTTCGTGTGTTAAAACTGATTCAAATGGTTTTCCTTCGCATATTCCAACCTTTTTAAATTCACCGTCTGCTTCCATTAACTTGCAATCATCAAGCTTAATGAATTGAATCCTATGCCAATCAAGTATCATTCCATAATCATTTTCACGGACTATATGACCCGTCACTGGGTGCGCCAACATTTTTATACCGCTTCCTCCTCGTAAACCACGCCGTTCGAATCAGTTTTTTTCAGTTTTTTTCAGTATTTTTTAATCTCTCTACCATTTTACCTACCTAACGCAATAAATTTCAACATAATTTATATAGTAAATTATCCCTTTCATTTTTAACATTATTAATGTTAAGAACAAAAGCGCAAGCGCCTATTCAGCCCCGATGTGCGCCAGAGTCTATACGTAAAATCTCTACCTACCAATTTATCCACAGTACAAGATTTTATTATTTCATAGACTACAAAATAGGCTACTCTCCCTCCTGGTTGAATCAAGTGGAAAAGTAGCCTTTTTTTATTTTATGGTATTTCGTTTTGATGCAATCTCACGGGCAATTAGTTCACCATGAAATTTACCATTTTCGATAAAAATCTCATTTGCATTATTCCCTGCAGCAATAACGCCTGCAATAAAGAGCCCTTCGACATTCGTTTCCATTGTTTCTTCGTTGAAAGAGGGACGACCACTTTCTTCTTCAATCGAAATACCAATCTTTTTTAAAAAGGTATGGTCGGGGTGATAGCCAATCATCGCAAAGACATAATCATTTTCTATATCAAATAACTCCCCTGCTATTTCAATCGTGACGGAAGCGTCAGTAATTTCGACGACATCCGTATTAAAATGCATGGCAATTTTACCACTTCGAACGAGGCTATCGAATCCAGGTAAAATCCACGGCTTAACACTTGGCGAATAATCGGAACCGCGGTACACAACTGAAACCAACGCCCCAGCACGTTCCAATTCGAGGGCAGCATCAATTGAAGAGTTTTTCCCTCCAATAACAACGACCTTCTTTCTGAAGTAAGGATGTGCCTCTTCAAAATAGTGGAAGACATTCGGAAGATTCTCCCCTTCAATACCCAGTCGATTTGGATTGTCGTAGTAGCCAGTCGCGATTACTACATTGGTTGCTAAATACTCGTCTTTATCCGTCAAAACATGGAATCCCGTACTTCCTTTCGTAACATTCTCTACCTTTTCAAAACTATTGATAGGGATTTCTTTCAATTCCACAACTTTCCGGTAATAAACAAGCGCATCATTTCGCTTCGGTTTGTCTATAGCTGTGATGAATGGAATATCCCCAATTGACAACTTCATGCTTGAACTGAAAAACGTCTGATGCGTTGGATAATGATAAATCGAATTGACGATATTGCCTTTTTCGATAACAAGAACATCAAGTCCTTGTTTTTGCAATTCTATTGCCGCTGACAGGCCACAAGGACCTCCCCCTACAACAATTGCATCTTTTTGTATCATTTTAGTTAAAACACTCCTTTACTACGCTTTCCCCATAATTTACGACGATAATGTGGCATTCAGGTGCTGCGCCAAGCCTCAGCGGCAACGTAGACGTGCCATACCCATTGCTGATTAGCTTTGCCCTACCCTTTTTTAATCGGAACGTTCCTTTATCCTGCAGACCGTATTTACCGATTCGAATTTGCCCGCCATGTGTATGCCCTGCAAGCATCAATCGAGGCTCATATAACTGCTCCACTTTCCTGAATAGCGAAGGCGTATGTGTGACCAAAATAACATTGTCATACTGATTAACAAAACGGAGAGTAGAGTCAATATCGACATTAAGACTTGACGGATCGTCTGTACCGGCAATACCCCAACACGGGTGCCCGGGAACAGCGACACTTTCGTTGTCAAGGATTTTCCCGCCATAACGAGTAATAAGCTCTCTCATTTCTTCTTCGCCAACTTCACGGTCATTATTACCCCAAACATAAAACAGCGGTCCCAATTGCGCTAACTTACGGATATTTTCAGCTATCCGCATTAGCGGTACGCCTCTTTCGGCAAGATCGCCACCGATGATAACAATATCGATTTCATGGGCGGATTGAACTTTCGCTAACAACTTATCATCGATTTTACGCCGGTGGATATCTGAAATGAAAAACACCGACATTTTTTTGTCAACCCGACATCCAGGCGAGACATCCATGTTATGGTAAACTACATTCCTTCTTCTAGCGCTCATAAACATGTATATTAAAAATCCAATCATCAGCGATACTGATGATCCTATCATTTTATTAACCGTAATCATGACCACCTTTCTTAAGAAAAGCGCAAGCGCCTTGGTAGACCCAAAAAGCGCTGCCTGACTAAATTCGCCGCGTCCTGTGCAACTGTTGCATAACCCACTTCGTGTGGGCCAGGGGCTAGGCGCTAGACACTGTTCCGTGTCGAAAAGCCTAAACTTTCCTATCGTCATAAGAAAAAGGCAAAGAATCTATACTTCGCCTTTTTTCACACCGCTATTAATCAAGGAATGACAAGCCTCTGTCCAACCCTGATTTCATTTGATGATAAACCGTTAGCACTTTTAATTTTGTCGACGCCTTCACCGCTACCATAGTATTTCAATGAAATTCGATAAAGATTTTCATTACTGCCAACCGTATGCGTTTTTGCTACTGGCTTGGGCTCCGGTTTTACTTCCGGTTTTACTTCCGGTTTATTCTCGGGCTTAGGTTCTACCTTAACTTCTGGTTTCTCTTCGGGTGTCGGATTGACATTCACTACAGGTTTAGATACTGGTTTCTCCTCAACTTTTGTTTCAGTTTTCCCGGCAGTTTTTTCGTCCTCTAAATTAGTTGCTTTTTTTTCATCATCTTTATCAGCAACAGCACTGTTCTTATCAGGTTTCTCACTGTTCATTTCAAAGAGCGTGCCGGTGTCTCCACCTTTTGCTGACGTACGATCACCCGGAGTATAAAAATCAGAAATAATATACACTAAAATGAGTACTGGAATAAGTGTGAATAGTCCAAGAATAACATTAATCATCGTATGGCTGGATTTCTTTTTAGGTTTACGACCTTTCCTATGCAATTCGCTACGCGATGGAAGCTTACCAACATCATGCCCCTCGTCTAGACCAATTTCCTTTCTGTGCTCTTCAAAGTCAGTCTTATAATCATCATTTTTCATCGCTACATTCTCCTATCACATCTTGCTATTCTTTCATTATGACGAATTTTGTCGTAAAAATCAAATACACCTTGGTGTATCTTCGCCGGGGTTAGCAGGTGTACTTCTGCTGAATTAAGTTTAATCGACAAAGGACCCGTTATCCAAGAAGCCCCGTAAGTCTTTCCTCCCAATCCATCATTCGTTTATCCGAAACGTTTGGTTTTTGTGCATCTAGCAGTAGACCATCCGCTGTTCCGCAAACCGAACAGCAAAACTTCGGTTTCATTCCACATGCCTCCCCAAAAAAACCTAAAATCTCTTCTCGGATACATTTTTCCGAATGAACTAATCGAAGCATCATCTGTAGTTGTGCCTCTTTTTCACGTATTAATTCATTCATACGAATAATGACACCTTCTATCGACATTCGTTCGATGTAGTAGTCTATGACACGTTTCCCTGTTTCGCTAATTCTTGCCAGCTCTGCAGCTTCAGCAGGCAAATAGTTCTCCGCAAGAAGACTTTCATAGTGTTTGATTTCCCATTCTTGAGGGATATCATCTTGGATGATGAAGCGAGTTCTCCCCTCATCATCGGCCGAAAAGAGTAACGTCGCCGCTGATAATTCACCATCACGTCCTGCACGTCCCACTTCCTGAATGTAACTGGCGATGGCTTGGGGTACATGTTCATGAATCACTTGCCTAATATCGTCTTTATGTATACCCATTCCAAACGCATTTGTAGCACATATCCAGCTTATTTCACCCGTGATAAATTGTTCTTGGATGAACGAACGATCTTCCTGCTCTTTCCCTGCGTGATAAGATGCGACGGAGATGCCTTCCCCCTGAAGAAGGGTAGATAGTTCATCCGCACGTTTTCGCGATGCAACATAGATGATTCCAGGACCCGGCGTAGCTACTAAGCGGTTCTTAATCCAATCCGTTTTCATCATGCCATTTTCGATTTTGACAATTGAATAAGAAATATTCGGGCGATCCAACGAATGTTGGTGAATTGCAGGCAATTGAAGTTGCAGATATCGGCAAATATCAGCCTTTACTTTATCATCTGCCGTTGCGGTAAGAGCCAAAATACCCGGTCGATTCAATTCTCCGAAAAATTCTCCGAGCCGTAAATAGTCAGGTCTAAAATCAAATCCCCATTGTGAAATGCAATGAGCTTCATCGACAACGATTAACGACAAATGAATATTACGAAAATGAGCTAACACATTTTTTTGCACTAACATTTCAGGTGATATGAAAATGAATTTATAACGGCCCAATTCCGCCATTATCCTGTTTTTCTCAGAATAGGTAAGAAATGAGTTTAATGCAACAACCCGTTTTTCGCCATTCCTCTTCATGATCGCCACTTGGTCTTCCATCAACGCGACGAGTGGTGAAACGATTAAGACTGTACCTTCAAGTACATAGGCAGGTAATTGGTAGCAAAGCGACTTCCCTATACCTGTAGGTAAAATAGCAATCGTGTCCTTACCCGCAATCACATCTCGGATGACATCTTCTTGACCAACCCTGAATTGATCAAAACCGAATCTTTCTTTTAATAATTTGTGGATAGCCATTAGTTGCCTCCCCCGGTCCGCGCACCTAAGATAAGGCGAAGTTGAAAATAGGATAACATTTCGAATTCAGATTTTAGCAAGCGAAGTCTACGGGTACCGATTTCCTTCACTTTACCAGCTACCGCTTCTGCATCTTCCGCTGAAACAAACTGAGTCAGAGGAAATTCTTCATCATTAATTGACATTTCTACAAAATGATCTTCGATTGTACTCTTTTTCAAGTTGCGTGCCGTCACAATTTCATCAAGAGAAAAGCCTCGATCGAAAAGCTGCTTTGTTTTTACAGAAGAATCCGTCAAATACGTCGAAACCTTGACACTTTCAGTTATTTTTCGCAAAAAAGGCAAATCGGTAGACGGTATAATGACGGCAAGCATCATATGTAGTGTTTCTATAAATAGTAGACGGATGTCGAATGCATTTAGTTTCAAATTATCCGCTAACTGATCCCATGTCCAGCCTGTCAGACCGAAACCACTTAAGCGATGGGTAATAATTATTTTTTGTCTTTCATCCATTTCACTTCGCGTTATACATAGCCTAAGTTCCTCCCCTATATCTTTAGCAAACAAAGGGTCACTGATTGGCTGATTATGTACTAACATTTTAACAAAGGACTGAATATCACGATCTTTTTGAGCGGGCATGAACGACTTTTCCCCCGCTTTGAAATTCGAAACCGTCTGCACAGCGAGCGATAACCTTCCGAAAAAAATCATTTCCCGGCCCCTATAATCCCAGCCGTTAAATCTATAGGGGGGTAACTTTCCTGCTTCCACGCGACCTTGCTCCGTTAGTTTGACGAATGAATCATCCATCGTTGAGATGAAACCCCAATCACTTAATTGTTTAGCCGCCTCATCGAATCGTTCAGCTGTCAGTTTCGGTACAATACCAAAGAATTCCTTTAGGCCATAGTATTCGACATCTTGCAGTGTTTGTCCCGATCGTTTGCCGCGTAATAGGTGAAGTCCCGCATAGATTGTGCGTTCACCGTCTATTCTGCCTATGATGGTTAATAGTATTGAATTTAGATTCATATTGAATTCCTCCGATTAACAAATGTTTTTTGTTGAAAACTCTTGTCAACATCATTAGAATGAAAGGTGAAGTAAATTGTTTGTACGGAGAAAAGAGGAGAGAAAGACTATGCCTAAATATACAATCGTTGATCAGGATACATGTATAGCATGTGGTGCGTGTGGAGCTGCTGCCCCGGATATATACGATTATGATGACGAAGGAATTGCTTACGTTATCCTCGATGATAACATGGGAACGACTGAAGTTCCAGAAGAACTGATGGAAGATTTGGAAGACGCTTTCGATGGCTGTCCAACCGATTCAATCAAAACCGCTGACGCACCATTTGATGGCGATGCACTTAAATACGAAGAGTAACAAAAACGCAGAAAAGGTCGTCCCGGAAAATACCGGGACGACCTTTCTTTTAAAGTTATACTATTATTAAGTAGTTAATTGGGTGCGCTGTTGCGCAATCCATTTTTTCATGCTCTTGAAAAGCAACATAGAAATAATCATTAGCATAATTCCCTTTATCAAGTTAAAAGGTAGAATCCCTAAAACAATAAAGGTAGTTAACTCACTGCCTGCCATTGCTGGGAAATTCATAAAATACGTATACATCGGTAAAAACAGTAAATAATTCAAGACACTCATCCCAACTGCCATTGAGACTGTTCCAGCAATAAGTCCCCCAGCTAGACCATTGGATGTTTTGAATTTATTGTAAATGAAATAGATTGGTAATATAAATAGTACACCAGTAGCGAAGTTTGCAATTTCGCCAACAGGAACACCTGTGGGGCTGCCTGACATGAACCAATGCATGATATTTTTAAGCAGTTCGACTGCAATACCTGCAACAGGTCCCATCGTCATTATTGCCAAAACCGCTGGAATTTCACTGAAATCAATTTTCAGGAATCCAGGTAGTGCAGGTAACGGGAAGTTAAACTGCATCAAGACAGTTGAAATACTCCCTAATATTGCGATGAGAATCATCTTTCTTAACTTCTTGTTAGCCATTTGTTCCTCTCTCCTTTTGCGATTCACTTCAAAAGAGGAAAGGCCGTTCCATCCTATATATGTCGACAAAAAATCCCAAAAGCAAATAAGCTCGAGGGATTCGAAAGGTATACTCAAATAGAGAGTAGAAAAGAGACGATTTCATTCTCTTTTAACCCACATTTAAATAAGCACCTCTTTTTGTAGACAATACAAAAAGATGGCCGCACCTTCACCTTCTCCCATCCAGACTATACTGTCGGCTCCGGAATTACACCGGTATCAGCTGTTAAGCTCGCGGGCTTGGAAAGTGACTTTCCTTTACCGCCGGTCGGGAATTACACCCTGCCCCGAAGATGAATCAATATTTTGTTACTACTCTATTGTATCCAAAAAAAAACGCTTTGTAAACTAGAGTGTTTACAAAGCGCTACCTTTCCACTTTCAGGTCTGTTGATTAACCAAAGTAACCAGCAAATAACTTGATTACACAGTGCTAAGTATATAGTTACATTTGGATTACTTTGGATTGAATGACTACTATACCGTTACCCGGATGTCTTGATGTGTAGGGATGCGACTTTGTCGCATCCCTACACATCTTTTCCGGTAATCGTATGGTGATCCTTCATCCGCCGCGCTCCAAATGCATGCGTACACGAAGTGCTAGGGCTTTTTCGGACGAAAGAATAGCTGGCTTTTTAACTGGAGAAAAGCCGCCAAAGATGCAATTTTGGCAGCTGAAACTTTCTATAGGGTTTTCTCTTATTTCATTAAAGAAATGTCACTTTCTAGTAGGTATTACACGATTACATCCAAACTCTTTGCTAGAAGTAAGCAAGAAACGCATTGTACAACGAGCAATAGTGCCCGAAATTGCATCTTCGGGCACTTACACTCTCTATAGAAAGTCATCTATTCTTTTCTTTCAAACATAACTGTAGTTTTCACTTGAACATCGTAGGAACGGGACAGGCAACTATTCACAACAGGATTACAGAGAAGAGTGTGGCTAGAAGTGACAAAGTCACTTCTAGCCACACTAAGACCCCTCAGTAAATCTGTCATGAATAGTTAGCCGAAAGCGGACCGGAAATGGTCCAGTAAAAAAGAGACTACCAAGCCCTTCTCACCAGTATTTTATGCAAATAAATGATTAATCAACAGACGTGATTCACTTCAATAATAGCGGAAGCGGATTAGATCCAACCGGAATCGGTAAGGGCTGACTGAAGTTAAAACCGTTCCATTCTTCTTGGATGACACCTTCAAATTGAAGCTGTTCACCAAAGCTGGCTGCTGTTAGGAGCATGCCCTCCACCATTAGCATCGCTTTTTCCGGCTCCATTGAGTCCAAATCCAGCGGTTGTGCAAATTTGACGGTTGTCAATTTGTCATCTAGCTTTACTTCAAAATCTATAGTGCTTGGAATCACTGGTTGAAAAACATCATTCGGTTTCACTTTCATCTGCTGCAATGCCTCGTTCAGCGATGGCTGTGGCTGTGAAAAGTTTGATGACAGGAACTGCTGTCCATCTTGTTGTTCAAACAGATAGTAATTAAAATGATTACGACCACTCTTCAAAATCAACGGCGTGCTCGGCTGACCTTCCTCAGAGAACATGGCTACAGTTCCATCCTCGTTCTCAAATCGGACCTCCTGGTAACCGTAAAACGTATCTTGTAAAGTGTTTAGATATACTTCGGTCGAAGCTGAAGCTATGTCATAACCATGACCTTTCGGCAGCTGGTGGATAATTACATGATTATCCGCGACTATGTCGCCTTTATAAGGATGGTACTCTTGAAAACCAAGTGCACCTTCATCGAGACGATCTGCATACTTTTTATACAAATCATAACTCGTTGGTTTCAAAAAACCAAAATCTTCCTCGATTTGACTATTCGGAATGCTAAATGTAACAGGGATGCTTGAAGCTTGATCACCCGCAAGACCTAAATGGAATAGTGTACTATCGATAACATCTTTAGAGTAGATGGCAAAATTATGGGCGCCCCCTGTTTCGTCCGCCATCAAAACCGAGGATCTACCCATTGTGCCCACATCCGTATTTCCATCCGTAATCGATGCGTTTTCCATTTCCGCACTTCTTGTTGCAGTATCGGCGTTCTCATTTTTCATCATTTTACTCTCGGTACTTTGGTCCTTCATTGATACCTCATTTTGACCAAGCATAGAAGGAACCAACAGGCCAATAACGAGCAAAGCAGCAACAGCGACAAGTGCCGGCATCCACTTCTTGGATTTTTTACGGCGGGGTGAAATCAGCCGTTCATCTTGCTTTAGCCGTGCCAGTATTTCCGACATTGGACGATCATCTGATACGCCGGGCATATCACCGAGGAGTTTTTCAATCTTGTTGTCGTTCCAATTTTTGTGGGTCATTTAGTTTCCCCCCTTCTGTCGGAAGTGCATTCAATTTCTTTTGCAGTGCCTTGATTGCCCTATGTTGTGTTGTTTTAACTTTCCCCTCTGTCCAGCCAAGTATTTCGGCCGTTTCAGCTATGGAAAGATCCTGGAAATAACGCATGATGATGACCATTTTTTGATCCCCAGTGCATGTGTTAAGCGCCTGTAACAGCTCTTGCATCTCTTCGCTGAGTGTTACGAGTTCATCAGGGAGGATTCCCGTCGATACGAGCTCACTCTTTTCCCAGTCGAATTTATCGAACAGATGCTTTTTACGAACTGTGTTTTTTCTAAAATGGTCAATCGCGACATTTTTGGCAATTGAAAAAAGCCATGTCTTTTCCGAACTTTTCCCTTCAAAACCGACGTATGCACGTAGCACCCTCACATACACTTCATGCATGAGGTCCTCAGCGTGGTCACGGTCTCTTGTCAAATAGATAAGAAACTTGAACACATCTTGGTGGTACTGTTCATAAAGCCGATGGAAAACGGAGTCGTTCATGAAATCCCCCCGTTCTATCAATTAGTCGTATTTCAAGCTATTAAGTTACATCTTTTTTAAGGGCAATATGCAACTGAAAATTGTTCCTTTAGTATCACCTCTTGTTGCAGCGATCTTGCCACCGTGTGAATCGATAATACTTTTGGCAATGGCGAGGCCGAGACCTGTTCCACCCTTGCCTCTAGTTCTCGCTTTATCTGCCTTGTAGAAACGTTCGAAGATATACGGCAAATCCTCTTGTGGAATTCCAACACCTGTATCTGTCACTGTTATTTCAATCATATCAATCTGTTTTTGTATTCCTAGTTTAACACTTCCCCCATCAGGCGTATGACGGATTGCATTGTCTATTAAATTCGTAAAGACTTGCTCCATACGGTCTTCATCTACATTTGAAATAAGCTCTGTATCTTCCGCGAAGTCAAAAGACAAATCGACATTTGCTTCACGCGCAACTTGCATGAATTTATTTACTATCCGGTCAAGGAAAGGAATCATCGATAGTTCGTCTTTGTAAAGTCGCATATGACCTGATTCCATCCTTGCGAGATTGAGAAGATCCGTCACGAGCCTACCCATTCTTTTCGATTCATCGTGGATGATCTGCACCATTTCATCGCGCTCTTCATCACTTGTTATAACGCCGTCAATAATTGCTTCACTATATCCCTGAAGCATAGAAATCGGCGTCCGAAGTTCATGGGAAACGTTTGCTATGAAATCGGATCGAAGCTTCTCCAGTTTATGCTGATCTGTCATATCACGTAAGACAGCAACCGCCCCGCGAATACTATTTCCGCTATACAACGGACTGATAGAAATCCCATAGAACTGCCCGCCTAATTCCAATTCGTCTTCGACTTCTTCGGAGAACGAAATAACATGCTCAAGCATATGAAAAATCGCCGGAGGGATGTGATGGTTCCCCTTTTGTGACCCGGTTTTTAAATACCAATTCTGCAATAACTGTTCAGCTTGTGGGTTACTTACCAGGATTGTGTAATCTCGATTGAATGTAATGACAGCATCAGTCATCGATGTAAGGATGCTTGAAAGCTGCTCTTTGTCCTGATTAATAAGTTCAACATGGTATTTAAGCTGCCTACCCATCTGATTGAATGCAGTTGCAAGCTGGCCAATTTCATCATTTTGCATAACAGGCAATCTTGTATCGAAATTCCCTTTCGATAATTCAAATGCCGCCTGTCTCAATCCACGTAAAGGGGAAGTAATTCTCGTTGACAGGAAAAAGGCGAAAAATGTTGTCAAAATAAAAGCAATAAATGCGGATAAGAATACAATGCGCGTAGTACTTTCTGTTGTTCGATGAACGGCTTCGAGGCTTTGGTAAATGATCACCGAGCTCCCAAGTTGCTGTCCTTTTTCGAGTGGATAGGATAGGACAAGGTATTGTTCCATGACATTATCTTCATTAATCGAAGGCAAAATCATCTCTTTCACAACTTGAGTATTCTTCTTTCGGTTAGCGTAAAACATGGATTCATAGAGCACTTTACTTTCTATTCTACCCTTGTTCAATCCGTTATTGAATGAATGCGTAACTTCCCCATTGGAATCGACAATCATTGCATTCGTCTCATCGTCAAGAATGTCATCAATAATCAAGTTCATCGAAGATTGACTTTCGTGATCATTAACAATTTTCCCGATTGTCGTTGCTTCCCTTCGCAATGAATCCTCAGCCTGTTGCGTATGGAAGTTGTCTAGGAATTCGAGGAGCAAAGCCGTAACAATAAACAATACAAAAGAAACGAGAAGCAATATGGTTGCCCATAGCTTCCCGACAATTGAATTCCATATTCTATTCATTAGGAATCTCGAACTTGTAACCGACTCCCCAAACAGTAACAATCATTTTTGCTGCTTGTTCAGAAACACGGCTTAGCTTTTCACGTAGTCGTTTGACATGCGTATCTACTGTACGAAGATCGCCGAAAAATTCATAGTGCCACACTTCTTTTAACAGTTGCTCTCTGTCAAATACTTTATCAGGTGATTTCGCAAGGAAATAGAGCAATTCATATTCTTTAGGAGTCAACGCCACTTCTTCTCCTTCAGCTGTGACCCTGTGTGCATCGTGATCTATCGTTAATTGAGGGAAGACGACCAAGTCCTTCGATGTAGAAGATGAAGCGGCACCCGGAAACGTCACAGACCTTCTAAGAATTGCTTTAACCCGTAGAACAACTTCACGCGGACTGAAAGGCTTCACTATGTAATCATCAGCACCCGACTCAAAACCAGTTACTCGATCTGACTCTTCGCCTTTTGCCGTCAGCATCATGACAGGCGTCATAATTTTCTTTTCTCTTAGTTCTTCTAATACTTCTAATCCATCTTTTTCAGGCATCATCAAATCGAGTAAAATACAATCATAATGATTCACAAGCGCTTTTTCGAGTGCATCCGCACCATCTACAGCCTCTTCGACTTCATACCCTTCACGAGTAAGATACATATTTAACAGACGACGGATTCTCTCCTCATCGTCTACTACTAACAATGTCACTTTTTCATCCATAAATGATTACCCCTTTCAACTAGCTACTCCCTTCATTGTACAAGTCGTTGTTCAAAAAAGAAACAGAAAAGCCGTAGCGGCGTTCTTAGACGCAACACCCAAATGGCAAACAGGTGTCTAAGTCATAATAAAAGCGGAAACACGTCCAATCATGTCTATTATTATTTCCACGTCTTTTGATTAGCCATTTTAGTAAATGAAGTGCCTGTTAGAAAGGCTTAACAATCTCCATTTGCACTTGTACATTTCCGGCTCGCTTTGAACGAAACGATCACGACAAATTTATCGGGATTAAGCACTTAGTGTATCTGCACTTAGGAATGGCGACGGACGAACAGCCACCATACGATTAACGAAAAAAATGCCCAGTAGAAGTTAACTACTAGGCAGTTTTTATAAGTTAAGCGTATGAATGCAAACCAGCGATGATCAAGTTCACAGCAATCAGGTTAAACATGATAATGACGAAACCGATAACCGCAAGCCATGCCGATTTTTCGCCATCCCAACCGCGTGATAAACGCACGTGAAGGAATGCAGCATAGAATAACCATGTGATAAGGGCCCATACTTCTTTTGGATCCCATCCCCAGAACCTTGACCACGCTTCGTGTGCCCAGATCATGGCGAAGATGAGTGCACCCAGTGTAAAGATAGGGAAGCCAATCATAACCGCACGGTATCCAATTTCATCCATTAGTTGCGAATTCGCTTTTTTAGCAAACGGCTGTAATAATGCCGCAACTGGACGACGGAAAATGAGTCTAAGAATCAAGTAGAGAAGAATTCCACTTGCGACTGACCAGACGAATGTCGTCAACGTCTTCGCATTGACGATTGGTGGCATTTCAGCCCACGGCGTCATCGCATCTGGTGTTAGCGATTCGTAGCCAGCCATTCCGAAAAGTGGTGGATAATTGTATTCGATTTTAGCAGGTTGTTCATTTTTATCAATATAAGTAAACTGTGCTTCATAGCCAGATAACTTAAACGCTGATGAAGACAGTACGAAACCGATAACTAGGATAAGCGTAAAGATAACCGCTTCTAGCCAGAAACGCTGTTTCGTTTTTTTCGTCAAATCAATGTTTTTCAATAAATAAATGAGTCCCGCTACAGCACTAATCGCGAGAATTGATTCACCTAGTGCAGCTGTAATTACATGAACTGTCAACCAGTAACTTTTCAGTGCCGGAATTAGTGGTGTAATTTCCCTCGGGAACATACTTGCATAGCCGATAATAATAATCGCGATTGGCAGAGCAAACAAGCCCAGTGATGGTGTTCTATATAAGTAAAACAGAAGAATGAACGCCCCGACAAGCATCATTCCAAATGCTGTCGTAAATTCGAACATATTACTTACTGGAGCATGACCTGATGCCATCCAGCGTGTGATGAAATAGCCGACATGGGTAATGAATCCAATGACCGTAATGGTAATCGCAATTTTTCCCCAACGGTTATTTTTATAAGATGCTTCAGATTTAGCGCCCTTTACCGCGCCGCCAAAAAATAGCGTTGCGACGAGGTAAGCGATAAATGAAACAAACAGCAAGTTGGCGCTTAACGATGCAAGTCCCATTATACTTTGTCCACTTCCTTATCCTGCAAGATAGATTCCTTGTCCTGTCTGTCTTCATAAGAAGGTAAATTTGCAACGTCTTTCACTTGATCCAACTCTTTTTTCAAGGAGAACCAGTTTTTATTCGTATGGCCAGCAACCAGCAGCTCACCATTAGACCCTTTTTGAATCCAGATCCGTCTATGGTTCCAATAAGCTCCTTGCGAAACACCAATCATAAAGATAATTCCACCTAAAAGTAGAAGATATAATGTTTTATCTTTCCGTACCGTAAGCCCGGATATATCGCGGGTTTCAGCACTGACAAATTTCACTTTATAATCATTGACTTCCGTTTCAAGCGTTTGTTTGATGGCGACGAAACTCATCTCGCCCTCCGGTTTGGCCTGCGTCACCATTTTAAAGATGAATGCAGGATTGTTCGGTATTGGAGATTTCGATATCGGCTCTCCATCTTTAACGCCGTCATAATCCGGATAATAATCGCTTAAAATAACGCGTGCGCCACTATCAAGTTCATATTCACGTTCCGGATTAGTAAGATCGACCGTAAACTCTCCAAGTGAGGATTCCGTAGCTTTTTCAGTTAATTGGAATGTCATGGATTTTAATTCATCTAAACGGAAATCCATTTGAAAGACATTATATCCATCAAACTTCAACGGTTTATTGACAATGATAGAGTAATCTTTCACGAAGTCCATTTCATCGGACCCTGGAAGACCGCCTTCAGGTGTCTTGTATAAAGCGACATCCGTCTGATAGTTTTTCGCAATCATGCCAACACGTTCGAGCGCATCACCGAATACCTCATCGGCTTCCTCTTTTGTGTAGTTTTCCATGATGAATTGTTTACTTTCCAAATAATAACCTTCTGCGCCAGGAATAGAGCGCGTTTCCCCTTCGCGGATCCACATCGTTTCATCGACATAAAATCCAGGGATACCGCGCAGTAGAATACCAAATAGAAAAATGATAAGTCCTAAATGATTGACGTATGGGCCCCATCTTGAAAAACGGTTTTTCTCTGCAAGCAAAGCTCCGTTTTCAATCTTCACATTGTAACGAAGTTCCTTCAGTTTCTCCTCCGCTTTTATAAGTGCGGCTTCTGGATCTTCTGACGGTCCTTCGCCATAAATTCGTTGTTTTTTCATGAATGAAGGATGGCGTTTCGTACGTTGCTTTTTCAATGATTTATAAAGCGGAATAACTCGGTCAACACTGGCGATGATGATGGACGTTCCAAGCATCCCGACCAAAGTGATGAACCACCAGCTATTATACATGTCATGAAAACCCAGTTTGTAATAAATTGTGCCTGCCAATCCGTAAAGTCGTTCGTAATAAGCTGCAAACTCCGCCTCAGTTGACGCGGCCACATACATTTTTTGCGGAAAAATCGTACCTATCGCGGCCGTCGCGAGAACTGCAACGATAATACTGATTCCGATTTTCACACTCGAAAAGAAATTCCATATTTTATCAATGATTGACCGTTTATACGTCTGCGATCTTCTTGCAGCACCTTCGTAGCGCATATCAACAAGTTTACTTTCTTTCGCTTCTTCAGTTTGCGGTCTACCACATCGCTCACAAAGCACTGTGCCAAATGGATTATCATGACCGCACTGGCATTTGATTTTGCTCATTTTGGATTACTCCTTATTAGGGTTGAATGCTTTCCATGAGTGAAATAATCTCTTTTTCGGACATTTCCCTTGTTATAATTTTCTCTATTCTCCCATCCTTATTGATGAGGAAGGTCGTGGGAAGTGGCACTATATTATAGGCTTCCTTAACACTCTTGTCCTTATCAATAACGATAGGAAACGTCAGGCCATACTGTTCTATAAACGTTTCAACCTTCAAATTAGATTCGGCGATATTAACGGCAAGTATATTGACGCCTTTTTCTTCGAATGCTATATGCTGATTTTCCATATATGGCATTTCTTTTTTACATGGCCCGCACCAAGTTCCCCAGAAGTTCAGGAAAACTCCCTCACCTTTGTAATCAGATAGCCGCTGTTTATTGCCTTCCAAATCGACAAGCTCGAAATCGGGCGCTTTATCTCCTACCGCTAATACCCTTACTTTATCTTTCGATGCAATTGTATAGACAACTGCCGAAACGAGAAGTAACAGGACGATTGTCCTTATAATAAGACGTGTTTTCTTTTGATCCGCCTTAGCCATACGTTCTGCCCCCTAACAATAAATAAGTTCTGCCTTTAATTATAACAAATAGCCTTTTGTAAAGACGCACCATAATTGAAGGGATTGTGAACAATCAGCCTATTTTCCCTGTTTCCGCGAGGACTCGTAGCTGTTTCACTTCATGTTTTGTTAATTCCCGAGCTTCTCCAGCATTCATTCCGTGAGTCGTTACGTTACCAAATGATTCCCTTCGAAGTTTTTGGACTGGACATCCAATCGCATCGAACATGCGACGTACTTGACGGTTTTTTCCTTCATGTATTGTAATCTCAATAAGTGCAGTTTCACTTTTTTTATCCACTGACTGCATTTTTACATGTGCAGGGGCAGTTTTGCCGTCTTCTAGGTCAATTCCATTCTCAAGTTTGCGCAGCGCTTCACGACCAGGAATTCCTTTTACTTTCGCAATATACTTTTTCTTAATACCGAATTTCGGATGTGTCATTAAGTAAGAGAAATCGCCATCATTCGTCATGATAATAACGCCGGATGTATCATAGTCAAGACGCCCAACTGGGAAAATCCGTTGTTCGATTTGCGGGAATAAGTCTAATACTGTCTTCCTGCCTTTCTCGTCATCCACTGTCGAAATGATCCCTCTTGGTTTATATAATAAGAAGTAGACGTAAGTCTCTTTAACAAGCTGAACGCCTTCAACTTCTACACGATCCGAACTAGATACTTTTGTTCCAAGCTCTGTTACAACGACACCGTTCACTTTCACTTTTCCTGCAACAATTAGTGTTTCTGATTTTCTGCGTGATGCCACACCTGCTTGTGCCAACACTTTCTGTAATCTTTCCATTAAGTCACCCCATCTTCATTCTGTAAGAAAAGCGAAAGGCGCCCACTAGACGCGACAGGCATAAGTCAATCCAGTGAAGTGGCGTTTTTTGCCACATAGCTGGATTGCTTATGACCCAAGCGGCTGGCGCCTGAAGTCTAGACACTGTTCCAAGTCAAAAAACTTTTACTTTCTTACCTTTGAAAAAATTATGTCACACTTTGTAGCAAATGAAAAGAGGACTGACCTATATAGCGTCAGTCTTCCCCAAACCGTCACAATTGCATTTTACCAATTAATAAACGCTTGAAGTTTACTGTTTTTTTCGCCATTAACAATGTTTCATTGTTTTATAATGACTTCCGCCGTAATCAGTGGCTCATCGCCGAGCGACACGGTCCAATGCCCCGTACTCTTTTCATTTTTCCCACGGGGGATAATTAGGACATTCGACAAGTTCGATTTCTCCCCTTTTTTTAACAACAAGCGGATGGGCCTGGCCAGCTCCGCTTCTACACCAGGAAGAATATCATATACCCCTTTTTTAGCGACAGTCACCATTTTGAAAGAGGAAAACACTTTATTCGCCAAGTTTTTATGTGTATTCCAGTCGTCACCATCGTTCAAAGTGACAACAATGATGTTTTTGCCGTCTTTCTCGAAATAGGTTGCAAGTGTCCTGCCCGCGGCTTTTGTAAAACCAGTCTTTCCTGCAATCGCAGTCGGTTCGGAATGAAGGAGGCGATGTTTGTTACGCCAGCTATAAGCCTGATCCTTCCCCTGGTAACTAAAATTCTTGGTGGTAGCAATCGTACGAAACTGATCATTTCCCATCGCATAATGTAGCATAAGCGCCGTTTCGTACGCAGTAGACAAATGACGTTCATCATGCAGACCTGACGGATTCGAGAAGACAGTATCATTCAATCCGTACATCAGTGCCTTGTCATTCATCAGGTCTACAAAGCCATCCATTGAACCGCCCGCATGTTCTGCTAGCGCACGTGCCGCATCGTTGCCTGACCGTAGCATCAGACCAGTTAGCAGGGCATCTGCTTCAATCTTCATCCCTTGCGGTAAATAAAGGGACGATCCTTCCGCAGATGCAGCTTGTGGCGAAATGATGACATCTTCGGGCGTTGCAACACTTTCAATGAACGTAAACGCCGTCCAAATTTTTGTTAGACTAGCAATCGGTAGTCTAACGTTTTCGTTATGCCCTTCCAATAATCTGCCCGTGTCAGCGTCAATAACGGCCCATGCTTGACCAGACGCAGCAACTTCTTTCAAACTTCCGCCAACTAGTAACGTGAAAAATAGGACAACGATTATCGCCCGTTTCAAGAAATATTTCCTCCTCCGTCATTTTCCATCGCAAATGCTTCTTGGAACTTTGTCATGAACAAGTCTGTTTCCACCGTTTCGCCTTCTTCTTCCTGCGATAGGGGTGGCAATCCGTTTAGTGATGCTAACCCGAAACGGTCCAGGAACAAGTCTGTTGTGCCAAAGAGAATCGCTCGTCCACTTCCTTCTGATCGGCCTTTTTCCATTATGAGTCCCTTGGCAATCAGCGTGTTAATAGGCCCCTCTGATTTGACGCCTCGAAGATCGTCGATTTCAACACGCGTCACAGGTTGCCTGTATGCGATAATCGCCAATACTTCAAGGGATGCCTGAGTCATCGATTTCGGAGATGGATTTTCCAACAACCGTTTTATATCCTCTGCGAAATCAGCTTTCGTCACTAGGCGATACGCCCCTCCAAACTGCTTCAGCATAATGCCGCTCTCTTTGCGTTCTTCATAACTCATTTGCAGCAAATCAATTGCCTTTCCAACTTCTGATTCTTTGCACTCAGTTAGAGAGGTTAACTGTTTAATCGTTAACCCTTCATCCCCTACTATGAATAAAAAACTTTCAATCATCCCGGGCAAACGGTCTTTAAATTTCATTTCACTCATCCTCCCGTCGGTACGCCACTGTCAAATCGTCGAAATTTCCAGCCTGACTGACAATGATGTCCCGCCGTTTCATCAATTCAAGCAAAGATAGAAAAGTTACGACAAGATCGGTTGTCTCGCCCTTTTCGAATAAGGAATAGAAATCACATTTCCCGCCGCCTTTTTCTAGTATTGCCATAATTTCATCCATCTTTTCACTGATAGAAACTTCTGTCCTAGATATACTTGCTGTCATAGGTGCCTTCAAACGTTTCCTGTTAAGCATCTTTTGAAATGCACCAATTAAGTCGAAGACGTTCAAACTTTCATCCGACTCACTTGCCACAATTTCACCAAACTCCGTAAGATCTTCGGGTGGTTTGGTAAAATGACCGGATCGCTCATCTGCAGATTCTTTCAGACTAATTGCTGCCTCTTTGTATTTTTTGTATTCAATCAAGCGCGCAACTAACTCGTCACGTGGATCATCATCCATGTCAAAATCAAAGTCGTCATCAAAATCTTCACCTTCATGGACTGGCAAAAGCATTTTGCTCTTAATTTCAATCAGCGTCGCAGCGAGGACAAGGTATTCACTTAGCTCATCTAATTGCAATACGCGCATCGCTTGGAGGTGTTCTATGTACTGCGCTGTCAGTTCCGCCATCGGGATATCATATATATCAATTTCAAGTCGGTTGATTAAATGCAATAATAGATCTAGTGGCCCTTCAAAAGCCTCTAATTTTACTTGATATGTCATTCCGTGACACCTACCTATCTTTCAGACTATGGAAAGGGCTGATTACATGCACCCGTATCATCATCCGCTATTCGTAAATTTTATAGTTTATTTCAATAGTAATGAAGATTACTTTGAATGCCACGAAGTACTGGAGGAGTATTGGAAGTCTATTCCCGACAGTGATAAAGATCACCCACTGACGGCTTATATCCTCCTTGCAACAGGAATGTATCATTGGCGCAGAGGCAATAAGCCAGGAGCATCCCGTACTCTCAACAAGGCAATGAAAAAATTCCCGACTTTCATTGCCAATTATCCTGTATACACGGAAGAAATTGATTTTGACAAGTTAGTTTACGATGTTACAAAAGCAGTCAACCGGTTGGAACTAGATCTGCCATTCGAATCGTTCCCACTCACTATCCTATCAGCTAGCATTACCGGCCTGGCTAGTAAGTTAGAACAATCTATGACACTTCTACCATTCGGCAGCGATGCTGTCATTCATAAACATATGCTCAGAGACCGCAGTGATATTCTTCGGGAACGCGAAGAAAAGAAGAAGGGCAGACATTAATTAGTCTGAACCTTCTTCTTTAGGCTTACATTTCTGTATGAATAAATCAGTTTCTTCAGTTCCAATACAGACTTTATCAGGGAAGAGCGCTTGCAGCTTCAACACCATTTCTTGACCAATTCCTTCACCACGGAAAGATGGATTGACAGAAAGGTGCTGTAATGTATAGTCCTCTTCCCTCAATTCGATGCCAATTAAACCGATGAAGTCCTCATCTTTTTTCAAAAGATATAACTGCCAACTATCATCTGTTTCATATCGGTGAATCCATTCCTGCAATTTCTTGACGGTTTTATCGCCAGGCATATAAGAGAGTAGCCCCATCGCGATTTTTTCATATATTTTCTTATAACGCAAAAGCATCAATTGAATCCCTTCTTTTCTGAAAATACTTTGGTCATCGGGAAAAACTAACTACGTTCCCCAATGATAAGCAGTTTCCTTTATCGCGCAGTAACGGGCAGTAAAAGCCCGACCAATCGGAACATAATTCCTGTGGCCGCAACTAACAATCAGTGATATTTAAACTACCCACTGATTGAAATTTTACTTTATCGCGGATCAATGATTGGCATGACGAACTTCCAGTATACCGCTCCCCACATAATTGCTGCAACTACAATAAAGATGAAAAGGAGGATGTTGCGTTTTCTCAAATCCTCTCCCCCCGTCTAACTAGTTGCAACGGAATGTCTAATCTGACAATGTCTTCATAGGTTTCCCTGCGTACAACAAGCTGATGTTCTCCATTTTCACAGAACACGACGGCCGGTTTTGGAAGACGGTTATAATTACTTGCCATTGAATAGCCATAAGCACCAGTACAGAAAACAGCGATGATGTCCCCTTCGGTCGGGTTAGCGAGCTGAGCCTCTTCAATAAGCTTATCCCCGGACTCACAACATTTCCCGGCTATCGTCACTTTATCGACGTGAGGCTCGTCCATCCGGTTTGCCGAAACGGCAGTATATTTTGCACCGTACAACGCCGGCCGAATATTATCAGACATTCCGCCATCAACTGCGACATATTTCCGAATACCAGGCACTTCTTTTGAGCTACCAACAGTATACAGTGTTGTCCCTGCATCTCCAACAAGCGATCTGCCGGGCTCAATCCAAATTTCGGGCAAAGGGTAGTTCAAACTTCGTGTCATTGAAAGAACAACAGTCGCCATTTCTTCAACGTATACAGACGGTTCAAGGGGTTTGTCTTCTTCGGTATAACGAATACCGAATCCGCCACCCAAGTTTAGGACAGTGCAGATGAATTGGTGATTATCGCGCCAAGCAACCATCTTATTCATTAGTGCCTCCGCCGCTAAACGAAATGCATCTGTTTCGAATATTTGAGAGCCGATATGGCAATGCATGCCCAACAAATTTATGTAGGGATGATTATACAACTGAAGGAAAGCTTCATCCGTTTGGCCATTTTTTAAATCGAATCCAAACTTGGAGTCTTCCTGACCTGTCGTAATATAATCATGTGTAGAGGCTTCCACTCCTGGTGTTACTCGGATAAGCACGTTCATGGATTCTTTACGAGTTTCAGCAATTTCCTTAACCAGTTCGATTTCAGAAAAATTGTCAATAACGATACATCCTATTTTTTCATCGAATGCAAATTGTAACTCAGTGTAGCTTTTATTGTTGCCGTGAAAATGAATTCGATTGCGCGGAAAATCCGCAGAAACTGCAGTAAACAGTTCTCCCCCAGAAACGACATCCAGAGAAAGTCCTTGCTGTTCAGCAATTTCGTAGATAGCAATGGACGAAAATGCCTTACTCGCATAAGCGACCTGCGCATGGATACCCATCGTTTCAAAAGTTTTCTTAAAGGCGCTTGCCCGTTCACGGAACAAGGCAACATCATAGACGTTAAGTGGTGTTCCATAAGTATGTGCAAGATCAACCGTATCCGTACCGCCAATTGTCAGATGGCCACGTTCGTTGACTGATTGTGTTCCGTAAAAATGCATGTTGCCTTCCCCTCTCGAATTAGATAACTAAAATTTTATCATATAAAGAAGGGTAGAGGCAATGATCTAAGAAATACGATCTCTATCTGGAGAGTCTGTTATGAATGGTCTAGGAGCATCGGCAGTCATCGGAAACCTAATAATGACACGTAACATTGCCTTTGGAAAGAACGGTACAGCGGGCCATAAATACGGTACGCCCATTGGCCTCAATGCACATAAATAGTAGAAAAGTACGGCGACTGATAAGAAAAAGCCGGGTGCTCCGAGTAATGCGGTAGACAACAGAATACACACTCTGAAAATTTTTGTCGTAAGGCTTAATTCGTAAGAGGGTATTGAGAATGTGAAAATGGCACTTACCGCCACATACAAAACAACTTCAGGGGTGAAAAGACCAACGTCTATCGCTACTTGTCCAATAACAATCGCTGCAACAAGCCCCATCGCGGTCGACATCGGTGTCGGCGTATGAATAGCTGCCATACGAAGTATCTCGATTCCGCCATCTGCGATAAGAAGTTGAACAAGTAATGGGATTTCCCCGATGTCTTTCGGTCCGATATAACTGAGGAAATCGGGTAAGTAGTGTTGTTTCGTTGCGATTAGGTACCAAAATGGTAAAAGAACAAGACTCATGACAGCCGCAAATAAACGCATAATCCTGACAAACGTTCCAATTAGCGGTGCCTGACGGTATTCTTCCGCATGTTGGAGATGATGAAATAATGGGGCCGGTACAAGTATAACCGAGGGGGATGTATCCACGATGATTGCGATATGCCCTTCCAATAAATGTGCCGCACATATATCAGGACGCTCCGTGAAACGAACGAACGGCATTGGATGAAAGCGCTGTTTAAACAAAAATTCTTCAAGCGACTTATCCGTCATTGTCAGTCCGTCGTGGTGAATTTCATCAAGCCTTTCACGGATATAAGCAAGATGTTCTTCACTTGCCGCCCCTTGCATATAAGTGATTGAGACATCTGTTTTTCCATTCATCGTCACTTTATGCATTTCAAATCGTAAATCCTCAGTACGAAGCCGCCTTCGGATAAGCGCGGTATTTTGGATAAGATTCTCCGTAAATCCATCTCTCGATCCTCTGACGACTTTTTCATTGTCAGGTTCTGCAGGTTGCCTGCCAGGATAAGATCGAATGTCAATCGTAAACACATAGCCCTCAGGCGTGATAAAGGCAGCTTGTCCGCTTAATATCGAGGTAAGTAATTCGTTTCGATCTCCCACAGTTGAAACAGCGTGATACGGGAAAAAGGAGAGGAATCGTTCCCCTCCATCCTCCTGGTCTCCATCCTCCCTTCCTTTAGCCCCTTGCATTTCTGTCAATAAAGTCGTGATTGTATCACCGTCTATGAGTCCATTAATATAAAGCAACAGAACAGGCATATCCCAAAGATGCAATGATCTGGCAGTAGCATCGAACGTTTTATCTTTACCGAAACAGGTATAGAACCACTCTTCCCCTTCATTCACCGATTGGAATAGCTTTTCCATTAGTTCAATCCGTCCTCACATTTAGTATAATTTCTTCCGAATCAACGCCCATCCATAATTTCAATTGGGCTAATATTTTCTTTTCAAGCCGTGATACCTGAACTTGCGATATGCCAATTCTTTCTGCAATATCACTTTGCGTGCAATCCAGGTAGTAGCGCATATAAATAATCGTTTGATCTCGTTTATTTAATTTAGAAATGACATCACGTAGCGGGATATGGTCGAACACTCTTTCAGATCTGTCATCTCGCAACTGATCCATCAGCGTTAAGCTATCCCCTTCACTTTCATATAACTGTTCATGAAGTGACGCTGGGTCGCGTAAAGCATCAGAGGCGAGAACGACATCGTCAACGGACACTTCAAGAACTGCTGCAACCTCCGAAATTGATGGCGATTTACCATGCAATTTAATATAATCATCCGTTGCATGACGGATTTTGAAACTAAGTTCACGAATGGACCTACTCACTTTCACCATTCCATCGTCCCTTAGAAAACGCTGAATTTCTCCGACAATCATAGGTACCGCATACGTAGAGAATTTCACTTCATACGATAAATCAAATTTATCAATCGATTTCATAAGTCCGATACAACCAATTTGAAATAAATCCTCTGGGTCGGCGCCACGGGAAGCAAACCGCTGGACAATGGACCAGACAAGCCGCGTATTTCCCTCCACCATCATCCTTCTCGCTTCTTTATCACCTTCTTGTGAAACTTTAATGAGTTCCCTCATCTTTTCTTGGGTCAACAATGCCGGTTTTATTTCAACGGATGCGTCCATGGGTCACCTCATTCTGCTTGCTTCCGGGACCGGAGAAAACGTTTTCTCGAACTTGACGATTGTTCCATTTCCTAATACAGATTCGACTGACAAACTGTCGGCAAAGCTCTCCATTATCGTAAATCCCATACCCGACCGCTCCATGAAGGGGCGAGTGGTAAACATCGGTTCCATCGCCTGTTCTACGTCAAAAATACCCATACCTTCATCGCGGACTGTCATCGTAACTTTGTTTTCTTCAATCACAGCGTGAACAGTGACGAGGCTTTTCCCATCACATTCATAGCCATGAATGATTGCATTCGTTACAGCTTCCGATACAATGGTCTTAAATTCTGAAATTTCTTCGATAGTCGGGTCCAGCGGCGTTATAAAACAAGTCATTGCCATCCTTGCCAGCGCTTCGTTTTCCTCAATTGCGACGAATGATAACGTCATTTCATTGTTCATGTAATACCCCTCCGATTTCCCCGATCGCTAGATCGACCGTGCAATGCCTTATATTTGGTCCAAGACCGGAAAATGTAAATATCTTCTCCATTGTCGTGGACGGATTCAAAATGAGCGTTTCCCCTTCCACAGGTGCTAAATCGCGCATCCTTCCAAGAATGAGCCCGATTCCTGCGCTATCCATGAATCCAAGTCTCGACAAATCCCAAATAATCGCCCGAACTTGTCCGCTATAAATAGATGAAGAAATGTGGGACCGGATTCGATTTGCCTCATGATTGTCCAATTCCCCTTGCAGTGTAGCAATTAAAATCCCATTATCAATAATTTCGATGTCAGCCATGCTGAACCCCCTCCTTCCTGCGAAATATTCCACATTTGGAGGGCGAAACCCTTTCTCCTGACAGAACTAGTCACAGTCAGCGTAAAGTTCTTATGTTTCGACATTGCCCACTACTAATGAAAGTATGTACGTCTTCCAAACGATTTACACATCCGCTAAAAAAGAAATGTTTTTGGAGTGTTATGGTTGATTGAGGTTCGGTTATCATTGGTCAGGGACGGGATATGCTAGGTCGGACTGCGGTCAGGTTCAATTCCTTAATTTCAAAAAGCTACCCTATCAACCAAATTTGGTTGATAGGGTAGCTTTGAGTTTCAACTACTCTTAGCCCGTAATCATGTCGCCTATAAGGCGAGGGCTTGCCACTGCTTCTTTTCCAATGGTTATATGTTTTTGGATCAGTGACATGGATTGTTCTACATTTTCCGTATTCGAATGGATAATAGCAAGTGGCTCTCCCTCTTGCACGGCATCCCCGATTTTTTTAGTGAGCACAATACCTACTGCAAGGTCGATTACATCATCTTTTGTCGCTCTACCCGCACCAAGAAGCATCGCGGCAACACCAATATCATCCGCCTCCATCTTCGTTACATAACCCGAAGATAGCGCAGGTACTTCTATCTGATAGTTGGCTGTCGGTAATAGGGATGTATCATGAATGATTGCCCCATTTCCACCTTGCGCTTCAATCAATTTACCAAACAATTCAAGTGCTGAACCGTCAGCAATAACTGCTTTCAGCATGTCCCTAGCTTTCTCATCAGAAGGAGCTTTTCCTCCCGCAACAATCATCTTACTACCAAGAACTAGACAAAGTTCCGTCAAGTCTTCAGGACCATTCCCTTTTAGCGTTTCAACCGCTTCAATCACTTCAAGTGAGTTACCAATTGCGAACCCCAGCGGCTGGCTCATATCAGAAATGATCGCCATCGTATTTCTACCGACTTGTTTACCAATCGCCACCATCGAATGAGCCAGTGCTCTCGCGTCCGCCTCTGTTTTCATGAATGCACCATCACCCGTTTTCACATCAAGCACAATCGCATCTGCACCCGCAGCAATCTTCTTACTCATGATTGAGCTGGCAATTAGTGGGATACTGTCAACAGTAGCCGTCACGTCGCGCAATGAATAGAGTTTTTTATCAGCAGGCGTCAAGTTGCCACTTTGACCGATGACCGCTAATTTCAAATCATTCACTTGCTTGACGAACTGCTCTTCTGTCAATTCGATATGGAACCCTTCTATGGCCTCCAGCTTGTCGAGTGTCCCGCCTGTATGACCTAGACCCCTACCACTCATTTTCGCGACAGGAACGCCGCAGGCCGCGACGAGTGGCACCAGGATTAATGTCGTTGTATCGCCAACACCGCCTGTAGAATGTTTATCGACTTTAATCCCTTCGATTGCAGATAAGTCGATCTGATCGCCAGATTCAACCATCGCCATCGTCAAGTATCCCTGTTCTTCAGCAGTCATTCCTTTAAAATAGATCGCCATAAGAAACGCACTTGCTTGATAATCTGGGATGGAAGCATCTGTATAGCCGTTCACAAATAAGGTGATTTCTTCTTTTGTAAGAACTTCGCCATTTCGTTTTTTCTCAATTACATCTACCATTCTGATCATCTTCATCACACCTTTTCATCTAATAAACGCAAGAAACTCTTACCGAACTCGGGCATTTTCACATCAAAATTTTCCGCAATCGTAGCACCAATATCTGAAAATGTCTCGTTCAGTGGCATTTCCCCCCCTTTTTTAAATGAAGGCGAATAAACCAAGAGTGGGACATATTCACGGGTATGATCAGTACCTGGATAAGTTGGATCATTGCCGTGATCCGCTGTAATGATCAGTAGATCGTCATCAAGCAACGATTCTAAGATTTCTGGTAGCCTTACATCAAATTCTTGTAGTGCATTGCCGTAACCAAGCGGATCTCTCCGATGCCCAAATAACGCATCAAAATCAACGAGATTCGTGAAACTGAGACCCTTGAAGTCTTTTTTCATAACATCCAGTAATTTGTCGACGCCATCCATATTGCTCACGGTACGAACGGATTCTGTAATGCCTTCACCGTTAAAAATATCGGCGATTTTGCCAATCGCCATTACATCATAATCCGCGGATACCAATTCATTCATAACTGTACGATTAAATGGTTTGAGTGCGTAATCATGTCGGTTCGTTGTTCTTGTAAAGTTACCCGGTTCTCCAACAAATGGACGTGCAATGACGCGACCAACTAAAAACTCTGGTTCCAATGTCAACTCACGTGCGATTTCACAAATCCGGTATTGTTCTTCAATTGGGATGATCCCTTCATGTGCAGCGATTTGCAGCACAGGATCCGCAGACGTATAGACAATAATTGCTCCAGTCTTCATATGTTCCTCGCCATATTCATCAATGACTGCAGTGCCACTAGCCGGTTTATTGCCAATCACTTTACGTCCTATTCGTCGTTCAAGTTCTGCAATCAATTCCTGTGGGAAACCGTTTGGATATACTTTAAATGGCTTGTCAATATTAAGACCCATGATCTCCCAATGCCCCGTCATCGTATCTTTCCCGACAGATGCTTCCTGCATTTTACCGTAAAAAGCGAGTGGTTCATCTACAACGGCGATACCGCTAATTTCACTAATGTTGGAAAGACCAAGTTTGCCCATGTTCGGCATATGTAGGCCTCCCATTGCTTCTCCGATATGCCCTAGCGTATTTGCACCTGCATCGCCAAAACTAGGAGCATCCGGTGATTCCCCGATGCCCACAGAATCGAGCACGATCAGATGGACACGTTTAAATTGTTTTTTCTCCATAAGTTATTCCTCCTAAAAAATAAGCTTTCCTGTAGAATTCTATGCCCTTGGATGGAATTTCACATAGACTTCTTTCAACCTTGAACGACTGACATGTGTATAAATTTGTGTTGTGGAAATATCCGCATGACCAAGCATTTCCTGAACCGCCCGCAGATCCGCTCCATTTTCGATGAGATGCGTAGCGAACGTATGACGCAATATATGTGGCGTCAACTCTTTCTGTATACCCGCTTTTAGGGCGTGTCCATTCAACAACTTCCAACAACCTTGCCTTGTTAGCCTAGTTCCCCTCATATTGACAAATAAGGCCTCGGCACCTTTTTGTTTTTCGATGAAAATGGGCCGTGCTTCTTCGATATAACGCTTACAGGCCGTAATTGATTTCCCACCAAGCGGAATAATCCGTTCTTTCCCGCCTTTACCAAATACACGGACGAATCCCATCGAAAGATGAATATCATCCATATTAAGTCCAATCAGTTCACTTACACGCATACCCGTCCCGTACAAAATTTCAAGCAACGCAGTATCTCTTACACCCTGTGACTTTGAACAATCTGGAGCCTCGATTAGTCTATCTACTTCGTCCATAGATAAAACACGTGGTAATTTCTGTTCAAGTTTTGGAAGCTCTAAATGGACTGTCGGATCCTGAGACGTGACCTTTTCCCGAAGAAGGAATTGATGAAATGAACGGATTGATGAAATATGTCTAGAGACGGTCCTAGCCGATTTCCCGCCTTCTTTCAATTGATGTAAATGCCCCACTACAGCGGGACGATCGACATCATCCATTGATTTATATCCTGCTTGTTCCATAAAGTCTAGGTATTCATTTAGGTCGCGCTTATAAGATATAATTGTATTTCCTGACAACTGCCGCTCCACTTTTAGGAAGTGTATATAATCTTCAAGCGCAAAACGGATGTCTTTCATAACCAGCGGGAAACAGAAAAACAGTTTCCAACTGCCTTTAATTTGAACAAATCCCTTCCCCCCTTCGGTTAGTACAGGTTTAAGTCCAACGACAAAAGGGACAGCATTATGCCATCCCTTTTCTCACTTTTCACTTTCATCCACATCGGATTTACATCTTTTGCAAATACCATGAAAAGTTAACCAATGGTCTTTAATAGCGAATTCAAAGCGACTTTCAACAATCTTTTCGACATCTCCGAGAAGATCATCCTGAATTTCATCCACTGTTCCACATTCGATACAAATAAGATGATGATGGAAATGGGCAGCACCTTCCTGCCGCAGATCATATCTCGATACACCGTCACCAAAATTGATTTTATCGACTACTTTAAGATCGGTTAGCAATTCCAACGTACGATACACGGTAGCAAGCCCGATTTCCGGTGCTTTCTCTTTGACTAGCAAAAATACATCTTCAGCACTCAGATGGTCTTCCTCATGCTCAAGGAGGACCAAAACCGTCGCTTCGCGCTGAGGTGTCAGCTTGTAGCTGGCCCCATGCAATTGTTTTTTTATCCGATCGATTCGGCTCTCCATACGACGCCCCCCTCAAACTGTCTCCATTATAACAAATGGGCTTTCCTTATGACAACAGAAAGGGAGCAGACAGTTAATTAAAGAAGAACCTATTCTACCTAAAAATGAATTGAAAGACGATAATTTCGATAGCAAGTATTGCAATTGACATGCCAATTATCGTCGGTAATGCACGTTTATTGGGGCCTTTCCCCATCGTTGAACGCATAAAGTAAGGTGGACTTAAAATCGCACAATACACTAGAAATAGAAAACAAATAAGGAACTGAAACGGAAACCACCAAATTGAATAGGCCATTATTTTCGTGCCCGAAGCTAGTAAATAGGAAGATGACAAGCCGAAAAGAACACATTTCACTGCACCGAAAAATAATACGGTGAATCGTGTTTTTCTAAACGCCGCCAGTACGAATGCAACGACGAAAAATAGGGCCGCCATGCCTACAGGTTTAATATAACCTGCCTCGTGCCCTAGAACGACCCGAGCATCATAAAAAGCAACCACCCTTTCTACCGCAGTCGCAGGCATCTCACGAAATAGTAGCGCTCCCCCGATAAAGCCAATTGCAAGAATGACAAATAAGTGGATGAACGATAAAGAACGGACCATAGCTACACCTCCGCATAGTTAATCCCGCATTAACGGGCATTAGGTAACTCAGACATTGCCACAAGACGTGGCGTAATTAGTCTGAGTTCCGCCTCAATCGATAGGGAATGTAGCTCCTCTCCACCGGTTGAAGGCTCACCTTATTCAACATATGCTTGTCCGTTCAAAATTAGGTCACTTTGTTAAAAGGTTTTTGGCATAAAGAACAGCGAACGCAGTTTTTGCATCGTAAATTTTTCCTAACTCAACCATTTCTTGCGCTTCTTCAAGAGTCACTTCTAGTAGTCCTATGAATTCATCTTCATCTCCCGCAGCAGGGTTTTCGATTTTATAAAGATCCTGCGCTAAATACATATGAATGACTTCATCTGCAAAACCAGGAGACGTTGCAAAGGACTGGATGTAAGTAAATTTTTTCGCCCCGTACCCCGTTTCTTCTTCAAGTTCGCGGACCGCCGTCAATGCCGGTTCTTCTCCCGGATCAATTTTCCCCGCTGGAATTTCAATAAGTGTACGTTCCAGCGCTTTTCTATATTGTTCAACGAGCACAATTTTTCCATCAGCAGTAATCGGAATGATGGAAACTGCCCCCGGATGTTTGATCAATTCACGTGTCGCTTTCTTACCATCTGGAAGTTCCACTTCCTCAACACGCAGTGTGATAATTTTCCCTTTATAAAGTGTTTCACCTGAAATTGTCTTTTCTTCATATTTATTCATCGTTTCCGACTCCTTTTTATGGATAATAGTGTGACGTCATTGTACCATGAAGAAAAGCGCAAGCGCCTTGGTAGACCCGAAAAGCGCTGGCCGACTAAATTCGCCACGTCCTGTGGCGACGTCGGCACTAGTACGTCCTGTACGTCGAAGGGTCTTAAGATAAAGACGATCTTTGCCTTTAACTTAAGGACTGAAGCGACAGAGGAAGGCAGCCTAAGTTCGCGACGTCCTGTCGCAATAGCTGTATGATCCACTTCGTGTGGGCCTAGGGGCTAGGCGCTGAAGTCTAGACATGAAGAAAACAGGGGGTGCTTTCATGAAGAAAAGAGAGTTGGGTAAAAGTGGTCTATACATTTCCGAAATTGGCCTTGGTTGCATGTCGCTGCCAGGTGACTTAGTTGAATCGAAAAACATCGTCGACGCCGCCATTTACGCAGGCATCAATTATTTTGATACAGCCGATTTGTATAATGGCGGTAACAATGAAGAACTTCTAGGATCAGCGCTAAAAGGAAGACGGAATGAAATTATTGTTGCGACGAAAGCCGGTAATAAGATGAATCCCGAGGGTGAAGGATGGACATGGGATTCTTCTAAAAAGCATATTATGGAAGCCGTCAAACAGAGCCTATTGCGCCTTGACACTGATTATATCGATGTCTATCAGCTTCATGGTGGGACAATGGAAGACCACGCGGAGGAAACAATTGATGCATTTGAAAGCTTAAAAAAAGACGGGCTTATTCGTCAATACGGCATTTCTTCAATTCGTCCAAATGTCATTAAGCGATTCTTGGATACTAGTTCAGCAGTCTCAGTCATGATGCAATATAATCTGCTTGACCGCAGACCAGAAGAATGGTTTCCAATGATCCAGAAAGCCAGTGCCTCTGTTATTACGCGTGGGACCATTGCCAAAGGATTTTTGACATCTGAAGGCTTGACAAGAGCCGCAAAAGCAAATGGATTTGTCGAGTATGATGCCGGTGAATTGACACGTACCGTTCAAGCGCTAAGTGAACAAACAGTTGACCTGCACGCGGCGGCAATTGCTTTCACTCTTCATGACAATACAGTGGCATCCGCCCTCGTTGGTGCGCGCACAACAGATCAGTTGCTTGATTCTGTGATTGCTTATGAGAAAAAAACGACAGGCGAAGAAATCACTCTGTTAGGGAATATCACAAAAATACACAATTACAAAGAACATCGCGTTTGACTCTCGTCTAAGTAGGAACAAACAATGAACTGTATACGTTACTTCCCGTCAGGTTCAAGGCATTTCTTGCTGTAGACAGCGACCGTTCACCTGGTTATGACCGGCATAGAGCTCGTTATCACCGCCATGGGACCTGTTATGCTCTCCATGGCTTTGTTTATGACCGGCACGGAATCCCCGCACAAAAAAGGAGCTACAAACCACTATGGTTTATGCTCCTTTTTCCAGTTCAATTAACGTTCTCTTATATTATTGCTTCAACTTGGACTAGATTTCTCTCCAGATACTGGCTCCAAAAGCACACGAAACGTAAAAAAACACACCCAATGGATGTGCTTTTCATACTTTATTAATTAAATAAACATCCCCGCAATAGCTGCACTCAATAACGACGCTAGCATCCCAGCTGCCACCGCACGAATACCCAGTCGTGCAATGTCAGGACGTCGACTTGGCGCTAGAGAACCTAAGCCCCCAAGAAGGATCGCCAATGAACTTAAATTAGCAAAGCCGCAAAGCGCAAAGCTGACGACGATAACCGTTTTAGGACTAAGTGAAGCAATTTCCGGTGCGAATGCCGCATATGCAACAAACTCATTCAACACAAGCTTTTGACCGATGAATCCCCCTGCTATAACCGCCTCAGACCAAGGCACACCAATGGCAAATGCAAGCGGTGCAAATACAACGCCTAGAATCCCCTCAACCGTTAACGACTCGAAACCAACGAACTTACCGAGTCCACCTAACATGCCATTCATCATCGCAATAAGCGCGATGAACGCCAGTAGCATTGCACCGACATTGAGGGCAAGTTTTAATCCATCCGCTGCCCCACGCGCTGCCGCATCAATAACGTTTACTGATTCCTGATCCTTACCCATCTCAAAATCGGCAACTTCCGACTTTTCGGTTTCGGGTATCAATATTTTCGCCATCACTAACCCGGCTGGTGCAGCCATGAAGCTTGCTGCAATCAAATACTCAAGTGGAACACCCAAGAGTGCATAACCCGCGAGAACAGAACCTGCAACAGATGCAAGTCCTCCTGTCATGACTGCAAAAAGCTCAGACTTCGTCATGTTTGCCAGAAATGGACGGATGACCAGTGGAGCTTCCGTCTGTCCGACAAATATATTCGCTGCCGCAGAAACCGATTCAGCTTTACTCGTGCCAAGCAGTTTCGATAAAGCGCCTCCAATCATTTTGATAACCATCTGCATAATTCCAAGATAATATAGCACGGAAATCAAGGCAGAAAAGAAAATGATGATCGTCAACACTTGGAACGCAAAAACAAAACCGAATCCTTTAACATCCGCTGCCGGACCAAAAAGAAACGCAACCCCTTCTCCCGCATAGTCAATAACATTTTGCACGAGTCCGGAAAACCATATTAACCCAGTTCTCCCCGCTTCCCATTTCAAGACGACGAATGCAAATGTCACTTGAATAGTTAATCCAACTGCGATAGTCCGGTAATTAATCGATTTCTTTCCATTAGATAAAAGAAATGCAATTCCTAACACCACAACTATCCCTAAAAGCCCCCACAATAAATTCAACTAGTACACCTCTTCATATGGAAATTTCCCATTTATAGTTTTGTTACTAATACGCCAATTCGCACTATGTAAACACCTTTTTTGTCGTCTGACGTCGGACAACTAAATGAGTTTAGCAAACGAAATGACATAAGTAAATAAATTGTGCAGAAATCAGGGAAAACTATGTTTTCAAAACGATTCAGTGGTTAGTATTCCACATTTATCCGCATTTACCCGTCATTTTTTGAATTTGCTCACATTTTCAGTCACGGACAAAAGACTATCCCTTAAAGTCAATACAGCTGACCAAATGGATAGTCCGATTACAATTGTCTTCTAATATTTACGAAGAAAAAAACAGCTGAAATTGATAAGTGGATTAAACGAGGACAAGGAATAGATCCTAGAATGATTTCAAGAAAATTACTCATCCTATAAAAAAGGAGATGTCATCGATTATGAGGAAAATAATTATTGCGCTCGGAGTTTTTACTACAGTTAATTCAGCACCAACACATATCCCAACTGTTGAGCATTCACAACCAGAAATTCCAGCCTATGCCAAGTGGGGAAAGCTTGCTATAAAAGAGACACAATCAAAATATCCCAATGCGAATATTGTTGACTACTTGCATGAAGGAAGCGAATCGATAAAGGATTCAACTATCGAAAAGTTTAAGCTATGGTTAAAAGATGGTGACAACGAATTCGGCGTTTTTGTAAGAATTGAGTATACTACCGCAACTGAAAAAGTAGTTACTATTAAACTTGAAGAAACTTCTAGATAAATTATCTTAGTTGAGACTATTCTATTTGAAATTGATAATGCATTTACAGCAAACCAAAAACCACTAATACATCAAGACCTGAAAATACAAAAAGCATTCGAGAAAGCCCTTGATGATTCAGGAATTTTCGCACTAGCCTAAATTACTAAGACAATATAAAACACCTTCGTAAATGATCCACTTATGAAAGTGAATTTATCGAAGGTGTTTTTTTCTTGGGCTAGCCTTATTTAACTATTTTCAACATCAAAATAACTGGTCCTCACCATCATTCAATTATTGCTCCCATAGGCTCTAAAACAAATTTCTCGATAGCATGGAGTACCCCTTCTTCATTGTTCGTCAGTGAGATATAATCCGCAATGTCTTTCAATTCCTGGACCCCGTTACCCATCGCGATGCCTAGACCAGCCGTCTTTATCAGTTCAATATCATTGTGATTATCACCTATACCGATAATTTCTGTACGATCGATACCAAGCTTACCCGCCAGGTGCAATAAAGCACATCCTTTATTAGCTTCCGGATGTGACACTTCAAGGTAGTTTACTAGAGACTTGGCGATATGTGCGTCCTCTCCAAACAATGCCCTCAATTCATCCTGTAAGGTTGCAAGGTAGGCAGGCTCTTCGATAAAGAGTGCTTTCGTAAATCCTTGTTCCACAAGTTTGCCGAGATCCGGTTCTATCTTATATGGGACCTTTGATTTTTCGGAGTACTCAATAATCTTGTCGTTTTCTGATGCGGTATAAAGAATATCATTCTGATAAACTTGTAAATGTATTTTTTTATCACGAGCAATCTCAACTAACTTTTGTGCAATGTCAGGCGGAATAAGTCGCTCATACATCACTTCATTGTCATCAATGTTTTTAATGATTGCACCCTGATATGTAATCACCGGTACTTTTATGCCAAGTTGCTGTGCAAATAATTTTGCGGATGGAAACATGCGCCCCGTCGCAATCGTGACAACCGATCCTAATTCTACTGCTTTTTGAATCGCCTTGATTGTTCTTGGTGTAATCTGCAATTCATCCGTAAGTAATGTCCCATCAAGGTCAATCGCAATTAGTTTATACACGAAATCTTCCCCCTTTACTTAATACTATCTAGTTATCCTCGCATGTTGTGGCCTGCACTGTCTAGTGAAGATGTTTTTTATGGTTGATTTAATGAAACCGTATATTGAGATAAGAACAAACCTTAACATATACCCATGTTACTACAGCAATCCCCTCCAGTATTAGTGGGCTACTGACAAAAATAGCAAGTTCATTAAAAGTAGATGCGTCGCTTTTGTTATGAGTAAGGCTGCAACGATTTCTCGACAGCTTCCTTCTAAAATGTTATATCTAACCACCGAAGAAGAAAAAAACAATAATAAAAGGCAGGGAAATAATCCATGCCTTCACTTCTTATTAATTAATAATCAAATTGACGATAATAACGACGAGTATCTAGATCATGACCACTATATTTTTCAAAGTAGCGGGAAAGTCGATCAACTAATAGTGTTGAAGAAATAGTCGGAGCTAAAATCCATCGGAATTCATCATCGATCCCTTCTAAGGCATAATCCTTTGTATCAATGACAACTAATTTATTTGTATACTTTTCACAAAATCTTTCCACACGATCGTCAATTGCTCGACGTTTGCCTTCGCCTTTTACTAGAAATACAGGAACGTCTTCTTCAACTAATTCTAGTGTTCCATGGAAAAACTCAGCTGAGGTAACAGCCTTTGTGCGCATCCATTGGCATTCTTCCAAAACGCACATAGAATAAAGGTAGACTTCACCCCACATCTCTCCATCCCCAATCCAAATCGTATACTCTTCATTGTAATACTTTTCGGCAATTTCAGCCGCTATTGGTTCAAATTTCTGCTTTGCTTTCAAAAGATTTTCAGGAAGCTTTTCTAATTGGTCTGCAAACTTTTGATACCCCGCAAATTCATTTCGATTAGAGAGTAACTTAAACACAAGAAGAAACAACTGCATGTACTGGAATTCAATTCCATTCAAAGCTTTGTTTGGTATAGTCCAATTACTTAACTTTTCTAATGGTGTCTCCGGCTTTCCTAATAATGACACAACTCGATAGCCATTATTCCGGCACCACTCTGCAGCCTCAACCGTCTCTTTTGTATCGCCAGATTTCGATGCCATAATAACAATCGAGTCTTTTGTTAATTGTCTATGACCTGTTAAAACAATTTCGCCAGCTTGCTCCGCATATACGGGTACATCTGTTAGTTGTTTTAGCATTTCTTGGATTGGCCACATGATTGCTATAGATCCGCCTGCAGATATGAAAAATATATTTTTAAAGCCTTCATTTGAAATCTCATCAGCAATTCTTTCAATCTCATTCCGTGTCTCATACGTAATACGCCCATTTTCTAAGTACACTTCTTTATTAAATTTCAACATTATTTCATCCTCCTTTTATTAACACCAGAAAAAATCGGTATTCACTTAAGTTCGTCTTATGGTATATACCACTCAGCAAGATTCTCAAAGGTTATATAATATAATCAACCCTTTACCCCACCCTCGGAAAGGCCACGAACAAAACTTCTTTGAAAAACTATAAAAACAACAATCATCGGAACTGCAGAAATAGCTAATCCTGCTAATTGAACACCAAAGTTTGTATTGAGCTGGCTCCTTAAATTCATTAGACCAACTGGAATTGTCCTTAATGCAGAGTCTTCAATAAAAACTAAGGCAAATGCAAACTCATTCCAAACATTCATAGTTGCTAACAGTGCGGCAGCAATAATAATAGGCTTACCCATAGGCAGTATGATATGCAAATATACTTTCCATGTATTACAGCCATCAATTATCGCTGATTCCTCCAATTCTTTGGGTATGGCAAGGAAATAAGATCTCATCAAAAAAATAGCAAAAGGTAATTGGAATGCGACGTAAGGAAGAATTAATGCCCAATACGTATTGTATATTCCCATGATCTGAAGCATTTTGTATAGGGATATCAAACTTACTTGTGGCGCCAACATTAGCCCACTTAGGATAATGACTAAAAAGACATTTACTCCTTTAAATTTAAAGCGGCTCAATCCGTAAGCAGCCATTGACCCAAGTAATACAATAATCGTGATTGATACAGCCGTTACGAATAAGCTGTTAAAAAAGAACTTGCCTACCCCTGCATTCCATGCATCTACATAATTTCCCCAGATCGGTTCTTTTGGAAATGACCATGTATTTAAAAAGAACTCGCTATTAGATTTTAATCCATTCATTGCTAACCAGATCAATGGGTAGATAATGGCAATTGAATAGGCAATAAACCAGATCAGTACAAAAATACGGAAAATATTTTCTGTAATTCTCATAAGCTATTTCAATCCTCCTTACCCGATTTTGCTAATCTCATCTGGAGCAATGACAATCCTAATGTGATTAAAAATATTGCAGTAGCAATTGCTGAAGCATATCCCATCTCATCGTTACGAAAAGCTGCTCTATAAAGCATCGTACCAAGCACCTCAGTGGAACGACCCGGGCCACCAAAAGTCATAATATAGACTTCATCAAATACTTTAAAAGCTCCAATAACTGTAATCATAGAACCAACTAAAATCATCTCTCTAATTTGAGGAATCGTTATATGGAAAAATGTTTGTATCCGATTTGCTCCATCTATTGTGGCGGCTTCATAAAATTCTCCTGGAACTTTATGCATGGCAATCAAAAAAAGCATGACAATATATCCTGTATATTGCCACTGAGACATAGCAACTATCGCATATATCGCAGTTTTACTATCTCCTAGCCATGCATGGGCCAACTCGCTCTGTCCTAGGGCCCTTAGCGCCTCGTTAATCAAACCAATATCGGGATTATATAGCAACTGCCATAATAACCCGACTACTGCAATTGAAATAACGGACGGGATGAAGAAGATTGTACGGAACACGGGTTGCCATCTTCTAATCACCTTATCCTCTAAAACTGCCGCTATCACTAGTCCACCACCCACTTGGACTAGTATTGAAATAATAGCGAATAATGAATTGTTTTTTAAGGCGATATAGAATACAGGATCCTTAAAGAGCTTTATATAATACTTTAGGCCAACGAAAACTCCATCCATATTAAATGCGCTCCAACTGTAAAAACTATAATACAAGTTAAAAATAATCGGGATGAATACAAACGTTAAGATAAGAAGGAACGCCGGCAAAATATAGAAAAGTGCCGATTTCGTATTTTGAAAAGACTTCATCCTTCTCCCCCCCAGAGAATAGTTAAGTAGCCAATAATTATGATTTCGCTTCAGATTGTACTTCCTTTGCAACAGCTTGAACTTCTTTCATTATCTCTTCCGGTGATTTTGTTCCATCTAATAGTAATTGAATATTTGACAAGTATACATCAGCTATTTTTGCATGCACGTCCGTATCTAACCATTCCGCCATTCCCTCTGCATCCTTTAGTGTTTCAACACCATTTGCTACTTCTTCTAAAGCAGTATCTTTGTTAGTCGCCCCAATAATAGGGCTCGGCCAGCCAAGTTGTTCTGATAATTTTTCCGCACTTTCTTTACTTGTTAAAAACTTTAGAAATTTGATTGCTTCTTCTGGATGCTTTGTTTTAGATGAAACAATAAATCCATCAGGTGCACCAGTTATATAATTTTGGTTGCCCTTTCCTTCCTTAATATCAGGCATTTTAAAGAATCCCCAATTTCCAGGTATGTTTTCCTCTATCATTGGAAACTCCTCTAGCTCGAAATACATCATAGCCCCAGTGCCCACAAGAAACTGTTGGCTAGCCATGTCATGGGAACTCGAGTTAACATTTTTATTGAAGTATTGGTTATCTGCTAGTTCTTTGAGATACTCTAGCGCCTTAATATAGCCAGAATCTGTAAATTCGCCCGACTTTGGATTATAATCTTTCCTTAGTACTTCATCCTCTACAATCTTTTGGTTTAATCCCGTTAAATAATGGATTGAAGCCCATGGACTAGCATTCCCAAGCATAATTGGGACTTCTCCGCCAGTCTTTAACGTTTCCAATACTACCAAGAACTCATCCCATGTTGTTGGTTCTGCTAGGTTATATCTATCGAAAACTTCCTTGCTATAGACAAAAAATTTCCCATTAAAACGAAGTGGAATACCGTAATTCTTTCCATCGGATTCAAATGGTTGTAAAGATGCTTGGATGAAGCTATCTTTCCACTCGGGATCCTCCTCTAAGTATTTCGTTAAATCTAGGGCAGCGCCAGAACGTACAAACATACGTGCAAACTCTCCTGACCATGAAAATGCGATATCCGGAACATCTCCACCACCCATAATAACTCGGAGTTTATCTTTCATCGGTTCATCCGCAACTGCCTCCATTTTCACCTTGATAGTTGGATTCTGATCTTCAAACTCCTTAACAATCTCATCAAAATAAGGAGAAAATTCCGGTTGTGGCCATTTATGCAGAAACTTAATTTCTATAGAATCAGACTCAGTTGCTTTGCTACCAGATGTATTTGAACATCCAGCGACAACTAAAAGTAATGATAAACATGCTAAAAGAAGTATTCTTGTCGATTTCATGTGTTCAGCCCCTTTATAGTTTTATAACAACAACCCAATAACATGATATAAATATCCTAATCCTCACCCCCCTTGCAAGTGTTAGATAAACCAATAGACTTGTAATGATACTAGTCTAAAAATAATGGGATTAGAAAGGCACTCCATATCCAAATGCACCTTCAACGAGGCACGTCTTTGCAGCAAACTTAGCTGCCTCATCTAAACTTCTCTTAATAATGGGTCCCTTCTCTGCAACTGGTACTATTTCTATTTCTATTTCCTTAAGATAATGAATAATAAATGCAGTGAAAAATGAATCACCAGCTCCTAGCGTATCTACGGGTTCTACAAAGTGTGGTTTCTGGTTGTAAAAGGACTCACCATCATAGACTATAGATCCCAGTTCCCCCATAGTTCCTATCGCAAAACTACTTCCATAAGAGTGGACTCTTTTCAATAAATTTCGAACTTCATTTTCACTTAATCCACCGCAGGATAATAGGCTAAAATCAATGTTCGGACAGATTTCTTTTAAATATTGTTCTTTAAATTCATCAGAGAAATCGAAAGAGACAAGTATTCCTGTGTCCTTTAGTTTTTTTAGTTCTTTCTCGATTCCACTATAGATACTGCTGTGAGCGATTTGAAATTCTTTTATATATTCAAGATCCATAGAACCAAGGTGAATTGGGAAATCCTTCTGTACTCCCCCCTGATTTCCCCCAACAAACACTCTGTCCCCATTTACTAAATTGACGAGAGCATATCCATTTTCACCTTCGTGCTGCCTACAATGGGATATATCAATGTCCAGGTCCATCAGCGTCTCTCTAATATGTTCAGATGCCTCATCATTACCAAATACACCTAGGTAAGCGGAGTCTATTCCTAGCTGTTTCGAATAGACCCCAAAGTTCAATGCATTTCCACCTGGATACATCTCATTTTTATCCATATACTTATCGACGACATTATCTCCTATGCCAATGACCTTCATCCACTTTAGCCCCTTGCTATCTGTTTATTTGGTATATACCACTATATATACACGAATTGAAAGCGCTTTAATATCAGCCGAAGCTACAGGTTTAATTCAGAATAAAATTGGACCACATCGCTTCGAATAAGTGATGTTGAAAATTCAATTTCCTTCATATCAATGTCAAAAGCAACTGCTTCCCTAAGAATACACGGGCTATTAGCTCCTATTTTTAAGAGCTTAATTTCAGATTCATCTGGAAATCTGACCTTCATATATTCTTTTGCTTTGACGAGCACAATTCCATATTGATCTTCTAAAACTTGATACAATGACGTGTTATCACTAATAAAACCCACGATTCCTTTACAATATTTAGACGGGATGAATGACTCTTCAATAGATATTGGCATATTATCGACTAGCCTTACCCTTCTTAATATAGTAACTTCATCATTGGGTTCAATCTTTAATTTATCTGCTAAATAAAGTTTGGCTTTTTCCTGACGAATAGAAAGTTTCTTTGTGGTTGGCTTAAATCCTTTTGCCAACATATCTTTAGAGAAACTATTGAATGTAATAAAATCCATACTTATTCGGTTATTTGTAATAAATGTTCCAGCGCCAGCCCTCCGTTCCACAACACCTTCTCTTTCCAAAACTGATAATGCATGTCTAGCCGTCATACGACTAATACTAAATTGCTCTGCTAACTCTCTTTCTGAAGGGAGCTTATCTCCATGTTTAAATCTTCCACTTTCTATATCATCTTTTATTCTATCCCCAAGTTGTTTATAGAATGGAGATTTTTCTTTATTTCGTATAAACTCATGCATAATTAATTCTCCCCTTGGTATATACCACCTTATGAGTACCTAGATTAGTTATCTAATGGTTTAATGTCTATTACTATTATTCCACTTTATAATATTCTGATTAATATGTCAAATGTATTTTCTATAGAAAATACATAAAAACTCCCCAGCTCTGTGAACTAGGGAGTTTTCATTATTTAACTTCTCATTCAGACAACTGAGCCGGTTTCTTCTTTTTCGAAGGCAACATATTAAATAAGATATTCAACACAATCGCAGTGACACTTCCCGCGACGATACCGTTACTCGTTAAAATTTTAAGACTTGAAGGGAATTTCGAGAAAAGTTCAGGTACAACAGTCACACCAAGTCCAATACCGATTGCGCAAGCAATGATCATAGAATTCTCTTGAGAATCGCTAATGATTTTGCTTAACATTTTAATTCCTTGTGAAACGACCATTCCAAACATTGCGAGCATCGCGCCGCCTAAAACTGCATTCGGAATTATTGTTGTAAAGGCTGCGATTTTAGGAACAAAACCGAGCGTAATTAGCATAATACCCGCAATTAATATAATTTTTCTCGACCTGACACCTGACATTTGAATTAATCCGACATTTTGTGAGAATGTCGTATACGGAAATGCATTGAAAATACCGCCTAGTAAGACGGCAATCCCTTCCGCACGATAACCTTTTTCAAGATCTTTTTTCTTTATATCGCGTTCACAAATATCTCCTAATGCAAAGTAAACACCGGTCGATTCAACAAGAGACACCATTGCCACTAAGATCATTGTAACGATAGCCGGCCATTCGAAAGTCGGCATACCGAAGTAGAAAGGCTCTACCATATGGAAATAAGCTGCATCCCGAACTGCCGAGAAGTCAACTTTCCCCATAAATGTGGCTGCAACAGTCCCGACAACCAAGCCGAGTAAAATGGAAATAGCTCGCATAAAACCTTTGGAAAATTTAAAGACTAGGAGAATAAAAAGCAATGTTCCGAAAGACAATGCTATATTCGACAATGAGCCGAAATCACTAGCACCTTGTCCTCCACCCATATTGTTAATAGCTACGGGAATCAAAGTAATCCCAATAATTGTAACGACAGAACCTGTTACAACTGGAGGGAAAAATCGTACAAGCGTACCGAAAAATCGGCTAATAACAATGACGAAAAGTCCCGATACAATGATTGCCCCGTAAATAGCGGAAATTCCAGACTCGGTGCCAATCGCAATCATCGGTCCGACCGCTGTAAACGAACAGCCTAATACGACTGGCAGTCCGATTCCGAAGAAACGGTTATTCATAATTTGTAAAATCGTTGCAATCCCACACATTAAAATGTCGATGGAAACGAGATAAGTCAATTGTGTAGACGTTAAGCCCAAAGCATCCCCGACAATTAATGGTACGAGGACTGCCCCCGCATACATCGCCAAAACATGTTGCAGCCCTAAAGCAGTTGACTTAAGTGGATTGCTCACTTGGAAGTTTCCTCCTCAATAAACGTCACTTTCCCGTTTTCGAGTGATGCTATATTCGCCAGCGATTCTACGCGGATGCCACGTTCACGAATGAGCGCCCCGCCAGGTTGGAAACCTTTCTCGATAACAATACCAACGCCTGCCAACTTCGCTCCAGCCTGCTCAATAATATCAAGCAATCCAAGTACGGCTTGTCCATTTGCAAGGAAGTCATCGATGAGCAGGACTGTATCTTGTGATGTGATGAAATCTTTTGAAACGGAAATATCATTTGTTTCGTTTTTTGTGAATGAATGTACACTTGCCGTATACAGATGGTCCACTAACGTTAGCGATTTGCGTTTACGTGCAAAAATTACCGGTACACTAAGTATCAAGCCCGCCATCATCGAAGGTGCAATACCCGACGATTCAATCGTTAGGACTTTTGTAATACCCGCGTCTTTAAATCGTGCTGCAAATTCTTCCCCTACCGCCTGCATAAGGGGTGGATCGATTTGGTGGTTCAAAAATGAATCTACCTTTAACACCTGATTCGATAACACTTTACCGTCCTGCACAATTTTCTCTTTTAACAATTTCAAAATACTATTCCTCCTTCTCGTTTTCACAATCAAGAGCCAAAAAAAATAAGCCCTATGACCGTGCATCCAATCAAACCATGAGTGGAGCAATGTCATTCGGGCTTATTTGCCGAATGGAAAAGAAAGAGACATACCCAAATAAATGAGTACGACTTTTTCAATCCGTTGCTTCCCATAGTCGATTTATTTACGGTAAATCGGTAGAAACTTGCGGGCCATATCCCCGCTATTATATGAGCGAATACTATTAGAATGTTTTTAGTATAGCATGGGAAATTAACATTTCAACGTCTCTCAAAGTTAAAAAATGATTCATTCAATTCAATGAACATACTACGCATGATGAATGTGTTATTGTAGATGAAACAAGTAGACGTTGGGGGTATTATCTTGACCAATCCACATTACATGAATACAACTAAAAAATTGAAATTCACACGCAATACGTGGTTTCTTCTCATCGGAATCATTTTCATAGCTTCCACACTTCGATCACCCTTAACATCTGTCGGACCATTAATCTCCTCAATTAGAGATAGTTTGGCCATTTCAAATGTGTTAGCGGGATTTCTAACGACCATTCCTTTGCTCGCGTTCGCACTCATTTCACCGTTCGCTCCGAAAATTGCACGTCGCTTCGGAATGGAACTGACATTATTCGTATCTCTTATTTTATTGACAGCGGGCATCATTATTCGTTCTCTGGGTACAACACCTAATTTGCTCATTGGAACATTACTGATAGGACTTGCTATTGCATTTGGAAATGTCTTATTACCAGGTTTAATAAAACTCAACTTTCCACTTCACATCGGTCTTATTACTGGAATTTATTCTGTCTCGATGAATTTATCCGCATCCATCGCAGTTGGCGTCAGTGTACCCCTTGCACATGAAACGCAGTTCGGATGGGAAGGTGCATTGGGCATCTGGGCGCTTCTAACATTTATCGCTCTACTCGTCTGGTTACCTCAACTTAAAAATAAGAGACTGCCCGACTCTGTGAAAATGCCGGCAGAAACGGCCAAATCCCCTACTGTATGGCGTTCACCATTGGCATGGAGTGTTACTTTCTTCATGGGGTTACAATCGTTGATATTTTACACGACTTCGGCATGGATGCCTGAGGTGCTAAAAACGCAAGGATTAAGCGCGGATAGTGCTGGATGGATGGTTTCCCTCTTGCAACTTTCGCAATTACCGATTACATTCATCGTTCCGATTCTAGCAGGGAAAGTAAAAGATCAGCGCTGGATTGTAGTAGGTGTCGCAGCTTTATATCTCATGGGTTATGGGGGTATCATGTTAGGTGGAACTGCACTCGTTCCTTTATGGATGATTATGATTGGAATTGCAGGCGGTGCAGCATTTGGCCTTTCGATGATGTTTTTCTCATTACGTACACGAACACCACATGAGGCTGCGGATTTATCAGGTATGGCACAGTCTTTCGGCTACGCGCTTGCCGCCATCGGACCTGTATTATTCGGTTTACTGCACGATTTCACATCTGGTTGGACAGTTCCAATGCTAATTATTATCGGTGGAATCTTAATCATATTGCTATCCGGCTTGAAAGCGGGTAAAAATAATTTTGTTACTTTGGAAGAGAATAAGTAATTGAAATTTGTTAATTAAACTATGAAAAAAGCTTCTCGGTATGACTCCCAGAAGCTTTTTTGAATGCATTATTCTTTATCAGCTATCATTAGTTCATTGATAGCTTGTTCATAGTTACTATGCCACTTTTTCCATTCAGCGTCTCTAAAATCGATTGGCTCGCCATCAAGCAAAGACTTTATGACATCTAGACACACATGCCAGCCTGCAAGATCTTTTATTCTTTGTTCAGTTGTCGTTGTAAATTTCTCCGTGAAAATCATTAGGCAACCACCTTGTTCAGGATGCAGTTCAAAACGAACAACATCTCCAAACCAATCGAATTCTAGTACAGTAAATAGCGTGTGTTCAAAAATTTCAAGTTGCTCAAACTTACCGTCCGGCATGTCGAACTTCATGAATCCACCTTTGCTCGGTTCTCCGACGCTTAACTCTAGAAACCACTTTTTCAGTTCTTCATTATCCGTCAGTATTGCCCAAACATGTTCTACGGGGTGCTCGATATGACGTTCATATCGGGCAATGTAACCATTCTCGACTTGTTTGATAGCAGCAATTATTTGAATCTACCTCTTTCATTCTTTAGTTTTTCGCAAGGTTCAACTTCCAAGAAACGCCGAATCCATCTTGCACCCAACCGAATTTAACGCTAACTAGCGTTGGCGAAAGCAACATAAGAACTTGTCCATCCAATGATAACTGTTCAAAAAGCCGGTCAATCTCTTCTGCTGTATCGCATGAGACAAACAGCGGGATAGCAGGCGTAACGTGAATGTAGCATGCATAATTGTACCGCCCGGATTGTGTAGCATTTTTTCGATTTTCGAATCGGCAAATACCGATGCGTAATTATTCATCGCTTCCTCAGCTATTCTTTCGAACATCAGAAATGTCGTGATTTGTTGGTTTGTATTCCCCATCATTTCCCTTTTACCTCATTAATGTGGAATCCATTTCCAAAACAATTGGACAATGATCACTACCAAGTATGTCTGGATGGATGTCGGCGTTTTTCAGCTTAGGTGCAAGCCGCTTTGATGCAATGAAATAATCGATTCGCCAACCGATATTGCGTTCCCTCACCTTGTTCATGTATGACCACCATGTGTAGGCATCTGTTTTATCAGGATGAACATAACGGAACGTGTCGATAAAGCCTTCCGCTAACAAAGCGGTCATCTTACCTCGTTCTTCATCTGTAAAGCCCGAGTTTCCGATATTCGATTTCACATTCCGAATATCAATTTCCTGATGCGCTACATTTAAATCGCCGCATAAAATAACAGGCTTCATTTTGTCCAGCTTTTTTAAGTATGCATTCATATCCTCTTCCCATTCCAAGCGAAATGGCAATCGTGCCAAATCACGCTGCGCGTTCGGCGTGTAGACGTTCACCAAATAAAATTGTGGGTACTCTAATGTAAGAATTCGACCTTCTCCTTCAGTTAACAAATCCCCTACGCCATACTTCACCGTTAACGGTTTTTCTTTCGTAAAGACAGCTGTTCCGGAGTACCCCTTTTTTAGTGCATAATTCCAATACTGATGATAACCATCTACTTGCAAATCGATTTGGCCTTCTTGCAATTTTATTTCCTGCACGCAGAAAATATCAGCATCCACCGATTTAAAGTATTCCAAGAATCCTTTGCCTACACACGCCCTTAATCCATTGACATTCCAAGAAATTAATTTCATTTATATAAACTCCTTTAGTCGATCCCGATAAACTTAGTTCCTATTCAAATTATACCACAAAAGAACATATGTTCAATTTTTCACAAAAAAAGAAAACTTCTAAAGCATAGACTTCATTTAACAGAATCCAGTTATAAGGTTTGCTAAGTGATAATCCGAAACTAATTTATTACTCGTAAAAAGACCCATCACTCAAGGAATGAATGATGGGCCTTTATGGAGGAATCCGAAAAGAGGGATAGTTTAATGAGCGTCGGGAAATACTCTCTTCACTGCATCAGAAAACTCTGTAAAGAATCCTTCTACTGGTTCATTAGCTCTGATTTTGGTTCCATATTCATTCATTTGTTTTACAAAATCGGGATTCATCGATACATAAACATTTTTAAAAGTAGCATTAGTTGACCTGACCTCATCCGCAATTTTGTTTTCAGTTGCTTCTGAACCATTCGCTCCTTCTTTCAACACGACTGCCACATACGCATTCGTGTCAGTTACGATGACATTTGCGCTTTCCACATCTTCCATTTTCACAAGTTTATCTGCTACATCATCCGCTACTGCCAGCTTATGATTTTCCTCTTTATCTAAGTTGGTATCTGTTGTTGATTCTTTGCCAACTTCGTCTTTTACAATCGTTTCCGTTTCCGTGCCCATTGCATTTTCCTTCACTTCTTCAGTTTTCTTCATTCCACATCCCATCAAAGAAAATATTATGAGCAAGGTGGCCAAAGCTCGCAACATTTTAGTCATTTAAAATCCTCCTTCAATTTGTCAGTAAGGATAGCATTGTCTGTTTCTCTGTTTTTATGTATACGTTTTAAATTTTAATGCCAAAAACAAAAGCGCTGAAGTTTGGACGTAAAATCTATATGTTGTAGCTTTTCCACAGTACAAGATTTTATAGTTTCCTAAGCAATAAAAAATTCTCAAGCTAAAAAAGGCTTGAGAATGAAGAAATCTATAGTAATAAGTTGGGGTGACTGTCACTCAGCTTTGATTGCACTTACAATTTTATATAACTCAAGGTCAATTTCAACCGGTTCATCCATTGCTAATTTTGCTAGTTGTTTGCCTAAGAAAGGTCCGACTGTTAATCCTGAAGCACCCAATCCGTTTGCTAATAGAAGTCTTTTTGCTCCTGGAACTTCTCCTATAATCGGTAGGAAACCTGGGGTAAACGGACGATATCCTACACGTACCTCGGTAAAAGTACTGTCTGCTAATCCAGGTGCAACTGCTAAGGCTTTACCTAATACCTCGTGCAAGCCTCCAGCAGTAACGCGCATGTCGAACTGCTTATCATCTTCATGCGTTGCCCCAATGACTACTTTTCCATCGTCGAACGCAAGAATATATTGGTCACTTGGCGGCATGACGACTGGCCATTCGGCGGTTTGTGTATTTTCAAGCTGTAAATGGACAATTTGTGCTTTCTGGGCACTAACTTGCAGATGAATACCAAGTGGCTCCACTAATTCTGCCGCCCATGCGCCAGCAGTAATAATGACTTTATCTGCGAAAATTTGACAATCTTCCACTTGGACACCCGTGACAATGTTGTCAGTAGAAGTAAGCTTTGCTGACCCGTGAATAAATACAGCACCATGTTTTTTAGCTGCACTGACTAACGCTTCCCTTAATGCACGTCCGTTTACGCGTGCCGCTCCACTGATGTTAACGGATGCATATTCCATTGAAAGCGGTGGAAATAATTCCGATGTTTCACTTGAATTCAGTTGACGGATATCGCCGATTTCAGGTGCATCATCTCGTCTTTTCACCGCACGTTCTTTCATTTTAACGAGTTTGACAGCATCCGTATGCAAACTGACCGCACCCACGCGCCGGTACCCAGTTTCGGTTTCTCCGACTTCTTCAAGTTGTTGGATGAGTGACGTATAATATGCCGCCCCGCCTTTCGCAAGCGCGTACCAGGCTTTATTTCTCCGTTGGGATAGCCATGGACAGATAATGCCCGCTGCCGCATCCGTCGCTTGCCCCGCGTCCTGACGATCGATAACCGTCACTTTAACTCCTGATTTAGCTAAATGGTATGCTGTCGACGCTCCTAAAATCCCAGAGCCGATAATGATAAACTTCTTCATAATAAACACCTTTTTCACTTTGAATTAATTCCTATTATACCAGTTCTTCTACTAAAGTTTGGTGAATTAACTCGGCTTCGCGCAATTTACCCACAATTCCATTTAAAAACACCACAACCTCATCTTCAGGTTGTGGTGTCTTATCCTCATTCACTTCACACAGATAACAAAGCGGCATCACTGTTTAACTTTTCACCGCGAATGCGTTGGAATTCGGCCATTAACTTTTCAATCGTCAGCTGCTTCTTCTCCTCAGCTTCAACTTCCAAGATGATTTGCCCTTTATCCATCATAATGAGCCTATTGCCTAAATCCATTGCTTGCTGCATATTATGTGTGACCATCAACGTTGTCAGTTGATCCTTTTCTACGAGTTCTTTCGTCAGATTGGTGATTAATGCCGCCCTCGATGGGTCAAGAGCAGCTGTATGTTCATCAAGAAGTAAAATAGACGGTTGTGTAAAAGTCGCCATTAACAAAGAGAGTGCTTGGCGCTCTCCACCTGAAAGCATACCTACCTTAGCATTCAAGCGATCCTCGAGGTTCAAATGTAGTGTTTCAAGTGATTCACGGAATAGGTCACGGCGTTTCTTGTGAACGCCTTTGCGCAATCCGCGTGTTTTATTGCGCGAATAAGCCATTGCTAGGTTTTCCTCAATCGTCATGGAAGGAGCGGTTCCTGCCATCGGATCTTGGAATACCCTTCCAATCATTACGGAACGTTTGTATTCAGGGAGTTTCACAACATTTTTACCCGCGATTTCAATGACTCCAAAATCCGGCGTAAGTGCTCCTGAAATCATATTCATCATTGTTGATTTCCCTGCACCGTTACTGCCGATGACGGTTACAAAATCACCCTTCTTTAAATGCAAGTTGATTTGATCAAGCGCGATTTTTTCATCAGGAGTTGCTTCGTTAAATACCTTATTTATCTGTTGGAGTTTCAGCAATTGCATTCCCTCCCTTGTTTAGTCCTTGATCATAAGTTGTTACTCGTTCAGCATGACGTTTCGCTTTTCTCTTGTTTTCCCGTCTTTTATCAACGTATTGCGGTAAAATAAGTGCCGCTATAACGATAACAGCAGTGATCAACTTCATATCTCCTGTATCGAGAAAATCTACTCGAAGTGCAAGACCCAATACGATTCTATAAATAATAGCACCTGCAATCACTGCAAGTGTTGTTCGCATAATTGTTTTTGTACCAAAGATTGCTTCACCGATAATAACAGAAGCTAATCCGATAATAATCATTCCGATTCCCATACCAATATCGGAAAACTTCGAGTACTGAGCAATCAATGCACCGGAAAAAGCGACAAGCCCATTAGATAGACCTAACCCCAGGATTACAAGCGTATCTGTATTCGCCGAAAAGCTGCGAATCATTTTCTTATTGTCACCGGTTGCGCGTATAGCAAGCCCGATTTCTGTTTGTAAAAACCAATCTACAACGACTTTAATGAGCAATGTAGCTATAATCATTAAAAACAACGTTCCCCATGTAGATGGCAAGTATTCGACACCAAGCGTGCTGAAGAACTGATTGATTGTTTCATCGATACCGAGCGTACTCCAAAATGCATAAAATTTACTAAACAACGTTTCTGCATTTAGCAATGGAATATTTGGGCGTCCCACTGAACTTTCTGACGTCAGCCCCATAATCCTTAAATTAATTGAGTACAGAGCAATCATCATCAAGATACCTGCAAGTAACGGATTAATCTTTCCTTTCGTATGTAAAAGACCCGTAATACAACCTGCCATAAATCCAATGACGATGGCGGCTCCTGTCGCTAATAACGGATGATAACCAAAGACAATCATTGTCGCCGCAACCGCTGCCCCTGTTACGAAACTTCCGTCAACCGTTAGATCGGGAAAATCCAGCACTCGGAATGTGATATACACGCCGAGTGCCATGATTGCATAGATGATTCCTTGCTCTACAGAGCCAAATATAGCACTAAACATACAGAATCATCTCCTAATTCATTCGCTTAATTCAGCTTTCCATTCGTCTTTGATAGTAAGACCGATTGAATCAGCTGTATCTTTATTTATTATAAGTTTTAGATTTTGTGGAATTTGTACAGGTAAAGTAGCTGTTTCACTTTCACCTTTTAGTACTTTAACCGCCATTTGACCTGCTTCATAGCCAATGTCATAATACTCGAATCCATATGCCGCTAATCCACCGCGTTTTACAGAGTCGAATTCGCCAACCATCATAGGGAGCTTATTTTCATTCGCAACTGATATAACGGATTCAAGTGCAGATACGACTGTATTATCTGTAATAATATAGAATGCATCTGCTCTGCCAATTAGTGATTCTGCAGCCTGTTTAACATCAGCAGATGTCGCCACTGGCGCTTCCACAACTTTCATATCCATATCCTTTAGTAGCTCTTTAACAGCATCTACTTGGGCACGTGAGTTCTGCTCGCCTGCGTTAAATACCATCCCAACATTTTTCGCCCCAATTTCTTGAAGAAATTTCATCGTATTCGGGATTGCTTCAGGGTGATTGTCAATCGTACCTGTGACATTTCCACCAGGACTTTCATGTGAAGCCACAAGTTCAGCGCTTACAGCATCCGTAACAGATGTGAAAATAATTGGAATTTCTTGCGTTACGCTAGCTGCCGCTTGAGCACTAGGTGTTGAATTCGCGAAAATCAAATCAACGCCTGCACTTACAAGGTTATTCGCAATTGTTGTATTTGCACTGTTGTCGTTCTGTGCATTTTGTATATCATATTCCACATCAAGCCCTGCATCTTCTATTGCCTTTTTAAAACCATCAAAAGCAGCGTTCAAAGATGGATGCTCTACAATTTGGGTCACACCAATTTTATATTTCGGCGTTTCTTCATTAGTTCCTGGTTCTTTTTCATCGTTTGACGACTTGGATGCATTATCCGTCTTGTCCCCCCCACATGCTGCAAGGATGAACATGACGCTAAATAATGCTACTGCATACTTTAACCATTTAGTCTTCATCTTTATTCCCCCTTTTTCATTATCGCCTTCTTTATAGATCTATCCTTACGACGATAATTATTCGTAACAATACACTGTTTACAAATGTTAGTCAATGGAATTTTAAGTATTCTAAACATTGAAGCGCTTACATTTTCGGACTATTCTATTTTGCTTGCGAACTCTTAACGATTCATCTTCATGTATAAAAACGCAATGGATCACTTAGTTATTATTCACATACAAAAAAACGACCAATCTCCACCGTTGGAGTTTTGACCGTTTTTTTCACCTAAGTAGAGTAAACCTGTCTCAGGGTTGCGTTACTACTTTCATTATTATGATACTTTTTCTTGATATCTATTGATTAACTCATCCAATTCTTGACTGCATGCGACAACAAGAGGATGTGTAAACCCGAAAGTTTTCGCACGTCTATACATCACTTTTCTTTTAATCCCAATTTGTAACAACAACGCCTTTTCATTCAGTAGCCTTTTCACAAATCTTCCTCCATATAATATATTCGGCTTCAAATTATGCAGTTTTATCTAGTAGGTTCAGAAGCTACTAGTACATCGTACAACAATCTATTTAAAAATTATGTCGTATTAAGGCAAGATTACGCTTATTCATAAATTTGTCACAAGTTGCAGGAATATAAGTCGTAATAGTTGATTTTCAATGCTCCGAACACTTTTTAATCATGGGTTTTTTACTTTTTAATAATTCCAACAATAAGGTTTACTCCAAATTCAGCTGGGTATAGATAGATTACAAGGTGAAACAACCTGAAGAAGAAATTCGTAGACGAGTAACCTACCCATAACTTCTAAGGATGAAGTGCACAACCTTGGCGGAAAACATTCTTTACTGCCGACTAGTTACACTTGACGAAAACCACCTAATTTAGATTTAGGTTGTATATCACATAGTTACTTTTCCAGTTGTATGGATTGATGACTAAGGCTTTAACCAAGTAATTACGTTTAATCAACATGTTTTAACTGGGCAATACAGGTTAATCACGATGTGTTAGACCAGGCAAGCGTTACGTTTTTTGTTTAAGTGCAAATTAATTACTGACAGCTTTGTCGAAAGTGGCGACGCGCGTCAGCATCACCAAACTGCAAGATGAATAGTAAATAATCGCCAGTAAAAACGGTTTGTGCTATTGAAAAAACAAGTTTTCCGAGTGCACCCCTTACACAGGGGAACGAAAAAGCGTGGTCCTTTATGGATCATGCTTTTTTCGTCTTTATATACTTCTTCACGACGCATAGGAATTGAATTCGTTTTTCAAGCCATATTAAAGTGGAATACACTTATTGAAATGGAGGGTTTATTATGAGAAAAGATAATCCAAAAGGAAACACCAACAAATCAGTATCATTGCCACCTATATCGAACCAACAAAAATCAAAATCGAATACCATGAAAGAAGAAATTTCGCTTGAACTAGCCGAACTCGGAAACTTAAATCCGAAGCACGAACCAATGACACAAAACAACAGACAAAAGAGTGAATCTGAAAAGACTTACAAGTAATAGAAGGAATTAAACAGGGTAGCTACTAAGAACCACTAGGAATCACCAATCCTAGTGGTTTTTTTCGAACACCCTACGGTAAAAATAAAAGCGTTGAGGAAATCCCATCAATATGTTCCTTATCTGCCCATAAAATAAAGTAATTATAGGGAATTCCATCAATCATTATTGGAGTTGGATATTGTGCAATAACAGCTGCCTGCCCATTCATGTTAGCCGGTTGATCGGCTGAAGGTAAAATGGTACAAGACTGTTCATATGGATTCTGTAATTTTATTATTCGAGGCGCTGAACCATAGGGCATTAATTTTTGAAAAGCTTCGTTATGGCATACCTTGTCAATCGAATCTGCTCCAAAAAGAGCTGAAATTTGAAAAAAGCCATCATCGCCTTCGTATCTTTCATCGCTTACCTTATGCCAACTTGCAGGATATTGAAAGTTAACGCCAAATGTATCATTCGTAAATTCTGCTTTTGACAAATCCATAACCGCTGTTGGCGACCATTGAACTGACGTGATAGTCACCCCATCTATGAGACGAATCGGGACGGGATGGGTTAGATCTAGCACCCACAGCTCATTCGCAAATTCTTGCCCTTTACACCCAGAAAGGTATGCAATTTTTCTTCCGTCAGGTGACCAAGTGACTGGCGTCGAAAAGCAATTCGAAATCGCCCATATCCGATCATCATTCCCAAGACGTTCGACAGTTCTTACTTGTGAAAAATAGCCCCTGTCATCAGATGCGGTTGCACTATACGCAATACGTAAAGAATCAGGTGACCATTCCGGGAAATAGTTTTTGCCACCCTGTCCCCCTTTCACCTCATGGACAGCACCTGTAGCAAGATCCACAGTGTAAATAATTGAAACACTTGCGCCTGGTGTTGTATAAAGAACAAACCGACCATCCGGCGATAGACGCGCATCATGGAGAGGACCATCTGTATTTTTAGTAATTTGCTGTTTAGCTGTTCCGTTTATCCCACTTCGAAACAGCTGACTTATACCGGATGCATCCCGGGCTTGAAACAATAATTCCGTGCCACTCGGAAACCAGCTGACATCGGATGCGCCGGGTTGCCTGAGAGCCTTCGCTACATGTAGCGTGGCATTATACAACATGATTGTTCCTCGGGCCACATAAGCCAAACTTGAACTATTTGGAGACCAGTCGAGACTGAAATCTCCCCCTTCTTCCAACTGATCTATACCAGCAATTAAACCCGTTGCGGCATAAATAACATAAATAATTCTATCCTTCCCCACAAATGCGATTCGGCTGCTATCAGGCGACCAAATTGGTCGCGATCGTGCATCACCTAAACCATTTGTAAGCTTCCTATTTTCCCCAGTCCGCGGATTATACACCCAAATATCATATTGCCCGCCTCGATTTGATGTGTAAGCAAGATATCCTTGATAACCGGTAGGAGCGTAAGGAATACCTAATTTCATTCCTGGTTTAATGGCTGTGGTTGGCAGTTCGTTGACAGTTTGTAAATACTTAGGGTTGTTTTGTCCTCCCGTTGTCACATTGAAACGCTTGGCAACCTGAACCAATGTATCCCTAGGTTGAACGACGTAATAAGATACGCCAGGCGGTATTTCAAGTAACTGCCCTACCCGTATGGCATAAGGTGGCCTAAGCCTATTTTTTTCCACAATCAAAGTAACTGGTACACCATACCTTTGGGAAATCCGATACACAGAATCTCCATTCTTCACACGGTATCTAGTGACGCCTGGTGGAATTGACAGCTGTTGCCCGACTGAGATCCTATATGGAGACGTTAAATTATTTGCGGCAATAAGGGATTTCACGGGAAGTTCCCACCGCTTGGCTATGTTATTTAATGTGTCACCAGTCCGAACTACGTAAAAAAGTTGCACCGTTACCACATCCCTTCATCTTGACAGCATCGTAATTTACCGAGTTAGATATGACCCTAATCCCATAACTCTACCCACCCTATGTTATTCGTCTAGCGGGCGGTGTGTTCTAACTTAAGGTCTTATGTAATGAATGAATGAATGAATGAATGCAATATGTATCTAGTAGGCACTTAACAAGTGGAATGTTCTTCCCACACCGCTTTATCGCTTGGTTATAATCCCACGCTAGATTTGCTCGTTATACTGGTGAGGTATACCACCTAGTTAATTCTAAATAAGTAGTGCCAAATATATAGAACAAAAAAACGAACTGCTCTTTTAATAAAGAGCAGTTCGTGTTTCCAATTTCGCATATTTACTTTTCAAAGACTTGGTGAATCACATCATTCGGCTTACTGTTATTTAGGTTTTTGTAAATGCAGCTTGCTGGTTTTTCTCGCAACGTTTCAGCGAAGGCGTTTGCTAAATCGGCTTCACCCGACACATGGATTTCTTGCCAACCGCGTTCTTTCTTCAGTGTTCCGATAATTTCACCCATTCCTTTGTAGAACCTCTGCAGATTTTCTCTCAGGCGTGGTTCAATTGCGTCACCTTTTGAGCTTCCCATTCCTACATTATGGGCAGCAGAAGCTTTACTTCGTTCCCCCCACCCTTCCAGATTCGGGTCGAAATCATAGGAGAAATCGGCAAGGACAGCTCCCATTGATGTGTCTAAGATACGCACTTCCCCAAAGCTGGGTAAAATAATTCCTGCTTCCGGATACGCTTTGTACATATACTCCATTTCTTCAGTCACCGGGTGATTTTCCCAGTGGAAGCTGGTTTTCACTGGGACCTGAACATAGTGAACCGACCATAACTCTGGGTCAACTGATGCAAAAATCACGACACCTTTGCTTAGATCATTCTTATTATCCTCGACTTCTTTTGCGACTTTTTTCTTTAGCTCATTAAATGCTTTCAATTCATTTTCATCATCCGAAGCCGTCAAATATTCATCAATCCGCTTCAAACCACTCTTCAAATGAATTCTCCACGCCCCATTTAATTGCTCTGGATCACCTGGATTGGTGTTTAAATAGACACTCAATACACAACGGTTATCACAGTGAAAGTCTTTTAAGGTTTGAAGTTCTTTGCTTAATGACATAATTTCATTACCCTCCTTGAGTTTTGATTCGTTACTAGCATACCCACGCACGTCTAGTCTAAAACGAATCATGAGGGATACTGTCTACATAAGACGCCAAGTTTAACTAACAGCACCAAAACTCACGGAAATCATGATGAATCATTCGCTAGTTATTCACTACGTTCAGCTTTCCACTCTTCCTTAATCTCAAGACCAATTTTAGATGCAGCATCTTCATTCATTACAAATTTCAAGTTTTTTGGAACTTGAACAGGCAATTCGGAGGGCTTGCTTTCTCCATTTAAGATTTTCACTGCCATTTGACCTGTTTCATAGCCAAGATCATGGTAATTAAAGCCGTATGCTGCTAAACCGCCTCGTTTCACGGAGTCCAGCTCACCAACCATCATTGGCAGTTTATTTTCATACGCAGCTGACGTTACAGTTTCAAGCGCCGAAACAACCGTGTTATCTTTAATGATATACATCGAATCGACTTTACCAATCAATGAGTCCACAGCTTGTTTCACATCCGCTGAAGTAGCAACAGACGCTTCAACAATAGTTAAATCCATATCTTGTGCTAATACTTTTGCCTTATCCATTTGAGCTCGTGCATTTTGTTCTCCAGAATTAAAAATCATACCTACATTTTTCGCACCTAATTCTTCTTTCAAGAACTTCAGTGTCTGCCTAATGACATCAGGATGCAAATCAATTGTGCCCGTCACATTACCTCCCGGATTTTCCAATGATTCTACTAATTCAGCACCAACAGCATCCGTGACTGATGTGAATACAATTGGAATTTCTTGAGTCGCACTTGCTACAGCTTGTGCACTGGGTGTCGAATTTGCAAAAATCAAATCTACACCCGAGTTAACAAGGTTTGTAGCAATCGTTGTGTTAGCACTATTGTCATTTTGTGCATTCTGCACTATATATTCCACGTCAAGCCCTGCATCTTCCAATGCCTTTTTAAAGCCATCATAAGCAGCATTCAATGAGGGATGTTCTACTATTTGCGTGACACCTATTTTATATTTTTTTGTGTCCTCATTAGTACTCGATTCCTTTTTCCCTCCGTCTCCACATGCCGCAAGAAGTAATACAGCACTAATAATGAAAATCGTCATTTTTATCCAGTTTCTTCTCATTCCATTTCCCCCTTTAGTTAATTAAATCTGCTTATTTTGTAAAAATTTGATTCTAAATGGTAATTTTTCATAATGCTACACCGACTGAGTTTGATAGTCAATGAGGTTCCAAACATTTAGAATACTTAAGCGCTTACATTCGCGTTATTCGCATTGGATTGTCCCTAGCATGTCCAAATTGGACCCAAGCGAAGGCGTAATTCAATTTAGAGGCCTTCCAATTGTTTTGTAATCGCCCGTTTTCACCAATACAAAAAGAACCTACGAAAAAGTTAGTCCTTTTTCATAGGTTCTTCATAATTATTCTATACGTTAGTTTAGTTCAATTCTTAAGTCATCATTTTTGGTTGTCTTTGTGCCAATAACGGTTCTTGACAATCAATTTCTTCACCCGTTTCAATATCAATGAACGTACTTGCTTCATTAAACCAGCAATCTGGCGCTTTGTGACCCCAGAACGTTTGGCGAAGTGGGTCATTTAAATCCCAGCGTTTCGGTTTTAAATCTGGGTCGCTTGTTAAATAATCACCCGTGTAAAGCTCAATGCGGTGGCCATCTGGATCTCTCAAATAGAGAAAGAAGGCATTGGATAATCCATGGCGCCCAGGTCCTCGTTCAATTGAATCTGCATAACCCATACTTGCTAAGACATCACAGCAATCAAGCACGCTTAGCCGATCTGTCAGTGAGTAAGCAAAATGATGCAATTTTGGACCAGGACCACTCATGAATGCTTGGTCATGAACAGTCGGTTTCCGATAAAGCCATGCTGCCCACAAATCCCCCTCTTCAGTATCCGTATACTCTGAACACGAGAATCCTAAGCGATTGACATAAAAATCAAAGGCTTTTTGAACATCAGGTACTGCACAGTTTACGTGATCTATCCTTTGAATTTTTGCTCCTCGATAAAGCTCATAGCGCTGCAGCATCCGGTCAACGGTGGTCATTTCTGCAAAAAACTCCAATGGAATGCCTGAGATATCATGCACTCGAAGAGTTCTTCCAATTGCATGTTGTACCCCTTTTGCCATCCATTTTGTTTTCAGACCTTGTGAAATGAAAAGCTTTTCAATTTCATCAAGATGCTGTTCTTTTTCCACCTTATAACTAAGTACTTCAACAACGGCTTTCTCTGCTTTTTTCAATAGCAAACTGTGATGCGAATGTTCTTCTAAACCTCTTAAGTAAATATGATTTTCATCACTTTCTGTTTCAATCATGCCTAATCCATCAACATAGAACTCACGAGACACCTGCAAATCTACTACATGTAGAACGGTTCTCGCGATTCGAATGATTGAAAAGTCCATCGTGTTCACCATACCCCCCTATATTTTCCCGAACTGCTGAATGTGATGATCAGCAATTGAAACATGAATAACTTTCTGTTCAGTATAAAAACCGAAGGCGTAATGTCCACCTTCACGACCGATTCCAGAGGATTTCGAGCCTCCGAAAGGCGTTCTCAAGTCACGAACGTTTTGAGCATTCACCCAAAGCATTCCTGCTTCAACTTTATGCGCAACGCGGTGACCCCGTTTAATATCGTTCGTCCATACATAACCCGCAAGTCCGTAATCGACGCCATTTGCCAGCTTAATAACCTCATCTTCATCTTTAAATGTCATCACGGTTAGTACTGGACCAAAAATTTCTTCTTGTGCAATGCGCATGTTATTTTCGGCATGTAGTATAAGCGTCGGTGCCACAAAGTTCCCTTTAACTAATTCAATTGGGATATCTCCAGTAATCACTTCAGTACCTTCTTCTTTTGCAATTTCTAAATAACTTTTGACCTTACTATAATGCCCTTTATCGATCAGCGGCCCCACCTCCGTATCTACGTCGAGGGGGTCACCAACTTTAATATGTGCAACACGTATCTTTAGTGCATCAATAAATTTATCTTTAATCCCTTCTTGGACAAACAAGCGCGAGTTCGCAGTACATCGTTCGCCATTAAAAGAGTAAATTCCCCAGACGCAAGCATCCAATGCACGATTGAAATCAGCATCTTCAAAGACAATAATTGGTGATTTTCCACCAAGTTCCATCGAACAACTTTTTAGTGTATCGGCACTATTTTTAATGATCGTTGAACCCGTCGTTGTTTCCCCTGTGAATGAAATAAGCTGGACATCAGGATGCTTAACTAGCGCGTCCCCTGCTGTTTCGCCGTAGCCATGAACAACGTTGAAAACACCTTTTGGAAGATCAGCTTTATGAATCACTTCAGCTAATAGATTTGCCGAAAGTGGAGAAAGTTCTGCTGGCTTTAAAACAACGGTATTACCTGTCGCAAGTGCTGGCGCAACTTTCCATGTCTCCAACATAAAGGGAGCATTCCATGGTGTGATCAATCCTGCAACTCCTACAGGCACATGAATTGTGTAGTTGATAAATTCATCATCTACTTGATAGGCATCTCCAACAAGACGACTTTCTACCATACGGGCATAAAATCTAAAGTTTTCAGAAGCACGGCTTACCATATTTCGAGTTTGGCTAATTGGAAGTCCCGTATCAAGTGATTCCAAGTAAGCGATTTTCTCTATTTCTTCGTCAATCAAATCAGCAATTCGATAAATGTAGGCCATTCTTTTTTTAAGTTTCATCGTTTTCCATGGACCATGATCAAAGGCTTCTCGCGCAGCTGCTACTGCTTTATTTATATCAGCAGACTGCCCTTCAGCAACTTCATTGATTTGTTCATTAGTAAACGGATTCATATTTTTGATCGTTGTCCCACTAAAGGCAGGAGTGAACTCTCCATTTATATAGTGTAAAATATTCTTTTGTGTTTCATGTTTGTAAGAAGCTGACTTGTGGGTTGATATCATACTTATCACCTATTTTCTTATTATTGTTTTATATAGATTGAGATAATGATTCCATCAAATAACGCTTCGGCGCTTAGGGGATGCCTGCGCTGTGTTCAAATACGAACACAATAGAGCCCTTTGAATTGCGGCATCAACTAGCACCGGATTCAAAATTCAATAAATTAACATAAATATATTTAGCACTACTTATTTAGAATTAACTAAGTGGTATACCTCACCAATATAACGAACAAATCTAGCGAAGGAGCGACACTTATGAAAGGCAGCCCAATATCGCCGCATCGTGAAGGCGCCGGAGTAATAAGACCAAGGAGGGATGCAGTTCAATCCCTCCTTGGTGATCTTCTGGCGGGCTTATTGCGTAAGGCCATCACCAAGCGACTAAGCAGTGTTGGAAGAACAACCCACGTGTTAAATGTAATTATATAGTAGATTTATTTCACATTAACTTCCCTAGGTAAAATAGCAAGTTCAATAAGTGATTCTCGAACTTCTTGTTGGATTGCAGCTGATGGTAAGCCTAAAGGTAAGCGAAGTTTCGGCGTAATTTTCCCCATCAGCCCAAGTGCTACTTTAACCGGTGCTGGATTGGTATCTTTGAAGAGTGCATCATTTAATGGCATTAATTCGAAGTGAAGATCTTGTGCTCTAGCAACGTCTCCTGCAACCCACGCATTGTAAAGTTCGGCAACTTTCGTTGGCTCAACATTTGCTGTAGCACTTATAAATCCAGCACCGCCAATTGCAAGCATTGGATAGCAAAGCAGTTCGATTCCTGAGAATAATAGGAAGTCTCTTCCACAATTTAGAAGCACGCGATTTACGTGTTCAAAGTCTTTGTTTGCTTCTTTAACACCGATAATGTTCGGGCAATCTTCAACTAAGCGTTTCATCGTGCTAACTTCCATATTGACGGCGGATCGACCTGGTATATTGTAAATAATGATTGGCGTTGTAACTGAATCCGCAACCGTTTTAAAGTGTTGATAAAGTGCTTCCTGGTTCGGCCTATTGTAGTAAGGTACGATAACCATTGCAGCATCCGCACCTAATTCTTCTGCATATTTCGTTAACTCCATTGTTTCATCATGATTGGTAGATCCTGTTCCAGGTGCAAAAAACACACGTCCAGCAATCGTTTCTTTTGCTAGTTCCATTACTCGTTTTCTTTCAGCAATTGTCAAAGAACTCGGTTCACCACTTGTTCCTGTAACAGAAATCCCATGACTTCCGCTGTCAATTTGCCAATTAATCAAGTCAGTAAATGCTTTTTCATCGATTGCACCACTTTCAGTAAAGGGTGTAACGACAGGACAAATTGAACCTCTTAACTTCTTTTTAGCTTCTTCATATGCCACTAAAACCCACTCCTCTTAAGTTAGTAACTGTAAATATTGAAGTATGGAACGCCATAGAATTCGCTGCGGCGCTAGGGGATGCCTCTCGCCCTAAGCCAAGCAGCTTTGCCGCCAGTCTTAGGGCTTCGGCTCCCCTTTGAAAGGCGCCTTCGCTTAGTTTATACAGGTAGATATTTGTTCGATTGATATTAAAATACTATTCCAGCTTCTTTTTTCGTTTTATCTAAAAAGTTTGTAACCATGTCTTTATAAGGTTGCTTATCAAATCCATCATAATAAGCATTCGACATTCTCACAGGATCTCCAAAGAAATAATATTCATAGAGCGCTTGTCGGTTACCGAACGCACTAATGGAAATATCCCATGCTAAGCGGAATAGCTGCACTTTTTCCTCGCCGTTAATAGTTGCACCTTGTGTGTAACGATGTACTAACGGCCCAACATCCGTATTGCTAAAGTCTGCTTCAGTTGGCAGCGCCATCAATCCTGACGCGCCTAGAATTTTAATGATTTCATTCATGCGCTGATACATTTTCGGGAACCAGTTACGTGCTGCATTTAACGGTTCAAAATCTGGCGTCATATTGCCGTATTGATCAATTTTTGCATTGTGCTCAGATTTATATAAATGAGAACGCATCACTTCTAAAATCACCATGATTTCACTTGCTTTTTCTTTAACATGCATGAATTTATCAATACCAATTGCTTCCATCATACTAATGACAACACCCAGAATAAATTCTGTTTTTACGACGTTTTTAGCAATAACTTGATGCGTCATATGTATAACCGCATTTGTCTCGGTATACGTACGATTACATATATCAGTACTTTCACTTACAAAAACTCTTTCCCATGGAACAAACACATCTTCAAATGAAATGATTGCATCACTCTCATCAAACCTAGCACCTAGTGGGTGATCCCATTTGCTTTTACCATAGTCGAAGGATTCACGGGATAGGAATTTTAAACCTTTTGTATTATTTGGGATTGCAAATGCAAATGCGAAGGGGTCATCTGTAGTACCTGGCGTTCTATTTATAGTGGAAGGGAATACGACTAGCTCATCAGTGATACCACCTAATGTTGCCAAGAGACGACAACCATTGACAATAATTCCGTCTGAAGTCTTTTTCGTAATACGTGCGGAGAGAAATGGATCTTTTTGCTCTGCTTGCGTTAGCATCGACCTGTTTACCTGTGGATGAATTAATGTGTGGGTTAGGCTAATGTCATTTTCACGTGCATACTCATAGTAATCTGCAGCATTTTTGGCGAATTGATCACTTCCGCCGCCTTCTTGCGCAAAAAATTGACTGGCTGTACCGAAGGCCATAATACTCGTGTTCAAATAATCTGGGGAACGCCCCATCATGCCTCCGGAAAAAGTTGCCCATTCGGTATGCATTTCACGTCTCTTAAACAAATCTTCTTTTGTTTTAGGAGCAATAAAAGAAAGCCCTACTTTTTTACCGGTTATCGGTGACGTATAGAGCATTTTTTCTGGCTTTTCATGTTGTAAATCATACAGACCCGCAACGCTTTCCACTACATTTTTAAATGCTGGATGAATGGTAACGTCGTCTACTTTTTTACCATGGATCCATACTTCCGTATTCCGTTCTTTAATACCTTCAATATATTCTTTCCCCGTTCGTGCGCCCATTCTATTCCCTCCTTATTTTGGATAAAGTGAAATTTCACAGTTCATTCTATTTGTATCGAAATAAAGAATTCCCATTGAATCCGCTGCGGCGCTTGGGGATGCCTCTCGCCCTAAGCCAAGCAGCTTCGCCGCCAGTCTTAGGGCTTCGGCTACCCCTGTAAGGCGCCTACGCTCAATTACATAGATAAGGAAATTACTAGTACAATGAAAAAAATGCATTGTTCCAGTTATTCACACCGCACACTGAAGAGAAAAGGCAACACCAAACAATCTCCAAAAGCGTAAGAACTTAAATAATTCATATGTGCAGCACATATAGTCATTTCTTACTTCTTATTTAGAATTAACTAGGTGGCGAACACCTCTACCTGTATAACGAACAAATATAGCGAAGAAGCGACACTAATGAAAGGCAGCCCAATAGCGCCGCGTCCTGCGGCAAAGGCTGCACACCCGCATCCTGCAGGCGCCGGAGTAATAAGACCGACAGTGTTCTTCTGGCGGGCTTATTGCGTAAGGCCATCACCAAGCGACTAAGCGGTGTTGGAAGAACATGCCACTTGTTAAGTACCGTCTATATAGCATTCTTACCTCTTTTTAAATCTCGCATGAATATTATTTTGCTTATAAGTACCCGCTTCACTAAACTCGATTAATTCCATTGACAAGGCTAAATAACGCTTGGCCATTACTAGCGAGAAATGTTCTTTCATCACTTCAAATAGCGCATCACAAACCTCTTTCTTTATTTCTTCCGAACGTCCAGCCCCAATTTTCAACACGGCATGGACAAAAGCATCATCCTCAGCACCATCTGCCACCCGATACTCTTTGAGTTCAATTGCCCTTGAGCGGATTCCCCCCACAGGAAAAATCATATCTCGTGCAATCAAGACTTTATGAATCTCCTCAAATAGCTTTGCAATATTTGCTTCATTTTTAATATTATCCGTGTACTCTACAATAATATGTGGCAAGCAGATTCTTCTCCTTTTCACACTATCGATTTATAAAAGATTCATCTCCGATAATGGTATTTACCAAGCGTCCGATTCCCTCAACTTCGGTGACGACTATATCACCGACAGCTGTATCGACAGACCCTTTAGGAGTCCCTGTTAGAATGACATCATTTTCACTCACCGTCATAAAGCTACTTAAATACGCAATAAGAGCCGGGATATCAAAGATCATATCCGCCGTCGTTCCTTCTTGAACGAGTTCGTTATTGACATGCGTCGTCAATTTCAAATTCATTGGGTCGGCAACATCTACCGCATCGACAATCCACGGGCCGAATGGCGTACCCAAATCACGATTTTTCACGCGCAAATTGGGACGGTAATAGTTCTCTAAATAATCTCTTATCGCATAATCATTAGCGACACTATAGCCTTTTACATAGTTGTAGGCGTCTTCTCTTTTGACATTTCGAGCTGTTTTACCGATGATGACGGCCAACTCACACTCATAATGCATATAAGTAACATCCGCGGGACGACGCGTATAGGCTTGGTGTCCGATAAAGGTATTCGGTCCTTTTAAAAAGACAAGAGGTTCAGTTGGCGCGGCAAATGCAAGTTCTGCTGCATGATCCGCATAGTTAAGCCCTAGCGCAAATACTGTACGTGGCTCTATCGGCGTAAGCCAAGTTACTTTGCTCTCTTCAACTAGTCGACCATCATTTAATTTGAGTTGCCCTTCCCATTCAATTGCTTCATGAATGGCACCCCCATATGCAATTCGTGCTTTTCTCATATTGTCCCGCTCCATTTGAATTCTTTTTCGTCTACAATAACGTTGACTAAACTGCCAATACCAGCAATTTCGACTCGAATTTTATCGCCTATTTGGGCTTGCGGTGCATCTTCAGGAACCCCTACGAGTAACACATCTCCAGGACTTAACGTCATGAACTCAGTAACATCCGCGAGTAAACGAGTGACCGAACGAATCAAATTCGATGTAGAATTTTCCTGCTGAAGTTTATCATTGATGAATACGCGGATCGTTAAATCATCCGGGTTATCCACTTCTTGCCGGTCGATAATCCATGGCCCAATAGGACAAAATCCATCACGTGCTTTGTGCTGAACAGCTGGACGGTATACGCTATCATGCGGCACGCTGACATCGTTGACAATCGTATAGCCCGCCACATAAGTCAGCGCATTTTCTTCATCCACAGCGACGGCTTGCTTTCCTATGACCAACCCAAGAGCCGCCCCCATTTCCAGCCTTGATATCCCCGCTGGCATAGGAATTGCAGCACCATACCAGTTGAAGGTATTTGCCGGTTTTATATAAAGAACAGGAGCAATTGGCGGTGAATTATATGGTTTTTCATTTACAGTATCGCCCAGTCTATCAAGTGCTCCTTTATAGTTCAAAAGCGTACCAAAAACTGTTCCTGTAATCGGGGTGTCAAACTGTATGTCATTGGCACTTAATACGCTGTCCTTTATCGTGATGGTATTCGTAACTATATTCACATCCACTGCAACTAATTCATTTGCCCCCAACACTTTGATCCTTGCCCTGCTCATACGTTCCACTCCTTTGCTACGCATAACCAAATAGAAATTAGTACACGGATAACAATGCTTTGTCGCTCGTTAACTTTTCGCCGCGTATGCGTTGGAATTCATCCATCAGTTTAGGAATGGTTAATTTCCTTTTCTCATCGGCATCTATTTCTAAAATGATTTGCCCTTTATCCATCATAATAAGCCTGTTCCCTAGGTCGAGCGCTTGCTGCATATTATGGGTAATCATCAGCGTTGTAAGTTGATCCTTTTCAACAAGTTGCTTTGTTAATTTTGTAATTAATTCGGCTCGTGCTGGATCTAGTGCAGCTGTGTGTTCATCAAGAAGCAAAATAGATGGTTGTGTAAAGGTAGCCATCAACAGTGAAAGTGCTTGCCTCTCTCCGCCAGAAAGCATTCCTACTTTTGCATTCAATCGGTTTTCAAGGTTTAAATGAAGGGTTTCAAGCGATTCACGGAACAATTCACGACGATTCTTATCAACGGCCTTTTTTAATGCACGTTTTTTGTTTCGTGAATAGGCCATTGCAAGGTTTTCTTCAATTGTCATTGTAGGAGCTGTCCCCGCCATGGGATCTTGAAATACCCTTCCAATCATTTGTGAGCGCTTGTATTCAGGCATTCTTGTAACAACATTAGTAGCAATTTCAATAACTCCAAAATCAGGAGAAAGAGCGCCTGAAATCATATTCAACATCGTCGATTTCCCGGCACCGTTGCTTCCAATCACAGTCATAAAATCTCCAGGATTTAATGTCAGATTAATTTGATCCAAAGCAACTTTTTCATCAGGTGTTGCTTCATTAAACAATTTATTAATCTGACTGAGCTTTAGCAACGGGATTCCCCCCCTTCATTTGCAACTGTTCATGCTCTATTAACCGCTCTGCATGGCGTTTAGCTTTTCTATTTTTTTCTCGCTTCTTTTCAAAGAACTGCGGTAAAATCAATGCACCAATTACAATAACAGCTGTAATTAATTTCATATCACCCGTATCGAGAAAGTCCACTCTAAGTGCAAGGCCGAGTACAATTCTATAAATAATGGCTCCTGCAATGACAGCAAATGTCGTTCGCATAATCGTTTTCGTACCGAAAATTGCTTCACCAATAATAACGGAAGCTAGCCCGATGATAATCATTCCGATTCCCATTCCTATGTCAGCAAACTTGGAGTACTGGGCGATCAGTGCTCCAGAAAAGGCAACGAGTGCATTTGAAAAGCCAAGACCTACAATAACAAGTGTGTCTGTATTAGCTGATAAACTACGAATCATTTTCTTGTTATCACCGGTAGCCCTTATCGCAAGACCGACTTCCGTTTTCAAAAACCAATCGACGACAAATTTAATGAGCAAAACGATAATAATCATGATGAACAATGTACCCCAGGTTGAAGGCAAGTGTTGGAATCCTAGCATGCTAAAAAAATTGTTAATTGACGTGTCGATACCTAGAGGGCTCCAAAATGTTTTGAACTGAACAAACAATGTTTCGGCATTTAATAAAGGTATATTCGGACGACCAATGGAATTGGCAGACGTCAGTCCCATTATGCGTAAATTTAGGGAATACAAGGCAATCATCATTAATATTCCAGATAGAAGTGCATTGATTTTTCCTTTTGTGTGTAGGAGGCCAGTTACGCACCCAGCAAGAAAACCGATAACAATGGCTACTGCTGTAGCAGCCACCGGATGATATCCGAAGATAATCATCGTGGCAGCAACCCCAGCTCCTGTAACAAAACTTCCGTCAACCGTTAAATCTGGAAAATCCAAAACTCGGAATGAAATATACACGCCAAGTGCCATAATTGCATAGATGATTCCTTGCTCTACAGAGCCAAATACAGCTGAAAACATGTAGAATCACCCTCCTATTTACTCACTAAACTCGGCTTTCCATTCGTCTTTAATGTCGAGCCCTAGAGTAGATGCCGTGCCTTTATTCATAATCAATTTTAATTTTTGTGGAATTTGAACGGGTAAGTCAGCTGGTTTACTTTCACCTGTTAAGATTTTCACAGCCATTTTTCCTGCTTCATAACCGATGTCAAAGTATTCAAATCCATATGCTGCTAAGCCACCTCGTTTTACAGAGTCAAATTCACCAACCATCATTGGTATTTTATTGTCATTCGCGACTGAAATGACGGATTCAAGTGCAGAAACAACTGTGTTATCTGTGATGATATACATGGAATCTACTTTACCAAGCAATGATTCAGTCGCTTGTTTCACATCTGCGGATGTAGAAACCGATGCTTCGACAACAGTCATATCCATATCTTTCAACATTTCTTTTACAGCATCTACTTGGGCGCGGGAGTTTTGCTCACCAGAGTTAAACACCATTCCAACATTTTTTGCTCCCAATTCGTCTTTAAGGAACTTCATTGTTTTTGTGATTGCATCAGGATGCGCATCAATTGTCCCCGTTACATTACCTCCCGGACTTTCCATAGAGTCAACGAGTTCTGCCCCAACCGCATCTGTTACTGAAGTGAAAATGATTGGAATTTCCGAAGTAGCGCTGGCAGCGGCTTGAGCACTAGGAGTTGAGTTTGCGAATATTAAATCAACATCCGCGCTGACAAGATTCGTCGCGATTGTCGTGTTGGCACTGTTATCGCCTTGGGCTATTTGAACATCATATTCCGCATCAATACCCGCATCCTCTAAAGCCTTTTTGAAACCATCAAAAGCTGCATTGAGTGATGGATGTTCTACAATTTGGCTAACGCCTATTTTATATTTCTTCGAGGAAGTTGCGTTATTCTTAACTTTTCCATCTCCGCATGCCGCAAGTAGTAATACAGCGCTGAAAATAACAGCCAATACTTTTTTCGAACCTTTCTTCATTATAATTCCCCCTTTTAAAATGCGTTTAGATCGTCGACAAGTCTTTCTCACTTACCGGCGCGGCATGAATCGCTTGTCCGATTAGCCCCTCTACCGCTTCAAGTAGTCCTTCATTGAACCCTGGATGTGCATAATGTGGGAATTTAATATCTTCTTCTTTCGCAGCCATTTCAAGCAACTGTACAAACGAACCCGACATTTCAACGGCCCCTTCACCAATCATATGAATGCCTTGAATGATTTCAGTTGTTGCATCAGAAATAACTTTAATAAACCCTTCTTTTTTACCAGTAATTGTTGCATAACCGTTGCCGCCAAGCGCAAATTGACTGACTCGAACGTCCAACCCGAAGTCGCGCGCACGTTGTTCCGTAAGCCCTACAGAAACGATTGGTGGAATCGTATGCGCAATAACCGGCATAAATGTCAGATCGACTTCTGTTTGTTGTCCTGCAATTGATGCCACAGCAGCTTTTCCTTGTTTGATCGCTTTCACCGCAAGCACTGGTCCCCCCGTTACATCACCAATTGCATATATAGTAGGTATCGATGATTGCATATTTCCGTCTACCTTTACGAAACCCTCGCCTGTAAGTACAATTCCGAACCGGCTTATGCCGAGAGCCTCTAAATTGGGTCTCCTAGTTCCAGAAACGAATAGATGTGATCCACTTATTGTCTCTTCTACGTTTTTATCCGTTTGAAACGTTAGTGTAATTCCATGCTTTGTTTCATTTGTTGCTATGAATTCAAGTTCTTTATGGATTTTCAATTTACGTTTTTTAAATAAACGATTTAATTCCTTATTAATGGATTCATCAAATGGAAAAACTGCTTGATCATCAATCACGACACTGACTTGCGCTCCTAATGCCGCAAAACTTGAAGCTGCTTCAAGTGCTATATAATCATGACCTCTTACAATAAGGTGTTTGGGTACCTCTTCCAATTTAAATAGTTCATGCGGCAATAGAATTCTTTCCCCTTTTTCTTGAATTATAGATGGCATAATCGGGGAACTTCCTGTCGCGATTATGACTTGCTTAAATTCAAAAATATCAAATTGATGGCCATTTTCTACGCCTATTCTATCTACTGCGAGGAAAGTAACTTTGCCACGGATTATTTCAATTTTATTTTCATTGCATAGACTTTCTACGCCGGACCTGAGCTGATCGATAACTTTGGTTTTATAGGTAACTAGCTTTTTGATATCGAATAGGTTATCCAATGTCCCCATTCCAAGGTCTTGCAAATGGGCTGTTTCTGAACGTTTTCCTGCTGCATGTGTAAAGATTTTAGATGGAATGCACCCTTCATTCAGACATACACCGCCCATTTTGGCCTGTTCAATTAGCGTCACTGAGAGACCAAGTTGTGCACCACGTATGGCAGCAGAGTAGCCGCCTGGTCCCCCACCAATGATAATGAGATCTCTTTCCTGACTGATTTCCCCAACAACCATTTCAAATCATCTCCATCATCAGCTTGTGAGGCTGTTCAATTAGGCTTGCAAAGCGATTCGTAAAAGCTATAGCCGTCCCGCCGTCAGCAACACGATGGTCAAATGCCATTGACAGTGTCATGATATGACCAATAACGATTTCATCTTGCTCATTGACAATTGGTTGTTTTTTCGTTTTGTGGAAAGCAATAAGGGCTGTTTCAGGGTAGTTGATAATTGGTGTTGCACCTGTACTACCAAGGGGTCCTACATTGCTCACTGTAAATGTACTATTTTGCATTTCAAACGGTCGTAATTTACCAGCGATCGCTTTTGCTGTTAACTCTTTGACGTCTTGGTTAATTTCTTTGATTGATTTCTTATCGACATCATGGATAACAGGGACAATTAGTCCGCTTTCGGTGTTTGTCGCAATACCAATATGATAGTTTTTCTTGAGTAATATCCGATTATTTTCTTCATCAAGTTCAGCATTGAATATCGGAAAATCCTTCAATGAAATAACAAGTGCCTTAATAAGAAATGCCGAAACACTAACCGATTCACCATCAGCTTTCAATTGCTCTCTCATTTTAAATAAGTTCGTCATATTGACCTCGTCAAAATGAGTGACATGAGGAATTGTAAAGAGTGATTTCGTCATCTTTTCCGCAATTTTTTTCCGGATCCCTCTAAAAGGAATTTCATTAGGAATCTCTTGACTAACCTCAGTAAGCCTACTGTCCTTGTTTGGTTCCGTATCAGCTTGTTTTCCTTGTAAGAATCGAAAAACATCGTCTTCGGTTATTCTTCCAGAGGAATCACTAGCCTTGACATCTTCAATATTTATGTTGTTGTCGCGTGCGATTTTGCGTGTGTATGGTGCAGCAAGTACACGCTTAAAAGGCATATGAGGGGATTTTTCTCCTAGTTTAATTGACGGGATTGCTTTCTTCTCAGCACTTTGCTTCGTTTCTACATGTGATTTTCGATCTGCCCGAGCGGCTTCATCTATTTCAATGTAAAGTAGACTTGTTCCGACCTGAACGGTTTGCCCTACTTCAATTCGAATTTCTTTCACGATACCTGAGCAGGGGGAAGTAAGTTCTGCGACCATTTTGTCTGTTTGTACTTCGACAAGTGGCTGATCCGTCATCACTGAATCTCCAACTTTGACTAAGTAATGAATCACTTCCCCTTCGGTCATCCCTTCTCCAATATCATGTAACTTTACTTCGAGCATTCCATTTCCTCCTTAAAAATGAAGCACTTTTTCTATACCTTCAACGACGCGTGCCGGTGTTGGAAGATAATGTTCTTCTAATGTGAAGAATGGAACCGGTACGTCGAATCCTGTAACGCGTTCAATTGGAGCACGTAGGTAAAGGAAAGAAGTGTCATTGATAATCGAAACGATATCGTTGCCGAGTCCCCCGGTATGATGCGCTTCATGAATGATGACCGCTCTCGTTGTCTTTTGCACGGACTCAGCAATAATGTCACGATCGATTGGATACAATGTTCGCAGATCGATTATTTCACAACTAATCCCCTGTTTCTCAGCCTGTTCAGCTGCTTTCTCCGCGATTGAAATCATGGCTCCCCACGCAATAAGCGTGACATCCGAACCTTCACGAACAATCTTCCCTTTACCAATTTCCACAGTATATTTCCCAACAGGTACTTCTTCTCTCTTTGAGCGATAGTTTTTCATAGGCTCCAAAACAAGTACAGGGTCAGGATCTTCCATCGCCGCAATCAATAACCCTTTTGCATCATACGGAGTAGAAGGACAGACAACCTTGATGCCAGGCATATGCGTGAATAAAATTTCCGTACTATCAGAATGGATTTCGGGCGCGCGAATTCCTGCCCCATATGGTGCTCGAATAACCATTGGCACAGTAAAACGGGACATCGACCGCATTCGAATTCGTGAAACATGTGTCATAATCTGTTCGTACGCGGGGTAGATAAAACCCAGGAACTGGATTTCTGCAACCGGTCTAAAACCATTTACCGCAAGACCAATTGACGTGCCAATTATTCCTGCCTCTGAAAGTGGGGTATCGACTACCCGGTCATCACCAAACTGCTCCTGAAGTCCTTCTGTTGCACGAAACACGCCGCCATTTTTACCGATATCTTCACCGAGTATAATGGTTCGATTATCCTCTGCTAGTATCAACCGCATGCCATCATTAATCGCTTGAATTAGCGTCATCAGTTTTGTCGTTTCATTTTTCCGATTCGGCTCTTTCAATTGGGTCATCACTCACAGCCTCCCTAAATGTGCAAGATACGCTTGTTTTTGTTCAACGAGTTGAGCCGGCATTTCAGCGTATACATGATCGAAAACGTCAGCTACATTTGGCGGCGGGAACTTTTCCATTTCTACTACTGCGGCTTCGACTTCACTAGTTGTTTTTTCTTGAGCAGCTTGAATCCACTCATCATTCCAGTAGCCATAGTTTTTCATAAACAATTCTAATCGGATAAGCGGGTCAACAAAATTCTTCCCTTGTTCTTCAGAACGGTATTTAGACGGATCATCAGCAGTCGTATGGGCACCTTTTCGCCATGTAACCGCTTCTATCAATGTCGGACCATTTCCACTCCGAGCATAGTCAAAGGCCTTTTTCGTTTCAAAGTAAACTGCAAAACAATCATTCCCATCGATCCGATACCCTGGCATACCATAGGCAACTGATTTTTGTGCTATCGTTGCAGAATTCATCTGTTTTTCAATCGGAACCGAAATCGCGTACCCATTATTTTGATTAAAAAAGACGACTGGCACTTTGAATACGCTGGCAAAATTTAGTCCTTCATGGAAATCCCCTTCCGAGGTAGCGCCGTCACCGAAATAGGCAATTGCTGCATTTTGTGTTCCTCTTCTCTTTTCAGCCCATGCGGCACCTACGGCATGGGGAAGTTGTGTCGCGATTGGAACGGCTGGTGGAAATATATTTTTATCCGCTGGTGCTACACACCCTTCTACTCTCCCATTCCAGTACAAAAAAGTTGTGGCCATATTTTTACCGAACGTGATCGTCGCACCATGATCACGATACGTTGGGAAAACCCAGTCTTCTGCGTTTAATGCAAGTGCGCTACCCACTTGAGCAGCTTCTTGTCCTTCAAAAGGCGCATAAGTTCCTAGTCGACCCTGTCGTTGCAAATTAATGGCTTTTCTATCAAATGTACGAATTCGTAACATGTGATAGTACAAGTTTCTTACCAATTGCTCATCTATCTGCTTTTGAAAACTCATGTCAACAAGAAAGCCTTTATCATCTACTATTCTTTTTATAGGATAGTTATGTTCCACTTAACTTGCCTCCAATCAGGATTAATTGCGAAACGACCACTTTGGTTTTGCTGGAGCTGAATAAAAGCTATTCCTTTTTCCTCGCTCAGCTATTCTCTTCTCGCACATTGCATTCGCCGATTCCTCTGTTGTTGTCCCACTACTTGCCGCATCTTTGTATACTTCCAAAATTGCATCATATATATGTTTCGTTTTGGCAAGTACCCGCTCATGGTTAATGCCATACAATTCATCTGCCACTTGGATAAGCCCGCCAGAATTGACGATATAGTCTGGTGCATATAATATCCCTTTATCTCTCAATAATTTACCGTGTTTATCCTCTAATAACTGATTATTAGCCGAACCTACAATCGCTTTTACTTTAAACTGAGGTATTGTAGCGTCGTTAATAATTCCACCAAACGCGCACGGAACAAATAGATCCGCTTCCTGCGAATAAATAGCTTCATTTGCAACAATTTGTACGCTGCCCGTTGTTTTTGTTGCTACTTCTTCAATTGCCCGCAGACTCTCATCATTAATATCTGTTACGAAAATGCGGGCGCCTGCATCAAGTAATCCGCTTGCAACTTTGAATCCAACTTTTCCAAGACCTTGAATGGCATAGATATGTTGGCCTAATTCGTTATTTCCATAGAGCATCTGATTGGTCGCTTTAATACCGTACAAAACACCTGCTGCTGTTGGAATTGATGAGTCGCCACCGCCTCCATATACTTCTGGAAGGCCATTAACGAAATTGGTTTCTTTCATCGCGTGAACGAAATCATCCATCGTCGTTCCCATATCCGTTCCCGTATAAAAACGGCCGCCCAGTGAATTCACAAATTGACCGAACGCGCGGAATAATTCCGGTGATTTATCTATTTTTGGATCACCGATAATAACGGCTTTCCCCCCCCCGAAATCGACATCGGCAGCCGCACATTTATAGGTCATTCCTTTTGAAAGGCGTAAAACATCTTCTAATGCTTCATCGACACTGCTATAAGGTTGCATGCGACACCCGCCAAGTGCTGGACCAAGCGTAGTGTCATGAATTGCAATAATTGCACGCAGACCTGTGGAAGGGTCATTACAAAATACAACTTGTTCATGCTCACTCATTCGATCAAAGAGTTCAAATTCCTTTGTTATTGACGTTCTTTCAGCTAGCATCATTCGATTCTCCCCTTTAAGATTGGCCATCAAAATCTCTTTTTCAGGATGAAGCTTCATTCAACTTTTTCGCGATTTTTTCCTTTGGCAATATGACTTGCATCACTTCACCTTTTCCGATAAGCCCTAAATGATTTTCCGCGGTGACTTTTGTCACAACCCTATTATCACAAAGCTCAATTAAACTGGCTGTCAAGATTACTTTAGATCCAAGTGGAGATGCAGCAAGATGCTTTAGTTGAACTGATGCACCCATTCCCTCTTCATGATCTTCCAAAAATGGAAGAATAATTTTTCGTGAAACCCACTCCATATGATATGTCATTGCTACCGTTGAATAGACGGGGTGTATAACTTCCCCCTCAAACGACGCAAACATATCCTCTGTCACAATTATCTCGATTGTTTCTTCCCTGCCTATGTTTAACCCATGTTTCATCCGCTATCCCCTACTTAAGTTATAGTTAAAGCCATTCAATTTCCTTATTTATTTTTTGTTTTTCTAAATTCCTCAATTGTTTTATTCAGTTGATTTTCTGCTTCTTCCATCATGCTATCAAGTAGATCCTTCACAGTCGGGATGTTTTCAATTAATCCTGCGATTTGACCGCTGTTGATAAAACCATTTTCCATATCGCCGGCAATTGCACCCAAGACATGTTGTTGTTCTGACGTCAGTTCACCATATTGTTCCAGTGTTATTCCCGATTTTTCTAAGTCATTTAGCTTCATTGCATAAGGCGTCTTTAATATCCGCCTTGGCCGACCTACACTGCGTCCAATTAGTAACGTTTCCGTATCACTTGCATTCACAAGGTTATGCTTGTACGTGTCATGAAATGGGGCTTCCTTTGTAGCTATTAAACGGGTACCCATTTGTACACCACTCGCCCCTAACAGTAGCGCAGCTGCCAATCCTTTTCCGTCACCGATTCCCCCCGCAGCAATTACCGGCACGTTAACATTCTTCACTATTTGAGGGGTTAGCGTAAACGTCGTCAGTTCCAGGTTAGAGTTGATGCCCGCTGCTTCAAACCCTTCTGCCACGAGAATATCTGCCCCCGCAGCCTCCGCTTTGAGTGCGTGTTTTACTGATGCTACAAGCGCAATGACTGTCACGCCTTGTTCATGTAGTGCGGGAATATAAGGCGCCGGATTTCCTGCTGATAGCGAAACGACTGAAATAGCATGTTTGAAGACAAGATTAATTAACTCTTTTGTATATGGTGAAACACTTATTGCGATGTTAATAGCGAAATTCTTTTTTGTCAGTTTTTTCGTTTCAATTATTATTTTTTCTACTTCATCCGGAGTCATTGTTCCGCATCCAATTGTGCCAAGCCCTCCCGCCTCTGAAACAGCCGCTGTTAGTTTTGCATTACTAATATTCCCCATTCCACCTTGTATAATTGGAAGAGTGATTTGGAGCACTTTACAAACGTATATCATTTTTCTTCCACCCCTGTGCAATTATGTTATGCTAAGAAGAGTTAAAAGATAATTAAGATTAGTAAACTAATTTGAGGGGGAATAGTTTTGTTAATCACATTTAAAGGGAAAAGTCCTGTTCTCGATCCGTCAGTTTTTGTCGCGCCGGGTGCTAAAATTATTGGAGACGTTCAAGTTGGGGCAGAATCTACTATTTGGTTTAATACGGTCCTACGGGGAGATGAAGGGCCTATTACGATCGGCAATAGATGCAGCATCCAGGATAATTCAACCATTCACTTATATGAAGATGCGCCCGTCGTTATAGAAGATGAAGTTACTGTTGGACATAACGTCATCCTGCATGGCTGCAAAGTCGGAAAGCGATCGATTATTGGAATGGGTTCTACAATTCTTGACCATGCGGAAATTGGTGAAGAATGTATTATTGGCGCCAACACACTAATCCCACCCGGCAAGAAAATCCCCCCTCGATCATTGGTTGTCGGTTCACCGGGAAAAGTAGTAAGAGAATTAAACGACAAAGACTTTGAAATTATTCAATTGTCGATTGATTCATATGTTCAAAAAGGGTATGATTATCGGGAGATTTTCAAAAACGGAGAAAAATAACACATCTGTTGATTAACCCTTTAACTGCATAAAAAGCAGTTAAAGGGTTAAAAAAGACCATTTTCACTGAATCATTTCCGGTCCGCTTTCGGCTAAATATTCATGACATCTTTACCGAGGGGCAGGTGTGGCTAGAAATGACTTTGTCATTCCTAGCCACACCCTTTTCGGTCATCCTGTTACGAATAGTTGCCTGTCGCGTTCCTACAATGTTCAAGTGAAAAATGCAGTTATGTTTGAAAGAAACGAATAGATGACTTTCTATAGAGATTATAAGTACCCGAAGATACAATTTCGGGCACCCTTGCACGTTGTACAATGCGTTCCTTTCTTACTTTTCAACAAAGATTATGCATGTAATCATGTGATATCTTATAGAAAGTGACACTTCTTTACTAGTAAAAAAGTAAAAACCATAAAGAAAGCATCAGCCGCCAAAATTGTATCTTTGGTGGCTTTTCTCCAGGTAAGAAGCCCGCTATTCTTTCGTCCCAAAAAGCTTTAGCACTTCGTGTACTTATGCATTTGGAGCAGGGCGGATGAAGGACCACTATACGATTACCGAAGAAAATGTGTAGGAATGTGACGAAGTCGCATCCCTACTCATCAAGACATCTCGGTAATCGTATAGATGTCGTTCAAACCAAACAATCCAAAAATAAAACTGGACACGAAGCGCCTAGTGTTTGATTAAGTTATTCACTGGTTTTTTAGTTAATCAACACATGTGATAATTTAGTCCATAATAAGCGGGTGGTCATCCGCGTCATACGATTTGTCTTTCCTTCGCATGTCATTGTCTTCTTGGAACACAACTTCGAAAAAACGGCTTGCTGATTGAGCGAGCAATTTATAATATTGTTCGAATAACAGAGTGGCATGATTACCACTCCACACTTCAGGCAGAAGCCCTTTAGGAAGTCCTGGATCTGTAAAAAGAAACTTCCGATATTCGTGCACAAGGTTGGTCCGCTCCACGAAACACTCCGCATCCGACATTTCATTTCGGTTTACCATACTTTGATGGACAATGTATTTTTTGCTGTACGTCGTAATGAATTCTTGATATTTACCTTCAATTTCTTGAAGTGGCCAGCTTTTTTCAACGAGCATTTTGTTCTTTTGCGGTCCTTTATAGTCGGATACGAAGAAATCCACGTAAGATTGAATCTCATACTTTTCAATAAGAAAATCCACTTCTTTTTCGAGATTATTTGGCGAAATCCAACATCCATTTGAAAAACTTCCGAATCCGCTCCATAATAACTCTTTACGAAGTTCATCACGAATTTGTCTTTTTTCTTCCGGTATTGTATACATAAGCATCCGCCATTTTCCATCCCAGTTAGTTGGATTCAATTTAAAAATACGAATTGCGGCTTCTTCAATACGTGCTTCTCCACGTGCTGTCAAGAAATAATAGCTTTTATTCCCTTGTTTTTCGGATTGAAGCCATCCTTGTTTCATCATTCTTGAGACGGCTACTCGAACCGATTGCTCATTGTGACCAAATTCCTTCAATAACCGTATCAGGCTGCCAATCCATACTTTGTTGCCGTAATGGCGGATGTAATCACCGTAGATTGTAAAAATCATTGATTGTGTATTTGCCATGATACTCACTCTTTCCTTTTATCGTTCCTTATCGATATATCACGATTCGACAGTTTCTTTATTATTGCGTTACGTTTTCAATAATTGCCGCAATTCCCTGGCCTACACCAATACACATCGTTGCGAGTCCATATTGAACATCTTGTTTTTTCATTTCATAGAGAAGTGTTGTTAAAATTCGGGCACCGCTCGCGCCTAGTGGGTGTCCAAATGCGATTGCTCCGCCGTTGACGTTTACTTTTTTAGCGTCTACTCCTAACTGTCGAATACATTCCAGTGATTGGGAGGCAAAGGCTTCATTTAATTCAACGAGCCCTATATCATTCATCGTCAGCCCCGCACGTACCAGCGCTTTTTTTGAAGCATTGATCGGGCCAAGTCCCATGACAGCCGGTTCAAGTCCTGCGGTTGCGCCCGCAACATATTTTGCTAAAGGTTTAAGATTTAGTTCCTTCGCCTTTTCGGCACTCATAAGAAGCAATGCACACGCGCCATCATTGACGCCTGATGAGTTGCCTGCTGTAACCGTTCCGCCTTCAACTAATGGCTTTAATTGTGCCAGTTTCTCAAGCGTACTATCCGGCCGCGGATGTTCATCTTGATCTACTGTGATTTCATTCCCTTTTCTATCCTTGTAGACAACTGGAACAATTTCTTCTACAAAACGGTTTTCTTCTATCGCAGCCTTTGCACGTTGCTGGCTTTCATACGCAAATAAGTCCTGATTTTCTCGCGTTATCGTATAGCGCTCTGCGACATTTTCAGCGGTCTGCGGCATCGAATCCGCTCCGTACATTTCTTTCAGTATTTCATTTGTAAAGCGCCAGCCAATTGTCGTATCTTGCAGTCCCATATTACCGCGCGGAAACGCCTTATCTGGTTTTGCCATGACAAGCGGAGCACGCGTCATACTTTCCGTTCCGCCTGCAATGTAAATATGGCCATCCCCAACTGCGATTGCTCGTGCAGCGTAAATGACAGCGTCAAGCCCTGAACCACAAAGACGGTTGATTGTCGTGCCCCCCACTTCGACCGGAAGTCCTGCCAACAAACCAGCCATACGTGCAACGTTGCGGTTATCTTCTCCTGCCTGATTGGCGTTTCCGAGAACGACTTCTTCAATCTGCTCCGCGGGAAGAGTAGGATTTCGATCAATTAATGCCTTAATAACAACGGCTCCTAAATCATCCGGACGTACGTCTTTAAAAACGCCATTGTATCTGCCAAAAGGAGTACGAACAGCGTCTACTATGACTACTTCTTTCATTTCGGAACCAACTCTTCTCCAACTGTATAATCGTAGACACCCCTGCCGCTTTTTCGCCCAAGACGCCCCGCTTTGACGTATTGTTCCAGGAGAGGCGCTGGTCGGTACTTCTCTCCAAGCTTTTCATGTAAATAGTTCAAATTGTTCAAACGTGTGTCAAGACCCACTAAATCCACAAGCTCGAATGGACCCATGGGGTAATGTAAGCCGAGCTTAATCGCTTTATCAATTTCTTCCGGTGTTCCAAGTCCTTCTTGCAGCATAATAAATGCTTCGTTACCGACAAGCGCACTAATCCGGCTCGTAACAAACCCAGGAAATTCATTAATAACAACCGTTTCCTTCCCCATATTGACAGCAACCTGTTTAATCGTTTCTACCGTCTCATCACTCGTTTCCAAACCTCGGACAATTTCAACAAGGGGCATTTTATGTACGGGATTGAAAAAGTGCATGGCGATTGTTTTTTCTGGACGTTTACCGAATGACGCAATTTCCGTCGGGCTCATGGTCGATGTATTCGTTGCAAAATAACAATGTGCTGGAGCATACTCTTCCATCATTTCAAACACTTGCTTCTTAATCGCTGTTATTTCTGGAACGGCTTCAATGATTAAATCAGCGGTCTTTGCTGCTTTAGCTAAGTCATTTTCATACCTTACAATGTGATGCCCTTGTTCAGCCTGATCCGCCGAAATCTTTCCGCGTGCAAGACCTTTTTCAAAGATGCTATCAATAGCTTGTTTTGCATTGTCCAATGCGGATTCATTATTATCGACAATTGTTACTGTATAGCCGCCAATCGCTCCGACGTAGGCTATTCCTCTGCCCATCACACCGGAACCGACAACAACTATTCGATTAATCATCAGTATTCCTCCTTTTTATGATGATAGAATACGGACAGGAAATCATACATCCCTGTCCGTCGTTTTTAAAAAGATAAGTATAAGTTTTCAACCTGGAGCAGTGTCTAGCTCCAGGCGCCAGCCCCTCGGGTCATAAGCCGTTTTGCTGCGGTGGCTGAAGTACGCCTCCTCACAAACCGTCTTATGCCTGTCGGGGCTAAACGGCGCCTTGCGCTTTTCTTTGTGTCTAGCTCCAGGCGCCAGCCCCTCGGGTCATAAGCCGTTTTGCTGCGGTGGCTGAAGTACGCCTCCTCACAAACCGTCTTATGCCTGTCGGGGCTAAACGGCGCCTTACGCTTTTCATAGTCCAAATGGATTAACTGGACGACTGCCAAAGTACGACATGATGCTTTTCGTTTCAGTGTAAAGATCAAGCGATCCGATTGATAGCTCACGGCCAAATCCGGATTGTTTATAGCCACCGAATGGTGTACCTGGGAACGCCGAGAATGGCGTGTTGATCATAACAATTCCCGCTTGAATTTGGTTCGCAACCCGCGTTGTAGTTGCGGTATTTGTTGACCAAATAGAAGAAGCTAAACCAAAATCCGAGTCATTCGCTAATGCAATTGCCTCTTTTTCAGTTTTAAACTTCGATACAACGACAACTGGTCCAAAGATTTCTTCACGAACAACTTTCATGTCTTGCGTTACGTTTCCGATTATTGTCGGCGCATACCAAAATCCGTTTTCAAAGCCAACTGGTTTCAATTCTTTACCACCAGTAAGAATTTCAGCACCTTCATCGATTGCAGATTGAACATACATTTTCACTGTGTCCAATTGGACTTGATCGATAACTGCACCCATATGTGTTGCTTTATCGAATGGATTTCCAATTGCCAGTTTTTCAGTTTTAGCAATAAATTTCTCAATGAACTCATCGTACACATTTTCATGAATGTAGATACGAGTACGTGCATCACAAGATTGACCTGTGTTATTGAAAGCTCCGTAGAGCGAACCATCAACGGCTGCATCAATATCGGCATCTTCAAAAACAAGGCTCGGAGATTTTCCACCAAGTTCTAGTGTTACGCGTTTTACTGTTCCTGCCGCTCTTGCCATAATTTCTTTTCCAATTGGTGTAGAACCTGTGAATGCAACTTTATTCACTAGATCATGTTCTACCAAGTAGTTACCTATTTCAGAACCAGATCCTGGCAATATATTAACGACACCTGCTGGAACGCCTGCTTCATAACAAATTTCTCCCAGAATAATAGCTGTAAGTGGCGTTAGTGATGCTGGCTTAATAACGACCGAGCAACCTGCTGCAATAGCCGGTGCAATCTTCCAAGCAGCCATCATAAGTGGATAATTCCACGGAATAATTTGCGCACATACACCAAGTGGTTCTTTTTCTGTATAGTTATGGAACTGACCAGGTACGTTGTTTACAGATCCACCGTGTCCAACGATAGCGCCAGCGTAAAATTCAAAGTCTTCAATCGCTTGTGAAATCTGCCCTTTAGCAGCTGCAAGTGATTTACCCGTATTCAAAATTTCAAGTTCTACAAGCTCATTAAAGCGCGAGCCCATAATTGCTGCAATTTTGTTTAGTACACGTGCACGACGTCCTGCAGGAGTTATTTTCCATTTCCCATTATCAAATGATTCTTTGGCAGCTTGAACAGCTTTTTCAGCGTCTTCTTTCGTCGCTTTTGCCACTTCAGCAAGCAGTTCACCTGTAGCTGGATTGTAAATCTTTGTTCGTTCACCACTGCTACTTTCAACTTGTTCACCGTTGATAAAAAGTTTGTAAAAATCACGCTTCATCGTTTCTAGTTCGATTTCATTTTCATGGGTTTTTGTCATATGTTTTACTTCCCCCTATTGGCCTGTAAATACAGGTTTTCTTTTTTGCATAAATGCGTTGACGCCTTCACCATGATCTTTTGTTAAACCAGCTGTTCGCTGTCCTTGGGCTTCTAGTTCATGATAGTCTTCAAAAGAAAGTTCCGATGTCGCCTTCAATGAGCGTTTGATGAGTCCGATTGCTTTTGTTGGTAAAGCGCCAAGTCGTGCTGCAAATGCAGATACGTCAGCATCCCATGTTTCTGATGGTATCAATCGATTTGCAAGGCCCATTGCCACCGCCACTGTAGCCGGCACTTTTTCACCTAAAATAGCTAATTCTGCAGCTTTAGATTGTCCGACTAACTGTGTTAAATAATATAGATTACCCGAATCTGGAATAAGCCCGACATGGATGAATGCGTTCAAAAAGCTAGCACGCTCTGACATTAGTCTGAAGTCACAAGCAAGTGCAAGACTAAATCCTGCCCCAGCAGCAACCCCATTTACTGCTGCGACAATCGGTTTTTCGCATTGTCTAATTTGCTTAATCATCGGCCCATAATGTTCTCTTAACACTTGGCCATGATCCATATGTTCATCGACTTCTGATAAATCTTGTCCGGAACAAAATGCCCGTCCCTCACCTGTAATGACAATACAGCGCACTTGTTCATCGTAAGAGGCTGCTTTGATTGCCTCTTTTACTTCGCGATTCATTTGCGCGATAAAGGCATTCAGTTTGTCGGGTCTATTTAAAATAAGCCATGCAATTCCATCTTTGACATCGTAACGAATCGTCTCAAACATGTAGCACACTCCTTACTTTCCCGTATAATCCGGTTTTCTTTTTTCAACAAATGCCTTCATACCTTCTTTTTGATCCTGTGAAGCGAAAAGAAGATAGAAATTTTTTCGTTCATATTGCATTCCTTCATACAGAGGGTAGTCCACTGCTTTATTAACCGAATCTTTAATAAGGCGCAGTGAGAGTGGGGGTTGTGTGGCTAGCCGATTTGCGAATTTCATCGTTTCTTCCATTAAGAGTTCGGGAGCAACGATTTTGTTAATGACCCCATGTTTGAGAGCCGTTTCCGCGGAAATGCGCTCACCTGTCCATAGCCATTCGAGCGCTTTCGTGCGGCCGACAAGTTTCGTTAATCGCTGCGTTCCTCCCGCTCCTGGCATGACGCCAAGGCCAGCTTCGGGGAATGAAAACTCTGTACCACTTGCGGCAATTAAAATGTCACAGCACAGTGCAAGCTCAAATCCCCCTCCTAAAACGAAGCCTTTTACTGCACCGATAATTGGCTTTTTTATAAGCGAAAAACGGTCCCAATCGGCAAATTGGTTCAACAGTTCAAGGCTGATAGGATCATCACCCATCATTTCATCAATATCAGCACCTGCTGAAAATGAACGGCCTCTTCCAGTGAGTACGATAGCGCGAATATCCTCTTCACGGTCAAACTTTTCCATTGCCGTGATAATTTCACTAACCATTTTTCGATTCAATGAATTTAACTGACGTGGCCGATTTAGTTCAATCACCGCGGTGTTTCCCGTTAATGTTGTTTCAATGAATTCAAAGCCGTTCATTAGGCATCCTCACCAATCATTAATGTGACAAGATCACCCGCGAACCCCATCAAGTCCTTGCCGGATGCCTTTCCTTCCGCTGAGCGTAACCCTGCCTGCAACGCTTCTAAATTGTCATATTGCATTTCACATGTGAGATAGTATTTCCCCTCTCCTCCCATTGGGGATCCCGTTACTTTTGTCACTTTCATTTCACGGAGACCAGGGATCTTTGCTGTTAGCGGTGAATGTACATTGAAATAATGATCATCAAAAGCCTCTTTGTTTTCAGGGTGTTTGTACAATGCAATTAGTTTAGCCATTTTTTCTTCTCCTCACTTTACATTAATGTAGACACAGGTTTCATTGCCTCAAATACGTTTTTACAGCTTTTGCAGTAAAAAATACTTCTGCAAGCGGTCGGTCCAAATATGTTTTCCATTGATACATAACTGGATCCGCAATATGCACAATCCACATGCCATGACCCGTCTTCCTTAAAATAGCGAGGCGGTGGAGCAATCCCAAACTTTTTAAGATTCACATGACCTTGTTCCGTTATACGGTCTGATGTCCATGGCGGATGAAAGACGAATTCTACTTCAACGGACCCGACTTCAGGTAATTTTTTCACGGCATTTACAGTATTCGTTTTAATGAATTCAAGTGCTGGACACCCTAAAAAAGTCGGAAGCAAAGTGATCTTAACTTTATTTCCTTCGATTAAGACCTCGCCTACCATACCAAGGTCAATAATGCTCACTGAGTCAATTTCCGGATCTTTGACATTCATAAGGACTTCAAAAATGCGCTCTATTGAAACATCTATGGAAGCAGTCACATTATTCACCTCTTTACTATTTCTTTTTACCAGACGGCAACAGGGTCAAGTTTGTAAACTTCTGAAAGCGTAAGGAGCGCTTCATCCAAGTCTTTTGTATGCTCACCGTTTCGACCGTTCATCACGGGATGATTCGGAATCGCCGGTACCTCCATTTGAAGGGCATCGAACACTGGGCCGATGCTAGCTAGCCATCGTTTCTTCATTTCTTCCTCACTGTCTAGTAAGTTATTGCTTTCAATCTTCTGTTTCAGATTACCAAAAGAAAATACATCTCCAAAGTCATTCATAACGAGCGTAATTGCATCATTCATTTTCTTTTTTGCTACATCCGTAGAACTCATTAATTGTTTAAACCACGTTTCCCAGTGCAACTTATGATAATAAAGTTCCATTTTCACTTTTATCGCCACTTCAGCAATAGGCCTATACGAGCTTTCACATAGGGAATCCATTTTCACCCTTTTCGCTTGTGTATAAAAATAACTTCTTACGACTTGATAGGCCCAGTCATAATTGGGGGTTTCCATATAATAACCTTCACCATTCACCCGCTCAATTAAAATGCTATTGCTTCTGTCCTGTGCCGAGCGTAAATGAGCCAAATCATCTGCTTTTCCGGCTCCAAGATCCTCAAGTAATTGGTAGAACATTGCGGCATGTCCCATGCTGTCTTGGCTAATTGAGGAGGATGCGACGTCTTCTTCAATATGGGGAGCGAGTCCGAGCCATTCAGATCCGCGGAATGCGTACAGAAAATCATCATCCGCTAACTGGAATAGTAAACTAGTGATTGCTTCTTTATATTCCGCACTCATACTATTTTCTGTCATGCTCATTTTCGTTCTCCTCCCCATGACAAAATCTCTTTTTCATCGAGTACTTGTTGTTCGTATTGACGCCACTTTTTCTTTAAATAACCATAGCCTTTTGTGGTCCTGTACTCTTTATTGTCTAGCCTGCCGAGCGTCATTTTCTCTTCGGCATCCATTTTCCTAACATTTTTTCGATTTACGATCCAAATATCTGCAACAGGTTCTCGTCGCATGAAATTTTCCTGTGCTAAAATAAGTGCCATATCTTCATTTGGAGCCAGTAAACTGAATTGGTGTTGGAATGTTGAACTCGGTGTCCGCTTACTAAAAACTTCATATTCTTGATAAAATGTTTTTTCTCCAGTCATTTTACTGACCCCTTCCATTAATTAACGACTGCACTTAATGCATCACGTACCCATGCATTATTTTCATAAGAAGTGCGGCGTAGGTTCAGACGCTCCTGAGAACGAGGCCCTTCATTTTTAATAATTTTCTTGAATTCATTCCAATCTGGCTGTTTGTACGTCCATATTTTGCTGTCAGCATCGAATTTTATGGTCGAATCTGGGATTGTTAATCCAAGAGATAAAATACGCGGGATATATTTATCAAAAAAGATTTGCCTGAACTCTTCGTTTGTTTTCGTACGTATTTTATATTTAATAGTTAAATCTTGTTTCGAAGAACCTGTGGTTTCTTTACTCGCTGGTCCAAAGAACATTAACAGCGATTCCCACCAATAATTAATGGATTCCTGAATCATTGCTTTCTGATTATTTGTTCCTTCCGCCAGTGCCATAATAATAGATTCACCATGTTGTGCATGGAACACCTCTTCAGCGCAAATACGCTGTAATGCTCTTCCGTAAGGACCATAAGAAGCCCCAAGCATATTGGTTTGTGTAATAATTGCTGCGCCATCAACGAGCCAACCAATAATTCCCGCATCTGCCCAAGTAGTTGTTTTCATGTGAAATACATTATGAAATTTCAAATCTCCATTGAATAAGTCTTGCATTAAATCCCCGCGATTTTTTCCATATGGCTTGAGTAAATCTTCGGTTACTCGGAGAAGCAGTTGACCGTGACCCATTTCATCTTGTACCTTGGCCATAATGCCTAACTTCCGAGAAAGCGACGGAGCTTTTGGTACCCATTCTTTCTCAGGGAGAGCCCCCATTATTTCGCTTATTCCATGCATGGAAATCAATTTAATCAATGTTAGTCTGTATTCTTCAGGCATCCAATCATCGGCTTCAATTTTGTCACCTGTTTCAATCCGATGCATAAAGTGAGCTAACTTTTCTTCTTCTGAATTGCACAAACTCGTCATCTAATCCCCCCCCTAATTCAAGGTATGTGTTTCCGGCATGACATATAACACAAATATAACGTTAATGAAAATTAACGTTATATTTGTGTTATATATTGAAATAAAGAATTCCATTGAATCCGCTTTGGACGATATGATCACAACAACTTACTCCGGCTTAAATGTGGCGATCATACAAGTAAGAGTTTGACGCTATATAGAAAGTGACACTGCCTTAAATTCATAAAGGAAATACTATAAAGAAGGAGTAAGCACTGGACATCTCCCGCTGTAACTAGTTACGGCTTTGCATTTATTGTATAATTTCTGCAAAGAACGCAGAAATTATACAAACCGAACCCTTCGCTGTCCGGTTGGCTTCTCCATTACGGATAGGAAAGTGGTTATTCACTCGTTCCCAAAATCTTTATCTTTAGCACTTAGTGTATCTGTATCTTTGGAGAGCGACGGATGAATGGCCACCATACGATTAACGAAAAGACTGCGTAGGGATGCGACTTTGTCGCATCCCTACGCAGCAAGAAAATCCGGATAATGGTGCAGTAGTAGTTCAGTCCAAACAATCCGATAGCACCTGTACATTGGGGGCCTAGTGTTTTATCAACGAGAATCTCACTAACAACGTAGTTGCACAAAGCAACAACAATCCAAAGATCCCAACTGCAATGCCTGTATTTTGTAAAGTTAGGGTCGATTCAGGCAAACCGCATAGGGTCGGATCGATAGTAACAGCACCTACCATCGTCCCCATGACCGCTGCTACTCCTCCGTTAAAAAAGCCCGCAAGTAGCGATTGTTTCCTGGTCACCGAACTGAATTGAGTGCCTATTACTATGCCGATCCATAAGTTAACTGTACAGATAACAGTAAAATCTATCGGAAAAACCAAATATAATGTGATTGCGATGACAAAACTGGTAATCTGCCCTGCGGCTAAAGTAACTGTAAAGCTGAGACTGTCGCTTATTCTATAACGTGACTTATAGAATAATGCATACATATAAACACCCAACAAACTACTTAACACGAGCAAAAACAACCCAAATAAGATCATTGCACGCCGCTCCTTATGTTTTTCGGGAAGATTTCGTCGCTCTAAACAGCATCATAAATGAGCACAAAACGAAAAGTTCCATCATGATAGCAAACGGAATACTGTACGATGCGGCAGCCCCAATCATCGGTGCCATCATTCCCGTCATAAGCCCGCTAATATATCCGGTGAGCAACGTTTGATTGTCAAACATTCCTCCGAACAAACTTCCCACCAGCATCCCCGTCAAAGCAGCTATTACCGTAACTTCCATATAATAGAACGGGAACTCATAAATCAAAAGAACCCCTGTTCCAAGAGCCATTCCTCCGCCCGCTACCATGGCGATATTCATGCCAAGATGAAAACCAATCAGCTTTCTTCGCCTATATAAAAATCGATAAGTGACGGCAGCAAGCAGAAATTGAAAAATTAACAAACCCCAGATCCATGCCGACAAACGGATTCCCCCCCCACGACATTCTATGAAAACGGTGACTAAAAGAATCAAAAAAATGCCAAGTGCCAACACAATTTAAAATTGCGTTAGCACTTGACACTTATTTAATCTGTTGAATGTTCTGCTAGCCATTTATCAATCAAAGGATACGTATGATTAATCGCTCTACGGCCAACAACAACTGAAACGTGACCTGTATCCGTCAAATGGAACGTTTTGTCCTTACTTGAAACTTTAGCGTTTAGTGGTTCCACTTGGTTAGGGGAAGCGATGACATCATGCTTTCCTGCAATATTTAACAGGTTCGCTGTAATTTTACTTAACTCTACCTTCTGTCCCCTTACATAGAGCTCATCATTGATCAATTTATTTTCTTGATAAAACTCACCAATCCACTGCCTATAGGCCTCGCCAGGGAATGGTATTCCGTCATTCAACCATTTCTGCATTAACTTCCAATTGTTAACGAATTCCTCATTATCAGCACGATCTGCAAGACTGACGTATGGTCCATAGAAATTCGCAATCGGGTTTAATAGCTTGTTGCCATAATCAATCATATTATGCGGGATCATACCAAGCGTATCGACTAATTTATTTAAGTTAAAATAACGTTTATCTAACCAATTCGTATATAAACCAGCATCTGAAAAGTCAAAAGGACTTGTCATAAAGACTAAATTTCGGATGGGCAATTCAGGATGGAGTGCCGCAAAAATTGAGGTCATTGTTCCACCCATGCAATATCCGAGCAAGCTTATTTCCTTCGCTTCAGACGTTTGCAATACTTTCTTAACAGCGCGAGGAATGTAATCTAAAATATAATCATCCAACTTCATATATCTATCCTCGTAACCCGCGGTACCCCAATCTAGCAAATAAACGTCGTGGCCTTGATTTGTCAGATGCTCGATTAAACTATTACCAGGTGTTAAATCCAATATATACGGTTTATTGATCAATGCATAAATCATTAAGATGGGAACGCTGTTCGTTTTTTTAATCGCTGGTTGATAGCGATAAAGTTTTGCTTTATTCTTTGTCCAGATGACTTCTTTAGGGGTTTGACCGACTTCAGGCTCCGGTTCGTTTGTCAGGACATCCGTCATCCGTTTAATTCGTTCAAAGCCAACTTTAACATCAGCCGGCATTGTTTCCATCCATTTCTCAACATCCTTCACGTTTGAATAACCCATTTTATTCCTCCTATTAAATGCATTCATTTATAAAGGGCCTCCTTCACGGAAGCCCCTTTTAAAAAGATAAAGAATGGCAGGTTATTACATGTATAAGCCGCCATTGACATTAATTGATTGGCCTGTAATATACGTAGCTTGTGCAAGGAATAACACCGCTTCTGCGATTTCTTCCGTTTGCCCCAAACGCTGCATTGGTATTTTTGAAATGATGCCTTCTTTTACATTGTCAGGCATTTCTCCAACCATTTCTGTTTCAATGAATCCAGGACAAACAGCATTGACCGTAATACCGCTTCTCGCAGTTTCCAATGCCAGTGATTTCGTTAAACCAATTAATCCAGCTTTTGAAGCTGCATAGTTTGATTGCCCGAATCCGCCCGACTGTCCGATGATTGAGCTTACGTTAATGATTCGACCAAATTTCTGCTCTAACATATGATTAATAACTTCCGAAGTTGTATAGAAAACACTGTTTAGATTGACGTCGATTACCTCGTTCCAATCCTCGTTAGATAGTTTGCGGAACGTACGGTCCCTCGTAATACCAGCATTATTCACGAGGATATCGATCTTGCCAAAACGGTTTTTCACTTCTTCCATAAAGCTTTTTACATCGTTCGGTTTAGATACATCAGACTGAATTGCACAAGAAATTCCACCTTGTTCCTCAATTTCCTTTACAACAGCCTCGGCACAATCCGTTCTCGATTGATAATTAATCGCAACATATGCCCCATTTTCAGCCAATAATTTAGCGATTGTTGCACCGATTCCCCGTGATCCACCTGTTACAACTGCCACTTTCCCTGCAAGTGGTTTACTACTTATACTTTTTCCAGTTAGTTCGATTACACTCATCGCCATCGATACATACACTTCCAATCACTCTATTTTTCAGCCATTTAGTTGAATAGTTGTTTTATACTTTTTTCTCTTCTTTCACTGTTCCCACTGGTTTTTCTTTACCTATTACTTCAAGCGCTTCAAGCACTTTATCTAATTTCTTTTCAAGGTTTGAGACGGATTTTCTTAATTGGCTAATTTCTTTTGTAGCATCAAGTTTACTCAGTTCTTCGTCGAATTTATCATCAAGATCGTCCAATTTTCCTTCTAAATTAATGACGAGTGACGCGACGTCTGCAAGTTCTCCGCGCGTTGGTATATTTACTTGTTTCAGATAGGACTCAGTTGTCTCTTTTGTTAGTTCCTGATATTGCAAATAATGGTTTAAGGTCTCCCCCATTCCTTTGGAGAATGATTCCTGCTTTAGTGATTCCTGGATTGCATCATTCCAGTTCGCTTCGGTTTGATCATAAATGTTTTTCCACATTTTAAACGGATCCAGTGGCAATGTTTGTGACAAAACTTCATCCCCTTATTCGTATTAAGCTCAGTGAATACCAACTGATCCTCTGTATATAATTATACGGACGATTGATTACCGATTAAATAAACAGAAAGGGCTAACTATTCTTGCTTCTACTCGCTTATCCAACAACAATCGACATGAAACACTATATTATAAGGTTTGTGTGGGCTAGCCGTAATGGAACTCTAGTTGGCATTCCACTTCTAGACGACTTTACCAATGTATGAACGTTGCCTATTACATATGAATAAAAAAAGCATTTACTTGGACTCTTTACGAATTGGCATTGCCAAATAATCAAATATTCAAATTTGACAAAACAATCACATAGGTGTAAATTACATGTATGGACATTTCCAATGATTGGTTGGTGATAAACGATGGATTCAAAACAGGAGACAACTAAGAATGATAAAAGTGTCAATTTAGGAACTCCAAAGAATTTCCTGATTCCAATCATGCTGTTACATCTACGCGATTTCAATTCTCATGGGTATGAATTGATGCAAAAGATCACACAGTTCGGATTCGATTCAGTTGATCAAGGGAATCTTTATCGGATTCTACGTCAACTTGAAAAGGATGCAATGGTCACGTCTGAATGGGATACGACATCCGGTGGACCAGCAAAACGTATTTATACGATTACGGCAGCCGGTGAGCAATATTTAGAGGTTTGGGCAAGTTCGCTTGGACATTACCAAAAAATGCTAGATCAGTTTTTCAATTTATATAATCCATTTTTCACTCCTTACAAGTCACCAGCGAAAAGTTCAGATGAGGAATATTAAAAAAGGGTCCAATGCACATTAGTTGCATGCAACATATAGTACGCTATGTTTCACGGTTACACTAAAAAGGGGGAAGTATGTATGACTACGAAAAGAACTGAAGATCAACAATCACTTAACGCTATAGATTCAATCTGGGATGGCTGGTTGAACAGTTTTAAAACACTTCAAGGATTCCAGGCTGAAATCGATGAAAAATCATTACAAGCAATCGATAATCAAAAAGAAATGCTTAATTCTACACGCGGAATATTGAGCAAAATTGAAGAAGAGGCAAATAAGAAAACTGAAGAGTTGAAAACAAGCTTGCAAAACACGATGAATACGATTGAAAAAGAGCAAGTCGGGTCAGCTGTTTCCACCTGGATGAATCAAATTGAGGATATTAACAATTCGGTCCAAGCGCTCTCCTGGGCTCCTAACAAAGCCATGTTGGATTTGTTTTCGCAGTCCCAAGATCAATTTCAAACGAGCGTGAAAGAAGCTTTGAGTCAGCAACAACAAGCGCGTTCTGAAGTACTGGAAACAATTGAAAAATTAACCGAGCAAATGAAACAAACGCAAAAAGGACTTCTACCATCCATTTAATAGTCAATAACGTCGAGCTGTACGTAATTGAAATTCGGGTTAACAGGGGGAGTTAGGACAGTGCCAACCTATGACGAGTTAAAAATCGGCGATAAGGCAAGCTTTTCTAAAACCATTTCTGAATCTGATATTTATCAATTTGCCGGTATCACTGGCGATTTCAATCCATTGCATATTGACGCTGAATATGCAAAAAAGACAGTGTTTAAAGAACGCATTGCACACGGCATATTAACCGCTGGATTCATTTCATCTGTATTAGCGATGAAGCTGCCTGGACCAGATACGATTTATCTATCACAGAACCTTCTCTTTAAGGCTCCGGTTAAAATTGGAGACACTGTCAATGCGGAAGTCGAAGTGTTAGAAAAAAAAGACTCAAAAAAAATCATTCGCCTCCGTACACTAGTAAAAAACCAACATGGTGAAATTGTCATTGATGGAGAAGCTGTTGTGATGAAGTGAGTTTTTCAAGCATGTCGTATTTGCACTTTTCTTAAGCACTTACATGTTGTTTTAGATACGAAAATGATTAAACCGCTGGCTCAGGAATACCTGCCAGCGGTTTAGTTTTGATTGGGATACTTATCCCCGTATTTCCTGGGTTCCTTAAACTCAGCTCCAATGTGGAACCATTCTTTCGTGAAGCATTTCTCGGTATTGTTCCGTTGACTTTGGCAGGATTTCATTTTTCTCGTAATCGAAGACAACACCATATTTCCGTATGAGGTCAAGCTGGTCAACCTCTCCTGACAAATACAACTTTGCTACCTTTTCAATATCTTCTTGCAGCCATGCCTTTCGATTAGCCCGAATATGCTCGCGTGCAATTCTCGTCCCTTTTTCATCAAGTTCAAATAAATCTAGATCCCGATCGATTTCAGTAATCACAACACCATAGTCCTTTTTCGCTCGTTCAATTGATACGTATTCGTCAATAACATCCTCAATCACTGCATTGGGATCTCGTTTTAGCGGGTCTCCAAGACCGCCACCGCCCGCTGAAGGTCTCAAAAATGAATCTCCGCTATTTACTTTAACATTGGAGAATATCGCCCCTAAATACTCCTTATTTTCTTTTTCCGGGTTTAACCAGGCACCATGAGGCGAGGAAGGTAATCCACCAAAAAGCCCCCATGTAATAGATCTTGATCGATCACAGCAATAAGACATAACTGTATCTGTCACGGCTGTTAAAACGCCGCCTTTTTCAATTCCGCATCCTCCACGGTATTCACCGGGACCACCAGAGTCCATCATAATTTCATGTTTAGTTGTAACAACCGGCGATAATCTTTCTTGGCCTTCACAAGATTGAATGCTCAAGCCTACGCCAAACACTGGTGATAATGCGTTTGCCCCATCTCGATTATTTCTACCCCCATGACCTCCAGCCATCCAGTCGTACCACATAAAATACTCTTGTTCTTTCTTTCTCGTATCCCAACCACCTACCAGTAAGTACTCTAGGTTAAACGAGCAAGCTAGTGCTCGTTCCGGAAGAATCGTTGACCACAGCTCAAAACAAGCATTCATGATTTTCTCATAGGCACCGGAACAAAAGCCTGTAACAGCAACTGGACAAGGTGCATTGACAACTGAGTCTTCAGGTAATTCAACATGAACAACTCTGTAAAATCCTGAATTCAGTGGGATTTCCGGAAAGAAAGTCTTTGTTCCAGCATAAGTTGCCGATAGAGAAGCACCATATCCTGAATTTAGAAAACAACCTATATAGCTGTGTGAGCCACTTAAATCATAAAATATCTCGTCATCTTTAATTGTCATTTTTACGTGGATTGGAATCAGTCCATCTCCCACTTCCGGATCCATATCAATGAAATCCGTTGCTTCCCATGTACCATCAGGTAAATTTTTCACATTCGCTCTTGTTACACGTTCCACATAATCTTGTACTTCATCGAAAGCAATCAGGACTGTCTCTACTCCATATTTATGAATCAATTCGAGTAGTTGCCGCTCCCCTACTTTCGTTGCCTCCACTTGTGACCTTAAATCTCCTAGTCTTTCTTGCGGAACACGCATATTGGACACAAGTAAATTTGCTACATCTTTTAAAAACACGCCTTTGCTATAAATTCGGACTGGAGGTATTCTCATTCCTTCTCCATAGTGGTTTTTGGCTTTAATATCAAATGAGCCTGGCGTAGAACCACCCATATCTGCCCAGTGACCATTGACTTGCATATAGGCAATTATTTCACCCCTATGAAAAACGGGACGAACAACTCTTGTATCACTAAAATGTGTCCCGCCTCTATAGGGGTCGTTAACTAAAAATACATCTCCAGGATGAATATCTCCCTCAAAATCCTCAATGACTGCTTTTGCTGTTAAGTGAAGGGTTCCAACATGAACAGATATATCCTGCGTCCCTTGGGCGATTGTGTTCCCTCCTGAATCACAAAGCGCGGAACTAAAATCACGATTATAAATAACAAAAGAATAACAAGTTCTCAACACTTGTTCCGACATTTGGTCAACTAAGTTCACAAATGCATTTCTTAATACTTCAAAAGTTACGGGATCTAATTTACTCTGAAATAACTCTAGTTTTGTCGTCATCGCTATTCCCCCTTTTACTTAATGTAGTTAATAATAATATTTCGATAGTCATCTGCTATCGCAGTGAAAAATGGAGGTATTACAATCGTTGAATCCAATTGCGAAATAATTGCTGGTCCCTTTATTTCAACCCCTGTAGGAATAGCCTCTCTTGCATATATTGGTGTAGGTACAAACCCACCAGCCTCTTCAAAGTAAACAGAACGTGCTTCTTTAAATGCTGACTCTAATGTTCCTGCAATAATCTTCTTCGGAAGTTCAGGTTTCTCCACCATACCAATTGCCGCAACTCGCAATCCGTATATTTCTACATTTTGATTTTTATTAGAAAAGGCAAATTCACGTTCATGTTCCTGATGAAATTGTTCAAGTGCTCCTTCGATTGAATCTAGCGTCCGACCAATTGTAATTGCCAGCGAACGCCATTGACCCGCGTAACGCATATCGATGTAACGAATAAAATTCATAGCACTTTCATCAATCTTCTCTTCTTCTAAAAGGTTTTTCGCCTCTTTTTCCATCTCAACAAACTCTGCTTCCAATTCCTCGATTGAAACATTCTTCGCATCTGCCATAAATGTTTTTGTAATATCATGTTGAACGTCAACCATCAAGCAACCCATCGCAGCCGCTACTCCCGAATGCGGCGGGATAATAACAGTTGGGATGTCCATTTCTTTTGCCAAATAAGCTCCATGAAGCCCTCCAGCACCACCAAATGCCACAAGTGCAAAATCGCGTGGGTCATAACCTCTGCGCACTGATATTAAACGAAGTGCATCACACATATTTGCATTTGCCACTTTTAAAATCGAGTTCGCTGCTTCTGCTACGCTTAGATCAAATGGATTTCCAATGAAATCTTGAACAGCTTTTAGGGAGGCTTCCTTATCTAATAGCATTTGACCGCCAAGTAGCTTTGTATCCAACCTTCCAAGCACCAAGTTTGCATCCGTATTCGTTGGTTCCAAACCGCCGAGTCCATAACAAGCAGGACCAGGCTCAGCACCAGCACTTTGTGGTCCATTGCGTAGCGATCCCCCCTCGTCAATCCAAGAAATGCTCCCACCTCCGGCTCCAATCGTTAATATTTCTATACTTGGAAATCCGATTGGATAGCCATATTCAATGCACCAGTCCTTCGTTATTCTTAACTCATTTTCATACATTAATGAAATATCCGTACTCGTTCCTCCCATATCAAATCCAATCGCGTTTTCATAGCCACATAAGTTTGCAATATATTTACTAGCAATTGCCCCCGCCGCAATTCCGGAACCTGCCAAACGAGCAGAATAACGCGGAACCGTCTCCGAAGTCATCACTCCTCCTCCAGAGTGAAGAACTAAGATATCTCCCTCATACCCTAAGCCCTCCATCTCCACCTCAAGTTTTTGAATATAATGACTGACCGTTGGACCGAGGACAGCATTTATAATTGTTGTGCTCATTCTTTCATGTTCAAAAATTTCAGGTAAAATATCACTTGAAGCACAGATATAAACATCACCTAATTCTTCTTGTAGAATTTCTTTCACCCTTGCTTCATGCTCCCCATTGTTATAAGCATTGATAAAGCAAATTGCAACAGATTCAACACCACGTCGTTTGAGCTTAGCCCCTAGAACCCTTACTTCTTTTTCATCAATTCTTTCTACTATTTTCCCAGAGTAGTCCATTCTTTCCGTTACCTCGAATCGATCGCGGCGCTTAATATAAGGTGGTGCAACGTCATTGTAGGCATCCCATAAGTCTACTCTTGTTCCGTCGCGGATCTCCGTAACATCACGAAATCCTTTTGTTGTTACTAGTGCGGTGTTTGGTAATTTCCGTTCAATTAAAGCATTTGTTCCAACCGTAGTTCCATGTGAAAATTGCAAGATATCTTTTCCAGATAATCCTGTTTTTTTAATAGCTTCTACAATTCCTTTTTCGGGTTTTGTTGGCGTGGAAGCCACCTTTGTGATAAACATTTCTTTCTTCTTTTCATCGAAAACAAATACATCTGTAAAAGTTCCTCCAACATCGACTGCGAAACGATAATTTGCCAATCTATCCCTCTCCTTTTATCTCAACTTCAATGAAAGCGTTTTCATGACCACAAAAAAGCTAGGCTATCCAGTAGAACCTAATCAATTTGAATAACCTAACTTACCAACACCTGCAACAATAACTGCATGAAGTACTATTTTTTTAAAAAAAGACCTTCCCCAGTCGTTTCAACAATCCATTAACTTTCTTAAAAATGATAAGTTATAAGGACTTTAAAACGTCTAGAAAAGGTCTTCCTATACCTATTTATTCACTTACACAAGAGATTTTACGCTTTCCTCTTCTTCCTTCCAAGCAGGCAACATTTCATTTAGTTTTTTATCTTCACGGTACCCTAACACATATTCAGCCTGCATGACTGTATGAATCTCGCGTGTTCCTTCATAAATTACTGGCGCTTTGGAATTCCGCAAATAGCGCTCGACTGGATACTCATCCGAATAACCGTATGCACCGTGAATCTGAACAGCATCATCTGCCGCTTTATTGGCAAAATCACATGCTTGCCATTTCGCCAGTGAGGTTTCTCTCGTATTGCGTTTCCCTTCATTTTTCAGTTCGCCTGCACGGTAGACGAGTAAACGGCTCATTTCAAATCCAGCTTCCATGTTTGCGATCATCTGTTGGACAAGTTGATGTTTGCCTATTTGTTTACCGAATGTCTCACGTTCATGACAATAAGCTACGCTCGCTTCTATACAAGCCATAATTTGTCCGACTGCTCCTGCTGCAACAGTAAAACGCCCGTTATCAAGTGCAGCCATTGCAATTTTGAATCCTTCGCCTTCTTCTCCAAGTAAGTTCTCTTCAGGAACTTTGACATTTTCAAAAAATATCTCGCCTGTATTTCCAGCTCGGATACCTAGTTTCCCTTTGATCGCCTTTGAAGAAAAGCCTTCCCAAGTCCGTTCTACGATGAATGCCGATATCCCTTTATGTTTCTTTGATTTATCGTCTGTGTATGCAAATACTAGGAAGTTATCAGCTTGATCACACAAGGAGATCCATGTCTTCTGTCCATTTAAAATATAATGATTGCCCTCTTTTATAGCCGTCGTTTGCATTGCTGCAACGTCCGAGCCCGCTCCAGGTTCAGTCAGTCCAAAAGCGCCAATCTTTTCACCTTTTGCTTGCGGAATTAAATATTTACGCTTCTGTTCCTCGTTACCCCATTGAAGCAATGTCATGCTATTTAAACCCGTATGGACCGAAACAGCAGTCCGGAAAGCAGTATCTCCGCGCTCAAGTTCTTCGCAAACAATTGCCAATGAATTATAATCCATCCCACTTCCACCGTATTGTTCAGGTATACAAACACCCATTAATCCAAGTTCAGCGAGTTTCGGCAAAATAGACGGATCATATTTCCCTTCACGATCCCAGTCCCCGATATGGGGCATAATTTCCTTATCAACAAATCCTCTTACCGTGTGTCGTACCATATTCTGCTCTTCTGTAAATGAAAAGTTCATACTAACATCTCCCTTTTATATATTCGTATTTGGTATGCCTAAACGACCGATTATTTCAACATTATGTTCTCCCGGATTGGGTGGATGATGTCTCATTTTGACGGGTGTCCGTGACAATTTTAAAGGACTGCCAATCATTTTTATCTTTCCAGCAGTTGGATGTTCATGCTCGATGAACATATTGCGTGAAATCAATTGCGGGTCATTTACGACTTGTTCCAAGTTTTGGATTGGACCGCATGGAATATTATTTTCTCGGCACAACTCATGCCAGTGTGCAGACATTTTTGTCGAAAAGACAGCTTGCAATAAAGAAATCAATTCTTTTCGATTTTCTACTCGCTTTGGATTCGTCTTAAAACGTTCGTCATTCGCTAGTTGTTGAACATCCATTATGTTGCAAAGGGATGTAAACTGATTGTCATTCCCGACTGCAATGACAATTTCACCATCTAATGTTTGAAATGTTTGATACGGAACGATATTGGCATGTTCATTGCCAAGTGCTGTCGGAATCTTTCCAGACATCAAATAGTTACTTCCTATATTAACCAATGCACTAACAGCTGTGTCGTATAGGGCTATATCCAATTTCTGCCCTTTTCCAGACTGTACCCGTTCCAGTAATGCACCTTGAATGCCAATACATGCGTACAATCCTGTCAAAACATCTGTAATGGCCACTCCCGTTTTTTGTGGTCCGGATTCTTTGTTTCCCGTAATACTCATCAGCCCACTCATTGCCTGAATGATGAAGTCATAACCAGGAGCATTTCTGTCTGGGCCTGTTTCCCCAAAACCAGTAATTGAGCAATAAACAAGACGTGGATTGATTTCCGCAAGTGTATCGTAGCCCAAGCCGAAACGCTCCATCGTACCAGTCTTGAAGTTATTTATTAACACATCACTCTCGCGAATGAGTTGTTTTATAATTTCAACCCCGTCTTCGGACTTTAAATCAACGGTGATCGCTTTTTTATTACGGTTCGCACTCAAGTAATATGCACTCACTCCGTTTTCAAATGGAGGGCCCCATTTACGCGTTTCATCACTACCACTAGGTGATTCCACTTTTATCACTTCTGCTCCGAGATCACCTAATATCATCGTGCAGTATGGCCCCGCCAACACACGTGATAAATCAAGGACTCGAATTGTATCCAGTGCTCCAGTCACATTTTCACTCCTCTTTTTAAACAATACAAAAAACCAATTCAAATAGACTACAGTTTCGCTGTAAGTCTAATTGAACTGGCTTTTATCTGTGAATTAGTATCCGGAAAGGATTTTGAACAGATTAGGCAGCAATGGTTTTTCATGAAATACTGATCATGCGGTATGAACGTTTAAACGTTTCAGCATGATTCCTTATCTCTTACATTATCATATTCGCACATATTTGTAAATATTTAAAATAATTGATTTGTTATACAGTTATTTTCCTTGAAGTGTTATTCGTTTCATATTGTTTGTATAAGTCTTTCAGAGCTGAAATTAGTGCATTTCCCGCCTTACCTAAATAATGTGTTCTTATCGCTTCGACAGGCTTGTCAATTCCATCCTGCAAGCTATACCCCCGCAGTAAATGATGAACAAAGTCCTGACCATGTTGCGTTGCCAGCGTACAACTTGCCGTAACAATCACACCATATTTCTTATCAATTTCAGCAGTAATCGTTAACGTTTCATATAAATTTTGTGCAGCCATTCCAGATGGAAGCCTCGCATGTCCCGCAATAAAAACAGTGTTCATTTAATCCCATTCCCCTCTGGACGAATTATAGCTCTCTAGTTATCTATGTTTCATCATTAAGGATAACACTTTGTAGATGAATAATGTAAATATTAAAATACCTTAGCAATCAATTACTTACGTTAACTAATCGCGATTGAAACATATTGCGTCTCTAAGAAGGCTTCAATGCCTTCACGTCCGCCTTCCCTTCCAACTCCGCTCTCTTTCATCCCTCCGAAGGGAGCCTGTACTGCCGAAGGAGTTCCATCATTCCAACCTACAATACCAAAGTTAAGTTGTTCGATTAAACGTGTGCCGGTAGAAACGCTTTCAGTGAATACATAAGCAGCTAAACCATACGGTGTGTCATTCGCTAATGCGATTGCTTCTTCCACCGTTTCCACTTTCTGAATAGGGGCTACAGGTCCAAATGTTTCTTCGTTCATGATGACCATCGACGGATCTACGTTGCTAACCACTGTAGGGGCATAGAATGTTCCCCCGTCTTGTGTAATTAGCTTGCCTCCAGTCATAAGGGTTGCTCCTTTAGATAGTGCATCTTCAACATGATGTATCACCTTATCGAGACTTGCACGATTTATTAATGGTCCAATATCTACAGTTGCATCTGCACCATTTCCTACCTTCATCTGACTAACTACTTCAGAGAACTTTTCTACAAACTCGTCGTGAATACCTGACTGTACATAAATACGATTGGCACAAACGCATGTCTGTCCAGCGTTCCTGAATGCTGAAGCAACCGCACCTTTCACAGCTAAATCCACATTCGCGTCGTTTAATACAATCAAAGGCGCATGTCCACCAAGTTCGAGTGATAATCGTTTTACTTGATGTGCACTTTGTTCGATTAGAATTTTACCTACTTCGGTAGATCCGGTAAAGGTAACTTTTCTAATTTTGTCATTTTCCATGATTGCTTTTCCGATTTCACTTGAAGATCCCGTCACCAAGTTAATGACACCTTTAGGAAACCCTGCTTTTTCACATAGCTCTATCATTTTAATAGCCGTCAACGGGCTTTCACTAGATGGTTTAATCACAATGGTACAACCTGCCGCCAAAGCCGGACCCATTTTCCGCGCTAACATGGCAGCTGGAAAGTTCCAAGGAGTGATAGCGGCTACGACGCCAACTGGTTTTTTCCACACTTGCAAACGTTTACTCGTCGTATGTGTAGGTATGACTTCTCCGTAAACGCGTTTGCCTTCTTCAGCGAACCATTCCAGAAAAGAAGCGGCACTTGTCACTTCCCCAATGGATTCATTAATTGGTTTGCCCATTTCCATCGTCATTATTTGAGCCAATTCGTCTCGATGTTCTATCATTAGTTCATAGAGCTTTTTCAAATAAGTTGCACGCTCATAAGCTGTCGTTTGCGACCAGGTTTGAAATGCCTCATAAGCAGCATCAATCGCCTCGTTCGCTTCTTTTTCCCCGCCAATTGGGACGCTACCTATAATTTGACCATTCGCTGGATTTACAATAGTTAATTCGTCCAAACTTTCTCCAACCCATTCACCGTTTATATAGAATAAATGTTGCTTCACATTCAATGTTTGGTTCATTTTCTACTACCCCCATCCTTTATTTGTCCAATTAACCATTCGGTTTCTTTATTGCAACTTATCCTTCCTCAAGTATACGCTTTATTTCTTTCTTCATATGTTCATCCGACTTCTCTATCCCGTACTTAGACATTGATACCCGATATAAGACGAAGCCTAGTAATATCCAAACAAAAATGATGATCCACTCATACGGCCAAATAAGGGCTGATGGCATTCCCGGCATATAAAGAACACAGATTCCGAAAGACATAACTGTGGCAATCCAGCCTATCGTTGTGCCTCCCCGAAGACGATAAGGACGCCTCATCTCAGGACGTTTTTTACGAAGAATGACAAACGACAGAGCAACCATTAACCAAGCGACAACTAATGCAAGTCCACCTGCATCAACAAGCCATACCAACGCGGGTCTGCCTAACAATGGCGCCAGTGTTGTTAACACCGCGATTAACAAAATCGCTTTATGTGGTGTCTTATACTTTGGATGTAGCTCCCCCAAGGATTTAGGTAGCATTCCCGCTTTAGCTAGCGCATAAATTGCACGACTTCCTCCTACATAGAAGCCAATCCAGCTCGATAATATACCACCGATTCCTCCTAACACAAGTATATTCCCCATCATACGACTGCCACCAAAAGCTTTGGCCATCGCATCAGCTGTCACTAAGCTTGAATTGGACATTTCCGAAGGCGTTAATATGAGCGATACACCGATGATGATTGCAACATACCATGTAATTGCCAGTACGACAGAGAATATTAATAATTGGCCTATCCTTTTCCGCGGAAGATTAATCTCTTCCGCGGCTTGTGGAATAACATTAAACCCAACAAACATAAAGGGCGTCATAATTAAAACAATCATGATTCCTGCCTGTCCATTTTCAAAAAGTGGTTTCATATTTTCAACATTTCCCGCTAACGAACTGCCAGTGACCAACAAAATTCCAGCGATGACAATTATCAACGTAAGAATTGACATAATGACACTTGTTAACTTAATGCCACGGTAATTTATACAAGCAATCAGAATAGAACCGATTACACCAACAGCTACCCACGTAAAGTTGACATCCCAACCTGCAATCGTGTACATATACCCCATACTGTAACTTGGTATTAAATACTCAAAAACCGTTGGAAGAGCAACCGCCTCAAATGCGACGACAGAAACATACCCAAGGACAATCGCCCATGTCGTTATGAATGAAGCAACCCTACCCATCGCTGCGTAACTATAAAATAGTTCGCCACCCGCAAGCGGAAGTGCGGAAGCTAATTCGGCATACGTAAGCCCAACAAATATTACGAGAAGCCCACCTATCAAGAATGCAAGAATTGCTCCCATGGAACCTGCTTCCGTAATCCATAAGCCCGCAGTGACGACCCATCCCCAACCGATCATCGCCCCAAAAGCAAGAGCAATAACATCCTTATTCCCCAAAACTTTCAACAATTTTCGATCTTCCATTTGTTTTCCCCCATTCAAAGAGCATTCTTTTCATGGATACTACTAATACGAAGTTTTCATTGAATAGTGAACGCTTGTTTCTTTAGGTGCTTATCAAACATTTGATAATTGACCCGCCAACTCCTGCTCAACAGCGAGAACAGCGTCTCGTAGTTTTTCAAGAAGTGTTGTGATTTGCTCTTTCGTAATTGTTAGCGGCGGTGAAAAACAGACAATATCCGTACCGTCGTACGTAACAGCTCGGCAAATTACGCCTCTTGCATGCAAAGCTTCAATCACCTTCGCCGCAACTTTCAAGTCAGGTGAGAAACGTTCATTTGTTTCAGGATCCTGGACAAATTCCATCGCACCTAGAAGCCCCATCGACCGGACATCTCCTACGATTGTCAATTCATCTTTAATTTCCTTGAAACCTTTTAATAGTTCTTCACCCATTTCCCTGGCATTTTCAACCAATCCCTCAGTTTCTACAATCTCGATATTTTTCATGGCAACAGCCGCTCCAGTTGGATGTCCACTATACGTAAAGCCGTGGAACAATACCCCATGCGACTTGTCCTTTAGCATGTCATGAATTTTATCCGATACTATGACACCACCAAGTGGGAAATACCCGCTCGTTACTCCCTTAGCGAACGTAATCATGTCTGGTTCAACATTCCAGTTTTCAATTCCAAACATTTTTCCCGTACGGCCAAAACCTGTAATTACTTCATCAGCGATGAACAAAACCCCATATTCATCACAAAGTTTACGCACTTCCTGAAAATAATCGCTTGGAGGGATAAGAACTCCGCCAGCCCCTTGCACCGGCTCAACTAAAAATGCCGCAACCGTCTCTGGTCCTTCTGCCTCAATCACTTCTCGGATCGATGCAATCGACTCGCTCGTCCCAATTTCATAAGGCGTTTTCGCATGGGCAAAGCCCGTCACCATATGCCCCGCCATATCCCAAAACTGTGGAATCCCGGTAGCACTCGTCGCACCCGCAGCAACCCCATGGTACCCACGTTTAAGCGATATAATTTTATTCCGTTCAGGTTGTCCTTGGATAATCCAATAATGACGGACCAATTTAATGGCCGAATCATTTGACTCTGACCCTCCAGATGTGAAGAATACTGCATTTAAACTCGGCGGAGCCAGATCAGCTATTTTTTTCGCTAAACGGATAGCTGGTTCATGACTGAACGTTGAAAAAGTGGAGCTAAAAGCCAACTTCTCCATTTGCTCCTTTGCCACTTCTGCCAACTCTGTTCGCCCATGCCCAACATTGACATTCCATAAAGACGACATGCCGTCAATGAACACATTTCCATCACTATCTGTTAAATAAATGCCATTCCCTTTTTCAATAATTAGTTTCGGTCCATTTTCTTGTTGCTCTTTAATGGATGATGTCGGGTGAATAAAATGCTTCTTGTCCCATTCGATTAATTCTTTCATAGTAATTCCTCCCCATTTCGATTAATTTAATAAATTCCAAACATACAATTCCCCTTAAATACACCTACTGAACTGAAAGCGCTAACACTTTTGTTAAATTGTATTCATGCCAAAAAAAGAGCCAATTATAAAGACAAGGGATTGAATAATGAAATCCCGTCTGTATAACTGGCTCCTATCTAGTTATAGCTCCATTTGTGCAATAGAGTCTGCTAGACTTGGCAGTTAGTTAATGTTTATATCATTCAATATAACAACCATTTATATATCTGTCAATGGTTTCCTGAAGGTTCTGAATATGTATTTTAATACTATTGCCAATAGTCTACTACCCTTAAAAAATCCCCGTTTCAGCCAAGGTAATCCTTACCTGTAGTCCATTTCAATCGTTTTCTTCAATTGTTTTAAGTGACGTTTTTCATGCAATCCCACAAACGGAAACCATTGAATCAATGGAACTTGCCCGAAAACCGGATGTTTGAATGATTTTTCACAAAGTACTTCTTTTGTGCTTGATTCATACACATCTAATAGGAAGAGACGCGAATCATAGAGTTCGTTTTTCATCTCTATTTTTGATTTGTACGCCTCAGTCGGTGCAGTATAGCCTGGTGCTTCCACTTTTATCAAGCGAATCGTGGAAAGTGCAATTGGTTTTTTTATCGATTTCGGGCTATCAGGATTTTTTAGTTCTTGGGCTATATTTGTCGCAATCACCGTCTCCATCCGAACAAGATGTTCGAATATTTGTTTTGGAGACCATCCGCCATTTGAAGGTATTCTGTTAAACTGCTCATCTGTTAATTCTTCAATTGATTGAAATAGTTCTTTTCGGATGACAGTGTTTTTTCCTAAATTCATTTAAATATCTCCTTTGATAACCCAAAAAGTCTTTTCCGTTGTTATTTGTTAGTAGTGTAGTACGCTACACATGACGTTTCAGTTAATAGTGTAGGCAACTGACTTAATCATCGTTTTGTTTCTTTACCTACACTAGTAGTTTTTTTCTTTTTTCGCAAGTGATTTATTAAAAAAACACCCCAATTTATGGCGATTTTAAATCACTTTAGGCGAGAATACTTTTCAGTTCATTTTTATAGTCATCGCTCTAAAGTTATTAATTCTTTTCAGAATTCGCGAACCAGTATGCCGCCCCAATGAATACAGCCCCACCAATAATATTGCCGATTGTTACGGGTACTAAATTCGCCGCCAACCCGGCCAATGAAACAGTGTCTGGGTGAGGGATCATCAACGAGAGGGAGAGCAATGACATATTTGCGATACTATGCTCGAACCCCGAGGTGATAAAAGCGAATAAGCACCAAAAAATCATAATCAACTTTGCTGTTTCTTCCTTAAGTTTAAATGCGCACCAAACAGCAAGACAGACGAGAATATTGCAAAGAACCCCCCGCACAAGTAACTCTACAAATGGCGTATTCATCTTGGTACTTGCCGCCGTATTGATATAGTCCGCCGTTCCACCAGTGGCCAGGCCCGAATAGACAAAAAGGGCCGCAACGAGAATAGACCCGGCAAAGTTACCCACATAGCTGAATGTCCAAATTTGTATGGTTTCATACCAAGTCGTTTTCTTCGTCAATGTACCAATCGTCATAATCATATTATTACTTGTGAAAAGGTCGGATCCCGCCATTAACACCAAACTTAACGCAATACCAAATGTAACACCCATAATAATTTTCGTTCCTGCAAAGCCAGTTGGACCAAGCAAGCCACCAATCGTAAAAATAAGAATGATCCCGAATCCGACGAAAAATCCCGCCATCATTGTCAATGTAAGGTATCTACTTTTACTCGTATGTAATTGATTCACCTTCGAAATTGCTGTATCACCCAGCACGGCGATTGTTGCTTTCATCTCTTTTCCCTCCGACTAACAGATATTTAGTTTTGATTCTGGTTATCCAGTATTCTCTACTTACTCAAGTATGTATTCTATCATTAATGACTATACTACTAATCGCTGAAACAAGGTATTTTCAGCGAAAGCCCGATAATAATACAAAGCCCAATACGAGATATCGGATTGGGTTGTCCTTCATTCAAACCATACATCCAATAAACTAAACCTCCTTCTAGGGCAACATTCATGGCACTTGGTAACGACACCAGACCTCTTCGTAATTCACTTGTATGTATGTTTGTCATGTATACTAAGCATAGTCCTAAACCCATTTCCCTCCTTATAAAGGGGAACTAAAAATCATTTGAGGTGTCTATCTGTGAAAAAAACGCGTTATGAAAATACGGATAAAAATGCAGCACTTGCTACGTTTAAAGATTTACTACAGTGGCGAAAAGAACGAAAAGGCAAACAGAAAGATTTATCGTTCAAAGTGCCGTTAGTAGATAAAACGGAGACAGTGTTCTTGGAGTCAAACCGGACGACTCCGACTATCACTTGGATTGGCCATTCGACCTTTTTAATCCAACTAAATGGACAAAACATCCTAACAGATCCAGTTTGGGCAAATCGTCTTGGTACGGATAAACGCCTCACACCTCCAGGTCTTGCAATTGAAGAATTACCGCCAATCGACATTGTTCTAATTTCACATAGCCATTACGACCACCTGAGCTATGGTTCTATTAAAAGGCTGAAAGGTGATCCAACCTTTTTTGTGCCAATTGGACTTGGGAACTGGTTTAAAAGAAAAGGACTCAACAAAACTGTGGAGTTTAACTGGTGGGATGAGCATCAAATGAGCGGATTATCGATTGCCTTTGTTCCAGCTCAGCACTGGTCAAAAAGAACGCTTACGGATACAAATCACTCACATTGGGGTGGATGGATTATCCAGAATTCAAATCACACAGTCTATTTCGTGGGAGACAGTGGCTATTTCGAAGATTTTCGCACCATCGGAAAAAAGTACGCAATTGATTATTGCTTGATGCCGATTGGCGCATATGAGCCGGAATGGTTTATGGCGGCCCAACATGTTAGTCCAGAAGATGCTGTCAAAGCTTTCATCGATACAAAGGCAAAGGTGATGATTCCAATGCATTACGGCGCTTATCGGTTGGCCGATGATACCCCAAAAGAAGCACTTGATCGATTACAGGCTGAATGGGAGACTAAAAAGTTAGATGGCAAGAAGTTAACTGTTATGAAACTTGGGGAAACCATTCAGATGGAGACTACAACTACTTGAGGAAAAGAGCGAACTCCCTATACTTTCAAGGGGTTCGCTCTTTAACATAGACAACTATTAAATGTCAATTCCGAAATAATTTTCGTAGTATCCCCGTGAAAAGCTCTTTTATGATTTTGAGCTCTTAAGGTGAAATTTAGGTAGCAGTTTTGCTGATGATATGTCGGAATTTTTTCTATTTAGAGCTACCTTTTTCAACTGACAGCAGACATTAGAGTAAATAAAAGCCGATTCCCATAATCAGATAAGCCGCAAAAAGGATCAGGCCCTCGAACCAATTTGATTCTCCGTCATTGCATAGAGTAATGACCAAGAACGTTGCGGATACCATTGCAACTAACTCTGGTATTGTGAAAACAAGTGACATCGGCTGCGACATGACAAGTGAAATCAATACGAGGATTGGCGCAACAAACATGGCGACCTGCAACGTGGAACCGACTGCTATCTCCACGGCTACATCCATCTTATCCTTGACCGCCATCGTGATTGCAGATACGTGCTCAGCCGCATTTCCAACAATCGCGACAATAATAACACCAATGAACAACTCGGTCCAACCGAACTTTTCACCAAGCATTTCAAATGTATGAACCAGCTGCTCTGAAACGAAAGCAACCGTTATCGTCGCCAACAATAGCACGATAATCGACTTGCGCTTCGTCCACTCCGGTATTTCCTGCTCCTCCACTACCTTATCAGAAGAGGCGAAGACGCCACGGTGCGTAACTAGTTTGAAGAACAGCCCAGCAAGATAAAGTGCGATTAGGATAACCGCAATTCCAATACTCAAGTTAAATGTCGTTTGTGTATCCATTGACATGGAGAAAATCTCTGGGATGACAAATGCCACGATGACAGCAAAAATCAGCAATCCCGAATTATATTGCGCATCATGGAGACTGAAATTTTGACGTTTGAATTTAATGCCCCCTGCGAAAAAGGAGAGTCCGAGCACAAGCAACAAATTCCCAAGTACAGAGCCTGTGAGCGAAGCCAAGACGATGCCTACCATTCCTGCCTTTAATGTAAAAATTGAAATGATGAGTTCGACTGCATTGCCGAATGTTGCATTCAACAACCCACCAATCCTTGGCCCACTTACAATGGCAAGGCTTTCCGTTGCCCGTCCTATATATCCTGAAAGCCCAATGACGCTAATACAGCAAAGGATGAACATCATGATGTCCGACCAATTTAGGAATGCACCGGCAATCACGAGTGGGACTCCGGTGATAACAAGGATAGCAAATAATCGTTTCAACAGAATCACCTCTTAGAATAATTGAAATCTCTCCCTATTCTTTCCCTTATGAAGCTAAAACAAACGTAAGAAGGTGTTCGTAACTTATTTTGATGTACCTGTAAGGTAACGAAATGAAAGTTAAAAAACCAACCGAAGTTCTGTCGGTTGGTTCTTAGTTTCTCTTATACCTTTGTGAACTATTTATACAATAGCGTCATGCACCTGTAATCAATTTCAAACTCGACTGTTAAGGTTTCACTACTAGTGATTGACCGTCTTCATTTTTCTGCAGTCTCAACGAAAATAGAAAGGCAAGCAACAACAAACCGCAGCAGAGAAGCAACGCAGATGAAATTCCACCGATATGATCAATCAGCCAACCACCAAGACCAGGTCCAAGAAGCTGCCCCGACGCGAAGTAAACAGTGACATACCCCAAAGCAACTGGTGCGTAAGAGGGATGAATTTGTTCCGTTGACAGTGCTTGAATAAGCGAAAGCATGCCAACGACTGTGATTCCCCAGAAAAATTGACTGATGACAAACCCAATGTATACAGGAAAAATGACAGGTATAAGCATGGACGCCGCCCCTGTAACGAGCGTAATGATTAGTGACTTCCTCCGCCCAATTTTATCAGAAATCGTGCCCCATAATGGGCCGCTGAAAATAGACATTAATCCACCTATGGCCATAATTTGGCCTGCGACAAATCTATCAATCTTGGATTCTAAGATAAAACTGAACAAAAAGCTTTGCGGAATTAAATAAGCAAAACCAATCAACCCATATATGATAGCAACAAGAAGCACACCCTTATGTAAATACACTTCCCGCAAAAGAGATTGATCCTTCTTCTCCTTTTTCAATAATGGTATAGGTGGATCCCGCAAAATGAGCAGAGCCGCAAGCGCAAACAACAGCGACAGAAGTCCATAAACAAACCACAGATACCGCCATCCGTCAATTGAAAACCAGGTAGTAAAAAACGGAATTAACAGGCTAGAAATAAGCGTTCCAAGTCCAAGACCACTGACAAGGAAACCAATCATCATCCCCCGCCGCTGTGGAAACCAGCCTACTACAATATTAACTAGTGGTGTATAGGTGAACGCAGTTCCAACCCCAAGTATACTCATACCCACCAAACTCGCCGAAAAGCTTTGGACCGACGCCATATATAGTAACCCTGCAGAAACAAGCAATGTGCCGAAAACAACCAGCTTTCTCGATCCCCATTTCGCAGCTAATATGCCAGCAAATAAAACCATCCCTAAATAGCCAATTGAGTTTGTCATTGCTAGCATTCCTGCCTGTTCATAGGATAAAGACAAACTCTCTTTCATGAAAGGCATTAAAATACCATATGACATTCTTCCAAAGCCAAGTGTACTAATCGTCACCATGACACTTGCAAACGCATACTTCCAAATAGGCTGTTCTTGATTCATTCCTCCACCCCCAATTCACTTCATTAATTCCGAATACCACTCCACTTAACTCCATTCTTCAATAGCATACTACCTTCTACTATAACAAGAATTCATTTCAGCGGGTGAATAATTCTGAATTTACAAGCATTTAAATGGGTGGTATTTCAAAGACTAGTACCAGGATTGAAATTCGTACTATTTAACGAAACAAAAGGCGTAGTTTAGATGTGGAATAGTTCTTTTTAAGGCTATCCATAGGCTGAATTCAATCTGGTGCTTGTAGTAAAAAAACTTCAATTAATGAAGGGTCAAAAAATCCCCCATTAATTGAAGTTTCCCATTAACTAGATTTTAGGTGTTGTTGTGCATGCAAACAATCTATAAGTTCTTTTACGGCAACTTCGCCTGCATGAATCCATCTGTTTTTATCAATTATTTTTCCGTCTGGATCAATCGGTTTCTGGAATTGGCTAAACCCAGTTGCATTTAATAATGAACTTTCATCACTATCTAGACCGACATGAACGACATGCTTAATGATATAAGATGTTTCAAATTCTATCGAAGCGTTATAATCATCAAGCTCCCCTTCAGTTACGAAAAAAGGAATTCGTACATAAATGGTTTCACCGCCTTCGCGGCATAAAATATGGTCAAAACACCCTTTATGATAATCCCAGTTTCCACCCAAATGATAACCGAGCCCCTGAATACAATCGCTCACAACACCAAAAGAAGCCCTTTGCCCTTCAAGTTCAGTTTGTAATTTCAACATTATTTTTTCCTCCTTCTAAATTGCTCCATAAACAGCATTCACAAAAGAAGAAGGAAAAATACTACCAACATTTACAAGGACAATGACAGAACAAACTATGGCACCTTACTAACGCCTGTTAAACGTACGAGTTCCATCCACTGTTCCCGCCAAACTCATAAGACGTATGCAAATCATCAAACGTTAATCCTCCATCTCTTTTGCTAACTGTGTGAGCCTGTTGATTGTTTTCCAATTGCGCATCGTGGAGGGAACATCTAGTCTATGTAAATTATTCGCAAGTTTAGCGTTTCGAACACCAAGCCGGAACAACAGATAGACCTCCCGCCCTTCGATCATAAATTTATCATTGTCACTTTTATAAGCACCGATTCGATCAATTCCATCTTGCGAAGGCTTGTCCTGCAATAAAGAAACGTAAAGGCTTTCTCCATCAGAAGTGGCTTTCGCTTCTGCTACAGCTTCCTCTGTAAATGGGCAATTATTGGAGATCCATTCCAACTCTGAAGTCGTTCTAATTACAACTTTGATTGAAAATCCGAAGACCTTTTCAATCTCCCCTTCAATACGTTTAATAAGGGATTGTTCACTTTCATGGGATTCGAACAGAACATTGCCACTTTGAATATAGGTCTGTACTCGGCTAAAGCCAAGAATTTCAAACATCTGTCGCAGTTCTCCCATTTTTATTTTATTATGCCCGCCCACGTTAATGCCGCGTAGTAATGCAATATTGATGGTCATTTAAATATCCACCCTTTCTATTATTAACCACAATTCAATCCATCCTCATCCAAACAAAAGATGTCTATCTTCTTCAACCATTCTGTTATTAAATTCGACGCATTCATCCGATTCCCTCTGTCTTCTCATTGCAATACGTTTTCGATTAACAACAAGGAGTGGCAGGTTTAATTAGGAATTAACGGCAAGTAACATGCCACTCACTTTAGAATGGCTGTACGTTTATTCACCCGTCGAGAATTATGATCGCCACGAGATGGGTTATGACCGTCTGGGATGACTTTATGACCACCATGCCCCTTTTCTCAATAAAAAAATTGATTGTCTCCTTAAAAAAGAGTCAATCAATTCCCCATTGAATATTCACTCTAATAAATCATTCACTCGCAACACATACGGTTTCTTATCATAGGAACGATATAATTCACCGGAAAGTTTAATTGGGTCACCAAAGAAAAACCGTTCATATAGCGTTTCGCGTGTACCAAAAGAGCTCATCGTTAAATCCCATGCTAAACGGAAAACTTTGACACGATCCTCTGCATTTTTAGATTTAGCCTGCAAATATTGATCTAAATCTTTTCTAATACTTGATTGAAATGCATTTTCTGTTGGAATGGACATCAGTCCACTTGCACCTAAAAGCTGAATGATTTCAGTAAACCTCGGATACACTCGTGGAAATAGATTAATCGCGATTTTCAATGTTGTTCGATCTGGTCGCATAAATCCCCATTCATCGATTACAGCTTCAGCCTCTGCCTTCATCACCAATGCTTTCATCGTTTCTAAAGCTACAATAATTTCAGAAGCCTTCTCTTGTACATGCTGATATTCCCCGATATTAATGGTTTCAATAATTGATTGGACTATTCCCAAAACAAATTCCGTTTTGACAATTTGTCTAGAAACAACTTGATGCAGTGTAAGTGGTAAAAACGAGCTAGAAGCCACAAAACTGTTCGCTACTTCTATATTATCATAGTAAAATACGCGCTCCCACGGCACCAATACATTGTCGAAGACAACAATCGTATCCATTTCCTCATACCGCGAACTTAATGGATAGTTAAATGTAGAATCACTCCCAACAAATGATTCTCTGCAGACAAACTTTAGACCTTCGCTATTACTAGGGATAGAAAACGCAAAACCTTTCTCTTTATCCTCAATTCCACCCGCAGCAATCACCATGATTTCATCCGTTATACCGCCCTGTGTTGCCAGCAACCGTGCACCCTTTACGATGATTCCCGCTTCGTTTCTGTTCATCACTTTGGCAGCAATCGGCTCATCTGAATCTTCAAAATAGAATTGCCCTCGGTTTACTTGTGGCTCAATAAAGGTATGTGTCATGGACAAATCGTTTTCACGTGCATATTCATAGAACGCAAGTATGTTTTCAGGAAAACAATTTTCTTTTCCTTCCAATAAACCCACAGACGATGCAAGCGCCATTAACACGGTATTCATATAGTCTGGACTTCTGCCCATCATGCCATTGTTCGATTTAGCCCACTGTTGGACCATTGTCCGCCTTTTAACTAAATCCTCTTTTGTTGTCGGCTGTAAATAAGACATGCCTACTGAATCTCCAGTTGATGGTGATAGATAGGTCATACTATCTTTTACTAGCGCATCATACTGCAAATCATATAGCGCTGCCTGACTTTTCATAACCCCTTTAAATGCGGGATGCTCAGAAATATTGCCTGTTACAAGATTACCGTCTATCCACACATTCGTTTGTAGCCGATCAATTCGTTCAATATAATCGTTTCCTGTAATCGCTGGCATAGACACACCCCTAACTAATAGTAGCGGATTGTATTATCATCCATCTATTTCTTTAGTTATATTCTATTATTAGGTTCTTTCGATTGTTACAAATCGGATATATGGCTATGCCTATTAACAGGAAATTTCACTTAAAAGCAATCGCAGCTTTGACTGCTTTTTGCCATCCAGCGTACAAGTCTTCGCGTTGTTTCTGCTCCATTTCCGGTTCAAAAGGTCGGTCTAAATTCCAGTGAGCCGTGATTTCTGAGCGATTCGTCCAAAACCCGACCGCGAGACCTGCTAGATAAGCAGCTCCGAGTGCTGTCGTTTCACTAATCATTGGGCGTTCGACAGGTACATTTAATAAGTCCGCTTGAAATTGCATGAGGAAATCATTTCCCACTGCACCACCGTCTACACGTAACATTTTTAAAGAAATACCAGAATCTGCTTCCATTGCATCGAGTACATCCTTCGTTTGGTAAGCAAGCGATTCCAAAGTTGCACGAATAAGATGTTCCTTCTCTGTACCACGTGTCAATCCGAAAACAGCACCCCTTACTTCGCTGTCCCAGTAAGGGGTACCTAAACCAACAAATGCTGGCACAACGTAGACTCCTTCTGTTGACTCAAAACGTTTTGCATATTTTTCACTGTCGGATGAATTACGGAACATTCTAAGTCCATCACGCAACCACTGAATGGCAGATCCCGCAACGAAAATACTGCCTTCGAGTGCATACTCTACTTTTCCGTCAATTCCCCATGCAATGGTTGTCAGTAGACCATGTTCGGACTTGACTGCTTTATCCCCAGTATTCATCAACATGAAGCAACCCGTACCGTACGTGTTTTTTACCATGCCGCTCTCAAAACAAGCTTGCCCGAACAATGCAGCTTGTTGATCACCCGCGATTCCAGCAATCGGAGCCGCATGACCAAAGAAGTGGCTTTTTTCCGTATGCGCATAAATTTCAGAGGATGGACGGACTTCTGGAAGCATTGACGCAGGGACGCCTAAGATAGAGAGCAATTCCTTATCCCATTTTAATTCGTGTATATTGTACATAAGTGTCCTGGAAGCGTTGGAATAATCGGTTACATGCCTTTTTCCATTAGATAATTTCCAGACAATCCATGTATCAATGGTACCGAATAGAAGATCACCACGTTCCGCTTTTTCTCTAGCACCCTCTACATTGTCCAGAATCCATTTTACTTTTGTTCCTGAAAAATAGGCATCGATAAGTAAACCGGTTTTATCTCGGAACAGATCATTGTAACCGTTTTCTTTTAACTCTCGGCAAATTTCAGCAGTTTGTCGTGATTGCCAAACAATTGCATTGTAAATCGGTTTCCCTGTGTTTTTATCCCACACGACTGTTGTTTCACGCTGATTGGTAATACCAATTCCTTCGATTTGTTCAGCTACAATATTCTTTTCTGATAACACACCTGCAATAACTGCTAGAATGGAACTCCAGATTTCATCTGCATTATGTTCAACCCATCCAGACTTAGGGAAGTATTGTGTAAACTCTTGCTGTGCTGTGTGAAATATTTTACCGCTTTTATCGAATAGGATCGCTCGCGAACTTGTTGTGCCTTGATCAAGAGCCATTATATATTTTTCAGTCATTATTTATCCCCCCATATATTGGATATGTCATTACATCTTGTTGCCGATTTAATTAACTATTCTACAATACCTTATTTAACAGTTGTTGCAGTAGAAATCTCGTCCACCAGTTCTTTTTCATAGCGTTGAAGCTCTACATCTGTCCACCCGAAAATGTATGCCATTTCATCTAACACATCTGTTTTCCCAGCTTTAACATTGGCAATAGTAAAGAACATATCCCCCGTTCTCCGAACAAAGAAATCAGTTGGCTTAACAACCATTTCATGGTCGATAGCGTACCTTAGTTTCACATAAAGAATACGTGGAATTCCTGTGTGTGCTTCGAAGGGAATCGCAAACACCTTATCAACATTAGTGCCATAAAGAGTTGCCAAGTGACGGCTATGTTGTTCTGAAAATCCAACTGATTGACCTTTCTCAATCGCTTGGGCCATAAAACGATTCATGTTTGATGAACCACCCATATCTCCACCTGAGATTGGTAAATTCTTTGTTACACAGTTATTAAAATGACGGATTTCTTCCTGACCAAGTTGAGCAACGATTTTATCCACTACGGTTTCCGCCATTTTACGATAACCCGTCAATTTCCCACCTGCAATTGTAATGAGACCTTTCTCCGATTCCCAAATTTCATCTTTTCTTGATACTTCGGATGGACTTTTGCCTAATTCATGGATAAGCGGTCTAACGCCTGCCCAACTCGACTCGACGTTCTCTGCTGTCAATTTAAGGCTTGGGAACATGTAATGAATGGCGTTTAAGATATAAGAGCGATCCTCTTCCGTAATTTGCATCACTTTTGGATCCCCTTCGTAGAATGTATCCGTTGTTCCCACATACACTTTTCCATCACGAGGCACCGCAAAAATCATACGCTTATCTGGAGTATCGAAATAAACTGCTTGGTGGAGTGGAAAATCTTTTTGGTCGAATACGAGATGCACCCCTTTTGATAAAATTAAGTGTTTTTCAGTCGTAGTCTTACCTTCAATCCTTTTCACATCATCTACCCAAGGTCCAGCCGCATTGACAACTTTTTTCGCCTTAATAGTAACTTTTTTAGTTGTTATTGTATCTAACACTTGCACCCCTGTGATCTTTCCTTGACTGTAAATAAAGGTTTCCGCTTTCGCGTAGTTTACTATGGTTGCACCTTTTTCAGCGGCCGCTTTCATAACTTCTATTGTTAGGCGAGCATCATCCGTACGGTATTCGACGTAAATTCCGCCGCCTAATAATCCTTCTTTTTTTACAAGCGGTGCTTTCTCAAGTGTTTCTTCTTTCGTTAACATCCTTCTTCTTTCCGATTTCTTAACGCCTGCAAGAAAGTCATATACTTTCAAACCCAGGGAAGTCGAATATTTGCCAAATGTTCCTCCTTTATGAAAAGGAAGGACCATCCATTCTGGGGTCGTAACATGTGGTCCATTTTCATAGACGATTGCTCGCTCTTTTCCAAGCTCCGCTACCTCTTTGATTTGGAATTGTTTTAAATACCGTAATCCACCGTGAACTAGTTTTGTCGAACGGCTTGAAGTGCCAGAAGCAAAGTCCTGCATCTCGACAAGCGCTGTTTTCAACCCGCGCGCCGTTGCGTCTAAAGCAATTCCAGCACCTGAAATTCCGCCTCCGATAATTAGTAAATCAAATTCCTCTGTTGCTAATTTATCAACTGTTTTTTCTCGTTCCAGTGATGAAAAACTTGTCATTTATCTCATCCTCTTCTAAAATATGGTGTATTATAAGTGAAAAAAGACCTCAAGTAATCAGTTGCGATAGGCAACCATTCCCTGGGGTCTCTCATTAGCTTAAACCTAATCTATTAACTTAAGTCTAGTCTATCATATATCCAAATAATCACAAAATAGTTTGTTTCATCACTTTTCTCTTATCCATAAAAAACCACTCTTCCCCCGTAGAAGGATCAATCTAAGACCAATACATATTTCTCTACTAATTATTTAAACAGCGAAACCGCCTTTCAAAGGATAGCCGCAGCGGATTCAATGGAATTCTTTATTTCAACATATTTAGTTGGTAAGCATACATACACTATAGGAACTACTGTAAGGGTCAGGTACTAACATTTATTACATAAGATGAATATCAAAGGCTGGGGGCGTCCTATTTATTGATAGAAAAAGCACTTCTTTTCATAATTATATTGCGAATTGTATCAGGAAGTATTGATATCACAGCAGCAATGTTTATGTTAAAGTTTAATGATTTAGAAAAAGCCTTTTATATTAACACCCTACTTGCTTTAGTAGGCCCTTGCATTCTAATTATTACGACTGGAATAGCATTGGTTGGTCTATCTGAAAAGATTTCATTAACAAGAATGATTTGCCTATTTGGTGGTATTACACTCATTCTTATCAGTTTAAAATCTAAATAACGAGCTAAGTAAGTATTTCCTTAAACCTTCACGTTTCTATTGCATAATAATAAGTTCGGTGTTATTCTCTGAATAGAGGTTTAATAGCAGATCACATGTTACTGACACGATCAGGCATGGTGGTAAACTTAGAAGTTTTTCAACATTCTTCTGTGTTACCCCATGCCTTTTTCTATTCTGCTTTTTAAGCCTTTGCAATATAAATAAGCATACGCAGTTCACATCTACGAAAAAAAAGGAGTTCAAAGACATGTTATCAAAATTATTTAAAAAACGTAAATTAGAAATCTACGCACCCGTTAACGGGCAAATCGTTCCACTTGACCAAGTACCTGATCCAGTTTTCAGTGAAAAAATGATGGGCGAAGGAATCGCTATCATGCCGGACAATGGAAATATCCATGCACCTGTAGAAGGAACCGTCGTTCTCGTATCGGACACAAAGCACGCGATTGGCCTTCGTTCAAATGATGGTACAGAAATCCTCATCCACATTGGTTTGGAAACGGTTGCATTAAAAGGGGAAGGATTTACAGTTTTAGTAGCAGCAGGCGACAAGGTTTCAGTTGGCCAATCCCTTATCGAAGTAGATTGGGACTACATCCGTGAACATGCAAAAAGCATTATTACGCCTATCGTGATTACAAATAGCGCGGAAAGAAATGTGCAGTTGGAAGTTACAAAAGAAGGCATCATGGGGGAAACGGTTCTAATGACCATTTCTCCTAAGTGATGCACTGTTAATTCCAGTGAAGCGAAGAAGGTGAGGATGTAGAAGGTCAGGAAGTAGACGGAGTAGCAAGCGCCACAAGCGGAACTAAATTCTCGGGCATGGCAGCTAAGATTTATGATGGTTTAGGCGGAGACGCAAACGTCACATCTATCGACTTCTGCGCAACTCGCTTACGCGTAGAGGTAAGAGATATGAAGGCGGTCAACCAAAAGAAAATTAAAGATACGGGTGTACCAGGAATTAATGTGGTAGGTCCAAAAAGTATTCAAGTTATTGTCGGAACAAGTGTACAATTCGTTGCGGATGAAATCGAAAAAATCCGCAAATAATAACGGATGATTATCAATGGACCGGGTCTCTGCAGACTCGGTCTTTTTTGTATTTTCGTCATTATTTCTTGGTACATTCTACTATTTCACTTAGTCTGTTTCAGTTAATAATCAGCGTTCAATTTGGACGATGATCCATAAAGTTTTGGTAGGCAAAACCTTTGACCGTCTCTTCACTGTATTTTTTTAGCAACTCATTTAGTAAATTCGGATGCATAGATGCATCTTCTAACTTAACAATCTTCGAAGAAATACCATCGAAGTCTGAGCCTAATCCAATTTGTTTCTCTCCCCCTAAAGAACAGAAATGGTCAATATGTTCGATAAGGTCTGTTATCGCTACTTCCCCTGTCTCCTTCACAAACGGCGGATTGTAGACAACATGGACAAGTCCATTTTTTGCAAACATCGCTTTTGCCTGCTCATCTGTCAGATTACGAACATGATTGCATAGCGCCTTAGCATTCGAATGGCTCGCAATCGGATAATTTGCCTCTTTCATGACATCCCAAAAAGCCTTTTCACATAAATGGGAAACATCGGTCAAAATTTTATGTTCGTTATTGAAATGAACAATCTCTCTGCCAAACGACGTAAGTCCCGCCCCACGTGGTTCCCCCGCTCCATCTGCTGCCAAGTTAGCATTGTTCCAAGTTAGTCCAATCGAACGGACGCCCAATTGATGGAGAGTAGATAGCTTTTGCAGATCGTTTCCGATTGCATCCACACCTTCAAGTGTCAACATCGCTCCAATTTCTCCGTCTTTTAACCGATCGAAATCGCTCCAGTCCTTGACCAGTTTCATATTCGGATTGTTCCCAAGTACATCTGTATAGAAATAATGGATTTGATCTAAAGCAGCTTGGAATTTCTGATCTGATTTCATTTCGGGATAAACGAATATAGCGAATGCTTGTACCCTTACTCCACCCTTTATTAATTTCTCATAACTCGTATCAAGTTCCAACGAATCTTGAAACTTCATTTTCCCCTTTGATTGATATAATCTCAGCAATACGTCACAATGTAAGTCGATAATTTTCAATTTATTTTCCCCCTTTCACCGCTTATCCCCACAAACATTACTCCGCCTTTAGATTCCAGGTACTCGAGGAACACTAATGATTAGAAATATCTGTCAATACTGATAATAGCAAATTAGTAATAGTTTTTCAACTTCATCCACACAGTGAAAAAATTCCAAAGTTGAAGAAGAACCTGTCATGTACAATGATGGATACAAGGTTTTAAACGCTATAAATAGTTATTCAAAAGTTGGGAACGCTATCTCTTGAAGGTTTTATTAGAAAATGAAGGAGGAAGTATAATGACTAGCATCAAACCAAATGATTCAGATGACAATGTAAATAGGCTAAAGAAAACCATCAGCAATATGGAAGCAGCAGAAGTAGCAATGGAATTCGCTGAAGGAAAAGAACTTGCTGCAATCAAGGAGAAAAACGAGCGACGGAAAGAAAGCATTGAAGGATTGCGAACTGAAATAAGTGCAGAAGAAAAATCACGGATTAACGGGTATATAAAAAGGATGTAAATATAGGTTTATGCGACACTATGCATACTTGTTCATTTCTACTACGTGTATAAAACTGTGCAAATTGTTGTAGCTAACGGGATAAACCCACCACGCCTCTTACCAATGCGGACCACGGTGGGTCATTTTCTATTTGAAGATTTCCCACGAGCCAAGCTAAAATACCCACTGTTCACTCTGCATTTCACCCTAACTTTCTGACTATCTTCATGAATGGGATACCCGTGAATTCATTGACAAAGGTATTCAATTTAAGGTATGGTTAGCAGGCTAATTATTTTATAAAGGATTGATACCATGATTGAGGAAGACATTCGCATATTGTTCGCGAAAACGTCTGCGAAATCAAGAAAAGATTATGCAGATTCGTTAAGAGAGGTTAAAATCCACGTCGGGCAAGATCATCTGCTTTGGCAACTGTGGAAGAAAGACGGTGCGAGCCAAACAGAGTTGTCTGAACTCATGGGCTGTGAACCGCCGACCTTAACAAATATGGTGAAAAAACTAGAAGAATATGGACTTGTGACTAGAACGAAAGATGCGGTGGATGGACGTGTGACAAGGGTTTTCTTAACGGAGAAAGGAAGCGCACTTGAAAATTCAATCGCAGAAATATGGCGAAATCATCAAGAAAAAATGTTGAATGACATAAGCCAAGAGGACCGAACAATATTGAAACGTCTCCTACAAAAAATCGAAGCCAACTTAAATACATGATTATTTTACTCAATTACTTAGCATACTAAATAAATAAGATTTATTTGAAAAGGGAGTTCATTTGATTTGGAAATTAAAGAAACAACTACTTTTAAAACAGGACCGATTTTAACAGTGCTGTTAATCGGTGCGATTGCGGCAATTTTAAATCAAACAGTACTAAACGTTGCATTACCAACATTATCAGAGGAATTTAAAGTGTCCACAGCAACTGCGCAATGGTTGATTACATTGTATATGCTGGTGAATGGAATTTTTATTCCAATTACGGCATTTTTAATGGCTCGTTTTTCAACCCGTCAACTATTTTTTACATCGATGATTGTTTTTTCAATCGGTACGCTAATTTGTGGGATTGCACCAAGCTTTACACTTCTTTTAACAGGACGTGTTGTGCAAGCGATTGGGGCAGGAATTGTAATGCCCTTATTAATTAGTGTTGTGTTCAGACTTTTCCCAATGGAGAAGCGCGGTGCTGCAATGGGAATCGTTGGGGTTGCGATTATGTTTGCACCGGCAATCGGCCCTACGCTTTCAGGTTTTTTAATTACGACTTTATCATGGCGCTTTATCTTTTTCGCCATTTTACCATTTTCTCTATCAGCGTTAATCGCCGCTTTCTTTGTGCTGAAAAACGTCTCAGAGCCACGACCTGCCAAGTTAGATATCTTGGGCGTTATTACGTCAACGTTCGGCTTCGGCGGTATTTTATACGGGTTTGGTATAGCTGGCAAAGCGGGTTGGGGCAGTTTGACTGTCATAATCCCCCTAACTATAGGTGTAATCTCACTTATATTATTTGTCATACGACAACTGAATACAAAAGAGCCGCTCATTGATTTAAAAATATTTAAGTCAATTGAATTTACATTTTCTATCATTATTAGTTTCTTTGTAAACGGAGTTACGTATGCAGCAATGATTTTAATCCCGATTTATTTACAAAGTAATCGTGGAATGACTGCATTAGAATCAGGTCTATTTCTATTACCAGGAAGTATCGCCATGGCGATTATGTCACCGATTGCTGGAAGAATGTATGATCGATACGGCATCAAGTGGATAGGTATTTTCGGCACAGTTGTACTTGTCGGTACAACCGCAGCTTATACCAATTTGACGTATACATCTGGAATCGTGTTACTCGCAGTTATTTATCTCGTTCGGTCGATTGGACTCACTTTCTTAACGATGCCACTTACGACTGCCGGATTAAATTCATTGCCAAGTAAATTACACGGTGATGGCACAGCCATGCAAAATACACTTCAGGCCATTGCAGGCGCAATTGGAACAGCCGTCATGACGACCATTATGACGACTCAAACGAATTTATTTGTGTCGAAAGAAGTTATAAATACGGCAGGAGGAAATCCGACATCAGAACAGTTGAGCATAATTTCTGCAGATGGATTACTGCACGGTATTAATTTCGCCTTCTTAGCTGCTACTATATTTGCGATTATTAGTCTAATTGCCATGACTTTGTTGGCTATTTCGATTACGAAGAAAAATAAAAAAGTACTAGTTGGTAGAGGCTAAATAAGAGCACTTATGGATGACAATTACTCCACACATCTGAATAAAAACAATCAAAAACCAGACATTTACTCGAATGTCTGGTTTTTATTCTATATTTACGCAGTTTGCTTTCTGAATGGGTTGCTGACAAGTTGAGTCGTTTCATAAATTCGGACTGCATCGGGTAAACTGATAGTGGTTAGGATTTGTCAGTTAAAAAATGAAATGACTAGATAGACAGACTTACTGATATAGGAGGAATGGTTATGAATGTTCTCATCGAATGGATTTACAGATTATCGAGAGGCTCGGAAACCGTCTTTCGCTCTGAAGAGATGCCGGCAGCGCAAGCACTAGTGATTGCGGAAGACCTGGAGCGGACTGGGCGTACCAAAAGCGTAACATTCGTTGATCGCTTCGACAGCACGTGGTCGGTCAAAGAGATGAAGGGCTATTTGAAAGGAATCGAAACCGAACCACATAACATCACGGTTTATTTCGACGGTGGCTTCGACCGCGAGACAAGTTCATCGGGTATGGGTTGCGTTATTTATTATGAGCAGAGTGGGAAATCCTACAGGCTGCGGCGAAATGCACCTTCTGCCGAACTCACATCTAATAATGAGGCTGAATATGCGGCACTCTACTTATGCCTGCAGGAGCTTGAGCTTTTAAATGTCCATCATCTACCGGTCCAATTCATCGGCGATTCCCAGGTGGTGATTAACCAGCTGACCGAGGAATGGCCGACATTCGAAAATGTTCTGTCGGGCTGGGCAGACCGGATAGAAGAAAAGCTGAAAGAGCTCGGCATCCAACCTGAGTATAAACTTGTGCAGCGGAAATTAAATTCAGAAGCGGATCGGCTGGCAACACAGGCGCTTAATGGAGTCTTGATTACGGCAACGAGTGAAATCACAGAGGATTAGTGAGTGCAAAAAAACAATGTAAAGAATACCTCTAAACAGTCATGAAAGTCTAGCTTTCATGACTGTTTATTAGATATACATGAAATTGAAGTCGGTAATTCTTCGTGAATTTGTTTTTTTATCCTGCCGTTTTGTTTGCGAAAACTGCAATCACCAGTCAACTATGAATAAATTGGCAAGAGTCATTTTTTCATAGTTCGAAATTAATTCTAAGTAAAAACAACTTTCCCCATCGCCTTCCCCCGTTGTCAAATAATGCTCCAACTTTTGATAAAAATCATTATTCCCGTAAAATAAATTCCTGGAAAACGGGACAACTTGTAACACTTTTCAACAATTTTAATATATTAGTAATAGCTTACATGCAAGGAGGTGAGAAAATGAGTGATTATAAAAATGAAGACAAGTCTGGGTATTACCATGATTACACATCTAATGTTAATCATAGGCGCAGGTGTGAAGACCCATGTAATGATCATCCTAGATTAAAACCTATGGTATTAACTACAGGTGTATTAAATACAGTTGTTGACCAAACAGCAGCTCATATTGAAGTGGCTAACCTTGATCCAACTAAAACATTTCAAGTAAGGGTACAAGTTATCAATTGGAATAGTGGCAGTCCAGTAATCCTGCTCAATCAATTAATAACACTTTTACCGAATCAACACAAAAACTTAAGTCAAGCAGTTACACCGTTCCACTATGAAGTTAGAATTTTTCATCCTGGAAGTCCAAATGTTATTGCCAATACTTTTGCAATAAATGCAGCGACTTTAACTCTTCCCGGTTTAACCTTCAACCAAAAAGACCTTATGAAGTTAAATGTACCATTCATTTAATTTCAAATCCCCCCAAAACAACCCAGAAGTACCTCATACTTCTGGGTTGTTTTTTCAGTACCCATTAGCATTGCAGCCATATGTACTAAAAAATCATGATTGTTTAAAGTTTCACGGTCATTTTCAAGATTGGGACAACATCCATGCAATTATCTCTCTATCCAAAAACGCCGAACCACCGTTCCATCTTCTTCAATAAAGCTTTTGTCTTCAATGCCGCCATTCTTCACTATCGTTTTTGCAGATCCAATATTGTCATCATTACAAGTTACCAGTACCCGATCGATTTCAAGTTCATCGCATTTCTTCAATGCCTCTGCAAGAATCAGTGTCGCATAACCTTTCCTTCTTTCCGCAGGTCTCACACCATACCCTATATGTCCGCCGACATTATGTAAATAATCTGTCAGACTATGCCTTATGTCAACCATCGCTAGCACTCTATCAGTATCATCTACCAAGAAATAGTTAGTGCTAGGCACCCACTTTCCGTCCCCACTTTCCCGGATTTCCAGCGCATCCAAATAAACTTCATAGTTCTCGTAACCAGCTAAATTAAAACTGCTCGGCGTCATCCGAGGTTCATCCCACTCTTTCAAATAATCTTCATGCTCGTTTTTCCATTCGATGGATGGTCTTACCAATCGCATTGCCAGTTCCCCTTCCCATTTTTATTAGTTACTTGGTACTAATTGCTCACCTTTAAAAAATCAAATTCTTTTAGCCTTGCTAACTTTAAGCTTCTTTCCTTTAATCGTAGCTTCTTTCATGGCCTGCAAAACTAATGAACCTCTGCCATTCAGAATATCCACATAAGTCAACTCATCGTGAATCGTAATAAGTCCAATATCATCTGCTGTTACGCCGGGAAGTTTCGCAATTGTCCCAACAAAATCTACGGCTCGAAGCTTTTTCTTTTTTCCGCCGTTGAAATGGAGTTTCATGACATCCTTGTTTGATTGTACTTGAATTGTATTTTGGGATTTCTGACGACCACTGACTTTTTCCTCGAATGCATTTTTTCCAACGACTACTTTCTGCTGTGTCGGCGCTTCCCCGATAGCAATCTCAAAGCCAATGTATGCTTCAATTGCTTTAAGTGTTTTGCTGTCACTCGGGGTTGCAAACGTTATTGCTTTTCCTTTATGACCAGCACGACCGGTTCTGCCAGTTCGATGAACATAGCTCTCTTTTTCCATGGGAACGTCATAGTTAATCACGAGTGTTATTTTAGCTACATCGATTCCCCTTGCGGCCACATCAGTCGCTACAAGATAACGGAAATTCCCCATTTTGAAGCCTTCCATAACTGCAAATCGGTCTTCTTGTACAATTCCACCGTGAATTTTCTCGCAAGAATAGTTTGATCTTTCCAACTCTTTAAACACGGCGTCCACATGCCCTTTAGTTCTGCAGAAGATAATACAGCTATCAGGGTTTTCAACAACAGTAACATTTTTCAGCAATGACATTTTCCCAGCCTCATTCACTTCAATTACACGATGTTCAATCGCACTCGTTGTGATTCCCGTAGAAGCAATTTGAATAGAAATAGGGGTTTTCATATAGTTATGGCAAAGTTTTTCAACAGCTTTAGGGAATGTGGCAGAAAATACCATCGTTACTCTATTTAACGGAAGTTTTTTTATGATAGCTTCTACTTGGGCGACAAAGCCCATGGCCAGCATTTCATCAGCTTCATCTATAATCAGGTATTTTATTTCATCTGCACGTAATGTTCCTCTTTCAATATGGTCCATCACACGCCCAGGTGTACCGACAACAATATGCGTTTTTCGTTCCAACGCTTCCTCTTGTTTACTAAAGGATTCTTTGCCGTAAACCGCCATAGCTCTAATTCTTTTAACTCTCCCGATAGCTGTTACATCCTCTTGAACTTGAACGGCAAGCTCTCGGGTAGGTGTGAGAATTAATGCCCGTGGATTTTCCTGCTCCCAATCAATCATTTCGCAAAGCGGGATGCCAAAAGATGCCGTCTTGCCACTACCCGTTTGAGATTTCACTATGAGATCCTGGTTTTCAAGCGCCCTCGGTATGACTTCACTTTGAACCTCTGTAGGCGTTTCATATTTCAAGAAAACAAGAGCCCTTTTTATTTCATCGCTTAATTTATAATCTTCAAAACTTCTATCATTCATATAAGTAACCTCATTTATTATTATTTGACCCTATTTTTTTATAACTAAGTGTAGCATCATACCCGGTGCCAGTTACCGATATAATTCATGCTCTTTGAATTGTGGTAGCAGCTGGAACCGGATTTTAAAAGCAAATTATTAAGTACCGCAAAAGGTTTGGTACGGGCTTATTGATTGCACAGGAAGAGTGGAATAATCATCCTGGCCAGGAGTGTACGCATACGGACTTGAAAGAACTTCAAGTAGCCGCTCCATCACACCATAATCACCTTTGTTCACGGCGGCTTCTAGTGCAGCTTCTACCCGATGGTTCCGTGGGATTAGTGCAGGATTGCTGTCTTGCATCAACTGCCCAGAGCTGACCTTCGATTCCTGCTGCCTACCTAGTCTTGCCCGCCATAACTCATGCCACTCGGCAAATTCCGGAGTCTCAAAAATGGCCATATCCTTCAAGTTATCAAAGGTTAATGCGCGGAAAGTATTCGTATAATCAGCTCGATTCTTCTCCATCATATGAAGAAGGTCTTCAATAAGGGATTCATCCTCAATCTCTTCATTAAATACCCCTAGTTTCGCTCTCATTCCCGCAAGCCAATTCGCGTGATACTGCTCTGGAAAATCTGAAATAGCATCCTGCGCCAGTTTGGCACCCTCCGCATACTCTTCATGCAGTAGTGGTATTAGCGTTTCAGCGAATCGCGCAAGATTCCACCCGACAATATTCGGCTGATTGCCATAAGAATAGCGACCTTGGACGTCAATGGAGCTGAAAACCGTTGCCGCGTCATAGGTATCCATGAATGCACAAGGACCATAATCGATGGTCTCCCCACTTATCGTCATGTTATCGGTATTCATCACTCCGTGGATAAAACCAACCAATTGCCATTTGGCAACCAAGGCGGCCTGACGCTTGATCACTTCCTGAAGTAGCGCAAGGTAGCGATTATCATCCGCTTCAACGTCAGGGAAATGGCGCTCTAGTGCATAGTCAGCCAGAGCTCGAAGCTCCTCATCCGTGCCCCATTTTGCAACGTATTGAAAAGTTCCAAAGCGCAGATGACTGGCAGCCACACGAGTCATAATGGCGCCAGGAAGGTCGGTTTCACGGATGATGGATTCACCTGTTGTCACCACCGCTAGACAACGTGTGGTAGGAATACCAAGCGCATGCATAGATTCACTAATGATATATTCACGCAGCATCGGTCCAAGTGCCGCCCGGCCATCGCCACCGCGAGAATAAGGTGTTCGGCCCGAACCTTTAAGCTGAATATCAAACCGTTCACCTAAAGGCGTAATCTGTTCGCCAATTAACATGGCCCGGCCGTCGCCTAGCCTTGCAAAATGCCCAAATTGATGCCCCGCGTAAGCTTGAGCAAGCGGCAAAGCGCCTTCAGGAACCTCGTTACCAGCAAATATCGCAATGCCCTCCTTGCTTCGAATCGATTCGATATTCAATCCAAGGGATGTCGCCAAAGAATCATTAACTATAATTAACTCCGGAGTGCGTACAGGATTTGGATCTATTATTGTGAAAAGCATTTCTGGCAGATGAGCATAACTGTTGTCTAAGTTCCATCCCGCGTCTATCGCTTCATTTCTCTTCATCATCGGTTCGCCTACTTTCTTTACGCATTTATTTATTTGTAAGTTCATCACTAGTAGTATCCACTTCTGATAATTCATTATACCCTATATATTTCTTCTAAATAACGCACCGATTCTTGTTGTCCTTCCGCTTTCAATTGGATATCACTTTCATATCATCCTCGTCTAAGTTTTGAATTTCAGAGTATAGAGTTAATACCTGCTAGTGTAATCTACTTTTTCAACCTGTTAAACTTAATTAAATGAACTACTATTCTGTTGACGATTATTTCGAATTCAAACTGGGGGGAATTAAGATACGGAAAAAAGAATATCAAAATCAAAGAACAGTAAACGTCCTTAAAAAAGGCATTAGTTTCGGCACTTGTCTTTCCATGGTTATTTCATACACAGCATACAAGTCAATCGGTTGGGCAATTATACATGGTTGTTTGAGCTGGCTATACGTTATATATTACTTCATTAAATATGCACCTAGTTTGTTCTAGATTGAGTATCTGCGTGACAAACAATCGTAATCCGCACCAAGACAACAATGTTAATATAGAACAAATCCGAGTGAGTAAGTATCTGTCACAATAAAACTATCTAGTAACGCTTTTCATTCCGTAGAACACATACCTATAATCACCTAAATTGATACTTTTAAATTGGCCACCCCTTTGCCAAAGAAGACAAAAGAACAACATTAAAACTCTATTCTAGTAGGTAATAGAATAGAGTTTTTGCCACTTCATATTAAATTGACATACCTTACTACAACTGCGTTTGTTCTTGGAGCTTTGCCGCAAAATATTTACGCGCATCGGCGGTCAGAATCTGCAAACAAACTTCTTCTTCCTGCCGTCCAAACTCGACAAACATCCCGCTTAAATTTTCATATACATAATGGACTTTAAAGCCCCTCTCTAAATAGTCATCTACTTGTCTCATTTCATCCATGCTAAGTAAATGATCCGACATACACGCACCTCGCTTTTCTTATTCAGCACCTTTTGCTTTGATTTCTTGCGCGATGATATCATCCCAATCGTGACCAACTGTAATACCTAAATACTTGGCGTCACTAGGATCGTTAAGTTCGGCTTGCGGGTACTTTTTGAACCACCAATATTTCGCCAAGACATAGTACACAATTGCCCCCACGAAAAAGCCCACTAATGCTGAATACGTTGGGAACATATTCGCTAAGGCTCCACCAATCACCCAAGCAATTAACCCCGCTAAGTTAAAGCCATTCATATACTTATATTGGCCGTCTAACTCATACAGATCTTTTACGTTCACACGACGTTTACGGATTAAATAATAGTCGGCGAATAATATCCCCACAATTGCTGTTAAAATACCACCAATGATTAATAGCGCATCTACTAAGACGCCAAATAAGCTCCACGGCTGTGCTAAAATCCCAATAACCCCCGCGATTATTACAGCAGCCCCGAATGGCACTTTTGGTCCACCAATGTTTGAGAATATCGTTGCCGCAGGAATAACGTTTGCGGACGTGTTTGTAGACCATTGCGCTAACACAATCATTAGCAATAAAATCCCTAACACAATTCCACTTGCACTTTGCTGCAAGGCATTTATCGGATCAGCAGATGCTACTGCCATGTAAGCCACTGCACCTATGGTTACGATAAATGTATTGGTAATCGGCATCACAATCAAAGAGCCAACTAACTGCGTCTTATTACGCTTGAACCAATTGCGTTCATTTTTTGGTGCTTTAAAGAATCGGGATAGTGTTGGCATATCAGCTGCTAACGTTGCCCAGAACCCCATGTTCGCCATCATCACAACCATGAATGCTGTAAAAGCTGCCATTCCTGTTGTCGGTAACTCCATCCAAGTCCACACATCTTTGCCTGAAGCCGTAGCTTGATCCGCAAGCGTAATGTACATCCAGCACGATATTAAAATAATAACCGGCGCAGCAAAATCCGCAAAGCGCTCAATGGATTTAATGCCTAGCGATGTGTTAAATAACTGTAATGCCGCAAAAACAAGGAAGCATATAAACCAATTATTAAAGTCGAATAATAAATTCAAAATCCCATTGATGGCCATTGCACCAAAATAGGTGTTCAGCCCGAACCAACAAGCAGCTGTCACCCCACGAACGAGCGACGGTATATGCGTGCCAATTGTGCCAAATGGGGCACGCATATAAACCGGGAAGGACAAGCCGTGTTCAATTCCAATATCACCGATTAACGTCATCAATATGCCTATTAATACGGAACCTATCAAAGTCGCTAAAATGACCATCGGCAATGACAAACTAATAATACCTGATCCGCCAATTGCAAAGGCGGCTAAAACGATAGCCATTCCTATCCAAATCACTGCAAAACCAAATGTCCCGATACTTCTTTTTTGATGTGTCACTGGAAGTAAATCTGGTGATTTTAAATAATCTCCACCATTAGCCATTCATGTCTCTCCCCTATAGTAGATTTCCAGTTTACGACCAAACAATTGATCTCTATTTTATCGATCAAAACTGCTGATAAGTGACTGACGTTCGTTCCAAGTCATTGGCGCAATAGTGGACATTCTTTCGACCATCGAAATCGCGCCGTCTACTGGGCACACAATCGAACATAAATTACAGCCTACACAGTCTTGTTCACGGACCTTTAGCATTGGACGACCACTCTCTGTGTACATGTCAATACATTGATGTGACGTATCTTCACACGCAATATGGCATTTATTGCAATTAATACACACATCATTATTAATTTCAGCAACAACTTTATAGTTTAAATCTAAGTCACCCCAGTTAGAATAACGTTGGACCGACTTACCGACTAAATCCATGACCGAGGCAATGCCCTTTTCATCCAGATAATTATTAAGTCCATCGATCATATCTTCGACAATACTAAATCCGTGGTGCATCGCTGCTGTACAAACTTGTACGCCTGTTGCACCCATCAGCATAAATTCCGCAGCATCCTGCCAATTTGAAATGCCACCAATGCCTGAAATTGGTACATTGACGAAAGGATTCCGCGCACATTCTGCGACCATATTTAGTGCAATCGGCTTGACAGCAGGCCCACAATATCCGCCATGTGCCCCCTTCCCAGCAACATGCGGCACCGTATTCCATGAATCTAAATCGACACCCGCTAAGCTGTTAATCGTATTAATCATACTAACGGCATCTGCCCCGCCACGCACTGCCGCTTCTGCCGTCATCGTAATATCCGTAATGTTTGGCGTTAGCTTGACGATAACTGGTGTACGTGCAACTTCCTTCGCCCAGTGTGTTTGCTTTTCAACCAAATCAGGGACTTGACCAGAGGCAGCCCCCATTCCCCGTTCTGCCATTCCATGTGGACAACCAAAGTTAAGCTCAAGACCATCAACGCCCACAGCTTCTACTTTTTTGACAATCTCATGCCATTTTTCCTGCTGTGGCTCTACCATTAATGAAGCGATAATGGCATGATTAGGAAACCTTTTTTTCGTTTCAAGAATTTCCTGTAAATTAACTTCTAATGGACGATCCGTAATGAGCTCAATATTATTAAAGCCCGCTACTCTCTGGCCGTTAAAGCTCACAGCCGCAAAGCGCGATGAAACATTTAAAATTGGTTCCCCCAATGTTTTCCAAACTGCGCCACCCCAGCCCGCTTCAAATGCACGTTGCACTTGATAGCCCGAATTAGTCGGCGGAGCCGATGCTAACCAATATGGATTTGGTGATTTAATCCCCGCAAAGTCAATTCGTAAGTCTGCCATGCTACATCCCCCCTATGCGATCTCGCTCGGTTTTCTTAAACGCTCATGAATGATGTAAGCAGCATCTTTCCCTTGCTGTGCAGCTGTTACCACCATTGCTTCCCCTTGGCCATTGCCGAACACGACATCTCCACAGGCAAACACTTTGTCATTCGATGTTTGCATAGTCGTTTCGTCAATGTCTACTACTCCGTTCGTATGCTGTAATCCAAACGCTTCAATGAGCGAGACAAAGCGCGTTTGTCCAATTGCTTTAATGACCGCGTCCACCTCTATAATAAACTCAGATCCCTTGATTACTTCAGGTCGTTGCCTGCCGTCTGCACCCGCCTCACCAAGCTTCATCTTGACGCATTCAAGCCCCACTACTGTCCCTGCTTCATCACCGATAATTTGTTTCGGCGCTGTCAGCCACTTAAATCCAACGCCATCCTGCTTGGCAAATTCATATTCAAACTGATAGGCAGTCATCTCTTTTTCTGTTCTTCTGTAAAGAATGTCTACTTGCTCCGCACCTAGTCGCACAGCACAGGTTGCACCATCGATGGCTGTGTTACCAGCACCGATGACGGCAACACGTTTACCGATTAAATCTTCTGTCAGTGCGCCCATTTTCGTGTGCTTTACAAACTCTATCGCATCATGAACGCCAGCTAGTTCCTCACCTTTAATGCCAAGATTCGGAACGGCCCCCATACCAACTGCTAAAATAACGCTGTCATATTGCGCTAAAATTTCCTCTGCAGAAATTTCCACACCTACTGTTGTGTTTGTTCTAATGTCCACACCAAGCTTTACAACTTGCGCCACTTCCCAATCCACTACATCATTCGGTAATCGGAATGACACGATGCCGTAGTTGCCCAAGCCACCCGCCTTTGCTTCTGCTTCAAAAATTGTGACACTATAGCCGAAGCGACTAAGCTCGCGCGCTGCCGATAAACCAGCCGGACCAGCGCCAACAATTGCTACCTTTTGTCCATTTGGTAGACCTTTTTTAAATAGCTCGACATCTGATTCCATCGCCCAATCTGTTGCATAACGTTGCAAGTGCCCGATTTTAATAGGTTTGGTAGAGGAATTTAACACACATGCCCCTTCACATAATTCCTCTGTGGGGCATACTCGCGCACAGCTTGCACCAACCGGATTTGCCTCCATAATCGTCATGGCCGAACCTTTCATATTATTGGAAGCAATTTTTTTGATGAAATTCGGAATTTGAATACTTGTCGGACATGCTGTAATGCAAGGTGCGTCATAGCAGTACAGACAGCGATTAGCCTCTTCTAAAGCTTCATTTTTTGTCATCCTGCTATTCATTTCCACAAAATTCCGTTCGAGTTGCGAAGACATTGAAACATTCCCCCCCATGGATTGATGTTTACACGTTAATTGTTTGTGCAGTCGACGGCTGTAGAGCACGCTTTATATATTGGCCACTGCCTAATGCTCCTACAAATTGTTTGTTTTTAATGACGTATTCACCACGTACAAGTACACTAATAGGCTCTCCTGTCACTTCCCAGCCCTCATACGGGTTGTAGTCGACATTCATATGGTGGGTGTTCGCTGAAATTTCACGTTTTACCGTAGGATCAAAAATGACGATATCCGCGTCAGAACCAATAGCAATCGTTCCTTTTTGTGGATATAAGCCGAAAATTTTTGCGGCACTTGTCGAAATCATATCGACGAAGTCATTGATGGTAATTCGCCCTTTCGCCACACCTTCAGAAAATAAAATACTGAAACGATCTTCGATAAACGGTCCACCATTTGGAATTTTAGAAAAGTCATTCAACCCTAATTGCTTTTTCCCGTTAAAGCTAAATGAACATTGGTCCGAGCCAATTGTTTGCAGTTGCTTGGCTTTTAACGCATTCCACAAATGCTCTTGATGATATTTCGGGCGAAGAGGTGGTGACCAAACATATTTCGCCCCCTCGAAGCCTGGCTGTGCTAACGCTGACTGATCAAGCGTTAAATAGGGTGGACAAGTTTCCCCATACACGTCATAGCCCTTTTCACGCGCTGCGATAATTTCATCTAGTGCCTCTTTACAGGTAACATGTACAACATAAAGCTTGGCTCCTGCGATATGCGCTAGTTCAATGGCTCGTTTCGTCGCCTCACCCTCTAATTCTGCGGGACGCGTCAGTGCGTGATAAATTGGCGCCGTCTGACCTGCTTGCTTCGCTGCATTTACTAATTCGTCGATGACTGAGCCATTTTCACAGTGCACCATGACAACAGCGCCCACGTCTTTAGCGATTTTAAAGGCTTTGAACAGCGTACGGTCTGTCGCCTGGAATTCTTTCGCGTAAGCCATGAACACCTTGACAGACGTAATCCCTTCCTGCTCTAGTAACAACGGTAACTCAGCCTCTGTTTCAGGCGTTAAATCACTAATCATTAAATGGAAACCGTAGTCAATGGCTGATTTGCCCTTTGCTTTTACATGCCACTTTTCCACAGCCGTCGCAAGTTTTTCTTCACCCGCAGATAAGCAAAAATCTAAAATGGTCGTCGTGCCACCGAAGGCAGCCGCAATTGTACCCGACTTCCAATCATCGTCTGTCACCGTGTTGTTAAAGGGCATATCCAAATGTGTATGCGGATCAATCCCCCCCGGCATCACGTATTTACCCGTTGCATCTACAATTTCCGCTCCGTCAGCTGATAAGTTTTTGCCGATTTGCACGATTTTGCCATTCTCTATTAAAATATCTGCCTCATACATATCTGTTGCTGTCGCAATGAGTCCACCTGTTATCACTTTTTTCATACTACCCTCACCCTTCGATTAATAAATGTATAGTTTAGCGAAATCTATTAATATGCTGGCTCATCTTGAGTTTAGTGTGTTTTTTTGCCCTTGCTGAACTTCGTTTGTAGTGTCAACACGGTTTCCAGTAACACGTCTGCCCCCTTTGCACAGTCTTCAAATGTCGTTTCTTCCTCCTCGCAATGACTTTTCCCCTTGATACTTGGAACAAAAATCATTGCCGAGGGGATGATGCTCGCGATATACTGCGCATCGTGCCCCGCCCCACTAAACATTCGACGGAAGGAATAACCAAAGTCACGACATGACTTTTCCACTTCATTGCAAATAGCTACATCAAAAAATACCGTTTCCCGCCCCCATAGCTTGACCGAGCGAATGTGGCAACCGTTTTCCTCTGAAGCTAAGCCTGTCAATAGCTTCTCCACTTTGCGCATCACCTCTGGATTTTGATGACGCGAATCCATGGTAAACACTACTTCGTTCGGAATGACTGTATGAATATTTGGTGCCACGTTCATACGCCCAAATGTGAACACAAGTTCTTCGTCGATTTTGCCCAGTTGCTCATGCAAAGACGAAATTATACGAGACGCCACAATCATCGGATCTTTACGCATCGACATCGGCGTTGTGCCAGCGTGATTTGATTCACCTGTCACGGTAATTTCATAGCACACCATGCCTAAAACGCCTTCGACTACACCAATTTCACGTTGCTTTGCTGCTAATACCGGTCCTTGTTCAATATGCAGCTCAATATATGCAAGGGCTTCTTTTAAACGATTTCCTTGCTCCCCCGCGTAACCACTCGCCTGTAATGCTTCTTTAAAAGTAATGCCATTTTTATCGATAGACTGTAGCATTTTTTCTTTACTGAACTTTGAAGCAATAACACCAGAACTCATCATCGCCGGATCGAAGCGCGCACCTTCTTCATTCGTAAAATTCACAAGCATTAATGGGATCTCGAGCTCAATATCGTTTTCCTTTAACGTTCGTATCGCCTCTATTGCTGTTAAAATACCTAAGACACCATCAAACCTGCCACCTTTTTCAACCGAATCTAAATGTGATCCCATTACAATTGGTGGGCAATCTTTTTTTCCTGGTAGAATCGCATAGATATTTGCCATATCATCTACTTGAATATCCATGCCTAACTCAATGCATAGTTCACAAAAATAGTCTCTTGCAAATACATCCTCTTTTGAAAGGGACAAACGGGTTACGCCCCCATTGGCAGTTGCACCAAATTGACTGAACTGTTCAATTAACCCCTGCAATCGATTACTATTACATTTATACATATGCTAGTCCTCTCTTTCATAGTTATTAATTAGGAATTTAGGTTAAAAACTATCAAGTAAAGTGTATTCGGACTGTGCAGAAATAATACTAAGAAAATAGGTGCCGACGCATATTTTGAGGAGCTTGTTTATATAATAAGAGGCTGTTACGGAATGATTGGCAAAATAATAAAGGAAACTCTATTCCCAAAGTAGTTATTAGTAGTTGGACAATGCGGTTTGAATCGAAGTGGTATTTGTAGTAGCACAGAAGAATGAATTGATTTAATCATGTTTTACCTACCCAATGAATTAGTGGAGATTTACAGCATAATCTAAATGAGGAGTGATGATGTCCGATGACGAATTTAACGAGTCAAAATTGGCAAGTAAAAGATGAACAATATGTATGGCATTCCATGAAGCCCTACAACCCTAACGCGACGACAATCATTCAGAAATCCAAAGGCGCTTGGATAACGGACATTGATGGGAAACGTTATTTAGATGCCATGTCTGGTTTATGGTGTGTGAACGTTGGCTACGGTCGAGAGGAACTCGCCAAAGCCGCTTACGAGCAATTACTGGAAAATGCCTATACTCCCCTATCCGTTGGGCATATCCCTGCCATTCAACTAAGCGAAAAAATCAGCGAATTATTAGGCGATGATTATGTTGTGTTTTACTCTAATAGTGGTTCAGAGGCGAATGAAGCCGCGTTCAAAATCGCACGTCAATACCATCAGCAAAAAGGTCACACAAATCGCACCAAATTTATTTCTCGCTATCGTGCCTACCACGGCAATACAATGGGGGCATTAGCAGCAACAGGGCAAGCACAGCGCAAATATAAATACGAACCGTTAGCACCCGGCTTCATTCATGTTGCACCACCAGATGCCTACCGTGCAAACGAAGATCATATTACAGAAGCAGCTGCTCTACCGTCTGTTCAGGCGATTGATAATGTCATGACGTGGGAATTTTCCGAGACGATTGCCGGCGTTATTCTCGAGCCTATTATTACCGGCGGCGGCGTGATTATGCCGCATGAGGACTATTTGCGTGGGGTAAAAGCAGTTTGTGAAAAGCATGGGGCGCTGCTTATTGTTGATGAAGTAATTTGCGGCTTCGGACGTACAGGCAAAGCATTTGGCTTCCAAAACTATGGCATTCAGCCGGATATTGTCACAATGGCAAAAGGCTTAACGAGCGCTTATATGCCGTTATCTGCTACAGCTGTGCGTCGCGAAATTTATGAGGCCTTTGCTGGAAGCGAGGAGTACGACTTTTTCCGCCACGTCAACACATTCGGTGGTTCTCCTGCGGCTTGTGCAGTTGCCCTCAAAAATATCGAAATCATGGAAAATGAAAATTTATTTGCTCGCTCAGAAGAAATGGGCGCAATTATCCATACAGAACTACAAGAACGCCTAAAGAATCATCCAAACGTCGGTAACATCCGCGGGAAAGGCTTACTGATTGGCATTGAGCTTGTGAGTGATAAAAACACCAAAGCGCCACTTGATGGTACCGCCGTCAACAAAGTCATCGCTCTATGTAAAGAACAAGGGTTAATCATCGGGAAAAATGGTATCACAGTTGCGGGCTTTAACAATACGTTAACACTCGCTCCACCACTGATTATTTCATTAGCAGAAAAAGATTTGATTGTTGAAAAACTTACGCACGCTTTAAATGAACTACTGCCAAAAGCATAAAACACAAGGGGGAAATGAATATATGGTAACGAATACAGAGGTAAAAGAACTTGGGCATTTTATAAATGGTGAAATCGTTGCAGGCACAAGTGGTCATTTCTCAGATGTTTTCAATCCAAGTTCTGGGGCAGTGATTGCACGCGTCCCTATTGCAACGAAAGAGGAAGTGCAAGGCGCAATTGCAACAGCCAAAGCAGCCTTTCCAGCATGGCGCGCCCTGTCGGTTGGCAAACGCGTTGAAATTGTTATGAAGTTTCGTCAATTGATGACCGCACGTATGGATGCGCTCATCGACATCATTTGTATCGAAAGCGGGAAAACAATCGAGGATGCCAGGGGTGAAATCACACGTGGTATAGAATCCGTCGACTTGGCCATCAATGCCCCTCACCTATTAAAAGGCGAGTACTCCGTCAATGTTGGTGGGAATATTAATGCTTATTCCGCAAAAGCACCACTCGGCGTTGTTGCAGCGATTTCCCCATTCAACTTTCCAGTGATGGTGCCACTTGCCATGACTTGTATGGCGGTCGCAGTCGGCAATTCTGTCATTTTAAAGCCGTCCGAGCGCGTTCCCTGCTCCGCATTATTTTTATCGGAACTGTGGAAAGAAGCAGGTTTACCAGATGGTGTTTGGACAGTCATCAATGGGGACAAGGATGCGGTCAACGAGCTATTAGAAAACCCTGCTGTTGAAGCCATTTCGTTTGTCGGCTCCACAGCAGTCGCTGATACTATTTACACGACCGGTTCAAAATACGGCAAGCGCGTTACGGCATTAGGTGGCGGGAAAAACAATATGATCGTCATGCCTGATGCAGATTTGGAACAGGTCGCAAACGCATTTTTAGGGGCGGCTTTCGGAGCCGCTTCCCAGCGCTGTATGGCCATTTCCACAATCATTCCCGTTGGCGAAGAAACAGCGAATAACCTTGTCAAAGTACTTGCCGATAAAATCGCAAAATTGAAAGTGGGTCCATACACAGAATCAGACGTTGATTTTGGACCCGTTATTACAAAGCAATCAAAGGACGCAATAATTGGCTTTATAGACCGGAGCCTAGCAGAAGGCGCTACACTCGTATGTGATGGTCGCAACCCAGACATCGCTGAAAATTCAAACGGCTTCTATCTAGGTCCTACCCTATTAGACAACGTCAAACCTGGCATGGAAATTTATGAGCAAGAGGTATTCGGTCCAGCTCGTAACGTAGTACGGGTAGATTCACTAGAGGAAGCAATCAACTTAACCAATGCACATGAGCTCGGTAACGGTGTCACAATATTCACAAATAACGGGGCGGCCGCTCGCAAATTTACAACGGAGATTGACGTCGGTATGGTTGGGATAAACGTGCCAATTCCAATTCCTGTTGGTTATCATAACTTTGCAGGCTGGAAACGCTCTAGATTCGGTGAGGGGCATATGTTTGGGCCTGACCAAGTTCGCTTCTTCACCAAGACCAAAACCATTTCAGAAAAGTGGTTTGAAGAAAACAGCGAATCCGCGTCAACATTTGCTTTTCCAAGTAACAACGACTGATGGTGCGCGTAAAATAAACTAACACCGGAATCCCGCCGAGTTTTGGTCGATGGATTTCCGGTGTTTTCTATTCAATAAAACAAGGTGTAAGCCTCTCAAACTATACTTTTTCGTATTTCATATGCTAGTTGATGCAGGATCATGACTTTCCTGCTTCTGTCATTAGGTTTTGTGATGTTCTTTTTTCTATTTAAACCGTTTCCAAACAATAAGCGGGATCAACAGATAACAATTCACAGCTGGCTTTAGCAATGTATGACAGCAAGACTTTTACGCTATATCACATAAAAGAAACGACCGGAATTAGTAAGTCTACTTTAAATCGTAATTTGGATGATCGCTCTACATCGTTATCCGATGACAAAAAGTAGTAGAAACAAACAAAAAATATGGGTGTCTGTCTAGTAAACTCATTTTAATAATATATACGTTGGACTAAAGTATTTCATCAACAACGCTCGGCTCTTGGGGAGGCATCCCCAAGAGCCGAGCGTGTTGGTAGAATTTTTCATGTCAACATAGTTACCTAAGTAGTTACTCTCCTTTACCTAAAACACCATTTAATTGAGTAAAAGGTGCTATCCTCACGGGGATAAATGTTTATAATCTACTATTTCAATTTTGAATCCATGATCACATCTCAACTTATTTAACTTATCACTGTCACAGGGTGGAGATATCCTTACCTTAACTAGGTCTTCTTTATAATCATCAGGATTTTTTGAAGGAATTTCAATTCTTATAGAAACATCGTAGGAATGATTGTCATTGTAAGTTATATCAACAATCCTTTTCCATTCCCAGCCAAAAAGGGTATCTTGCCCATACTCTTTTACCACCCTATTGTCAATAATCGGGAATAAAATGTCTAAAATAATATCCTCTGTCGTGGCATACATTCCTTCTTCATTTAAAACGGTTTCTGAATTAACAACTTGCGTAAGAGTAAATACCAAAAATAAAAATCCTGACCCCAATAAAAATAAGTATTTCTTAATCATCAAGATTCACCTCAGTTTTGTGTTTACTTCTTACCCTTCCCACAATTCCATTTTTTATTAAACGCTGTTTCATCCGTCGCTCTCCGTTAGCTCAAGTACACTAAGTGCTAAAGCCCCTGAGGACGAGTGAGTCACCACTTTTCTATCTAGCAAAAAGCAGCCAAAGATGGAATTTTGGCTGCTGAATGCATATTTATAGCATTTCCTATTCGATTTTAAGTAAGTGTCACTTTCTATAGGGCATTACGCAGTAACTTGTATGATCATTACTAAAATTAGCAGGGAAGGCTTTATTAAAAGCGATAGAGTGCCCGAAATTTCATCTTTGGGCACTTGCAACCTCTATAGAAAGGTAGTTATTCTTTCATCTTCTAAAGTAGTTGCATTTTTCACTTGAACATTGTAGATACGCGGCGGAAAGATAGTCGCAACAGGATTACTGAAAAGGATATAGCCCCCAGTAAAGTTGTCGTAACCATTATGTCCAAAGCGAGCCGAATAGGTACAAGTGAAAATAGGTATTCTCCCGCTTTTAGTACAAGTAACCCATGTAATAAAATGGTTAATCAACAGATGTTGCATATTATAATAAAATCGAAGAAAAGACCTATCGCATGTTCAATGAACTTGCGACAGATCTACATATTAGAGGTAATGAAGGACTTCCAAACTAATTTGTACTAGGTATAGATAATGACAACCGATTTGAAATTAATTGGGTGTCTTTCCACGTCAATAGATTTTCAACATAGCCTAATGTATCTGCATTTGTTGGTCCAATAATGCGCTGTAGAGCTACTAAATCAAAATTGTAGCTTTTGTTATTCGTAATAATTGGATATAACGCTCCTAAAGCAAGAACCCCGCCCTGTACTGGATTTTTTAGTAGCCCATTATCGTTGTAATACTCCGATAAGTAATCATGGCCTTTGTTGCTGATGTCTATGGTGAACAACACATTAAGCCGAGGACTTTCAACACGTACTTTATAGAAATCCTCAAAATTTGCTTGGAATGCGTATTTTCCATTATAGTCATCGACGTTAAATAGTTCATGTAAACTATTATTTCTAAAGGAATAAATATAAAAGATGCCATATCCCCCACTACCACCCGTATCGATACTCACCATAATGTCAGGTACAGAATCTTTGTTAAAATCGCCTAGGAACAACCTTGCATTATATCCCGCGTTGTTTTTGAAATGAACGGTTGTACGTTTAGTAGATCGCCCATCTCGAATAACAAGCGTAATGTTATCGGCAAAAATACCTGGTGATCCATCGACATTACCATATAAATAGACAGTGTCCAAAACACCATCTCCGTTTACATCCCCTATCTTCCAGTCTAACAATCTCCGGTTCTCGTAAAATGCAATCCCTCCTGTTCACATTCATTGGTATTACTTTCTTCTCACGAATAACACTTTATACCACTGATTCACCAAAAACGGCATAAAGGACAAGATATAAATATAACTTAATTGTCCCCCACTTAATGTTGCGACTTCAAACACACCCGTAAGCGATGGAATAAATAATACTGCGTGTAAAGATAAAAAACCGATCAAAAATGCGAGCCAAGTAAATTTATTCGTAAATAGACCAATTGTGAAGATCGATTCTATCGATCTGGAGTTGAAGCCATGTACTAATCTTGACAAACATAATGTTGCAAATGCCATTGTGCTTGCTGTTAGCGTATCTCCCGTTGACAATCCCAGTCGAAAAGCAATGATCGTAGAAATAGCGATTAATGATCCTTCGAGCACCACTTGCGTAGTAAATGTTTTATTTAATAAAGGTGTGTTAATATCTCTAGGCTTGTCTTTCATCGTGTTTTTATTATGCGGTTCTAAACCGATTGCAATGGCTGGTAAACTATCGGTTAGTAAGTTAATAAATAAGAGATGCACAGGTGCAAAGGGAACAGGTAAGCTCAATACGGTGGCATATAAAACAACGAAAATAGCGCCTGTATTTCCAGATAATAAGAATAGAATGGCGTTTTTAATATTCGTGTAGAGGCTTCTTCCATTCGAAATTGCTTTGACAATTGTCGAAAAATTATCATCCGTTAAAATCATGGAAGATGCATCTTTCGCTACCTCGGTCCCAGTTATCCCCATCGCCACACCGATATCGGCTTGTTTTAAGGCAGGGCCATCATTGACACCATCCCCCGTCATCGCAACGACATGTCCTTTTTCCTGCCATGCCTTCACGATACGAATTTTATGCTCAGGTGTGACTCGTGCGAAGACGGAGATATCTTGAACTTTTTCTTGAAGCTGTTGATCGGTTAATCCTTCAATTTCATATCCTTCAATTGCTTCTGATGGATCTTTTAAAATACCAATTTGTTTCGCTATCGCAGTTGCTGTTATTTTATGGTCACCTGTAATCATAACGGGTTTAATACCCGCTTTTATACAACTTTCAACCGCCGATTTTGACTCTTTTCTCGGAGGATCCATCATCGCAAGTAATCCGACAAAGATTAAATCTCTTTCGTCTTCTACACCGATTGTCTGATTTTTCCTTACCCCTTTGTAAGCAATTGCTAGTACTCTTAACCCATTCATAGAAAAGTCACGATTCATTTCTTCGATTTTGTTTTGATGTTCTTCCGTAATGGCAAGTATCCCTGTTGAAGTTTCGATTTTCACAATTTGAGGTAAAAGTACATCTACGGCTCCTTTTGTAATCATGATAGTTTGCTGATTGAACTGATTCACTGTACTCATTAACTTTCTGTCTGAATCAAAAGGAATTTCCAGCACTCTTGGATAGCGATCTCTTACGATTAACTCGTCAAGATTGTACTGCTTCCCCAATTTTACAAGTGCAATTTCAGTAGGATCACCGATTTCTTTATGATCTCTTTCCAAGGCGTTATTACATAATAGTGCTTGCAGGATAAGTTTCTTTTCAATTGCATTTTCTATATGCAGTTGATCGTGCGGAATGACTTTTTGATCAACAAATACTTGTTGAACAATCATTTTATTTTCAGTTAAAGTTCCCGTTTTATCGGAACAAATAACGGATACACTCCCCAGACTTTCGACAGCATAAAGCTTTCGTATAATGGCATTTTCCTTTGCCATTTTTTGCGTCCCAAAAGCCAGCACAATGGTAACAATTGAACTTAGCGCTTCTGGAATTGCTGCAACTGCAAGCGAAACGGCAAACATAAACGAATCTACTAGCTCGCGTCCCTTGAATAGATCAATCGTGAAAATGGCTAAACAGATTATCGTAATCCCTAAAGCTAATTTTTCTCCAAAATGATCTAGACTTACTTGTAAAGGTGTTCTCTTCTCTTTCGCGGTATTCAGTAGATTTGCGATTTCTCCGATTTCTGTTTCCATTCCAATAGCGGTTACAGCGACAATACCACGTCCATTGGTGACAAAGCTTCCAGTGAAAACCATATTTTTTTTATCCCCAATGATTATTTGCCTTTCTTCGATGGGCGCGGTACTTTTCGCTACAGGCAATGATTCACCTGTCAGCGAACTTTCATTTACATGCAGATTATAGACTTCTACTAATCTGCCGTCAGCGCTGATATAATCACCAGCATCCAAATAGAGAAGATCTCCAACCACGATATCTACTGAAGGAATCTCTACTAGCTGATTATTCCGCATTACTTTTGCAACCGGAGAGGTCAAGGTTTTCAGACTGTCCAAAGACTGTTCTGCCTTCACATGCTGTACAGTGCCTAGAATTGCGTTTAAAATTACGACTATCAGAATCACAATCGTACTTTCTACTTCACCTAATAAAAATGAAATGAAAGCCGCAACCAATAAAATAATGACCAATAAATCTTTAAACTGTCCAAAGAAAACGGCGAAGGTGCTTGTCCTTTTCGCTTCCTCCAATTCATTAGTTCCGTAAACCTCTAGTCTCTTTTGGACGTCATAATCATTTAATCCTAGATTTGTCACGCCAAGCATTTCCATGACTTCAACCGATGTTTGTTGATGATATTTTGACATTCGATTCCCCTTTCTCTGCTACTAGTGAATTCTCTCAACTATATTTCCGGAAAATAGCATTCGATAGTAAACAGCTCATTTTTTCTATCTACTCTACCAATACTATTCCTTGTCCTACTCCAGTATGATAATAATCGATGTAGAAATTAGATGATTAGAATTAACAAGAAGGCGTAGACTTGAACAAAACACTATTTTTAAAACAAATTATATGCCATATTAGTAGTTGGAATACTTCTATTGTATTGAACTGTTTGAAAACGACTTGATGGAGGTTTTATAATGGAAAAGTTAGTGAAGTTAAGGGGAATGTTTGATGAATTAGGGATTGACGGAATTCTAATTACGGATGCGATGAACCGAAGATACTTGACGGATTTCACTGGAAGTGCGGGGACAGTGGTCGTGACGAAGGCGGACGCGTATTTATTAGTCGATTTCCGTTATGTCAGTCAAGCGAATGCGCAAGTTACGAATTTTACTGTTAAAGAAATAGATCGAGCAATCATTTATGAGGAGATTTCTACTCTCGCGGAAAGTTTTGGGATCAAGAAGCTTGGATTTGAACAGCAGCATCAATCCTATTTTTACTATTCCCAGCTGCTTAAATCGATAAAAGCAGATTTAGTGCCCGTTTCCAACGTAGTTGAAGAGTTACGGATGATTAAAAATGAATCCGAAATCGCCATATTGAAAAAGGCAGCTGAAATTTCAGACGCTGCATTTGCGCATGTAGTAACCTTTATTCGACCTGGGCGAACTGAAATTGAAATCGCGAATGAATTAGAATTTCATATGAGAAAATTAGGAGCAACTTCTTCTTCCTTTGATATAATTGTTGCATCTGGCATTCGTTCCGCATTGCCGCATGGTGTGGCGAGTGACAAAGTAGTGGAAAAAGGGGATATGATTACGCTTGATTTTGGCGCTTATTACCTTGGGTATTGCTCCGATATGACACGAACTATTGCAGTCGGAGAACCCAATCCTAAGTTGAAAGAAATCCATGCCATCGTTCATGACGCCCTAGAAAATGCGCTGTCGGGCATTAAGGTGGGAATGACAGGGAAAGAAGCGGATGCATTAACCCGCAATTTGATAAGTGATAAAGGGTACGGCGACTATTATGGTCATGGCATGGGACATGGGATTGGCCTATATATCCATGAAGATATTTTCATGAATCCAACTTGTGAGCAGCATATAGTAGAAGGAATGGTGTTAACGGTAGAGCCGGGCATCTACATACCTGGGCTTGGCGGAGTGCGTATTGAGGATGATATTATCGTGAAAAAAAATGGAATCGAGATTATTACAAAATCTCAAAAAGAGTTAATCATTCTGTGACAAGGTCGTTATACAATTTAAAGAAAAGCACCTGAAATTAACTGTAGTGATGTAATATGAAATGAATGAATTATATTGAATCACACTCAAAAACACCGGAAGCTTGCCGACGTTTAGTCGATGGTTTTCCGGTGTTTTCTATTCAAAAGAATGAGGTGTAAGTCTCTCGAACTTTATTGTTTCCCATCACATGTGCTAACTGCTGCAGGATCACGACTTTCCTGCTTCTGTCATTAGGTTTTGTCATGTTCTTTTTTCTCTTTAAACCGTTTCCAAATAATAAGCGGGATTAACAGCAACGAAAGATACATGCCAAGAAAGCCTAACACAGCATAGCTTGAGTAAGCTACAATGATTCCTGACATTATACTGCCCGCTGTTCCAGCTAAAGCAACCCACACATCAACAGTGCCTTGTGTTTTTGCGCGTGTTGTCATATCAGTCGAATCGATGATGATTGCTGTTCCACTGATTAAGCCGAAATTCCATCCAAGACCAAGCACTACCAACGCAATCGTCAACCAGACGAGGGAATCACCTGGAGCAAAGGCTGCTAGTAATCCTGCAATTGATAACGTGACACCCGAAGCAATGACCATAACTGTACGACCGACTTTATCGACTAATAGACCTGTACCAAGCGACGGTAAATACATCGCCGCAATATGTAGACTAATCACCATTCCAACGACTGTCAGTCCAGATCCATGATTTTGCATATGGATTGGTGTCATTGTCATGATCGCAACCATGACGAGATGAGACAAGACGAGAACAATTGCACCAACAAAAATACCGATTCGATTTATTTTAATTTGCAGTGGTTTATTTACTACTGTACCGTTTGATTCAACTTGTTTTTCCTCCTTTATAGCAATTGCTCTGGCAACTAGAAATGGATCAGGTCGCAAATAAAAGAACAACGTTAATCCAGCTACGAGGTACGCGGCCGCCGCTAATATGAATGGCCCCGCTAGAGCCGGTATCCCCAGCGTCATTGCAAAGTTCCCCATAGGCGTCACTAAATTAGGTCCTGCCACTGCGCCTATCGTCGTTGACACCATTGCGATGCTAATCGCAGTCGCACGCTGCTTTTCACTGGCCAAGTCTGTTCCAGCATAACGTGCCTGTAGATTTGTCGAAGTCCCTGCACCATAGACAAATAGCGAAATAAATAATAACAACACATTGTCCATAGTTGTTGCGAAAATGACACCAATCGCACCGATACCACCTGTGATGAACCCAAGTGACAACCCGTAACGACGACCAAAACGCTGCGAAATCCTGCCAACTAAGAACGCTGCAAGCGCAGAACCAAGCGTAAACAAGGCAGCCGGCAATCCTGCAAAGCTTGCAGTGCCTAACATATCCCTAGCTATTAGTGCCCCTACGGTAATCCCAGCTGCAAGTCCCGCCCCACCAAAAATCTGTGACATCACGACAACGAGTAGCGACCGCTTATAGAGCTTTTGTTGTGCTTCTACTGAATCTACATAGTGTGCTAGCTCTAACGAGTCTTTTTTTCTCAAATGAAAACTCCCCCTTCACCAACTCAAAGAAACCAATAGGACCAAACGTAAGTGTTGTCAACTAACATACTGTCTGTGCCTTCATTTTAACACCCTCTGTACACTACAAGGGATTTATATAACAAATCACCACACGTGTTGAGTAAGCAGAATCACACACTGGGCGCAACCTGAATAATTCCTTTTGGTTTGCTTTGGATTAAATGACTTCTATACAATTACCGAGATGTCTGAATGTGTAGGGATACGACTTTGTCGCATCCCTACACAGTTTTTTCGGTAATCATATGTTGGCCCTTCATCCGCCCTGCTCCAAATGCCAAAGTACACAGAGCGCTAAAGCTTTTTGGGACGAAAGAATTGCTGACTTCTTACCTGGAGAAAAGCCGCCAAAGATGCAATTTTGGCGGCTGATGCTTGCTCTATGGTTTTTTCTTTTTTATTTTAAAGAAGTGTCATTTTCTATAGGGTATCACATGATTAGATGCATACTCTTTGCTAAAAGCATGCAAGGAACACACTGTACAAACAACTAGAGTGGCCGGAATCGTAGTCGGTCAAATGAGGACTTTTACGCCTACCTTGCCAATATCTTATGCAAGAAAATGGTTAATCAACTGAAGTGACAAATCACCTTTTATGGGATTCAATATCCCATGTAATGACTTATTGTTCTATTAAACAATCCCACCTTGGTACGCATTATGAAGTGGCGCGGTGGGTAAAGTTGTTATTTGTTTGTAAGCGCGGGTACTCTATACTCAACTTCTCACCAGTCATACTCATCATTTAGCACTTGGTATGAATTCTCTTTATTTAACAATCGTAATCGGACAATTCACATGCTTCATTACTTTGTGACTGACGCTTCCGAGTACCATTTCTTGAAGAGTATTTAAGCCGCGACTCCCAATGACAAGTTGGTCAATTTCTTCTGAATTCACATACTTTATTATTTCTTGACTTGGATTCCCTTTTAACATAGTAACCTTCGCCTTCACTCCGACGCCTTTTGCTAATTCCAAAATAGGTTGCACTTTTTGCTCTCGCTTTAATGTTAAGCTCTCAGGGCTTTGCGATAACAGCCGCTCATCTCTCGCCTTATCATAATCCGCTACATAAATAACTTCTAAATGCGCCTCTGGTAAGTATTGGGCGAGCGTAATAGCATGTTTTGCTGCACGTAAAGCATTTTCTGATCCATCAATTGCTACAGCAATCTTCATGTAGATTCCTCCCTTATGTTAATCGTTTGTACAATTGTTCACTTGAAGAATTTAACCCTTCAATCTGTACCTTCACACTTTTTTGCTCAAGCTTCTGTTTCACTTTAACGATTGCACCGACTGCTGATTCATCCCATAGCTGACTATTTTCAAAATTAATGACGACTTCATTTTCTGTAACGTTGTCAAATGACTGAATAAATTTCGTAGTTGATGCAAAAAACAAAGGACCTTCTACCTTATATCCATCCAAACCATTCGTTACTGTCACACGAGAAATTTTGGCAACAAAGAATAGTGCACTTACTATAACACCACTAACAACACCAATCGCTAAATTATGTGTATATAAAATAATCGCAACTGTAATGAGCATAACAAGTGATTCCGATTTAGGTGCTTGTTTCAGAAACTTAAACGAACCCCAATTAAATGTTGTAATACTAACCATAATCATCACCCCGACAAGAACAGGCATGGGAATTTTGATGACTATATCACCTAAAACGATAATTAAGAACAGTAGAAATACACCCGCGGTCAATGTCGATAGGCGTCCCCGTCCACCTGATTTAATATTGATAATCGATTGACCAATCAAAGCACAACCTGCCATCCCACCGAAAAAACCAGTGACAAAATTGGCAATCCCTTGTCCACGTGCCTCTTTATTTTTATTACTCGATGTATCAGTCATATCATCCAATACTTGGGATGTAAGTAATGATTCCAATAAACCGACAATCGATAAGGCCACAGAATAAGGAAAAATAATTTTTAACGTTTCAAAGTTAAGTGGAATATCTGGAAGGAAAAAAGCCGGTAGTGAATTTGGCATCGTCCCTAGATCACCTATTGTCAGTAACTTCACACCACTTATGAGCGCAATACTTGTCATCACAACAATCGCAACAAGAGGTGCAGGAATAGCCGTGAAAAATCGAGGAATCGCGTACACTAAAATTAATGTAATAATCGCAAATACGTAGGTCATACTAGTTGACCCAAGTAAATAGGGCATTTGCGTAATAAAAATCATAATCCCTAATGCATTCACAAATCCAAGCATGACGGAGTTTGGGATGAAGCGCATTAAATTCGCAACACCAAGTCCCCCGAGTATTAATTGAATAATTCCTGTTAAAATTGTGGCTGCAAGTACATATTGTAGACCATGATTGGCCATTAAACTGACGAGCACTAAAGCCATCGCACCTGTCGCAGCTGAAATTAAACCAGGTCGGCCCCCTACAAACGAAGTAATGACTGCAATTGTAAATGAAGCATATAACGCGACACGTGGATCTACACCCACAATGAACGCAAAAGCCAATGCTTCAGGAATGAGTGCCAGTCCTACAACGATACCTGCTAAAATATCGGCACGCACATTGCCAAACCACTGTTGTTTTAAAGTGTACATACTGTTCCCCTCTCATGATGTCTAAAATTACAAAAAAGCTTAAACCAGTGTTAGAATGTTGATATCATAACATTTCTAATCCCATAAGTGAATAGTTTTGGGAAGACTGGAGTAAAATAAATGAAATATGGATATATCCGTCCGATTGTCTCTGATCAACAATGCACCCAACAAGTAAATGAACTTGTTATTGATACATTATTTAAAGAGACACATGGACTTGCTAGGAAAAGAACAGAACTTGAACACTTATTAATGACTGTCCAAAAAGATGACGAACTATTCATCCAAAACATTGCAGTATTAGCCGATTCCCTGCAGCAGCTTTTAGATATTTTACGACTTGCAGAACGAGATCAATTCACCATTCACTTCGTCGATGAACAAATAACCAATCAAACCATACAAAAAGCTTCACTACTTCAAAGCGCAACTTTTTTTGCAGATTTACAATCTAAATTTCTAAGCCATTCTTCTACATTTTCGCTACAGGCTGCTAAACAGCAGGGGAAATCGATTGGTCGTCCACGAAAAACAGATGACAATTTACAGCTGGCTTTTGCAATGTATGACAGTAAGAGTTATACGCTATATGACATAAAAGAAACGACGGGAATTAGTAAGTCTACCCTATATCGTTATTTGGATGATCGCGCTACATCCTTATCCGATGGCAAAGAGTAGTAGAGATAAACAAAAGATGATCAGGAAATCTCATATTGTACAACAACCTGTTTACACTGAGAAACTCCTACTAAAACTGGTGCCTTTATTACTATTAAAATCATAGGAATAGCTATACTCCAACAAAAAAAGACCCATCCGATATCGCGAATAGGTCTGTGATTTACGTAGCTCTTTTGTGCTTTAGTCCTCCAAATGGAGAACCCGTTAATGTCGCTGTGTATCTTCTTTTATTTCTTCACTTTCGAAATCGTCAGCCCATCCCCGATTGGAATAAGAAGCGATTCCAGTCGCGGGTGATTGGCTACCGTTTCATTGAATGTCTTCATTATTTCTGTATAGCGTTTAGGGTTCGCCTCCGGATCCACCACACTTCCGCCAGCCAGTACGTTATCCGTCACGATTAACGCACCCGCATTCGCAAGTCGAAGGCAAGCTGCCAAGTAATTTTCATAGTTTTCTTTATCCGCATCGATAAAGAAAAAATCAAATCGCTGCCCCTTGTCAACTAGTTGTTCAAGACTTTGCAAAGCAGGCCCCGTCCTATACGATACTTGATCACCAAAGCCCGCTTTAGCTAGATTTCTGGACGCTAATGTTGCGTATCTCTCCTCCAGTTCAAGGGACATCAATTTCCCTTCACTCCCGAACCCCCTAGCAAGACAAATACCGCTATAACCGCCAAGCGCACCGATTTCCAGCACATTTTTAGCCCCTGAAATGGCAACTAGCATCGTGAGCAGCTTGCCAGAAGAAGGAGAAACCGATATGGCAGGCATGCCATTTTCCTCAATCGACGCAATCACTCCCTCCAACAGAGCATCTTGTTTTGTAAACACTGTATCGATATAACCGTTAATTTTTTTCATCCAACTCAATCCCTTCCTCATTAGCATCTACTGTTAGCTTGCGATCCGCCATTTCATCCTCATTGATTTCAAATAGTTGAATAAATTCACTAATGACCATGTCTATCGCTTTTAATTCACCGACTAAAATCGGCTGGATTGATTGAAACTCAGGTTGATCTAGCTGCTGTTTAATAGTCGCACGCTTCAGATGCATTCGCTCCAAAAAAGCAATCGCCCTACCTCTGCGAAAAGTTTTCGCTCCACGCTGATGCGAGCCCTCTTCTCCACCGTGGGGTCTGCCGCGATGACGTCCTTCTCCCTTAATATGTTCCTCTCTCAATTGCAATCACCTTTCTTCGCACAAATCTGTATACATTCGTATACGAATCGGCATTATATTAATTGTATACAAACGTATACACGCCGTCAATATTTATTCATTTGAGTTCAATATTAAAAGCGAGCCTTACTACTTTTGGTTGTAGTAAGGCTCGTCGTAAGGACCATTCACTATTAACTTCTCATTTTAACACCCCTACACTTCTGATAGGCATTAGATAATAGACCCACGATTTGAGAGGTTTCAGTTTTCCGAAGGTAATGCGCTTAATCACATTTGGTATTTCAGCTTAGTTTGTTTTATTAAAGAAAAAACCCCGCACTGGTACGCATTATAAAGAGGCGTGGCGGGTGGAGCTAGTATCGGTATTTAGCAATGCGCTATTCGCATTTTCGGGGTGCACAAGCAGCCTATAGGCCAGTCAGTACTTCCAACGATTCCAGAACATGATCTAGAAAATCTGCAATGTCGCCCATGTGTTCCTCATTCAATTTAGACTTAAATTTCACTTCAATAATGTCTAGGTAACTTGACGCTTCTTGTTCATAAACGAAGCTCAGTGTTTGCGTTAACTGAATCTCATTTTCCCAAATGGAAGTTAGTGCTTGGTCAATCTGTTTGCATTGTATGGCTACATTTTGAATACGTTTGGTAAATCGCACTAACAAGGAACAACCAAGATTCATTCCAGGTAACTCTAATATCTCCCCTGCCAAATCGTTTACAGATGCCCCTAACACAATTTCGGCTGTCACGTCTGGTTGATCGGTTAACGTAAATTGAATAGCAAAATCTCGAGCCATAATGGCAAAATCCATTCGATCAACCCGGTTAGTAATCGCGATTTTCCGATCTAAATTATCTAAATCATACACCTGATTTTCAAACGCTACTTTTAGATTTTCAAAAATTGTTGGATCATACAAATTACTTCCTCCATATAACAACCGATTTTAGTAGTGCTTTATTTTCCGCAACATTTCTTATGTTTCTTCCCACTGCCACATGGGCAAGGTTCATTCCGGCCCGTTCTTCCGCCCTCAATTATGCTAAATGGGGTGCTAGGTAGCGGCATTAAATGGCGTTTCCCCATTTGTCCAAGTTCATGAGGTGTATGACCTCTATTTTCCCAAATGCGCGTGGAGTTCGCAATCATGGCGATAACATGCATATATTCATTCATTTGCTTCATATCTTTACATTCAAAACGCACTAAAAAATCACGCACTACTGCTTGGAAATTGACATCCACACCTCGTAATTGACCGACCAATTTATCAATTTCATCTTTAATCATGAGCGTACTACCGCCGAAAAAGTCTTTCGCAAGCATTTTCCCAAGCCTTTCTTGATGGCTTGTCTTTTCATAATATAAATCATCTGTGTAGAGTAATAGCTCTTCTTTTGCAGGTACATAAAATGGCTTGCCTATGGTTCCTTCTATAAATGCAGAATAATTCTCGACATATTCAATGGCTTCATGGTTCAATGCCCTCTTTTGTGCAAACACACTTTCTTTCTCTAGCAGTTTTGCATAATGGGAATCTGCTAACAATGCCTGTAGTTCACTACTCGATACAGATGGCTTATTTTGAGCATTGTAAATCTCCAAAAACTTCGGATACTTAATCAATCCATATAACTTAGTACACGCTATAGCATACTGGATAATAAGGTTTTTGTTAGCTAGCTCGTCGATATTCACCGTCTGTGCACCACGATATTTATCAGATAGAACGTAATAATTATCATGATCAATAGATTGCCATTCTGTCTTTTTGTATTTAACCATTCTTAATCGTTCATTCAACCAAGCAATGTCTAGAAGCAAATAGAACTGCTTCTCCGCCCATGCATAGGTGGATAAGTAATCTGGATGTGTCGGATCTTGATACACTTTTAGAAACGCTTCGTAGCCTGGCGGACCGCCAACATCCTCCGGTGGCGCCGTTCCCTCTCCTTCAAGTAATGAGGGATAGCCAAAATAATAATCCTCTACAATCTCTTCAAGCTCCACCAGAATCCGCCAGTCGTCACCAAAATCATAGTTATAAATGAAATGGCTGTGTTTTTCAAGATACGAGTCAATTTTTATACGTGCTGGCTGCTTGACCGTTTTACCGTAATACGCCTTCCCTTTGTATTCATCTAAAATCGATTCATTATCAGTGATAAAATAATCATCTATCTCCACTCCAAAGGTATGGTACGGCTCAAGTGTACTTTGAAAATTTGTGACGTTTTGGATTGTTTCATGCAAGCGGTTAAATGTCGCACCTGCTGGTAAAATAATGCGCCTCCAGATTTGAGGCGTAATTCCTTCAAAGGATAGTTTTAAAATATATGCTTTCATATGTCAACCTCGTCTCTTATTTACATCTAATCTCATATTGTAGCTCTTACTAGCTATTTTAACGTAAATAATCCACTACATCGAAGAAAAGACCTTTCGCATGTTCAATGAACTTGCAAAAGGTCTTGCCTATTCGGGATCGTTTCTTGCACAACTACCTCCAATTCACTTCAAATAAAACAATCCACCATTTATAATATCAATTTTAATTCTCGCTTCGTATTGTTGGTCCATAGCTTCTTTCTCTGTTTCATAACAATCCGGCTTATTTTCTATCCCTTCATAGAAATATTCTAATACCTTGCGATCCTTTTGCCATCTCAACTTCGCTTCTTCAGCCCATGTGTGATCCGCCTTCTGTATGAAGTTGTCAATTATCCCATCCAATCGTTCAAGGGCACGAATGGGCTTAATAATATAGGGCAAATTAAAGGTGTTTTCCGACATAGTAGAAGTTAATTCTACCGTTCCTAACAATTCCTGAAACTCCTCTTTTACCTCGCCAGTCATTAAGTTAATACCTAACGAATATAGAATTTCTTTCGTTTGATCACTGTAATACGATATTTTATAATTAACTGCTAACCAAGGTGTTAAGATGGTTTGCGGTTCTAATTTATCTACTATCCGCTCATACATCTGGACAAATGAGCCCATCTCTTTCGTTGCTTGAAACAGTTGACTAAGCCGAGGGGAACCGAAATGTATAACTTCCCCTTTGATATCTTCAACAAGCCTATTTTTATCCGTGATAAAAGTTAGTTGCGCTGGATTTGGCTCGCCATCAGTACTTTCTAAGTACCTCCAATAATATGGTCTGTTCATAATTTTTTTATCCATTTCAATCGTTAATTGAACATTAATATAATGATCATTGTCATTTAATACTTGGCAATTGTTTTCATTAAAAAACTGTAGTAAATAACTGTGAATCTGTTGTGGGTACATGTAATTCCTCCTCCCCAAGTACTTTCAACTTAAATGGATTTTTTGAATGCGGATAGTATATCATCCAACTCACCCACTACTTGTTCAAAGACACCAATTTTCACATGAAGTAAATCTAATATATGGTCCTCTATTGTATTCTGAATGGCTAAATTGTAAATATGAACGTCATGCTCTTGCCCTAACCGGTGGACACGTCCAATACGTTGCTCTAACTTCATGGGGTTCCAAGGTAAATCATAGTTAATAACATGGTGACAAAACTGTAGATTTATCCCTTCACTCCCCGATTCCGTCGCAATTAGCACCTGCGCTTTCTCTTTAAATAACTGCTTCATCCACTCCCGTTTATTCTTGTTGAATTGGCCATTAAATGGGACGCTTGTGATTCCTTTAGTTTGTAAATACCATTGCAAGTAGGTTTGAGTTGCTCGATATTCGGTAAAGAGTATAACCTTATCACTTGCATCTGTAATAATTTCATAAGCCTTTTCTGCTTTCGAATTAACTTCTAAAACCATCAACTTTTGAATAATTCCTTCCATATAAGAAATGTCTTCTGGTTTAATGCATTTTTGCAGCATATTAGTTAACGTCATGCATGTAGCTTCCTTACTGCTGCACATTTCCCTTTGCAACGTTATCATAGAGAAGGCATCCGAAAAAACGGGACATACATTTTTAAGGTCTGAAATCAGATCGTATACTTCTTGTTCTTCTTGAGTAAAATCAATGGGTATGATTTGAACACGACGATTTGTCCATTCAATTCCAGTATCCTGTCTTCTATTTCGCACCATCACTTGATTTACCAATTCTTTTAAATAATCATCATGTTCCACATTGTGTTTACTTACGGAAAACGACGATTGAAACGTCTCATAATTACCTAAGTGCCCTGGTTTTAGTAATGAAATGAGATAAAAGAGTTCAAATACGTTATTTTGAATTGGCGTGGCAGTTAGCAACAAACAAAACTTTTTCTTCAAGTTTTGTACGAACTCATAGTTTTTAGTTTTATGGTTCTTTAATTTATGGGCCTCATCAATGATGATTAAATCATACTCTTGATCATAGATGTTTTCTTTGTGCGGGCTTCTTTTTGCCATATCTATACTCATAACGACAATCGTACAATGGTTTAAATCGTAATTTTTTTTATACTGCATGGCTGGAATATGAAATTTCTGGTTCAGTTCTTCAATCCATTGATTGACAAGTGAAGCCGGGACCAATATTAACGCTTTCTTCACAAGGCCTCTTACTAAATACTCTTTCAAGATCAAACCCGCTTCAATGGTTTTACCGAGCCCCACTTCGTCAGCAAGTATTGCTTTGCCATTCATCCTTTCAATGACCGTTTCTGCCACTTTCAATTGATGGGCAAGAGGCGTAAGATTGGGTAAATACTTAGGTGATTGAAGGCCATTGAAATCTGTAATCAAGTTCGTTTTTACTGCCTCATAACTCATCCTATATAAAGTCCAATTATCCCATGCTTCCCGATTCTCCAGTCGCTCTGTAAAGCCTTCTTTCCACTCAGACGACTTTTCAATTATCATAACGATCACCTCATTTGACTTTTTCTTTGTTATTAGGTTGTCCCAAAAAGAAGTTCCTATGTTTAATGAAGTGAAGTTCGAATTTAAACCACTATATTGCTTAAAAACTCAAAAAGACATGAAACGCTAAACCCACAAGGTTAAGCATTCCATGTCTTTTTGTTTATCAATATTGACTTCCGAAGTATTCACCTGTTCGTAAATCCTAATTTCCAGTTCCTGTTTACACCAAATCGAGTTAAATTTTCAACTCAATTTCAGCAACCGCTTTTAACTCTTCTACATGTGTAGCAAGTAACTTCTGTTGTTGTTCTTGTTTAAGTATCCCTTGGATTTCCTCACTTACTTCTTCAAGCGGTGGTAACTCTTGTCCCGCTTCTTTTGATGCAGACGCAGCTTGATCGTAGTATTCTTTAATTTCTTTATCCGTTACTTTTCCCGCTGGTGCTACCTTATCTTGGTACTTTTCAGCTATGATGAAATCCGCGATTTTTTCTTTAAATGTTTTTACATCCATACTTTGAGCTTTGAGAACTTTCTTCATTTCTTTTTCGCCGCCTAATTGCTTTTCAAATGCTGAATACTCTTCATCAATTTCAGATGTAGATGCTTTTATTTTCGCTTCTTTTGCTTTTTGAAGAATCAATGTCTGATTAACCAGCATATCAAGTGCTTGCATTTTTACTTGTTCCGCTGATTCTTTGCTCGAAGGGTCTTGTCCCATTTGTTGCATTTGACTTTGAATTGATGTCAATGCCGCGTTATATTCCTCACCTGTAAGTTCTTCCTTATTTACAACAGCCACGATCTTGTTGTTGTCCACTTGCTGTTCAGCTAGCTTGGCTTGCATCTCCTTTGCAGATGCTTCTTGTTCCTTAGTAGCTTGGTCTTTAGTAGCTTCTTGTTTTGTTTCTGCTTGGGGATTTTTATCTGTTGCCGCTATATCTTCTCCACCGCAAGCAGCTAAACTTAATGCTAGCGCACCTGCTAAAAACGGAACTAGTACTTTTTTTAACTTCATATCGTGTAATCCCCTTTCAAATCTGCCACTCTTTATTTCTTAAGCTTAGTTTGTATCTTAACGAACATTCATCAAAAGATAAACCCATATCCCTCCACGACACAAAATTGACATCTGGATGCACGTCTGTTGATTAACCATTTACTTGCATAAAAAACTAATGAAAAGGGCTTACAGAAGCTGTTGTTTCAACATTTCTTGTTTCATTTTGTAACTTCGCAACAATTGGGATCATTCTGGGATGTATGCAATCATTATTTGGAGAAAAGAAATCTTGATTTGCTGCAAAATACACATGGCTATTACAAGTAAACGGCATTCTTGTTTCTAGCTTAGCCGCTGAAGAAAGTTTCAGCCGCCAAAATTTCATCTTTGGCGGCTTTTATCCAGGTAGATGCACCTCTATTCATTCGTCCCCAAATGCTTCAGCACTTCGTGAACTTAAGCATTTGAGCGCGACGGATGAAGGATCGCCATACGATTATCGAAAAAGAGCCGTCTTCAATGCCCAATAACAGGCCTTGGAGACAGCTCTTTTTTTACCTACGAATAAAAAAGGAAAAGTATTTCTAACACTAATTATACCTACTTACTTCTGACTACCGCAAAAGCCAGCCATTTTAAATCATTTTCTAACTAAATAGCAAAAATTCTACTATCGTGAAATCGTCTTCGGCATTTCATCTAATAAACAGTCCAATGTTAATGGGTCATTAAACGCCCATCTACTTTCAACAACATAGGCTTTACCGTTTCTCACAGCCGGAATTCCCTTCCAAATTGGTCCATTGATAACTTCCTCAATCATTTGTTTTGACTCTTCACTATCATCTGAAGCGATTAGGAATATTCGATCTCCGGCAAATTCAGGGAGTACTTCGAGCGATATCATTTCCCACAAAGAATCTTTTTTATCTAGGAACATTTCTTCGACCTTTGGAGGCATTGTAAATCCAAGTGCATCGTACATAATCGGTCCTAACCGTTGGGGACCGTATACATATAGTTGTTTACCTTCATAGATAATAAAAGCAGAAGCTGTTTCACCCGGAGCGATTAAAGGCTTGACTTCATCACGTTTCTCTTCAGCTTTTGCCGTATAATCGGTAATCCATTTTTCGGCATCTTCAGGTTTCCCAATGATTTCACCTAATGTCTTTAGCCGGGAAATTACATCACTACTATAATCTATTGCTACAGTTGGGGCAATTTTAGACAGTTCCTCAAGATCAGATGCTTCCAAAAAGTTTGGGACGATAATTAAATCGGGGTTAAGTGCTAAAGTTTTCTCCAAATTTGGTGCTACGCCATCCCCCCCGATATCTTCAATTCCTTTTAATTGTACTTCCGTAAGTACTTCACTCGCGTTAATAAAATTTGTACCGATAATTGGTTGATTTATGGCAATCATTTCAGATGCATAAAAATGGGCGATAATGCGTTTTGGATTGGCAGGCAACTCTACCTTACGTCCCATCGCATCCGTAAACAAGCGAGTAGAAGGTTCTTTTTGTACGGCATCTCCTTTAGAAGTTGCCTCCTCTATCTTTGCATCATTTTTACTCGATTGATTGTTAGAACAAGCAACAAGCACTAATGATAGAAGCATTATTATTAATAATTTGTAAGCTATTTGTTTCGTACCCATCTTTTGTTCCTCCATTTTTACCTAACTGGCAATGCCCCGCTATACAAAGTTAGTTTTTCACTGCATATAAATGTTTGACTAATTCACGATTTTTCTCTTTAAAGATGTCATTATGTGAAGAGACCATTCCGTGCCCATAAGCTTCTGGCGCGATATACTGCTTTGCTTTATTCACAGCATTTGCCGCGTCCTGAAACGCCCCTGCTATTAAATGAAGCTTCCCTTCGTGATTCAAAATATCTCCTGCTGCAAAGAGCCCTGGTACAGATGTTTCACTCATGGGACTGCCTGCAATACTATATTCATTCGCCATTTCTATATCCAATCCACTATTTGCGGTCAACTCTTTATCACGATCATAGCCATGATTAATAATCACTTCATCAACAGACAGCTGAATCACATTTCCATCTTCTCCGTTAACTAACTCCACCTTCTCAATGGTTTCGTGGTCACTTGCTGCAATGAGTTTTTGGATTGATGTATTCAATAAGCACTCGACAGAACTATTGAATAGTCTTGATACTTCTGCCTCATGCCCTTTCAACATATCTTTCCGGTAAGTTAAATAGACTTTTTCCGCAATCGGTTCCAACTCATTCGCCCAGTCAACAGCAGCATTTCCGCCTCCGGAAATCAATACGGTTTTCCCTTTAAAACGTGCAAGAGATTTTACCGTATAATGCAAATTTGAAACTTCAAAACGTTCAGCGCCTTCAATTTCTAATTTTGTTGGTTTCAATATTCCCCCACCAACAGCTAAAATGACAGTTTTGGATAAATGCTTTTGGTTCGTAGATGTCTGAATAACAAAGTTTCCATCTTCATCTTTGTTAATCGACGTCACTTTTTCACCTAATACAAGCTCGGGCTCAAAAGTTAGTCCTTGCTGAATTACTTGTTCAATCAGTCGTTCTCCCGTAACAGGTGTAAGCCCCCCAATATCCCAAATCATTTTCTCCGGATAGACATGCACTTTTCCGCCTAAATAAGGTTGGAACTCGATTATCTTTGTTTTCATTTCCCTTAAACCACTATAGAAAGCCGAAAAAAGTCCTGCTGGGCCACCACCAATAATTGTTACATCATATAATTGTTCTGAGTTCATTATGAACGCCCCTTTTTTAGGTTGTTGTTATGCTTTGTACGACTCGCCAATACTATTTTAGTACCCACTCTTTTTAGTTGATAATGATAATCGTTCTCATTATTTTTAGTATAAGACATAATGAACCCGTTTACAATCCTTTTCTGAAAAACTCAACTAATATGATGTATTCTTTGTTGCACCCACTCACAGCTATTGTCACTATCCTAAAAAAGCTAACAAAGTATAAAATAACTACTTTGTTAGCTCCCTTCACGAAATCACTTCGTTTGATCTGCTCTAGTTAATAGCAAAATGTTTAGTTGAATTTCCAGAGGCACTTCTCCCGCTCCACTGTCAGACTCCAAATTGAGCTTGGTGAAGCCTGCTATAAGCTCCTTGTACATCTAACAACTCAGCATGACTTCCTTGCTCTACAATGCCATCCTCTGTCACAACAATTATCCGATTTGCATTTTTAATCGTTGCTAATCGGTGTGCAATCACAAGTGTTGTGCGCCCAATAGATAACTCAGTTAAAGCCTGTTGAATTGCGACCTCAGTTTCAGTATCAAGTGCTGATGTAGCTTCATCTAAAATAAGGATAGATGGGTTTTTCAGAAACATTCGAGCTATAGAAATACGCTGTTTTTGTCCACCCGAAAGTTTAACACCACGCTCTCCTATCATCGTATCCATTCCTTCTGATTGAGAAAGAATAATATCTTCCAACTGGGCTCTTTTTGCTGCTTCCCATACCTCTTCTTCAGAAGCATCTAAATCGCCATACGCGATATTCTCTCGAATCGATCCATCAAAAAGAAATACATCTTGTTGGACAATTCCTATTTGAGCACGGAGAGAGGAAAGGGTCATTTTTCTAGTTTCAATTCCATCAATCAGTAAAGACCCTTCTTTTATATCGTAAAACCGAGGCAAAAGACTACAAATCGTCGTTTTTCCAGCACCTGATGGTCCAACAAGGGCCACTGTTTCTCCCGCACGAATCGTTAGATTAATATTCTCCAACACATTATCTTTACCTTCATAACCAAACGATACGTCCTGGAACGTTATATCCCCTTCCAAATGCCCGACATCCATTGCATCTGGAGCATCTGCTACATCTGGCTCTGTATCTAGCATTTCAGTAAATCGCTTGAATCCAGCAATTCCTTTAGGATACATTTCAATAACGCCATTGATTTGCTGAATCGGTCCTAAAAACACATTCGACAGTAGAATAAAGGCAAGGAACTCTCCGTATGTCATGTCTTTATTGATAACAAACCATGTTCCGCATAGTAGAACAAACAATGTGACAACTTTCATGAGAATATAGCTAATCGATGAATTCCAAGCCATAACACGATACGCAATTAATTTTGAATCACGAAAACGAACGTTGTTTTCATTGAATTGAGCAATTTCATGGTCTTCATTTGAAAATGCTTGAACAACGCGCATTCCACTCACATTATTTTCTACACGTGCATTAAAATCTGCAATATCCGTAAAGAAGCGGCTAAATGCTACAGACATTTTCTTACTGAAGTACAAAGAAAGACTAATAATAAGTGGAACAATAATAAAAGTGAGTACAGCTAATTCTGGGTTTATCGTGAACATAATTGCAAATGCACCAGTGAGCGTCATAAGTGCTATGAAGAAATCCTCAGGTCCATGATGTGCGATTTCACCAATATCCATCAAATCGTTTGTCATTCTAGAAACCAAATGACCTGTTTTATTATTATCAAAAAATCGGAACGATAACTTCTGTACATGCGTGAAGAGATCTTTTCGCATATCCGACTCTATATTAATGCCCAGCTTATGGCCCCAGTAAGTGACAACATAATGGAGAGCCGCACTGATAATATAAATTCCAAGTAACGAGACGCATCCCCATAAAATCCAGGTCCAGTTTGAGCTGGGTAACAAATCATCCACTACACGATGGATTGCTAGTGGAAAGGCTAGCTCTAGTAACGCGGCAATGACTGCACATGAAAAGTCCAAAATGAAAAGCTTTTTATACGGTATGTAATAAGAGAAAAAACGTTTTAGCACTAGGTATCACGCTCCTTACATTATTGGTTTAGTGTAGAGCATTCATCAACAATTCTTTCGGCGAAAATGATAAGAGGCTAGGTCTGACATCAAACCCCATTCAGAACTAGCCTCTTCTATATGAATTACTTTTCTCCCTTTTTCTTAGCAACAAGCATATCCGCTACTTCTTCTGCTTGCGCTAACACGGCTATCGGATCATATGGCCAAAACCGTTTGGCATCAAGATAGAAAACATTATTCTTTTTGACTGCATCTACAGATTCCCAAACAGGATCCTCTTTATCTAACGTACCACCATGTGATTGATCGAAAAAGATATAATCACCACCATAATCAGTTAGTACTTCAAAGGAAACTTGTTTGAATGTTTCTCCAGTATCTATTAACTCTTTTTTAATACGCTCTTGCGGAGTTAACTTAAGATGTTTATAGATTGCTTGCCCACCTCGATAAATACCATCTCCATAGATATACGAGTCTTTACCGAATGCGCCGAAGATAGAAACTGTTTCGCCCTCTTCCATTACCGCCTTGACTTTATCCCTTTGTTGTTGAATTTTCTCATCAAAAGTAGTCAGCCATTCTTCTGCTTCTTTTCCCTTCCCTAGCATCTCTCCAATTGCTCTTACTTCCTCGTAAGCATCACCATATGTTTCGTAAGGAATGATCACTGTATGCGCCATTTTGGAAAATTTCTCATATGTACTTTTTTCAGAATCCGCACTAATAATCAAATCTGGGTTTAGATTCAATATTGTTTCCACAGCACTCTCACCAGTACTCTCAATTCCAACTATTAAATCTTGAATATGAACGTTCTCAAGATCTGTTTTTGTTGCGCCAACAGGTTTTTCTCCAAGTATAAGTAGTGTAGGTAAATAGCTATCTACAACAATTCTTTTTGCGTTTGTCGGTATCTCAATATCGCCGTGGATTGTTTTAACAATTCTTGTTTCTGGTTGTTCACTTTCAGCCTTATCATTCTTTGCCTCTTCCGTACCTTTCTTACTATCAGATGTTTGACTGCTCGTACTACCACAAGCGGCAATCATCATAGCTAACATAACGAGTAACAGACAAAAAACGAGATTAGATTTATTCTTCAACGGAAATCCCCCCTTAAATGATAATGATTTTCATTATCATTAACAAGTTAATGCATTTATCCAACTATGTCAATTTTAGTTGTCCTTGTATTAATATGAACTAGATATTGAGATAAAGATATTTAACTCAGTAACTGGTTTTATTTGGTAAGGGATTCCACAACACCATCAATAATTTGCGTGTTTGCAATCACCCCTGAATATAACCAGCTAGTCTCAGCACCATATTCATAAATATGACCATTTTTTACAGCAGGTATATTCTGCCACACAGGGTCTTTTAACATTTCTGCGCCATTTCCTTTATCACTATTAATCAAGAAAATATGATCTGCATCAAGTTCAGCTAATCGCTCTAAGGAAATTGCCGACCAATTTCCTGTGGCGGTGCTTGAAATTTCTTTGACTACACTTGGAGTTGAAAGACCAAGATCACCATATAACACTGCCCCACTAGATACATTTTCGCTTACGATGTAAAAGTTATTATTTACGAGCCAAATAGCAGCAGCTGATTCAGAGCCAATCGAGTCCTGTATAATCTTCTTTGATTCTGTTGCTTTCTTTTCATATACTTCTAATACTTGTTTGGCTTCATCCGTCTTTTCAAAAATCTCACCTACACTTAATAACTTTTCTCGCCAATCGCTATTATTCTCTACTTCAACAACATAAGTAGGAGCAATTTTGGCATATTGATCGTATTTCGATCCTTCAACTTCTTGCGCTGAGCTCATAATAATTAAGTCCGGAGTAAAACTCGCCACGACCTCAAATGGAAGTTCTGAAGGTATCGTTGGTACATCTTTTAAATAGACTTGTAGATAATCTTGGAGCCCCGCACCATCATTAATGGACCACTGAGCAGCAGGTGTAATACCGAGTGCAACTAAATTGTCCTCCAAATAGGAAGCAATAATATGTTTCGGATTTGCAGGAATGGTCACTTCATGCCCCATAGCATCTGTTAGTATACGTTCTGTGGAAAGTTCTTCGGTTGCCGGTTTTTTTTCGTTGTCTTTGGTTTGTGTTACATTTTCACCACTATCGCTACACCCTGCTAAAGATAGTGATAGTACTAAAAAACTAGACATGATACCATTTCTTTTTTTATTATTTAACATAGTTTCATTCTCCTACTATTCGTTTTTTGTCAAAAAAAAATAAGATTAACACCGCCCTGCAATTGCCAGGTAACGAGTGGATGTTTATAACAGACGATGGGTTATATCAATCTTTCAAGCGCGATAGTAGGTAAAGGAAGTACGGCGCCCCAATCACAGCGACGACAATTCCAGCTGGAATCTCTGATGGCTGTAGTATCCAACGACCAAGTGTATCCGCTACAAGGACTAACAGCCCCCCTGTTAAAGCTGCAGCTGGTATTAAAAATTGATGTCTGGACCCGACTAGTTGACGTGCTAAATGAGGACCAATCAGCCCCACAAATCCGATACCACCACTAACTGATACGCTAGCTCCCGCTAATCCAACTGCTGCAGCAAGTAATATTCGACGCTCTTTCTCAATCGAAGCACCTAAGCCAGTAGCTGTTAAGTCTCCTAAATTTAGTACGTTTAATACACGTGCTTTCGAAAATACAAATGGAATTAAAACGAGAATCCATGGCAACAAGGACAATACAAATTTCCAATTTGACCCCCAAATACTGCCCGCTAACCAAGTAGCAACAAATTGATAATTTTCTGGACTTAAGCGCAGTGTTAAAACAATCATGGCCGAACTAATACCGGCTGCAACTGCCACACCTGTGAGTAGTAACCGCATAGGTGAAATTCCCTCATGTCGTTTATAAGCTAACGAATAAATGATTACTGCTGTTACCCCTGCCCCAAAAAACGCCAAAACAGGAAGTAAAAAGACAGGTGTTGCTGCAGTTGATGGAAAAAAAGATATAAATAACATGACGGCTAGTCCTGCACCTGCGTTGATTCCTAATATGCCTGGATCCGCCAAAGCATTGCGGGATATCCCTTGTAACACACAGCCAGATACTGCCAGTCCCATCCCTACCAATACCGCAATAATTATACGCGGTAAACGAAATTCAAATAATATTAGATGTTGTTTTTCCGTTCCTAGTCCAAATAGCGTGCGGATCACTTCAAGCGGTGTCAATTTAATAAAGCCCGTATTCATGCTAATCATGAACGCAACGACAATGAGCAATCCTAGAACACCGATGATTATCAGATTTTTAGTCTTTGCCCTATGTTGGGTATGAGTCTTATTATTCTTTTCTTTCATAGTTCTTTTCCCCCTTTTCGTGCAAGATACAGGAAGAACGGTACCCCAATTAAAGCAATCAATGCGCCAATTGGCGTTTCATACGGAGGATTAATCATTCTTGCTCCGAGATCAGCTAAAACAACTAACAGACCACCAAGCACAATTGAACAAGGTATAATCCAACGATAATCATGACCAACTAGAAAACGGGTAAGATGAGGAACGATTAATCCAAAAAAACCAACCGCCCCTACTACAGAAACAGCAGCTCCAGCTAGGATAAGCACGATAATCATCCCAACTAATTTAATCGTCTTTGTTCGTTGACCTAGTCCAATTGCCACCTCTTCTCCAAGGCTTAAGAGTGTGATCGAACGAGAAAGAATGAGTGCACCAATCATCGCAACGAGAATCCATGGGGACATGATTTGGAGATGAACCCATTTCGTACCCGATACACCACCGGCATACCAAAAGGCTAAATCTTGCCCAATACGAAAATAAAGAGCAATTCCTTCGCTAAGTGCTCCTAACAATGCGCTTACTGCAGCTCCAGCAAGGACAAGTCGCATCGGTGTCAAACCGCCTCGTGACATCGAACCTACTCCATACACGATCCCAACACCTAAACCAGCACCTAAAAAGGAATACATGATTAGGTACATATATGGAAGGCCGGGTAATAAAGCAAAGCAGAGTGCGAGCATAAATGCAGCACCGGCATTCAGGCCCAAAAGACCGGAATCTGCTAGTGGATTTCGAGTCATTCCCTGCATTAGTGCACCAGATACGGCAAAACATGATCCAACTATTGCTGCACCAAGAACGCGCGGCATACGTATTTCTCGAATAATTTGATGCTGCGTTAGATCAGGATCAAATTGAAACACAGCTGTCCAAACAGTTGCTAACTTTATGTCCGCAGCTCCAAATGAAATGGAAAGACCTATCGCAACCAGTAATGCAAACATACCTCCAAATAAAACAACTACCGCAACAATTGGATGTGAGTGTTTCTTAATTTCCGTTAACTTTTCTATCTTGGCAGAAACTTCCGCTGAAGCAGACATACCTTTCCTCCCCCACAACAAACTTACAATCGGCATACTTTATTGAGAAAAAGGACTACCGATCCTTCTGACATAATTGATAAGATAGACAAATTGGATTATCACTAAATGGACAAGTTGCAATTCTGGCTTCTATGTTAAATACAAGCTGTAAATTTGGACAAGTCATCACTTCTTCCGGTGTCCCCTCTTTCACTAATTTGCCGTTTTTCATGGCAATCATATAATCAGAAAAACGTGATGCGTGATTTAAATCGTGAAGCACCATGACAATTGTTCGACCTTCCTCCTCATTAAGTCGCTGTAAGAGGAGTAAAATATCCAGTTGATGCGCTAAATCTAAATATGTAGTCGGTTCGTCGAGAATAAGAATTTCAGTGTCCTGCGCAAGCGCCATTGCAATCCAAACACGTTGCCTTTGTCCACCTGATAACGCTTCAACAGGACGATCCTTAAATTCATTTAATCCGGTTACGTCAATTGCCCAATAAATATATTCATAGTCTTCTTTTTTTAATGACCCAAATCCACTTTGATGCGGGAAACGGCCATAGGAAACCAATTCAAATACAGTAAGTCCCCCTGGTGCATTCGCCGATTGTGGCAAAATCGCCATTTTCTTGGCGACTTCTTTCGTTTCTAACTGATGGATTGCACGTCCGTCAAGATAGACCGCACCTCTTTTTGTTTTCAATACTCTCGAAATAGCCTTTAATAAAGTAGATTTCCCACAACCATTTGGGCCAATAATCGTAGTTATCTTTTTTTCAGGAATAGAGACACTTAAATCATCAATAATAAGTGTGTTTGAGTAACCTATTGCAACTTGATCCACTTTAATAGCTGACATTTTCAGTACTTCCTTTCCTTTTAATAATCGTATCGTTTGATTAAGGTTTCTTTCCTTCTTTTACTTTTCTAAGGACTAGTTATCCGCTAACTTTAATTGATAACGATTATCAATCTCATTTATATACTAGATACTATTTAGATAATTGTCAACAGCTTGCAGAAGTTACAGTAAGTTTAGTTTTTTGGGGTAGCATTTGATAGTAGCGGGCTTTCTTTAAATGCATGGTTACAGGAGGTGTATTCTATGTAGATTCTCTAATATTCGGATTACTCTTGAGTATATTTTCATTAATAAAAATAAGGATATCTTTGCCGTATTGGCAAGGATATCCTTATCTTAAATATATGCTGGCACCTTCAGATCTTATGTATGGTGGAGACGGCGGGAGTCGAACCCGCGTCCAGAGGCTCTAACACTTAAGCATCAAAGAGATAATTAACCCCAGTTGCAAAAGCAACGGCTAATCGGAGATGTAGCTTTCCCCCCTAGAATCCTTACTTATGGCGGTCCAAGTAGATGCGTTCTACGGCAACTTGATATGTGTGGAATCAATTAATTTTAGGATCCCAATGTTAGCACTAATGCCAGCGGTTTTACCACGTACCAACCAGTATCGTTTCGTGACTGATACCAGCAAGTCTGCCAATGCTGATGTGTCTAACTTCACAAGTCGCCGACTCAGCTGAGATCCACTAATAGAATCCAGCTCCAATTCGATTCAGATAGCCAGTTTAGCGCGGATTACTTGTTCGATTTCCTCCAAACTTCTCCAACGAAATAGCTGCACAAGAATCATGAATTTGACTAATGCGTATTCAGATAACTTATCATAATGCTCCGCGGCAACAGAGATAAGTATTGACGATTGACGATGTCTTGGTCTACGCAATTCATTTGTAGCGTATAGAACTTATTTGGTTGTCAGTATCTATTCTACTGAAGGAGCATTTTTCTGTAGAATCATTCAGTGTAATATACATTTATAGTTTTAAATTACTCTTATTAACTGTCGTGCAGGGCAATTGGGTACCTAAAATTAAGACGGAAACGCTGCACACAAAGAGATTATAGGTGAAAATGACCCCTATTTAGCATGACTTAGAGTAATCCCTCGTAAACGATTACCCTGAGTCATACTAGTCTTTTCTCGACTTTCTAACTGATAATGATTATCATTATTGTTTAGACTAACTTAATTATTCATAATGGAGGTTAATTTTATTATCATGTACAAAATCAACTCAGATCGTTCATCAGGTTCACGATTGTCAGTCATCCTATCCTTGCTGCTTCTGCTCATTTTACTTTCGGGCTGTACCTCTCCCAAAGAAGATAATTCAGTAGATAGTATCAAAGAAGCAGCATCCGCGAACACACCACAGCAGCGAGTCATTGAACATGCCGCCGGTCAAACCACTATTGTAGGAAAACCGGAGAAAATTGTCGTACTCGATTACAGACTGGCTGATCAAATGCTGGCACTTGGCATAAAACCGTATGCTTCCACTACATACATAGGGTCTTTAGAGCTTCCTTATTTGGACAACGATGCATTGTCCGGCGTCATTCCGCTTGGCGACTCCGCTAACTTGGAAGCCTTAGTGGAAATTGAACCGGATTTGATTATTTCCCGGGATTCCAAGATTAACGATGATCTGAGTAAAATCGCACCGACAGTGATCCTCGAAAATTCTGATGATTGGCGAACTGGCCTTATTAAAATGGGTGTAGTCTTGCAAAAAGAAGAGGAAGCGCAGCAATGGATCGAGCAATATGAACAAAAATTGGACGAAGCCCGAAAACTCATCGCTGCACATGTGAAACCTGGTGAAACGTTCATGTATTTACGCATTCAACCGAAAATCATCCGATTATATGGACCGAATCATGGCTTTGCGGAAATTCTGTTCTCGGGGTTGAAACTCACGCCTGCTCCTGGAATAGAGAGCATTAGTAAAGCAGAACAAATTTCGCTGGAATCTCTGCCTTCTTTTAATACAGATCATCTTTTCCTAGAAGTAGGCAACTCCGAAGAAGATTTGGAAGCGCAGACGGATCTAGAGATGTATGCCGCTACTTCTGTCTGGAAAAATCTCACCGCTGTGAAAGCAGGACAAGTCTACAGTGTGCCCCATTGGACCATCAGTGATTATCCGCTGATTAAGGAAAATTCTTTGAATTTGATCGTTAATGAGTTAACAAACGTCGAGTGACAGAGAGTTTCCAAGCTAAAGAAAAAGGTGCGACAGTACGCTTTCCTTCGACATTCACATCACCTTACATCCTCATGCCAGTCCACATAATTTTGATTTGAAGCGACTGGCATGCAGGTTGTAATCATAACGTATGCAGTTCGCGAGATTAATTTGTAATTTATGAAATTAGTACTAAGGGAATGTGTTAACTTTTAATTAAGACTGCTGCTTCACTATCAATTTACTCAAACAGCATCCAATGGATCTGAAAGGGAAATCCAGTTATTTTCAATCCAATGCATTTCATTAACAAGTCGGTCAAGCAATACGCGCAGCTCGCTTTTTCCATAGCAAACCTACGCCTTCCTCAATAGAACGATTAACAAACGCCACTGAACCTTTAATTAATGATGAAAACAGAAAAAGCACCATCACAAAAGAAAATATAATTCAGTACTTTTGTCCGATTTTAAATCAATCAAAAGTTTGAGTAACTTGACTAAGGTTCACTTTTTTCAGCATTAGCTTTTTAACCTTGTTTTTATTAAAAGCTTTCAAAAGAATCCTCCTCGTATCTGTAAAGGCGCTAACCCTATGTGCTGATGTCATCCCCACGCCCAATCACACATACAAAAAAGTAACCACTTAATTCTCATTGAAAGGAATCCAGGTAGTTACTCACTGTTTATTCAGCTACATCATATAGCTAGAACAAATCAAAATAATACACAATTCATAAACGAAAGGAGTTTTATGATGAAGAAAATGAATGCGAATTACTGGGTATCTAAACTTGGAATGATCCCTCATCCAGAAGGTGGATATTATAAAAGAACCTTTGAATCGGAAGAACGTACGTCTGATAAAGAATTAACTAGTGATTTTGAAGGTCACCGAAAGCTCTATACGAGCATTTACTTTCTATTAACATCAAATGATGTCTCTCATTTTCACCGTTTAAAATCGGATGAATTATGGTATTATCACGCTGGAAGTTCGTTAACGATACATGTCATTGATGAAATTGGAGATTATAAAGAAATCAAACTAGGCATGGATTTAGATAATGGAGAGGTCCCCCAAGCGTTAGTCCCCCAAAATTCAATTTTCGGATCATCTGTCATGGCGGATGATACTTGCTCCTTAGTAGGTTGTATGGTTTCTCCAGGGTTTGATTTCCAAGACTTTGAACTGTTCACACAAGCTGAACTATTAACAACGTATCCTCAACACGAAGAGATTATAATGAAGCTAGCATACGAAAAAGTTCCAGAATAATATCAGAACTTCATTTCTATTTTTCCCATTTCACGCAGCATTCAGAAGTCAACCAATCCTTGAATTAGGGATTGGTTGACTTTTCCATTTATTGACTTCAATGAATTCCAAGGTGCTTGATTTGCGCTACTACCCCAAACCTCATTATTTCAAGACAAGAATAAAGCCAGAGATCATAACAATCTCTAACTTCAGGTCCTCTATACATAGTTGAGCGATACTCCGAACGAATCATTAATACCCGAAATAGTATCAGATACCTGTATAAGAACTGTCGTAAATGTCTAAACGCTTATGATTTTTTGCTGCACAGCATACCTAAGATTTAACTTCCAACAGGGTCTATGGGTTCCTTCCCCGTTAAAACAGCTACTAAATTCTCTGCCGCTCGCATCGCCATTGCGGCTTCTGTTCTCGCTGTAGCAGATCCGATGTGAGGGACTGTCACGACATTTGACATTTGAAGCAATGGATTATCTGAATCCACGGGCTCTTTTTCAAATACATCCAATCCCGCCCCATGAATCTCGCCATTTTGTAAAGCATGGATAAGCGCTTGTTCATCGACCGTCTGACCGCGAGATATATTTATGAAAACAGCTGATTTCTTCATCAAATTAAATTCTTCTTCACCAATGAGTTGGAACGTTTCAGGTGTAAGGGGCGTCATCAACACAATGTAATCGGCACGTGTTAAAAGTGATGTCAAGTCACAATACTCCGCATCATACTTCTCTTCAGCTTCCGGTTTTCTGTTCCGATTAAAATAAAGGACATCCATATTAAATCCGAATTTTGCCCTTCTCGCAATTGCTTCTCCGATTCTCCCCATTCCAATGATGCCTAACTTGGTGCTATGTACATCTTTCCCATAGATCTCACGATAATTTGTCGTTGGTTTCCAGTTCCCCTCTTTGACGAACCGATCCAATTCAGTGATGCGTCTAGCAGTAGATAAAATAAGGGCAAATGCTAAATCCGCAACCGTTTCATCCAATACATGAGGCGTATTGGTTCCAATTACATTTCGTTTAGTCATAGCTTCTACATCAAAGTTATTGTAACCAACAGATACGTTACTAATGATTTTTAAATGAGGGGCGTGATTCAGCAACTCCTCATCAATCCTTCCAACCATACTGCTGCCCCCAGTATATAACCCTTCTACATCAGCAATTTCCTTTAACAAGATATCCCTCGGAATTCGCCCATCTCCCTGCCACTCTCGAATATCACAATACTCAGCCATAAACTCTTTCACATGTTCAGGTATCGAATATGTTGAATACACTTTTGGTTTCACTTTTCATTCCCCCCCGTATATTCAGTTGCATCTAGCTCTATTGTGTCATAATTTACAATCACTGGCACGTGAAATTATTAGGTACTCATACAATCCAGAATTCAATGAGAACCCAGCATCCCAAGACATCGGATTATTACAAGAAAACAAAGCGTATCACTTATTCATCTAAGTGATACGCTTAATAGCTTTAAAATCTATAGAAGTACAATTTACTTTTCATTAGTGTCTTCGTTGGGTTCATCACTGCCGCGATAACGATGATAAGGGAGGAGATTCCAAGTCCGGTCTTCTAAATGATCATCACCCAGCACCATCGGAATGTCCGTAAGAATCTTTTTAGCGACATCAAGTTCACGTTGAGATTCTTCCTTATCCTGATACAAGAATTCATCGGAAGCGGTAGCTGGCGCTTGTGCCACTTTCTCCTCCAAATCCTGAATGACCATTTCCTGTTGGGCGCGCATTGAATCCCGGGCATCTGCAATCCATTCCGGCTGCAAATTGCGATTAACATCACCCACACTACTAAACTCGTCAAAAATATCCTGATAAATTCGGTCTGCATTGGTACGGACATCCAAGTTCGCCGCTTCTAAATCAAGGTTTGTTAGTTCCTCCACCATCAATGGCGTATTGCGTTTTCGTCCACCGAGCCTTGTCCTTGCCAAATAGAAAGGGAATATGCTTTTAAGCGTTTTGCCAACTGGTGAAATGGATCTTTCAAACTCATCAAGTCCTTTTGGCTGAACCCCCTGCATCGCAATACGAGCTGATTCTGGACGCACAATTTCCTTCGGTGGCATAATCCCATGACGAAGCATTTCACGTATACCCGTACCAGAAATATTAATCCTGTACTGTTCATCATGTGGACAGGACTGCCCTGTAGCGGGACTATCACACCGTGTGCAATAAAAGACTTCATGATACAATCGAATTTCAATCCCTAACTCTTCAGGTTTAAACTCGTCAAATATACTATGGCTCGCATACTTATCATAATAATCACCAATTCCCGCATGATCTCGCCCAATGAGCGCATGCGTACAACCATAGTTCTTCATAATTAGTGCGTGTAAAACAGTCTCCCGCGGTCCTGCAAAAATATACGTCACTCGCAAAGGAGCGAGAATGGAACGACCTTGTGGATAATACGTATCTAAAACGCTTCGATAAGACAACATACGGTATTCATGACGTGTATACTCACGTTTGGCCATCTCGACTAAAGGTTGAAGAAGCAAGCCATCTAATTCTTCCAAAGCGTTCTTATGAATATATTCATGACCCCTATGCAAGGGATTGGCCCCTGTTATAAAACCTGCCGCGGTACGAAACTTCTTCTCTTCATAAAATATACGCCACGTATCTTTTGGTTCCAGGCGAAGTTTTTCAAATGGTCCCCAATCCATTCGCCGTAATAATCGAATAGGTCCACCTAAAGAGACATCGCCCATTCTTCTATAAATTGCATCGACCCCCGGGTGGTTACGATCGGTCGTACCAAAAAGAGCAGACGCGCGCCGTTCCTTATCATACTGAAAAATATCTTCTATTCGCATAATAGCAACAGGTTCATTGTTTTCATCCGCAAGTGTCACCTCATCCCCAACCTTAAGGGACTTCACGATTTCTTTGTTCCGATTACCAATTGGGGCAAAACTTAGCGGCGCCGGCCATATTACGCCACTTGTTAACCTCCCTGACGAAAGAACAGAATTATAATCTGGTTCGTTCATAAAGCCTTCATTGGGAGATAAAACCCCCGTCGCAATCATTTCAAGCGTTATCGAAGCCTCCATGTCTACCATAATCGTTGGTAGCTGCTTGGCTCTGACTAGCTCCTCTTCCCGTTCTTTTCCCGTCACTACCTTATCCACCAATTTTCCGCCATGAGGCTGTTGTGGATAGTTCAAAAACTTGTTTTCCACTGGTACATTTACCATCTCATTCCTTCCCCCTTTAAACTATTTGTCTATATATTCAAAAAATAGGTATACTAACACTACTATACCTGCACACTCAAAATAAATCAAATACTCTGAAACTTATTCGCGCCATGCACTTAAAAGATGTACCAGTGTCAAACACAAAGAAAAAAATTCGCGTGTCTGAATAAACACCCGAAAAAGAATAGTAAAGTACATAATGAATTACTTACTTTGTAACATTATACAGTTTTATTGCATTTACTGAATTGATACACTGACACCTAAAATGGATAAACTTGTCACACACGCTATGATTAAAATAGTACTATGGATACTCTTACTCTATCTATTATGTATAGTAATAATGAATAACGACATAAAAATATGGGGTGATGACATGGTTGAATTGAAGAAATCACAGTTTGGGAAGAATGTTATTATCGAAGAAAATCCTCTATCAAAATGGTTGTTTTCTAACACGACATCCTCATGGATATGGTTGGTGTTAAGATTATACCTTGGTTATTCTTGGCTGATGGCTGGCATTGGAAAAGTTACTTCTGACGTATGGACTGGCGCTAATGCTGGTGTTGCAATTAAAGGGTTTATGGGGGGCGCCCTTGCCAAAACCGAGTCGGGGGACGTCGCAGGCTGGTATGCTTGGTTCCTAGAGAGCATGGTAATTCCAAACGCAGTCCCATTTTCTTATATGGTGGCTTGGGGTGAAGTGTTAATTGGACTCGGCTTAATCGTTGGTCTCTTAACTGGAATTGCAGCTTTCTTTGGTGCACTTATGAATATGTCTTTCTTATTGGCAGGTACCGTGAGTTCGAATCCCGTTATGTTTATAATTGCAGTATTCTTAATTATGGCCTGGAAAGTTGCTGGTTGGTATGGGCTAGATCGTTGGGTGTTGCCTCGCTTAGGAACACCATGGTCGTCAAAGAAATAAATTGTATAAATTAGATGATATCCCGAGTTCTTTTACTTGGGATATTTTTTTTGTAGCTTAGGAAACTATAAAATCACGTCCAGACTCCAGCGCCTAGAGGCTCAGAGGCCAGTGAGAGGTACCTGTCAGACACCAAGACGAGAAATTCACACTTTCAAGTAATTATACAAAAGATAAAGAATAGGTCGCATAGTAATTGATTAACTTCGTATTATTATACAATTGTATTGTATTCACTGATCAGTGCCGTGAACAGCACCTGAATTTTATATGTTTAGCTAACTGGTTGAATTGCTTGCCATTGTGCCTTGTATTTCGATAAAAAATGCCTGTGCAAGAGTCCTATTTCCTCTCTTGTACAGGCATTGCAATCAGCTATCCTTTATAAAATATACATCCCCATCACACCGCACAGTATTCCCAGCAATACCACGGATCCTGCTACAAAAAACAAGACTCTTGTAGGGAACGATTTTGCAACTAACAACAGGGATGGCAGACTGATAGAAGGTAATGTAATTAAGAGTGCTGCAGCTGGACCACCGCCGAGCCCAAATGACATAAACGTTTGGATGATAGGTATTTCCGCAGCTGTCGGAATCACAAATAACATACCTGCAATTGCAAAGATGATAATTGTAAAAATGGTATTGGCAGAGGCTTCACTCACATGCGGGAATAACCATACACGAATTGCCCCCATCAATAGAACGGATAGGATATAGGCCGGAAGAATATACAAAGTCATTTTCCCTAAGCTTTTCATCCATCTCGAAATGAAGGAGCCCGCTTCCACCTCTTCCGCTTTTTCTATGATTTTATCGATATCCACCTGTTTTACCGCAAGAACAAAACGATTGGCCAAATAGCTGACGCCAAAAGTCAAAATAACACCGAACACCAGTCGGAGTAAAGTGAATTTCCAAGACAAAACAAAGGTCATGAAAATTAGCGTGGCAGGGTTCAAGGTCGGGTTGCCGAGCCAAAAAGCAAGGCTAGCCCCTACAGAGACATTTTTCTTGCGGAATCCGACAGCAACTGGTGCAGCACAACAGGTACACATCATGCCTGGAAGTGAGGAAAGGCCCCCAATTGCGGTGCTGCCAAAAGAAGTTTTTCCAAGTACTCTGAGTAACCAGTGTGCCGGCAATAAAACCTGCACTAAAGAGCCCAATAGAATACCCAGAACAGCCGCTTTCCAAACTGAATTGAAATAAATCAAGGCATAGGACCATGCGCCTTCCCATGAGACAGATCCTGCCTCAGACGGATCCCCCAAAATGGAATCCCCGATTGAATGAGAAGTAATGGCCAAGATGCTTTTGCTATAATACGGAATCCATTTTAAATAGGCCAATCCCACAATGGCAATCAACAAAAATATCAAAATGTAAACAATCGTCCTTTTGGAACGGGACGATTGAGAAGGTAATAAATGATTCATCTGTACATCTCCCAAGAAAAGCAAATAAAATAACTAGCTAATTATAGCACTATATTACGTAAATAATTAACTGTTTTTTCCTTTGTATTTTCTTCATATGGTTGTAGTGAATGCGCTAAATCTAGGTATCAGTGCGAGAGACTACTTAGACAAAAAAGGTCCTGATACAATTCCAAATCGTGTCGTACCAGTACTTGAAATTTGAGAACCTAAAAAAACAGCTCCCCTCCAGATACGAAATCTGGGGGGAGCTGTTTTTTTTATCGTTCACATGCAATTAAGTCTTTACCGCGGTCCATCTTTTTATTCACATCATAAAGTGCCTGAGATACAAATGGTTTGTACTTCGTTTTCCCGCCTACGTTTTTGACAGATGCGGATCTTGCTACGCCGCCTTTATATACTTTGTTCAGCTCTGTGCAATTTTTCAGGCCACTACTTTCGGGCTTGCTGCTTCAACTTTCATGAAATTGAAGCAGCAAGCTGATGCCAATCATGACATCTACTTTTCCTTCTAACTCTTTAACTATCTTTTTTGTCTCTTCAACTGGATTTTTAACAACCAATCCATCCAGATGATTAGTACCTTTTTCAAACTCGACGATTAGTGGAGTGACCATACCGATAATCGCAATTTTAACACCTTCTTTTTCGATAATCGTATACGCCGGCAAAAATCGTTCGCCATTATCTTTGTGAACATTTCCCGCCAATTTCGTGCCTTTATACTGGTTGGATATCTTATCCAATGTATCCAATCCAAAATTAAACTCATGATCACATTCCTATCCAATTGATGTGAACAATGAACAGGTAACCGATAAGCTTCTTCCATGGTCGGGAGCCATCCGGAAGTTGTTCATCTATTAAGATAAAAGCACCCACAATTAGTTTGTGCTCACTAATTGTGGGTGCTTTTCAGAACAGGCGGGCTATATTTAACGCTTGCCTACAAACTATTATTTGAAAAAATGTGTGTTTGTTGTCAATTTAACATCTTTTTGAACAATTCTTTGGACATTGCTTAACATTTTCTTGTGACAATATTTCTATCGCTTTTTTGATGTTTGATACGTTTAAATAGATTATATTGTCTTCCCCCACATAAAATGATTCAAGCTTCATCTTACACCACAAACTACCAATTACCCTATTATAGCCCCCGGGTATACCCGCTGGAATAGTAGCAAGTGCAAGTACTTTCTCCTCTTCAAATTTAACATGAAAGGATTTCAGTGTTTTTGTTACTACAAGAAGATCTTCCATACTTTCAGATTCAGATGAGCCCGCCACAAGCCTAACAAAATTAATGTTATTGGCGTTTCTAGTTGTGAAAAACCCGGCAATATTAACCGAGTTTTCAGCAATGCCGCTTAGAATACAACTTAAAGTTATGTCATTGGCGATAAAGGTAAATTGGGTTCTTAATGTAAAGCCAGGCTTTACATCCAAACATGATAGTCCCTCATTCGAATTCCCCATTTTTTCCACATCCTTAAACTCTCTGATACCTTTAGGTTATGTAAAATAAGAGAACAAGGATTGGACTTAGGCACATTTTTTCTTTATTCCGATGCACCTTTGTGATTGTGTGCTTTAGAGGAGGTACCTGTGTCAAACCAAAAGACAAACAATTCACACACCCATTTAATTATACATAAAGCCGAATAATGAAGCATAAATACGGACTTTCTTCGTATCATTATACAATTGTATTGTATTCACTGAATAGTGCCATGCACAGGTAACTAAAAATTAGTCTCTATCCTAAAATTAGAGAGGACATATCTTACTATTTAGGCGAGTAACACTATAGTTTAGAATACGTGTAACCGGTAATCGGGGGAAACAATGCATGTCCGAACCTTTTAAACCATAGACATAGATATGGGGGTGGGTGCTTGGCTCAATTATTTCTATTTTTATTCTTAATCGGAATATTTATTTACGGCATGGCATTACTAAGATTAGGGCTTTTCAATTTATCTGCAAACTCCTTAAAATTATGGCTTACTAAATTAACGGATACGCCCTGGAAAGGTCTACTAGCAGGGGTTGGAATTACTTGTATTCTACAAAGTAGTTCGGCAGTCATGGTCATTACGATTGGACTCATTGCCGCTAGATTACTCACATTCCCTCAATCTATAGGAATTATTTTAGGAACAAATATCGGTACGACATTAACAACTGTACTCATCACCTTTGACCTAGAGCGATTCCTTGTACCTCTAGCCATTTGTGGGGCTATTTTATTATTAACTAGAAAAAGAAAGTTACGAAGTATCGGTCTAATACTTCTCGGCATAGCCGCTGTCTTTACTTCCATGAGTGGCTTTGAACTCTTAGCAGGTCCATTGAGCTCAATTGGATTTGTTAGTAATTCACTATTATCTTTGGATGACAGTTATCTTTATAGTATTCTCACCGGTACATTCATAACGGCGATTATTCAATCAAGCACAGCCACTATAGGAATTGTAATGGGATTCCTAACAAATGGCGTTGTACACTTGGACACTGGAATCGCTATTATGCTAGGTTCCAATATCGGTACATGTGTCACTGCTTTTTTGGCTTCTATTGGTGCTGGCAGGGAAGCAAGATTGTCTGCCTATGCCCATATATGGTTGAATATCATCGGAGTTATCGTATTTTATCCCTTTATCGGTTTGCTCACTTCGATTGGATTACAGCTTGCAAGTGAAGCTGACACACAACTCGCTTATATCGGTATTTTGTTTAATGTCCTTTCTTCACTCATTATCCTTCCTTTTGCAACTTCATTTGGAAAACTTATTATGAGAGTTCATGATCGTAAGTGAAAAGGCACCATCGTAGGTTTAAAAGAAGTACCAGCGTGATACACAATGACGAATAATTCACACACCCGAGTAAAAATTTAAATAGGGTCAGAAACTCTTTTGGATAGTTGATTTCATTGTATTATTATACAATTGATGTGTATTTTCAGAATAGTGTCGCGCACAGAGTGGTACCTGACAATTAATAACGTAAAAAGATCACTATAGTGAATAAATATGTAAAGTCCGTTAATAGTGAGTGAACACAAATAAAGAAGCCCATAAATACGGGCTTCTTTATTTGCGTGGCATATAATCTAAAGGCTATAAGTTCAAAATACCTGACTAATACTAGTTCATTCTGTAATTCACTTCTATTATCATGCATTTTTTTCTTGCAGCTGTTGTGTTAGTAACCCGCCTTCACTTAAGTATTTATTCATTCCTTCAGCCGCACGATAGGCAAAGGCCCCAATCGTTCCAGTAGGATTGTAATTTCCAGTGTGTGGAAAAGACGAGCCCCCTACCACAAATAAATTTTCCATATCCCACATTTGGGAATATGTGTTGACTGCAGAATTTGCTGGACTAGCGCCCATAATAACCCCACCTATAAAGTGATCGGTATAAAATTTGTGATCAAATTGTAAATCATCTGCAACCTTGTCAACATCAACAATATCTGCACCCATCTTGTTCATTATTTCTTCACATCGGGCTACACCAGCTTTAGATCGATTAATATCATCCTCTAAATATTTAACAGTCACACGCAGTAGTGGATTGCCTAGTGCATCTTTATATGTTGGATCTAAATCCAAATAGCTGTACTTATTTGGTAAAAATGCAGTTTGTGATGTGATAAACAAGTTTCGATTCGTGTAATGCAACGAGTTTTTCTTAAATTCCTTCCCCCATGTAGGCGTTCCAACTGGGACTTGGTTATTGGAGATTGGTCTTGCTCCTAACTGACTATAGTGGATCTCAAAACCATGCAAGTAATTGAGATTTGTATGATCTTCATTATCCCCTGCAAAATCATCAAGGGTGGAACCAAGTGAACCAGTTCCCATATAGAGGTTAAATTTCTTCTCTTCAAAGAAACCGCGAGCACCAATATAGGTAGATAGATTTGAGAAATGGCCTGTAAAGTTTTTACCAATTATACCTTTACCCGTTTGTGGATTGTATGGGGTCCCGATTTTTGATAGTAAAAGTAATTTCGTATTTGAAAAGACAAATCCAGCAAGTACAACAATATCTGCAGGTTGTTCGTATTCTTGTCCAGTGCTCGTATCAACATAAATCACGCCAGTCGCACGTTTCCCATTATGGCTGACTCGCGTTACGTTTGCCCCGTTTCGTAGTTCCATGTTCCCGGTTTTCTTAGCAGTTGCAAGTACCGTTCCGATTGGGTCAGCTTTCGCACCGAAATTACAACCGTATTCTTCACAAAATGCACAATACACACATCCATTAATGGTTTCTCCATCCGGATTTTGATAAGTTTGTGACACGGTAGCACCCGGCATTCGATAAGGATGATAGCCCAGTTCTGTAGATGCTTTTTGAAATAAATTAATAGCTGGCGTAGTTTTTAGTGGCGGATTAGGATATTTATCGGAGCGTGGTGGTCCGAGTGGGTTTTCTTCTCCTGAAATTCCAGCAGTTTTTTCAAATTTATCGAAATATGGTTCCATTTCATCGTAAGTAACCCCCCAGTCTTGCATTGTTGAATCCTTCGGAATTTTCCCCTTCCCATAACGTTCAACTGTTTTGCTGTATATTTCAAAATCATAAGGTAGCCAGCGAAAGGTCCATCCGTTCCAGTGAACGCCAGCTCCACCCGTATTTTCACCCAATCTTGCATTCACATTGTTTCTTACTGGAAGTGCTGTTTCGGATAGATCACCTCTTGATGTTATCGTTTCTTTATGAAGGTTTTGCATCAAATCATAACGTTGCGAGTAACGTACCTCGTCCTTTGTACCATTAAAGTCTTCGTGCTTCTTATCTTTACCGCGTTCAAGTATGACAACTTTATGACCCGCTTTAGTTAGTTCTGCCGCAACAATACCACCGGCCCATCCTGATCCTACGATGACTGCGTCAACCTTATTGAGTTTTTTGACCACTGCATTTCCTCCTAATGAATATATGATTAGTGTCCCTGATAATTTTCCAAACTAACTGGATCCATTTTTACAAAGTCTTCACTATCAATAACCCCCATATATGATGCTTGTGCTCCAGGAAACTCCTTCATTCTCCAACCATCCATATTTTTATTACCACCATATAGTGGATCACAGTACGCACCTTCTAGTGTGGATCTATGAAGCAAGAAGAAGAATTCGGATGATAATAAACCATTCATTTTAATTTTTCCATCTTGTAAATCCTGCAAAATTTCACCTTGCTGCGCTTCCGTGGCTTTATCGAAACTAGTATTAAATCGTTTACCACTTTCTTGATTCATTACTCTTAGGCCAAGTAAAAAAATACTTCCTCGATCCAAAATCGATTGTTCACCTCGCTTTTCCTCAGCTCTTTCGCTTGGTTTAGTCTTAGGAACGAATGGCCCTTGTCGATAGTCTCTGGCATTTACTCCCCATTGACCGGCTAACTGCTTGTCAATATAATAGGGCACCCCTAATTCAATTGCACCCGGCCCATTCTCATCTTTTGGAAAAATTTGCTCAGTTGCAGCTTGAAGTACCGCAAAGTCTTCCCTACGGGTAAAAAATTGTAAGGCTTCTTGAAAGTCGGTAGCATGTTCCATACCAGACTTTGTAGCTGTTTCATTTTTTTGCACGAATTTGTTGGTCAGTAATCCTCCAAGAAACGAACCTCCTACAACTCCGCCAGCTACCATTCCTGTGTTTTTTAAAAACCTTCGGCGGCTAGGGTCATATGTTTTATCATCCTTCGTTTGTTTGTCATCATCTGAGTATTTATCTGTCATTTATTATCCTCCTCAAAATACTGTTTAAATTCCACATTGACATCATTTTAAATACGATATTCTAGGACTATTAACATTAAAACCCCTATCATTTTAGTAATCACCCTCCATAAGGACAAATTGAAATTCTTTATCGTCTTTCTCTTGAACAAGACCTCGGAGAATGGATTGAATAGAAAGTATTTCATTCTAAGGAAGACCTAAGCAATTGCTAAAATCAATAAAACTGGATCTACTTGACAGTATCTGCCTTTTATAACTATTGACCATTATTCGCTAAAATATAACACCTACTTGGATTTCATCCTTAAATTTGTTCATTCGATAATAGAGTATTGATGTAATTTGAATAAGTAGATGACACTAAACTTTCCGCTTAAAAGCTATTCACAAAAAAAATATATAAGCGTAAAATAACGCCCACCTGTCAAACGGGTGGGCGTTAACGTATTAGTTAAGTATTCTAAATGACAAGGAAGGTTACTGGTAGAATATTTATCTGCGTATTCTAATTCCTCACTTAACGACTTAGCAACTTTAATTCCTTCGACCGTATACACGTTCCAGACTTCGGGTATCAATTTTGTTGTACTAGTGCATGATAGACTTATGACATTTCATCAAATTGTTTCGTTATGCGAACTGCAATCCCAATCAATACCGCATCTAGTATCCATTTTGAATAACCTACACTTATTTAGACAATAAACTTGAGGTCTAGTAAAATAACCACTTACATGTGAGAAGTGTCTGGTTCGCATTAAACGTTAAATTGTTCGGGGAGAAAGTAACTAAAATGAGGCGATTAACAGACAATGGAAAACACGCAAACGTTTGAACTCAAAAAGAATATACCACTTATGGCCGTTTTATTATCCGGTGCATTTATTACAATTTTAAATCAAACTCTTCTTGCAACAGCCTTGCCACCAATCATGAAAGATCTTCAAGTTACAGAAAGTACAGTTCAGTGGCTGCAGTCGATTTTCATGCTCGTCAACGGAATCATGATTCCAATCACAGCATTTTTAATCGGAAAATTTACAACACGGAAATTATTCATTACAGCGATGAGCATATTCGCCTTTGGCACATTCATCGCTGCCGTTTCTCCTAACTTTGCCTTCTTGTTACTAGGACGGGTTTTTCAAGGAGCAGGTGCGGGGATTATGATGCCACTCTTGCAAACGATTATGTTCCTTCTCTTCCCTGTTGAACAACGAGGAAAAGCGATGGGTATGTATGGTCTTGTCATTGCATTTGGTCCGGCAATTGGACCGAGCCTTTCAGGATATCTTGTGGATCACTTCGCATGGAAAAGCGTCTTTTATGTTGTCCTACCGATTGCTATTATAATTATCATTGCGGCCTTCTTTTTGCTGAAAAACGTCACGGAACTAACCAATCCAAAGATGGATTACTGGTCCATTGTCCTCTCGACACTTGGTTTTGGCGGACTCCTTTACGGTTTTAGTATTGCCGGTAACACGGGGTGGCTTCATGTGAATGTTGGCATAGCATTTGTAGTCGGAGCTATTTCACTCTATTTATTCATTCAACGACAATTGAAACTGGAAGAGCCCATCCTCGAATTTCGGGTGTTTAACTATTTGGTGTTCACGTTGGCCACTGGACTTGGCATGATTGTATTCGCCTCCATGATTGCAACAACCGTAATTTTACCAATCTTCATGCAGAACCTGCTTGGATTCAACGCCTTTCATTCTGGCCTGATGCTCTTGCCAGGGGCCATCGTGATGGGCATTATGAACCCAGTGACAGGAACACTGTTCGATAAATTTGGAGCAAAATGGCTGTTGCGAGGTGGATTTTTCATCCTAACAGTGACAACGTTCATGTTTGCAAACCTATCCGAAGAAACAAGTTTCACGTATTTAGCAGTCTTGAATGCGGTTCGGATGCTCGGCATTGCTATGGTCATGATGCCGTCTACAACGCTTGCGTTGAATCAGTTGCCAAATCATCTAATAGCTCACGGAACTGCCATGAACAATACGTTCCGTCAGATTTCTGGTGCAGTAGGGACTGCGGTTCTGGTCGCTATCACGGTAACAGCGGCGGTGGGTGACGACTCGGTTGCTGGTGCCATCCACGGGGTCAATGTAGCCTTCCATATGGCAGGATACATTGCAGTCTTCGGACTTTTGTTATCATTTACAATTAGGGATTCGAAGCCGAACCAAAGCTCGAAGGAAGCGTAATGCAGAAAGGTTTCCGCACCATTTGAGTATGGGCACTGAAACAGTATTAAGGGATTTCAAAGCGGGTATGTGAGCGATAGAATCCTCACATACCCGCTTTTCATTTGGAATCCGTTGTTTACCATTCTAAGCGGACGCGTACCGCTAGCATGGCTTCAACCGCATGCGCAAACAAGGTGTTGGTCATGCAAGTTCTGCCTCTAATTGCTTCGGCTACCATTTTCCGTGCCTTCGCTGGGTTATCCTTTTAGAAGGTGACTAGTTCCCATTATATATAATATGGATATTTTTTTGTACGATTCCGACATAAAATTACGGACATTTCATCCAATTACATTAAAACGCAAAGAAGATTAGGTATTCGCACAAATACCTAATCTTCACCTTATTGACATGTAATTGTAGTGTGTTTTCGGAATAGTAGCATGAGAAGTTCCTTAAAATATGCGAACCAATTTATTTCCCCTTCAGTAGATTCACATGTTTCAGTGCGTTATCCTTACCAAAGATGAACTGCAGTTCGTATGGCTTAAACTGATAGATATAATTCACTTCGCCGTTTTTCGCGATTGTTCGTTTTTCGATGGGTTTCCCGACCTGTTTAAGGAGATCATCAACTGTGATCCCCCCCTAGTTCGTCTGCCTTTCTACATTGGTTCCAAAGTAGCGCGCTTCTTTTAGTATCCCTTTTGAATCATAGGACAAGTCATAAGATGCTTGTCCCATCGAGCCGGTGTAATGATCATACGAATCGCTAATCTCGGGTTTGCCGATAGAATCTTGAATATGCTTACGGCTAGTTTTGCCGATGTAAAATCCGTCTGACAAGCGAAACACACGCCTTCCTTTGCATCTTAAAACAAGGCCTTTCAATGCATCAATTGCCATCTTTGTCTGCTCTCCATTAATCGCAGAGTCTTCGCTTTTATTATCAGAAGGATTCACTGGACTTGTGGTGGTATCGTCCGTTTTTGTTGGGTCATTTATATTGGGGACTTCCTGTTCATCCCCGATGCTTCCTTTATGATTGGTGGAGTCTTCCACTTTCGGAGGGGACGTGTCTTCACCTTGGTTGCTGCTACATGCCGCCAATCCGACTGATAGCGAAAAACAAAGTAGTAGTGCGAACTGTTTCCTCATCTAAAGCATCCTTTCATTGTTCGTCGTACTATTAGATTCCCCTTTTAAGTGGATGTCACTCGTGTTTTTTGAAAGTGACATAACTTTATTTAAATATAATATAAACAGTTATTGAATTTGTCCACTAATGTGATAGTCATAGTCAACGCTTTGTAGATGCCTTTCGCAATAAGCCTTGCAGAAAATAGTGACAGGTACCAGTGCTTAGTTGAATTATGACAACACGAAGTCCTGAATGAAATCGCAAAAAGAAGCCAAACAATTAGTACTATTGTTGGCTTCTTCTCTTATTCTATGCAATTGTAACGGATTTCCTGGATAGTATCTTGCACATGCACCTAAAAATCCAATTTGACGCTTACTTCGGTGGTACTGAACACCTTATAATCGTTTATTTTCCAACATTAAACCGTTCAAGTATAGTGGAGTCAACTGTGGAACCACCTTGCTTATATGCGGAGATTGCATATAGTTCTCCAGTTTCCTTTACATAAATCAGTTGATTTACTTTTCCATACGCACGCAAAGTAGAGGTAGGCTCAAGCAAGTCGTATTTATAAACAGAAATTTGAGTTGAGTTATCAGCAAGGTACATTTTCTTGCCGGGTTCATCGAATGTCATCGTGCTGAATGGAGTAGCGAGTTTGCCAAGTGGAGTCAAATCTTTGGATGGGTCACTACTTGATGCATAAATTGTTCCATTGCCATTATAAATAACCTTACCGTCAGGGGACATTTGGACATATCCTCTTAGGTTGGAGGTGTCAAAAAAGCGAGGCTCCGTTGTTTCCTTCTTGATGATCCCTGCTACTAAACTATATGTTTCCATTCGCCCAGTATAGTGTGAAGTAAGAACCGAATAGACTTTACCTTGGTTCGGTGACAGTTCAATTAGATCTTCATCCCAAATATCAGCAGACGAAAGGTGTTCTGACGTTTGCCAGTTATAGGTATGAACCTCTGTATGTTGGCCTGAACCAGATGAAATGATTAGCGTTTCAGCATCATCCACAGCAATATCATAAGGTTCGATATTTACCTCTACTTGTTTTAGTAAAGAAAGATTGTCCGCATCGTAGACATTGATTAGCCCTCTTTGCGTCTCGATGAAGTTATAGGGACTTCTAGCTTGAATTTGCTGCGTGACGAATACTTTGTCATTTTTGATGGCGAGCTTTTCTGCAGGATGTCTCAGTTCAACAACCTGTTTAGCTTTGGTTGCCAAGTTTAGTATTACCAGTGATTTAGACTTCGCATCAATATAGTAAATGATTGGTTTGTTCGGATTTTTCACCATATCTATGATTGTCGATTCCATTGGTAGGTCGACAATGGAATGGTCTATTTTGCTAGTAGATGGACGGAAGCTTGGCTCCATGATTCGTGCAAGGAAAGCTGAGAATTGTGCACGATCAATCGGTTGCGTCGGGCGGAACGTTCCATCTGTATACCCAACGGTAATATTGTTCGCAGCCAATGATGAAATGAATATGAATGCCCATGAATTAGCGGAGACATCAGTGAACCCGGGCTCATACACCCCCACTAGTTTATAGGCATTCCCTAACACTTTTGCCATTTCAGCCCGTGTGATATTCCCAGCTGGATCGAATCGAACTTTACTTTTGCCATTAATAATCCCTGCACCCACGGCGTAGGAAATTTCCTTGTATCCAAAACTGGTTGGACTTACATCATTGAATCCTGAATCTTTCAATTCTGTTTCCGGCATACCAATGGAGCGCATAATCATCACAACTGCTTGTGCACGCGTAAGTAGTACGGACGGACGGAATGTACCATCGTTGTATCCGTTTATTACTTTTTTCTTAGTTAAATAGTCAATCTCCTTTTTTAATGCAGAAATATCAGAAAAGCCTGCTGCTTTTACACCGCCAATTGGCAGAGTAACTATAGATATGCCTATTAATAATACCATTAAAACCTGTAGTATCTTTTTCAATGAAAACATCCTTTCTAATAAACACAATTTATTATAGTATGGAATAACCTTTCTTTCTCGTATCTAATGACCTATTACTTAGTGAAAGGTAATTGTGCATGGGTGACTATGGGCATTCAAAATCCTGAATGAAAACGGAAATATACTGAACTATGACTGTGTACCAATAGATCTTAAAAAACCATGTTTTAAAAGATTGCGTACGGGTATTATTCTACTAGCCGAAAAAACAGCTGATTTATTAAACTGGGAGGCGTTACTAATATGGGTATACTGGGAGTAGTAGGATACTATGATACAGATTCTGAAGCAATTGCCGCCATCGATGATTTGAAAAGAGAAGGATATTCTTCAGATGCAATTTCTATTATCAGTAAGAATGCGGAAGGTATAGAACACATAACTGACGAAACAGGAACCCAAGCCGCTGATGGTGCAGCAACTGGTGGACTATTAGGGGGAATTGGTGGTGTACTTGCCGGATTAGGCGCACTAGCAATTCCTGGTATTGGACTCATTGTTGCGGCAGGGCCAATTATTGCGGGAATAACAGGTGCGGCAGCGGGTGTTGGTGTTGGTGGGCTTGAGGGCGCACTGATTGGAATGGGTATTCCGGAAGTGGATGCCCACCGCTACAATGAGTACTTTATTAACGGCAAAATTTTAGTGTTGGTCGAACCTGATTACGAGCCCATAAATACAATGAATCAGACATTCATTTAATTCTTAAAAAACCTATTCAAATGGAGGAGATTTCAATCACAGTAAATTTAACAGTTGAAAACGTCGTACAAGCCAAAGAACGTGTAGAGAAGCTGGAAACACAAGGTTATTCTAGGGATGATATTTATATTTTACCCATTCAAAAAAGCTTTCCGGCGAAATAGCAGATGGACTTCATACGGAAAAAGTTGGAATGGAGGAATTGGGTTTCATGGACAGCATAAAAAACATTTTTTCTTCCCGTGGCGACGAACTTCGTAATAAAATGGACGCTGCAGGTTTAACCTCAAGTGAAGCGGCTGAAGCGGAAGCCCAGCTAGATACAGGAAGACTCGTTATCGTTGCTAAGAAATAAGTATAGTCACACCTCCTCATCTTTATATTCGATGAGGGGGTTTTATTTTTGAATTTAGTCTCACACCATACCCGATATGCCCGCCTACATTATGTAGATAATCTGTTAGATTGTGTCGTATATCGACCATTGCAAGAACCCGATCCTTTTCATCCACCAAGAAATAGTTCGTGCTATGCACCCATTTCTCGTCTCCACTTTCCCGGATTTTCAGTGCTACTAAATAATCATAATAGCTCTCGATGCCAGCTAAATTAAAGCTGCTAGGAGTTATCCGGGGTTCATCCCACTCTTTCAGGTAGTCTTCATGCTCGTTTTTCCATTCAATGGACGGTCTCACCAATCGCATACCCATTCTCCATTCCCACTTTAGTGAAAGGTACTAGGTTATAGAACAATTCCAAGTCAAACGATGACCTGGTACCCAACAATAATTTATTTACATTTATAGTAATCATAGTTTTTGGTGCACAAATACCCTATTTTCATCAAACTTTCAAGATAGCTTCTAGCACTGCGTACCTAAAATTAATTTTACAACAGGATCTATCGGTTCCTTCCCCGCTAAAACAGCTACTAAATTCTCTGCCGCTAGCATCACCATTGCCGCTTACGTCCCCGCTGTAGCAGATCCGATGTGAGGGACTGCCACGACATTCGACATTTAAAGTAATGGGTTATGTGGATTTTCAGGCTCTGTTTCAAATACATCTAAACCAGCTCCATGAATCTCTCCATTTTGTAACGCACGAATAAGCGCATGTTCATCGACTGTCTGACCGCGAGATACATTAATAAAAACAGCTGTATTTTGCAAGAAAAAAGTGCAGGGTATTGCAATCTTTTATACAGAGTTTTGCCACCGATTATTTTGTTTCAGTTGATACGTAATAATGCTTCAGTTAATCGGTAACTTTCTCCGCTATATGCCGGTGAGTTTTTAGGCACCTTAAATAATTAATCGAGTAGAGTGAACGAATCAGATGTTTGATTCGTTCGACCCTCTCACACCACCGTACGTACGGACCCGTATACGGCGGTTCAATAATTTGAGTGTACAAACTGGTATTTCACGGATATATCCATATATCCGAGTTGTACCAGTTTTCCATCTGTTAATGACCTGTGAAGGATGTAACTGGCAGAAATCCTCCAGTAACCCTTTCGGGTATTTGACCATTCATAGGCTTTTCGCTCTTCGATACCTAGTTGAATAAGGTTTTTACATTTGGTTCGTGGGTTTTTCCACTGTTTCCAAATGTATTGCCTGATTCGTCGTTTCAACCAACCGTTTAATTCATTCATAAAGCGTTTCATTTCACCAATACCGTAGTAGTTTATCCACCCCGTCATTAGCTGCTTGATTTGCTTGAATAGAACTTCAATGCTTCTCCCTCTGTTTCGCTTTGTTATTTTCTTCAACTTTTGCTTCACAGTAGATTTCGCCTTTTGATGTGGTCGAATTTTGACACCGTTTTTAGTTGCCAATAAGCAGAACCCTAGAAACTTTCGTTTCAATGGACTTCCTACCGCACTTTTCTCACGATTTACGGTTAATTTTAGTTCACCTTCAAGGAAGTTGATTGAACTCTCCATCACTCGATAACCTGCCCGTCTACTTTTGACGTAAATATTAAGGTCATCAGCGTAACGGACGAACTTGTGCCCGCGTATCGTGAGGAGCTTATCGAATTCATTCAAGTAAATATTACTTAATAGTGGTGATAAGTTTCCTCCCTGCGGAGTTCCTTCTTCGGATGCTTGAAATAAACCGTTTATCATAACACCACTCTTGAGATATTGGCGAATAAGACGTAAAACACGCTTGTCTTGGACCTTTTTCTCAATATAGTACATAAGTTTATCGTGGGTCACTGTGTCAAAATAAGCTTTCATATCCATATCTATAACGCATTTGTATCCTTGTTCGTAGTACTACTTCGCTAGCGTGATAGCTTGATGTGCACTACGCTTTGGACGAAACCCAAAGCTATTATCGGAGAACGTAGGGTCAAAAATGGGTTGTAAGACTTGATTGATTGCTTGTTGAATCATTCGGTCGATGACAGTTGGAATTCCTAATTTTCTTACACCACCGTCTGGTTTAGGAATTTCAACCCGCAACACGGGTTGCGGGCGGTAAGTTCCGTTATGTAATTTCACTAGTAATTCTTCCCTTTGCTCCTTCAAGTGTGGGAGTAGCTGGTCATAAGTCATACCGTCTAAGCCTGCGGCTCCCTTATTTCTGACAACTTGTAGGTAAGCTTGATTGAGATTATTCCTCGAAAGAATTTTCTCAAACAGATTTACACCATTTTGATTGTTCAGTTCACCGTGGAGATCACTGTGCACTCCGTCGTACCCTTCATGTTCCACATTATCTCTCTGACGGTAGCCAGGTTTCCCTGTTTTCTGCGGTTGTCGCAATTTCCATACCTCCCTGTATCCTCAAAATTATTATTGTTCAGTCCTTCACGTCCTGTCAGCGAACGCTACTATGACCTCTGCTGACTTCTTACGATTCATCTCCATGTCACCACAAAGATTGCACTGGTTCGTTATCATTTAACTTGCACTGCGCCCTCGTAAGACCTCCCCCGGTAAGAGCGAATACTTTTCTCCCATGTAATCGCTAGATTTACTGTATAGGTTTCGGGCAGTATTGGACTTCAGTTTGTGTTGCAACCTTATCCGACCTAATTCAGCCTTATATCTAGTTTCTGTTCGTCAGTTCAGGAGTCTGCGTCCGACTTCCTTCAGCCACTACCTCACGATAGCCACCTTGTCTTTCGCTAACAGTTCCTACTGCCAAGCCTGTAGTGGACTTTCACCACCGAGTATTCGCCCATGCAGGGCGAACATAAAAACCGCCTGCTTGAAACTGCAGACGGTCATTTTATCTAATTATTAGAATTTATCAGCATATAGTTTGCGTTCCCATTCATCCACTCTGTAGAAATGCTGATTCCACTCTTCATTTTTCACATTGATGAATTCCTGCCAAATCTCTCGTCCAATGCTATCAGCTAATATCGAGTCTTCCGACAAATAATGCAATGCCTCTTTTAAATTACGTGGAATCCAGTCAATACCAAGTGCTTCCAGTTCCTGATTAGACAATGCACCCGCATCCTCTTCCAATGGTGCACCAGGATCCATACGCTGTCTAATACCATGAAGTCCTGCTGCAATCAATGAGGCCGACAGTAAATAGGGATTACATGTTCCATCAGCGCCTCGGTATTCGAAACGTCTTTCTCTTCTTGGCTCAAGCACACGAACTAAAACTGATCTGTTTCCGACACCATAACAAACATGTGCTGGTGCCCATGACCCTGGAATCATTCGTTTGTAGGAGTTCATAGTCGGAGCACCAATTGCTGATAAAGCTTTACCATGATGCAGAATACCGCCCATGAAATGATACGCTGTTTCTGATAAGTCTAGTCCTCTTTCGTCACTCATATCTTTAAATAAGTTTTTATTACCGTCAAACAAACTGATATGAACATGTAATCCACTGCCCGCTAAGTCATTAAACGGTTTAGGCGCAAGTGTTCCAATCATTCCCATATCCCTCGCTAGATGCTTAAATAACTGTTTAAATGTTACTTGATCATCTGTTGCTTTTAAACACTTGTTATATTTCAAATTGATTTCAACTTGTCCTGGACCAAATTCACTGGACATCTGTTCCGTTTCTACACCCATTTCAGCCATTGTTTCAATAAATTTCTGTACGAATTCTTCTTGAATATCCAAACCGTCTGATGAGAAGCATGCACTGCTATCAGCAGGAACCAAATTACCGTTTTCCTCTTTCAAAAGATATGCTTCTTGTTCGTACACCATATTGATTTGTCCACCTAAAACTTCTTCTACTTCTTTAAGCAATTTTTTCAATACACCGCGGGGACAACCAGCCCAAGGATTTCCGTTTTCATCATACAAATCACAAAACATTCTTGCTGTATTTCTACGATGAGGTAATACAACATATGTATCTGGATCTGGAATAGCGAAAAAGTCTCCGGCTTCTACACCGTGTAATGGATTTGGTACATATGTGTCAAACATCGTAAAGTCCATTATTGCAGCACTAAAATTAACGCCATCCTTCATAGCACTTGCAATATGCTCTCTACGTATTGTTCTCGCTCTAGTTATCCCCGTGTAATCAAGAAATTCTATGCGTATATAATCTATTCCTTCTTGCTCTATTTTCTTTAGAACCTCTTCAATGTCATTTGTTTTCTCTAACACTTCACTCTTCATTTTTCCTGCCTCCCTTTCCGTAAAAGACTAATTGCAAAATTTGAACACAACTTGACTCCCGTAGCAAGTACCGCATCGTCAAAATGGAACTTAGGGTGATGCAAGTCATAGGATACTTCATTTTCTTTTTTTATACCTAATCTAAAATATAAACTTGGAACTTTTTCAGAAAAGTATCCAAAATCATCTGCTCCCATAGAAGTATCTTTCAATTCAACGACATTTTCATTACCAAGGAGCTTCCTTGCCACAATTTCGAATTCTCTTGTTATTAAAGCATCATTTTCAATTGGAGGCGCTCCTAAGACAAACTTCACTGTTACTTCTGCATTCCATTGTACTTCAGCGGCTTTACAAACTTTCTCAATCTCAAGTTGCAACTTTTTACGTACATCTGGTTGCAACGAACGTACAGTTCCTTCTAATACAACAGTATCAGCCACAACATTACTTGCTTCTCCACCTGAGATTTTTCCGACATGAATGACCATGGGGTGAACAGGATTGAAACTTCTAGCTGTCACCATTTGAAATCCTTGAATGAGTTGTGCAGAAATGGCAATAGCATCTATCGCTTCATGAGGACGTGCACTATGACCGCCTTTCCCCTTAATAACAATTTTGAAATCATCACATGACGCTGTAATACTCCCATTCTTAAATCCAACTGATCCAAACGCAATGTATGGCCATAAATGAAGTCCGATAACCGCTTCGATTTTCGGATTATCTAAAATACCCTGTTCGATTAATGCCAGTGCTGCCCCATCTGCTTCTTCGCCTGGCTGAAAGATACAGCGGACTGTACCTTCTATCAAGTGTTTATTTGAATGAAGTTCATGTACTGCACCAAGTAAAATGGCCGTATGACCATCGTGTCCACATGCATGCATAACGTGATCATTCGTAGATTTGTAGTCAACATCCGCTTCTTCGAAAATCGGAAGGGCATCTATATCAGCCCTTAAACCTATTGCTGGACCATCAACTGATCCAACAATATCAACATAAACTCCTGTTTCACCAATCGTTTGATAAGGAATGTCCCACTTATTTAGAACCTTACAAATATAGCTTGAGGTTTCAAATTCTTTAAAAGACAATTCCGGATGTTGATGTAAATGCCTACGGATTGTGATAATTTCATTGTTTAATTCTAGTGACACTTCTGGGATCGAATCAGTCATTTTTTATTTCGCCTGCCTTTGCCTCGTTTGCACCCTTTTTAAAAGCACTTTTATTAAAGATTGCAAATAATACGAATAGAATTGTCAGCCATATGCCGCCTCGTACTAAAGTCATTAGTGAATTTATAAAAGTTCCGTAAAGTACAACAACCATTCCTATAGAACCTAAAATCGGGAACAATGGGAAAAGCGGTTGTTTCCATTTTAATTTCTCGATTTCATCTTTGTGCTTAATACGAAACAGTACTGCAGCTATCAAAGCAAGGCTCCATGAGAATAACCAAGCTATTACCAACTGATTTGTTAACTCGATGTAAATGAAATCTGGATTGAATTGTCCGATAAGAACTAACAAAACAGTTGCAGCCCAGATAACGATAATAGCGTTTACGGGTGTATACGTTTTGGGATTGATTGCCCCAAGGAATTTCGGAAGCATCCCTTCTCTTGCTTGCTGATAAAATATACGAGACGTCGCATAGATTGTTCCCATTAAAATTGTTGTTGCAGCAGCAACCCAAGCAGCGGCATTCATAATAAATGCTCCAGCAATTCCGAATACATGACCAGCAGCAACTGTGAACGGGGAACTATCAGTTGTTACCTCATTCCAAGGAATGATTCCTTGTAATACAAAATGGGCTAATGAGTAAATGACAATAAACGTAATACTGGACCAAATTAATCCCCTAGGTAAATCTCGTTCAGGATTAATAGCTTCAGCACCTGCGGTTACTAACGTCAATGCACCAAGATACGCATATGTACCAAGTGGAATTGCTCCAAAGAATCCTTCAAAACCGAACGGCATGAAAGGTGTGAAGTTTACCATGTCTACATCCTTTAAACCAATTAGTGCAAATATTACCATGACACCGACCAAAGATAACACCAAGTACAACTGGAGTCGTGCAGCAATTACTGCACCCAACATATTAATAAAAGCAAAAATGGTGATGAACAGAATGGCAAAGAATGTCGGCCACCAACTGCCTGTTAATGATGGGAAGAACCACATGGTTATTTTACCTAACGCAAGTCCAACGCTTCCCCCTGCAATGATCCAACCAATACCAAATGTAATACCTGCTAGGAAACCCCATGATTTCCCCATCATTCGCTCTACCCACATCGACATAGCCCCCGCGTTCGGCATGGCAACAGCCACTTCTGTCAATGCGATAATTAGACATAATTGTGATAATCCAGCAATGATATACGAAACAATTGAACTTGGTCCGGCAATAGCAATTCCCTCACCCATCAAGAGAAAGATTCCATCACCTACAACCGCACCTACCCCCAGCGCCCAAATATGCCAAAACTTTAACGTTCTTTTTGGTACGAGATCCAATTGTATATTATTACTCATCTCTTATCCCCCCCGTATTTGCTTATAATTTAATCTTGTATGCTTTTTCAAAGTTTCTGTATAAAATCATTTCCCCAATATATCTTGCTTTCTCAGCAGTCATATAATCTTTTTCAACCCAGTTATTCAAAACACGTTCAAAACATTCCGCGAAGAGCTTTACACCCATCCAGTTCATTTCAGGAACTGTAAAAGCGTCTGATCCATACATCACTTTATCGAATGGAGCCAACTCAAGAACTTGTGAAATAATCCGTTCAACGCCATGGCCTGTAAATGGATTTTGCAGTGAAATATCCATATAGACATTTGGAAGGATACTGACTATGAAAGCGGCTTCTTCCATCCAAGGATACCCCCCATGAACCAAGTGGACTTTCGTATCTTTGTATTTGTCTTTACGCAATGTATCTAGTAGAAAACTTGGACTCGCTTTTGTCATAACGACTTCTCCATCACCAATACCTGTATGGATGTGCATAAACTTATCCGTTTCAGTACAAGCTTCCATCGCAATGTGGAAGCAATAATCTCTGAAAGCCTTTGCCGGAGAACGATCATTCTCCAAAAACTCTCTATATGATTTTTCAGCTTCTTCTTTATTCATTTCAAATACTTCTAATCCGCTACGATATGCAATGATTGTTTTCAAGCCCACAACTTTTTCCATCGACAGATCTTCTTGTAAACGCTTTCTATACTGGCAAACAAATTCATCAAAATTTGTACTTCGTTTGCTCTCCGTAATCATAATTGGTTCGATTCTGCTAATTTCCCAGACGCTTGCACCACTTAACTTCTCAAATTCAACCCGATCAAGCGGAGGTTGAGGATAACCAAAATCCATAATTGTTCCTTGCAGATTAACATCTTGAAACAGTTCTTTCGTATAACGGCCATAATCTTTAGCTCTTATATTGCGTGCTTCAACAATAGAAGTCAGATCCTCTTCGCAAGAATAATATTTCGCCATGTTACGCAATAGTATTTGAATCCACATATTCGATCCTGGATATGGATGATGCTTTTCCAGGCCATCGACACTAGTAAACATTTCTGGAATAACTGAAAGAGATAACTTCCTAAGGAAACTCACTGGCGTTTCCATTTCTACACTCTCTTTGAATGGATGTGCGTGAACGTCGACTACTTTTATACCACCAAGACTTACTTTTTCCATCTCTTATTCTCTCCTTCTTAATCGAATGCTGATTTTGCGCAAATATTTTTTCTTTATTTGTTAGTTTTTAAACAGAAAACCCAAAAAATAATGTAACCATATGAGTTCCCTGTATGATAGAGTTAATTATATGACTATTTGGATTTGTCATGCAACAAAACGAAAAATATTTTCTCGAGGTGATTAAATTTGAAACACTCAAAACCTACTTTAGATTTATATGAAATAGCTCCCTATCTATTTGAAGGTGTTATTTTCACAGACGATGAAGGGTTTATTCATTCTATTAACAAAGCAGTATTGGACTTATTTCCAAGACTAAAGCATAGTGACTTAATAGGAAAAAGGATAATTGACCTTGTTCTTTCAAAGGATTTAGAGATGTTTTATATTAACAAACAGGAAATGCGAAATATTACATTATCAATTGGCATGAATCAATTACTCGCGAATCTTCGTTTTATCGATGATGAAAATGTATTGCTGGTCTTGAAAAACATCACCAGTATTCAACAATTATCCACCGAACTAAATGATGCCCAAATGCATATTCGACTCTTCCATAGAATCTTGGACGCTTTGGATGAAGGGGTCTGTTTTATCGATAATAATCGTAAGATCATTTTTTACAATCGAAAAATGGGCGAGTTGGATTCAAAAGAACCCATAGGTGTACGGGAAAGACCGTATACAACGCTCGTAAAAGAAGCTACTCAACATCAAGACCCATTATTGAATTCATTAACCACAGATAGAAAGATTGTTCAAAATGAATCCTTCTTTTCAAACAGTGGAAAAAGATATATCGTTAACAGGATTAGCGAACCTCTATTTTTAGGCAATCGAAAAATCGGTGCTTTTTCGATTGTTAAAGACTTTTCCAAAAAGGAAGCAATGTTAGCATCAATTTATAACATGAAAAAAGCCACTATGACACTTGATGCGACTCTTCCGCCTACTAAAAAGAGACAAAAAGTACATGACTTTTCAAATAAAACGATGAAAAAAACCATTCTTGACGCTGAGAAGGCAAGTAATTCAAGCGCTAATGTACTGATATACGGGGAAACTGGAGTTGGAAAAAACATTCTTGGAGATTTTATAGCAACTCATTCCAAACAGGGTGAACCTTATCACTCGATCAATTGTGGTGCTATACCTGATTTGTTGCTTGAAGAAATTCTATTTGGAAATTCAACTTCTGAAGGATTACTGTGGGGCGCAAATGGTGGCACATTACTATTGGATGAAGTTAGTAAAATGAGTCTTCGCTTGCAGGAAAAAATATTACGTGTTATTCAAGACAAACAATTATTTAGGTATGGTAAAACAACTGCTTTCCCTGTAAACATTCGCTTTATAGCCTTATTAGATGAAAAGCCGAATACAGCACTTAAAAAGCGTCACTTATTGGAGGACATTTTTTTTGCATTGAGTGGAATTGCATTGAACATTCCCCCTTTACGTGAACGAAAAGAAGATATACCTTTACTTGTCCAACATTTCATAAATGAGCAATGTACAGTATCTGAAGAAGCAATTGGCATCCTTTCAAAATATAGTTATCCCGGAAATATTCGGCAACTCGAGTTCATTATCGAAGGAGCAATAGCACTTTTATTAGAGGATAGAGTTCTTTTACCCGAGCACTTACCCACATATATCTATGAGAGAAATGACGATAGGGAAAATTTTTCAATTTCGATAGAACAAATGTCTTCACTCCCATTAACCGAACAGGTAGAAGCTTTCGAAAAGGAGTTAATCGTTAGAATGCTAAAAAAAACCAACTCGCATATTACAAATGCTGCTGAAAAATTGGGATTATCACGACAAAGCCTAAACTACAAAATCCGCAAATATGAGATCGAAATAATACGGGGAGATGATTGATGATGAATGAAACTGAGTTATTAAATAAGGATAAAGCGTATATTTCTGAAGGTTTGAAGTTACGCTTCCACCCGTTGACAGTAAAAAGCGCAAAAGGATGCAGCATTACTGATTTGAATGGGAAGAATTATTTAGACTTAACAGCTGGATGGGCTGTAGCGAACGTGGGTTATGGTAGAAAATCAATTGCAGAAAGTATATACCAGCAATATTTGAATTTATCCTTTACTACACAATTAAGTGCACCAAGTGAAACAATGATTGAATTGGCCGAGAAACTTATTAAAATTGTCCCCGGTAACTTCGAAAAAAAAGTTTGGTTCGGTCATTCCGGCTCAGATGCAAACGATTTGATCAGCAAATTCATCCCAGTTGCTTCAGGACGGTCAAAGCTAATTTCTTTTATGGGCTCCTATCACGGACAAACAATGGGAGCATCATCACTCTCGGGTCACAGTGCACAATCTAAATTTGAAGGTCGGGGAAATGTTGTGAAGATTCCCTACCCTAATTTGTACAGACCGTTTAGTGGAATTAGTGAGGGATTAACTGAGCAAACATTTCATTTTTTGAATGAAGTATTCGCGACAATTTGCCCTGCCGAGGATACAGCTGGAATTATTATAGAAGCCATTCAGAGTGATGGTGGAATGATTTTACCGCCTAAAGAATTTCTTCAAGGATTGCGTAAAGTTTGTGACCAATACGGTATTTACCTAATTCTCGACGAAGTAAAAGTTGGAATGGGTCGGACTGGCAAATGGTTTTCATTTGAACACGCGGGCATTATTCCAGATGTAGTTGTGCTAGGGAAATCACTTGGTGCAGGCTTGCCAATTAGTGCCGTCGTTGGACGGAAAGAAATTTTAGACTGTGTTGCTGCTGGACATATGTTTACGACAAGTGGTAATCCTTTATCTACGTGTGCTGCGCTTGAAAGTATTCGAATTCTTGAGGACGAACAATTACTATCTAATGCAGAACAGCAAGGCGTTCGTTTCATGGATGGTTTGAAATTGCTACAGAAGAAATTTACATGTATCGGTGATGTACGTGGAAAAGGATTAGCCCTCGGAGTCGAAATCGTGGAAGATCAACTTTCAAAAAAACCGGATGCACTTAAGACTGCTGCCCTTTGTTATCGTTCTTATGAGTTAGGGTTACTTATATATAACGTCGGGATACACGGGAATGTATTAGAAATTACTCCCCCATTGACAATTAGCTCTCAAGAGATTCAGCATGCGCTAATCACGTTGGAACAGGTATTTATTGATATTGAATCTGGAAGTTTTGATACAAATAAAGTACTCGAATTTGCTGGTTGGGGTTAAGTTATTTAACTTAAATGGTTGTGATGTAGTGGTTAAACCATTACTTCACAACCCTTTACTTTCAGGTTGCAATTAGCAAGATTATACGACAATTCACCTGAATACACGTTTTTTTCCATGCAAAACACCTCCTATGAAAGTACTTTTTACAAGTGTACTACCCCGGAAGTGTTTTATATTGTTTCATTATTTTTAGGTTAGTGCATATTCCGTCGAAGGCTATTTGATTCTTATATAGTAACAACGAAAGGCACTGTATTTATTACTAAAGCATTTATGAACACTAGATTAAAGTCCGAAGTCGACTCTATCCATCCTCGGACAACAATAGACTCTATCGGCGCTTTCGTTGCAACAACTAGTTTACAGTAAGAATGAGAGGTACCGGTGTCAGACAAAAGGTAAAGAAAAATCGCTTAGGTATAGATTTACTATGTATTATTATAGAATTGTGTTGTATTTACTGAATAGCTTCGCGCACAGTGGTCGTTCCTCTAAAACATTCAAAAAAACCAGACATTCGCCAATTTGTCTGGTTTCCATTCTATTATTATACAGTTGTACTGAATAACCTAAATAGTCCCTCACGCAGCCATCCGAAACTCATTCACTAGTGGATACGTTTTTCCAACATCCTACTTCACTACCTATTTAGTTTTCAAAAACAATTCCCCTTCTGGTCCGAGTGGTATTCCAAGTAAATACCAACCCGCGAACAAAATAATCCACATAATCGCAAACGCAATGGAATACGGTAACAACGATGTCATGAATGTACCAATCCCCATCTTCGGATCATACTTTTTCGCAAAAGTTAAGGCAATGGCAAAATAGGCAAGCATTGGCGTAACCGGATTTGTAATGGAATCCCCAATTCTATATGCCATTTGCGTCAACGCTGGACTATAGCCTAAAATCATAAACATTGGTACGAATACTGGAGCTAGAATAGCCCATTTAGCTGAAGAACTTGCGATTAGGAAGTTAATAAGCGCCGCCACAATAATAAAGCCAATTAACAGTGGAAGCCCGGTCAACCCAATTGCTTCTAAAGTTTCTGCCCCTTTGATTGCAACAACTGGACCTAAGTTACTCCAGTTAAAGTAGGCAATCATCTGTGCCGCTACGAATGCGATGACTATATACATCCCCATCCCAGACATAGCTTTAGCTAAATGTTCCGCTAAATCTTTCGAGTCTTTAATGACTTTAACAACTTTCCCGTAAATAATTGACGGTACTAGAAACAAAATCATCATTAGTGGCACAAGACTATCCATTAATGGTGAAACCGTTAACGAGCCTGTTTCTGGATGCCTAAACAGTCCATTTTCGGGAATTGATAGACTAAGGACTATAATTACCATTACCGCAACAGAAATTCCCGCCCATAGTAAACCCTTCTTCTCTACACTTGTTACTTCATCCAACGTCTCAATTTTCCCTTCATATTTACCAAGACGTGGTTCTACGATTTTAGTTGTGACGAAAACAGCTGTCGGGACCAACACAAACGTGGAAGCGATTAAGAAATAATAATTCATCGCTGGATTCGCAATGAATTCGGGATCAATCATTTGAGCACCCGTCTGTGTAAAGCCCGCAACTAGTGGATCCAAAACACTCAATATTAAATTCGCACTAAATGCGCCTGCAACTGATGCATAAGCTGCAGCTAAACCAGCAATGGGATGCCGCCCTAAAGCAATGAAAATCATTGCAACAATCGGAGGTAAGACAACCATTGCTGCGTCTGCAGCTGCGTTCCCAACAATAGCTACCAAAACGATCGTTGGTAGAATTAGTTTTTTAGGCGCATTTAAAATTGTCGATTTCATAACAGTTCCAATTAGGCCGGTTGATTCTGCAACTCCAACACCCAGCATAACTACAAGTACTAGCCCTAGCGGTGGAAAACTTGTAAAGTTCGTTACGAGATTAGTTAGTATTTTAATAAATCCTTCTCCATTTAGTAAATTAACAACTGCAACTACTTCGCCGTTACCCGGATTTACCGCCGTCGTTCCAAGTAACGAAAAAATTGTTGAACAAACTAAAATAAGGCCTGCGATATAGACAAACAACATTACCGGGTCAGGTAATTTGTTTCCATATCTTTCAATGAAATCTAAAAACTTATTAAAAAAACCACGCTTTGTGCCCTTTTGTTCTTTTGTAATTTTGGGTGGATTCATTTTTTTCCTCCTTAACCTCGATTTTCGGTACACATTTAATGATGTACCTACTAGTAGATTACTATATTTATCGTCGTTGTCAAATTAATCTAAATAATTTGACACCTCTCTCGTATCCAAAATATCGACATTAAATAGAGCCAGCTCTGCCAAGTTTGAGAGCCACACAAGGACAAAAAAAGCTGTCCAGGTTCATTGGGACAACTCGGGTACTACAATCGTATCATTTCGTGCCATCACTTTTTCATCATGCAGATGACAGGCGACGAAATGCCCGGACTCCTTTTCGAGCCATTTCGGCTTTAATTCCGCACAGACCTGCATAGCGTATGGACAACGCGTACGGAATACACAACCTGACGGCGGATTTATGGGGCTTGGTAGTTCACCTTGTAGCAAAATACGTTCACGTAATTCTTCGATGTCTGGATCAGGTATTGGAATGGCCGATAATAACGCTTCCGTATAGGGGTGTAGCGGTTTCTCGTAGAGCTGTGCACTCGTCGTCAACTCGACCATATGCCCGAGATACATGACACCAATACGGTCTGAAATATATTTCACCATCGACAGATCATGGGCAATGAATAAATACGTCAAACCTTTCTCCCGCTGTAACCGCTGCAACAGCTTCACGACTTGCGCTTGTACGGATACATCCAGTGCTGAAATCGGTTCATCCGCGATGATGAATTCCGGATCAAGTGCAAGCGAGCGCGCGATGCCGATACGCTGGCGTTGTCCACCAGAAAATTCATGTGGGTAACGGTTCGCATGATCCCCGCTTAACCCGACATCCTCCAATAATTCATTGACACGATTGCGCATTTCTTTCTTAGTCTTATACAAACCATGGATTTGCATTGGCTCAGTAATAATCTCATAGACCGTGGAACGCGGGTTCAATGATGCATATGGATCTTGGAAAATCATTTGCATTCTCTTTAAGAAATGCCGTCTCTCTTTACTCGTCATATCGTGAACGCTTTGACCGTCGTACAACACTTCCCCGTCTGTCTTATTGTACAGGCCTAGAATCGTACGGCCCGCCGTCGATTTACCGCAACCCGACTCACCAACAAGGCCGAACGTCTCACCTTTGTAAATATCAAAACTGATTCCATCGACTGCTTTCAACTGGTCCCCGCGCCCAACATCGAAATAACGTTTCAATTCTATTACAGACAATAATGCCGGTTGTGTCATATCGTTCCCTCCTTTGTCACACCGTAACGTCGGACAGCACAAAGTTCTTTCTCCAATTTAGTGCCTGCAAGCTTCATCACTTCTACCGATTTCCCCGTGGAATGGGAATGAAGGAGCAACCCGTCACCAAAATAAAACCCGACATGACGGATACTCGCTTTTCCTTCATTATCAGCAAAGAATAGAAGATCTCCTTTTTTCCAGAGCGACTGATTGTCTACTGGAATTTCCACACCAACTCTTGCTTGGTCACCACCATCCCGTGGAATAGAGTGCCCACAAGCTTTCAACATACTGTATGTAAAACCGGAACAATCATAGCCATACGAAGACATGCCTCCCCATATGTAAGGCAGGTCGAGGAACGCAAGCCCTTTATCAACCGCTACAGAAGGTTGTTCTTTTCTAAATTGATGAACAGATGGCGCCAGTTCCGTATCCCGTTTTAGTAGCAAGACTTCTTCATCAGGTGCGCACACGCGTAAATGATCACCAGACTCTCCGATATAGGGGAGAATCGAGTTAAAAGGAATAATCACGGAAGGAGAACCGTCCAATTTCCAAAGTTGTGCTTTTCCTGCCGTCACTCGTGCAAATCCAGTCGCATGTATCGGTTGTGCTTCCTTTAACTGCGCAAGAGGGACCCAACCCGGATAACCTCTTTCGTCTTTAGTTGATGATTGCCAGACAGCAATGATTTTCGCCCAATCCCCTTGCACATCTTCAACGATGACCGGTTCACCAAACAGTAACTGCGTCTGAATCCGATTGCCATCGCACAAGTCAAGGCGTGGTTCATACGTTAACTTCCCAAGCCATTCCGTTAACCGGACTGGGTTCGCTGTTCCAGGTTCATCAATCACCCGGACAGATTCAGGTGAAGTCCACACGGTTGCAACCGGGACCGCACAATACCAGGTGTTTACAGTCGTTTCCATCAACCTTCCACTCCTTTATCTATATGCTCCATCTGTTCATAACCATTGCCAAAGTCATTGCGCAGCCCTGACGTTTCTAGTAAACAAATCGTACTTTCTTGTTAGACTATTCCGCCTGGGACGATATCCTTCGCCAGCATAAGCGGTGCATCAAAATTGAAGCGAGGTACGTTTGGCTAACTTGACGCATAATGCGGCTGGCAATCCTAAAGTTAGCGGTACAGCATCAACTATTCAAGAAAAAAAGCGGCGCCACAACGGACGCCGCGACTTTCACTTAGTTCTTATCCGTATATTTCAAATCGATATAACCAACCGGGTGGCGCAAGATTCCGGTAATACCAGGTTTTTCAAGCGTCGTCTGATTATAATAATAAATCGGGAAGACAGGCATTTCTTCCATTAGAAGCTGATCCGCCTGTTTCAGCAATTCCCAACGTTTGTTTTCATCTGTTTCATTTTTAATGTCTGTAATAAGCTTGTCATACTCCGCATTCGACCACGTCGTCCGGTTCATAGACGAGTCTGTGATGAAACTTTCAAGTGCATTTACAGGATCTGCATAGTCATGCAAGAAAGAAGAGCGGGACATCTGGTATTTAAACTCTTTTTGTTCAGATGCGAAAACTGCGCTCTCAATATTTTTCAAGCCTACGTCAACGCCAAGAACTTCCTTGAACGTCGCTTGTAGCGCTACCGCGATGTTTTGATGGGATGGGCTTGTTGAATACGTCAATTCCACTTTTGGTAATTCCGTATAGCCCTCTTCTTTCATACCTTCTTCGAGAAGCTTTTTCGCTTCATCCTTATTAAATTCAACAAGGTTCCCTACAGAGTCACGGAATTCCTTGCCGTCCGGACCGATAAATCCGTATGTGACGAAACCATGTGCTGGCTTTTCGCCGTTTTTCGTCACGTAGTCGACGATTTCTTGCTGATTAACCGCAAGTCCGAATGCTCTTCGGATCTTAGTATTTGTGAAAGGCTCCATCGAGGTATTCAAACGGTAGAAGTAAAGTCCCGCTTGGTCATCGATTCGCAGTTCATCGCTATCTTTTAACTTTTCCGCTAGTTCAGGTGGTACTCCTGATTCATCTAGCTCACCCGATTCGTACATCTGATATTCTGTTGTTGGATCATTGACCATAGCCCACTCTACTTTGTCGAGCTTCACAGCCGCTGCATCCCAATAATTTTCATTCTTTTCGAAAACTAAACTTACATCATGATCCCACGATGCTAATTTGAATGGACCATTCCCAACAAATGATGCCGCTTCTGTGAACCATTTCGGATCGGCAGTCGCCACTTTTTCATTGATTGGGAAGAAACTTGGGTTTGTAATAATATTTAAGAACGCCTCATTCGGTGCCGTTAATTTCACGATTAATGTTTTCTCGTCCGGCGCTTCTACAGCGACATCCTCAGCAGTACCTTCACCAGTATTATAGGCTTCCGCTCCTTCGATGAAATACGCTAGGAACGAAGCAGGTGAAGCTGTTGCCGGATCAAGCATATGACGCCAAGCGAAAACGAAATCACCCGCAACAACAGGATCCCCATTCGACCATTTCGCAGTTTCACGAATCGTGAATGTATATGTCAGGCCATCTTCGGAAACATCGATTTTCTCAGCGGTGGCTTCTACAGCTAGGTGATCTTCCGCTAGCCGTGTCAGTCCTTCCATCAGGTTATTCAAAGCGCTCCACGAAACAGCATTGAATCCAACTGATGGATCAAACGATGTTGGTTCCTCACCATTATTTAAGTATAGGATTTTTTCCTTTGCCACCGTTTCTTCTTTCTTTTCCTCGCCTTTAGTATCCTTGACCTTCTCTGGTTCTTTCCCGGCATCCTTCGTAGCTGTACAAGCTGCCAGCACGAGTGCAAGCATGGCTACAATGATAAACGTCAACCACTTCTTCATACAAAATCCCCCTTTGTTTGTGATGAATATGGAAGCACTTTCGTGCGTATTGCCAACGTTTAGGTGAAAACCAGTTTCGCGCGTTCATCCTGTAACCAGCAATTAACTGCATGGTTTTTAGTTAGATGTGTTGTTTCAGGATAAACACGGTCGCAGACATCCATCGCAAACGGACATCTCGCTGTGAACGGACAGCCTACAGGCGGTGCAAACAGATCTGGCGGCGTCCCTTCAATCGGCTGTAGTTCCTCTTCTTTCAAATCAAGCCGTGGAACCGAGTTGAGTAGCCCTTTCGTATAAGGGTGTTGCGGCGTATAGAAAATCTCACGCTTCTCTCCTATTTCAATCACCTTACCGGCATACATGACCGCAATTCGATCAGCAATTTTGGCGACAACGCCTAAATCGTGCGTAATAAGGATGATAGATACGCCTGTCTTTTCTTGAATTTCATTAAATAGCTCAAGAATTTGTGCTTGGATTGTAACGTCAAGCGCGGTCGTCGGTTCATCTGCAATTAGCAGTTCGGGTTCGCAAATGAGGGCAATCGCAATGACAATTCGTTGCCTCATTCCTCCTGAAAACTGGTGCGGGTATTGTTTCAGCCGCTCTTCGGGATTCGGAATGCCTACTAGTTCCAACATTTCAATCGCTTTTTCCCGCGCATTTGCCTTACTCACCTTGTGATGTGTTCGATATCCTTCAGTCAACTGTTCGCCAATTTGCAGTGTAGGATTTAGGGCGGTCATCGGATCTTGAAAAATCATCGAAATATCAACACCTTGAATCTTCCGCAGACCTGCTTTACTCAACTTCGTCAGATCTTTACCTTTGAACAGGACTTTGCCATTCTTTATTCTTCCAGGCGGCTGCGGAATCAGCCCCATGATTGTGTTTGCCGTTACACTTTTGCCACACCCAGACTCACCTACTATTGCAAGTGTCTCTCCCTTGTACAGCTCAAACGATACACCGCGGAGCGCCTGGACTTCACCACCAAATGTCTTAAATGATACGTGTAACTCTTCTACAGTTAGCACCTTTTCGGTTGAAACAGTTTTTCGATTCTTGCCCTTCTGTCTGTCTAAATCTTCATTCCGATTACAAACGAGCGCATTCGCATTATCAAATTGATGTTCATTCAAAACCCATCACCCCCTCAATTTCGGATCGAGTGCATCTTGCATACCGTCACCAAGAACGTTAAAAGCAAACATCGTCATTGATATGAAAATTGCCGGGAAGAACAATCGCCACCAGTGTCCAGAAAGGATAACTGGAAGTGCATCATTCGCCATGACACCCCAACTTGCAAACGGTGCCTGTATACCGAGCCCTAGAAAACTTAGAAAAGCTTCTGCGAAAATTGCACTCGGTACAGTCAATGTCATTTGAACGATAATCGGCCCCATCGTATTTGGTAATAAGTTTTTCCGGATAATCCTCGGAGTCTTTGCCCCAAATGATTTAGAGGCGGTAACAAATTCATAGTTTTTAATTTGGAGAACTTGTCCCCTTACGATACGGGCCATTCCGACCCAGCCTGTGATGGTCAGCGCAATGATAATTGTCGTCAAACTTGGCCCCATAACAACCATCAGCAAAATGACAACAAGCAAATGCGGCAATCCATACAGTATTTCGATAATGCGCATCATAAGGGTGTCGGTCCGACCACCTTTATAACCGCTAATGCCACCATAGATAATTCCGATGAAGAAATCGATTAAAGCTGCCATGACACCTACAAACAATGAAATACGCGCCCCGTACCATGTCCGAGTGAAAACATCGCGTCCCATCTCATCTGTCCCAAACCAATGTTCAGCAGAGGGTGCTTGATTCTGATTCGGTAAATTCGTTTGCGTTACAGTATGCGGCGAGAAAATCGGACCGAAGATTGCAAACAGTGTTAATATGATGAGAAAAATAAGTCCGCTAATTGCCAATTTATTCTTCCGCAAGCGGCGCCAGGCGTCTTTCCAATAGGACAGCGATGGCCTGACGACCGTTTCTATTTTGTCTGAGTTCTTTCCCTTTGGTTTGAACCATTCATCAGGAATAGTTACGCTTTTGTCTTTCTGTACCATTACACATCACCATCCTTCCTGTGCAGTTTAATGCGCGGATCTAGGAAGCCATAAACGATGTCGACGAGGAACAGCATGAAAACGAGAAATGCACTGTAGAAGACGGTGGATCCCATAATAACCGGATAATCTCGGTTATTAATACTTTCAACGAAATATTTTCCCATTCCAGGTATCGCAAAGATTTTCTCAATAACGAATGTCCCTGTCAAAATCCCTGCAAGCATCGTTCCCATTATAGTGACGACGGGCATAAGTGCATTACGAAGTGCATGGCGCACGACAATACGGAACGGTGTAAGCCCTTTTGCACGTGCCATCTTCATATAATCTTGCGTCAACACTTCAAGCATACTTGCCCGCGTCAGCCGTGCGATAATTGCCGTCGGGCCAGTCGCAAGCGCCAATGTCGGCAATATCATATGAAGTGGGCTACTCCACGTTGCAGGTGGTAGCAATTGCCATGTAACGGCGACTTGCTGGATTAACAGCGTCGCAAGCACGAAGTTCGGAACGGATATCCCGACGACAGCGAAGGTCATTGCCATGTAATCAATAAATCCGTTATGCCGGAGCGCCGCGAATGTGCCAAGAGTAACACCCGATATGACTGCGACAAGAATTGTAATCATCCCAAGTTCGAATGATATCGGGAATCCCCTGGCAAGCAAACTGTTCACTGTCTCATTCGGCTTTTTAATCGATGGCCCAAAATCAAACGTCACAATTGATTTTAAATAATAGACGTATTGAACAGCAACTGGCTGATCAAGTTTATAGTACTTTTCAAGGTTCGCCTGAATCGTCGGATTCGTTGTCCTTTCTTCATCGAACGGCGATCCTGGTATTGAATGCATTAGGAAGAACGTCAATGTTGCGATGATCAGGATCGTAGCAATCATCATGAAAAACCGTTTGACTATGTATACAGCCATGCATCATTCCCCCAGACTCTTTGTCATTCTCCCTTTTTATATCTAGCTATTCAAATAAATGGCTAATTATAACTCTATCAAACTCTTATGAATATTACAATATCATCACCAAGAAAAAACCGTTCCCCTAAGTAATCCTAACCCTTTCAGTTGAGTGGTAAAACACTTTAAATAACACCGCTACTATCAAAACAAATAACACTAAATTCAAATACAAATTAGCATTGCTTTAAGCAGTTCTTTTTTTCATATGTTTATTGAAGTATTCCAACAATAAAAGGAAATTAATTATTTATGTAGTATGATTATTGAAAGTTGCAGGTTTAAAATTCTAAATAGTATTAGTGAACTGTTATTCAACTAATGGGGATGGTTAGTTTAAGAAAAAGGTATATATAGAAGTCGGAAATAAGTAGTTAATACAACATAGGGTAAAGTACTAAGAGGAGGCGAATGTATGGGGATATTATTTTCTGTTCTATTTAGTTTGTCACTTTTGTTATCAGTCATCAATTTGATTTATACGTTGATTGTTCGTAGTTGGAAAAGTTATTTAAGTTTGGGTTTTGTAACATTACCAATTTCTTTATATTTACTTTCAGGTGAACCACCTATACAGTTTGTCGGACTTATTTCAATAATTTGCTTTGCCATAGCATTGCTTCTGTTTTCACTAAAAAAGCGAAAAACAGTATAGTAATTTAACTTATTGAACTAACGGGTGGTTTAGTTAAAGTATTGAGTTAAATACTTCCGTGAAGTGGCGTTATGTTAACCTGTTGTGTATGGGACATACAAGCTTGTTCAACAATCGGAACATTTAGTTGAATAAAGGTAGATGGATAAAGGGGGATTTTTATGAAGTTGTTATTATCTGTTCTATTTGCTGGACTTTTGGGTGTTTTGGCTTTCCTCGGACCCATTGGTATATATATCTTATGTGCAATTATTGTTGGAGTAATTTTTAGGTCATTTATTTTAATTAATGAAATTCATAAACAAGTAGTACCGATCAATAGCAATGATAGGGTGAAATTGGCATACGAAAGATATATAAAAGAGAGAGACGAAAAAGAAAAGGATACCAACGGGTAGCTTTAGTTGAACAAGAACTGCTGTAATTTGGATATCTTTCTTTTTAAAAAAATGTTTCGAAAGTCGATTAGTTAAACAAAGGACAGATTACGTATTGGGGTGGATTGAATGAAAAAGTTCATTATAATTGGGTTGGTAATTTTATTATTTGTTCCGTTTTATATTGTACAAACAAAAAAACGCTTGTACGAAAATAAAATTGAACACTTCCTGACAGATGAGATGTCATACGTTAAGGAAGATATACAGTCAATTGAAGGTAAATGGCATCTTGCAGGGCTGCCAAAGTATTGGGTTAACGTCATTTTTTCAGATGAACCAAATGTTGTGTATATTTATTTTGCTCACTATCAAGAAAAGATAGGACAGTATGAATATCATTCAATAGATTCTACGATTCTTTCAACAGATAAATTAAAGCATTACGAGCCATACGGATGAAATAAAAAGGGGGCGATTATAAACGGTTCCCTTTCAAAATTAGGGAATTAGAAGAAGTATA
>NZ_JACFTD010000068.1 GCF_014282005.1 Sporosarcina sp. BP05 | reverse complement strand
GCTTTTGTCGGGTAGGTTGAGGATATTACTATCCCTTTCCCCCCTAAGAACCGTACGTGTGCCTTTCAGCACATACGGCTCAGGCATGCATTTATCCATATCTTAGACTAAATTAATCCTAGTGTTTTCTTACTCTCTATGTACTTCTTAACACTACGAAGTTGGGCATCATTTGGAATGTTCTCCTTTGCAGGAAATACCTTGTGGTATTCCAGGTGACAGGATATGTGAACCAAATTCAAGTTCATATATGCGTTACTCCCACCCTTAGTTCTAGGGATTTTATGATGCACTTCTAAACCTTCGGTACCGTCTGCAATTGATTTACTACATAAAGAGCATTTGTATTTCTGCTTTTTAGCTAACTTCTGCCTGTACGCTACATTGTTTCTATCAAACTCTTTAATATCACGTTTCTCAAAATAGCTTTTGAGACTTTTATTAAAAGGACTATAATCATATTGAATTTGCACGTGTCGCACAATTGGTATCCAAGATACCTTTTTCAGTTGGTTATTTGTTATGGGGTCTGTTAAGATCCAATTATTATTACTTTGACCAGTTTTATCTGGTTTGAAATACCTTTGCCTAATCCATTGCCAGCTCTTCTTTGGGTGAAGCCTTCGTAGAAACTTGTATTGGACTTTCCAAATATGAGAATCCATTTCAGAAAAGACTTTTTTGGCCACCGTCGGACTCCAGTAATTCGCTGTACCTAAAGCAATCGGATTGAGCGTATCAATTAGTGTTTGTACATTGTTACCATATAATTTCCTAGCTTTATCACTGATTTTCCTCTTCGCATTTTTAATACTATCCTTGGAAGGTTTGGTAAGAACTTTACCGCCGTTATGGGTTTTGTATTTTCTGATATTAAAACCTAGAAAATCAAACCCTTCTTCTATATGTGTTATTTTCGTCTTGTTCATTTCTAACTCAAGCCCCCTGGTTTTAAGGTAAGGCTTCAATTTTTCAAATAAACCAACGGTATCTTCCTTGGATTCGCACATAATGACGA
>NZ_JACFTD010000067.1 GCF_014282005.1 Sporosarcina sp. BP05 | reverse complement strand
TCACTTTCTGTAGAAGAGCAAAAAAAATATTTTGAGAAGTCGCTTGAATTTATCCAGGAGCGATACGGCCAAAAAAATACACTCTATGCAGTTGTGCATCAAGACGAGGCGACACCTCATATGCACGTTGGCGTGATCCCAATTACAGAAGACAATCGTTTATCTGCAAAAGATATTTTTAACAAACAAGAATTAAGAGAACTCCAAGAAGAATTTCCGAAGCATTTACAAGAACATGATTTTGACATTGTGCGTGGTGAAAAAGGTTCTGAGAAAAAGCACTTGAGCTCACAGGAATATAAAGAAAAACAGGACTTGGAGAAAGAAATTCAGTTGCTAGATAAAGAAATTGATGGCAAGAAAAAAGAATTTATAAATTTGAGTGAAGCATTACCCCAAGAAAAATTAGATATTAAGGTTCGGAAAGAAATTAAAACTGAAGTAATACAAAAATTGTTTGGTGATGCTGAAGTCACTAAAAAAGAAACGGGTAATTATGTTTTAGCTCCCAAACAACTTAAAGAACTCACGGGATATGTAAATGCAGCACTCGCTGTGACAAAAGATTATGAGCGTCTGCAAAATACGGATCTCGTGAAGGAAAATAAAGCTTTAGAAGCTTCAAACGACTCTTTACATAGTTTGCTTATGAATTCTCGCGATAACTACACGAAATTGAGTGAAGAAAACCAAATCCTTATTTCTAGTAATAAGGATTTAAAGGCTCGTGTGGCTGATTTAACGCTTGAAATTAAGGCGACTTATCAAAGTGTAAAAGAATTTGTTAAGGAGCATACAAAGACCGTGAGGGACTTCAGAAGTGTCTTTAAGGATTTTGCGGATAAAATTATGGGGAAAACTTCAGAGATGCGTGAGAAGAACCAACTGGAGCCGAGAATATGTGAATTTGAAAATATTCACAAAAAAGAGGTCAGACGTGAGCGAGATAACGAATTGAGCAGATAAAAAAGAGCCCCCAAAGGCTCTTTTTTATCTGCTTTGGTTTTGTTTTCTTATTGA
>NZ_JACFTD010000066.1 GCF_014282005.1 Sporosarcina sp. BP05 | reverse complement strand
TTGACGGGTTGCCTTTTTTATTGGTCTATTATTTTGGGTTAACGAATATATCACAATCTTAGTTGGGCTAGCGTCAAGAAAACGCGAATTTTAAACGTTCAACGTTAAAGAATTCGCCATAGATAAAGTTTGAAAGGTGGGGTCTGAAACCAGCCCCTTCGAGTATTTTTCTGTACCCACGGTTTTGTTAGGCTTTGCTTAACTCCACATGGTACATGGGGACAAAAACCCCTTATGCTCTTTTTTAACTTTTTTCCGAATTTCGGTTTTCTTTTACCCCTTGCTAAAAAGGACAAAGTTTAAAGTGAATTATATGTTACTAGAAAAAAAGGGCGACTGCTGTAGTTGCCCTTTTTAAATTATTCTGCAATGGTTCATTTTAAAATTCGAGCGAAGCGACAACAAATATAGCTGTTCGTTTTGAACAAAATAGCAGCTATATATTTGTAAAGGACGTAGGAATCTCCTACCAAGTCAAAAACATAGTTTTTGGGGTTTGTATATACAAACCCGTAGCTTGCCATCTCTCTAAACCTTTTACTTTAGTCTCTGCAGGAAACCCATGCGAAACTTTATAGATCGAAAACAATTAGAAGGAAAATAAAGAGATGGCAAGCTACGGGTTTTGCATGCAATCCCGAAAAAAGTTGTAGCTCGCCCTGTGAGGGCAAGCTACGGGTTTTGCATGCAATCCCGAAAAAAGTTGTAGCTCGCCCTGTGAGGGCAAGCTACGGGTATGTGACCACACACCCTAAAACTTTGTTTTCTCTTGGTAGGAGTTTCCTACAACCTTTGCAAATTATTTCAGCGTCTATTTTTTCAAAATGTCCTCTGAAATTTGCTGTCGTTTCACTCGAATTTTAAAGCAAGAAAAAATAAAAAGAGCAACTGCAGTCGCCCTTTTTTCTAGTGACAAAAAAAACGGAATTCGGAAAAAAAGTTAGAAAGAGCATAAGGGAAAACTGGCCCCACTTCTGGTGTGGGACTAGGCGAAGCCTAGTGTTTTGATGGGCACAAGTTTTTTGGAA
>NZ_JACFTD010000065.1 GCF_014282005.1 Sporosarcina sp. BP05 | reverse complement strand
TTAAAATTTTATGTCGGGACTGGAAAACTGCTGAAAAATGGTATCATGCTGTTAAACTTTATCTGAAGGAACGCTTAAAACTCGATATATCACCAGAAAAATCGAAGATTATTAATCTCCGTAAGTCTAAGTCCGATTTTCTTGGATTTACAATACGTGCCAATCGTAAAAGAAAGACACGTGTTGCTCATACATTTGTTAAAGCTGAGAAAATGCGAAAAATCAAAGCGGAGGCAAAGAAACGGGTCCAAGAACTGCGAAAATCACCAACGGCTCAGAATGCTATGCGGTATAATAGTTTTGTCTTAGGGTTACACAATTATTTTAACCGAGCTACTCACGTCAACTTAGCGTTCTCACGTCTTGCTTACGAAATAAGTGCATTCATGTACAATCGTCTTAAACCTGTTGGGAAATATGAACATCCAAAAAAACCTCCACCTGTCTATAAAAAGTTTTATAGCTTAGGCACTAAAACTTATAAAATTTCTGATGTACATCTCTTTCCTCTTGGAATCATCAAAACCAAAAACACGATGTGCTTTACACAAAGTTTAACACCGTTTACTGACGAAGGTCGAGTACAAATAACCACCAGGTTACGCACAGATATTAGACAGGAAATAGTGTTGTTACTGGACTCAAAAATACCGACGCGAAGTGTCGAATATATGGATAATCGGATTAGTAGATACAGCATGAAACTGGGTAAATGTGAAATCACAGGTACGTTCTTAGAAGCACAAGACGTAAATTGTCATCACTATATTCCTATGCATCTTGGTGGAAGCGACAAATTCAATAATTTACGTATCCTCCAAAAAGAGGTACATAAATTAATCCATATGACGGACATAATTAAGATAGATACACTCATTAAAGTTTTGGGTATCACAGAACCGATGTTAAAAAAGATTAATGAATATCGGAAGAAATGTGAATTAGAATGCATCACATAACCCAAATCAAGAAGAGTAACTTGAAACTTATAATTAATAAAACCATCGGTAGATGGAACGCGGAATGCTTGGAAACTGGCACGTTCCGTGTGGAGCA
>NZ_JACFTD010000064.1 GCF_014282005.1 Sporosarcina sp. BP05 | reverse complement strand
ACTAACGGGTGCTTTAGTTCAACAAGAGGAGATCGTCTATTGACGGTCTTTTTTATTTGGCCAGAGAGTAGATTATGGGGAAGTGTCAACGGTAAATGTCTGACTGAGGCAAAAGCGGAAGGAATTTAAGGAGTTGATACGAGAGGTGATTTTCACCCTCTATTTGGTTCTCACCCTATGTGAGAACCTGCCACCTGGCGAAGGGGATTTTGGGGGTTTGCCCCTTTTGCAAAAGGGGCAAGGTCTGTTCTTTTGCACTTGATCTGGAAAAGCAATTGAACCTTTGCGAGAATCAGCAAAGGTTCAATTGCTTTTCTGTTACTAGAAAAAACAACGGCTGCAAGCGGTTATTTTTTCTGCTTTTGAACTTGGGAAGTCTGTCACGCTAGCGTGACAGACTTCTTGCTTTTTACCCTCGGAGAGCCCGCACCAATGAAATTGGTATAGTGGGCTATACCAATAGTTTTGGTCCTCCTCCCAAATAGACATCGATAACATCTACTCGTTCATGGCCAACTTCTTTCGTGACGCTTGCTGCAGCTTGCAACTTGGAATAGCCTTTCTCCATTTCTTGTCGTATCCGATCCTGGACATAATTGTAACGTAGCCCATGATAGGTTAAAGCATTAGATACACCTTGATACATACGACTATCTCGACCTTCGGCCGTTTCGAATTGTAGACGATTATTTTGCATGAACTTTTCGACTCGATTCACTGCTGCATGTGTCTTCTCACCAGGACGAATAAACAGCCGGTCCCCTCTTGGAACGTCCTGAATTCTGCTTTCCATTACCTGTCGACCTTGAGCAGACAACGGAACTTGGCGCCATTTCCCATTTTTCGCTTCGCTCTTCACCTGATAAACCCCGGACCTCAATGCTTGCTCTACTTGCGATCTACTCATTGCGACGGCTTCCGTCACTCTCAACCCCATAGTCCTTGCCAGCTGCATCACATCACGCACGTCAGCAGCTGTTTCTGACCCCCTGCTATCGCTTTCAGCAACATCCCGGACGAACTGGTGCATGTCGTTATATTCACGCTCTGTCCAAGCCCTATCTCCTTTTACCGCTGGTGTTTTCTCTAATAGGATGGAAAATGTAT
>NZ_JACFTD010000063.1 GCF_014282005.1 Sporosarcina sp. BP05 | reverse complement strand
GGATTCATCGCACGGATCCAAAAGAAATGGAAAAGTTGCTCTTGGAGAAGTTTGGTGGTGAAGTTACACGAATTGAAAGCAAAGAATTAATCGTTCTTCCTACAACGCTTGAATCTTTTCAAGAATCGTTAATCCAACAAAATAAAGAAATGAATGCCATGCGAGAAATGATTGAGGAATTGGTAAATGGACAATTGGAGTTGAAAAGTTATATCAAGGAATCATTGCCAGGACGAGTACAACTGGAAGAACACGACAGAGAACTATTGTTAAGTTTAAAGGAAACTATGGCAAGTCGTAAAAAAGAATTGGACATGGCTGAAACCGCTGCGACAGAAAAAGAGGGAAATCTAGGTTTTTTCGCTCGTTTTTTTAAAAAGCGGTGAAAATTATTGAAAGTTGCCTGTTCTTGTTCAACTAACGGGGCAGGTTAGTTTAGGAAGATTTTCATCAGTATAGATTGAGGGAGTGAAATTGTGAGGAAATTATTATTTATGTCTATTATACTAATTGTATTTTTTATTGTAAGCGGATGTAATAATAACTCTGTAAAACAAATTAAAGCAGATTATTTTGATATTGGATTTGGACAGAGTTTGTACGAGGGATATAACAAAGTAGATAAAGAAACTGTTCAGTCACTTGTGAAGGCTTACAATCAAATAGAATATAGTGGACAAACAAACCAAGAAATTAATTATGAAAAGGCGATAACCATAACATTTATCTATAATGACCAAATTTCAAGTATTTTAGTGATGGATGATAAGGGGATTTTTCATCTAAGTGATAGTGCTGAAAATTATCAAATCGAGTCCAATAATGATATTTATGAACAAGCAATAGAAATATATAACGATGTGAAGAAACAATATTGAACTAACGAGTGCTTTACTTCAAGAAAGAGTAAAGCCTTTTTTCTTATTGAACTAAAGGGGCAGTTTAGTGAAAAAATGTAATGAGCTTTTACTTTGAACAGGAGTGAGGGGGAATATTGTGCACTGGGGAAAATATGCAATACTTTCACCACCGTTTTTACTCTTTGGATTTTTGTTTATTAAAATTCTTCCTGGAGAATACAAATTCTATCCAGTTATAGTAATCATATTTGGATTTTGGGCAATCTACGACCTTTGGATTTTTTTAGAAGATAAGAAAAAAAGACGTGACTGAAAATACATTACTAAAAGGTGCTACACTTACACTAACGGGTGCTTTAGTTCAACAAGAGGAGATCGTCTATTGACGGTCTTTTTTATTTGGCCAGAGGGAAGTGTCAACGGTAAATGTCTGACTGAAGCAAAAGCGG
>NZ_JACFTD010000062.1 GCF_014282005.1 Sporosarcina sp. BP05 | reverse complement strand
CACTAGCGTCGCATAAACCCATTCTGAATATTGAGTTTCCTTCTTTTCGCTTTCAAAAGAAAAAACGAAAACACCATAATAACGGTAGTGAATATCCATTTTTTGACTATAGCCATTGACTAGCGCAACAAAGATAACTTAGTGCTGTTAGGGCACGCTTTTACCTTGGATTTTTCTAATCCAAGTATGTGCCGGCTTCCATAAAGCTGCTTTCAAATAACGACTGATCTGTAGATAGGTTCGTTTACTTTTTGTCTGTAGCTGCGCTAAAACATTTAAACAATACACGATCATGGCGAGATAGACTTGGTTATGTACGCTTTCTTGACTTTGTCCATAGAACTTTTTGATATTCAAATGCTGCTTCATCCATTTGAAAAATAGTTCTATGGCCCAGCGGGATTTGTACAGTTCCGCGATTTCATCCGCAGGCAAATCAAATCGGTTTGTAAGCAGGTTCAGCTGATTGCCTTTGGAATCTAACACTTTAAGAAGGCGAAAAGCGTTTTCTGAACGATTCTGCGCAGTGCCGATGATAACCATTTCGTCTGATTGCACCGATGAGTTTACTGGAAGTTCGAAGTGCTTGAGCGAGTGTACTACCGCATTCTTACGTAAGCGGGAGACGAAGAAATACCCTTCATCTGACATACGATCGAACTGCTTATAATCCAGGTATCCGCGATCAAACGCATACATGCATTCTTTATCGTCGATTAGTACTTCCAGTTGTCCTCGGTCATGTTCCTTCGCATTTGTTAAGACCGCCTGATCTGGATAGGAACAGCCATTTTCCATGAACACGAGTCGTAGATGGAGTTTGATACCGGACTTTGTTTGTCGGAATTTCGCCCATCGATGATTATTCAAGTTCAAAGGCAGTGTACTCGAATCAATGATTTTTAACGGAGTGGTTGTTTTCCGTCTCGTCTGAAAATCAGTGGTTTCATGTATTTGAGCCACCAAGTCTAGAAAAATAGCCTGAAAGAATTCCGTAGGAACTTGATGTAACCGTCTTCCTAATTGAGAGAAACTGATCGAATCCAGGTCTGATGCTTCCTGCAATTCTTCCGAGAAGACGCAATCGCTTATGGCGCGTAAGCTTTCCGTTTCATGTAGTTGAGCGTACAGTAACAATTTTGTAAACGAAGCCATGTGCAGCTTCTTTGTATAGTAGTCTAAACGATGTGTGTTCACCAGTTCTTCAAATAATTCGTTGGAAATAGGTGAAAGCCATTGTTCAAATGATGTTTTTCGTGTAAACTTATCCATGATTAGGTCCTTTATATTGGATTTGGATAGGTTACTACCTCCAACCCATTATAAAGGATTTTTTTATGTTTGATTAAAATTGCAGATTATTCAGATTCGGGAAGAGATGTATTTTTTTTTAATGCGACGCTAGTGA
>NZ_JACFTD010000061.1 GCF_014282005.1 Sporosarcina sp. BP05 | reverse complement strand
AGATTCATCGCACGGATCCAAAAGAAATGGAAAAGTTGCTCTTGGAGAAGTTTGGTGGTGAAGTTACACGAATTGAAAGCAAAGAATTAATTGTTCTTCCCACAACACTTGAATCTTTTCATGAATTATTAACCCAACAAAATAAAGAAATGAATGCCATGCGGGAAATGGTTGATGAATTGGTTAAAGGACAATTAGAGTTAAAAAGTTATATCGAGAAGTCTTTGCCAGGACGGCTACAACTGGAAGAACACGACAGAGAACTATTGTTAAGTCTAAAGGAAACTATGGCAAGTCGTAAAAAAGAATTGGACATGGCTGAAACTGCTGCGACAGAAGAAGAGGGAAATCTAGGTTTTTTCGCCCGTTTTTTTAAAAAGCGGTGAAAAATTATTGAAAGTTGCCTGTTCTTGTTCAACTAACGGGGCAGTTTAGTGTAAGAAGGTATTGAAAATAAATTATAGAATAATTACAACAGAAGCAATTCGCAAAGGGGGGCTTAGTTTGAATAATCACCATGAAACGCCTGAAGAAAAAAGAGAACGATTAAGACAAAGTGAATTAAAAAATAATCCCACTGGTTCTCTAAATGATGGTGTAAATAGAGGAATTGGTGGAAATTTAACTGGTATGGGTTCTAAAGATATACTGATATTAATTGTTGTTTTAATAGTTGGATATGTTTTATATAAACTGTTTTTTTAAGATTTCACTTAACCTTGTTCAACTAACGGGGCAGGTTAATGCAACAAACATTTAAAGAATTCCTAAACGACGATTTGGAAAGTTTTTAATCTATGTATCAAGATACTTTCAAACTTAAATTGAATATTCATAAAACTAGAGTACAATATTTGATATATACAATTATTAAGGGGGATATGAATGAAAAAGAAATTAAGATTTTTACTATTAACAACATTGGTTTGTGGTATTTTTTCATTTTCAAATAACTCTTATGCAGTGACACAGGAGAAAGAATTAAATGACGTCTTCCATTCTAGGGAGGTTCAAACTCTAACAGTTTTAGATTCTCAAGGTGTTTCCTACTTAACTACGGAAGAATATTTACAGACACGTTCTGGATTACCTATTTATAAAACTGAATTATTTTATACCGATTTTCATGAATTAAAACAACACGAGTTTATCGAATTTACAAAAGATGTTGAAGGGCATTTGTATAAAGGTACTCTAAAATTATATCGAGCCGATAGGCAGGACGACGATAGCTGGAAAGCTATGTATAGCGGGGTAATCTCTAGAGTCGAATTGTGAGTTTTTTCACTTAAACTAACGGGTAGCTTTAGTTCAACAAGAGGAGATCGTCTATTGACGGTCTTTTTTATTTGGCCAGAGGGAAGTTTATGGGGAAGTGTCAACGGTAAATGTCTGACTGAAGCAAAAGCGT
>NZ_JACFTD010000060.1 GCF_014282005.1 Sporosarcina sp. BP05 | reverse complement strand
TGGAGTTAGTATAAATGTATGGACACACGTTAGTTAAGTCTCTATCCTAAAAAGAAGAGAAGGACGTGTCCGAAATGAAACGAAAACAGTATAATAATGACTTTAAAAACACAATTGTCGAGCTTTACAGATCTGGCACATCTGTAGGGGATCTCCACCGCGAATATGACGTATCAGAAGTAACTATTTATAAGTGGATTAAAGCACTTTCACCTGTTGAAGGCGCTGACGGTCTAACACCGAAAGACATTGCAGAGATTCAAAAAGAAAATCTTCGCCTCAAGCAGGAAGTCGACATCCTAAAAAAGGCTATGGTCATATTCGCGAGAAAGTAACAGAACAAGAAATTATTGACTTCATTGAACAGGAGAAGGAAAATCAGCCTATCCAATTGATGTGTCATGTGCTTGAAGTGCCCAGAAGTACGTATTATCAATCATTCAATAAAGTGAAATCTACATATGAAATTGAAAACGAAAAGATTTTGAAACGTATACGAGTCATTCATGCGGAAAGTAAACAGCGTTATGGCGCCCCTAAGATCCATATTATTTTGGGTGAAGAGGGTTTTGTAGTTAGCCTAAACCGTGTACAACGAATTATGAAAAAAGCAGAAATCTTATCCGTTATCATAAAGAAATATCGTCCAACTAAGTCCACTGGATTAGTGGTGGAAAGAGAAAATATACTGAAACAAGATTTCACGACAACCGACATCAATCAGAAGTGGGTTGCGGATATTACTTATATTCATACAAGCAATAACGCCTGGTGTTATTTGGCTTCCGTTCTAGATCTGCATACGAAAAAGATCGTTGGTTATTCCTTTTCAAAATCAATGACAGTGGACTTAGTCCTCGATGCCTTGTCAAACGCAATCACCATCCAGCAACCTGGTGAAGGCCTTATTTTCCATACTGATTTAGGAAGTCAATACACGAGTGACGCCTTTGAAGAAGCCATGACGGACGCTAAAATGAGGCATTCATTTAGCCGCAAAGGCTGCCCATATGATAATGCCTGCATCGAGTCTTTTCATGCAACTTTAAAGAAAGAGGAAGTGTACCGTACAACCTATGTGGATTACGAATCGGCAAGGCTGGCACTCTTTCATTATATCGAATCCTGGTACAACCGGAAACGTATTCACGGAGCAATTCAATACATGACGCCGCAGCAACTAGAAGACTCTTGTCGTAGCAAAATCGGCTCATGATTTGATGAACGCTATAGTTATCCTTATAAACTGAATAAACAAGAGGTTAAAGTCTACACTCAATTCCTGTATCCAGAGAAACTAATTAAAGGTGTCTATTTCACTAATTGATTTCTCTGGATACAGGATATTCACTGAGTTGATGCCTATTTAAAAAAGACTTAACTTTATTGTGTCCATGGTATTGACTTAGAACCA
>NZ_JACFTD010000059.1 GCF_014282005.1 Sporosarcina sp. BP05 | reverse complement strand
AGTCATCTGCGTATCTAGCCATGGCATACTGAGTCCGATTTTCATAAGAAATTTTGTTATTCCTTCTCTTTACCTTTCGGTATTTTATGTTGAGAAGTTCTTCTAAACCATCTAGAGCAATATTAGCTAGAACTGGTGATATGACACCACCTTGAGGAGTTCCATCTTCTGATTCATGGAATACATTGTTATCGACGAAACCTGCCTTTAACCATTTTTCCATTACACCTAAAACCGGGAACCCTTTAATTTGTTCCAAAATATAGTCATGGTTTAAGTTATCGAAACAACCTTTAAAGTCTCCCTCAAATATCCAAACCTTCTTATTACCAACAGTGTTATGGATTCTTTCAATTGCATCATGGCAATTTCTTTTAGGTCTAAAACCATAAGAAGTAGGTTCGAATTTGGATTCCCATTGTGGTTCAAGTGCTAACTTGGCAATGTTTTGATAAACTCTATCAATTATTGTCGGTATTCCTAGAGGTCTAAGTTTCCCATTTTTCTTTTTAATGTATGTTCGATACGCCGGCTTTGGTCTATGGCACTTGATATTCATGTCCTTCATTTTATTGTAGAGTTCAACTCTCTCAGGAGGGGTCAATGCTTTATACCCGTCAACCCCAGCCGTTCGTTTACCTTTATTAATTTGGGTAACTCTGCGAATTGAGAGAAGTAGTGCAGCTTGGCTTTTCATTAGTAACCTTTGCAGATTTCTTACTTTACGGATGTCGCTAAGACGTTCGGCATGGAATATTCGTTGTTGTAACTTCTTTACATACTGACTAATATTTAACCAATTAATACTATCCCAATCAGTAATGTATGGTAATGCGGACTTCCTTATAGAAGTGTTCATCGTCTGTTACCATCCTTTTAAAATGTTCAATAACGCTTTATCCCATGTTGCACACCAATTGGAATTCTGCACCCTTTCAGGTTATGTCAGTAGACATTATTCACCCAGTTATTTCCGATTCCTGGTGCCTTTCGACATGGTGACATTTGCTTTCTCCAATCTCCTTTATCCACTTGGGGGATTGGGCTTCGCTTACGCTCGGCTTACCTAAATTAAAGGACCCCAATTGGACTTAACAAGTTTAACTTCTGTCAGATACGAGTAGGTTAGGTTTCCTCAATACACCGATAGGTCTATGGGATGCATGAAAGTATATAGGGGAACATACTTTCCCAACCTATTAAACGTTAGTACAACCGTGTCTTACCTAACGACTGCGGTGACGATGCTTATAAAGATTCACTTATCGTTAACCATACTACTCTTTCCCTGGCCACCGTCTCCATGGACACTACGGTTCCGGTTTGGCACATCCTCATGCAACCCACATTACAATTACTTACAATGCAGTTTCGGAAGGGAATATCCTATGCAACTAGGAAAGTCTTGAATGAGACACTGACATTGCGCGGAAGAAGTCACTTCTTGTCGCACCCCC
>NZ_JACFTD010000005.1 GCF_014282005.1 Sporosarcina sp. BP05 | reverse complement strand
ACCAATGAAATGAATACCTGATTCTTTTAAGGTTGCTGTACGTCTATTCGTATCTTTAAAGAATGTATTTCCTCCATCGATAAGGATATCCCCTTTTTGAAGATGAGGAACTAGGGACTGGATCACCGTATCTGTTGTTTCCCCAGCCTTAACCATTAATAAAATTTTTCGTGGAACTTCGAGCGAATCGACCAGATCTTCAATACTGTAGCTTCCGTGAATGTTTTTATCCCTTGCTTCTTTGTTGGAGAATTCATCTGTTCGATCTGTCCAATAATCATAGACAGCTACCGAAAAGCCTTTACTTTCGATGTTTAGCGCTAGGTTCATCCCCATCACACCTAAACCAATAACGCCCATTTGCTGTTTAATCATATTCTAATCTCATTCCTTCGTATAAGTTATTTGAGTTTATCTATACGACTTTCCAAATCTCGTTTTTCTGCTTCAAAACCAGACTTGCCAAGTAACGCAAACATATTCTGTTTATAAGCTTCTACCCCTGGTTGGTCAAATGGATTTACTCCGAGTAAAGTTCCACTTATAGCGCAAGCCTTTTCGAAGAAATATACCATTTCACCAAAGGTAAATTCATTGAGTTCGTCTAACTCAATGAGCAAATTTGGAACACCTCCATCAATGTGAGCGAGGGCAGTTCCTAGGGCGGCTTTCTTATTCACCTCATCCATTGTTTTTCCAGTTAGGAAATTCAAACCGTCAATATTGTCGATATCATCTTGAATAGTTCGTTCGATTTGGGGCTTTTTTATCTGCAGGACTGTTTCAATGAAAAGACGACGCCCTTCTTGTATATACTGGCCCATCGAATGTAAATCTGTTGTAAAATTAACTGATGCAGGAAAGAGTCCTTTTTCATCCTTACCTTCACTTTCTCCAAAAAGCTGCTTCCACCATTCGGCTACAAAATGCAGGCCAGGTTCATAGTTTACAAGTAATTCAATAGATTTCCCTTTATTATAGAAAATATTTCTTACAGCTGCATACTGGTAACTTTCATTCGTTGCCAGAACGGGATCATTGTATTTTAAGTACGCGTCTTTTGCTCCTTCCATCATTTTGTCAATATCGAGACCGGCTACTGCGATTGGAAGTAAGCCAACAGGCGTCAGAACAGAGTACCGCCCACCTATGTTATCCGGAATAACAAATGATTCGTAACCTTCTTCGTACGCCAGGTTCCGAAGGGCACCTTTGGTCTGATCAGTGGTCACATAAATTCGTTTCCTTGCTTCTTCTTTGCCATACTTATTTTCCATGTACGCACGGAGAATACGGAATGCTAAAGCGGGTTCTGTTGTTGTACCTGATTTGGAAATAACATTAATAGAAACGTCTTTCCCTTCCAATACTTCAAGTAAATGCTCGATGTAGGTAGAGCTGATATTTTGTCCAGCAAAGTATACTTCGGTATTACCTTTTACTTGGTTATGAAACGTATGTGATAAAGCCTCAATTGCTGCTTTAGACCCCAGATAAGATCCGCCAATACCAATAACAACAAGCACGTCTGACTGTTGTTGAATTCGCTTAGCTGCTATTTTTACTCTTTTAAACTCTTCTTTATCATAGGTAACTGGCCAATCGACCCATCCTAAGAAATCAGAACCCGGTCCTGTTTGTTGATGGATTTGGTTATGGGCTTGTTTTACAAATGCGCTTAGATTTTCAAGTTCACTATTTTTCATGAACGATAAAACATTGCTGTAATTAAATGAAATAGTCATTTTTTTATATCTCCTTTGAATTTTTACTTTTAATTACCACCAATTAAATTGATTGGACAGCAATAGCTGATTTGCAGCTTCTGGCCCTGAAGAGCCAGCAGGGTAAGGATGTAAAGGCAACATATCCTCCTGAAATGCCTCCAAAATCGGTTGGATCCACTTCCATGATAATTCTACTTCTTTCCAATGTGCAAAGAATGCTGTATTACCGAGCATTGCATCAAATAGAAGTAGTTCATATGCTTCTGGATGGTCATCAGAGTTGTTCGAGAAGTTAATGTAAACAGGATCAAAACGGTTACTAGAAGGATCTTTCATATTCAGTTTTAATGATACACTTTCGTTCGGACTAATTTCGAGCATCAATAAATTCGGACTCATCCCTTCAGTCGGAAGAGCATCTGATTCTTTTAACTTGTCCTTAAACTCAAAGACAATCCGTGAAGACTTCTTTTCCATCCGTTTCCCCGTTCGTATATAAAACGGAACGCCACTCCAATACGTATTATCAATATATAAACGTGCAGCGAAAAAAGTATCGTTCATTGAGGAGGTATTAACCCCAGGCTCCTCTTTATAGCCAGCAACAGGCATATCAAGAACCACTCCAGATTCGTACTGACCACGAACAACATCCACATAGACCTCTTCTTTAAGAATTGGTCGAAAAGATTCTATGATATCTATTTTCTTAACTCCATTATCTTTGGTCGTTACTTCTCCGGGAAGGTGCAGTGCCGTCATCATCACTAACTGAAGAAGGTGGTTCTGAACCATATCACGAATCGCTCCAGCTTGATCATAATAATCGGCTCGTGTTTCTACCCCAACCGTTTCACTTGCTGTTATTTGAACATTAGCAATTTGCTTATGATCTAATAACGATTCCAAAACCGGGTTGGCTAGTACTAAGGTTTCAAGATTTTGGACCATAGGTTTTCCAAGATAGTGATCGATTCTATAAATTTCTTTTTCGCAGAATGCTTTGCTCAATGTATCATTCAATTGCTGTGCCGATTTCAGGTCACTTCCAAACGGTTTTTCAACAATAATACGCTTCCAGCCTTGTGTTTGGCTTATACCACTTGCATAAAGATTTGACGTAATAACATCAACCAACCTAGGTGCGACAGACAAATAGAAAAGTCGATTTTCTGGTATACCTAACTCGTTTTCTCTATTTTTGATGAGTTCGAACAAATTTAGATAGGATCCACGGTCTGTTGCATTAAATGAAAAGTAGCGAAACTTAGTTACAAAATCTTGCAAACCTGAAGTTTGAACAGCTCTTCTGGAATATAACCGGAGTGCTTTTTCAACTTTAGATTGAAAAGTTTCGTTTGAACAATAGTATCTACCTAAACCAACTATTGAGATAGAATCTGGCACTTTTCCATCGAGAAATAAATTATATAAAGCAGGAAATAACTTTCGTTGAGCTAAATCTCCCGTTGCTCCAAATAAAACTAAAGTCATGTCTTGCATGATCCATTCGTCTTGGGAATCCGTTAAACAATGTTTAACATCAAATCCTTCCAAGGAATTTTTGGTATCCATATTCGAAACCCCCTACTTTTACAATCAGTATTCCGTTCAAGCTATAAATGATAATCGTAACAGTTCTCACTATACTAACTGCGGTCAATTAATGTAAGTACGCACTTTATTATCATATAGTGACTAAAAGTATACTGTGGCTCGTTATTCTGAATAGAAATAATAATAAGTGTGCTAATAAAACCGTTGCATTATATAGAAGATAGTAATTTCAAAAGACTATGATTTCACTTTTATAAAGAAAACTTAACTTTTTTGTAAACAAGATATCGACTAAGCGGCAGTAATGAAATGATGAAATCAATTTATTATCTTGTAACACCCATTACTTTAAAGGATATTCACAGTATACTATTTGTCTGTATGTGTTTTTAAAGTGCGTACTTCACAATTTCAACTTTAAGATATACACTAAGTTTGTACTGAAAAAAAGAATAAAAGGAGAATGAAAAAATGAAATTACAATTAGCATTAGATCTTGTTAACATTCCAGAGGCCATTGAAATTATTAAAGAAGTAGAGGGGCATATCGATATTGTTGAAATCGGAACACCCGTCATCAACAAAGAAGGTCTTAAAGCTGTAACAGAAATTAAAGCAGCATTCCCTAACCTAGAAGTTCTTGCAGATGTTAAAATCATGGATGCAGCGGGTTATGAGGTATCTCAAGCTTCTGCAGCAGGTGCTGACATAATTACTATTCTTGCGCAAGCTGAAGATTCATCCATCAAAGGTGCTGTTGAAGAAGCGAAAAAACAGGGTAAACAAATATTGATAGATATGATTGCTGTAAAAGACATCAAAAAACGTGCAGCAGAGCTTGATAAGCTTGGTGCTGATTACATCTGTGTTCACACAGGCTATGATCTACAAGCGGAAGGTAAGGATTCATTAGAAGACCTACGCACAATCAAAAGCGTTGTGAAGAATGCTAAAACAGCAATTGCAGGTGGGATTAAGCTTGAAACTTTGGCTGAAGTGATTAAAGCACAACCAGATCTAATCATTGTTGGTGGTGGAATAACGAGTAAAGACGACAAAAAAGCTGAAGCTGCACAAATTCAAGAGTTAATCAAAGAAGGCGTGATGGTGTAACATGAACACCACAGGTTACGCAGATGAAATTTTGGCCGAGCTTAAGCGAACCATTAATCTAATTGATAGTGAAGAAGCCGAAAAATTAGTAGAAGGAATTTCACGTGCGAAAAAAGTGTTTGTAGCAGGTGGGGGACGTTCTGGCTTCATGGCTAAGGCATTTGTAATGCGCATGATGCACGTAGGTCTTGATTCGTATATTGTAGGCGAAACGGTAACGCCGAATCTAGAACCGGATGATATTTTCATTGTCGGTTCTGGATCCGGAGAGACCCAAAGTTTGGCCGCTATGACTCAAAAAGCGAAGAGTATAGGTGCAACAGTAGTAGCTGTTACAATTAATCCTGATTCTACAATTGGTAAGTTGGCAGATATTAAAATTGAAATACCTGCCCAAGCAAAAGGTGAAGGCAACAGTGGGAAGTCAATACAACCGATGGGCTCACTGTTCGAGCAATCACTTCTCCTATTTTATGATGCAGTTATCTTGAAATTTATGGATAAAAAAGGATTGAATTCTGAAGTGATGTATGGACGACATGCTAATTTAGAATGAAATTCCTTTCATAATTGCAAATATTTCAGGCTTATCAGCACGCAATAAAAGGAAATATTTGGTTTAATGTGTGAAAACTCATGTGAGCTAATCGTACAACCAAATCTGCGATGGTTTAAAGAATAAACAAAAGAACTGATTTTCCTTATAGAAAAGGAAATCAGTTTCTTTTGTTCATTCATACTATTAATGTATTTTTTAGTGCATCTATCGTGCAACCAAAGTAGCTTTACTAGACAGCTTGCTAAACAACGTGCGAGGATAGCTTTATAGCTAGAAACAAAAAGTAAGAGCAAGTTGTTATAATGAAAAAGTATGATGTAACAGAAACCATTTATGAAGATTGGCTGTTTACTAAAAAACTGAAAAACAAACAAAAGTGAATTGGCTATAGAACGGCTTCCAAAGTATAAAACAAGGTTTGCAACTGACATCATTATAATAGAAGGAATTTGTTTAAAGAGAATTGAGCAAAGGAAATAATCTATGGTTGCTGCACCCCTAAAGTTAACAAGTGCAGATGGTTAACCTGCAAGAGTATTGTTATTTGAAGGGCTAAGATAAGCGCTGTTTCTCAATTCATTATAAAACGAATTTAAAGGAGAGATTCTTTGTATAAAATGATTGCCATCGACCTGGATGGTACGTTACTCACAGACAATTTATTGATTTCATCAAACACAGTCAAGGCGATTCAAAAAGCGGTAGAAATAGGAACGATTGTAACGATTGCTACCGGTCGCATGTTCCCTTCGGCAAAACAGTTTGCGCAGCAGTTAGGCATAAATGTACCGCTTATTACTTATCAGGGGGCAATTATTAAGGATGTCAATGAGAAAGAAGTGATGTATGAGCGCCTTATTCCACCTGATATTGCACAAAAGTTAGTTGACATTGCTCGCAAGAAAAAAATACACTTACAAGTGTATCAAGACGATATTCTCTATGGAGAGTCAGAAAATGACAAACTTATTTCATATGCTGAAGAAGTTATGGTCCCGTATACGATAGAACCGGATCTTGGCAAGATTGCCAGACATGGATTTACGAAAGCACTCTTTATTGCAGAACCTGATTGCCTTGAAATCTTACAAGGTGAATTGAGAACATTGTTCGGAGAGCGGGCTCATATCGCGAAATCAAAAGAAACCTATCTTGAGGTTACACACCCTGAAGCAAACAAAGGGAGTGCACTGCTTCATCTAGCGAAAAAACTTGGAATTGACCGTTCGGAAATCATCGGAATAGGAGACAACCACAATGATTTCGAACTGATTACGACTGCAGGTTTAGGTATTGCAATGGGCAATGCGGTTAAGGAATTAAAAGATAGCGCGGATTACATCTCACTTACCAACAATGAAGAGGGAGTACTACATGCTATAGAAAAGTTCATTTTAGAGCCTATGAGCGTGATTATCGAAAAGGAAGTAGTTAAAGGTTAAGATTTTAATATAGCCTGTATATATGTGAATTCAAAGTACGTACTTTATTCATTTATAGTGGTGAAAAGTATACTATTAGAGAGAATGGAGGTGGAGTAAACGCCGAGTTTAGGGGAGAAAGCGTTTAATTGTGAAAAAGAATTGACGCTTGCTATTATTGGTGGCAAGTGGAAAATGCTTGTGTTATGGCATCTTGGCAAGGAAGGAACCAAACGCTTCGGTGAATTAAAGACCCTTATACCTGGTATCACTCAACGAATGCTTGTAAATCAATTGCGCGAACTTGAAGACCATTTGATTGTCCATCGCGAAGTATATCCTGTTGTTCCTCCAAAAGTTGAGTATTCGCTTACTGAACATGGAAGAAGTCTTATGCCAATTCTGGAAACTATGTATGAATGGGGTAAAGATTATATGGAGAATGTCTTGGTGGAGCCAGCTGACGACCTATAAACAGGTGCGTCAGTTTTTTTGCATGGAGTACGGGGGGCTCGTGCAAATCACTCATACAATACTCCATCTTTCTACATATAGTATATAAGTACTTATGATTTTGAAAGGGTGGCAATAACAATGGATTACTACAAAAGAAAATACCCCGGAAAGAAGAAACAGCCAAATATTCTTTTCTTAATGGTTGATCAGGAACGCTATCCGTCCGTCTATGAAACCAAGGAATTGAAGGAATGGCGAAAAGAAAATTTAATTGCACAAGAACTATTGCGGAAGAATGGTATGGAGTTTTTCAATCATTATGTCGGGAGTACCGCCTGCTCACCAAGTAGGGCTACATTATATACAGGGCAGTATCCTTCGCTTCACGGAGTTACTCAAACGCCAGGGGCTGCTAAACAATCATTTGACCCTGATGTATTTTGGCTTGATCCAAACACTGTTCCAACAATGGGGGATTACTTTCGAACTGCAGGGTATGATACCTTTTGGAAAGGGAAATGGCATGCATCAGACGAGGATATCTTAATCCCCGGTACGCATAATGCATTACCTAGCTATAATCCAGTTACAGGTGTTCCTAATACAGAGAAAGAAACATTATATGAAAAAGCGAACCGTCTCGAATCTTTTGGATATTCCGATTGGATTGGTCCAGAACCTCACGGGGCGAATCCGCGAAATTCCGGTTCATCTGCGGGTATAGGCACAAGTGGTCGAGACGAAGTGTATGCGGCTGAAACTGTAGAACTTATCAACTCATTAAATGAAATTTCAAAGTGCAAAAATGACGTGACGCCTTGGTTTATTAAGTGCTCCTTCATAAATCCTCATGATATTGCATTGTATGGTGTGTTTTCCGCGATTTCCCCGAATTTTAATTTCGAAGTTGATCCAACTCTCCCATACATTCCACCAGCTCCAACGGTAGGGGAGTCATTGCTAACTAAACCATCTGCTCAGGAAAGCTACCGTGTTACGTATCCAAAAGCATTGCAACCGATAATCGACAATAATTTTTATCGTCAATTGTATTACAGCTTACAAAAAAAAGCCGATGATGAAATGCTTAAGGTCCTACTGGCACTTCAAAACTCAAGTTTCTATGACAACACAATCATTGTATTCACATCTGATCACGGTGAACAGTTGGGAGCGCATGGCGGCCTCTATCAAAAATGGTATAACATGTACGAAGAATCGATTCATGTTCCATTGATCATTCATAGCCCATCTCTATTCAAGGGAGTTAAATGCACGGATATGCTAACAAGCCATGTCGACGTACTACCAACATTGTTGGGATTAGCGGGAATAAATGCTGACTTAATCCGCGGAAAGCTATCAAAAAATCACACAGAAGCGCTTCCATTAGTCGGACGAAATTTGACGCCATTATTTTACGGGCATGAAAAGTTTTTCGGTGCAAATGAACCAATCTATTTTATGACGGATGACGATGTCTTCAAAGGTTTGCATCAAACGAATCCCATCACGGGTAAACCGTATAAAACAGTAGTTGAACCGAATGACATCGAGGCGGTGATTGCCACGCTTGAAACCGGAAAAGATAAGAGTGAAGAGGTATGGAAATTCGCCCGTTATTTTGACAACCCGAAATTTTGGACGAATCCAGGCTCTAGTGATACAGTCGTAATCGAACAGGATGGTTGCTATGTTCCGGTGACAAAAACAGAACCAGTTCCGGAGCAATTTGAGCTTTACAACCTCACCCAGGATCCATTAGAAAAAACAAACCTGGCTGATCCTGCATTTGCAACAATTGAATCGACCATTATCCAACGCATCTTAACAGAGATACTTGAAGAACAATGCCGACAAAAAAGACTGATACCAACGAGTGGGAAAGTACCTGGTATGCCAAGTTGTAGTAGTGAATAAAAATCTACTACCATAAACCATGAAATATATAGTCGGTGCTTAACAAATAGAATGTACTTCCAATACCGCTTTGTCGCTTAGTGATGGCCTCACACTTATCGCTCCTTCGCTAGATTTGTTCGTTATACTGGTGAGTTATACCGCCTAGTTAATTCTAAATAAGTAGAGCCGAATATGTAGATACGTCTAGCCTATTTTCATGTCAGTAAACGTGTTCTTACGGAAGTAGGAAGATGCACAAATAATGTTGGAGGAATAAGAGGTATCGTAATTTCACACAAAAAGAGTGACCCCGAAGGGTCACTCTTTTTGTGCTGTCATAGCTGCTCGGAGGAGAAGAAAGGAAGTTTCAAATCCTATGGCACCAGTTATCCGAGATTTTATAGATTGTTTATCGTTAACGATTGAACGTTGCAATTTAAGAGAGTTGATTGTTTGGCTTTCAGGTTTGAGGGCTAAGCTTTGAGCTTTTCAACTATTTCCTGAAATTAAGTTTTTTGTGTAGCAGGAGTTTGTCCCAGACCCTGCAAACGGGGAAAATTTCTTCTTTTTCGCTAGAACAGCAAGTTTCAAAAGTATTTTATTATTCCACAGAAATCATCGTACGTGCATTGATTTCGCTAAGGGCTACATCGACTTCATCTTCGAAAGACTCGATATCTAGTGCCATTTTTGTTGCAATTTCTTTTACGCCGATAGGGTCAATCATTTTCGTTTCTTCAGATTCCCAAAACAATTTTTTGTAGCCTTCTACAGCGGTTAAGTCCGTTTTGCCATCTTTAGATATCATGTTATTTAGTTGCGTGTCTAGTCTATCTTGAGCCAACTCATTATTTTGTTCTACTCGTACTTGAGATTGACCAAAATCTCCGTTCATTTTGTGTAGGAGTGTCTTTTCTATTTCAATAAAGTTTTTACGCTCAATTGCGTCAGCAACCGTCATTTTTACATCAGAGACCTCTACCAATGTTGTCGCGTTAGATTCTACAATCGACTTTTTGATTTGTTTTCTACGATTAATTAGATCTTTTATGGAATGTAGGCTTTCTTTTGCTTCATTTTCAAACTCATTAATAGTTTTGAAGCCACGAATATTTTCTTTTGGTTTTTTTGACGCCGCAAAAGTGGTTTCGTTAATTTTCTTTAAAATGCGTGCATCCAATGTCTTTAATTCCCGTAAAGCTTTTGTAATGGAGATTTCCATCTATGCATCACTCCTAGTGGGCATTTTAGTGTAACTAGAAGTCTACAGTATATTCCAGTATTATACAAGTAACTCCCTTATTTTTAACACAAGCTAGTATCGTTTAATGATGTCATATTTGAACGTTTTTCCGTTTTTCGATTCGGGCAAATGCCCTAAAACTAATCAAAGTTGCTAAATATGAAAACACACTTCCGGTAAAAAGTGGGATAATTCCCGGTAAGACTATAGCACTCATGTAGATGAATCCCGCTGAAGCGCCTATAGCAATGACTTCAATGGGAGATGTAATCGCGATTAAGAAGGACTGTTTGATGTACTGAAAGAATGTTAAATTGAAATGCGCATAAACAGGGAAGAAAAACAATAACGTAAGGATGCTTGAGATGAGCACGAAAATTAATACGGGAAATAAAAATTGGAATTCACCGCTATTCATCTGTAAGAAATAGAAATCGAAATAAAAGAAATAGGCGACGATTAAAAAAACAAGTCCAAAGCCGCCACATTATGAAGCGGATCGATACCGGCTTCTACTGCGTTATATACAAGCGGGCGTTTAGGATGCGATGAACCTTCATACAATGTTGCCGAACGGGAAATCGGATTTAAATAATTTCGGTGCAATATCGACGGACAATCTTGGAATGAATTACGACTGGCCAGAAGGTAGTTATCAAAGACGTGAGGAGATTTTTCAAGATCATCTCAATTATGATCAGGGGATGTTGTACTATTTAGCGAATGATTTACGTGTACCAGTAGCTATACGTGAGGAAGTAGCTGCCTGGGGTTTACCGAAAGATGAATTTGAACAAACGGGGAACTGGCCTCATCAGTTGTATATCCGTGAAGGGAGAAGAATGATTTCTGATTATGTCATGACTGATCATAATTGTCTAAAGCAGAGATTTGTTGATGATCCAATCGGTTTGGCATCATTCCATATGGATTCACATAATTGTCGACGTGTCGTGATTGATGGCAGATGTGTGAATGAGGGAGATGTACAGGTACCAATTGCTCCTTATGAGATTTCGTATCGTTCCATTCGTCCAAAGTCTGAAGAATGTACAAATTTACTTGTACCCGTTTGTTTATCAAGTTCGCATATTGCTTATGGTTCGATACGAATGGAGCCGATATTTATGATTCTAGGACAGACAGCAGGAACAGCGGCAGCCCTTGCCTTTAAACATGAAATAGCTGTCCAAGATGTAGATTATAAAGAATTAAAACAGGAACTTTTAAAGGCGGGTCAAGTTGTCGAATGGGGTGACGATATGGTGGATGATCCGATTAAGCGAATGGAAGAAACGTTCGGAAAGTAATAACCATTGTAGTAGTGGAGGGGTTTAGATGAAAATCATTGCTTGGAAGCGCGATAGATTAAAAGAACTAGTAGAGTTATGGAATAAAGAATTAGCCGTTGATTTTCCGATGCGTGAAGAGTTGTTTATACAGAATAGTTTCGATGACGTGAACATAAGCTATGGCAGTTCATATATCGCAGTAGATGATCAGGACCATGTGATTGGATTTGTAGTCGCTAAACGATGGCAAGAAGAAATAGATGTGAAAATGGATCCTAAAAGGGGCTGGATCCAAGTGCTATTAGTAGACAGTGCCCACCGTGGAAAAGGTATTGGTACAACGCTACTAGAACGTGCAGAAGCAGATTTAAAGGGAAATGGTGTTGAGGAGATGCAATTGGGTGGCGACCCTTTTCACTATTTCTCAGGTATACCAGATCATTATACGGATGCACAAAAGTGGGCAGAAAAACATGGCTACAATAAAAGAGTAGACACATATGATTTGATTAATCACCTGGATAAAAAATATGACTTACCTGTTGATCATTCAGTTGCATTTTCAATACTTAAAAAGAAGGAAGAAGCAGACTTAATTTCATTTCTAGAAAGATGTTTTCCAGGAAGATGGGTCTATGAAACGATGAAATACTTTGAAATGAATGGGAATGGGCGAGAATTTGTCATCGTCAAAAAGAAGGGCCAAATCATAGGGTTTTGCAGAATAAATGATAGGCACTCGCCATTCATTGCACAAAATGTTTATTGGAGCCCCCTTTTTGAACAAGAAGTCGGTGGGATTGGTCCACTAGGAATTGATGCAAATGAACAAAAGCAAGGGTACGGATTAGCGATTGTACAAGCAGCAATGGTTTATTTACAACAACGAAGTATTGAAACGATCATTATTGATTGGACAATTTTAGTGGACTTTTATAAAAAACTAGACTTTAATCCATGGAAAACATATGGTGTTTATTTAAAGGATTTAAAGTGAGGATTTCGAAGCAGGTACAGGGAGTAATGGAGGACCACCAATCATACTGAGAGCGACCAAAGCCTTATCGGTGCACGTTTTACAGTGACGAAGGTAAAAATGAAGTGAGATATTTTTAAGTTTTCCCTTTTTTAGTTGCGGTGACATTGTCGCAGTCTCTACATGAATAATAAAAGTGTTATACAAACAATATATATAGTTTGAATTTAAAACGTATGGTAATATATGTATTGTTTGTAGTTAGACATAGAAAAGAAGGCGTAATAATGACAGCAACTGCAATTGCAAAAGGCCCAGTCAAAAAACTGAATTTATTTCACCTAACATGGCCAATTTTTTTAGAAGTTTTTCTTTTTATGTTGATGGGTATTGCAGATACATTCATGTTGAGTGCGTTGTCAGATGATGCCGTGTCAGGTGTAGGAGCGGCAAATCAATACGTTCATATTGCTATTCTCATCCTTGAAGTCGTCGGCAATGGGGCAGCGATTGTTGTATCACAATATCTTGGTTCGAAAAGATATCTCGAAGCATCCAAAATTTCAGCATTAGCGGTTACATTAAATTTAATTGTCGGCCTTCTTATGAGTGTTATTTTCGTTATATTTTCAAAAAATATGATGATCGCTATGAATTTACAGGGTGATGTACTGGACCATGCTTCAAAATATTTAATCATTGTAGGCGGAGCGATATTCTTACAAGCTATTATTAATTCGTTGTCAGCGATTATTCGTGTGCATGGCTTTACAAAACAAACGATGTTTGTTTCATTAGGTATGAATATTGTTCACGTAGTCGGCAACTATGCGTTGATCTTTGGGAAGTTCGGTTTTCCAGAGTTAGGGGTACAAGGTGCAGCAATTTCTTCAGTTGTCAGTCGTTTACTTGCAATGATTGTCTTCTTTTGGATACTTTATCGAGTTATGGAATATCGCGTGGAGTTCCGCTATTATATTACACTGTCAAAAGAATATATCAGAAAAATATTACAGATGGGCATACCATCTGCCCTTGAGCAAGTGATGTATCAAGGATGTCAAATTGTATTTTTGTATTATGTGACGTATTTAGGAACGGAATCATTAGCAGCAAGGCAATATGCTGTAAACATATCAATGTTTACATATTTATTCGCTATTGCGATTGGTATGGGGACGGCGATCATTGTTGGCCGTTTTGTTGGTGGAAATGAACAAGACGAAGCATATACGAGTGTTTGGACAAGTGTTAAATGGGCATTTCTATTTACGTTATGTATGGTGATGTTGGTTATCATATTCCGCTATCCATTAATGGGGTTGTTTACGGATAACACTGACATCATTGAAATAGGGGCATCCGTTTTACTTCTAAGTATTTTACTCGAAACCGGACGAACTTTGAACATTGTCATTATCTCCTCCTTGCGTGCAGCTGGAGATGCAAAATATCCGGTCATCATTGGTTCTTTTTCAATGGTAGCCATGAGTTTGCCATTAGGCTATTTTTTAGTGTTCGAATTAAATCTCGGTCTCGTCGGCGTATGGCTAGCGATTACTGTAGATGAATGGACACGTGCTATTATTATGTATTTCCGATGGAAGAGTAGGAAATGGGAAAGATACGCTCTGGTGTCGCCGAAAAAGAATCGTCAGTGATGGTAACGCGAATACAAATAACTCAAAAAAAACCAGTAACTCAGGCGAATTCAATCGGCTGGGTTGCTGGTTTTTAACACAATTAAACTAATCACAAAATCTTTTCTAAAAAGTCTTGTGCACGTTTACTTTTTGGTGAAGAAAAGAACTCGGCAGGGGGCGCGTCTTCAACTAATTGTCCATCGTCCAAAAACAACACGCGATCTGCGACTTCTCTGGCAAATCCCATTTCATGGGTTACGATCGCCATCGTCATACCTGTAAGCGCTAACGATTTAATAACTTCTAGTACTTCCTTAACCATTTCAGGGTCAAGGGCAGAAGTTGGTTCATCGAAAAGCATCATTTCAGGCGACATTGCCAACGCTCTTGCAATGGCCACACGCTGTTTTTGTCCGCCCGATAAACGAACTGGATGCTCACCTTCTTTTTCGGAAAGTCCCACTTTTTTTAGCAACTCACGTCCATGTAATTCAGCGTCTTTCTTGGAAGTCCCTTTTACCATTATCGGCGCATAGGTAATATTCTCAAGAACCGTCATATGAGGAAAGAGATTAAATTGTTGAAATACCATCCCAACTTGCTCTCTCACCTTCATAATATTGACTTTTGGGTTTGTTACTTCAGCTTCATTCACCCATATATGTCCACTTGTTGGTGTTTCAAGTAGATTGATGCAACGCAGAAATGTTGATTTCCCAGAACCAGAAGGTCCGATAATCGCAATGATTTCACCTTTTTGAATAGTGGTTGAAATCCCTTTTAACACTTCAACTTTGCCGTAACTTTTACGAAGATCTTGGATTTTAATCACTACGCCTCATCCTCCTTTCAACCGCTTTACCAATCAGTGTTAATACAATTACCATCAGATAATAGATAACACCTGCGAAGATTAGGGATTCAAAATAGCGATATGTATTACCGCCCACGATATATGCTCTCCTCATAATATCCGTTACGCCAATGACAGTAACAATCGCCGATTCCTTTGTTAAGGTAATAAATTCATTCATCAACGCAGGCAAAATATTTTTCAAAGCCTGGGGCAAAACTATGTCCTTCATCATTTTCTTATAGGGGATACCAAGAGCCATTGAAGCTTCTAGCTGTCCTTTATCTACAGCTAAAATACCAGCTCTAATAATTTCTGAGATATATGCACCCGAATTAAAACCAAATGCCAAGACAGCTGCGGTATACGCTGTGACTTTAATATCGAATAATTGCGGGGTACCGTAGTAAATTAACAGCAATTGGAGAATTAAAGGAGTTCCACGGAAAATGGATGTATAGATATCGGCAAACCATTTCAATCCTTTAAATCGTCCGATTTTACATAGTGCTAACAAAATTCCGATAGTAAAACCAATAAGTGCTGCAACGCCAACAATTTTAAGGGTGACCCCGATTCCTTGTAAAATATAAGGAATCGAGGAGACGATTTGGGTAAAGTCTAAATTCATGGTTCTACATCCTCTCTCTCGAATGAATTAGTTGCTGAACCATTTCAAAACTAATTTCTCTACTTCACCATTATCTTGTAATTCTTTGAGAACACGGTCAAATTCAGCTGTCAATGCACTGCCTTTTTGGAAAGCCATTGATAAACCTAATTTATGCTCTTCAGGAAGTTCAAAACTTGCTAAATCTTTATTCGACTCGATATAGCCATTTGCCACTACATCTGCAATGACGATTGCATCAAGATGTCCCGATTTAATTTCTTGGAAAAGATCCGGAACGCGGTCTCGGCTTTCAACAGAGTAACCATATTGTTCTTCAAGTGATTTCGCACCTTTTTCTTGAACAGATGCCGTTTGAGCACCAACTTTTTTGCCTTTAAGATCTTCTGCGCTATTAATATTGCTATCTTTCATTGTAATAACTAGATTTGTAGCTGTAAAATAAGCAGCCGAAAAATCAATTACTTTTTTACGTTCTTCATTGTTGCCGTCCATTCCTGCAACGACCAAATCAATGCTTTTTGCCTGTAGTGCGGGAATTAAACCGTTGAAATCCATGTCTTCAATTTCTAAAGTGTAACCTAGTTCTTTGGCAACCATTTTTGCCAAATCAATATCAAAACCGATGATTTCATCACTTACTGCTGTATCAACATATTCGAATGGGGGGTAATCCGCAGACGTTCCCATTTTAAGTATCTTCGTATCCGCTGTATCTGCTGTACCTGTTTTCTCACCAGTTGCTTCGTCCTTCGTTCCACATGCAACTAGTACACTCATCACTAGAACGAGTAGAAGTGCAATCCCTGACCACTTTTTCATAATAAATCACTCCATTTCTAATTTGTTTTATTTTCAAATTCTGTTAAAGCTTCATCCAATACAGTCAATCCATCATCAATCTGCTCTTTTGTAATCGTTAACGGAGGAATCATCCGGATAACTTCACCAGAGTTGCCGCATAAGTAGAACAGCACACCTTTGTGAAGGCAACTATCAAGGATGGCCATTACTGCTTCGCCGTCAGGTTCACCCGTTTCGGGATTGCCAAGCTCGATACCAATCATCAAACCAACACCTCTAACGTCTTTAATTACTGGATGGTGTAGTTTCATTTCAAGTAAGCGCTCCATTGCATAGGCGCCCATTTCAGTTGCGTTTTCCAATAGCTTTTCTTCTTTCATCACTTCGAGGGAAGCGAGGGCAGCAGAGCAAGCAATAGGGTTACCACCAAATGTGGTGCCGTGTGTACCGAGAGGCCATTGGTCCATTAGTTCTTTCGAAGCGACTGTAGCGCTAAGCGGAAGACCTGCAGCAATCCCTTTGGCAATCGCCATGATATCCGGTTTGACATCGAATGTCTGTGCAGCGAACCAATTGCCCGTGCGACCGAATCCTGTTTGTACTTCATCGAAAATAAGGAGAATGCCATGGCGGTCGCAAATTTCACGCACCTTTTTCAGCCAAGGTTTTGGTGGGATGATGTATCCACCTTCACCTAGAACTGGTTCGATAATCATACAAGCTACTTCTTCCGGATCTACTTGGTGGTTGAATAGTTTTTTTACGTCTTGCTCAAGTTTTTCAGGGAAGAAGACGTCTGGATCTGCTCCTTCAGGAAGGTACTCAGGAAGTGCGTATGGCAACTGATAGGAAAGCCAAGTGGGCTGCAAATGTTTCCGATATTTACTCTTCGATGTTGTCACACTTAGTGCGCCCATTGAACGACCGTGGAAACAGCCAGTGAAAGAAACGATATAAGGTCTTCGTGACGTATATTTAGCAAGTTTTAATGCACCTTCAATTGCTTCAGTGCCGCTATTCGCAAAAAAGAAGTTATCCAGTTTTGGCGGTAAAATCGTTTGTAATTCAGCAGCCAATCTTAAAATAGATTCGTAGATGATAACACCTGATGGGCCATGAATCAGGTGGTCTGCACTGTCTTTGATTGCCTGGACGACTTTAGGGTGCCGATGTCCTACGTTCTCGACAGCAATGCCAGAAGTGAAATCCAGGTACCGCTTGCCATCAGCGCCGTAATAATAACATCCTTCTGCTTTTACCACTGGTAAGTTCGGATGATCTTTTGCCATACTCGGTGCGAGAAAATTTCCAATGTTGTCGACCATATGAAGCCAGTCTTGTTGTTCTTCTACTTTTTGCTGCACAGTAAATCCTCCTACTCGATATCAGTATATTTTTTTAACTTACGAACCACTGATGGTTGACTTATTCCAAGGAACTTAGCAATTTCAGTAGTTGTACGATAACGTTCCTGCGCATCCCTTAACACTTTCATTTCCACATCATCCAAAATGCTTGGTAGTGTTCGGCCTTCAAGATGGATGATAGATAGGTCATCATCTGTATTTTTACGGTATTCTGGTGGTAAGTCTTTTGCCGTAATAACAGGGGAAGTACTTTGTACAACCAACCGTTCCATAACATTTTTGAGTTCGCTATGGTTCCCGTTCCACTCAAGGAGCAACAGCTGATTAAACACATCATCTGAGAGCTTCTTAGTAGTCGTATGGGTAGTTGAAAACTGATTTAAATAAATTGAAATCAAAGCAATCAAATCTTCTTTTCGATCACGAAGTGGTTTTAAATGAATTGGAACGATATGGAGCATATAATACAAATCTTGATGGAATGTTTTATCAGCAACTGCTTCCGTCAATGCATTCTCGGAGGAGCTAATCAGCCTCACATCAAGTGGGAATACTGTAGTTGCGTGAATAGGTGTATATCTACGTTCTTTCAATACATTTGCAATTTTTCCTTGAAGATGAACCGAAAGCTTATCAATCCCCTTTAAATAGAGGGTACCTTCATGGGCTAACGTTAATAGGCCCGTTTCCTTTTGCTCGAACTCTCCACCGAATAATTCACGTTCAAACATCGCTTCCGGCATTGTTTCGCAGTCAACTTCAATGAAAGGTCCATTGTTTCGCTTACTTTCGTTATGAATGAACTTTGCCATTGTCGTTTTCCCGGTTCCTTGTTCTCCGTAAAGGATGACAGAAACGTCGAGTGCTGCCGCATTCCTAGCGGTTTCATAAGCAATTCGTGTCGTCCTGTTTTCAATCGTCAATCCATCGATTGTAAGATTTTCTTTTCGCAGTAGCGTAAGCTCCTCTTTTGCAAGGGACATCTCGTTTTCAAGTTCTTTCATATATTCCTGGATGACGAGAAGTTCGGCTACTTCATAGGAGTAGCTAAGGACAAATTCAACTTCACCTGACTCATTAAAGAATGGCATACCTGTAATGAGTGCTTTTCGTCCGGAAGGGGTCGCTTGTATAACAACTACCTTCTTTTTTTGTAGAAGGACGAGCGGAGTAATAGCAGGAGAGAAAATACCCCTTTTTTCTAGATCATATACAGATTTACCAAGAAGGTCCTCAGCACGTATCCCGTAGTAGCGTCCACTAATTTGTGAGGCTTTTACGATAATACCTGCGTGATTGGTAACGATGATATCTTCATCATACGAATCAATAATTTCTTCTTTTGAATTTGGATGTAAGAAAAATCCTGTCATACGACCACCTTTCCTAAAAGTAACGGTATTCATTAGTGAATAATTATTTGTTTGTAAATAAAATATACGTCACTATCTGAAAATTAGCAATATAATTTTAACTAATCGACAAATATTGTGGTACTTGTATTCGCGATGTCGAAAATTATAACATGCATTCAAATGCGATTACAAGTATAATTATACAAAAGGCGGTATAGATACTTCCAATTTCCTTTTTCCACTGCTATATGATTAAATACAGGTCAAGTAACTCGTTTATTATTCAGAAATGAATCGAAGGAAAGGGGATTAGTCGATGTTGAAAGAAATGTTATTCAATAAAATAGAGGAATTTATGGAAGAAATGATTTACGTGCGTCGTCATTTGCATATGCATCCTGAATTGTCACACAAGGAAATTGCAACACCAGCCTATATCGCCAACTACTTGGTTGACTTAGGAATCGAAGTGCGGAGCGGAGTTGGTGGGAGGGGTGTGGTAGGAATAATACGCGGAGGAAAGCCGGGGAAAACAATCGCTTTTCGAGCCGATTTCGATGCATTACCTATTCATGATGCAAAGAATGCTTCATACCAGTCAACTGTTCCAGGAGTTATGCATGCCTGTGGACACGATGGCCATACTGCTGCATTACTAGGTTTTGCAAAAGCGATAAATGCCTTGAAAGATCAAGTTCAAGGAAATATCGTCCTCATCCATCAGTTCGGAGAAGAATTGCCGCCGGGTGGGTCGAGAGCGATGATTGCTGATGGTTGTTTAGATGGTGTCGATGCGATTTACGGTGCACATCTTCAATCCACTATGGATTCAGGCCATGTTTATGTGCGTGACGGTTATTTACAAGCTGGCGAAGATACAATCAAAATTACTGTAAATGGCTCAGGGGCACATGGAGCGGAGCCTCACAAGGGAGCAGATCCGATTTTAGCAGCAAGCCACATCATGGTTGCACTTCAATCCATTGTGAGTCGCAATACAGATCCATTGAAAGAGCTCGTCATTTCTATTGGGAAGTTTCATGCTGGGGATGCGGATAATGTCATTCCAGAAAAAGCGGTAATGGAAGGAACGATTCGTGTCTTTGATGAAGAGTTACGTACTCTCGCGAGTGTTCGTCTGACGGACCTTGCTCGTTCTATAGGTCGCGGACTCGGTTGTGAGGTGGATGTACAGATTGAAAGAGGATACGATGCACTTTGGAATCATGGCGCGCAAATGGACGTCGTCCGAAAAGCAGCGGCGGATGTATTTGGTAGTGATGCTGTTGTGGAAACGCAACCAATAATGCCAGTCGAGGATTTTTCTTATTACCTGCAACATGTTGCTGGTGCTTACTTCTTCGTGGGTGCAAAAATGGAGGATCCTAAAAAAGTGTTCCCGCATCACCATGAAAAATTTGATTTTCATGAACCGGCAATGGAAATGATTGCGAAAACATTTGCAGGGATTGTGCTAGACTATCAAAAATAGTGAATTTTGACCATGTCAATTACAAATAAGAGCCTTCCGGAAAATATCCTAGAAAGCTCTATTATTAATTCAAATAGTTTAGATGAGATTAATTCCACAATCCTGCTTTTTGAAGTTTCTTTTTACCTTTAAACGCCAAGATGATAAAGAGAATATTGATAACAAGCATTGCGAGAATTGTATAAAGGACTAATGTATAAGATCCCGTTAAATCAAATACAAATCCATATCCAGGTAATGCTACAATACCCGCAACAGCTAGTCCTATTGCAGCTGTTGAATAAATTTGACTAAATTCTTTATTGCCGAAAAGGGCAGTTGTAAGAATTGGTCCAAGTGTACCTACCGATGCAGACACAATTCCGAAAAACCCGATTGCAATCATGAAAATTGTCGAGTTATCTGCGACTGTAAGCAGAAGCCCGATTGAAATCAATCCCGTAATCATTGAGAAGATAGCCGTATTTCTCGCGCCAATCTTGTCGCTTAAGAAACCGAAAAGGATGGCTCCAACTAGCAAACCAAACATCCAAATCCCCAAAGCATTGCCCGCGAATTGAACCGTGTAGCCAAGGCCCATTGCAAATGGTGGAATATGTTGGCCAAAGCTGGCAATCGAGGTGATGAAGAAGAAAAAGATGACTAATGCATAAAATGCAGAAGATTTTCTTGCTACAGCAGCTAGCACACCTTTATTAGGCTCAACCGGTGCTTCGTTTGCACCTTCTTTAACTTCATCCATACCAATTGGAAGTAGCCCTTTTTGTTGAGGAGCCATTCTAATTAATAAGATTATAATGGGAATAACGATGGCGATTACGACAAGCCCAAGCGTAATGTAAGACGATCTCCAACCATTATTGGCAATCAGGTTACCAACGATTGGTGAGATAACAGCACCGCCTATTCCGACAAATGCCATCATGACACCCATTGCTAATCCGTTATGTTTTTTAAACCAGTTATTGATCAATACAGGGCCAGCCATTGTAGCAACGAAAACTGAACCCATTGCCATTGGAATAGCGAATAAATACCATCCCCACACTGAAGTCATGAGGCCAAACATGGCGAAAGAGCCAGCTTGTAAAATTACACCGGCAATGAGTAGTAACCTAATATCATATTTCGCCATCATCTTACCGGCAATCGGTAAAAATAGCATTGTTACAATTGAAGAAACACTAAAGTATAATGTCAAACTACCCATACCAATATCTAAGTCCTCAGAAACTGGAGTTAAAAATAATGCACCTGAACTATTAATACCACCTCGTGTAAATGCCAGCATGAGCGAAATGCCGATGAGTACCCACCAGCCGAAGTGAATTTTCTTCTTGTTAGTCATTTAAATAAACCATCCTTTTAATTTCTACTTTGATCGTTTCGTATATTGAAATGTCATTACCTTTTTCCACGATAATTCTTACAACTATATTAATTTAACATCAAACTATATTATGTGTCAATAAGGTGAATTTTATTATCGCGTTTATTTCCAAACGCTAATAATTCTAACTGTTTACGGCGGTGGGGACAGTCGCCACTATAAATTGGCAACAATTCAGGGAAAAGTTCAAAAAGAAATAGCCCGCTCTATGTCAGTTTGACACGGAGAGGGCTATTTTGAGAAACTAAATGGATTCGTGGGCTGTTTCTTTTAGTGTTGATTTCTGGGAGATGCATATCCTTATTTAACCACGGTTATCTTCTTCAAAATCCCGTAGCCATTTTTCACTTTCAAATGAGCAACTAATTGTCCTTTCGCAGATAAATCTTCAAGTTCTTTCCCAGTGTTTTCCGGTACAAAGTAGCGTTCCAAGCCGAAATCCACGGAATAGACGTAAACACCATCAACATTTTGATAATCAAAACTGCTTAGTTTTCCGGTTAAATAGAAACTACCTCTAGGTTTTTTATCAGATAAACTGTTTAACACATAGATATCGCCTTGCTGAACAAGTTTTCCATAAACAGTTAGCCAATTGGAATTTGCCAACTTGTCGATTTTATTCAAAATAGCAGGCGAAACTTCATTTTTCGGTACCTCCTCAATCTCATAGCGGAGCGTGACATAATCACCATACAGTAAGTCTCTTGGATCCACTGGCACTGTCAGCAATGCTACATCATCTCCGTAGGTCAATGTCCAAATTGGTTTGATAGTCAGGCCGATTAATAAGAGAAGGGGGAGCGTTAATGCAATGATGAATCCGATACGCTTATTTTTCATCATGTTCATCTGAAATCACCGTTCCTCTCCGAGTTTTCTCGAACCAAAAACCAAAGCCGATTAGAATCAAACCACCAACGATAAAGAATAACGATTTTGGCATGAAATTATATGACAAATCGGCGTAGAAACGGAAAATCAACGTGCACACAATGAGAACCGCTGGCAAACTGCCAATCTTCAAGAAGAACAACAGTTTAACTGCGAAAATGAGTGTGAAAATAATCGCTGCTATTCCTGTATTATCTTCCGAAACGAAATCTATCCATGTACTTGGAAAAGTCAGGTATAGACCCGTGATTCCATAAACTGCAGAGCCAAGCCATTCAGATGGCAACTGGTATCGACCAAATGAAAAGAAGGCAAGGAACAAGCCAAGTGCAAAGAAAGTGCATAAAATCAGTACTTCATGGACGTCAAAATAAATAAACAAATTGAATAAAAATAGCAAGGTTAAAACGGAATTGGCGATAAATAAACCCCTGGAATGACCCATCCGTTTTTCATTCATCCAAAACAGTAGCGGTATAATTAGCAACAGCAGATAGGGTACTTCAACAGTTCCATTCAACACGTTGAAACCGTAAATGATGAAAAATAAGCTGGCAGACGCAAAAATGACTTTGTCTTTCAAGTAATAGGCAAGTGGTAAAATGCCTAGACCCCACATGAAGAAATCTTCATAAACCCCTTCACCCAAATTAAACATTTGACCAATCAGGAAAATCCCAGCGCCAAATGCAAATACACCAATATAATAAAGACTTCGCGAAGTCTTTGGGTAATGATCCTCCAACTTAAAACCACCTGCATAAAAACCAGCTGTTCCGAAGAATAATAGTAAGAACTTCGCAAGTTTCGGGATTTGGTGCCAATTTCCTGCGATGAAGCTCAAAATGCCAACCCCAATCAAAACCGCCCCTATAATTAGCAAGACCCGTACAAAGCTAAGTCGCTCAGTAGGCGCGTACTCCGCCAGCAGTTTGCGCGCCTGATTCGTTTCCAATTGTCCTGTTTGTTCCAAAAAGAGCAATTCCTTCTCAAGGACACGGTATTCTGGGTTACTGATTTTCCTTTTCATCTCATTGACCTCCGTTTCATTTAGACTCCTTTAGGCTAAGTATACCCGCAATTATTGAGATGGAACATCGTAAATTGTAGTTATAGAATTAGACGGGTGAACTAGTCTATTCCTTTCTATTTCAACAAATCTGATCGAATTTCACAAAAAAAACACTCATATTGAGCGTTTTTCATGTTATGTTACAAATTCAATTCAATTTCATCTAAATTTTTGTTTTCTCATCCATTGCGTTGCGACCCACTTTTCTCCGACTATAACGGGTGCTCCACCATGTAAAGTTAACTGATTTAAATCTTCGTCATTATAGAAATATTCGAAGTAAACTGCCATACCTTTTTGTGGCGTTACTGAAAGATTTAGCTTAGGGAAAAAAGTTTCCCCACCCTGTTCTACATCATTTAAGTACATAATTAGCGTACTAATTCTATTATTGTTTGCTACTTTACTAGTTGATGAAAAAAAATCATAATGAGCTTTATACTCTTGACCTGGGGTATATTTAAGGATTTGAAGGCCTTCTCCATGTTCAATGGGGATATTCATAATAGAAGAGACTCTTTTTTCAACCCTAGCAACAATATCGTTTTCACTTTCTTGAAAAAACATACTACTACTTGTTCTTAGTTCATCTACCTCGCGTGTCGTCCCAATTTTTGAACGTTGCATTTTGTCCTTTGACAATCTGATTAGTTCATCGCATTCTTCGTTACTTAAAACATTATCTAAAATTACTATCAATGGTTCTTCATATTTACTAATTATATTAATCTCTCTATCGGTTTTGATTTTATTGCCAACGTGACCAAATATAGTTTGTTCTTTATTCTCCGTTATCATCTTTAAACGACCCCTTAAACTATATGATTTTCAGAACGAGTACGTTTTTTGTAATGAATATATTTGTTAACGGTCTTCTCTGATTAATTCAATTCTATTTTACCATATAATTTTAATATATCGCAAATTTGTAAAGCATTTTAATATAAGCCATTTTCAAAATGTTGTTGCTATATAGTCGGGACTTTACAAATAGCGTGTATTTCCAACACCGCTTAGTCGCTTGGTGATGGCCTTACGCAATAAGCCCGTCAGAAGATCACTAGGGAGGGATTGAACTGCATCCCTCCTAGGTCTTATTGCTTCGGCGCCCGCAGGATGCGGGTGTGCAGCCTTTGCCGCAGGACGCGGCGATATTAGGCTGCCTTTCATTAGTGTCGCTCCTTCGCTATATTTGTTCGTTATACAGGTGAGGTATACCACCTAGTTAATTCTAAATAAGTAGTGCCGAATATATAGTTAATCCTAATTAAGTGGTTCAGAATATATAAAGTGATTGAGTTAATGATTACACTCCATACCGCCTCGGCAATTTTGGGAACAAAAAAGGTTCCAGTCACCACTACAAATTGGAAAGAATTCAGATGGAAATAGCCCACTCTATGTCAACTTGACACGGAGTGGGCTATATTGATGGATCTTATCTGCTACTATAAGGTAGTTATTTTATACGCCCCGTTTATTCCCCCATATAAGTGTATGCAACTGCGGCAACACTTTAACATCATTCATGATAGAGGAGTTGACAGTCAAATCGATTAGCCATTCATATTGTTTTAGTAGTGTCGAAACGAGTTGTGCATCATCAGTTGTCGTCGTATCAGCATTTCCTGTTTGTAGGAAGAAAGGGAACGCCGGGTAACGAAGATGAACCTCTTCTGCAAACTCGAAATCTTCTTCATCGAAAATGACGACTTTCAAGCTAGCAGTCGTATCACTTAATTTCTCCATGAACGTATCCAGTTTACTGAAATCCGTAATCATCCCTGAGCTCGGTGGTTTTGGAGAAAGTGTAATGTCGTCGATTTCCATTAACCAATCTTGCCAAAAAGAGGCTTGAGTTTCAACTGCGACCTTCCATCCTTGCTCATGGCATAGGTCAACAAGTTCCCCGATTCCTTTGTGAAGGGCAGGGTTCCCTCCTGAAATTGTGACATGTGAAAATGATTGTCCACCTATTGCTTTAAGTTCATCTATGATTTCTAGCGGCTGTTTCGGAGTGCTTTTTCCAGAACCATCCCACGTAAAACTGGAATCGCACCAAGAACAAGAATAATCACATCCAGCTGTTCGGACAAACATCGTTTTAAGTCCCATAATGGCGCCTTCCCCTTGAATAGTTGGGCCGAATACTTCCATAATCGGTATTTTTATTTTACTCAAATAATCATCCCTCTCTGCACAGCCAATGTCGTCCGTATTTTATTTCTTTGATTGTGTCATAGGATACTTTGTATCTTTCAGATAAGTTTTTCATTTTCTCCCCTGCAGCGATTTCATTTAAAATGGAATCCCTATCCTCTATAGTTAAGTGTGTTAATCTAGTGTGTATATTTGGTCTTCCTTTAAGGGTTTTACTTATCTTTTTTCGAGTAAGGTCACTTACCTTGGCCCCTTTACGCATAAGCCCGCCTTTTCGAGATTGCTCTATCCGTCCTGGATTTTCTTTGAAATATCTTTTTTGACTTTCAGATTGTTTCTTCTTCGTTTCATCTGAATATTTCTTGCCAAGATTTATTTCTCTTAATTTTTTCTTAGTTTTAGAAGAAACTTCAAGACCAGTACGTCCTTTAGATATATTTTCGGCGTGTTCTTTAGTTTTGGGCTTCCCCTTCAAAGCTTTAGATATTTTTTCTCTGGCTTCATCAGCAAGACCTTCACCACCAAAAGATAGGTTATAGCCATTAGGAGTCGCGGTACAAAGATTTTCAATGTAGTAGGTCTCTCTTTCTCGGAGTTCCTTTAACGATGAACATTCTTCTAATTCCTCAATCGTTAATTTTTCCCTACCGTATTTCTGGATGGCTTTATTAATAACCATTCCCGAGTACCTACAATGTTGATTAAACCTATCCTGTAATTTTTGAACTGTAATTCCTACATATTGTTTACCGTTCACTTCATTAGTTAGTACATAGACCTTCATGAAGCAACCCCCCATTAATCTATCCTTTACCTTTATTATAAAGTGATTTCTAGGATAAGAGAATAACTAAGGGCGATATATCACGTATGAGGTCGGCGTTTCTCGGACAATAACTTGGAGACAGACGGGCTTATTGCTTCTCGTCAGGAGAACTTCCTGGATTGATTTGTAAATCTGTTCAGCCAATTTCTCCGTCGTCGGGAAATTGCTGTTAAATTCAGGATGATCATTTAGCACAGAGTGATCGTATTTATTATGAATGAGGTTTTTGAGCTCTTTGAAATCAATCAGAAAACCGATTGGATCAAGCTCATTTCCTCCAATTGTTATATTTAAGTAATAGGTATGTCCATGCATCACTTGGCATTTTCCAGCATCTTCGCTTGGAATGAAATGTGCCGCAGAAAAATGCATGTCTTTGTTTAATTCAAAACGATAAGAATGCTGAACTTGCGGATAAAACTGCTGCATCATTCAGTAACACCTACAGACTTTTTGGATAAATAAGTAGCGAGTCCATCATTCCGTAGCACACAGGCAGGGCATTCCCCACAACCTGTACTCGGGATTCCGTTGTAGCAAGTAAGTGTCTTGTCCTGCACAAATTCAAACGCACCAAGTTCGTCAGACAATGCCCACACATCGGCTTTATCGAGCCACATCAATGGCGTATGGATGACAAACCGTCCGTCCATCGCTAAATTCAAAGTTACATTCAACGACTTTATAAAATTGTCACGACAATCAGGATAACCACTGAAATCCGTTTCACTCACACCTGTGATTAAGTGACGAGCACCAATCGCATCTGCATAAACTGCAGCAAATGAAAGAAACAAATGATTCCTACCAGGAACGAAAGTCGACGGCAATTCGCCTTCTACTTCCTTCACTTCAATATCAGCCCGTGTCAAAGCATTCGCTGACAGCTGGTTGATCAAATTCATATCCAGCACTTTGAACGATACGCCGAGCTCGTCTGCAATTTGCCGAGCACACTCGATTTCCTCTGAATGGCGTTGGCCATAGTCAAACGTTACCGTTGCCACTTCACCAAAATGCTTCAATGCCCAAAATAGGCATGTCGTACTGTCTTGGCCACCGCTAAAGACGACAACCGCTTTTTCATTTTTCAATATAAACATCTCCTTAGTTTTTTAGAGAGGGAGTTTTCGAACCTCTTTTTTGAACCCTGTTAATGATAGCATAACTGGGGAATGGATGGGACGGTAAGAGGGGATTCGCAAGTTAACCTCTTAGATGAATAGGGATATGGACACTCACACAATCCGTTTTAAGATTGGAAATAGTTAGTTCTATTAAATCGAGGAGAAGACCGGTAAAATGAGTTACATCTGTATTTAATTATGTTGTAGAGCCTGAATAAAGAAAATCACAACTATTATAACCATAAGGAGTCGAATCATGAATATTTTACGAGGGCAAAAAGTTGATATTACAAAAAATACGGCAATTACGGATATTGTTACTGTCTTAGAATGGACGACGATAAACAAAGAAATGGAGATTGACGGAGCGGCATTTTTATTGGATGAAGGTGGACTCTGTAAAAACGATGAAAGCTTTATATTTTATGGACAACCATTTAGTATAGATAAATCTGTAAAGCATTTTAGCTCTACAAACGGGCAAAATGAAATCCACTTATCCTTGGATAAGGTTCCGAATACTATCCAAAAAATCGCACTTACCTTGACTATTCATGAGGGAGAGAGCAAAGGACAAAGTTTCAGTACAGTTTCTTCCGCCCGCTTAATTGTGAAGGATCGATTGAGTGGGCGAATCTTGTTTTCATTTACTTTCGGGGAAGAACTACAGCAAGAGACTGCTATCGTTGTTGGTGAAATCTATAGGCATAACGGCGAGTGGAAGCTGAATCCAGTGGGGAGTGGGTTCAATGGCGGACTTCCCTCTTTATGTGAAAACTTTGGATTGGATGTAATTAACGAACCGATAGCCCCCGTGCCCGCGCCTGTTGAGAAAAAAGAAGTAGTGAAACCTTTAATCGTTACCCTGAGGAAAAAAGAAACGATATCAATTAAGAAAACGACTAAAGTAGTCGCGACGCTGGAATGGAAAAGCAATAAGGATTTGGATTTATATTGTTTTTACGTTACGAAAGACGGAACTGAAGGCAAAGTCTATTATAAAAATCTTGGAAGCTCTACTAGCATACCGTTCATCACGTTGGATGGAGACGCGAAAAACTCTGGGAAAGAGACGATTACTGTTCATAATCCATCACAGCTTAATTATGTTTTATTTGCAGCGTACAGCGCGGTCTCCAACGGGGTTGGCAGTTTCAAAGCGATGAAAGCGAAAGCGGTTGTCGATAATCAAATGGGACAAAAAATCACATCCCCTTTGTTCGAGGAGAATAAGTATGCTTATTGGGTAGCAATTGCCAAAATTGATTTCACAGATATGCATGAAATGAAAGTAAGCCATGTAGAAACTTACTCTGAATCCGGTACTGAAAGATCTCCCCTTATGTATAAAAATGGGGCATTTGAAATGAATGTCGGACCTGAGGAATTTAAGTAAGACATGTGCGTGCACGAAGATACAAATTAATTATGTGATGTCTTATAGAAAGTGACGCTTTTTTACTATTAATAATAGAAAAAAACATAGAAAAAGTAAAAGCCTCCAAAATTGCATCTTTGGAGGCTTTTATCCAGTTGAGAAGCATCCCTACACGTAGCGTCTAGGGTTTGATCAAGTTTTTTTGGTTATTTTTAGTTAAACAACAGACGTGTTAATAATTATACATATACTAGTGAAAGGTATCTTGCACTAAGGTGACAAGGCACCTTAAATTAGTTTTTAGAACTGCTACAGCCCTTAAAATTGTGGTTTTTTTATTTGTATACAGGTATTCGTTTGCCAGTCGAGTAGACTCTCTTAAATTACCTAAAAAAGAATCCCTTCATTAATTAACTAGATGAAGGGATACTGCTTACAACCGTTTAAAACTATGTAATTTTGATTTCCAATAGCCGTTGTTTAAACTTGTTACTTGTGATTGCTTGCCTCCAGCATGGACGAACTTATTATTGCCAATGTAAATGCCAACGTGCGAAATGCCTTTACGATATGTATTTTGGAAAAAGACTAAATCACCTGGCTTAGGGGAGGTTACTTTCTTCGATTGTGCAAATTGACCAAGCGTGGTGCGCGAAACGTCTTTTCCTGATTGTTTGAAAGCGTATTGAACAAAACCACTACAGTCAAAGCCGTTTTTTGTCGTTCCGCCAAATATGTAGGGTATACTTCTTAGCTTCATCGCCTGATCAACGACGGTTTGAGAAGAAGCGGGTGACTTAGAAGTCGATTCGTTTGTACTTGTCAAAAGAGAACTAAGTATCCAACCCGATGTTTTGTTGACTTTTACATGAAACCATACATCGTTCCCCATCTTTTTTTGCTGTGAAACTGTTAACGTAGCCCCTTTTTTCACCTTAGCAACGATATTATTAGCAGTACCGGCAGCGGAACGCACATTGATATTGGATTTTGCTTTAAAGGAACCCGTCTTTGCCGTTATACTGTTAGACGCTAAATTGCTATTCTTAGCTGACGTTTGTAAGACTTGATTTGGATAGAGTAAGTCTGATTTTAAGTTATTCCATTTTTTAAGATTGGTAATGGACACCTGGTTTAATTTTGAAATGTCCCATAGCGATTCGCCAGTTTGGACTTTATGGGTGCTTGCTTTTACATCACTAGTTGCCATACCAAATGCTAAAGAACCTGCTAAAAGTAGTGAACACGCAATTTTCCTCATTATATATTTCAGCCACCTTTTCTATGAATCATTGAAGTATCAATGACTATATATATATAATAGTAGAGAATTGAGTATGTAAGTACAACAGCAGTTTGATTACAAATTCATTACGTGTTCGTAAATATAACGGGATATCTTGGAGTCTTATACAGTTTCCAGGGGGGGAGTGGGTGATTAGTATTTATAACTTACTAAAGAACAGCAAAACGGTTCATTATATTTCAACGAGAATGAAAGTATCAAAATTCGCTTCGCTACACCAAGGAGATGTATAGAGGGACGACTCTAGTTATAGGAGAACTTATTCTCGTTTTTGAGTGTGTTTATTTTGACAGTGGGATAAAGTATGAAGAAATTGTATTTCAAATTTCGTATTTCTTTAACAAGTGAAATGGACCTTTATTACATATATGTATTCCTTTCATATACCAATGTAGTTGACTCTATTGGGAATGAGCAATTCTTATAGGTTAAGTTGACCAGGTCGCAATAATAAAATGAAGAAAGTAGGTATGGTAGAATGGAAGTATAAAAGGGTTTGGGTTGGTAATTTGAATAGGTATTGTCAAAAATGAGTGTGAAACTCCACTTTTCGAAACGGAGTGAATATTCACTGAACATTGCTTCACTTGATTCTGATAATTATCCTATTCAGTAATCAAAGTTTCGATTGGATAAACAACTACGAACGAATCGTAGTCTTGGAACCACGTTAAAGTACCAAAATTCTCTACATTGATCTGCATGGCTATAAAATAACTGTACAAAGCAGGACGGGGAAATGGAACAAGTTTGACGGTTACCAATCCACTCTATCTTTGTTCGGTAAATAATGTAATAAAGTGAGGGAAACAACAGATGCCATTCACAACTATTTTACTAATATTGCTCGCCTTAGTGATCTATTTACTGTTATGTTTTTATATTGGATACAATGGTTGGGTATGGCTAAAAACGACGCAATTCGCTGCCTACAAGAAAACCTATATCATACTAATGGTCCTACTTAGTTTATCCTTTTTCATCGGACGGTTTTGGTCATGGATACCTATCCAATTCATTGGCGGATTTTGGCTCGTGCTATTTGGTTATAGTTTACTAGTATTACCCTTGATCAATCTCGCCGTCTACCTATTGAAAAAGAAATGGATTTTTCAAATCGGATTAGGGACGATCTTATTCTTCGTTGTTGTGCTTATCTATGGTTCGTACAATGCTTGGAGTCCCGTTGTCACAACGTATGAGGTGGCCATTGAAAAATCAGCTACAGAAGAAGAGTTAAAACTTGTCGTTTTTTCCGATCTTCATCTCGGGGGAATTGTCGGTGAAAAGCACCTTGAACGTTTAGTTGCCGAGGTTGAGGCATTACGCCCCGATCTAATCTTAATTCCTGGTGATATTATCGATGACTACATCGCTCCATACCTGGATAAAGAGATGGGGAAAACATTGGTGAAACTTCATGCACCACTTGGTGTTTACGCTGTACCGGGGAATCATGATTATTATTGCAATGATGTTGATCAATTAGTCGTCGAAATGGAGAAAATCGGCATTAGTGTACTAGCAGACGAAACAGCACTCGTAGCCAATGATTTTTACATAGTTGGTCGAAAAGACCTGGCGGCAAAGAGTAGGAGGACAACAACCGCGTTAGTTGCCGGTTTAGACCAGAACAGACCACTGATTATGATGGACCATCAGCCCGTTGAATTTGACGAGGCAAGTGACAGTGGAATTGATTTGCTGTTATCGGGGCATACGCATAGAGGGCAACTATTCCCCGCTAATCTAATTACTCGATTGATCTTTGAAAATCATTATGGCTATTTAAAAAAAGATCAGCTTCATTCAATCGTAACTTCCGGTTTTGGTACATGGGGACCCCCACTAAGAATCGGTAGCCGTGCTGAAATCGTAGAAATCAATCTTAAATTCCAAAAATGAAACGCAGAATAACAGCAAACCTTGAGACAAAGGGTAGCTAAAATTTGGGGTTCAAATCCAGAAGGAAAAAAGCAAATGTTTTGTCCAAATAGAAATGATAGTTAGAAAAATTGGAACCATTTGTCTATGAAGAAAACCTCGTTAATACTAACCGAATGTCGCACAAGTGCCAGATTATAAAAGCAAAAAACAGCTGAAAGAATAGGAATTCCTTTTCTTTCAGCTGTTTTGCTTATGGTTATTTATTTTCAAAATCACAGACTTACATAGGAATTAATCTGAAACAAAAATTCAAGTGTGAATTACTCACCTGTTTACTTGACTGGAACGAAATTCCCAGAAAATAAAAATGAATAATCTGTCCTAATTCTTGTTTCTGATTAATATATATATACAGAGGCTTGTACTTCAATTAGGGAAAAGGGGGGACAACATGAAGTTTAAAAAATCTTTAGCTTTATTGTTAGCAGGAGGTTTGGTGGCAGGCATGTTAGCGGGCTGCGGTGGTAAGGCCAAAACGGGTGGAGAAAAAGGTTTACCGATTATTAAAATCGCTACTCAGACGCCATTATCAGGAGGTAGTGCTGCAATTGGAGAAGTAATTAAGCTAGGTGCACAGCTTGCATTAGACGACCAAAAGGACAAGTTTAAAGAATTAGGATTTGAGTTACAGCTTGTACCTTATGATGACCAAGCCGATCCCAAAAAAGGAGTGGCCAATGCTCAATTAATAGGTGCAGATAAATCTATATTCGCAGTTGTCGGTCACTTCAACTCTGGCGTTGCTATCCCATCTTCAGAAGTATATGAAAAATACAGTATTGCAATGGTTTCACCAGCCAACTCAGCAACAGAAGTTACGGATAGAGGATTAAAAACAGTAAATCGTATCGTTGCTCGAGATGATTCTCAAGGTCCAGCAGGAGCTAATTATGCGGTTAACACATTAAAAGCAAAGAAAATCTTTATCGTTCAAGATAAAACAGCATACGGTACTGGGCTTGCGAAAGCCTTTGAAAAAGGTGCTGAAGAAGCAGGAGCTGAAATTCTTGGGTTTGAAGGGATCACGCTTGGAGAGAAAGATTTTAATGGAGTTCTAAACCAAATCCTTTCCAAGAAACCAGATCTAGTATACTTCGGGGGAATCTACGCAGAAGGCGGGCTTTTAATAAAACAAGCACGCGAAAAAGGTATTAATATCCCGATAATGGGTGGAGATGGATTAGATTCTTCTACACTTGTTGAAATTGCTGGAGATGCAATTAAAAATACGTACATTACTACTCTAGCAGGAGATCCCGCTGAATCAGAAGCTGGAAAAGAGTTTATGGAAAGGTATAAATCAATAAACAATCGAGATGCAGAAGCATACTCAGTTTACGGCTATGACACAATGGGTGTGGTTTTGAAAGGTATCGAGAACGCAATTACAGCAAATAATAATAAATTGCCGACACGCGAACAAGTAAGAGATGCTGTTCGTAGAATAAAAGATTATCAAGGTGTATTGACAACAGTAAGCTTTGATGACATTGGCGACAATGAGTATGCAAAAGTGTTTATTTTCAACTACAAAGAAGCTAGTTATCCACCGCAATTAGAAGGTGAAGTTGAAAAATAAGTAGGCTGATGGGTATGATTCATTTTGACTGTCTAGCTCCAGGCGCCAGCCGCTCGGGTCATAAGCAATCCAGCTATGTGGCAAAGAGCGCCACGTCTCCGGATCGACTTATGCCTGTCGCGTCTAGCGGGCGCCTTGCGCTTTACTTAGTGAGAGTACCCTTTTCTTCTATACACCTTGGACAAGGAGGTAACTTATGCTGAACGAAGTAATACAAACAATCCCGCAAGTCTTGATTGATGGTCTTGCCTTAGGAACTGTGTATGCTGTAATTGCTTTAGGGTACACAATGGTTTATGGAATACTGGAATTAATTAACTTTGCACACGGTGAGATCTTTATGACAGGTGCTTTTATTGGGACAGCTTTACTAATATTTATGACAGGAACTGGATGGGGGTCGGCGCTTCCTGCCATAGTTATGCTAATTATTGTACTCATAGTAACTGCTTTCCTAACAGGTTTTTTGGGGATGGGTATTGAAAGATTGGCATATAGACCATTACGTAATGCACCTAGATTGATCCCGCTTATTACAGCTATCGGCATTTCATTTTTATTGCAAGATATTGTTAGATTTATCGCAGAATTAACGAAAGGAAACTACATTGTAACGGGACCTAGTCTTTTTACAGAACAAGTTTTGATTAAAACATCATCCATAAGTTCCATTTTTAACGATGCATCAATAAAAACATCATTTATTATTGTGCTGGTTACGGCGGTTGTTATGATGGTTGCTCTAGATATATTTGTGAATAGGACAAGATGGGGAATGGCGATGCGGGCTGTAGCACAAGATAGAGAAACCGCTTCTTTAATGACTGTAAATGTGAATAAAGTTATTTCAATTACCTTTTTTGTAGGATCTGCACTTGGTGGCGCTACGGGGGTATTGTTTGCTGTACAATACGGAACCATTGACCCTTATATTGGGTTTATTCTCGGGTTGAAGGCATTTACCGCGGCAGTATTAGGCGGCATAGGAAATATCCGTGGCGCAATGATTGGCGGTTTACTACTTGGGGTGCTAGAAATGTTTGCCTCCGCAAATTTAACACTTTTAACTGGTGGCGTATTTGGTGCTGAATACAAAGATGTGTTTGCATTTGCGATATTGATCATCGTGTTACTTTTTAAACCGGAGGGCTTATTAGGCAAACCGGTCACTGAGAAAGTGTAGGTGAGAAGATTGAAAACTCTATGGAAAAAATATGAACAAAACAAACTTGCGCATGGAATCTTTCTTCTAATTTACATCGGGGTTACTTCACTAAGTTTATATACGGCACAGAAGTCAGTTACCGCGTTTCTACTTCTATTGACTTCATTATTACTACTATATTTTACAAAGTTTACTAATCTGACAAAGTGGTTGATAGCGGGATTTGTGCTAGTGTTTTTACTTCCGTTCACTGCTAGTAATGGAGATGCTTATCAATCTTATATGGAAGTCTCAACACTTGTGGGCATCTATATTGCTATGGCTTTAGGGTTAAATATTGTAGTTGGAATGGCTGGCCTTCTCGATTTGGGCTTTGTCGCATTTTTCGCAGTTGGAGCATACACATATGGTATTTTTGCTACAGCGCAAGCATCTAATTTTATGCCATTTGGAACTTTCCCTTTATCAGGAGAAAGCTTTTGGCTATTTATAATCATTGGAGGCTTGGTAGCTGCATTGTTTGGAATTCTACTTGGAATACCAGTTCTTCGGGTTAAGGGAGATTATCTAGCTATTGTAACGTTAGGTTTTGGAGAGATTATTAGAATAATATTTAATAATCTAGATCGCCCCATAAATATTACAAACGGTGCAATGGGAATTTCTTCTGTCACGCCACCTAGATTGTTTGGAATCGATTTCCTTTATCCTAGCCAATTTTATTACATTGTACTTGTGCTTTTATTTTTCACGATTTTTACAGTTCGCCGTTTTGAACACTCCAAAATAGGCCGTTCGTGGAAAGCTGTTAGGGAAAATGAAATAGCTGCTCAAGCTATGGGTGTCCCTTTAGTTCGCACAAAACTAATGGCGTTTGCAATTGGTGCTACCTTTTCCGGGATGATGGGGGTCGTCTTTGCTGCTAAACAAGCATTTGTAGATCCTACAAGCTTTACACTACTTGAGTCAATTACGATATTAGTAATGGTAGTTCTCGGGGGTATGGGAAGTGTCCCTGGCGTTATTCTTGGGGCGGCTGTTATGACGATTCTGAATCTCCAGGTATTGACGGAAATGACAAATTGGTTGAACCAACTAAGCTTGTCAGGAATAATCTCGATTCCATACGCATTATCACCAGCTAAAATGCAACGGTTTATATTTGGGGCGCTATTGATCCTGTTTGCTTTATATAGACCAAAAGGACTTTTGCCAGCAAAAAACCGTATATTTATTGAAAAGGACTTACAAGGAGCAAACAGGAAAGCTAAGTTAGTAACCCCGCAGGAACAATCGGAAAATGAGAAGTTGTAGCAGAAGGAGGTACAGTAATTGTCTATTTTGGAAGTTCGAAATTTAACTAAAAAGTTTGGCGGTTTAACAGCAAACCAAGATGTATCAATGACAGTGGAGAAAAATTCAATTACAGCAGTTATTGGACCGAATGGAGCTGGTAAAACAACATTTTTTAATATGATTACCGGTGTGTATCAGCCTACGTCAGGCATAATACTTCTTGAAAATGAAAAGATAAACGGATTACAGCCTCATGACGTATCGAAAAAAGGCATTTCTCGAACATTCCAAAATATCCGCTTGTTTAATGAAATGTCAGTACTTGAAAATGTTCTAGTTGGAATGCATATCAATTTAAAAGCAGGCCTACTGGGGATCTTGTTAAATCTTCCTGCTATTCGTAAGGAAGAGAAGGCTTCAGAGATGAAAGCATACAACTTATTGGAATATGTAGGACTAGCTGATTCTTTAAATGAAAAAGCATGCAATCTAAGCTATGGAGCACAAAGAAGACTGGAAATCGCTAGGGCCCTTGCTGCTAATCCTAAGGTTTTATTATTAGACGAACCTGCGGCAGGCATGAATCCAAAAGAAACAAAAAACCTAACACAGCTCATACAGAGCATGAAACATGAATTCAATCTAACCGTTATCTTAATTGAGCACGATATGAAGCTCGTCATGGAAATCTCTGAACATATCGTTGTATTGGATCACGGCGAAAAAATTGCGGAAGGTAAGCCTGAAAACATCAGAAATAATCCAAAGGTTGTAGAAGCATACCTAGGATCGGGAGCTATTCAAACGGGATAGGGGGACAATATATGCTTCAATTAGTAAATGTTGAATCCTATTATGGTGGAATACACGCCTTAAAGGGTATAGACGTATCAGTGGAAAAGGGAGAAATTGTAACACTTATAGGTAGCAATGGTGCTGGGAAATCAACGACACTAAAGTCCATAAGCGGATTGGTGAAAGTAAAGACTGGAAACATTTTATATAATGGGACTGAAATTTCAAACAAGCCTACCCATGAAACGACTTTACTAGGAATTGCTCATGTTCCCGAAGGTCGAAGGATCTTTTCGAAATTGTCGGTCAAAGAAAATTTACTAATGGGTGCATTCTCAGTAAAGAATAAAAATGTGATTGATGAAAGAATGGAAAAAGTCTTTCACTTTTTTCCTAAATTGAAAGACCGTATCGAGCAAAAGGGTGGGACGATGAGCGGTGGAGAACAACAGATGCTTGCCATCGGGCGAGCACTCATGATGAAACCGGATTTATTAATGCTAGATGAACCTTCAATGGGACTGGCTCCAATCATTGTGGAACAAATTTTTGAAATCATAAAAGAATTAAATCAAGAAGGCATAACCATTTTACTTGTGGAACAAAATGCTTATCAAGCTCTACAAATTGCGCATAGAGGTTATGTTATTCAAACAGGGAAAATTAAACTTCAAGGAAACGGCCATGACTTAATTACGAATGAAGAAGTCCGAGAAGCGTATTTAGCATAGCGGTAAAAATAGGAGTTTTTGGCCAATCTATATATGTTGTAATAAAAAAACATTGAATTAGCTACGGCGCTTCGTGGAGCCCCACCGCGAAAATCCCGGCAGCAAATCACTGCCAGTCTTATCGCGCCGCTACCGGTGTTCAGTTACTGACACGAAATAGCGCCTTCGCTTTATTTATATATGTGTTCATTTGTTCAATTTATTTATTCAACAACGCTTTGATAGTAACTATCCAAGCGTTTTTTTGGAGAGTTGAAACAAATGACATGTAGCATGATTAGTAAATGATCAAGTTTAGGGAAGACAGCTTTTTTGATTGAAGCAATATGATGCTTTGAATTATGAAATTGATGTTTTTTGTCTAATGAAGGAACTATGACCGTAAATAGAGAACAAGTAATTATAAGATGAGAATATTATCAAGAATACATTGGGGGTTATCACATGAAATTATTAGTTATTGGCGGAACATCGTTTGTCGGTCGTCATATCGTAGAGCGGTCACTACAAAACGGACATGAGGTAGTACTATTCAATCGTGGAAAAACAAATCCAGATTTATTTCCGAAATGTCGTCATATTATTGGGGATCGTCGGGCACATATGGATCAGGCGGCTCTAGAACATTGGGACGCTGTCATTGATACGAGCGGCTACACGCCGAATGATGTAAAACCGGTTATTGAAGCATTGAAAGATAAGATCGACCATTATACATTTATTTCAACGATTTCAGTTTATGATGATCACTCAAAAGGCGATGTAAATGAGAATAGCTCGACATTTACACATACTATCACTACAGATGAAGTGACAGGCGAAACGTACGGTCCGTTAAAGGTAATGTGTGAAAAAGAAGTGAATGACGGATTTGGCAGTAAAGCTCTCATTGTTAGACCTTGCATTATCGTAGGTCCGGATGATCCAACAGATAGATTCACATATTGGGCAATGCGTACTGTTGAGGAAGGACCTATTGCCATACCGGGAGGCGACCGGAAAGTACAGTGGATTGATGTGCGTGATTTAGCTAAATGGATTGTAGAAATGATTGAGGAGAAGAAAACAGGGACGTTTAATGCTGCTTCTCAACCAGTTTCATTCGAAACGTTCATCGATGAATTAACTTCTGAACAAGGAACTGAGAAAATCGCCATTCCCGACAATATCGTGGCAAAAGTTGAGATGGATCCAAAGTATCGTTTTCCCTTCTGGATTCCGATTTCTGAACAATATCCACAAGGGTTTTTCATTGTAGATGCATCTAATGCTGCAAAGGCTGGGCTTTCGATTCGTCCTCTACGTGTAACTGCAGATGACACGAGGGAATGGGCGAAGCATCTTGATGTTGAAAAATGCAAAGCTGGTCCAACGAACGAAATCGAGAAATTATTGATTAACAAGGTGATGGCGTAATTAAAAAGCATCAGGTTCCGATTGAATTCCGAATCGATTAGAATCTTATGCCTTTTTTACTCTACTCCCATATTAATTATTTTCCGTAACTACTTAGGTATCTATGTTTATTTGGGAAATTATACCAACAGCGATTGACGCTTGGGGATGCCTCCCATGATAAGGCTGATAGAAATCCACTATCAGTCTTATCACTTCGGCTATCCCAGTTAGGCGCCTTCGCTGGAGAGTAGATAGAATCACTTGTTAAACCTACATAGATCCTATTGCAATGAGAATTCTCCACGGACAACAGAGACGAGCGAGGAAAGAATATCACGATCTTGTTTACGAAGCGTGGAAATAAATCCGCGGATTTGGGCAAATTGTTTAGCCCCTTCATTTGTACGGAAGTGGCCTGATACTATCTGTTTCACTTTCATCATTCGGATGTCCAGTTCTGCCTAACTGCTGTCGAAAGGGACGCTTGTTCCAAATAAACCGCAATAGAACGGTTTTATGGAGCTGTAAGCGTGCAGCTAGATTAGGGGCTTTGCTCTTTTTAATTTTTCCTCGTTTTCAGGGCATCGGGTATAGGGACTGTCGCCCACTCTTTTTCACCGCTCTCAAGAATACGGTCGTAGCGCTTTTCACATTCAAGGGCCTCAGCTTTTACTTGTGGCGACAGGCTTCCTGTAAAAGTCCTTTCATATAGCTTCCTTATGTATTAACTTGCCTTTTTTACTTCAAGGTAAAATTCCGCAGCGGACATAAAAACTTCTGCGTCATTTTTAAATCAAATATTATTAAGGTATTTATAAATGTTACACCCTCAAAAGCTGTACTACTCCACGCCTATTTATTGACTTATACAAATTCAATACGTATAATACCTAGTAAACAGGTAAGGATAGTGTGTGAAAAAAGTATCCTTGGAAGGATGTTTACTATGACAAGTAAAGCGATTTCAATTTATGCAAATCAATTATACCTTTCGGGATCTCTTCATCTCCCAGAAGGAGCGCATCGTAGAAAGGTCCCGCTTATTGTTTTATTGCATGGATTTGTTGGTAGTAAAGTGGGTGAACATCGGTTATTTGTGAAAGCAGCACGGTATTTCACGAAGAAGGGATATGCAGTTTTTCGTTTTGATTTTAGTGGTTGCGGGGAAAGTGACGGGGATTATGCAGATGTTACGGTAACAAAGCAGCTGAGTGAGGTTCAGGCGGTGCTAAATTATGTATCGGTGTTACCTGAAGTAGATGCAAATAATATTATTTTAATTGGACATAGTCTTGGTGGTGCTGTCGCTTCATTAACAGCTGCAAAAGATCGTCGAATACGTAAACTTATTTTATGGTCGCCAGTGGGTAAGCCATATGAAGATATTGCTGAAATTCTAGGCACTAGTGCTATGATAACTGCAGAAACAAATGGGGTAGTTGATTATCATGGGTTTTATGTCAGTCAAATGTTTTTAACAGATTTGAAAAATCATCATCCCCTTGGAGCGATTCGTTCGTATCAAGAGGCGGCGTTGATCATTCATGCAGAACAGGATGAAGATATACCAAAAGAATATGCCGCCCGTTATTTCGCATCATTGCAACAAAGGCCAATTCTTGAACGAGTTAATACGCATTATATTGAAGGGGCAGACCATACGTTTTCAAGCTATGCATTTGAGCATGAATTATTTACGAAATCTGCTGAATGGCTTGGAAAGTGTTATGTGTTTCCCAGGAAAATAGCATTGTAGGGCAAAGATGATTCAAAGAGGTTTATGGGCTTAATAAAAGAGCCTATAAACTTTATTTACTTTCTTTTCAAAAATAGTGTCCCTTATGCATATTCTGCCCTATTAAAGCTTACGTACGAGAACCACCTACCTGAAAAAGGTAAGGGGATATAGATGGAATCCAGCGTGGAAAACAAGGAAAGACCCAGGAATTAGTAGTTCATTCCTGGGCATCACTAAGTTCCAATAGGTAATTTTTTAGGCAGTTTTCTTACGTTCTGTACGATCTACTACGGCGGCACCGACAATGTCTCCTACGACATTGGTCGCAGTTCCACCCATACCGATAATGGCGTCCACCCCAGCAATTAATGCAACAATTTCAAGAGGTAATCCAAACATCGTCAGGACGGCTGATAAAGTGATTAAACCCGCCCCGGGAACACCTGCTGTACCAATTGACAGGAGTGTACCTATTACGATGATCATGAAAAGATCTGAAACGGAAAGATTCAGGTTTGTAATGTTTGCAGCAAAGACAATAGACACACCCATCCGGAGCGCTCCACCGTCAGAGTTGAACACGGCGCCTAAAGGAAGTGCGAAATTTGCTGTCTTGTCTGAAATACCTGCTTTCTTTGCCGCATTGATTGCGATCGGAAGAGAGGCAATACTACTGGATGTAAAAAAGGCGGTCGTGTATGCATCCTTTGTCTGTTTGAAAAAATTGACGATGGGTGTACCGGATAACTTCAAAAAGGCCGTATAGACGAATACCCACAGAATTAGTAGTCCTAAATAGAAAATCGCTGTAAATGTTAGCAGTGCTTTAAAGGTCTCTAAGCCTTGACTGCCGAATGCAGTAGCACTGATGGCGAAAATACCGATGGGTGCATATAACAAGACGCCACTCAAAATTTTGTAAAACATGATGTTAAGTGCAGTAAACATCTTGTCTAGCATCTCTCCATATTCCGTCATTGGTTTATCCGGAGAGAATTTCATCATTGAAATTGCCATCCCGATAATGACTGCTACAAATAAGATGGCCATCAAATCGCCAGTAGTGAAGGCGGCAAAAATATTCTTGGGCACGATTTGTAGTAAAACATCGGAAAAGTGGGGCATTACCGGTTTGTCGACAGTGACATTAGGCAAAGTCATGTTTTTACCAGGAGCAAACCATAACGCCAGTGATAGTCCAATCAAAACAGCAGCAGCTGTAGTTGCTGTATAATAAATGATCAGTTTTCCGCCAATCCGACCCAGCTGTGTAACGTTCATTTGGTTCACAGCTAAGACAACTGTCAGGAAAATGACTGGAAGGGCTACCAAGCTTAATAGATTTAAGAGCAAGGTACCAAATGGACTAAGAAATCCAACGTTTGTTCCGAAAACGATGCCTACAATCGCACCGAGAATAAAACCGGTAGTTATTTTCACGACAAACGGAATTTTTATATATATTTCCCATAATGATTTCATTGTTTCATCACCTTATCTTAAAAGTTTTTTAGCGTACTCTATATGTTAACATACAAAAAGGTACCCGGTACTAACACGATTTGGAATCGTATCAGAACAAGGCACCAAAAGTTAAAAGAGAAATACCTTTTCTCCTCGGAATGCAACCCAGTGTCGACAATCCCACTTCAGTTGGAGGGCTGAGGAAGTGATTATGACGATCCCTTGAATGCTGTACTTGTGAACTTTTTTCCTTACCTCTAAAACCCAAAATAATTACGAAGTAAATAAGCCACCCATTTACAATGAGGGTGAGTTCGAATGTTTTCGAGTAACCCTTTTACAAGAACAGGACTTAAAGTCGGTTCAAGTAGCTGTTGCTTCAGCAGGATTAACGATTCCTTTTCAATAGACTCCGCAATTTCTTCTATACACTGTTCAATGATGTCTAGGATTTGCTCCTTCGTTACTTCCTTCTGCGTTGGTTGTTTAAACAGTTGAACCAACTCAGTTGAAATAAAAGGGATGGTAATATGTTTGGCAAGTAAATTCGTTTTCTCCACTAGCGACTCGGCGAGTAAATTTAAATCTAATGGCAGGTTGTGGAATAAAAATAACTCTGAATAGGTTTTCATGAAACCCTTAATGCAGTAAATTAAATCGTACTTTATCTGTTCAATCTTTTCACCGTATAATCGTTCTACCATCGATAAGATTACTTTTTCCATCAATTGATCATAGGCGAGAATTTTTAAGATGAATTCCTCGTTAAAGGATTGCATTTGTTCTTTAATAAGGATTTTGCCGAAGTCAGAGTGCTTATGAAAAGAATCGAAAATGGTGTAATAAAATTTGTATAACAAATCTCCATCATTTTTTGTGTTTTTGACCTCATAGTCAATGTTGGTGATAAATTGGGTCATGAAATGATCAATCAATGCTAAAATCAATTCGTCCTTTGACTTGAATGATAGGTAGAAGGCGCCTTTAGAAATACCACAATGTGCTGTTATCTGTTGTACAGAGGTAGCTTCGAAGCCCTGTTCCGCAAAAAGTTCTAAGGCCTTATCCATGATTAGTTGTTTTTTTATCATTATGATTTATCGCTCCTAAGGTTTTTCGTTGACAACTGACTAGTTAGTCATTAGTATAAATATTTGAGTTGGTAAAGTCAATTAGGGGATGGTGTAAGAATGAAAGGTTTAGTCAATTTTGTCTTGAAGAATAAATTAGCAGTATGGTTGCTAACTATTATCATTGTTGTATCTGGTATATATTCAAGTACACAAATGAAAACGGAGACGCTGCCAGATATTTCAATTCCTTACTTAATGGTAATGGGCGTCTATCCGGGAGCTACTCCAGAGCAAGTGATGAAAGATGTTTCCATTCCATTAGAGAAAGCGGTAGACAATCTTGAACATGTGAAAGCCGTTTTTTCAAATTCCTATTCTAATATGTCAAGTATTCAAGTGGAATACGAATATGGCATAGACATGGATGAGGCGAAGCGTGCATTAACATCCGCACTAGATACAGTGGCTTTACCAGAAGGAGCACAAGCCCCAACGATTACAGCAATTAGCATGAACATGATGCCGGTTGTCGCACTAAGTGTTAGTAGTCAGACAGAGGATATTGTTGAATTAACGTCAACGGTAGAGGAAATACTACTTCCTAAAATCGAGAAAATCAATGGCATTGCATCTGCAGCGATTACAGGTCAGCATATTGAAGAAGTACAACTGACGTATAACGATAAAAAAATGGCTGAACTGGGCATTACGCCAGATACAGTTAAGCAAATGATCCAAGCAAGTGATCTAGCTGTGTCACTGGGTCTTTACGAGTTTGAAGAAGGCGAGCAAGCTGTTTCAGTAGATGGAAAGTTCATGACAGCTGATGAATTAAAGGGAATGCTTATTCCTGTAACACCATCTGCAACAAACTCAACACCATTTGTGAAGCTTAGCGATATTGCTACAATTGAGTTCGTAGGTAGAGTGCAGTCGGTTTCACGTACAAACGGTGAAAATGCCATTGCCATTCAAATTATTAAAGGTCAACAAGCAAACACGGTTGATGTTGTTAACGCTGTGAAGAAGTTAATTAAAGAAGAACAGAAAACAATTGACGGTCTAGTCATTGATGTATCACTTGACCAAGGTGCGCCAATTGAAGCATCAGTTTCAACGATGATTGAAAAAGCGTTATTTGGTGGTATGATCGCTATATTAATCATTCTTCTCTTCCTGCGTGATTTTAAATCAACAATTATTTCAATCATTTCTATTCCAGTTTCGATTTTCATGGCTTTACTGTTACTGAACTGGATGGGGATTACGTTAAATATCATGACGCTTGGTGCGATTACGGTTGCCATCGGACGTGTAATCGATGACTCGATTGTCGTCGTTGAAAATATTTATCGTCGTCTACATTTAAAAACAGAAAAATTATCAGGTCGGGCGCTTGTACGTGAAGCGACAATTGAAATGTTCAAACCAATCATGTCTTCAACATTAGTGACAGTTGCAGTATTTGCGCCACTTATTTTCGTGGGTGGTATGGTCGGTGAGCTATTCATGCCATTTGCATTAACAATGACGTTTGCGCTTGTTGCTTCGTTACTAGTAGCGATTACAATTGTGCCTGCATTATCTCACTTCTTATTTAAGAAGAAGTTATACAGTGAGAAGACAGAAAGCCGCCATAAAGAGGTTGGTAAATTAGCTTTATGGTACAAAGGTGTTCTGGGCTGGACATTAAACCATAAAGTCATTACTTCACTTATCGCTGTTTTACTATTAGCGGGTAGTGTGGCATTAACGCCATTAATTGGTTTTAGCTTTATGGGTAGTGAAGAAGAAAAAGTAATGTACTTAACGTACACGCCGGAAACAGGCGAGCTATTGGAAGATACGTTAGAAAATATTGAAGTTGTAGAACAAGAGCTATTAAAACATGATGATATTGATATTGTTCAATTATCTGTTACTGAGACCGGGGATGCAATGTCTGCGATGATGGGCGGAGGATCAGGTGGCGCTTTGATGTACCTAATCTTTGACCCGAATATGAAGAACTTTGCGGAAGCTCGCACAGAAATTGAAGACTATGTGTTCAACATTGGTCAAACAGGCGAATGGAAGAGCCAAAACTTCACTTCAATGTCAATGTCTACGGATGGAGTTAGCTACACATTCTACAGTGAAAATCTAGATAAACTAAATGAAGCTGTAAAAATGGTAGAAGGCGTTATGAATGAAAACAATCGCTTAGAAGATGTTTCTTCAAGTGCAAAAGATGCTTACGTTGAATACAAATTCAAGGTAGAGCAAGATGAATTACTGCAGTATGGGTTAACAACGGGGCAAATCGTCATGATGCTAAACCCGATGCGAACAAACGATGTATTAACAACGGTTGAAAAAGATAAAAATACATTAGAAGTGATTGTGCAGCAAGAAGAAGCTGTACAACCAAAATCAATCGAGGATCTTTTAGCAACAGAAGTACCGACAGCACTCGGTACGACAATGAAACTTTCTGAGCTTGTAACAGTTGAGAAGGGGACAACGCTAAATGCACTTGCTCGAAGCCAAGGTGAATATTTCGCAACGGTATCAGGCACAATCATTGATACGGATATTTCAAAAGCAACATCAGAAGTAGATAAAGCAATTGATAAATTAGATTTACCTAAAGGTGTTACGGTGGGCACTGCGGGTGTAGCTGCAGATATGACGGAAACATTTACACAACTAATTGTGGCAATGCTTGCGGCAATCGCAATCGTCTACTTCATCCTGGTTGTAACGTTCCGTGAGGGTGTCGCACCATTTGCGATTCTTGTCTCGTTACCATTTGCAGTCATTGGTTCATTTGTTGGTTTATTAATCGCGGGTGAAACAATCTCTGTGTCTGTTATGATGGGTCTATTAATGTTAATCGGTATCGTTGTCACGAACGCGATTGTACTTGTTGACCGTATTATTCGAATGGAACGCGCAGGTTTGAACATGCGTGAAGCGGTTCTTGAAGCAGGTATAACGCGTTTACGTCCAATCCTCATGACTGCGATTGCTACAATCGGAGCGCTAATTCCATTAGCAATTGGATCAGGCGGCGGTGGCGGTTTGATCTCCAAAGGTCTTGGTATTACCGTAATCGGTGGATTAATCAGTTCAACGTTGTTGACATTGATTGTCGTACCAATCGCTTATGAACTATTATCCAAGCTTTTCAAGAAAAATCGTAAAGAAATAGAAGAAGACTAATTATCTATCTAACAAAAACGACCTCATCGATTTATAGATGAGGTCGTTTTTGTTAATGGATGCAACTCATATTATGCAAAAACAAAATAAGTACAATGAAAGTAAGCTAAGTTTATGAAGTGATCACTGAAAAGTCTATGCCTAATCAAAATGGCACCGGAGTTTCCGTTTACAATCATATATGACTCACTTCATGATATAGGTAGCGATGATCCCAAAGATAATGCCGGTTATAATAGTCGCACCAAATACTAGTACTCGCTTCAATTCTCCATCCCTTCAATTAGTTAGTACTTCAAGTTTATTGATGAGGTATGAAACATATTCAGTGAAAAAATAGACAAGCAACAATTTTTTGAGATGAGGCGGTAATTTGCGCATGCGGTTTTACAGTTATCCTTGATACTTCCTTTTATAATGGGCTAGCGCAAGCAAAGGAAAGATATATTGATAGCTATGGTAATGAATGTAGAAACCGCCACCCATTGCCTGCCCAACCGGATAATACTTGGAAGCGATATCACTTTTATAAGGTTTTCCCCAGCCGCCGTCAGGATTTTGAATTTCAAGTAACCATTTCACGTCTTTTTGGATAATTACTTATTCAAAATCGAATAGAACTCGTCTACAAATTGAAATTCTATCATATAATCAAAAAACGTTATGTGTCTGAAGATTCTAAAAAGATGGAGGCGAGTTTAGTGGAGGCTTTTGTAAATGGTCTAAATGGTATTTTATGGAGTGCGCCAGTCATCTATATTTTACTTGCAGTTGGTTTGTTTTTTTCTATATTGACACGCTTTTTGCAGGTGAGACACATTAAAGAGATGGTCAGATTGATGTTTAAGGGGAAAAGCTCAAAAGCAGGTATTTCTTCTTTCCAGGCGTTATCTATTGCACTTTCCGGACGGGTTGGGACTGGAAATATCGCGGGTGTGGCAACGGCAATTTATTACGGAGGACCAGGTGCTGTATTTTGGATGTGGGCAATTGCTTTTATTGGTGCCTCAAGTGCATTTGTTGAATCAACACTAGCACAAATTTATAAAGTTAAACAAGATGGACAATATCGAGGTGGTCCAGCTTATTTTATTGAGAAAGGGATTGGTTGGAAGTGGTTTGGAACTCTATTTGCAATTGCAGCTCTGATTGCAATGGCGGTCCTCATGCCGGGTGTCCAATCCAATTCGATTGCGGTTGGGATGAATAACGCATTTAGTATTCCTCAATGGGGAACAGGGCTGTTAATTGTAGCTATATTAGGTTTCATCATTTTAGGTGGAGTCAAGCGAATTGCGAACGTTGCACAAATTATCGTTCCGTTCATGGCGATAGGATACATGTTGGTTGCACTCGTAATCATCGCAATGAATATCACCCTCTTACCTGAAGTCTTTACGTTGATTTTTAAAAGTGCATTTGCAATGGATTCGGCTTTTGGCGGTATTATTGGTATGGCGATTATGTGGGGCGTGAAGAGGGGAATATTTTCGAACGAAGCAGGGCAGGGAACTGGAGCTCATGCGGCCGCGGCGGCAGAAGTATCCCATCCTGTCAAACAAGGTTTGGTTCAGTCATTTTCCGTCTACATTGACACATTGTTCGTCTGTTCAGCGACAGCATTTATGATCCTGTTTACGGGGATGTATAACACACAAGCAGAGGATGGAACTTATATCGTCAATAACATCCCTGGTGTAGAACAGGGTCCAGGATTTACACAGGCAGCAGTTGACAGTGCCCTTCCTGGTTTTGGAGCAGGCTTTGTAGCCATAGCACTCTTTTTCTTCGCATTTACAACAATCATGGCTTACTATTATATTGCAGAAACGAACATAGCATATTTAATCCGAAAAAAGAATACGAAAACGGCAATGTTTATTTTGAAAATCGTTATTTTAATAATGACGTTTTATGGAACAATCAGAACCGCGGACTTGGCCTGGGCACTTGGAGATGCAGGGTTGGGTATTATGGTATGGCTGAACGTCATTGCAATCTTACTATTGACCAAACCGGCGCTGCTTGCCTTAAAAGATTATGAAAGTCAGAAGAAATTGGGGCTAGATCCTGTTTTTGATCCCAAGAAGCTCGGCATTAAAAATGCTGATTTTTGGGAAAATGACTTTAAGCAAGATTCAGATGATCGTTTATGATACTAGGCTTAACATCAAAGTCTGTTCTTAGTATATAAAAGTACACAAAAGTGAAGAGTAACTGATTCTAGAAATGTAGTGAAATCAGCCATGTATGTAAATGGCTGATTATTTTTTTATGCATATATACTTTATGGGCGGATTGTTCCTCTTCAAATCTTGCGGGCAGTCTTACTATTTGTGAATTAATTCGGATGAATCGGTTGTGCTAAAATAGGTCAATAGCTAATTTTGTACAATTGCATGTAATCAGGAGGAAACTGATTATTTGCGATATAAATGGAGGGAAAAGCGTGAGGTTGAATCAATTTATTAGTTCATCGGGACTTTGTTCTAGACGGAAGGTCGATGTGTTGATTAAAGAGGGAAAAGTGACTGTGAATGGAAATACTATTTCACTAGGGCATGTGATTGGTGAAGGAGATAGGGTGGAAGTGGATGGGCTTCTTATAGAAGCGAAAGAAAATGAAATATATCTTATGCTCAATAAACCGCCAGGTATAACGTGTACGGCAGCAAGCCATATTGAAGGGAATATTATCGATTTCGTCAATTACCCGGAGCGGATTTTCCCTGTAGGACGGCTTGATAAGCAATCTGAAGGATTAATTCTTTTGACGAATGATGGTAGTATTGTCAATGAGCTTTTACTGGAAGAAAATAATCATGAAAAAGACTATGTTGTAACGGTGGATAAAAAAATCACTGCGGTTTTTATAGAGGAAATGGCTAGTGGCGTGGAAATTTATAACCCTAGAAAAAAGGGGAATGTATTAACAAAGCCGTGTAAAGTTATTCAAATAGATGACAATTGTTTTAAAATTACCTTGTCACAAGGGTTGAACAGGCAAATTAGAAGAATGTGCAGACGGTATCAATTTACGGTAACTTGTTTACAACGGGTTAGGATCAAAGAACTCCCGCTTGGTGCGTTAGCTCTTGGTCAATGGCGACAATTAACAGAAGAAGAAATAGCTGGGTTGAAATTCTATAAATGACTCTGGAGCAGAAAACTTAAATAGTTACGGGAGTGTAACTAATCCTTTTGGACATACTACAATTTGAACTAAAAATTGATGTGATGTCTAAACGGAGGTGAAAGAAATAATGCCGAAAAACAGAGATGCCAATAGTGATAGTAATAACGACAAAGGGAAGAAAGCGACAAGTGTAACGCCTCAAGGTTATGGAGATACGGAATTTGCTGAAGAGCCAAAAAGTAAACTGGAAGAAGCAGCAAAAAAGAAAAACACAAAATAGACTTTAGGTGCTTAACTCATTGGAATAAATAAATAGAAATGCCCTGCCTTGATACAAGAGCCAGGGCATTTTGCATTTTTACTTAAAGGGATTTTTCACCGATTCTGGTCCATCCAGATTCTCCAATGAAATTGAATTCACTCCAGTTCTGAATTTCATATGTAGGAATTGCAGTTGTTGAGTTTATCTCTTGTTGCGGATTGAACCAACAAGTATCGATTCCGAAGTTATTGCCACCTTGAATATCAGATGAAAGTGAATCCCCAATCATTAGAACACGGGACTTGTTTGTTAGTTGCAATTTATTGAAGGTATACTCGAAAATCTCTGCTTGCGGTTTTTGGTAACCTGCTTCTTCAGATGTAATGATAGCTTCAAACGAATTTTTCAACACTGATCCACCAATTCGGGCCAACTGTACATCTTTAAATCCGTTAGTCAATATCGCCAATTTGGAACCCGTAAGGCTACTAAGCATTTCCGTCACACCGCCAATGAGATGGACTTCTTTGCCTAAGTTTTTAAGATAAGTCTGCCCAAATACTTCCGCGTCCATTTCGAGACCGTGTTGCATGAACAATCGCTTAAATCTTTCCGTTTTCAACTCCGTCAATGTAATGCGCCCTTGTTCCAAATCATCCCACAGCACCTTGCTGATTGTCTTGTAACTAGCCCTGTAGTCCTTCAACCCATTCAAAAAGCCATTTGACTCGAATGTATAAGCGAACGCACGTTTTTCCGTTTCACCAAAATCAAACAATGTATCATCTAAATCAAACAAAAACACATCATATTTCACAAACATTTCATCCTTTACAAGCAGTAATTATTTATTGTGATGCCAGTATAACATGATTTACACTTTTAATTCCCACATAGAACTGTTTGTAGACAGTAAAAAGCGCGCCTGCATAAGGAGTACTTCTGCAGACGCACTTTTTTAGATTTTCGGAAAAATCTTTCTTGCAGCTATAAATAGCCAAGTACATACGATGAAAGGGAACGTTAGCGCAGGAAGCCCTAGTGGATTAAGAAGGAACTCTAATCCTGCAGTAACCGGAACTGTCAATGTAGCAGCTAGTATCCCAGTCAGCGGCGTTTTTTCGGGTTTATTATCAAATACGAGACTTACGGCTATAATTGTCAAAACGGCGTTGTAATTATACAATCCTAAATTCAAAGATTGTGCATCGACACCCATAAAATAAGCAGCCAACCAGGATACAAAAGTACCAACAATTGCATAAACCCCGAATCGCCATCCCGCTAAGAAAAGTCCGACAAGAATTAGTGACCCTGTCAAAAGAGAGTCAATGATGAAGACTTCGCCGATTCCTTTTATCAATCCAACTAATAAAGTCGGTGTCCCCTCCGTTTGCAAATTCCAGCGTGCGGGGGAGCTTATAACGAAACCTGGATCCATATGAAGCACATCGGTTCGATAAGTAACGAGTAGCCCAATCCACGTAATAAAAACGAATGGCACCGTTAGTATAGGGATTCCCCATTTAACAATCTTTTTCGTAAGTACAACCATTACTAATGCGGCAATAGCGGCGGCAATCAAGGCAATCAGCCAGCGATTACCCCCAGTTAAAAAAAGAATAACGGCCATTCCACTTAGAACAGAATTGAAGCTATAAATTCCGGCACGAATCAATGAACGATCCCCACCGCAATACTGCGCGGTAATCGTTCCGACTAAAGAAGAAAGAAAAGCCATTAGGCCAAGAAATGGAGAATAAAGTGTAATGCCAGTTAGGATGAGAAATCCTGAAAAAGCATTATCAACTAGAATAACTTGTGAAAATCCCTTTAATGACGACGGAATAAGTAATTTAAACTTATTAAGAAGAGTGGGGTTAGTGTTAATTTTCTGCATTTGGACATCTCCTGTGTATTATTTGCGTTTGTGAGATCAAAACTAATTGTCCAGAGAACGCGAAAATAAGCGAAATAAAGTACCCTATTGATACTATTTAAGTATAGTACCATAAAAAAGGCTTTACTTATACAAAATAAAGTGTAAAATATTATTTTGTAAATAAAAGTTCATTTAGGAGTGACTAATGAAATTATCAGAGAAAAAAGTTCTAATTGCCATAGGGATATTGTTTATAATTGTCGCGGCTATGTTGAACCTTGGGAACATAGAGGTTGCTGAACACCTTGTGAATGAATCTAGTATAGAAATCGTTTCATCATCGTATGATGTCAATGATGGAAAACTGACTTTGGAAATCGGAAAATCGACTAACGAATTACTATTCTTATCGAATAACGACATTCGATAAGAATAGTAATTCGTATAGATAGAAGATATTATATTCAACAAAGGAATTAAAGATTGAATACAAAATTCCTGGAAATAGTGGCATCATGTTTTAAGACAAAAGTTGAACGTATTCAAGAGCTTTTAGGTGCAATATCCATGTTTTCATTATAAGATTGAAAAACCTATGACTGATTGTCTCCGAATATGGAGCAATCAGTTTTTGATTGTCCGAATATAGGGCTTGAAATGCGATCCCTTAAAATTAGGATAATTTTCAACTCTTATTAGTAATTGAACCAATTGATTGTTTGTATACATTTTTCCTGAATATAGTGTCATACTTAAGGATAGACCAAATTTACGGAAGGAAGGCATGCTTAATGGGACATAAATCAACCATAAATGCGGCAATGCGATGTGGGCTTGAAATTACGGCTAACGCACGCAAAGAACTCATGAAATGGTCCAAGGATGAGCACGCCTTTTTTTCGATGCAGGTTGCCTTCGATGTACATATTGAAAAACGTCCAACTAATAAACAAGGAAATATGTCATTTTCGCTTTTCTTCGATAATGGCTCGAATGAAGTCTTAGCTAAACGTTTAAACGACAGAGTAGCCGTAATGGAATGTGTTTATCAAAATGATGGTTTTCTAGCAACTGGGTTTCACGTAAGGGGACGCAGGGAGCCCGTACAGACGAATAGACGTCTTCCTGTACGGTTAAAGTTTCTTGTAGGCCGTAGCACTGGCGTTGCGATGCCTATAGGATTGTACACAAGCATCCGGGAATTGCCGGTTGCACAAGAACGCTCTGAGTATGTGAAGAAGAGAATTGCCAGCTGGGAAGGTTATTTACGTATACAAGAAAGCAATGCGGATGTCGCAGATTTGACTGCGGCTTTTTCAATGGCCAGTTTTAATGAAGATTTCAGTAAACTAAGTATTGTTTGCAGTGGATTAAAAGGAAATGAATGGAATGCTATAAAGGGTTTTAGTGTCAAGATGAAAGGGCTCCAAAATGATATTGGTAGTGTTGTAAATACGAATAGGTCTAAGAACATTGTTGAAATTGAACTGAGTCGGAATTATAAAGAGATGGCAAGGCGGAATGAATGGCAGCCTAAATCTTTTAAGGAAGTCGTGTTCAGTAACTTTGCCGAACTTAGCCAAGTAAAAAGACTAAGGAAAGGTTTTAAGGATCTTCAAGACGGCCTTGCAGCAAATGCGAACTTAGAGAAGGTTCTTTTTGAGGAGCGGCCCGTTGTACGCATTTCGAAAAAACAGCAAGAACTTGTATTTCATAACGAGTTAAATGAGTTCCAACAAGAAGCTGTAACTGGAGCAATGACATCAAATGATCTGTATGTGATTCAGGGGCCACCAGGGACTGGAAAGACGACGGTTATCTCAGAGATATGTCACCAAAATGTCAAGGCAGGGTTGCGTACACTTGTCGCCTCACAAGCAAATCTAGCAGTGGACAATGCACTCGGCAGATTGTTAGCACATCAAGATATTCGGATTTTACGTTATGGTCGAACAGAAAGCATTGAAGAAGAAGGAAAAAAGTTTATTGAAGAGAATGTTGCATTGAACTGGAAAAATGTAACGTTAGATGCCGTGAATACTCAACTTCAGGAAAATTCAGTAAAAGAAGCGCAACTTCATGACGATTTAGCTAGTTGTAAAATACGATTGGAAAAACTTCAACTTGAATTGCTGTCACTAGATGAAAAAGTAAAGCAAAAAGAAGAGGCAGAAGCGCAACATCTTGTCCTTGCTAGTGAAATAATGAAGCTCAGTAAAAAGGCAGTAATTTATAAAAAAGAGCGTGAGGAATTAGTAGAAAAGGAGGCTGCTTTAAATCTATTAGCCGATGCATTAATCGTTGAAATCAATCGACTTGAGCAAATTATACAAGTACAAAACTTAAGTCCAGAGACAATTGATGAAATGGAGAAAATAGGACCTCAATTAGAGAAAATGCGTCATTACATAAGCTTTCGTCAAACCATACAAATGATTGACGAGACAGAAAATGCTATCGCAATTATTGGTAAAGAACTTGAATTAAAAAGTAATAAAATCGATACTATTTATGTGTTTGTGAAACAGCTAGATTCAATAACTAAAATTGATTTATTAAAAAACCGGTTAGAGTTTTTTGGAATTGTGCCGACATTCAATATGAATTGGAAAATGACCGAACTAAATAAGGTAATTGATTCAATTAAATCCGACACATCTAGCGACGAATACAGTGATTGGCAAGAACTACAAAACCGACTTTTAGCTGCTATTGAGATGATAGAACATTTGTTGAAAGAGCATGGATTTCTTCCAAATGCAGTTAAAAGAACTGTGAATCAAAAGTATAGTTCAGTAAAAGATATTCATGGGCTTATTGATCGTGTTGGAAAGTTTTTAATTAATCCTTCGACTAAAAGTAGTCTTGAAACGAGAAATTATTCGGCACAAAAATATGACAATCTTGATAAAATAGCCATTGCTTTGGAAATGTTACGTGAAAGAAAGAATTATGTGCAGACACAGCGTGGAAACTTGGAAAAACAAAATCAAATCAGGTTGGATGCCAAAAAAATGTTTGCTGATATTAAGACAGAAATAATCAATCACACACATCAATTCATAACAGAAATAGAACAGGAAAGAAGCGCAATGCAGCGCAATGCAGAGAGTCACCAAACAACCCTAAATGACCTCCGGCGAACAGCTGAAAAACTTCAAAAAGAGATAGAAACTGTCGATGAAACAGTATCACTCAGTGAAGTGAAAATGAAATTGCAGCAAAAAGAACAGATCTATGCCGATTATATAGATAAGAAGGCGACGCTTAATCAGTATACCTATGAGTGGGATACTAAAAACAGCGATGTAAACGTTAATGCCCAAAAATTGCAGAACATTAGAGCTACGCTTCAAGCAAAAAGTGAAGAACTTGATTTGGTAAATGAAGAGCGTCTTGAATGGGAGAGACTACTAGCGCCCCTGGTGGAATTATTGGACCAGAATCCCGAAGAACAGCGTCTCCAATTGCAAACTTCTATCACGGCTTTATCGGAAAGTATGAAGAAACTTAAAATCGACAAAGAGCGTTTACCTATCAGTCATTCACTCCAACAAGAGTGGAGGACACTGCTCATAGAAGCGAATGATTACGATCTTGACGAAATTCGGAAAATGTATGTGCAGCATGCGAATGTCATCGGGACAACTTGCGTCGCGTCTGCGAGACGAGATTTCATGGAGGAGTATCCGACATTCGATGTGGTCATTATTGATGAGGTTTCTAAAGCAACCCCTCCCGAATTGTTACTGCCAATGTTAAAAGGGAAAAAGATTATTTTAGTTGGGGATCATCATCAGTTACCGCCACTAATGGGGCAAGATACACTAGAAGAATTGCTTGAGGAAAGTGACAATAATGAAGAAAAGAATGAACTAGAAAAACTGTTGAAAGAATCATTATTTGAACGTCTTTTTAGAACATTGCCGAAGCAAAACAAAACGATGCTGGCCATCCAGTATCGTATGCATGAAAGTATTATGGAAACAATTACGCCTTTTTACAAAGAAGGAAATTACGGTCTTCAGTGTGGTTTAACGGACTCTGATTCTGTTCGTGACCACTTGATTGAATCCCGCTATGTGCAAAGAAATGATCATCTTCTTTGGTTTGATATGCCGAATGAACCGAAGTATTTCGAGGAGAAGGTTAAAGGGGGAACAAGTCGCTTTAATCAAGCTGAATTGACGATGATTAAAGACCTTTTGATTGATTTAGATAAGGCAACTGAAAAGGCGAAGAATGCTGGAAGAATGAAGCAGGAAGACAAAAAAAGTGTTGGTATAATAAGCTTTTATGGTGAACAGGTAAAAAGGGTAGACCGGTTGATCCAGCAAGAATTACTGCCACAACATTTGCATTGCAGAACGGGATCAGTGGACAAGTTTCAAGGCATGGAAATGGACGTCATTATTTTAAGTTTCGTTCGGAATCACCAGGATAAGGGTGGTGACATCGGATTCGCGAAGGACTACAGGCGTCTAAATGTTGCTTTGTCACGTGCACGTGAGTTGCTCATAATCGTGGGGAGTTCGGGTATGTTCACGATGAGGACAAAACATCCAAGTTCAAGGGAAATGTACGGACGTCTTTTAGAAAGCGTCAAATTGAAAAATGGATTTAGGAATCTTGAAGGAACTGTTAAAGTATGAGTGATAGGGGGGATTCCTGTGTATGAATGACTTAAAGGGACGGTTAACAAAAGAACTTCAACAGGATTTTAATGTAAAAATAAAGGGCTCTCTGTCATGGAGTTTACCTGTTAATTCTGTCGAGATTGTCTACCAAACCGTTATGCGAACGAAAGTGGATATTCTTATGAAAATGATGTTGATTGCTTTTGGAAAAGCCGATATTGCAACTGCTGAAGAGTTGAGTGACATTCTTCTCGTCGAACAGCTCTTTATCAATGAATTAATCGATAAAATGACTCGAACAGGTGTAATCGAAAAAAGAGAAGGGTTTTACTCTTTGACAGACGTTGGGGTCCGGCAGTTTAAAACAGGTATTTTTGTCCATGAACCAGAAATTGGCTCTAGACAAGCGCTTTACAGTCCATGCCATCAAGCTTTTCTGAATGGAGAAATAAAGAATATGGCGTATGAAGAGAATGAACTTTATCGATTTAAAAGTGAAATTGATGATTGGTCTATAGAAACGCTTGAGGATTCGGTTCTACTAGATGCGCTTATAACGATGGGCGTAGAATCAGGTGAAGGAAACGTTCAGATTGTTGTGTCCGAAATTGTATCGGCTTCAGACATAGAAGTCGATTTGATTCCTTGCATCGAATTTCATCTGTATAACGAGGCAGAGGATTTACTCTATGCAAGGGTGTGGAATACGCTGTCAGAACACTGGGATGAAATGCTAGAAGCACAATTGAATGAAAAAGAACGGAAAAAGTGGCGAGAGATGTATTTGTCATGACCATTTAAGATGCTTTTAGAAATATTGGAGTTAAGAATCCAATTAAATTTGCTACGGTACCTTCGCGTAGTCAATTATATTCATGCATTTCTGCATATAAAAAGAAATCGAAGTTAAAACGGGAGACTCCTTTACATGAGGAGTCTCCCGTTTTTAATTGAGTAAACTATTTGCAGAAGTGTTAGATACGTACTCTGAAATTGTTCATATGTAAGTGGATAGAATTAAAAACTTGGGCTACAGTTATTTTGCAAACAGATCAAAAACTATTTGCGAAAAAAGTTATGTAGGGATGAAGAAAATTAATAATAGAACTGTCCAGTGGCCGAAAAATGGTAGGTTCTTTTTTCTTTGAACGTGAATGATTAGCACAACTACTTACTTGAATTTAGAATAATCTCCGTAATATAGTCCATCGTGATTTCCGAAGCCTTTTCGACATCATGAGTCGTCCGGTTATTTAAAAAGTTAGTGAGCATACCTTGCCAAATTAGAATCGTCATCTCGTTGACCTTATCAATGTTAGCATCATCGATGAAACCCTCATTTGCAGCAATTTCCAAAATGGACCGCCCTCTTTTTGACACACTCCGTTCAAATAAAATGACTTTTAGTTCTTCTGGAAAATTAATCAGATCACTTGGGTAAATCTCGTAGTAATCTGCCAAGAGCTTTTCAGGATGATTACCTAAATCCTTGATAAATACGGCATGAAAGATTTGCGGCTGTTGAAAAGAGTGCTTACAAAAGCATTCCCAAGAGAGTATGTATTTTTCCAATGGATTTTTACCTTTTTCAATAGCGCTACCCACATCATCCGTATACGTTTTCAAGAACTTCATGGAAGCGAAAAATATCAAATGTGAAATCTCCGTAAAATAATTGTAAATCGTTGCACTGTTATAGCCCGCCCGATCGGCTACTTTTCGGATGGTGACATTTTCAATCCCTTCTTCTTCAATTATTTCCGCTGTCGCATCAACAAAGTATTTCCACATCCGGCTTCTTTGAATCTTCTTATTCCCCATCTAATAACACCCCTATAATCTATATACTAGCAAATTTTTGACAAGAGTATGCCTATTATACATTATCTACTAAAAAAAAGGCTGTTATTTAGATTGTTCTATGTTTTTGGATGTGTTAATATAATCAATATAAATAAATAATCATGATTATTTATATGAGTCTGGTTTAAAACTACTCATGGATATAAGTCTATGTTTATCCCGCATGAACAAACAGTTTTATCCACATATCATTAATTGGGGGTGGCAAAGAGATTATGTAGAAATGTGACGACCCTTAAATGCTAGATAGGTTCAACTAACGATCGACGAGGGGGTGGAAACCCGCACTGATTGAAGTTATCTGTAAACAAAGAGGTATGATTTGAGGGATGAGAGAAAGACTAGCAAATGATTACCATTTTAAATACCATTATTTTAAACTGAAAGCGTTACCAATATGAAGAAATAGCTACAAATCAGGGGTTTTGAACAATTCGAATTTTAAAAAGGGGATTGGAAGTATGGGGAAAGTTAGAATTGATCCATTTGTATTCTGGACATCAATCGTCGTTATAGTTGCGGCAACTGTGTTATTAGTGTTAAACAAAGGAACAGCGGAACCGTATTTGAATAAGTTAATGACTTCCATTACCTATCAAATGGACTGGGCATTTCAGTTTTTAACAATCGGATTATTTATATTACTCATTTGGTTAGCATTTAGCCGTTTTGGGAAAATCAAGTTGGGTGAAGGAAAGCCCGAATTCTCCACATTTAGCTGGGGGACAATGTTATTCACTGCAGGCATGGGGACAAGTATTATGTATTGGTCAATGTTGGAACCGATTTATTATTTCATGGGACCACCTTTCGGAATCGAGCCCGAGAGTAATGAAGCGGCAGAGTGGGCATTGACGTATGGCTTATTCCATTGGGGAACATCAGCATGGGCACTTTATGCTTTCCCGACAGTTGTCATTGCTTACTCGTACTTTGTAAAGAAACGTCCTTCGTTAAAAATGAGCACTGCACTTAGTGGGGTTCTCGGCAAATATTCAGATGGCAAGATTGCAAAATTAATTGATGTGTTGGTAATTTGGAGTTTGGTCGGAGGTCTTGGTACATCACTTGGACTGGGTGTTCCAATGGTTTCGGCAGTTGTCGCTAGCATTTTTGGGCTAGATAAATCATTGATGCTCGATACAATTATAGTGATCAGTATTACAATCATCTACTCTGCAAGCGCTTATATGGGACTGCATAAAGGAATTAAACGATTGAGCGACATAAATGTCTTCCTTGCATTGGCTCTTGCGGTTTTCATCTTCATTGCGGGACCGACATTGTTCATCTTGACGTATTTTACCAACAGTTTCGGAATGATGATCCAAAACTTTGCGATAATGAGTTTTTATACAGATCCAATTAGCAAAGGTGGATTCCCACAAGCTTGGACAGTATTCTATTGGGCTTGGTTTGCTGCCACGGCTCCATTCATGGGCTTGTTTGTTGCACGGATTTCCAAAGGACGCACGATTCGCCAACTAATTACACATATGCTGGTATGGGGGTCAGTCGGTGGGTGGACTTACTTTATGGTCTTCGGTGGATACACAATGAATCTACAATTGAATGACCTTCTTCCGGTAAAAGATATTCTAACCAATAGCGGTGGTCCAGCGGCAGTTGTTGAAATCTTGAAGTCATTGCCACTCAGCTACATTGTGTTACCATTCTTTGTGGTGCTGGCGGTTATTTTCCTTTCTACCTCACTTGATTCTGCGACCTATATCCTTGCGGCAATTGCGACGAAGGAAATAAAAAATGGACAAGATCCTGCTAGATGGCATCGTATGGTATGGGGTGCAATCCTTGCAGTCCTTTCGGTAACCTTACTAAATATAGGAGGATTACGTGTCATTCAAACTTCTGCCGTCATTGTATCCGTACCGATATTTGTTATTTATTTATTGTTAATCGTTTCGTTTTTCAAATGGTTAAAGCAGGATTTCCCGAAACAATAAAACAGATTTAAATTAGTAATACTTCACTCGCACGCTAGGTTTTAAAATTATTACTTGGAGGTAATTACATGGTTTTCAATGTACGCGAATCGAACCGGTCAATTAAAACAAAATTTCCGAGAGAGGTTAAGGAAATCGAACATGTTTGGATTCCGTTGTCTGACGGGACACGTCTCTCGGCACGCATCTGGTTACCTGTAGACGCAGAACAACAGCCGGTACCTGCTATTTTAGAATACCTCCCTTATCGTAAAAATGATTTTACGGCGCTAAGGGATTCGATTCGTCACCCGTACTTTGCGGGTCACGGCTATGCGAGCATTCGTGTGGACATGCGTGGATGTGGCGATTCAGATGGGATTTTATATGACGAATATTTAAAGCAGGAGCAGGACGATGGACTTGAAGTACTGTCATGGATTGAGAAGCAGCCATGGTTTACAGGCGGAGTAGGTATGATTGGGAAATCGTGGGGCGGTTTTAACGGCCTGCAGATGGCGGCACGTCGTCATCCCGCGCTGAAAACAATCATTACACTTTGTTCGACAGATGATCGTTACGCTGATGATGTTCACTATAAAGGCGGTGCACTTCTTGCTTCGGACATGCTTTGGTGGGGTTCCACGATGCTTGCCTACAATGCGCGACCTGCGGATCCCGCAGTTGTAGGGGATGCATGGAGAAAAAGTTGGTTGGAACGTTTAGAGAAAACACCGCCATTCGTAGAAGAATGGATGAGACACCAGCGCCGCGATGAGTATTGGAAACATGGTTCCGTCTGTGAAAACTATGATGATATCGACATCCCTGTATATGCGGTAGGAGGATGGGCTGATGGCTATACCAATGCCATCCCTCGTTTACTTGAAGGATTGAAAGGTCCACGCAAAGGGTTGATCGGCCCATGGGCGCATGAATATCCTGAAGTCGCGGTTCCTGGTCCACAAATCGGCTTTTTACAAGAATGCGTACGTTGGTGGGATCATTGGCTAAAAGGCGTTGACACAGGCATCATGGAAGAACCGATGCTACGTGCATGGGTACAAGATAGCGTACCTCCTAAAACGGATTACGCGATTCGACCAGGTCATTGGGTTGCTGAAAATGAGTGGCCACCTAAGGCGCAAGAACAAAAAGCCTATTATTTGAACAAACAACAGCTTTCAGATAAACCGGTTGCGGAGCAAGCAATTACTGTTTCAAGTGTTCAGCATCATGGGCTCTATTCCGGTGTGTTCTGCCCATTCGGACAACCAGGAGATCTTCCTGCAGATCAGCGAATTGAAAATGGCCTATCCGTAGTCTTCACATCTGACCCGGTAAATGAGGCGATTGAAATTCTAGGTTCACCTGAGTTTACAGTCGAAGTAGCATCAGACCAGCCGAATGCATTACTCACCGTTCGCCTGAATGACGTTGCACCAGACGGTTCATCAACACGCGTGACGTGGGGAGTGTTGAACTTGACACACCGAAACAGCCATGAGCACCCTGAGCACCTAGTGCCGGGAAAAAAATATACGGTAACGTTACGTATGAATGCAATCGGACATAATTTACCTGCAGGACATTGTTGGCAATTAGCGGTATCGCCAACATACTGGCCACACGCTTGGCCATCTCCTGAGCCAGTGACATTGACCGTCTTTGCCAATGAAAAGACGTATCTCACGTTGCCAATTAGACAACCTAAAGCAATCGATCAGGAATTACAACCGTTCGAACACCCAGAAACCGCGGCTGTCATGGAGCGTGTGATTCTGCGTGAAGCAAACCGGACCAGAGAAATTCGCCATAATACAATTACAGACGTTTGGACGCTAGATGACTTTTCTGATGAAGGGGCAAGAATGCTTCCTAGTAACGGAATCGAATATGGCAGCACAAATCGCAACGTCTATTCCGTTACAGAAGAGGATCCACAGTCTGCCAAAGTTCAATGTGATTGGACACTGACTGTAGGACGGGGTGAATGGCAAACGAGCCTTAAGAGCACCAGCATCATGACAGCAGATGATAAGCAATTCTATGTCTCGAATGAGCTAATTGCATATGAAGGCGAAACTGAAGTATTTAATAAAACATGGAAAATAGCAGTTCCAAGGGATTTTGTTTAATCAATAGTTCTCCTTGTACAGACAGTCTTTCTTTTATGGGAGACCGTCTGGCACAAGGAGTTTTTAGTGGGCTAACGTTTAAAGTACTATTTTTACACGTATTTCTATGTTCCATTCTATAAGTATGAAACACACTTTTAGTAATCATGATAATTTATTCAAGTATGATAAATTAGGTTAATTTCAATCACGCATTTGTACGGGATTATTCATAGGAGACTGGTCCCGTTATAAACATGTATGGGTGAAAATTGGATTCGTTTTACCTATCAGGTACAGGGCATCTGAAAGCGAGTGAATAGTTACTTCTTTTAAAATGAATAAGGTAAAGACCTGAGGGGGATCTCATGACAGCTATACTATTTATCATCATCGCCATTAATATCGTTTATGTTTCTTTATTCACGTTACGCGTCATTCTTGTTATTAAAGGATACCGTACGGCGGCATCGATTCTTTCGATGGGCGAAGTGTTTGTTTACCTGATGGGTTTAACAATTGTCCTAGACAATTTAGACAACCCAATCAATATTGCAGCGTATTGTGTAGGCTGGGGAATGGGCGTCTTCCTCGGAAGTAAAATTGAAGAGCGCTTGGCACTCGGTTATATTGTCTTTGACGTGGTCGTTGATTCACTTGAAATCGAAATACCAATGAAAATCCGTGAACAAGGGTATGGGGTTACATCTTGGGTGGCAGATGGTAAAGACGGTAAACGACTCGTTATGAAAGTGTTAGCGAAACGAAATTACGAACAGAAATTAAGAAAACTGGTCCTTTCATTAGCGCCTAAAGCATTTATAATCTCCTATGAACCAAACAAGTTTAACGGCGGATTTTTGCTGAAAAACCTTAACTCAGGACGTAATTAATCTCCATAAAATGTTGAATGTGAATACCATTAAAAATAGTGCGAGGGGTATAAAGAATGGCTATATTAAAAGATTTATTTATTGGATTATCTCAAAATCAATTACTAAATACTGCAGCAAAAAAATATGGTTTGAAATTAGGGGCACAACATGTCGTCGCGGGGACGAATGTCGCAGAAACGATTGAAAGTATAAAAGAACTGAATGCGCAAGGGATTTCTTGTACGGTCGATAATTTAGGCGAATTCGTTTGTGAAAAAGAAGAAGCAATCGAAGCAAAAGGACAAATTCTTGATGTAATTGAAGCAATCCATACACATAAAGTGGATGCACATATCTCATTAAAACCTTCTCAACTTGGTCTGGATATTGACTATGATTTCTGTTTGGATAATTTAAAGGAAATTGTGAGTAAAGCGAGCGCTTATGATATTTTCATCAACTTTGACATGGAGGATCACAACCGTCTACAACCATCGTTTGATATATTAGAAACGCTATCTAAGGAGTATTCTAATATAGGAACAGTGATCCAAGCTTATTTCTTCCGAGCTGTAGAAGACATTAAAAAGTATGAAAACTTCCGCTTACGTATCGTGAAAGGTGCGTACAAAGAGTCAGAAGAATACGCGTATCAAGATAAGAAAGAAATTGATGAAAACTATATCAAGCTCATCGAATGGCATTTGTTAAACGGCAAATTCACATCAATTGCGACACATGACCATGTAGTCATTAACCATGTGAAAAAGTTTGTAAAAGTGAACAATATTTCAAATGAAAAGTTCGAATTCCAAATGTTATACGGGTTCAGAGTGGATATGCAGCTTCAACTGGCGAATGAAGGCTATAACTTCTGTACATATGTTCCTTTTGGTAGTGATTGGTATGGCTATTTTATGAGACGTCTTGCTGAAAGGCCGCAGAATTTAAATCTAGTTGTGAAACAGGTGTTTAATAAGAAAACGAATAAGGTCATTGGACTGTCGGCAGGGGCATTTTTGTTAGGTAGAATGACTAGAAAGAAATAGGTTTTTTATAGTACGAATAACAATTCTGGTTCAAATGAAGCTATAGCTATCACTTGAATCAGGATTTTTTGCGTAGATCATGCCAATGAAAACGCTTCGGCTACTACTAAGACACGCCTTAGCTGGGATAGCTCATTTAGAAAGCACATTGGATTATTTTGGATTAAACCTGCAACCTGAAACGCGTATTATAAGTGATCATATGTGGGTGGATAGAATCAAAAACTTGTGCTACAGTTAATTCGCAGACAAATTCAACTAGTTTAATTGCATAAAAAACAAGAAAAGTAGGGATGGAGCATATGAAAATACTAGCAATAGATATTGGTGGAACATCTATTAAGATGTGCATGGCTGATGAAAAAGGAAATGCTTCTGCATTTATAGAATTCGATTCTGAAGCTGAAAAGGGTGGACAATACTTAGTTGATAATATTATTAAGAAAGTTATAGAGACTTATATAGAATTTGATGTCATTGGTATTAGTACAGCAAGTCAAGTAAACAGTGAAGAAGGATCCATCATTTACGCGAATGAAAACTTTCCGGGTTATACAGGTATGAAAATAAAGGCTATTTTTGAAGCTGAATTCGGTGTTCCTGTGAAAGTTGAAAACGATGTGAATGCGGCTGCTTTAGGGGAAAAACATTTTGGAGCTGGTAAAGAAATTAACGATTTCTTATGCTTAACTTACGGAACAGGTATAGGCGGCGCAATTGTAATTGACTCTACTGTTTATAAAGGTCTTAATGGAGGTGCAGGCGAATTTGGTCACCTGATTTTGCATCCTGGAGGCGAGAAGTGTAATTGTGGCTGCGTAGGATGTTATGAGATGTATGGATCGACTACCGCCTTAGTTAAAAAATCATTGGAGATCGATAACAAATATATCAATGGGCGAATGATTTTTGAAGGCCTGGAACAAGGTGATGTATCACTTGAGAGGGTACTTAATGACTGGGTACTTGAAGTTGCATATGGCCTCGTGTCATTAACGCATATCTTTAATCCTCCTGCGATTATTATTGGCGGTGGGATAATGGAGCAAGATAGATTAATAGCAATGGTAACTAGCAAAGCAAAACAATTAATGTTGAAAAGTTTTTCTAATGTGGAAATATTGAAGGCCTCGCTTGGTAATAAAGCAGGATTATTAGGGGCCGCGTCATTGCATTTACCTAGCAAGACTCTTTGAAGTATACACTATACAGACTCTTGAAGACTGAAACTTTGAAAAAAAGCTCCTTTTGTTACTTCTATGACTGAGAGTAATCACATTAAGTGGTTGACTCTCTTTTTAGGAGTTGTACACGGTGAAAATATGCAATATAGAAAGTAAGGGGTGGAACAAGTATGAATAACACAGCAGGTTTTATGGGTGGCTTGTATGCTATTAGCGAATGGATTATGAAGTTTTCTTTGATTAATCTATTTTGGATACTCTTTAATATGCCTATTGTTTATTTACTTTTAAATCTATTATTTATTGAACAGAAAGAAGCATTACCCTTTTTATTGATTCCTATAATACTATTAATGCCAATTTTATTCTTCCCTGCAACGACCGCAATGTTTGGAATGGTGAGAGGGTGGATTAGTAAAGATGAAGGTAGTAGTCATCTATTAAAGTCATATTGGGGGTATTATAAAGAAAATTATAAAAGAAGTGCATTAATTGGGCTTATTTTAACAATAGCTTGGATGATTTGGGCGGCAGATGTCTACTACTTTTTCAATGATAATAATAGTATAATGATGTTTCTTTTTATGATCATGGGTATTATCTTGTATGTCTTTTCAATCAATCTTTTTTCGGTTACTGTTCATTATCATATGAAGTTGTTTACTTCAATTAAAAATGCTTTTCTCCTTACTATAGGAAGCCCAGTTTTATTTATTGCGGTGACCATCAGCAGTGGTGTAGTCCTCTATATTAGTATAAACGTCTTCAGGTACTTCCTACCCTTTTTGACAGGGTCTCTTATTGCGTTTTTATCCTTTTCTGCTTTTTATAGAAATCATCTCAATAATATTGAAAAAACTAAAAAATGAAACAAACTGAATATTGTATTGCTAAATTATGGGGTGCGTGTTAATCTGGAAATGCGCAATGAATGCAACCGGTTTCATAAACATATGGGAGAGGAGGAATCAATACCCGAAGTATACTGAATAGGAAACTGTGCAACCGCTTTCACTGAGGATAACAAAAAGGAGAGATACTATGAGAAGCAAGAATTGTTTTGTCAGCTTAATTTCCGTATTGTTAGTATCTATATTTGCACTAGTGGGGTGCTCAGCTTCCGACGACGAAGGGAAAAAAGTAGCATCTGGGGACCAAGTAACAATTGACATTTTACAATTTAAAGTAGAAATTAAAGAGCAGTTTGAAGCGTTAGTTAAAGTGTATGAAAAAGAACATCCCAATGTAAAAATCAATGTTAAAACGGTTGGTGGAGGAGCTGATTATGGCGGGTTGTTGAAAACATCATTCTCTTCCGGTGAAGCCCCAGACATTTTTAATGTAGGTGGACCGTCTGCTGTTGAAGAATATAGAGAGTATTTAGCGGATGTGTCTGATACAGAGGCTGCTAAAACGGCTAATGAAGGAACTTTAAACACCGTAACAGACGGTGATAAAGTGCTAGGATTACCGATAAATCAAGAGGGGTATGGCTTGATTTATAATAAGAGGATTTTTAAAGAAGCGGGCATCAATCCCGATGAAATTGTAACTTTCAAGGATTTAGAGAGCGCTGCTGAAACGTTAGACAGCCAAAAGGAAAAGCTTGGTATTGACGCTGTATTTGCACTAGCAGCAAAAGAAAAATGGGTAATTGGAAACCATCTAGCAAACATCTTTTTTGCACCAGAATTTAATAATGATATTCTAGAAGCTTTTGATGCAAAGACAATCCCATTTGAAAAAAGCAATGAATTGAAAAGGCATCTAGACCTGGAGAATAAATACTCCGTTCAGCCTGTCCTAAGCTTAGACTATTCTCAACAAGTGGAACAATTATTCTCGTTAGAACGTGTAGCGATGATTCAACAAGGCAACTGGATCTATAATTCAGTTTACGATATGGATCCAGAACTAGCGGAAAATGGGATCGGTATTTTACCAGTTCCTCTAGAAGGATATGAAGGCAAGATTCCAACTGGCGTCCCGTCCTATTGGGCTGTCAATAGTGCGAGTGATCCCGAAAAAGTCCAAGCAAGTAAAGAATTCTTGAATTGGATGTACACATCAGAAACAGGTAAGAATGCTGTACTAGAAGACTTTAAATTCATCCCAGCCTATCAAAACTATGATGCAACAAAAATAGCAGATCCGCTTTCGCAACAAATTTATGACTATGCTTCTAAAGGGAACACAATTGAAGGATGGGTATTTTTAGCATCTCCAACTTCGTGGAGTCAAGAAGTACTTGGCGTTAATATGCAAAAGTATTTAAGCGGTTCCATGGAGTGGGAGGACGTTATTTCTCAATCACGCGCTAAATGGGAAGAAGAACGCAAATAACAGGATTCAACAGAACAATACAGCTAACAAAAGCCTACGTCGTTTTTGTTAGCTGTACTACATATTGGGGGTGCTAGAAGTGCGAAACCGTGATCTATCATTTTGGCTATTTATAATGCCAGTACTAGTGAGTTTATGTCTAGTCATTATTGTTCCATTTATTTATGGGTTCATTTACTCCTTTACAAATTGGAATGGACTAGTGGCTACTGAATTCATAGGGTTTAAAAACTATATTACATTATTTAAAGATGAAGAATTTAGAGCATCCATTTGGTTTACGACTAAATTTGCAGTGACATCTGTCATCCTTCTAAACTTCTTAGGGTTAGGTCTAGCTATGCTTGTGACCCGGAAAATGAAATCGAGTAACTTTATGCGAACGGTTTTCTTCATGCCCAACTTGATAGGCGGGCTTATCCTAGGGTTCATTTGGCAGTTTATTTTTATCAGTGTTTTTGGAAGCTTAGGAGATTTACTAGGGATTGAGGCATTAACGGGTTGGTTGTCCACGACAGCAACTGGTTTTTGGGGATTAGTAATTTTGACATCTTGGCAAATGGCAGGCTACATTATGATCATCTATATTGCATACTTAGAAAACATTCCGAAGGATTTAATTGAAGCAGCGAAAATTGATGGGGCATCTAGTTTCCAACGCTTTCGCAACATCACATTCCCACTCGTAGCACCTGCATTTACCGTTAGTATGTTTTTAACGTTGTCCGGTTCATTTAAAATCTATGACCAAAATTTATCATTGACGAATGGTGGACCTTACAACTCTACCCAAATGGCTGCAATGAATATTGTGAAAACAGCTTTTACTGAAAACAAAATGGCCTATGCGCAATCGCAAGCCGTTATTTTTTTCCTGATAATAGCATTTGTTGCTGTAACGCAAGTTTACTACAATAAAAAGCGGGAGGTGGATCTATAATGAAGAAGAGTAAGCGTAAACTGTATATGATAGAGCTTCTTGGACTCTTGCTTGCTTTATTATGGCTATCACCGTTCTATTTAATGATTGTTAATGCATTTAAAACAAAAAGAGAAATTTTTTCGGGTGTACTTGGTCTACCGAAGGAACTCACGACAGATAACTTTGTTAAAGCGTTTAATGATTTAGATTTTTTTAAATCCCTTTTCAACTCCGTTTTAATTACCGTTGTGGGTGTAGGGGTTATAATTATCTTTTCATCTATGGCAGGATATGCACTTGCCCGAAACAAAAGTAAACTTAGTGGTATAATTTTGTTGGTTTTTGTTGCTGCTATGTTAATTCCGTTTCAATCCGTTATGATTCCACTTGTTTCGCTTTTTGGAAAAGCAGATATGCTGAATCGCCCAGGTCTGATCTTAATGTATTTAGGATTCGGTTCTAGTCTATCCATTTTTTTATACCATGGTGCCATGACTGGAATATCTAATTCTATGGATGAGGCGGCTATTATCGATGGCGCGAATAAATTCCAAGTGTTTTGGAAGATTATTTTCCCATTACTAAAACCTATCTCTGTTACAGTAGGTATATTAAATGTCATTTGGATTTGGAATGATTTCTTACTACCATCACTCATATTAGCAGATTCAAGTGCGACGATTCCTTTGAAAATGTATCTTTTCTTCGGACAGTATACAAAACAATGGCATTTAGCATTAGCAGGATTGACTATTGCAGTTATTCCGGTAATTATCGGATACTTCTTTGCACAGAAACAAATTATTGAAGGGGTATCCGAAGGTGCCGTTAAATAAGCGTAAAAGGATGTTGATTATGTCTGTAACAATTAAAGACGTTGCGGCTAAGGCGAATGTAGCTCCATCCACCGTATCACGTGTCGTTTCGGATAGTCCTCTTATTAGTGAGAAAACGAAGCGACGAGTTCGAGAAGTCATGGAAGAAATGGGCTTTCATCTGAACTATAATGCGCAAATGCTCGCACTACAGTCAACAAAGACAATCGGTATTATTATGAAAAATTCTGCGAAGGAATCTATAATTACTTCCTTTTTTCCAGAAGTTATTCGGGGAATCAGTGCCTTGTGCAGTAAGCATGATTTCAGTATCAGTCTAACTACAGGGGAATCTGAGGAAGAAATCTTTACTGATACGGTAAAAATGGTACGTGGAAAAAGAGTAGATGGCATGATTGTCTTATACTCAAAAAAAGATGATAAAGTGGTTCCTTATTTAATTGAATCTGGTATTCCTTTTGTCGTCATAGGCAAACCTCTAATTGAATCCGGTAAGGTCATGTTTGTAGATAATGACAACGTTCAAGCAGCGAAAGAAGCTACAGATTTTTTACTAAACCTTGGACATGAAAAGATTGCATTTATTGGTGAAGATGAGCAGTTTGAAGTAAGTGAAGCTAGATTAAATGGTTACATTCAAGCGGTAAAAGGAAAGAACTTGGATATTCCAGAGGGGTTCATCAAGAATATACAATTCGATCTTAACCATGGCAAACAAATTGTCGCTGAATTAATGAGCTTAGCTGAGCCACCTACTGCATTAGTTGTCTCAGATGACTTAAATGCGTTAATTGTGTTGACCGCTTTAAGTGAAAAAAATATAAAAGTACCAACCGATATGAGTATGATTGTCTTTAATAATTCAGTCATATCGAAAGTAGCCAATCCGCCCTTAACGACGGTAGATACACAAATATTTCAATTGGGCTATGAATCTGCGCACTGCCTAATCGAACTGGTGAAAGATCCGCAAATGTTTAGAAAAAGTGTCATCATACCAACTGTTATTGTGGAAAGAAATTCGTGTTTACCCCTGTAAGTGGGGACAATTTGTAACTTTTAGCGTAAGTGCAACCGGTTGCTTGAATACATGCAACAGATCTTTTTGAAGGAGGAACTATTCATGAACATAGTCGTATGGAATGAAAATCGTCATGAACAAAAAAATCCTGTTGTCTCAGATATTTATCCAAAAGGAATCCACGGGGCAATTGCAGATTTTTTACAACAGGACTCTAACGATGTAAAAACAGCAACGCTCGACGAGCTAGAACACGGTTTAACGCAAGAGGTTTTGAATGATACTGATGTACTTGTTTGGTGGGGGCATCTTGCGCATGATGAAGTACAAGATGAGATAGTGGAAAGAGTTAAGAAGCGTGTATTGGAAGGCATGGGTTTGATTGTTTTACATTCAGCTCATTTTTCTAAGATATTCAAGACATTGATGGGGACGACTTGTGATCTTAAATGGCGTGAAGCAGATGAGAAAGAGCGATTATGGGTTGTTGATCCGAGCCATCCAATTACAGAAGGCATCGGGGAATATATCGAACTTGAAAAGGAAGAGATGTATGGGGAGCATTTTGATATCCCAGCACCTGATGAGTTAGTATTTGTCAGTTGGTTTGAAGGTGGAGAAATATTTAGAAGCGGGGCCACATTTAAGCGTGGCAAAGGGAAGATATTCTATTTCCGTCCAGGACATGAAACATACCCAACATATTACAATAAAGATGTGCAACAGGTTATTCGTAATGCAGTGAAATGGGCCGACAATTCGAATACACCAGCACCAATCTATGGAAATGCTAAGCCATTGGAGAAAATTGCGAATCATTACGAGTGAAAACAACTGAAGGAGTGAAGGTAATGTCGAAATTACGAGTTGCGGTTATTGGATGCGGTAGCATTGCTAGATATAGACATTTAGGAGAATTTAATAACCATTCAGGAGTAGAAATTGTCGCTGTCTGTGACATTATAGAAGAAAGAGCACAAGAGATTGCGCAACAATATGGTGCAAAAGCTTATACGAGTTATGAAAAGTTATTTGAAATGGAAAAGCCGGATGCAGTGAGTGTTTGTTTACCAAACTATTTACATGCACCCGTTTCAATTGCAGCTTTACAAGCAGGTTGTCATGTATTGTGTGAAAAACCTATGGCAACATCGAGAGCAGAAGCAGAGGAAATGATTGAGGCTGCAAAAAATAATAATAAAAAATTAATGATTGCTCATAATCAACGTTTTGTACCATCGCACGCTAAGGCACGAGACTTAATTGCAAAAGGTGAAGTAGGTAAAATCTATAGTTTCAGAACTGCATTTGGACATGGCGGACCTGAAGGGTGGAGTATTGACGGCAAAGACAGTTGGTTCTTCAATAAAGAGCAAGCTTTTATTGGAGCGATGGGGGATCTTGGCGTACATAAAGCTGATTTACTCCGCTATTTACTTGGAGAAGAATTTGTCGAAGTAGCTGGTTTTATCGAAACAAGTGCAAAAGAGAATACAGATGTTGATGATAATGCTGTTTGTATTTTAAAGTCTGAAAGCGGCGTGATTGGAACGCTTGCAGCTAGTTGGGCTTATACGGCAAAAGAAGATAATTCCACAATTATCTACGGTGAACATGCTACATTACGTTTAGAAGATGATGCAAACTATTCGTTAATTGTGCAATATAAAAATGGAGAAGTCGTTAACTATGAATTGGGTGGAATTCAGTCTAATGCCGAAGGTGGTCAAACAACCACGCATATTATTGATCATTTTGTTGACTCAATTGTGCAAGATACTGAGCCACTCATTAATGGTGAGGAAGGTATGAAATCATTACAGGTAATCTTGGCAGCTTTGGAATCAATGGAAACAAAACAAATCACAAAAATTTAACTAACCATTGGAGGTACGATTCATGAAACTAGGCGTATTTGCTGTTTTATTTGCAGGAAAATCATTTGAAGACATGCTGGATCACGTGAAAAAAGCGGGTGTAGAGGCCGTTGAAATTGGCACAGGCGGCTATCCAGGAGATGCTCATTGTAATGTAGATGAGCTACTTGCAAGTGAGGATAAGCGGAAGGAATATCTGGATAAAATCCAATCACGCGGATTAACGATTAGTGCCTTCAGCTGTCACGGCAACCCAGTTTCCCCAAATAAACAAGTTGCTCAAAATGCGCATAATACATTCGTGAAAACTGTTAAACTAGCACAGTTATTAAATGTACCTGTTGTCAACACATTTTCGGGGACACCGGGATCTCACGAGGGCTCAACACATTCAAACTGGCCGATATCCCCATGGCCAACAGAGTACTCGGATATCTATAACTGGCAATGGGAACAAAAACTCATTCCTTACTGGAAAGAACAAGGGAAATTCGCGGAAGATCACGGTGTGAAAATAGGGATTGAGCTTCATGGTGGGTTTTCAGTACATACACCCTATACCCTGTTGAAATTAAGAGAAGCTACTTCACCCGCTATCGGGGCCAATTTAGATCCAAGTCATCTTTGGTGGCAAGGAATAGATCCGGTCGCAGCTATTAAAATTTTAGGGCAAGAAAATGCCATTCATCATTTCCATGCCAAAGATACATTTATTGACCAGGACAATGTGAATATGCACGGCTTAACAGATATGCAGGCATACGGTGATGTGCAAACACGTGCGTGGACATTTAGATCTGTCGGCTGTGGGCATAGTATCCAAGAATGGTCAGATATGATGAGTGCATTACGCACCTATGGCTATGATTATGTTGTAAGTATCGAACATGAAGATCCGTTAATGTCGGTTGATGAAGGGTTTTCACGTGCAGTGACTAATTTGAAATCTGTAATGATTAAAGATCAGCCTGCAGATATGTGGTGGGTATAATAAATAGAAATGTTGCGTTGTATGAGGTTGATATTCATACAACGCAACTTTTTTAACGGTTAAATTAATGCATGTATTCATATAGTAAACCTGTATCAGGTGATCAACAACAAATTGTAGGTAATCCAAAAATGAAAAGAGTGGTTTGAATGAGTGTATTAAGAGTTGGAATTATTGGTGCTGGAGGAATTGCTAGTGGTGTACATATCCCTAATTATTTGAACAGCGGCTACGAGGTAGAAATAGTCGCAATAGCAGATGTTATAGTGGAACGTGCACAACAAGTTGCAGAACAATTTACAATTCCTTATGTCTTTTCCTCCTATAAAGAAATGCTTGAAAACGTAGAATTAGATGCGGTAAGTGTTTGCATACCTAATAAATTTCATGCGGAAGCTACGATTGCTGCGCTCGGGGCGGGTTGTCATGTGTTGTGCGAAAAACCACCGGCAATGACTATGGAAGAAGCACAATTGATGGCGAAAACAGCTAGCGAGTCTGGAAAAATTTTAACGTATGGCTTTCATTATCGCTATCGACCTGAAGTGGAAATTGCAAAATCATTTATTGATGCGGGAGAAATGGGCGATATTTACGCTGCGCGCGTTCACGCTATTCGTAGAAGAGGTATTCCAGGTTGGGGTGTATTTACGAATAAGGAATTACAAGGCGGAGGCCCATTAATAGATATTGGCGTTCATATGCTAGATACCGCACTCTATCTCATGGGCTACCCAGAACCTGACGTTGTGTTAGGGAAAACACATCAACAAATAGGCCATAAAAAAGGAGTAGGGCTATTTGGTGATTGGGACTATGAAAACTATACAGTAGAAGATATGGCTGTTGGTATGGTGACATTTAAAAATGGAGCCACTTTAACATTGGAAGCTGCTTTTGCTGCAAATGTCGAAAAAGATGAGACGATGCAGGTTTCCCTGATGGGGAATAAAGGGGGAGCTGATATTTTCCCTTTGAAAATTTATCAGGAGAAGTACAACACATTAATTGATAGTACTCCCGCTTATTTACCAGAAGTAAATGGTCATCAACTTGAAATCAATCAATTTGTAGAATGTTGCTTGGAAGGTAAGACCCCATTAAGTACGCCTGAACAGGGGCTGATCATTCAAAAAATCGTGAATGCTATTTATGAATCTGCGGAAACTGGGAGGGCGATACAGTTCTGAAGTACTATTAAAGAGATTTGAACCAAAAAGGTTGTGCAGTATGAATTCAACATTCATACTGCACAACCCTTTTTTTATAAAGTAAGAACTTTAGTCACACTGCGAGAAATTTCATGCGTATTAATTGTAGATTGTATCTGTTTGTTTTTCACGCATTTTATAAACTCTTCGACCTCATAGTACATAGAATCAAATTCATGCTTAACAGAAATATCTTCAGTTTGACCGTCTTTGTATTTGATCATAATTTGTTTCGGATCACTGATTTTATCGATTTCGATGACACCATTCTCACCCTGTATTTCATTTTGGGAATAGGAATCTGAAATTTTGGAGTACATAATAACAGCTTCAAATTCATCGTAATTTAAGATCATACTTCCTTGGCCATCTGCACCAGTGGATAGTAAATAAGTGTTTTTGAGTACAGATTTAGGTTCACCGACTAGATGAATAATAGGTGCGATGCAATAAACGCCTAAGTCCGTTTTTGCACCATTCCCCAGTTCTGGTATAAAAGCATTTTCTATAATACCTGCTTTGTATTTATCGTAACGCGAGGAGTATTGATTATAATGAAATACGAATCGGCGGAGTGGGCCAATCTTAGCTAGGTGCTCTTTCAAGTTGAGAAATGTAGGTGTAACTGTGGATTTCATAGCTTCCATATAGGTTACTTGATGTTCTTCAGATGCTTTAATTACTTGATCCATTTCATTTAAGGAAGTGACTGCTGGTTTTTCGCAAAGTACATGAATGCCGTTTTTCATTGCCAAAATACTTTGTTCTGCATGAAACGCATTGGGCGATGCAATATAAACAGCTTCAATATTACCACTTTGAAACATTTCTATCATATCTGTATACACATGTTCGATATTATGTTTCTCTGCGAACGCTCTCCCTGTATCCTCAGTCCTTGAGTAAACTGCCCCTATGCTAAACTCGGGATGTTCTTTAGCTGCTTTAATAAGTCGATCTGTAATCCAATTTGTTCCGATAATTCCAAATTTCACAGTAATACCCCCTTTTAGTTATATATGTAGAAGTAAAGAATTTCATTGAATTCGCTGCGGCGCTAGGGGATGCCCACCGCCCTAAGTCGAACAGCTTCGCAGCTAGTCTTAGGGCTACGGCTACCCCTTGATAGGCGCCTTCGCTCAGTTACATAGATTTTCATTTGTTCAATATATAGTCAATAATAAGTAGTCCTGCCTTATAAAGTGAAACTAGCCCTCAATGCTAAATGAAAACACTGTCTGCTTTTCATATAATCCATTAGCTCTTAAGATAACTGGTGGTAAGCCCTCGTGATGCAAGGAGGCAGGGGAAGCTTGTGTTTCAAAACAGACACCTAAATAAGGTTTTGATTTTCCTTCTGCTAACTCAAGGTCGTCTTCAAGGGTATTCGATGTGTACATAACGACGCCTGGTTGGGTGGTCTTAATCGTCATAACACGGCCACTCGTTTCTTCTTTTACACAGATGTTTGGTTGGTTAGTTTGCTTGAGAATAAAGTAATGATCATAGCCATGATTAGCAACTCTATTTTGCGCTGACAGGGAATTAATGCCGTCAACAAGCTTCCTTTCAGTTCGGAAATCAAATGGTGTATTCACTACATGGATCTTTTTACCAGTGGGTATTAGGTCCGTATCAAGTTCAACGAATTCATTACTCTCTATTGTAACATGGTGGTTGTGAATCGTAGCGGCTAAATTCCCATTTAAATTAAAATAGGAATGATTTGTCATAGTAAGCGCAGTCGTTTTGTCGGATGTCCCTGAATAATCAAGGATGAGCTCATTGTTATTTGTCAATGTATAGGTAACGGAAACCTCAATAGTACCAGGGTATCCACCTTCACCATCTAAGCTCATATGGGTTAATTTTACGCCTACTTTATCATCTGTGTGAAAGGGGGTAGTTTGCCAGACTACTTGATGGAATCCTCCATCACCTCCATGTAAATGATGGTCACCTTCATTTGCTACCAATGTATATGTTTGATCTTCGATAGTGAATGAAGAATCTTGAATTCTTCCAGCAACGCGACCAATAATTGCGCCAAAGAAGTTCGAGTTTTTTTCATAATCGAGATAATTTTTATAGCCAAGGACCACATTTTCAAGTTGATTATGCCGGTTTGGAACGCTTATATCAGTGATGATACCACCAAAATTCAAAAAGCTTACTTTCATGCCATTATCATTTGTTAGTATATACAACTTCCATTTATTCAGAATATCTTGCGTCACTATTTTCAACTGACTAGCCACCTACTTATTCAAAGTTTTGATAAATCGTTCACACTCACTTTGTACTTTAAAAACACCTGCATCTCCAAGAACTTTGGCGAATTTAATCCCAAGTTCGTTTTCTAAAATGGGTTCAATTTGTTCCTGGTTTAACAATTCTCCATAGTTACCTTTCATTTGCTCTGCCCATTGTTGATGATAGGGGGCTACAGCACTAGTTTGATCTAGTAAAAACTTCTTGATTTCAGCTAATTCATCTTTAAGGCGAGCTGGTAATACTGCGAGGCCCATTACTTCAATAAGTCCAATATTTTCTTTTTTAATATGATGGACATCTGCATGGGGGTGGAAAATCCCTAGTGGATGTTCTTCAGTCGTTCGATTATTGCGTAAGACAAGATCTAGTTCAAACTTGTTAGCGCGCATTCGTGCAATCGGTGTGATTGTATTGTGTGGGCTATCATTACTAAATGCTCTGATATCCGCTTCCTCATCACTATAATGTCTCCATGTGGTTAGGACATGGTCAGCTGCTAGAATCAATGGCTCAATTTCATCACACAGCAAGCGAATGGTTGATAACGGCCATTCCAGGACAGATGCAGTTATGTTTGGAAAGTTTTCTAAGGCAAACGAAAATGCATTTGTTGCTTTTGCCATTGGGAAATCATAACTCCCGGCTTGATAATGATCATGACTCAAAATAGATCCACCGACAATTGGTAAATCGGCATTCGAACCAATAAAATAATGTGGGAATTTCTCTATAAAAGTAAGTAACCGCTTAAAAGTGTCCCTACCAATTTTCATATCACGATGTTCTTCAGCAAGTAAAATACTATGTTCATTGTAATAAACATAAGGTGAATATTGCAGATACCAATTTTCATTTATAAGTGGCACTTGAATGATTCGATGGTTTGCTCTAGCTGGATAACCTGTCCGGCCAGCGTATCCTTCGTTTTCAATACATAATAGACATTTTGGATAATCAACATCATGTTTCAATTCGCTTTCTCTCTTGATTTGTTCGGGGTCTTTCTCGGGTTTCGACATGTTAATGGTAATATCCATTTCACCATAGATTGTTGCAGCTTTAAAATGGATGTTTTTCTTGATGCGGTTCATCTGAATATAATTGCTGTTTTTACTTAATTCAAAAAAATAGTCAGTTGCTTCTTTTGGAGAGTTACTATATTTCTTTTGGAAAACTTCATTGATAACAGATGGCCTGGCCACAAAGCAGTTCATGATTGTAGCAGAAAGTATTTCCTTGTCATCGAAAACATTGTCAATGACATTGTTTTCGGTAGCATAGGCAATGACTTTGTCGAGCAGGTTTGGAATTGAATCATCTGTTGTGTCTTCAGTTTCTGTAGGCATAGATTCGAGATGGAGCAGTGCAAGTACTTGGTTCGTCACATAAATCTGGTCAGCGGTATCGATTAGCCCCACTTCGATACCTTTTTGAATGAGTCCTCTAATATCTGAGTAGATCATTTAGCTGTCACATCCTTCTGGTAACCATTTGGATTATTGACATGCCAGTTCCAAGCATCTTGAATGATTTTTTCAATCGAAGTTCGCGTTGGTTGCCAACCTAATCGGGTGGCAGCTTTATCAGAGCTTGCGATTAGGATACTAGGATCACCTGCTCGTCGTTCACCTGATTTCTCAGGGATTTGTTTACCTGTAACTGCTCGTGCTGTATCAATCATTTCTTTGACTGAAAATCCTTGATTACTGCCAAGATTGAAAATATCGCTTTTCCCGTTATTGTTTAAATAATTAAGTGCTAAAAGATGCGCATTGATAAGGTCCTCTACATGGACATAATCACGAATACATGTGCCATCAGGTGTATCATAATCTTCTCCGAAAACAGTGATATGTGACCGTTGTTCGAGTGCTGCTTCGAGAATGATTGGTACGAGATGTGTTTCGGGATGATGGTCTTCGCCGATTTCTCCAGATTCCCGTGCACCTGCCACATTGAAATAGCGTAATGCAACATAGCGAATGCCATTGGCTTGTTCGCACCATTTCATCATTTTTTCCATCGTCAGTTTTGTTTCCCCATAAGTACTTGTCGGATTGGTTGGCATCTCTTCTGTAATTGGGACAGATTCTGGCTCCCCATAAGTAGCTGCCGTGGATGAAAAGACAATCTTTCTGACAGTAAACTCTGTCATTACTTGCAGTAATACTTGTGTACCATAGACGTTATTATCAAAGTACTCCAGTGGTTTTTCCATAGATTCTCCAACAAGGGAATTAGCTGCAAAATGAACAACTGCATCAATGGATTCATTGGTAAATACGCTACGCATAAACGAGATATCTCGAATATCACCTTCGTAAAATGTTGCATTGGGATGGACAGCTTCTCTGTGCCCAGTTTGTAGATTATCAATCACTACAACGTCCGTCTGTTGATCAATTAACTGATAAACCGCATGTGAACCGATATATCCAGCTCCACCTAGAACTAATACACTCATTTAATACACTCCTTCAGTAAGTTCTCGTGCACCGTCACCAATGGTAGCGGTGTAAAATGATGCCTCATAACCAATTTCTTCACTATAGATTTTATTAACATTGTTCTTAAAGCTATCAACTTTGTCAATTTCAACAATTGCAATCGCACACCCACCAAAACCGGCGCCAGTCATGCGGGCACCCACAATCCCTGGTTGATCCCATGCTGCTTGGACAATCGTATCTAGTTCGATGCCTGTTACTTCATAATCCAGTTGAAGAGATGTATGTGATTCATTCATTAATCGCCCAAATGTCTCTAAATTGCCCTGTTGTAATTGCTGAAGGGCCTCAACTGTCCGCAGATTCTCATAGACAGCATGTTTTGCACGTTTTTGGTTTGTTTCATTAGTAATAAGGTGTTTGTGTTGTTCAAATTGTTCTTCCGTCAAATCGCCAAGACTCTTAATTTGGATAACTGTTTGTATGTTCGCCAAAGCCTGCTCGCATTCCGCACGACGTTCATTGTATTTTGAACCAGCGAGTGTTCGTTGTTTATTGGTATTAATGATTATAATTACATGGTCATTAAGCTCAATTGGTGCATAGTTGTAAGCTAATGTTTGACAGTTTAATAGAATGGCATGCCCTTTTTTACCTTTACCAATTGCGAATTGATCCATAATTCCACTGTTGACGCCGATATAGTCATTTTCTACTTTTTGCCCAAGTTGAATCATCTGTACACGATCAATTTTTAATTCGAAAAGTCCTTCTAATAGGACGCCAGTGACCATTTCGATAGAAGCAGAAGAGGAAAGCCCGGCACCATTAGGAATGTCACCGTAAAATAAAATATCCATTCCAGTCGTTATTTTGAGTCCACTTTCCTTCATACATTGAATCATACCTTTAGGGAAATTCGCCCAATCATGTGCTTCATTATAGTCTAAATCAGCAAGATCACATTCAATGGTACCAATAGAAGGGAAGTTCAACGAGTAAAAACGTAACTTTTGATCATCTCGTTTGTTAGCAAGTGCGTATGTCCCATATGAAATTGAGGCGGGGAACACATGGCCACCATTATAATCCGTATGTTCACCAATTAGATTAATTCGTCCTGGTGCAAAAAATATACGCGGTATTTTGGTAACGTTGAATATTGATTGAAATTCATCTAGTAAATTTGGTTTTGCCAAACTTGCTACCCCCTAAAGTTAATAAGTTAATTTAATTAAGTTGAGTTGAGTGTACTATACATTAAGGCAATATTCAAACTCATATGTCCGAATTTATTAAAATAGTGGGGTTTGAAGAAATGGTTCAATTAGCTGGAGATGAGGTTGTCTAGTAAACAAATATCAAAAGAAGAGTGTAGACTCTTAAAATACTGGAAATTAAACTATAAAATCTTGTAAAGTAAATCATTTACATCTATCATATATAGTAGTTGATTATTCAGATTGTTTTCTGAGCAAGCTAATCTAAACGACTAAAAATATTATAATTAGCGTAAAGAAAAATGAGAGGATGATAAATATATAAACCTTTATTAATGATGACTTTTTATTATTGATTGGAACAGCGAAAGAATTACAGATTAATATAGCCATTTTAAGAAGAAGGAAATTTTACAAGGTGAGAATTTGACAAGATTATCTGTAATATTGCTAGGTGTAGATCACTATAAATAGAGATTCTATTGGTGATATATTCATCGCTAATAAAGGAAGAAAGTAAAGTACCAAAGGATATGGGGTTACTAGAAAAGTAGCTTACAAATATTTACTATGAAAATTCAATAAGTTATTTTACATTTTAAGATACATTAAATTGAATAAAATCGTTAAAAATAGTAGATAAAGAGAGGAAGTATAATATGTCGAAACAACAAATTGGTGTAATTGGTTTAGCTGTAATGGGGAAAAACTTGGCGCTTAATATTGAAAGTAGAGGGTATTCTGTTGCTGTCTACAACCGTACAGCTGCAAAAACAGATGAGTTTTTGGGAAATGAAGCAGTAGGCAAGAACTTTTTCGGTGCCAAGGGTATTGAAGAATTTGTTAACTCATTGGAAGTACCGCGTAAAATTATGCTAATGGTTCAAGCAGGACAAGCAACAGATGCAACAATTGCATCCATACAGCCGTATCTTAAAAAGGGCGATATCCTGATCGATGGAGGAAATACTTTATACGAAGATACGATTCGCCGCAACAAAGAATTAGAGAAAACAGGCATCCATTTCATTGGTACAGGAGTTTCTGGTGGTGAAGAAGGTGCGCTAAAAGGCCCTTCGATTATGCCAGGTGGCCAAAAAGAAGCGTATGATCTAGTTGCCCCTATTTTTGATGCGATTGCTGCACGGGTAGATGGTGAATCTTGTAGTTCATATATTGGCCCTGATGGTGCAGGACATTTTGTGAAAATGGTACACAACGGGATTGAGTATGGCGATATGCAATTAATCGCAGAGGCCTATTTCATATTGAAGCATGTCCTAGATCTGGATGCACAAGAATTACATGAAGTCTTTTCAGAATGGAATAAAGGTGAATTAGATAGTTACCTAATTGACATTACTGCCGAGATTTTTACAAAGAAAGATGAAGAAACAGGTCAACCACTTGTTGATGTTATTTTAGATAAAGCAGGCCAAAAAGGGACAGGAATGTGGACAAGTAAAAATGCCTTAGATTTAGGCGTTCCACTTCCATTAATAACTGAGTCCGTATTTGCACGTTGCATTTCTTCGATGAAAGAAGAACGTGTCAGAGCTAGTAAAGTGTTAGCTGGACCTGAGGTAGGCAGCTATGAAGGGAATAAAGAGGAACTAATTGAAGCCGTTAGAAAAGCATTGTATATGAGTAAAATTTGTTCCTACGCACAAGGTTTTGCACAAATGCGCGCGCAATCTGTAGAAAGTGGCTGGAATCTTCGCTATGGCGATATTGCGATGATTTGGCGTGGTGGTTGCATTATCCGTGCTCAATTCCTGCAAAATATTAAAGATGCCTATGATCAAGACCCTAATCTAGAAAACTTATTGTTAGATGGTTACTTTAAAGAAATTGTAGTAAGTTACCAATCTGCATTACGGGAAGTCGTATCAGTTGCAGTTAAACAGGGTATTCCCGTGCCATCATTCTCAAGTGCAATTGCTTATTATGATAGCTATCGTTCAGAAAATCTGCCTGCAAATCTAATTCAAGCACAGCGTGACTACTTTGGTGCTCATACGTATGAACGTAAGGATAAAGAAGGCTCATTCCATACAAACTGGTTTTAAAAGGAAAAGTACAGAGCCCTATTGCAGGGGAGGTTGATTCCAATTGATTTTTATCGCTATTTTTTTTAGATAGAATTTCGTCGATTATGGGGCATACGCCTTTGAATCGTTTTGGTGATTCGGAAGAATTGAACGAAATTGTCGTTTGCCTTGCATCAAGTTGGGCATTAAGCTTTGTTACAGGTGTACTTGTTCGTATTGATGCTGGATTTGAAAAGAATGAAGAATTAAGTGACGTAATGAATAAAGGAACTTCATATTTAACGCTTAGATTAAGTAGAAAAGCTTTGGAGAAGAATCCAAAGCTTTTCTATATTAACCGATTTTTTCTCTTAAATAAAATTAACAAAGAAAATCCTCCTTCATTTGAGAGGTTGCTCAAATGAAGGAGGTTTATTTTAAGTTAAACCTGAGGTTGCAAGATAGCTTCGATTGCCAATCCAACACCATCATGTTCATTAGTGGTTGTAATTTCAGTGCAAGCAGCTTTAATTTCTGCAGGGGCATTACCCATAGCAACAGAGCGTCCTGCACGTTCCATCATTGATAAATCATTATAGCTATCACCTATTACCATGACATTAGCCATTGCAATTCCCTTACTCTTGGCATATTTTTCAACTGCTATTCCTTTTTGCGCATTGATAGCTGTAATCTCTAGATTTCCCGCCCCTGAAGAACTGATAGCAAGTCCAGGTAATAGTTGAAGTGCTTTTCTAGCCTTATCCAAATTCGCTCTATTAAAAGACGTTCCAAATACTTTATAAATTTCACTTCCGCGTTGGTTAATGAGCTCATCATAAGAATCAACTTGGCGGATATAGCCTTGTTCTACTCTATCCATTACTTCTTGCCGGATTTTATCCACTGCGGGGATTTGATTAGCTGCTTCAGCAAGTTGAATGAAAGTATCGATTTGATCTTCAATACTATTAATATAAATTAGCGTATCAATAAATAATTGATAATCTATTGTGTGAGCATCTAAAATAGATGTTATTTTTGTGATGTTATTTTCGACTATATGGGTTGCAGAAATCAAATTCCCAAATGCATCTCTAATTTCTGCTCCATTAAGACAAATGTATGAAAGATTCAAACCACTATCACTAATAGGACCATAGGCCTCTGAGAAACCTCTTCCAGTAGCGATTACAACCTCAATACCATTGGACTGTGCAGCTAAAATCGCTTGTTTGTTTTTAGTACTGATGGTGTGGTCAGGACTCAATATTGTTCCATCCATATCAATTGCAATTAGGCGTATCATAATTGTCCCCTTTCTTAGTACATAGAGACTGATGATACCAATGAATACGATAAATATCAACTTACCAATTCGGCAGAGTTTTTCCTAACCCTAGCCTAAAAAATATTGAGAATATGAAGATTCTAAGGGAATGATTGAAAATGCTAGTCAGTGAGGAAAATGACCTAACGAGTCCTATAGTGATTCTAAACAGGCAAACTTAACAAGTTTATTTGAAAATTCTGTTGATGAGGTGTTTACAAACGATGTTCGTGCGCAAGAAAATGACAATCGCACAGAGACCACTGCGCGAGCTTGGCTAATCGAAATGGGCTTGGTTTAATACAATAAGCACTAGTTCTACATTCGATTTTTTGACTACCTATTATGAAGTTACTGATTTACAGAAAAGAGATTATACTTCCCTGCATTTGGATGAAATGAAGAATTAATTAGTCTAGAATTTATGCTGGCAAAGTCAATCGGGAAAACTGAGTGTAAATTCGAACTTTTTGTAACATAAACTAAATTATCCGTGTATTCGACTAAAGAGATTAGTGATAGTATAAAAGCTAAAGAGCGTTTCGTATATTTGATAAAATGGCTTTAGGAAGTTTAGCTCTTTAAGTAAAGGCGTAAAGTCATAGTAACTGCAGGGGTTAATATATATCCCCTAGTTAAAGTGGTTTTTCCTAGCTTGAAAAACCGCTTTGGTTGATAGTGAAAATATTTGTACTATCAACAAAGTAGGGATGTCCCTGTTCTGTCACTTTGATTGTTATAATAATAGGGGGGCTAATATGCGGCAAGGCACATTCCAGTGGATGAAATCAGTAAATAAGTCAATTATATTAAATAAAATACGAACTGACTCACCCATCTCTAGGGCGCAAATTGCCAAAGAGACAAAATTAACGCCACCAACAGTCAGTGGTAATGTAAAAGAGTTGATTGATCAAGGGATTGTGATAGAAAGCAAGCTTGGTGAGTCTCAAGGTGGCCGAAAGCCAACGATGCTCTTAATCAATAATCAAGGATTCTATGTTGTTGGAGTAGACGCGGGACCGGAAATAATAGAGTGTGTCCTTACCGATTTATCTGGGGAAATTATAAAGCGAACTTCAAGGAAGTTGACCACACCGATAACAAATGCCAAGTTTCTGACTGTTTTAAAAGATTGTATTCACAGTTGTTTAAAAAGTACATCCTCTACTAGCAAAAAAGTTATTGGTATAGGTGTTGCAATGCATGGTGTTGTTGACGTTGAAACAGGTACTTCTCTGTTTGCTCCAATTTTAGGTTTGACAAATATTCCGATTAAGGAAGAACTTGAAAAGGAATTTGAATTAGAAGTCAAAGTAGAAAATGATGCACGCGCAATGGCACTTGGAGAATCCTGGTTTGGAAATCATGGTGAATTATTAAGTATGTTGGTTATGAATATTGGACGTGGTGTTGGAGCTGGGCTTGTCATTGATGGAAAGTTGTACCACGGGGCACAAGATATTGCTGGAGAAGTGGGGCATATGACAATCGATTTGTACGGAGAAATTTGTGCATGTGGTAATCGTGGATGTTTGCAAACGTTTACAACCGGCCCAGCAATTGCTAGACGAGCAATGAAGGATATGCCCAAAGAAACTTTCACGGCGGAGAAAGTCTATGAATTAGCTATAGGTGGTAATGAAAAATTTGCGACCATACTTAAGGAAACTGGAAGACTGATTGGGATAGGTTTAACAAATTTAATACATATTATTAATCCGCAAAAAATTGTTCTTGGTGGTGGAGTAACAAAGGCCAAAGAACTTATTTTACCAGTCATACTAGAAACGATTGAAGAATGTGCATTGACACCGCGGGCAAAACAGACTGAAGTAACCATTACTAAACTTGGTGTTGATGCAACACTTATTGGTGCTGTGTCTTTACTTTTAGTAGATGTATTTGACCCGAATTGAATTTTCTACTAAACTAGGATAGATAGCTATGCGAAGAGTCCGAATAGATCGATTTATTATCATTATTTTAGGAGGTAATTCATATGACGTGGCAAGTTGAAGCAGAAAAATGGCTTAATCAAGAGTTTCTAGAAGTTAGACTAAAACAGCAACTTATGGTTGAAGAAAAAAATCAAGAATTATTGGAAGACAGTTTTTATAAAAACCTCTCATTCGGCACGGCAGGCCTGCGCGGAGAACTCGGGTTTGGTACGAATCGGGTGAATATCTACACTGTAAGGAAGGCGGCACTTGGGCTTGTTTCTTATATTAATAGCTGTGGGGAGGCTGCGAGAAATAGAGGCGTCGTCATTGCTTATGATTCTAGGCACCAATCTGCGGAATTTGGTCTTGAAGTGGCGAAAGTTCTTGGATTCAATGGTATTCGATCCTATTTGTTTGACGAACTGCAATCTACTCCATTGTTATCTTTTGCAGTACGCGAATTGAATACGTTTTCAGGAATTGTCATTACAGCAAGTCATAATCCGTCAGAATACAACGGACTGAAGGTGTACGGAGAAGACGGTGGACAAGTTACTTTAGAAGCTGCAACTGCGATTACTACACATACGGAGAGTATCGGTGATCTATTTTCGGTAGAGGTAGCGGAAGAAGCTTATCTCTTAGAAGTGGGGCTACTTACTTATTTGGGACATGAAATGAGCGATCGTTATTTATTGCATTTAGATGGAATTCTTTTAGGTGGGAAACTAGATAAGAGTCTCTCGATTGTTTATTCCCCACTTCACGGGGCTGGTGGGAAATTAGTTTGTAAAGGACTAGAGGTAGCGGGCTTCACGAACGTAACCATCGTCAGCGAACAGGCAATTCCAGATCCGAAATTTACGACCGTCAAGTATCCAAACCCTGAAGATCCACAAGCTTTTGAAATGGCACTTACCTATGGACATAAAGTGAAAGCGGATCTACTCATAGCGACGGATCCGGACGCAGACCGAATGGGTGTGGCAGTCCGAGATTTAGATGGCGACTATATTTTTTTAACGGGCAACCAGATTGGTGCATTACTCGTAAATGCATTGTTGGAAGATAAATCAGACCGTAATGCAATGCCGGAAAACGGTGTTGTTTTAAAGACAATTGTCACATCAGAGCTTGGCAAGGCCATTGCAGACAAGTATGGAGTTAAAACGATAGATGTATTGACAGGGTTTAAATTTATCAGTGAAAAAGTGTTAGAATTTGAAGAAACTGCAGAGTCAACTTTCTTATTTGGCTATGAGGAGAGCTATGGCTATTTGATTGGCGATTTCGTACGGGATAAAGACGCCGTTCAAGCTTCTGTATTAATTGCTGAAGTGGCTGCAAGTTATAAAGCAAACGGACAAACATTATTGGAAGGGCTACATGCACTGTATGAAGAGCATGGCTATTACCAAGAAGGTTTGGAATCGATAACGCTAAGAGGGAAGACTGGCATGGTGAAGATTGATGAAATCGTAAATTATTTCCGGTCGACATCATTTGTAAGAGAATTTACTCAACCCCTTTCAATAATTGAAGATTATGCATCCGGTAATTCTGTTGTCGTTGAAACAGGAGATCAGCATCCACTCGATTTACCTATTGCGAATGCGCTTAAATTCAAGTTGTCTAATGATGCATGGTTTGCCATCCGCCCATCTGGAACAGAACCTAAAATCAAGTTCTACTTCGGGGTGAAGGGTGAAACGAAAGTTGAAAGTGATGAGGTTTTAGCAGAATTAAAAGCAGCCGTCATGACGATTGTTGAAAGGTTAACTTCTAGCTTATAATAAGGAAATTTATAAATTAGGAATGTTGAAATGGTATCATCGATTCAACTTGCTTTATCACTTATTACAATAAGCGATGAAATTCTATAATGGCCCGTCTACAGGTGCTGATTTTTCAGGCAGGAGAAATCTATCTAACGAACTACCAGAAAATATCTTAGCGATAGCTGGGAAGTTACTAAAAATGTGGAATTGAAAGGAGTTCAAGATACGCTTTCTCCTTATTTTGGAAAAAGTGAGTCCCTTACACCGATTATGGTGTAAGGGACTTTTTGTATAGAAGGTGATTTTTGTCTTCAACTCTCGGTGTTTTTAAAAAAGTTAGGAGTTAATAATCACCAATTTGATAATCTACTGTGATAGATGAATTAGTATTTCTATATTCTCCAGGGGATTTGCCAAGAGAAGCGCGAACTATTTCCTAGAAATAGTCACCATAGAAAATCCTATTCCCTCAAAAATGTATTTTAGTAAACAGAACCATTTGTTAACTAAACAAATGTATTTTGAATCCCGGAATATTGACTATATAGGTCGTAGTATTAAATTTCATATGTAAACTTAGCATAGGGGCTTAACGGTACACCTGAAGCTGTAACACCGGCGAGAAGCTCGAGAGAGGCATGGCATAGAGCTAAATCGGTGTTCTTTAGAATTAGATAACATATACATTCTAGATAAACTATTAAATACTATGCTTTTTCGAGAAAACGCTTGCAAATAGTTAGATTATTTGATATATTACCTTTAATGCGTTTAGTTAACTTTACTAAAGAAGGAAGTTGAATCATGGCGACGATGAGAGATATAGCAACAAAAGCAGAGGTTTCTACAGCTACTGTGTCTAGAGTTATCAATGGAGACCCTACATTATCAGTAACTGCTGAAACAAGAAGAAGAATAATGGAGGTCGTTGATGAACTCCATTACAAGCTACCAAGAAGAAAAAGTGGCATAGCTTCTGAATCCGTCCAAGTGAAAAATATCGGGCTCGTTATATCAAATGACGAAACAAACGACCCGTATTTCCTTTCTATTCGACTAGGAGTAGAAAGTGTCTGTGAAAAGTATTCAATGAATATTTCATCTGTACTAACGGTCGGTAAAAGTGATTTTACAGCTTTAACACTCAGCCGCTTGGATGGGTTAATCATATTCGGGGACGTGATCATTGAAGATTTACAAGATGTATATTATCACAATGACAATATTGTGATCGTTGACTTTTTACCTGAAGAAAATATCTATGATGTAGTTCTATCTGATTTTGAGACAGCTACCGGTCGAGTAATGGATTATCTGTTCAACCTTGGACATACGGATATTGCATATATTGGCGGACAAGGTGCAATTAGGGGTATTACAACTGAACAAATAATTCCAAAAGAAGACACCCGCAAGCAAATATTCGAAAAGAAAATGAATGAGAAAGGTCTATACAATCCGGAATACATTCTTTTAGGTGACTTTGGTACCAATAGTGGCTATTTGTTAACGAAAGAGTTGATTGAATCTACCGCCAAACCAACAGCAATTGTCGTTGCTAGTGATCCGATGGCGATAGGAGTTATGCGCGCCCTGCATGAAGCAGGAATGAAGGTGCCAGATGAAATCTCGGTTTTCAGTTTTGATGATATTGACTCTGCCGCCTATTTAAATCCATCATTATCGACCGTTAAAATTCATACAGAAGAAATGGGACGGACTGCTGTTAAGCTGTTGTATGATCGCTTACATGGCAATCGGGTATTGCCGCTCAAAGTCGTACTCCCGACTGAATTAGTCGTTAGAGACAGCGTAGGCATAAAAAAAGCGTAGAACAAAAAAAATGTATTGGAGGATTTTAAATATGAAAAAAAAGATTTTGTTACTCGTAGCGGGTGTCCTATCAGTTGTTCTATTTGCCGGTTGCTCTAGTGAAAGTGGCTCTAATTCCAAAAGTGACGAAGTAAAGATTGAGTTTTTTCAATATAAAAGTGAAGCTATTCCTACTTTCGCTAAATTGATTGCGAAGTTCGAGGAGGAAAATCCAACGATTAAGGTCGAACAAGTAAGTCCGCCAGAAGCAGAAGTGGTTTTGAAAACGAGAGTCATGAAAAGTGATATTCCCGATATCATTGGAATTGGCGCCAACAATAACTTTAAAGAACTATCAAAAGCAGGAGTTTACAAAGATATGACAAACGATGAAAACCTAGATAAAGTTCAACCTGCTTACTTGCAAATGTTGAAGGATGTCACAGGATTAGACGAAATTTATGCAGTTCCTTATGTAGCTAATGCGGTAGGTGTTATTTATAACAAAGCGATCTTTAAAGAGTTAGGACTCGAGGTCCCGACAACATGGGATGAATTTATTACGGTTGCAGAAAATGTGAAGAAATCAGGACAAACTCCTTTCTATTTCACATTTAAAGATGCATGGACAACACTCCCAGCCTTTAATGTACTTGCGGCAAATACACAAGGCGATGATTTTTATGATGAATTAAATAAAGGAAAGGTGCTCGTTGGAACAAGATATAAAGAAGCAGCGGAAAAATTTGTGCAGTTGCTCGATTACGGGCATAAAAACCAACAAGGTGTCGCTTACAATGATGGGAACACCGCCTTCGGAAATGGAGAAAGTGCCATGTACTTACAAGGTATTTGGGCAATTCCTGAAATTAAAAAAGCGAATCCTGCTATTGATCTAGGAGTTTTCCCTTATCCACTAACAAATACGCCAGGTGAAAGTAAAGTAGTTTCTGGTATAGATTTACTTCTAAGTATAGGCGCATCATCGAAGCATCCTGAAGAAGCGCAGAAATTTATCGAATTTCTATTAAAAGAAGAAAATATTACAATGTATATTCAAGAACAAAATGCATTCCCAGCGCTAAAAGGAATCACACAAGAGGAACCATCACTTGAAGGCCTGAAAGAAAGCTTTGCAAAAGGGGCACTAGTTGATTTTCCTGACCATTATATACCAGTAGGTGTCACAGCTGATCAGTCTCTACAAATATTAGCTCAAAATAAAAATGTAGCTGCATTTTTAGATACAATGCAAAAAGACTGGGAAAAAGTTGAAGATCGAAAGTAATGCCAAAAGAGAAATTGGTTAATTTCAGTTTCTCTTCCTTTTATAAGGAAGGAGGAATAATAATGGGAAAGTCTAGTCCTACTTTGACTCCCCCTGTGGATTCAAGTAAAAAGAGGAAGCAGAAGTTTACTAAAAGAGATTGGGCTTTTTATGCAATGGTTATACCCGCTGTTTTGCTTTTTGCTACTTTTCATACCTTTCCCGCGTTACAGGGAATCTATTATTCTTTTACGAATTGGAACGGAATCAGTTTAGAGTATGACTTTGTGGGCTTTAAAAATTATATACATTTGTTTAAAGACAAAGTTGTGAAAGATTCGTACATATTCACGTTTTCATTTGCCATTATGGCTACGATTCTTGTTAACGTAATTAGTTTGGCCGTTGCGATTGGCTTGAATGCGAAAATAAAAGGACGTAACTTTTTCAGAGCCATTTACTTCCTCCCTAACGTATTAGGTGTATTAATTGTTGGGTTTATTTTTAACTTCTTTTTCACGAATATTCTTCCTACAATTGGTGAGCGGTTAGATATTGACTTTTTGACAGTTAATATCCTTGGCTCGGAAAAGTATGCATGGGTGGGTATCTTGCTTGTTGTCGTTTGGCAAGCCTGCGCATTTAACATCATTCTTTACCTTGCAGGATTACAAACCGTACCAAGTGATTTATATGAAGCATCAGGTTTAGATGGTGCAAATCACTGGCAGCAGTTTTGGAAAATTACATTCCCAATGATTGCTCCATTCTTTACAATTAATATGGTTTTGTCGATGAAGAACTTCTTGATGGTGTTTGATCAGATTGTCGCCATGACTGGTGGAGGACCAGGTCACTCGACGACATCCATTTCCCTGCTTATTTATAAAGGTGGATTCCAAGGTGGAGAATTTGCATTCCAATCAGCGAACGCCGTTATTTACTTTCTCCTGATTATGTTTGTCTCTATTTTCCAACTTAAAATCCTGCAAAAAAGGGAGGTGGATATGTAATGAAACAGCGAACAAACTGGCCTGTCACAATTCTGATTATTTTGGGCTCGCTAATTATCCTTTTTCCATTATATATGTCCTTCTCAATCGCTCTGAAAAATCCGCAGGAGCTCGCTAAATCTGCACTTGCATTTCCGACTGTATTCCGATGGGAAAACTTTACGAGAGCAATTGAGGCAACGAACTTTTTTAATGCGTTAAAGAACAGTGCGCTTATTACAGGTGCCACACTAATATTAACAATTTTATCCAACTCCCTTGTGGCCTATGCAGTAGCAAGAAATATGCATAAGAAATTCTTTAAAGGCTTATATTTTTACTTTGTCAGTGCGTTATTTATTCCATTTCCAATTATCATGCTACCAATTGTAAAGCAAACATCCGCACTGGGACTTAATAATCCAGGTGGACTCATCTTGCTGTATGTCGTGTACGGTATGGCTATAAATATTTTCATTTATGTCGGGTATATCCGATCAATTCCTGTGGAATTGGAAGAGGCCGCCATTATCGACGGATGCAATACATGGCAAGTATTTTGGAAAGTCATCTTTCCGCTTTTAATGCCGATTAATGCAACAATTGGTATTTTGACATGTTTATGGGCGTGGAATGATTTCTTGTTGCCGTTAATTATATTGAATGATTCTGCTCATGCCACACTACCACTTGTACAATATGTGTTCCAATCAGAATTTGGGACAGATTACAACTTAGCTTTCGCCTCTTATTTAATGGCGTTGGCTCCGATGGTTGTTGTCTATCTAATTGCACAAAAATGGATCATTGGCGGCGTTGTAAAAGGATCGGTCAAGTAAACCAATTATAAAGTTTAGGAGCTGAATATTCATATGGCGATACATTTTGATTCGAAAAAAAACAGATTTCATTTACAAGCAAATGATACGAGCTATGTCATGGAAATTGTACGTGACAGCTATTTACTCCATCTCTATTGGGGGAGAAAAATAAACGACTTTAACTATTCAAATGAAATACAACTTGTAGACCGTGGCTTCTCTGGGAATCCCTACAAGGAAGACCGAACATTTTCGTTGGATACGTTACCACAGGAATACCCACAGTTCGGGAATACGGACTATCGCAAGCCGGCTTATCAGATCCAGATTGAAAACGGATCAACCATTAGTGATTTACGCTATGAGTCACATATAATCCGGAAAGGAAAACCTGTATTACCGGGCCTACCGGCTACTTATGTAGAAGAAAACAATGAAGCCCAGACGTTAGAAATTGTCATGCGTGATGCGGAAACAAATTTAAAAGTTGTACTCTGTTATACCGTCTTCGAACAGTTTAATGTCATTACGCGATCTGTAAAATTCCTAAACGAGGGAACGGCGTCACTCAAACTATTACGTGCTTTAAGTGTCAGTGTTGATTTTCGGGATGCAGATTTTGATTTTATGCATCTTCATGGTGGTCATGCGAAAGAAAATCATATCGAACGCCAGCCACTTAGACATGGTGTTCAATCGATTGAAAGCGCAAGAGGAGCAAGTAGTCACCAACATAATCCTTTCATAGCATTGCTGAGAAAAGGAGCCGGCGAGCATACAGGTGATGTATATGCGTTCAATTTTGTCTATAGTGGAAATTTCCTTGCCCAAGCGGAAGTCGATCAATTTAACAATACAAGAGTAATGATGGGCATCAACCCATTCGACTTTAATTGGAGACTTGAACCAGGAGAATCGTTCCAAACACCTGAAGCAGTGATGGTATTTTCAGCGACTGGGCTTGGAGGTATGTCGAGAACGTTTCATGAGTTATACAGAACTAGGCTAATGAGGGGGATATATAAGGAGAAAGAACGTCCAATTCTCGTAAATAATTGGGAAGCAACTTACTTTGATTTTAATGCTGATAAAATTCTTGATATTGCTAAAACCGGTCAGGAGCTTGGAATTGAGTTAGTTGTTTTGGATGACGGTTGGTTTGAAAAAAGAAATAGTGACCACACATCACTTGGTGATTGGTTTGAAGACACTGAGAAGCTGCCGAACGGACTTGATGATTTGGCTTGTCAAGTGACGGAAATGGGTATGAAGTTTGGTCTGTGGTTTGAGCCGGAAATGATTTCAGTTGACAGTAATCTTTACCGCGAGCATCCCGACTGGTGCCTGCATGTTCCGGGGCGCAACCGATCCGAAAGCCGCAATCAGCTAGTCCTTGATTTTTCAAGGGCGGATGTTTGTAAAGAAATCACAAAGCGCGTCTGTGACATTTTGGCAAGTGTGCCGATTTCTTATGTGAAATGGGATATGAACCGCTCCATGACGGAAATTGGTTCCGCATTACTACCTGCTGACAGGCAAAGAGAGACGGCTCACCGTTACATGCTCGGATTGTACAATGTCATTGAGACCATAACCTCCCGTTTCCCTGAAATTCTATTTGAGAGTTGCTCTGGCGGGGGCGGTCGTTTTGACCCTGGTATGCTTTACTATATGCCGCAAACATGGACAAGCGATAATACAGATGCGATTTCACGCCTGAAAATTCAATACGGTACAAGTATGGTCTATCCGATTATTTCAATGGGTGCGCATGTATCAGCCGTTCCGAACCATCAAGTCGACCGGATTACATCGCTCGCTATGCGTGGCGATGTTGCGATGTCAGGGAATCTTGGGTATGAGCTTGATTTAACGAAACTGACGGAAGCTGAAAAGCTAGCGGTTAAAGCACAGGTAGAAAGATATAAAGAAATTCGCAAGCTTATACAATTCGGTGATTTTTATCGTTTGAAGAGCCCTTTTGAAGGCAATGAGACCGCGTGGCTGTTTGTCAATAAAGATAAAACAGAGGTCATTGTCTACTTGTTCCGCGTGCTTGCGGAGGCGAATACTGCAATTGGAAGCGTACGCTTAGCAGGCATGGATATAACGAAGAATTATGAATTGCTTGGAACGGATAAGGTATATGGCGGCGATGAACTCACTTTCGTAGGTTTAAGCATTCCAATCGATATGAAGGGTGACTTTCAAAGCCATGTCTGGCATTTCAAAGAATTATAAGTAAGGAAAAAACGATGAGTATTCCCTGTTCAATGGAATGGGGAATACCTATCGTTTTCTTTCAATCTAGGTTGAATGTAAAATACCATTGAATTACGCTAGTTTGCATGACGTATTCAATACTTCAACTAATTAATCCATAGAAGTGAGGGATTGTAGTGGTTACAAATCATCAAGAACGAATCATAAAGGCTGAAAAGGCTTTACAAGTGGCAAGTGAAAAAGTGATAGATACGCCATACCGACTAGGCTATCACATCATGGCTCCTGCACACTGGATTAATGATCCGAATGGATTAATTCAATGGAATGGGGACTATCATGTATTCTTTCAGCATCATCCATTTGGTGCGAAGGGAGGGCCAATGCACTGGGGACATGTTAAAAGTAAAGATCTTGTACATTGGGAACATCTCCCCATTGCACTCGCACCAGGAGACGAGTTTGATAAAAGTGGGTGCTTTTCAGGAAGTGCCATTGAACATGATGGGCAATTGCTCCTGTTTTATACAGGGCATAACAATTTGAATGAAGATGGCTCTGATTTTTTTGAAGTGCAATGTATTGCAAAAAGTAATGACGGAATTCATTTTGAAAAGCAGGCTGGTCATCCAATTATTTCAAAACCTCCGATAAATGGTTCGCCACATTTTCGAGACCCCAAAGTTTGGAAACACCAAGATATATGGTATATGGTGTTGGGGAATCAAGTCGGTGAGTTAGGCAATGTACTTTTATATGAATCCAATGATATGTCTACATGGGTCTATCAAGGTGTAATCGCACAGAGTGAAGGGGAAATGGGCTATATGTTTGAATGCCCGGACTTTTTCGAACTTAAAGGAAAGCATGTACTGCTTTTCTCGCCCCAAGGAATTAAACCTGAAGGAGATTTATATCAGAATCTGTATCAGAACGGGACTTATATTGGTGATTTTGATTATAAGACAAAACAGTTTTCGCATGGTCAATTTACTGAGCTCGATAAGGGCTTTGATTTTTATGCAGGACAGACCTTACTCGATGATCGAGGTAGACGAATTTTGTTTGGTTGGATGAGCATGTGGGAAACTATAATGCCAGAACAAAAACATGATTGGGCAGGGGCGTTAACATTACCGAGAGAGTTGAAGTTCAATGATTATGGTGAACTTTCAATGACTCCAATTGAGGAACTGCAAAAATTGAGAACAGTAAAAAATGTGGTTGAACCAACTATGATTAACGATAACGTTCGATTATCAGCTATTAAAGGTAATCAACTTGAAATTATTGCTGAGTTTTCGTTAAAAAATAACACAGCTGAAAAATTCGGTCTTAATATTCGATGCTCAGCAGATGGGAAGCAGAAAACAGAGATTTTTTATTATGTGGCTGAAGGTAAAGTTGGGATTGACCGTAATCTTTCAGGGCATGGAGAAGGTGGAATTAGACAGAGTATCATTCACGGCCGAAACCGTGAAACTCTCAAACTCCATCTGTTTATAGACCAATCTTCTCTTGAATTATTTGTCAACGACGGCGAAACAGTAATGACTGCCCGTATCTATCCAGATCAAACGAGTATCTCTGTTGAATTATTCAGTGATAGCGGAGAAACAAAACTGATAAAGCTCGACGCGTGGGAATTGAAGAATAGTTGGGTGGGTATTTGTTAATTGACGAGTAACCAAGTGTTTCAGCCACATTGAACATACTTTTATTTTAGATAGCAATATATAACTCCAACTTCCGCTATCTTACATTTCATAACGTTATTACTTGGGCTATGATTATCGTAGCAGTCAGTTCGATGGAATGGGATATTGTTTTTTGCGTTGATTAATATTGCTTTTTCAGTTGAAACCACTTCCATATATCGGTACTAAATATAATAACAGGTTTTTTTATGACAAAGCATATATTTTTAGGTGCTGGAAGTTCGGTTTTTGCAAAAAACGTACGTGGTGATTGCATGTCGTAGCGATTAAGATATTAGGAAAAGAAAATGGCATTTATCATATTCATGCGAAAGCTACTTTTATTGACCAAGAAAACGTCAATATGCATGGCTTAACAGATATGCAGTCTTTTGGGGATGTGCAATCACGTGCATGGACATTCCGTTCTGTTGGTTGCGGTCATAGTATTCAAGAGTGGTCGGATATGATGAATGCTTAGCTCACTTATGGCTATGATTATGTTGTGAGCATTGAACATGAAAATCCATTGATTTCTAAGCGCAAGACGCATATAAGAACTAATGTGGTACTATTGTTTTGGACACAATAATCTAAAGTGAAAATACTTTTTGAAAAAAGAAAGAGGTGTTTTGATGATCAATCAATTACGTAAAATTTATTCTTCACTCCTTGTATATTCAGAGGGGCACGATAACTTAGACTCTACATATAAGTGGTTTGTGACAGGTGAAAATGAGATTATTGGTATCGATGAGGAAGAATTAACTTCCAAGGATGTATCATTATTAGCTACTTTTTTATTGCCATATAATATAAATTTACCAGTACCTACTGATGAAGAACGAAAATGGAGAAATGCGATTGATTCGGCTGAATCAAGTGCTAAGTTTGAAATTAAAAATTCCTATCGTTTTATCTACTTTTCTATCAAAAAAAATCAAATTGACCCTATTGTATTTAAAGATGCCATTCATGAGCTTTTTGCTAAACCTGTACCGATCCTATGGGGAAATGGACATGAAGGGATTATTATTGAAGAACAGACAGTCTATGAAGATAGTATCTCATTTGAAGAGATTAAAGATATACTCATGAGCGATTTATATGTGAAAATCAACTTCTATATTGGATCTTATAAGGAAAGTTTGGAAGACATCGCTCAGTATTATCACTTATTAATAAATGCCGCTAAAAAAGTATTTATTTATACGAATAAGACTGTTGTAACGTATATTGACGCTGTACCCTATTTACTCATCAATCAAATAGAACCAGGCCTACGTTCCGATATTGGTAAAACTGTTTTACAAAAATACATAAACGATGAAGAAACACTGAAAACGATTGAAACTTTTCTTCAATGTAATTTAAATATATCGGAGACTGCAAAAGTATTGCATATGCACCGCAACAGTCTCCAATATCGATTGGATCGTTTTTTTGAAAAGACGGGAATAGATATCCGCCAATTTCACCATGCAATGACAGTATACCTGGCGCTTTTAGCAAAAAAGTAACGCCGTTTATCGGTAAAACTAGCTACTATTTTATTGTGAAAACGTTCATAGTAAATATGACTGAAGACTGTCCGGATTTTTGTGCATATTCACCATTACTTAAATAATATAAATATTGTATTCTATTATAAGTAGATGAAAGCACTTACATACACTGGAGGGAATAAAATGGCAGACTTGAAATTAGTAAATATTAGAAAAGTATATGACAAAGATGTAGTTTCTGTAAAAGATTTTAGTTTGGAAATTAGAGATAAAGAATTTTTAGTATTGGTGGGTCCATCAGGCTGTGGAAAATCAACAACACTTAGAATGATTGCTGGTTTGGAAGAAATATCAGGAGGCGATCTTTTCATTGGTGGTAAAAGAGTGAACGATGTCCCACCAAAAGATCGTGACATCGCAATGGTTTTCCAAAACTATGCATTATATCCACATATGGATGTTTACAATAATATGGCATTTGGTTTGAAGCTTCGTAAATTTAAAAAAGATGAAATAAAAAAACGTGTTGATAATGCAGCTAAGATTTTGGGTCTTGAGGACCTGTTAACGCGTAAACCGAAAGCTCTTTCAGGTGGTCAGCGTCAGCGTGTTGCTTTAGGACGTGCTATAGTTCGCGATGCCGAAGTATTCTTAATGGATGAACCATTGTCTAACTTAGATGCTAAGTTACGTGTCCAAATGCGTGCCGAGATTCAAAAACTTCACAGACGCTTGCAAACAACAACCGTTTATGTAACTCACGATCAAACGGAAGCAATGACAATGGCGACGCGTCTTGTTGTCATGAAAGATGGATATATCCAACAAGTAGGGGCTCCTAAAGAAGTTTACGATGAACCTAATAATGTTTTTGTTGGTGGTTTTATCGGTTCTCCTGCAATGAACTTCTTGAATGGTAGATTAGAAGAGAATTATTTTGTTATGGACGATGTGAAAATTCTTGTACCTGAAGGGAAGATGAAATATCTTCGTGAGCAAGGTTATGTCGGTAAAGAGATCATTCTTGGAGTTCGTCCAGAGGATATTCATGATGAACCGCTATTCCTTGATTTCTCTCCTGAAACAAAAATCAAGGCCTCGATTGAAGTTGCTGAATTAATGGGAGCAGAAATTATTCTTTATTCTAAAGTAAATGACCAGGATTTCGTTGCTCGAGTTGATGCACGTTTCAGCGTTGCAGCAGGTGAAACAGTCGACTTAGCGTTCGATCTTAATAAAGCACACTTTTTCGATAAGGAATCAGAACTGCGAATTAAATAGGATTATACAGTAAAGCCGCTAAGGAATTAATTTTCCTTTGGCGGTTTTGTATTTGGATACTTTGATGTTTAAAATCTAAAAGACTTGGACAAACTAAGTAATCAGGATATAAACAGGGAAAGGAGAGGATGCAAATGAATGAGAAAAAGTTTCCACACGAACAATTGACTGATAAAAATAATGGATTGACCTCAGCACAAGAAGTACTGTATCAAGAAGAATTTAAAGAAGCGGATAAAGTCGGCGAAAAAGAAGATAAAGATAGGGATAATAACAAAAAAGGCTGAAGTATGCAAAAAATATAATCCGACAGCCAAGCAAAACTTTTCCGTTACTAATATAATCTTATTCTGGTAAAAACGGTTGCATAATACATGCAACCGTTTTCGATATTGAAAAATAATTTTATTGTTGATTGTAAAACTCATTTATCGGAATAAATAACCCGACTTTTCCATGTGTTTCATGATCTAACGTTGCGAACACAATGCCAATCACCAGCCCCTTACTATTTATTACGGGGCTACCGCTATTTCCCCGATAAACGGGTGCTTTCATCATAACGACAGGTGCATCCCAATCCGGTAGCTCGATATAATCAATAATTATGCCTTCATTTGCAATGCCCTTAAAACTTAAAGGATTGCCAATAAAATGAATGGCTTCATTAGCTGTGAAATTCGTTTTTTTAGCGAGTTTTAAATAGGGAAGTTTTTGTCTATTGACTTTTAGTACAGCGAGATCGACTGAAGGATATGTAAGGACAACGTCTGCCGTAAAACGCCCTTCTTCTGGAAAGTAGACATTTACGGAATCGCTTCCTTCGATAACATGATAGTTCGTTAGAATAGTTCCGTCACCTGAAATGGAGAAACCTGTGCCTTTGCTTTCAGCTGACTGAATAACAACGACAGATTTCTTATAAGTAGCAATGTTTTTTTGTTTCGATAATTTCGAGGAAGTCTTTAAGAATTCAATAGCTGGAATTGAATACACTTCAAAAATAACCGCAAATGTATTGAAAACCATCACAATTGAGATAAGCCAAAATAGCCATTTGGGAAACGGATGTTTCGTTTTGCGATTTGTTTTTTCTTGCGCCTCTCTATAAAGGGCCTCCTGTTGTGCTTCTAATACCAGTTCTTGCAGTTCTTCATCATCAATTTCTTCATTTGAATCAACGTCACCTAAATCAGGCGATTGTTTTTCATTCGACTCCATACACCCACACCCTAACTAGTAAATACATATCGTTATAGTTCATTATAGCAAAGGGAAGAATACAAGGTTTTCTTCTTTTATTTGTATGTCATAATTATTTAGTCAGAGCATATAATGAATAGTTCAATGACATTTAGATGGAAGAATGAATATTTTCCAAGCGTCTTCTTATTACACTATTATTTTTTAAAAAGGGGAATGAACCATGAGTAGGGAAAAGCTGAGAATGTTTGTCGTTTCAATTGCGTTGGCACTTGGGATTGGTGGAGTGATGCCTTCCTATACTTCCGCGGCAGTGGAACAAACTAAATCACAAATTCAAATTGGACAGATTGTCAAAGGGACGGTCGTTGAAAATTGGGGTAATGAAATAATCGTTAAAGGTGATAGCGGCGAACGCTACCATGTTGGATTGCATACTTTTGCTGAGGAGCAAATCCAGGCGATGAATTTCTCAGTTGGGGCTTTGGTGCAAATCGAAGGAGAAGTCTTGGATAGCATTGCCGATTTTTATAACGTTGACTACTTTGTTAAAAATCTACCACTCGGCGTGACAGAAGATGAAATTAATAAGCTTGAACTTCTTTACAATGAGGTAATGACTTTAGAAAAGAATGAGTTATGGGAGGAGGCAGGAGAATTATGGGCACAAATAAATCGAATAACAAATCCGTATTATCTTGCCAATTGGGAGCCTGAACCATTTGATGTTTATATAAGTATGTTTGACTATCCATTTACGAGTGATGACCTGCTGCAAATGGAAGAACTTTATAATCAATGGATTTCACTATCAAAAAGTGGAGCTGAGAAAGAATCTGGCGTAAAGATAGATCGATTTTTTGAGATTGTCAATAACTATTATGTAGAGCCGACATTTGATGAGTATATTATAGACTTAGGTACGACTATTTCAAAAGTGGATTACCCGGTGATTAAGAAATTATATGAGGACGCTCACCAAGCTAGTAGCGACGGAGACGACCAACTCGCGATGGACAAATGGGAGGCATTTGACTTGGTGATGCGCCCGTATTATCGTGCTGCCTATCCAATGCCAACATTTAATGAACAAATGGCTTATTATGATTTCGAGGTATCTAAGGAAGATCTTTCTAAACTACAAAAAGTTTACACGGGCATCATTGATTTAGAGCTGAACGGTAAATATGAGCAAGTAGATAGTCAATGGGAGTCATTTTATAGCATTTTAGAGCCGTATTTTTCAATGAATATAAATATCCCATTTCGAGCCTCGCAAGTCATAATTAATGGGGAGACTTTTCTTAGATAAAGCTTATGTTAGAATGCCTATTATTTTGATAGGCATTTTTGTGTTGTATTAAATGCATCGCTAAACTGAATAATTAAAGGTTGGCAAGCCCATATTGATAAGTACATTTACTTTTTACATGAATTACTGTAAAGGAAGTTGTTATTTTAAGAAGTATTCATAGGGGGACCTTCATGAAGAGTATAGTCAGGGTAACCAAAGTAGAAATAACCAATTTGAAAAACGTGAAAAATGGTGCGTTTCACACAAATTCAGCTTTCAATACGTTGGAGAAAGCTGATATCATAGGGTTTTATGGTCAAAATGGTTCTGGAAAAACTGCGGCAGTGGAAGCATTCAATCTTCTAAAGACTTTATTATCAGCCAATCTTGAAGCACCGCTTCCTAAGGTTTCATCAAACTTGCTGTATTTTAATGAAAAGATTATTTGCATATTGTTTCAATTTATTGTTAAAAATCAATTCGGCGAATTCTTCGTTAACTACTCAGTTTCTTTGTCAGCGGGAAAAGGAAGGTATCAAGTTGTAGAAGAGCAAGTAGACTATCGAGAAAATAAGAAAAATGAGCGATTCAAAATTTTAATTTCAAAAACTGTTAAAGGCTTAACGATAGGAGTTAATGGATCACATGAAATGAATGAATCTGTAAGAGTTTCAGTCATGGTAGCCAACCGAATGGCTGCTAGTAACACAACTTCTTTTGTTTTTAGAGAAGAATTAAAGGAAGTATTTGAGGAGATCTTAGAAGAAAATGAAATTGAAATCATGAAGAATCTTTCAGATGACCTTAATCGAGATTTACATGTCATTGATACGATTCAATATGGTCTATTAGTTGCCAATCTTGTTATGCCTTTTAGTGTTCATTTGGAAAGAAAGCGTGGACATATACCTTATGAGATGCAAGATACAATGGTGTTGCCGTTGGATTTATTTGAAACGATAGACCAAGTGGTTAGTCAGACGAATATTGTCTTGCAGACCATTATCCCAGGTCTTCTAATAAAAATCAGAAAAATCAATAAGCAAAAGTTGAGTGACGGCAGTGAGGGAATTCGCTTTGAGTTTCTATCGAAAAAAAGGAATATCGAACTTCCTTTACGAAGTGAGTCGGAAGGTACGTTAAAAATCATTTCTATTTTAAGTACACTTATTGCAGTATATAATAATCCGAACGCTTGCGTTGTAATTGATGAGCTCGATGCAGGGATTTTTGAATACTTACTTGGCGAAATATTAGAAGTTCTGGACGAAAATGCACAAGGTCAACTTTTTTTCACTTCTCATAACTTGCGGATATTAGAAGTGCTTCCAATTCGAAACTTATGGTTTACTACTCTAAATGAAGAGGACAGATACCATCAATTAAAAGGGGTTGAAAAGCTAAGTAATGCGCGGGATATCTATCTACGTGCTGTACAGCTGGGTGGTCAAGATGAAGAAATCTATGCGGAAACTAATTTATATGATATTAAGACGGCATTCCGAAAAGCAGGGGTCTTACATGACAATTACTAAAAAGAAGGTCGTGTTATTACTTGTCGAGGGAAGCTGCGAAGAGGTATTGCTATACAATCGGTTACGTAGTCTTTTCGAACAGCATAATATACGTTTCCATATTCAGCACGGCGATATTTTATATGACTTGGACAGGCCTGACGAACCTATCAAGTCTGTGATTGGAAATGCAGTAAATGAATTTATGATAAAAAGTAAATTTCGTCCGGAAGATGTATTCTGTGTACTACATATTATTGATATGGATGGCTGTTTCATCCCAGAAGATGCGATTGTTATTGATGATACCCAAAAAGAATTAACACTTTACCATGATGATCGAATAACTGTCCCGCATGAAAAACAAAAGCAACAAATAGCAGCTAGAAATGCGGATAGAAGTACAAATATCAATATAATGAAGGCATTAGATAAGATACTATCTGGTGAGATTGACTACCGTATGTATTATTTTTCAAGAAATTTAGAACATGTACTATTTAAAGAACCCAATCCAGAAAAGGAAGGGAAATTTCCACAGGTAGAACGATTCATAGAACAGTTAGAGATACCCATTGAAGACTTTTTACAGGAATCCATGCCATTGTTAACCGGAGCAGATCCTTATACGGAAAGCTGGGATAGGATTTCAGAAAGCTCAGCTTCCTTACAACAATACAGTAATGTGCCATTGTTGTTTGAATTTGTAAAATTGCAGTCCGGATCTTAGAATTCCTAAAATAGCAGATAGTCAAGGTGTTTGTTTTCGGTTATATAAAAAGCAAAGAAATCACTTTATTAACAAAGTGGTTTCTTTGCTAAGTCTTTTTATTCGTTAATCGGGGTCGCCATTAAAGGCACATATTTAGCATTGGTTTCTCACTATATCTTACTAGAACTCTTCAAAATTTGGTGAAATGCCTTCTCGATTGTATCAAATGTAAAATGAAACCCTTCCTTTTCCAATCTATCAGGAACAACCCAGCGGCTTTTTAAAATCAATTCCGTTTCGGTTTTCATAAAAATAGCCCCCATTTCGAGCATCCATTTCGGTGAAGGTAATCCAAACTTTCGGTCCATTGTTTTCCGCAGTTGTGCCATGAATACTCGATTCGTAATCGGCTGTGGGGCTGAACAATTGAATATCCCATCCAAATCGTTATTCTTTTGAAGAAAAAGGATGATTCGAAATAGGTCTTCCATATGAATCCAGCTAAACATTTGGTTGCCCGATCCTTGAACACCGCCAAGCCCATAGCGTACCAAGTTGAGGTAGGGCTCCATCACTCCACCATCCTCACCGAGTACAATTGCAATTCTTAATGCGACTGTCCTTGTCTGAGGAAGCTGGAAAGCAAATAGGGATTTCTCCCATGCTTGTGCTACCTCAACGGAGAAACCAGTTCCAATCTCGCCACTAGCCTCCGTCATAGGTCGATCTTCCGCATGTCGATAAATCGTAGCCGTACTTGAATTGATCCATAATGACGGCGGATTTTTACAGGCTAACAAAGCGTTTCCGAGTATTTCTGTGGTTTCTGTTCTGGAAACTAGAATTTCTTTTTTATTTTTCTCGTTATAGCGGCAGTTGACGGATTTCCCAGCAAGATTGATGAGCATCTCTGCACCCTCCAAGGCCTCTACAATACCTACGTTATCTGTCCAAAGAAGTTGGTCAGACCTTCTTGAAATAATGATTATTTCATAGCCTAAATTCGTAAACTTCTCTTCAAAGTGTTGACCTACAAAACCCGTTCCGCCAGCTATGACTATCTTTTTTTTCATATCATTCACCCGTTTCCAGTAGTTCTTACTAATTGGACGATTGATTGTATAATTATGTTGCAAAGACAGCTTTTGACTTAAAGAGCCAAGAGCATTTTTATTAGTATGAAATAAGCGATGAATAGTAATGAAACCGATGTTCTTATTGTGATACAATACATGCAAAGCAATTTTGTAGACACTGTAGTATGGTAAATATCTTATCTATATCTGAATCAATTTATTGAAAATTTAACTCGCGATATAGAAATCTATCTTCCCAACTTAAGCTGGAGGCAAATAGAATGATTTATGTAAAAGGAATTGTATCTTTTCTGTCAAATAAAAAATTACCAAAATCAAAAACATATATGAAAAATAAATTTGTAAGTATGAAGATTATTGAAGTAACCAAACGGTTTTCAACTACTGGGGAAGAATATGTAGTGATCACATGCAGTTTTACTGTTTCTATGGACGAAGACTATGCATGCAAATCACTTGAGGATTACAACGGAAAAGTTAAACCTTTTTTACAGAAATATATAAAAAGTTTAATTTACAGAGTAGAAATTCATCACTTGAATTATTTAAGGAACAGTGAAATGAAATCAACTTCTCGAATGACTTAATATTAATTAAACAGAAATTTCTTCTGTTGTGCAAGCAATACAAATCATGTATTCTTTTTACTTTTAAAATGTGTGAAACAGATGTGATTAGCTCTGAAATAACCTGCGTAGATAAGGGAGGGAAAACCATGGTCCAAGCATTCGATACAGCAGAAAGTTACCAATGTCCTATTTGCAAAGACAACAATAATTGCTGTAATTCCATAGGGAAATCTTTAGGTATATGTTGGTGTAGTGGAGAATTCTTTCCGAAAGCTATTCTCGAACTAGTACCTTATGATCAATTGAGAAAATCATGCATATGTAAAAAATGTCTAGACGAGTTCGTAGTATGATGGAAGAGAGGGGAATGGAATATGTACGAACAAAAAACGAAGGAAACAGACAATGACGTTATTGAATTTATTGAGAATGTAGAAAACCCCAAAAAACGTGCGGATGCTTACACGCTACTCGATATATTTAAAGAGGCGACTGGCCTTGAAGCAAAAATGTGGGGGCCAAGCATTATTGGCTTTGGATCGTATCATTATGTATACAAAACGGGTCACGAAGGAGACGCACCGTTGGCAGGCTTCTCTCCGCGCAAAGCAAAAACTAGTTTGTATTTTGCACCCGGAGATAGCGAACGCGATGCATTGCTGGCGACGTTTGGAAAACATACCTCTGGCAAATCATGCGTGTATATTAATAAAGTCGATGATATCGACACGAATGTATTAAAACAGTTAATTACTCAATCGGTTACGTTTTTGCAAACACAATACCAGGATAATCAATAACGCATTACCTAAAGAGATGTTTGCAGTAGTCCATAAATTAGATGGTAGACTGTAAATTCCGATAGTTAAGTAGAGCCATGTGTATACTGAGTTCCATCAAGTATACACATGGCAACAATAGAAGTGACAAAGTAGCGTTTACATTCGATTGCCTTACGAATGTAAACGCTTTATTATTGGGAGTAATCAAACAGTGGTTGCTTTAAAAAAAGGAAGGGAGTGTATGATTGTGGAAAATGAACAGCAAAATAATTCCGGTTTCAAAATGAAAGTGCAACGTTTTGGAAGCTTTTTGAGTGGGATGATCATGCCGAATATTGGTGCTTTCATCGCTTGGGGAATCATCACAGCGCTATTTATTCCAACAGGTTGGATTCCAAACAAAGGTTTTGCAGAACTTGTAGGACCTATGATTACTTACTTACTGCCAATTTTAATTGGATTTACGGGTGGACGTCTTGTCCATGGCATCCGTGGAGGAGTCGTCGGTGCAACGGTCACGATGGGGGTCATTGTCGGGGCAGATATTCCAATGTTCCTTGGTGCCATGATTGTAGGACCCTTAGGCGGATGGGCAATTAAGCAGTTCGATAAATTAATTGAAGGGAAAGTTAAGGCAGGCTTTGAAATGCTAGTCAATAACTTTTCATCAGGTATTATTGGGTTCATACTAGCACTGTTTGCCTTTAAAGGAATTGGTCCGGTAGTAGAGGCGTTGAATAAATCCCTTGGAGCTGGTGTTCAAGCGATTGTTGATGCTAATCTATTGCCAATTGCAAGTATATTGATTGAGCCAGCAAAAGTATTGTTTTTAAATAATGCCATTAACCACGGTGTTTTAGGTCCAATTGGAATTGAACAAGCTACACAAACAGGAAAATCAATACTCTTCCTATTGGAGGCCAATCCAGGACCTGGTTTTGGGATATTACTAGCGTATATGATTTTTGGCAAAGGTATGGCGAAACAAACAGCATCAGGTGCAGGAATCATCCATTTCCTTGGAGGGATTCATGAAATTTATTTCCCTTATATTTTAATGAGACCATTGCTATTGGTCGCTGCGATTGCGGGAGGCGCAACGGGCGTGTTTACACTTCAACTACTTGGTGGAGGTTTAGTCGCGGCGGCATCACCTGGTAGTATTTTTGCCATCCTTGCGATGACACCAAAAGGAAGTTATGTAGCTGTCATTGCAGGTGTCTTCTTTGCAACACTCGTATCATTCATTATTGCATCCATTATATTGAAAACAGGAAAACAAACGGATGAAGACGATTTATTGAAGGCAACGGAAAAAACGTCCGCGTTAAAAGGAAAAGAGAGCCGTGCAGCAGACTTCATGCAACAATCGATTGCTAAAGAAGCTGTTCAAGAAGTGTCATTTGCAGATGTCAAAAGTATTATTTTTGCATGTGATGCAGGTATGGGTTCCAGCGCAATGGGCGCCTCAATTTTGAGGAATAAGGTGAAAAAAGCTGATATCGATGTTGCTGTTTCGAATATGGCTATCAGTAATTTACCGTCCGATGCGGAAGTGGTAATCACTCATAAAGATCTAACAGAACGTGCGAAAGCAAAATCACCAAACGCATATCATATTTCAGTTGAAAACTTTTTAAATAGTCCGAGATACGATGAACTTCTTGAAAAACTGAAAAAGTAATGAGTGTACACTTAAACTCAGCCTAATTCGAAAGAAATTAGGCTGGGTTTTACCAATGATTACAAAGTATTTCAATGGGGTGTTTAACATGGATATTTCAGCTCGGGAAAAAGTTATCTTGGATGAATTGATCGACAGAAATGAAGAAGTAACAATTAAAGAATTATCGGAGAAAATAGCTGTCAGCCCCCGGACCATTCACCGCGATTTGAATACGATAGAAAAGTTATTGCGTGCGTACAACCTTAAACTTGTACGGAAAACTGGGGTTGGTATTAAGATTGTAGGGGGAGAAACAAATAAGGCAGCCTTAAAACAAAAGTTAAACACTTTCACATCTCGAGAGTATACGCTGGACGAAAGGCAAACCTTGATTTTGTGCACATTGTATGAATCATCAGAGCCTGTGAAGCTTTTTGCACTTGCCAATGAACTAGGAGTGGCAATTGCGACAATCAGTTCAGATTTACTTAAACTAGAGGAACAATTAAAATCCTTTAAGCTATTAATCGTGAAAAAAAGAGGGTATGGAATTGAAATAAGCGGATCAGAAAAAGCAAAACGAAGAGCAATGAGTTACGTGATTGCCAAGACATTAAAAGAAGACGAGCTGTTTTCGTTTACCACAGAACGTATTCAGAAGAAGTCTGGGAATCGAGAGAATCCTATATCCAAACGGTTATTGCATCTTGTTGATCGGGAAAAAATACTTATTATTGAAGATGTCATGCAACAATTAAATCGAGTACTCCCATTTCCAATTACGGATAATGCTTATGTCGGACTCATAGTTCATCTAACCCTGGCAATTGAACGTATTATCTTAGGTGAAAATATTCAGATGGATTTGGTGTATTTGGAGCAGTTAACAAAGGAACCTGAATACAACATCGCACATGAAATTATCGCCAAATTATCGGCTCGTTTCCAGATTGAAATACCTAAAGCTGAAATTGGCTATATTACGATGCATCTTCAAGGTGCCAAGCTTCGTCATAATGAAGGACAATTATTTGAAGCCTCCAATTTGGAAACATTCATGCAAGCGAAGAAACTGGTTCAGTGCATGGAAGATGCGACGGGTGAGGAATTAATGGATAACGCGCCCCTGTTAGAAGGTCTTGTTACGCATTTGAAGCCTGCAATTTATCGTATTCGACAGGATATGGGTATCACCAATCCTTTGTTGAAAAGTATTCGTAAAGATTATGAAGAGTTGTTTCAGATTGTCAAGGATGCCGTTGGACAAGTTTTTCCGGAGCTACGAATACCTGATGAAGAGATAGGTTACTTAGTAATGCATTTCGGATCTGTCCTACTTGGTTTGAAGGGTGAAAAGGATTTAAAAGCCTATATTGTTTGTTCCAGCGGCATTGGAACATCGAAAATGCTTGTATCGCGACTTCAACGCGAAATACCGGAAATTGCAGAAATAACGAATGTATCTCTTTTTGAATTAAGTGAACTTCAAATCACTGATAGAGACTTAGTTATTTCTACTATTTACTTACAAGATTTCAGCAAGGAATATTTGATCGTCAGTCCATTTATGACACAAGAAGAAATTAAACAAGTACAGCTGTATGCTAGAAGACAGATGCTTATTAAAAAACGGGTTACCTTGTTAAACCATGGTAATTCCACTATTGAAGAAATAACTAACGGAATGAAAAATATTCATTTATACACGGGAACTGTAGCCGAGTTATTATCGGGTTTTCAGCATTCATCACAAAAAGAACATATGTCAGTAGAAAAATGTATACGAGCAGCGTGTAACCAATTAGAAAAGAAAGAAATTATCAAAAATGCAGAAATTGTAGCAGATGCTCTATTTGCAAGAGAAGCTATCGGAGGAATAGGAATTCCTGAAACAAAGCTAGCTTTATTCCACACCCGTCACGAACAAGTTCTTAAGCCTTCGTTTACGATTCAAACACTTGTGGATCCAATCGTAATGGCAGCGATGGACGGAACGGATAGCGAAGTCAGTCATTTATTACTTTTGTTAGCCCCTCATTCATACCATGAACAGGGTTTAGAAGTACTAAGTTTCATTAGTTCACTCATTATCGAAAACGAAAAAAGTATTGAATTATTTGAATCAAATCAGGGGGCACTAATCCATTCCTATTTGGCACAGAATTTTAAGCAGTTCATAGATGAAAAAATAAAATGACTAGAGGAGTTTTTACAATGACATTACCTATTTTATCAATTGAAAACATTGTGTTGAATCAAGTACTGGCAACAAAAGAAGAAGCAATCCGCTTAACAGGGAAAATCCTTTTTGACAGAGGTTATGTTGAGTCAAGTTATATAGAGAAAATGCTTGAACGCGAAGAAATGACAACTACGTATATGGGGAATTTTGTAGCCATTCCACATGGTACAGACGATGCAAAACAAGAAGTAAAGGAGTCAGGAATTGCGATTATTCAAGTGCCACAGGGTGTAGATTTCGGAGATGGGAATATCGTTAAATTGATCTTTGGGATTGCTGGAAGAGGGGACGAGCATTTAGAAATCCTGTCGAATATTGCAATTGTAGTTTCTGAGGAAGAAAATGTAGAGGCAATTGTGAATGCATCGTCTAAAGATGAAGTTTTATCCTTCTTTGAAGGAGTGAACTAACATGATCGCTGTTCATTTTGGCGCTGGAAATATAGGTAGAGGCTTCATTGGAAACTTATTGTATCAATCCGGATTTGAAACATGCTTTGTAGATGTGAACAGCGAGCTTGTTAAATTGATAAACGAAAAAAAACAATACCGTGTTGAACTTGCCAATGCAGCTCACGATGGACTGCTTGTGAAAAATGTTCGAGCCATTAATAGTGCGTCAGATCCGGAATTAGTAATCGAAACGATTGCCAAAGCCGATCTTGTTACAGCGGCGGTTGGGCCTAATATACTGCCCTTTATTGCGGGTTTACTTGCTGAAGGGCTTAAAGAGCGTCTCATTCGAACGGGACATCCGTTAACAATCATCGCTTGTGAAAATATGATTGGCGGAAGTGCTTTTCTTAAAGAAAAAGTATATGAAAAATTAACTGAAGACGAAAAGTTACGATTTGATGACTGTTTTAGCTTTCCGAATGCAGCGGTTGATCGGATCGTCCCGAATCAAGTAAATGAAGATAAGACAGCGGTTCAAGTGGAGCCGTTTTACGAATGGGTAGTTGACGAATCGGAGATCATTGGCGAAAATCCACCTGTTAAAGGGATTACGTTCGTTAAAGATTTGGAACCATATATTGAAAGGAAATTGTATACGGTGAACACAGGTCACGCAGCCGTTGCCTACTTTGGTTATTTGGCAGGTATCAGTAGAATGGACGATGCACTTGCAAGTGAAGAAATTAAGACGATGACTGAGAATGTCTTGCAAGAAACCGGCAAATTACTCATTGCTAAATATCAATTTAATGAGCAAGAGCATGGCGATTATATTCAAAAAATTATGGGGCGATTTGCAAATCCATTTATTACTGATGATGTAACTCGTGTCGGTCGCTCACCTGTGCGTAAACTCAAATTCAATGATCGGCTTGTTGGACCAGCAACACAATACCTAGAGTTATTTGGTGAGACACCGACTTATTTGGCGATGGGAATTGCAGCAGCATTACGTTATGATTATCTGGAAGATTCAGAAGCAAAGCTCATTCAGGAGACGATTCAACGGTTAGGTATCGGCCATGCAATTGAAACATTTACAGGGTTAAAAACTGGAACAGCTCTGTTTACAGCTGTTGAAGAGGAATATCGAAAACTTAAGGAAAATTGACTTGTAGTAATGACGGTCGCAAGTTTAAGTGTTTTCATCTTAAGAACAATAGCGCGGGCGCCTGTTCAGGAGCGGCAGGCATAAGCCGGGTAAAGGATAGGCAGTCTAAGTTCGCGACGTCGTGTCGCAACGACTGCATGACCTGCATCCTGCAGGCCCAAGCGGTGTTCTTTGCTGCACAGCAGGACTGGCAAATTAGGGAACACGGCCAAAGTACGCCGCGTCCTGCGGCAATGTCTGCGTGACCTACATCCTGTGTGCCTCAGAGCATCTGGGGGCTAGAGTCAGGCCGTGAAATCACTATGCTGCAACTTATCCACAGTCCGTAATTTTTAGTTACTTAAGCTTCTTAAAAGGCCTACCTAACTGCAATTCGCATATAGGTAGGCCTTTTAAGTGTGAATTTGAATACGCCGATTACGGTGCTTAGTAATTTTTATACAGAATAAATATATCGGTCCAGTTTTCATCATTTGCCCTATTTATTATCAATGATTTCTTCGCTAATGATTCGCTGTGGATGAGTGTACAGATTAAAGGAACTTTTCCGTATAAATCCAACAGTGGTAATGCCAAGTTCTTCTGCAAGTGACAGTGCCAATTCCGTAGGGGCTGATTTTGATAGGACAATTTCACAGCCGATTTTCGCCACTTTCAATAAGATTTCCGATGAAATACGGCCACTGAACACGATTACTTTGTCTCTGACTGGAATCGAATGTTTCAAACAATGACCATAGATTTTATCCAAGGCATTATGCCTACCGATATCCATCCTAGACAGAATAATGTTTGTAGGCGTGCAGAGAGCTGCATTATGGACGCCGCCAGTTTGACGGAACATGTCTGCTGATTGTTCCATCTGCTCCATTAGGAAAAAGCATTCGTTCGGAGTAAGTGAGACATGAGTTTTCGTCATTTTTTTTGCCGTCAATGCATCGTTAGCGAACACAAATCCTTGTCGACTCATACCACAACAAGAGGTAATATAGCGTTTGTTTAGCAACTTTTCGTAAAAAGGATACTTTTTGTCCGTTTTGATATGGACAATCCCCAATTCTTCCTGTACGGAAATAGCTTTGATATCTTCATAGTTCGGAATGACGCCTTCAGATGCAAGAAAACCGACGGCCATATCTTCGATGTATTCGGGTGAACAAACGATTGTTGCAAATTCTTGGTTGTTGATTTTGATAGTGACAGGATGTTCGACGACAATTTGGTCCTCTTTTATCGTGAAATTTCCATTTGAATAACGAAAAATAGTCCGTTTCTTATCTTGTTCCATCCATTATTCCTCCTTTGTTAGTAAAAGAAATACCTTTATATTAATTGTTTATTTATACAAGTTAGAATATAATAATATCTAGTAGCGTTAGTGCATAAATTGCTGTGGAGTTATCAAACTTTAACTGGAAATATAGATTGGTAATTTAACATGTTCTGTTAGAAGACTATTTCACTATGAAAGTGCACTTGTCAAGTCGGTGTATTAATTCATGGTGGTTTTTTATATATAAAAGGAGGCTCTTACATGCCAATCAAAATTGACGGTTCCAATTATTACTTCGTCGAAGGCAAGACAATTCTTGAGGTGATCAATGACCGTGAAATTACTCATCCGCAAATTTGTTACTTACCGGAAGTGGACCCAATTGAGACATGTGATACGTGTATCTTGGAAGTGGATGGTCGTCTAATGCGTGCCTGTTCCACAAAAGCTGTCTCTGGAATGAACATAGCTCTTTCTTCGACGCGTGCCAAAGAAGCTCAGACGGAAGCGATGGATCGCATTCTCGAAAATCATTTGCTGTATTGTACAGTATGTGACAACAACAATGGCAACTGTAAAATACATAATACCGTGGATATGATGGAAATTGAACATCAGAAATATCCGTATGAACCAAAATGTACACAAGAAAGTGTGGATTTTACACACCCATTTTACCGTTACGACCCAAATCAATGCATTGCTTGCGGTCAGTGTGTAGAGGTATGCCAAAATTTACAGGTAAATGAAACCTTGTCAATTGATTGGGAGAGGGATCGTCCAATTGTCCTGTGGGATGGGGGCGCGAAAATCAATGACTCTTCATGTGTAGGCTGTGGCCACTGTGTTACCGTATGTCCATGTAATGCACTAATGGAAAAATCAATGCTTGGCGAAGCGGGATTCATGACCGGGCTAAAAGAGGAAATCCTGTCACCGATGATTGAACTTGTCAAAGACGTTGAGCCGGGATATAGCGGAATCATGGCTATTTCAGATGTTGAATCGGCAATGCGCGATACGAGGACGAAGAAAACGAAAACAGTCTGTACATTTTGCGGAGTAGGCTGTTCGTTTGAAGTTTGGACGAAAGAGCGGAAAATTTTAAAGATCCAGCCCGTTTCGGATGCACCAGTCAATGCGATTTCAACGTGTATTAAAGGGAAATTCGGTTGGGATTTCGTCAACAGCGAAGAACGAATTACGAAACCACTTATACGAAAAGACGATTCTTTTGTTGAAGCTACATGGGAAGAAGCGCTTGACCTTGTTGCTCTGAAACTCGGTACAATCAAGAAAGAGCATGGTAAAGAAGCTGTCGGCTTCATTTCATCTTCGAAAATCACAAATGAAGAGAACTATGTTATTCAAAAGTTAGCACGCCAAGTATTTGAAACAAATAACGTTGATAACTGTTCCCGCTATTGTCAGTCTCCAGCGACAGATGGGTTATTCCGTACAGTTGGAATGGGTGGAGACGCTGGAACAATTAAAGATATTGCTAAAGCAGGTCTAGTTATTATAGTCGGAGCTAATCCAGCGGAAGGACATCCAGTTCTCGCAACTCGCGTGAAACGTGCGCATAAACTGCACGGGCAGAAATTAATTGTCGCCGACTTGCGGAAAAATGAAATGGCTGAACGATCCGATATCTTTATAAGTCCGAAGCAAGGAACTGATCAAGTCTGGCTCATGGCAGTGACAAAATACATGATTGATAAAGGATGGCATGATCAGTCGTTTATTGATAATAATGTCCATTACTTGGATGAGTTCAAAGAAGTTCTTGAGAAATATACACTTGATTATGCTGAAAAAACATGTGGTGTAGCGAAGGAGATGCTAATTAAGACAGCGGAAATGATTCGTGATGCAGACGGTACTTGTATTCTGTGGGGAATGGGTGTGACACAAAATACCGGTGGCTCAGACACTTCTGCCGCGATATCCAATTTGTTGCTTGCAACGGGTAATTATCGTCGCCCTGGTGCAGGGGCCTATCCGCTACGTGGGCATAATAACGTACAGGGTGCGTGTGATATGGGGTCTCTACCTGGATGGCTTCCTGGCTATCAACATGTTACTGATGACAAGGCACGTCAGAAATTCGAAAAAGCATACGGTGTGAAAATCGCTAGTAAGCCCGGGCTTGATAATATTCAGATGTTGCATTCAATCGATGATGGGAAAATGAAAGCCATGTATATCGTCGGTGAGGATATGGCGCTCGTCGATTCAAATGCGAACTATGTACATGATGTCTTGTCAAAACTTGATTTTCTTGTTGTGCAGGATATCTTCTTCTCAAGAACGGCACAATATGCAGATGTCATTTTACCAGCGGTTCCATCGCTTGAAAAAGACGGTACATTTACAAATACAGAAAGACGTGTACAGCGTTTATACAAAGCACTTCCAGAATTGGGCGATGCACGCGCGGATTGGTGGATTGTTCAGAAAATTGCTAACCGACTTGGTGCGGATTGGAACTATAGCCATCCAAGCGAGATTTTTTCAGAAATGGCGAGCCTTTCACCTTTGTTTAGTCAAGCGGACTATAGCGTAATGGAAGATTGGGACAGCTTTTTATGGGGCAGTTTGGATGGCGCAAGCACGCCGCTACTGTATGTGGACGGATTTAATTTCCCAGATAAAAAGGCACGTTTCGCTCTGTCTGACTGGGTGGAACCTGTAGAGTTTCCAGTAGAATATGATCTTCACATTAATAACGGGCGCTTGCTAGAACATTTCCACGAAGGCAATATGACGAATAAATCGGATGGGATTCAGGAGAAAGTTCCGGAGGTTTTCGTTGAAGTTTCGCCGGAACTTGCGAAAGAGCGAGGTGTGTTAAGTGGTTCTCTTGTACGCCTGATTTCGCCATACGGCGCATTAAAGCTGCCGGCACTTGTAACGGGCCGTGTGAAGAAAAATGAATTATTCTTACCGATGAATTCGGTTGAAAAAGATTCAGCTATTAATTTTCTAACCGGTCCTGCTGTCGATAAGCGCACGAATACACCTGCGTATAAACAGACGATGGTACGAATGGAAGTACTTCGAAAAGAAGGCGAAAACCCGTTACCGAAATCGAACCATCGCAATAAAGAGCGTCATCCGCAAAATGGTGTGGAAGTAGAGCGGAAATGGGCGCGTCCAGGATACCTGCAATTAGCAGAAGATAAGAAAGAAAGGTGATCTACGATGGCGGTACCCATTACTTCTATTAAAAAGAAAGTACTGACTCCAGAAGAAATCAAACAGAATAAACTGGAGGAGTTGCAGTCGTTAATTGCCGAACAAGATCAGGCTCTCAATAAAATATTAGAAATCACTGGAGAGTTGGATGGTGCAGGAGTCTTAGATGCGCTGAAGGCAATGGTGAAAGCAAAGGATGATATTGCAAAAATTGCGGTTGACCAAGCATCGCGTGACCCAGTGACCAATATCATCAACCACGTGCTAAATGCAACCAGTGTGATTTCATCTATAGACCCTGATGTAACAGCAAAACTTGCAGCGAGTGTTAAAACTGGCCTCCATGAAGCGCAACTTTATAGTGGTAATGGGCAAAAAGTAAGTGTTTTTCAATTGATAACCGCGCTAAATGACCCTGATACGAACCGTGCTGTAAAATTCGGGTTGAATTTTCTGAAAGGGATGGGGAAAGGGCTAGAATGAGCTAGCATGTAGTAAAAGGTTTAAAAAAATACTAGTGAAAAGTCTTTATTACACACAAATAAAATAAAAATCAGCCATGCATGTTTAATGGCTGATTTATATTTTGTGTTCCATAGTATTTAATTACGTCGATAACTCCATTGTTGGTATCGAAAGCGTACAAAGCAACCTATGCAAAAACCTAGAATCGCGATGAGTGCAGCTATGCCAACCATCAACGTAGCGATATTAAATAATAAAGTCCAATTCAATAAAAAGCTTAGGCTTGCAACGAATAAAAATCCAACAGCTAACCATTGGTTAAATCTTAACTGCGCGTAGTCTTCTTGAATATATTGATTTGCCGGTTTAGCCAAAAGTCGTTTAACAAGTACTAAAATTGGATGGAATTCCGTCAATAAACTTAAGAGATTTGCGATTAATGGAATGAATAGAATCCAAGCTGACTGTGTTAGAAGTGCAATAATTACAGCCAAAACAATCGTCCATTGATTCGCCATTACTAAAGGTTTTGGAATTGTTTTCATATTAAAACCTACTATTCTAATTGGATTTAATATTATTATATGTTATGGCGACCGGAATGTACATGAGTAAGAAGAAAAAAATAGTGTAGAGGGGACTTCCACAACTTCTTAATAAAAAAATAGGGCCTATTTTCAGTATTTATCTATAGATGGACATAGGCGGAAATTGTTAGCAGGAAAGGATTAATGTATCAAAATAAAAGCTTTTTAATCGCATCTAGCGTGTTCGTCGTTTATTTGACCTGGTCTGGGGCTACATTTCGGTTACCAAGAAAAAAGGGTATTCTTAATATAGGTATACTAGGATTAATTAACGTCATAAAAGTTGCCAGATTCCAAAACAGCTCAAAGTTGTTTTAGAATCTGGCGTTTTCATTGTGTCTGATACTAAACCTTAACAAAGTAATGAATAATCGAAACTGATTCGAAATACACCGTTATTTAATCTCTAGGCACAAATGTTTTACAATCCGTTTCTTCGCTACTTGTTGCCTTTTTACCCTTTTGACTGACTACGTAGATAGAATTCGCTTTACATTTGTTGCCCGGACCCCAAAACTTACAGTTACTCACTTCACAAAGAATTTCTTGAGCCATAGTATCACACCTCCTTTTTGTTATGATGAACAGAAACAATAGGATTGATACTTTAATTCTTTAACAAGCACCTATTTATAGAACTATCCTGATTTTTAAAAAGTAAGTTGAAGTTGCAAACATTGCGTAGTCGTGTAGTATGACGGATACTATTAACGAGCACGATTAATAGTAGGAGATGTTTAGAAATGTCTATAAAAAAAGAAGTTGAAATGAAATTGAAACAACATGGAAATAAAAGAGTAAACCGGGGGCGACTGTTAGTGAAATGTCCGGATAAACCGGGAATTGTATCAATGTTGTCGGCGTTTTTGCTTAATCACGATTCCAATATTATTGAATCCAGTCAGTATTCAAATGATCCGGAAAAGGGTAACTTTTTTATTCGAATAGAGTTTTACTGTGAAAACTTGAAAGAAAAGTCAGCACAATTGGAAAGTGATTTTGAGGAAATCGCTACCAGGCATTCTATGGATTACCACTTTGCCTATGAAAACGAGCGGAAGCGGACAGCCATTTTTGTTTCAAAAGAAACGCATTGTTTAATGGAACTTTTGTGGGAATGGCAAAATGGCGATTTAGACACAGATATTGTCGTCGTTGTTAGTAATCATGAGGACGCTCGTGGGGTGGTCGAATCTTTAGGAATTCCTTTTCATTATATACCGGCCAATAAGGATATCCGGAAACAAGTTGAAGAAGAACAGATTCGCCTAATGGAGGAATATGGTGTTGATTTACTAATACTTGCTCGTTATATGCAAATTCTTACGTCTGATTTTGTCGATCATTTTCAGCACCGGATCATCAATATTCACCACTCTTTCTTGCCGGCGTTTATCGGAGCCCGCCCATATGAACGTGCATATGAACGTGGTGTGAAGCTGATAGGGGCTACATCCCACTATGTAACGAATGATCTTGACGAAGGTCCAATAATTGAACAGGATATCGAGCGGGTGGATCATCGTGATGACGTAATTGATTTGAAAAAAATCGGTAGTCGAATCGAGCGGCGCGTTCTTGTAAAGGCTGTAAAGTGGCATCTTGAAAATCGGATTATTGTTGAAGGTAACAAAACGATTGTGTTTCATTAATAAGAGTTTAACTTTTTACGCAGTTTTGAATAGTAAGAAACCGGATTTCTTAGCACTCGAATCCGTATTTAAGTAAATGGAAAGACAAAATTAATAAGGCCAATTTCTCAATTAAACACGAATGATTACAACATCGTGTTTAATAGAAATTGGGCCTTTTTTGTTTTTTCGGTGATTACTATGTGCACTGAAAAGATACGATTCTATCCAAGTCTATTCTCCATGGAATCCACGCATTGCCATCCCATTTAAAACCAGTTGTTGTAATATAATCGATGTATGTTGGATGAAACCAAAAAGACGTCCGGTTTACGAGCCGTAGGTAAGTATCTCGATATAAGCAACCACGTAAAGCGCCTGGATCTATAGAAAGTGGTCCCGTTTGTTGTTTTGGAATAATAGATGGCGGTGCATTAGTCGGTGCAGCACCTTGTTTCGTAAATTGAACTGGTTCTTGATTTTTTGGAAAATGTGGCTGTCCAAAGGGTAACTCCGAGTTATTGGGATTGTGCGGGACTGGAAATTGATCATCAGACATAATTGAACACCTCCTTTTTCGATAGATACCTAGTAATATATGTGGGAATTGTATATTAGGAACCAGTAAGAATAGTGGTCAAGGTGTTGATGTAGCAATTAGATTGGCAGGTTGATCTAATCGTTCTACACAAGTACTTGCTTTACCTAAAAAGGCTGTGGAAGTCGTCTTTATGGGTATTCCATATTAAGATGTTCTAATTGAATGCTTATAATGCGAAAAAATAGTTAGAAATGAATTGACTGTATTGGGTTCATAGAATGCGATTTCTGCCCCATTCCCAGGTAATGAGTGGAGTACGTCCGTTCATTATATCAGTACAGGGCAAATAAACGTGAAACCGATGATAACACATCGATTACAATTAAATGAAGGGCCAGAAATATTTAATAAAATTGTCAAAAGATACGGTTTTTTTGGAAAGGTCCTTTTCTATCCCGACTCAAAATGATAAGCTGAGTAGGTAAGTATTAATTTAGTGAAGGAGTTTGATGAAAATGGTTGAAAAACAATTTATAGTTACGGATGAACAGGGAATTCATGCACGACCTGCATCAATATTAGTAAGTACAGCAACTAAATTCAAATCCGAAATAAACTTGATTTACAATGACAAAAATGTCAATTTAAAATCAATTCTGGGCGTAATGTCTTTAGGGATTGGTCTGGGGGCGGAATTTATAATTAGCGCCACTGGAATCGATGAACAGGATGCACTGAACGAACTTGAAGATGCATTGAAAAACGGAGGACTGACTAACTAATGAGCCTACTTCATGGAATTTCAGCATCAAATGGAATTGCAATAGCAAAAGCATACCGTTTTGTTGAGCCAGATCTATCTTTCAGAAAAAAAACTGTTGAAGATATTCCGGAAGAACTTGCACGCTTTCAGTCAGCTGTCTCTATTTCAAAAAGTGAGTTAGAGTCGATTCGTGATACCGCTGCAAAAGGACTTGGCGCAGATGAAGCTGCTATCTTTGACGCACATATATTAGTTTTACTTGATCCGGAGCTACTGACTTCGATTGAAGATAAAATTAAAACGGATCATGTAAATGCTGAACACGCACTTAAAGAAACATCAGATATGTTTATTACAATGTTTGAGCAAATGGATAATGAATATATGAGAGAACGGGCTGCGGATATTCGTGATGTTGCGAAGCGTTTGCTGTCCCATTTGCTAAATGTTGAAATTGTGAATCCGAGCATGATTACTGAAAAGGTAATTATTATCGCAGAAGATTTAACTCCATCAGACACGGCCCAGTTAAATCGTGAATTTGTAAAAGGCTTTACAACTAATATTGGTGGGAAGACTTCCCATTCTGCGATTATGGCGCGCACATTGGAAATCCCTGCTGTTGTAGGCACGAAGGAAGCGACAAAGCTGATTCAGGACGGTGACATCATCATTGTTGATGGGTTTAAAGGAGAGGTCCATATTAATCCTACTCCGGATGTCATTGCTACATACGAAAATGAACAATTGAAATATGAGCAACAAAAGACAGAATGGACAAAGCTAGTGGATGAGAAAACAACCACTGCTGATGGACATCTAGTTGAGTTAGCTGCAAATATTGGCACCCCGGAAGACTTAGAGGGGGTCATTAATAATGGTGGAGAAGGAATCGGATTATACAGAACTGAATTTTTGTATATGGGTAGAAACCAACTCCCAACTGAAGAAGAGCAGTTTGTGGCTTATAAGAAGGTTTTACAGGGAATGGAAGGTAAGCCGGTCGTTGTACGGACCCTTGATATTGGTGGGGATAAAGAACTCCCTTATTTAAACCTCCCTAAAGAAATGAATCCATTTCTAGGGCTTCGTGCCATTCGTTTGTGTTTGGAAGAGCAGGATATTTTCCGTACGCAATTAAGGGCACTATTAAGAGCAAGTTCATATGGGAATCTGAAAATCATGTTCCCGATGATTGCAACTCTTGATGAATTCCGCCAGGCGAAAACCATCTTGGAGGAAGAGAAACAACAACTGATAGCTAACAATATTAATGTTGCTACTACTATTGAGGTTGGTATCATGGTAGAAATCCCTTCCACTGCAATTCTGGCAGATCAGTTTGCGAAAGAAGTTGATTTCTTTAGTATTGGAACAAACGATTTAATCCAATATACGATGGCTGCTGATCGCATGAATGAACGTGTTGCATATTTATATCAACCTTATAATCCAGCAATTCTACGATTAGTCAAGATGGTTATTGATGCCTCACATAATGAAGGGAAATGGACTGGAATGTGTGGGGAAATGGCGGGGGATGAAATCGCTATTCCTTTACTTTTAGGCCTTGGTCTTGATGAATTCTCCATGAGTGCCACTTCGATTTTAAAGGCCCGTACTCAAATTCTGAAATTGAACAAGGGCGAAATGGAAGAACTTGCGAATGAAGCCCTGCAGATGTCAACAGCTGAGGATGTAATTCAAGCGGTTACAACTCGCTGCAAATTGTAACTCAAAAGAATAAATGAAAACAGTCATTCATATATGAATGGCTGTTTTTTTGTTTTTAATAGAGTATCTTGAACATTGTGAAGGTGGGTCGGGTCTCTTTATTTAATTAGAATGTTTGTTTTTCAGAGATTCGGGGCAATACTTGTGGAAACAAACTATCGATTGCTGTTTAGGATAAGCTATCGTATTTGATATGAAGGAGGAGACTTTTGTTGAAAATGAAGATTTTTCTGTTAGCCGTACTTTTTGCGTTTTCCACTTATTCAATAACTGATGCAGCGATTCTTTCAGATGCCCAAGTGAGTGATGAAGAACTGACCTATTTACAAACCCTTTCAAATGAAGTTGACATGATTTTGGCTGAACCAGAAGAAAGTAATATACCAGATCAGAAAATAGTAGACCAGAAAATAATAGATCAGAAAAAAGTAGATAAGAAATTAGTTGCGCCAGTGGAATCAGCACAGAAGAGGCAAAGCTATACGGTGGCCGCAGGCGATAATTTATATCGAATTGCACTTAATCATAACATTTCTTTAGATTCTCTCGCGAGTTTGAACGACCTGACAGGAGAGCTGATCCACCCTGGTGATGTATTAATCGTCAGTGGACATGCAGCTGACTCAGGAACTGTCAAGTCTGAGAAAGATACAATTGCAGCTGCATTTGTTCCAACTCCACCACCTGCAAGCGATGGGAAAGAGATGCTAGTTACAGCGACAGCCTACACAGCGTACTGTACGGGCTGTTCAGGAACTACCGCTTACGGCATTGACTTACGTGCTAATCCAAATCAGAAAGTGATTGCAGTGGATCCGAAATTGATTCCGCTTGGTACAAAAGTTTGGGTGGAAGGTTATGGAGAAGCGATTGCCGGAGATATAGGAGGAGCCATTAAAGGAAATAAAATCGATGTCTTCATTCCTTCTTATAATAATGCCATGGAGTGGGGAGTCAAAAAAGTTAAACTTAAAGTACTCAACTAATAAAGAAAGCCCGTACAAAAAACAGTGTTTTTTGCACGGGCTCTTCATTCAGATTAAGATAAACGGCTTCTAAAATCGTCATAGCCAAATTGTTTAATCACTTTAACACCATCATTAACAGTATTCAAAACGATAGAAGGTAAGTTAACGCCATTAAATGTATTGTTTTTCACCATCGAGTAGTGCCCCATATCACAAAAGACAAGTTTATCGCCAGGCTTTAATGGCTCATCAAACGAATAATCGCCAATTACGTCGCCGGCTAGACAAGTCGGTCCACCAAATCGATAGGTGTAAGCCTTTTCGTTCGGCATTCCTGCGCCAATGATTTCAGGTCGATAAGGCATCTCTAGTACATCAGGCATATGACATGCTGCTGAGGTGTCTAAAATAGCAATCGGCATACCGTTGTGGAGGGTGTCCAAAACAGTCGCAACAAGATAGCCAGTATTCAATGCGACAGCCTCACCAGGCTCTAAATACACTTGAACACCGTATTTATTCTTCATAAACATGATCGAACGAATAAGTGTCTCGATATCATAGTCAGGTCTTGTGATATGATGCCCACCACCGAAGTTAATCCACTTCATATTTTTGATGTATTCCCCGAACTTTTCATCGACAACTTGCACGGTACGCTCCAGCGTATCAGAGTTTTGTTCGCACATTGTGTGGAAGTGTAAGCCATCTATACCTTCAAGCTGGTCCGCTTCAAAATTCTCAAGCGTAACACCAAACCTTGAATGTGAAAAACAAGGATTGTACATATCGACTTCGATTTCAGAGTACTCAGGATTAATGCGAAGTCCAACTTCTATTTGCTTTGGATTGCTTTTAATTTTTTCTTTGAATTGATTATATTGTTGAAACGAATTAAAGACGATATGGTCTGAATAAGAAAGAATCTCATCAAACTCAGTTTCAGAAAAGGCGGGGGCATAGGTATGAACCTCCTTGCCCATTTCTTCATAGCCCAGTCTCGCTTCGTGTACGGAACTGGACGTTACGCCATTCAAGTATTCACCGATTAACGGATAAACAGAGAACATCGAAAATCCTTTTTGAGCAAGGAGAATCTTGCAGCCCGTCCGCTCAATAACAGACTTCATTTTCTCCAAGTTTTTAATAAGCAATCCTTCGTCCACTACATAACAGGGAGAGGGGAGTGCATTTAAGTCAATATTCAATTTCAAGCCCTCCTCAGTCAATTAATTCAGGATTGAAGCTTTCCTGCCATGGTAGACCGTATTTGTTGAGTGCTTCCATGAACGGATCTGGATTGAACTCTTCGATATTGTGTACGCCAGGATTCTTCCATTTACCAGTCATTACAAGCATAGCACCGATCATTGCAGGTACACCCGTTGTATAAGAAATTGCTTGTGAACCAACTTCTTTGTAACATTCTTGATGGTCACAAATATTGTAAATATAATACGTTTTCTCTTCGCCGTCTTTGATACCTTGGAAAATACAGCCGATATTCGTTTTCCCTATTGTTCTTGGTCCTAGTGAAGCTGGATCTGGTAGAACTGCTTTTAAAAATTGTAGGGGGGCGATTTCTTTTCCTTCGAATAGTATTGGTTCGATAGAAGTCATGCCAACGTTTTCAAGCACTTTTAAGTGGTTCAAATAGTTCTCCGAGAATGTCATCCAGAAGCGAATCTTTTTGATTCCTGTAATATTGAGTGCAAGTGATTCCAATTCCTCATGGTGTAATAAGTAAACGTCTTTTGGACCGATTTCAGGAAGATTATAGACACGTTTAATTGATAATGGTTCAGTTTCGATGAACTCACCATTTTCAAAGTAGCTTCCATTAGCCGTGATTTCGCGGATGTTTATTTCAGGATTAAAGTTAGTAGCGAACGGATAGCCATGATCGCCAGCGTTTGCATCCACAATGTCAATCGTATGAATTTCATCAAAATGATGTTTTAGTGCATGCGCAGAGAAGACACCGGTAACGCCCGGATCAAAGCCGCTTCCTAGTAGGGCAGTGATGCCTGCTTTTTCAAAACGTTCTCTGTAGGCCCATTGCCAGCTGTATTCAAACTTAGCTTCGTCAAGGGGTTCGTAGTTTGCTGTATCGACATAGTCAACGCCAGTAGCAAGACATGCATCCATAATCGTTAAATCTTGGTATGGCAATGCGACGTTTATAACGATATCCGGTTGGAATTTGTTAATTAGTTCAACCAGTTCTTCCACATTATCAGCATCTACTTGAGCCGTTTGGATTTTAGTGCGACCTCCGTCTAATTTTTCTTTTAAAGCATCACATTTTGATACAGTACGGCTCGCGATACAAATTTCTTCGAAGACGTCAGGAACCTGACAACATTTATGAACAACTACTCCTGCAACTCCACCAGCACCAATAATTAAAGCTTTTCCCATAATGAACACCCGCCTATAATATAGTTTTTTTAGTAATATAAGTTGAAATCAAGAATTCCATTGAATCCGCTATGGCGCTTGGGGATGCCTCCCGCCATAAGCCGGACAGCTTCGCCGTCAGTCTTATGGCTTCGGCTACCCCTATAAGGCGCCTTCGCTTAGTTTGTACCAGAATCGAAACACCACACCTAGGTGCCAGATACTGACACCGAATTCAAATGGCTAATAACAATTCGCGTAGTACTTTACATGCTACAGCTGTAGAAACACCGCTTTGATCATAAATAGGAGACAACTCATTTACGTCACAAGCTACAATGTTGAGGCCACTAACTGCTAACATGGCATTCAGTAATTCCATAAAGCTGACCCCGCCGGCTTCAGGTGTACCTGTTCCAGGAAATACAGAAGGGTCTAGTACATCCAAATCAATGGTTAAATAAACTGGTTTACCTTTAAGTTTTTCAACGATTTCTTCTAATCCGTCGAAGTTAAACTTGTTCGTAAACACACGGTCTTTACCCCATTGGAATTCACTGCGGTCTCCAGAGCGAATACCAAACTGGAAGATCTTGTCGTCTCCGAGCAAGTCCCATACTCTGTGAATAACAGTGGCATGAGAAAGGGTTTCCCCAAGATAGTCCTCACGTAAATCTGCATGTGCGTCAAATTGTATGACGTGGAGATCTGGATGTTTTTTGGCAACAGCACGCATTGCGCCGAGTGTCACCAGATGTTCCCCTCCAATCATGCAGGGGATCTTGCCGTCTTCCAAAATTTGAGTTGTAAAATCTTCAATCTGTCCTAATGCTCTTGCCGTGTTCCCAAAACTTAATTCTAAATCGCCACCATCAAATACAGCGATATCCTCCAAGTCTTTATCCTGATAGGGGCTATACGTCTCAATTCCAAACGATTCACCGCGCATTGCTTTGCTAGCGAAGCGTGTACCAGGACGAAAAGAAGTTGTAGAGTCAAAGGGAGCACCAAAAATAACGATTTTCGATTCTTCGTACTCATTGTCACAACCAATAAACGTTTCAATATTTCTATTCAACATCTTTTAATTGCTCCTTTACATAGTTTGGAAGTGCAAATGAACCAACATGAATGTCTGTATTGTAATACCTTGTTTTCAACTCAAGGTCATTCCATGCTGCTGCATCCAAATCTTGAATAGGGTCAAATTTCTTCGACGCAAAACCAAACAACCAGTGACCGGATGGGTAAGTGGGCATATGAAATTGATAAACTTTACAAACCGGGAAGAAGCCTACAATTTTTTGATGTGCTTTCCTCATACCAAGCGCATCTTCAGCGTAAAAGGGACTTTCATGTTGATTCACAAGAATTCCATCTTCTTTCAGCGCTTTATAGCAGTTGCCGTAAAATTCTTTTGTGAAAAGCCCTTCACCTGGACCGAATGGATCTGTCGAGTCCACAATGATCAAATCATAGTCATTTTCGATTCTACGAACAAATTTCAGCCCGTCTTCAAAGTACAGATTAACCCTGGGATCATCTAGTTTTGAAGCTGTCTGGGGTAAATATTCCCTGCAGACATCGACAACCATTTTGTCAATTTCAACCATGTCGATTTGTTCTATAGTTGGATAAGCAGTCAATTCACGGATTGTTCCACCATCACCAGCCCCAATAACTAACACTTTTTTTATGTTTGGATTGGTAGCCATTGCTACATGCGTAATCATCTCGTGATAAATAAATTCATCTTTCTCAGTGCACATTACAAGTCCATCAAGAGTAAGAACACGACCAAATTCCGACGTTTGTAAAATATCGATTTTTTGAAAATCACTTTTACCCGTGTAAAGATGTTCTTCCACTTCCAATGAAAAACGAACATTAGGCGAATGATTTTCTGTATACCATAAATTCATTCCACCAACTCCTTCAGCACATTAATATTTGCAATATCGCTGTCCTCAGTACCTGTTAAGAAACAGCCCTTATCCTTGGAGTATTGAATGAAATCCAAGATTTCCTTCGTAATTCGTTCACCAGGTGCAAGAATTGGGATGCCTGGGGGGTAACACATAACGAATTCGCTGGAAATATAACCTGCGCTCTCCGAAATGGGCAACTTTTGCTTAGGTGCATAAAAGGCTTCTTGCGGCGTGAAAGCAACTTGCGGACGAATGTATTCATGGATGAAAACGCTATTTTTATCCTTAGAGTAGCGTCGTTTGATTTCGGCAAGTGCTGCAACTAATCGTTCCAGATCTAGATGTCTGTCACCGACAGAAATGTAGGCCAAGATATTACCGATATCACCAAATTCAATTTGAATATCATACTCATCTCGAAGAATGTCATAGACTTCAATTCCAGCTAAGCCAACATCACGGGTATCTACCGAAAGTTTTGTGACATCAAAGTCAAAAATCGTATCTCCATTAATCAATTCTTTCGAATAGGCGTAATAGCCGCCAATTTTATTGATTTCAGTTCTTGTATAATGTGCCATTTCGGCGACTTTTTTAAAAATATCCTTACCATTTAGTGCTAAACTTCTTCTCGATATATCTAAAGAGGAAAGCAGTAAATAGGAGCCACTTGTCGTTTGAGTCAAATTAATAATTTGCCTCGTATAACCTTCGCTGACATCATTGTTTATCAACAAAAATGAGCTTTGTGTCAATGAACCGCCGGATTTATGCATACTAACGGATGCCATATCAGCACCAACTGACATAGCAGAAGTGGGAAGATTATCACCAAAGTAAAAATGTGTACCATGTGCTTCGTCGACAAGGACGAGCATATCGTGTTGATGCGCAAGATCGGTAAGAGCCTGCAGGTTTGAACAAATCCCATAATAGGTAGGATTGTTGATGAGAATGGCTTTAGCATCCGTATTTTCCAAAATGGCTTGTTCTACATCCTTTACAGCCATCCCTAAAGCAATACCAAGTTCACTGTGCACGCCTGGATTTACATAGACGGGAACAGCACCGCTTAAAATGAGAGCGTTAATCGCACTTCGATGTACATTGCGAGGCATAATGATTTTATCCCCAGCTTTGCACGCTGTCATGATCATTGCCTGTACCGCAGATGTGGTCCCATTGACCATGAAAAAGGCGTGCTTGGCATTAAATGCTTGAGCCGCTAATTCTTCAGCCTCTTTTATAACCGAAACAGGGTGGCAGAGATTATCAAGCGGTTTCATGGAATTGACATCCATGGAAAGGCATTGTTCACCTAAAAATGCGGCTAATTCAGGATTTCCTCTTCCACGTTTATGGCCTGGGACGTCAAAAGGGACGACGCGCATTGATTTGTATTGATTTAGCGCCTCCATTATGGGGGCTTTCTGTTGCAAAAGATGTGTCACGTAATCACCCCTCATTCATCTATATTAGAACCATTAAAAATTTCAGTCATCTCTTTGCGCAACATGGTTGTGATTTCGAGCCTTTCATTAAGAGGCAGCTCGGAGACCTCCGTATTGAACAAATAGTTCTGCAGGTTTATGTCTTTAATCAGAAGTTTTGTATGAAAAATATTGGATTGGTGTACATTGATATCTTTCCAATCGTATTTCAGCAATGTATCACTGTTGATATAATCACGAATGGACTCAATCGAATGATCTATATAAAGTTTTTCACCTTCCATATTGCGTGTAAATCCACGTACTCGATAATCAGTCGTGATAATGTCTGAATCGAAACTTCCAATCAAATAATCAAGTGCATTCAACGGGGAAATTGTGCCACACGTTGAAACATCAATATCGACTCGAAAAGTAGCGATAGAATTATCAGGATGATATTCCGGATATGTGTGGACGGTAACGTGACTTTTATCCAAGTGTCCTACGACCGTTTTACGAGTTCCCAAAATAGTACGTTCACCTTGATTACACGATTCATCAATCAAAGCGACAGGAAAGGCTTCCTCCGAAATAAGAATCGTAACACTTGCACCCTGTGGATCGTAATCCTGTTTACTGACATTCAAGACGTGTGCCCCGATAATTTCTGTCACTTCATACAGAATACTGGTTAATCTATCAGAATTATATTGCTCATCGATATAAGCAATATATTCACTTTGCTCCCGCTCACTTTTCGCATAGCAAACATCATAGATGTTGAAGCTAAGGGTCTTTGTGAGGTTGTTAAAGCCATAAAGCTTCAGCTTATTTTCCAACCCTTCCATCACGCCTTTCATGTAAAACAAATCTTATTATAAAGTATAACATTCCTTAGTCAATGAATGCCCCCCCACCTAAAAGGCTAACGCATTTTTGAGGATGGGGTATCTGTCGTGTCGATGAATTCTCTTAATATCTAAGCGAACCTGAACGATTAAACAGCAGTGGGGCTGTCACATTGGCGGTCTACTAACGCCCAGACCCTCTATCCCATTGGTCTTGCCGTTGGGACTTCTTTTACATAACAATTGATTTTGGGTTCCAAACATTCACTGTTTTAATATTGAGATCAGTTTCTTTTGTTAACCTATACAATGCTTTCTTCAAAATATTTGCTGCACCATTCACATCAGCGTTGATTAACAAATTTCCACCTGAGCAATACAGACCTCTTTTAATACGCTTACCAGAGAACGGTTTCTTCGTATCATTTTCGCCATAAGTGTGAATATCGTCGCCATCAAGAAAACTAGCTTTGGAGGTGTAGGATTCCTCGGTTAATATAGGTATTCATTTCTTCAACATATGCAGATAAGTTAATCAGTAGATATTCACTAGAATTGCATTAGTGTTGCAGTAAGAAATAGTGGAGCTGCTTTAAGAATTGATTAATTACTCGCAAAAAAATGCCCTAATTAGTAGCAAGGAAACGACGACTAAATCAGTTACCTATACTAGTAAAAGGAGCTTCATGAAAAGTGTAAACTAAAGTTTAATCTTTCGTCAATAGTTTTTATATTAAGTGTTAGTGTGCAGTGAAAAGCACAGGGGAGAAAATTAGTCGAAGTAGTGTTGATAAAAACGAAAGGTTACTATTTTTATGTCGTAAATTCATTGTTAAACTATTACTTATTGATCAAATCATTTTCAGGGTAAAATAGGTTGGATCCAAAACGAACACGAATTATTTCCTGGGAAACTAATGCGGGAGTATTCAGAAAAGTACAACATGCCGATACGGCGTATCCATTCCGTTTTTAGTACATACGCTATTGAGTGAGTAGGAAACGGAGGGAATAGTTCATGATAGATGTTGTGAATTTACAGGCGATTGTTGAGGATCATCGAAGACAAATAAAGCCTAAAAGAATGACAAGCGGTGAGAAGCGAGTTCTTTCACTGCAAAGAGAGGACAGACGACTTAACGGGCAAAAGCCCTGACGGTCGTTTTTTTCATTATTTTAAAATGGCGGATGTAGTATAGATGTGTATGTTCAGAACTGGGTATAATCAGGGAATGATTTCTGAAATAGTACCGTAAATACTCACGTTGTTGACGAGTGAACCAAACTAGCAAACTAGAAATGGGCACTTATTATTTTTGCATAGGCATGTTAGACTTAAATGTATTCTTAATTAATAAAAGGACGTGTTAATGTGGTTGGACGTAATGATCCATGTCTCTGTGGCAGTGGAAAAAAGTATAAAAAATGTTGTGAATCGAAAGCGACATTTTCAATAGAAGAAGTGCAATCGGAAGAACTAGAAAGAATTTTGCAAGCTTTTTACGAAGAGTACCCTGAAAAATGTGACCTAAATGAATTCTTGGGCTTGGTAAAAAAATGGAGTGAGCCCCTTAAGAAGTATTTAGTCGAGGAAATGATTGAAGCGATTGTCATGGATGAATTCTTTTTCCATCACAAACCGGACATTTGGAAGAACTATATGAAGAAGCAGCAAAAGAAAATCATCCGTCCATCTGTAGTGAATGTGTTAGAAACATGGTCTGATCCACGTGTTTTCATTGGAGAAGTAGTAGCTGTTGACGAGACTTATATGTCGGTTAAAAATATCTTGAAAGATGAAACGATACATTTACGACGCGAAAGTGAAAAGCCTGTTCCAGTAGGCGTCCATGTGTATTGCTTCATTTTACCGGACGGCTCATCGAAAGATAATCACTATTTAGCGGTTTCAAGCTTGATTTTCTTCCCAACCGACCATACAAAAGCATTCGTGAAATTCGTGAGGCAATTTGAATCACAAGAAGAACATTCTGTTTCCATATTTTTGAAAGAAAATGGAATTGCATTTTGGAAGTTGCTTGGTGAGGATGGCTATGACGGCGGAGAATTTACCAACTTTGAAGCGGGTGTCCTCCAAAAAGCAATCGAGTTTTTAGAGGAAAATGACCGAGAATCTGATCAGCTAATAGAAATTATAGAAGATTATTTGGTGGAACAGCAGCCGAATGCACGAAAAGAAGTAGCGATTGCGGCTGGAGCGATTCGATTTGGCCAGGAAAATGCCTTATTTGAACCACTAACGATAACTGTAAAAGAGATTGCCGAATGGTTTGAAATCTCTACCTCTTCATTGAATAAATATTATAATGATTTAAATGCGTATTATAGTAGCAAGGACTGATCCGTGACTTTAGTAAAGAACATCTCACTCATTGGAAAAAAATGGGGTGGGGTGTTTTTTATTTGTTATAGTTCATAAGTTTAGCGATAACTCCGATAATTGCTGATATAATAAAATAAACACTTTGGAATAATCATTGTAGGGTGCTTGCATAATGCATAAACAAGGTTTTATTTAATTGAACGACAGAATCTATTTAATAGATGGATGTGATTTGGTTATATTTAAACAGATTCGAACCTACGTTCGGTTGGGGGGCGGAGGCTGTTGTTGCTGAACAAAAAGGTCATGAAGTACTTGCGTAACGACTTCTGGTCGAGTAAGGGGATACCTGATGGAGATTGAAGTTCCTGATGATAATGAGGTGTACGGTTTAATTGAACTAGATATGCAAATCAGTTCAATGGGAATGCTTGATTATTATTCGAAATGAATACATAGAACCATCTAAATATAATGGGCAAATGACTATAAGTGGAAATTCAGCGAAGGCTCCTAACAGGGGTAGCCGAAGCGGAATTGAAGGGAATCTTTATCATAACTTATTATCAAATAAAATTAACACTGTTTTGGAAAGGGATAGAATATATGAAACTCCATTTTTATAATCATCAATTTGATAAGCTTATTGAAAACTACATATTAACCGACGAACAGCTACGATTTACGGGGACGCCCAAAGACGCTATTGACCTTTCGAATGCAGAACCAAATCGATATTCGATTTTAGCAGTAGAAAACGAGCAATTGGTAACGTTCTTTAGCTTACATAAAGGAGAAGGTGTCAAGCCTTTTTCCCCTAATGACAATGCTATATTAATTAGAAGTTTTTCTACCGATTTTCATCAGCAAGGTAAAGGCTATGGGAAGAATGCATTGATGCTTACACCGGAATTTGTTAGAAGTCATTTTAGTGGCATTGATGAAATCGTACTTGCTGTAAATGTTAAAAATGAGATAGCCCAAGCTTTGTATAAAAACTGTGGCTATATTGATAAAGGCGTTCGAGAGTTGGGGAGGAGTGGCGAACTCATTGTGATGTGTTACCAACTGTAGGCATAGGAGGAGTTAATCATAATGATGTTAGAAATAATAGCTACAAGTTTGGCAGATGCAATTGCTGCAGAACGAAGTGGTGCCAATCGATTGGAACTTTGTGCAGCTTTGTCTGAAGGTGGGCTAACGCCAAGTATGGGATTGGTGGAAGCAGTAATTGAGGGAGTAAATATTCCTGTTCATGTAATCGTTCGGCCCCATAGTCGAACTTTTCACTATGATGACAATGACTTAGCTGTAATGATAGCCGATATTCGCCATATTAAACGTGCAGGAGCTTCGGGAGTCGTTATTGGAGTACTAACTGAGGAGCGCAAAGTAAATAAGAAAGCTCTATCACGTTTATTGGAGGAAGCTGGGGAGATGAAAGTTACTTTCCACCGTGCATTTGATGAGATTGAAGATCAGGTGGAAGCGTTAGAAGTCATTGCTAGTTTCCCACAGATTCAGCGGATTTTGACTTCGGGAGGCCAAGCACCGGCACCAGAAGCTGCCGAACAGCTTAAAAAATTGGTGGACAAGTCTAAAAATACATCTGTTCGAATTTTAGCAGGCAATGGTATGAACCCTGAAACACTGTCTTCATTAGTTTCTGCAACTGGACTAGAAGAAGTTCATTTTGGGTCGGCTGTTCGTGTTAATCGAAGTTTCAGGTATCCGATTGATCCAACGGAATTTAGGGCGATAAAAAGCGAACTTAAGAAATTGAGCGAATAGAGGGGGAAATATTTATTGAAATAAGATTGCTCAAACCATCAGATGCAAAAAGGTACTGGGAATTAAGGTTGGAGGCGTTAAAGCTTAATCCAGAGGCTTTTGCAACAAACTATGAAGAAGCTGTAAGAAGAGAAAACCCAGTAGAAAGCGTTGCAAAGAATTTATCGAGTAAAGGAAACTTTACATATGGGGCATTTAACAATGGAGAACTTATGGGAGTAGTTACATTACTTCAAGAAACACAGTTAAATCTTAGACACAAGGCAAATATATTGGCAATGTACGTAAATCCTGACATACGTGGTTTAGGTGTAGGGAAAGAACTACTTACTGAAGCAATTAACAAAGCAGAAACAATTGAAACGATAGAAAAACTTAATTTAACTGTAGTTACTACTAATGAAAAAGCAAAAAAACTATATACAAAATTAGGATTTAAAGTCCTTGGGCTGGAAGAGAAAGCACTTAAAATTAGTGATAAATATTATAACGACGAATATTTATCACTAATGATAAAATAAGTTAAGTTCTTACTGAAGAAACGAGTTTAGTTGGATGTGTAAAATAAACGGTTATTACAACTTATGAAACTCGGTGGTGCATATGGTAGAAGAGGTTTTGCAATGGTTTGAAAATAGCGGTCTACTCGCTGTTTTGATAAGTATCATTTTAAATATTAGTATTAGTGTCTTGGGTTTTATACCAAGCGTATTTGTAACGGCAGCAAATATTAGTTTCTTTGGATTTTGGAATGGGTTAATTCTTTCTATTATAGGAGAGGCTTTGGGAGCAATGGTTAGCTTTAACCTATATCGAAAAGGTATAAACAAAGTCAGGAATAAGGTCACTATTAACAATGAGTATTTAATTAGATTAAATAGAACAAAGGGAATAGAAGCTTTTTTACTAATTTTAGCATCCAGGGTATTCCCGTTTATGCCGTCAGGTTTAGTTACTTTGGCGAGTGCGAGTAGCAATGTTGGTATGATGAATTTTTCGATAGCCAGTACACTTGGGAAAATACCTGCACTTGTTATTGAAGCATACTCTACTTTGCAAGTTCTTAACTGGAGTGGGCAAGGCAAAGTGATCTTAGGAATTTCATCCCTTATCATTATTGGCGTATTAGTAAGAAGGAGTTCCTTAAAATAAAGAACGGGTTCTCTTCACTAAAAGTAATCAGCCGTTTCGTACAACGGGCTGATTTTTTTGTTTTTTGAAAAAACATCACAGTTTAACTAGCAATCCGCATACTTTAGTTAGTAGGATTAGATTTTAAATCATATCGATACTACCAGAGAATCAATTACCAATCTAGTCTTACACTCGTTATTTATTGACAAGAAAACAGCAACTTCTGTAAGATAATAAAGTTGATTCATAGCCACTTCTAAATAGAGAGGCTATTGGTCACCGCGTGTAAAAGGAGTGAAAACCACACGTTAAACATAAATCGGAAAACAGTTTAAGCGCCAGTGCTGAAGAAATCGGACGTCACTAATTTTCAGCAGACGAGGTGGAGGAGTATCGAATTTTCGGCGGAAGCCTCCCGATCGCAATTGCCCGGTTGTAATTTTGCTAGTAAATCATTTGAGCAATCGAATGGACAAAGGAGCAAAAAGGCAAATACTTCAAGTGATATGCAAGTACACTTCTCTAATACAGCTGTGGTGTAGTTAAATGTTGCTTATTTTGCAAACATCGGAGGAATAAATATGTGTGGAATAGTAGGTTATATTGGTGAGTTAGATGCTAAAGAAATTCTGGTAAAGGGACTTGAAAAGTTAGAATATCGAGGCTATGATTCAGCAGGAATCGCACTTGCTAATGAAGTAGGGCTTACTGTTGTGAAAGAAAAAGGCCGTGTTGCGGACCTGCGTTCAGCAGTAGATTGGACTATCCACTCTTCTACTGGAATTGGCCATACGCGCTGGGCGACACATGGAGTTCCGAACCAAACGAATGCACACCCTCATCAGAGTGTATCCAATCGTTTTTCACTTGTGCATAATGGCGTAATAGAGAACTATTTACAACTACAAAAAGAACATTTACATGATGTTCAGATGAGTTCTGACACGGATACAGAAGTTATCGTGCAGCTTGTTGAAAAGTTCGTAAAAGGCGGCATGAAAACTGAAATTGCTTTCCGTCATACTTTATCTCTTCTTCAAGGATCTTATGCGATTGCTATGTTAGATGCAGATGAAACAGACACAATCTTCATCGCAAAAAATAAAAGTCCACTTCTTGTAGGAATTGGCGAACACTTCAATGTCGTTGCTTCTGATGCTATGGCAATGTTGCAAGTCACAGATCAATATGTAGAACTGCATGATAAAGAAGTTGTCATTCTCCGCAAGGAAGCGATTGAGATTAGTACATTGGATGGCGTAATTATTGAACGTACCCCCTATAGGGCTGAGTTAGATATGAGCGATATCGAGAAGGGCACATATCCTCACTTTATGTTGAAAGAAATTGAGGAACAACCAAGTGTTGTTCGTAAGATTATTCAAAAGTATGAAAATAGGCATGGTGAGCTAACGATAGACGGTGATGTCTTAACTGCAATAAATGAAGCAGACCGGCTTTACATTATTGCGGCAGGAACAAGTTATCACGCCGGTCTTATCGGCAAGCATTATTTTGAGAACATCGCAGGTATTCCAGTAGAAGTTCATATCTCAAGCGAATTCGGCTATAACATGCCACTTTTATCAGATAAACCATTATTCATTTTCATTACACAATCAGGTGAAACTGCTGACAGCCGTCAAGTACTGGTGAAAATAAAAGCGTTAGGGCATACTGCTATTGCAATTACCAATGTTCCCGGCTCAACTATGTCTCGGGAGGCAGATTACACATTACCGTTATACGCTGGGCCAGAAATTGCAGTAGCCTCAACGAAAGCCTATACGGCACAAATAGCGGTTCTTGCCATCTCAGCCTATGTTACAGCTAAAGAACGTGGCATACTCGTAGATTTTGATTTAAAGAAAGAACTTGCCATTGCTGCAAATGCAATCCAAATACTTGTGGATTCAAAAGTAGTGACGGAAAAAGTCGCACTAGACTTCTTGGGAAACTCACGTAATGCATTCTTCATCGGGCGCAATGTGGACTACTTCGTCAGTTTAGAAGGAGCACTAAAGTTAAAGGAAATCTCTTATATTCAAGCAGAAGGCTTCGCCGCTGGGGAATTAAAACACGGTACTATAGCGTTGATTGAAGAATTAACGCCTGTCTTTGCACTTGTTACACAAAAAGCTGTAAGCCTAAATATTCGTGGAAATGTAAAAGAAGTCGTCGCGAGAGGAGCTAATTCTTGCATTATTTCAATGGAAGGATTAGAAGAGGAGGGTGATTGTTTAGTCTTGCCGAAAGTGCATGCATTACTCACCCCACTTGCAGCTGTGATTCCAATGCAGTTAATCAGCTATTATGCCGCTCTTTACAGAGGCTGTGACGTTGATAAACCAAGAAATTTAGCGAAATCGGTTACGGTGGAATAACGGAATTAAATAATGAACACAATTTTGTGAAGAGACATTAAATATGTATATCAAAATGGATTCACCTTTTTTACCGTAAAAAGTATATTTTCCAACAAATTTTATTTCAAAGCTACAGTTTGTCTGGTTTAAAATGAAAGTAGAATGTTAAAAAAAGATGCAACTATTTACCCCTTTAGATATAATTGTCTAAAGGGCTTTTTCGTATTTAAGAGAGAAATATCATCTAACCTAGAAAAATACAACAATGAATTTTAGCCTTAATTAATCGTACAATATCTACTAATTTAGTAATCAAAAAGGAGCTAAATCATGTATATTCCCAAGTATTTTAAAGTCACAGACGTAGATGAAATTAAAGAATTTGTTCAAGAGAATTCATTTGGAACTATTGTTACAACAAAACATAGTAAACCAATTGCTAGTCATTTACCTTTGGCGTTAAATAAAAAGGGAGATGATTATTATATTACTGGACACATGGCTTATGGGAATCCACAATGGAGAACATTCGAAAGTTGTGATGATGTACTAGTTATGTTCCAGGGACCACATGCTTATATTTCTTCTTCTTGGTACGGTCATGAAAATGTTCCAACATGGAATTATCAAGCAGTGCATGTATATGGCACAGCTAGCATTCTAGATAAGGAGGAGTTAAAACAAGACCTTATCATGATGCTACAAAAATACGAGAAACATCGTAAGAATTCGGTTTTATGGGACAAGCTTTCTCCTCAGTTAGTGGATAGAGAACTAAAAGGGATTGTTGGATTTAAGATTAAAGTACAAGAAATTCAAGCTGCCTATAAATTAAGTCAGAATCGTAATGAGGAAGATTACCTTAACATCGTTGACAAACTGTATGAGGAAGAAGATCCAAGTTCCCAACAAATGGCGAATGTCATGAAGAAGAGAGTGAAGAATGACGGGGATTCTGATTAATGTGTCGAGAACTACGATAATGGTGTGAAAATGTTCTTTTACTAAGCGTTGAATAATGCCACTTGAAAAACAGAATGGCATTATTCAACGCTTATCTAGCAAGTTCTGCAAAATACAAACAACAAACCGGAATAATATCTTTTGGTGATGTCCTCACTAATTATTTTCAAAGTATAGCCCAATTTAATTAAGTAAAGGAGAATAATCCACTTGCGTATATAAGCATATTCTTATATGATGATTTCGGGAGGGATAGTAGATGATAGAAACAGTAACTATTGATATTCAGCGAGCATCACAACTCTTAAAATTACTCGGAGATCCAACTCGTTTGACTATGATGCGGCTACTTAAGACGCATGAATGCTGTGTGTGTGAATTTGTTGAGATTTTTAATATGAGTCAACCGGCGATTAGCCAGCACTTACGTAAACTTAAGGATATAAAGGTAGTGAAAGAAGAACGTAGAGGACAATGGATTTTTTTCTCGATTAACAAAAGTCATGAAGACTATCCGTTTATTCAAAGCATTCTTGAACAGCTTCCCGAACAAAATGAGTCTATAGCCAGACTGGAAGCGCAAGGGCTTAGAGTTTGCTGCAAGTAGGAAGGGGAAAGAGCGTTGGTTTCAGTAATAACGGCATCATTGATATTCATAATTACACTTATTTTTGTTATTTGGCAGCCTAGAAATTTATCAATTGGATGGTCCGCCTGTATTGGGGCAATAATTGCTTTGTTAGTAGGAGTAGTTACTTTTCAAGACGTTATTGATGTAACTGGGATTGTCTGGAATGCTACATTGGCTTTCATTGCTATCATAATCATTTCATTAATCTTAGATGAGATTGGATTCTTTGAGTGGTCGGCTCTACATATGGCTAGATTAGCCAAAGGCAGCGGGATTCGCATGTTTGTTTATGTCAGTCTACTAGGTGCGGTCGTTGCTGCTTTGTTCGCAAACGATGGGGCGGCTCTTATACTAACGCCAATTGTGCTGGCTATGGTACGAAATTTAAATTTCAATGAAAAAATGATTTTTCCATTCATCATTGCCAGTGGTTTTATTGCAGATACCACTTCGTTACCATTAGTCGTGAGTAACTTAGTCAATATTGTTTCGGCAGATTTTTTCGGTATTGGCTTTGTCGAATATGCATCCCAAATGATTGTACCCAATTTATTTGCGTTAGTGGCTAGTATTTTAGTATTGATGCTATTCTTCCGTAAAAGTATCCCTAAAAATTATAAAGTAGCAGATCTAAAACAACCGAAGGATGCTATCAAAGATAAAAAGATGTTTCGACTGGCTTGGGTGATATTAAGCATATTACTCATCGGGTATTTTTCTAGTGGATTTACAGGACTTCCTGTTTCGATTATTGCTGGAATTACGGCGATATTCTTTATTGTCATGGCACAAAGAAGTCCCGCTGTTCACACGAAACAAGTACTGAAAGGCGCACCTTGGGCGATCGTGTTCTTTTCAGTTGGGATGTACGTCGTTGTCTACGGATTGCGTAACGTCGGTCTGACTGGTGTATTGGCCGATGTCATTCAAATGGCTGCCAACCAAGGACTATTTGTAGCGACGATTTCGATGGGCTTTATTGCTGCGATTTTATCATCTATTATGAATAATATGCCTACCGTCATGATTAACGCATTAGCCATATCAGAAACGACGACAACAGAGTCGATTCGCGAGGCTTTGATATATGCGAATATAATCGGGTCAGATCTAGGTCCAAAAATCACACCAATCGGTTCTTTGGCTACTTTATTGTGGTTGCATGTACTGTCTCAAAAAGGTGTGAAAATCTCTTGGGGTAGCTATTTTAAAATCGGTATACTCCTAACTGTTCCTACACTCCTAATAACATTAATCGGACTGTATCTATGGCTGTCGTTCATCCAGTAAAAAAAGGAGGTTTTCGATATGTCGAAAAAAACACTTTACTTCCTATGTACGGGTAATTCATGCCGTAGCCAAATGGCTGAAGGTTGGGGAAAAAAAGTTCTTGGAGAAGAATGGCAAGTTCTTAGTGCTGGAATTGAAGCCCATGGAGTAAACCAAAATGCTGTGAAAGCCATGAATGAGGTTGGAATCGATATTTCAAATCAAACCTCGGATATCATTGATCCGCAGATCTTACATAATGCAGATTTTGTCGTCACTCTTTGTGGGGATGCTGCTGACAAGTGTCCAATGATACCATCTCATGTAAAGCGAGATCATTGGGGATTTGATGATCCTGCTAAAGCAGAAGGAACTGATGAAGAAAAATGGGTATTCTTCCAGCGTGTTCGTGATGAAATTGGTATTCGTATTCAGCATTTTGCTGAAACTGGGGAATAACAAACAAATCAAAGTCGATAGTATCTTTCCTTCGACTTTGATCCTATATATGTTGAACAAATGATTGACCTATATAAACTGAGCGAAGGCGCCTTACAAGGGAAAATAGTCAAAGACAGGAATTTCACTATGGTCATGAAGAACAATCATCTTGTTTTTCAATGATTCATGTGTCCACTCACTATCATAAATCACCAAAACTCATGTAATTTATTACATGAGTTTTATTATTTGACCTTCATCTAGCAGTAGTTTAATATTTCCAATATGGATAATGCTTATCTGCATTAGTCTCGTTGATGAACGTTCAAAAAATACAAAAGATACAGAGGTGATTTTCATGCAAATGAAAACAGGGGTTGAGCAATCTGTATACGCCATTCTTTTACTGAATATGTTACCGGATAAAGCGGTATTGCCTGGAGAAGCCATCAGTCAACAATTAGGGACTTCACCGACTTATTTTCAAAAGTTGTTAAGAAAGTTAGTTAGTGCAGACCTGATTACTTCCGTTGCAGGGGTGAAGGGTGGCTTTAAATTAAAGAAAAAACCGGAAGAGATTCGGATATACGATGTTTATCTTGCAGTAGAAGGCCAACAATCACTTTATTCACCGAGTGGTATTCTCGATGACATGCTTGAATTGGAAAAAGAAGATAGATGCTGCTTGTTAACGGATTTAATGGATGAGGCTGAATCAACTTGGAGAACGATATTGAAGCGAGAAACAATTGCATCTTTAGATGAAGAAACAGCTAATCGTTTTCCTGGAAAAGTAGAAGATTTAAAAGAATGGATAAACGGAAAAATGGTCTTATAAGAGAATACATGTAAGTAGGTGAACAACTATTATGAATAATTTCCAATCTCATCAAGGCTTTGCACGAACATTTAAAGAGAATAAATTAACGCTGGGACTAACATTTCCTTTGGAATCGTATGCAGGAAGTTTTCCAACGATGGATTTAGATGAGCAAATGATACTGGCGAAAAAGGCGGAAGGTCTAGGATTTGCCTCTTTATTTGTCAGAGATTCTCCCCTTTACGATTCGAATTTTGGTGATGTTGGAGCTCTATACGATCCGTGGGTGTTTCTTTCTTACGTAGCAGCACATACGGATCGAATTGCTCTTGGTACTTCAAGCATTGTGACGACATTGCGCCACCCACTTCACGTAGCAAAATCAGCTGCCTCGCTAGATAAAATATCGAATCAGCGGCTGTTATTGGGTGTTGCCACTGGTGATAGGCCCATTGAATTCCTCGTATTTAAAGTGGATGTTAACGAAAAAGCAGCGTTATTTAGAGAATCTATAGTGGTAATGAAAAAAGTCTGGAAAGAAGCATTCCCGCAAATACAGACAGAGCGAGTTGACATGCTTCAAGGTGATATCGTTCCCAAACCAATTTTATCTGCTATTCCAATTTTGGGAACGGGGTATTCTGGCCAGACAATTGAGTGGCTAGCGGAGCATACAGATGGTTGGTTATTTTATTCTCAAGGTGTCAATGAACAGCGCGAACTTGTTAAAAAATGGCGGCAAGCAGCTGGCGGATTCAAACCATTTGCTCAAGCTTTGGCAATTGATTTATCAGAGAATCCAAATGAAGCACCCAAACCAATAAAGGGTGGGTTTAGATCGGGTTATCGATTTTTAATTGATTATTTACATGCTTACGAGGATGCCGGAGTTAATCATGTAATGTTTGGGCTGAAGAATGGAACACGCCCTGCAGCAGAAGTGATTCAAGAATTTGGCGAATATGTGCTTCCTCATTTTCCTGCAAATAAATTATGAAAGAAGTGGAATATAGATGATTAAAGGTCTAAATCGAATTAATGAATTAGCAAAAAAGCAAAGGGAAGAGGGGTTGACCAATGCCGAAATGGTAGAACAAACCGTCTTGCAACAAGATTACTTACGCGAAATTCGCGGGCAGGTTCTTAATACCGTCTCTGGAATAACCGTTCTGGATCCACTTGGCAATGATGTGACACCTGACAAAGTACAAGAGGAAAGGAAGTTAACTAAATGAGGTTAAGTGTACTGGATCAAGCACCCGTTACGAAAGGAAATAGTGCGCCTGATGCTTTGAAAAAAGCAGAAGAACTGGCCGTTTTGGCAGATGAATTGGGCTACCATCGCATGTGGATGGCTGAGCATCATGGAACAAACGTTTTTGCAAGCTCGGCTCCTGAAGTGACAGCGGCTCATTTAGCGGCTAAAACGCAACAAATTCGTATTGGTACTGGCGGCACAATGATGATGCATTATTCTCCGCTAAAACTAGCTGAAGTATTTAAAACACTGAGCGCATTCTCACCAGGTCGAATTGATTTTGGTGTGGGTCGAGCTCCGGGAGGGGATAATGATTCCATCTATGCTTTATCCGAAGGACGCCCTCCGATGGTGAACAATATGTATGAAAAATTTGATCTAGCACTGCAATTGATCAACGATCAAGTACCGGAAGATAGCCTATACAATAAAACGATAGCCACGCCATCGCATATTGTTTTGCCCGAAGCTTGGTTACTGGGTTCGAGTGGCAATAGTGCCATTCAAGCAGGGCGTATGGGAGTTGGCTATTCTTTTGCACAGTTTTTTAATGGTCAGCTATCCAAATCGACTTTAGATACGTATAAGAAGAATTTTCAACCGTCAGCGTTTATGGAGAAACCGGAAATCAATGTTTCCTATATGGTGACAACAGCCGAAACTGCAGAAGAAGCTGAGTTTGAGGCAATGCCTCAAGATATTTGGCGTTTACAGTTTATGAAAGGCAGGGTCGGGCAAGTTTTGACGCCTGAAGAAGCCCGTGATTATCCACTGACGGAAATGGATCGCATGATGATTAAAGAAAGTCGTAAAATCCACTTAGTGGGATCTTCGAATGAAATTGCAGCGCGATTACAAGAAGAGCAAGAACGATATGGATTTGATGAAGCAATGATTTGTAGTATTCCTCATTCGCAAGGGAAACGTTTGAATGGTTATCGCTTATTGGCAAAGGAGATTTTTTAACTGTGATAGAAGAAAGGAAGGTATGAAGTGAAGGATTATTTAGTAAAGGCAACTGCTTACAATAACCAAGTACGTGCTTATGCGGTGAGAACTACACAAAGCGTTGGCGAAGCTCAACGTCGCCATAAGACATGGCCAACTGCTTCTGCTGCACTTGGGCGTTCTATGACAGCCAGCGTGATACTCGGTGCAATGCTCAAAGGAGAGGAGAAAATAACGGTCAAAATAAATGGTGGTGGTCCACTTGGAACCATTCTGGTAGATGCAAATACCAAAGGGGAAGTCAGGGGCTACGTCACAAATCCTCAAACTCATTTTGAGTTAAATGAACAAGGTAAATTAGATGTGAAAAGAGCAGTTGGAACGGATGGAATGCTAACTGTATCAAAAGATATCGGATTACAGCAGCCCTTTGTTGGGCATGTCCCCCTTGTATCGGGTGAGCTAGATGAAGACTTTACGTCCTATATTGTTCTTTCAGAGCAAGTAGCTTCCTCAGTAGGAGTGGGTGTTTTAGTAAATCCTGATCATACAATCCAAGCAGCAGGTGGATTCATAATTCAACTTATGCCTGGTACAGATGAGGAGACAGTCAATGCGATAGAAGTACGTTTGAAAGGAATGACTCCTATATCTTCTATGGTTGAGCAAGGTATGACGCCAGAACAGATACTAGAACACCTACTGGGTACTGGAAATGTGAAATTTTTAGAGGAAATTCCTGTTCATTTCCAGTGTCAATGCTCCGTGGAGAGAATTTCCAATGCCATCTTCAGTTTAGGAAGTGACGAGATACAAGATATGATTCAGACGGACGGGCAAGCTGAAGCACACTGCCATCTTTGTAATGAAAACTACCATTTCTCTAAAGAGGATTTACTATTATTATTGGAAGCTGCGGTTTAAAGAGCTTCTTGAAACAAATTACTAGAGCTACTACATTTCACTTTTCCAGATAAGTTGTTGCATACACAAATAAGCCACTCCACTAAAGAGATGGCTTATTTATATTTTCTTTCACATACTACGCTCAATCACCGTGATGGAAAAAAGTCATACGACTCTAGCCCTATATCATGGACCCACACTTTTGCATGGTCACCATTTGGATCAGCCACCCATAAATCACCTTTTAAAGTTACTAAATCACTTTGTCTTGTCCAAGTGATTTTATTTATGGAGGGTAAAAAAATGGGTGTAAAATCCCCTTGGCCTTTTGGAGGCTTCGTTATTTGTATTTGTTTTGGATCGGTTAGTGATAATAGATACAATACCGGTTTAGGGCGCTTGTTAGCCTCATCGGACCATTCGGTTTCCGGTACTCTGGAAACGATTAATGAAGCATTATCTACCCATGAAAAACCCATTTCAGCATAGTTTTTTGGTGTAAGCGTTACTGTTTGATCGGCAGGGAGTTCGGTTACTTTTAGATCCTTATTTTTAAAACCAAAGACAATCCTTCCGCCCCCGGCAATATAACCGAGCAAGTTTTTGGTGTAAGCCCATTTCGGCTTGGATTCCTGGTTGAGCTCATCAATCACTTCAAAGTTTTTGCCGTCTACAGAAATCACGCAAAGCATATCGCTGTCCATCGACCATGAAGCAGTAGGGGATACGACAAATGCTATCCACTGTTTGTTTGGTGAATACGTAAACGAACCCGCGCCGATCGAGAGGATTTTCACGTCATCTTTTCCTAGCTCTTTTGGTATTATAAAAAATTTTTTGGCACTTTTTGTTAATGAATTTCTGTTTTGATAACCCTCAATCGAAATGGTGTAAAGAATTGGATGGGTCCAGCCATCTGGGCGGGGAATAGCACTTGATGACGCGATAAAACCTTTCCCATCTGGCTGCCACGCATAATCGTCTACACCTAAAGCAATATTATAGAAGTGTTCCAAATCAGCTATATTCAATACACCTACAGCACTAAAGGCAACAATGTTCTCTGTTGGAGACCATTTCGGATTAGAGCCGTCACGAAAGATTCTGCGATGCTTTTTTGTTGCGACGTCATAAATCCATAATTCATTTGAAGTGCCTTTCGTATCGATTATATTGCCAGCCACTTCTTTTTGATAAAGAATCATTTTTCCATCGAAAGACCATTGAGGAGAATAATTGTACGTCGCTTTTTCTTTCGTCAGTTTCTCTTCTTTGTCATCGACCTTGAGCCATAAATAGCCGTCGCGAATAAAAGCAATTTTCACATCGGATGTGTTCGTTTGCGCATGGATAAGGGACGGAGCCATTAAACATAAGACCATCAGGAGTTGTACGATCTTTTTCATAACTTCACCTCATGTCTTGTATGTTGTCCTGGAAACGTAAACTTAATCATTTCTAATTTTCACAGTTATTAATGAGCTATTCCGGCCATAAATCTTAACCTTTCATGAAATCTATTCAATTTCAAATCTCTTTACAGTTCTAGCACGAGCACGTTCTGCTTCAATTTCTCTATCACGAGGCTCGGCATTCGTTACTAGTGTGTTTAGTAGGTTTTGCGTAGAGATAGCCACGTCCTCAATAGCCCGATTAATAGCATCCTCGTTTGCTTTCGATGGTTTGGTGAAACCGGAGACCTTTCGAACATATTGAAGCGAAGCTGCATAAATTTCATCGTCGGTAGCTGGAGGGGCAAAGTTAAATAGTGTTTTAATGTTTCGGCACATATCGTTCACCTCTTTTGTTTGTCTAATTTTCTTGATTGTATCATATTCCTCTGAAACCTCTTTTAGACTCTATAGATTCGAAGGAGAAAGCTGGAGAGAAAGTGATTTTAAGTTAATTCTAAGCCATCGAGACAATCTCGATGGCTTGTTTTTAGATGACTATATTTCGAATGAAAACGTATTTTTGAATAATTACAAGTAGGGTAGTGGGTGAAGGAGAGGTATTTGAAAAAAATCTTGCCATATGAACTTCCCCTTCTCTTGGAAATAATAAAGACGGTTTGTTGAATCCTTTACTACCTAAGAACGGATTTTTTTTAAGTAGGGTAATATAAAACCATACTTAAGCGAGTTAATGTTTCCCCCGAATTATGATAGGTATGAGGTCTGTCAGCTTTGAATCGGATGGAATCACCACTTTTCACCGTGTGTTCATCATTATTTACACGTACAGTCAGTTCCCCATCAAAAATAGTTAATAGCTCTTCAGTGCCCTCAATGTGCGAATCAGCACTTAGAAACCCTCCTTTTTCTATCTCAACTGAATACACTTCAAAGCGTTTGTCATCTTCGAAGGGAAAATGGGGATAGACCCGATATTTTCCGTTGTCTTCAGATAATGGTTGAATGTCACTTCTCAACACGATATTTGTGTCTGGCTGCGGATTATTGATAAGGGCAGTAAAGGAAATCTTTAAGCCATTAGCTATTTTCCAGATTGTTGTAATGGTTGGGGCCGATTCACCTCGTTCAATTTGGCCGACCATCGTTTTGCTGACGCCTGTCAATTCTGCTACCTTTTCCAAACTTAATTTCTTAGTTTCCCGTAAAGCTTTTAGATTTTTTGCAATGATAAGATGAATTTCTTGCATACAGACACCCCAATTTTTTCTGTACAATATAACGTCTGAACTGTACAGTAAAAAGAAAACGTTATACCGTCTGTTTTAGACATTATAACACACTCACTAAGGGAGAGGTCTAATATGTCAGTAGTATCGTTTTTGTTATATGTTTTTATCACAAGTTTTACGCCAGGCCCTAATAATATTATGGCTATGTTATTTGCGAATAAGTATGGGTTTAAGAAGACACTGCGGTTTTGTTTCGGAGTTGGTGCAGGCTTCTTTGTTATTATGTTATTAGCTAGTTATTTTAATCTATTGCTTCATAACTTCATTCCGAAAATTGAACTTCCCATGATGATCCTGGGAGCGGGCTATATGTTGTATCTAGCTGTAAAAATAGTAACCAGTAAAAATAGTGAGAACGACGATGATACAGGCAAGTATAATAGTTTTTTGGCGGGCATGCTTTTGCAATTTGTAAATCCAAAAGGTGTTCTATATGGAATAACGGTAATGGGAACGTTCATCCTGCCGTACCATACATCCAATGTTAGCTTACTATTTTTTTCATTATTTTTGGCTGTTGTTGGTTTTATGGGTACTAGCAGTTGGAGTCTGTTTGGTTCAATATTTCAAACATTTTTATCGAAATATAGAAATCAGTTTAATGTAGTGATGGCTTTACTATTAGTATATAGTGCAGTTTCGATTTTTATGGGGTGAACTATTCACGGAGAAAATCGCTCCTTAACATCTGGGAGTAGCAGAGGGAAAAATAAAAGCTACTGAAAAATATTCAAGAGTCCAATAACTAAATAGAACCCTTGGAACCGCCTTATGGGGGTTCCAAGGGACCAAAAGTCTATTATTACGTTACGAAACCTTGTGTCATCCATTTGAATTGAACCGACGTATACCGTAGTGTACGTAAGGCGGAGTCGGAGATTGGGAGTTAATTATTCCCTTTTACTCGATTATATCAGTACCTCTTCATATACTGTTCAACTTCCCAAGGGTGAACGTTAATTCGGTAATTCTCCCATTCCAATTTTTTCTCTGCCATAAAGTTCGTGAAAATGTGCTTGCCGAGAGCTTCTTGGATAATTTCATCTTTATCAAGTGAAATGAGGGCGTGGTCAAGGTCCGTAGGTAAAGTACCGATACCTAATTCCTTAAGATCTGAAGGATTCATTTCGTAAATATTACGGTCAACTGGCATTGGTGGTTCGAGTTCACGTTTAATGCCGTCTAAACCTGCTTTTAATATTACAGCCATTGCGAGATAGGGATTTGCGGCCGAGTCAACTGAACGAACTTCGATTCGAGTACTTATGCCCCGAGATGCTGGGATTCGGATAAGTGGGCTGCGGTTTTGGGCAGACCAGGCAATGTAGCATGGCGCTTCGTAGCCAGGAACAAGTCGTTTATAGGAGTTAACTGTAGGATTTGTCACTGCTGTAAAACCAGGTACATGTTCAAGAACGCCAGCCATGAACTGATAAGCTGTTGTGCTTAATTGTAATTTACCATTTTCATCAACGAAAGCATTTTCGCCATCTTTGAATAGGGAAACATTGCAATGCATACCTGACCCGCTGACACCGAAAAGAGGTTTTGGCATGAAGGTTGCATGCAGGCCGTGTTTACGTGCGATTGTTTTAACCACAAGTTTGAATGTTTGGATGTTGTCACAGGCGGTGAGTACATCCGCATATTTAAAGTCGATTTCGTGTTGTCCTGGTGCGCACTCATGGTGGGATGCTTCAACTTCGAATCCCATTTCCTCTAGTTCCAAGACGATATCACGTCGACAGTTTTCTCCAAGGTCCATTGGGGCGAGGTCGAAATAGCCGCCGTTGTCGTTTAATTCCATTGTAGGTTGCATGTTGTCATCGAGCTTGAATAAGAAGAATTCTGGTTCTGGTCCAAGATTGAAGTCTGTAAATCCAAGTTCCTTCATTTCTGTCAATACACGTTTTAAATTGCCTCGAGGATCACCTGTAAACGGCGAACCATTGGCAAGTGAAATGTCACAGATAAGCCTAGCAACTCTTCCTTTTCCTGATGGCCATGGGAATACCATCCATGTGTTTAGATCGGGTATGAGGTACATATCGGATTCCTCAATACGTACAAATCCTTCGATTGAAGATCCGTCAAACATCATTTTATTGTCTAGTGCTTTTTCGAGCTGGCTGATGGGAATTTCCACGTTCTTGATCATTCCTAAAATATCGGTGAACTGAAGTCGAACGAAATTCACATTTTCTTCTGTTACAAATTTGCGTATGTCTTCTTTTGTATAATTCCTCATCATGCCACTCTCCTTAAGTATCGTTAATTACGGATTACTCCATAACATTTTTCTATAATAAAGCAAAAAGTTACCATTAACAAGATTTTTTTAACTAACTCTTCATTTGTTCTAATTTAAAAATCTGAGTACTGAATAAGTATTTTGCGATTATAAGCTGATTTTGAGTAATTTCACCTTGGGTTTAGTGACGTAAGAACTCCAAAACTGCTTCTTCATCCAAAGGTCTGCAATAACGATATCCTTGAATACAATCGACATTCATTTGAAGATGGATCTCATGCTGCGCTTCTTTTTCAACGCCTTTAGCGACGATAGTAAAGCCAAGCCTAAGTAAACATAAAATAGGTGGTCGCTATTTTACGCTTACTTCCGAATGTATGACACAAGATAAGCTCATTACGACAACTCATATAAATGAGATATATTAAACCTTATCATTAGCTTCAAATCTGGCACTAAATCCTTCTGATATCCACTTACAAAACGCATCGTTATCAGTGGTATTTAAAGAAGATGACGCCGGTAGAATACCGGGGTCATCTCCTAGTAAGGTTAACTATATTTGTTGAACGTATTTTCCAGTTCGGAGAGGCATCCCCAAGCGTCGAGCATTGTAAGTGAGGCCCTTTCGTTCAATTTATATAATGGTTCTTCTTATAAGTGTCCGTATTACAGTGGGCAGTTCAGTAGGGATGATTTATGTGTTTTAATCATTCTAATTGAAAGCTTTATGGTCTAGTGGAAGATCCTACCCTGATAGCAGGGAAATTCGGCATATGGATTGACTGATAAACTAGAAAGAGGATAGGTTTTTTAAAAATTAATTTCAGAAATCCCCCAGTAGTCGCCGAATTTCGGTTATACTAAAGAGAAGCAAAATTAATCATTATTCGTTAGTAAGGAGGATTTTAAATGACTGAAAACAATGAAAAAAATGAACAAGAAACGGCAAAGAAAAAGATAAGCTTAAAAGAAGTGATACAAAAACAGTTAGAAGCAAAGAAAAACCAAACTTCTGATAACAACGCAAAAGGCAATCCAGCACAATCTGCTAAAAAAATGCAAAGCCAACAAGCAAAACAAGTTAGCAGTGCTCGTAGAAAAATGGGTTCATAATGAAAAGGCGCAAACCAATTATCCTATTGGTTTGTGTTTTTTTTTTTTTTTTTTTTACGGAGAACTAGGATTCTATATGAGGGATATGTTTATATTTGGGCAAACAAAGGCTTATTTGGGTATCCATCTAGTACTGTTTGAAAAAGAGGATTTATAGTTAATGCAGGGGATAATCCATTGTTTTATCTGTTCTATCAATTAGAACTCTAAGTTCAAAAGTTGGCTAAATTGAAGTAGAAACAAGCCCATTTTGAATGATATACTAGCAATATTGGAGATGATGGGCTTTGTGTAATCAGACTGAAAAAGATATATTACTTTTAGAAGCGGAGCAATTCATACATAGATGTTATGCAGAACTTGGGATGACAACAGAGCAACAAATGAAGCGAATAGAGGAAGTACGAATAGCAGTAAATGAAACTGGAACGTATAGCCATACTTCGCTAGAACTTGAACATGGGGCCCGAATGGCTTGGCGTAATAATAATCGTTGTATAGGACGTTTATTTTGGGACAGGCTTCATGTTTTTGACCGGAGGGCAATAGTAACCGCTGAAGATGTATGCGACGCATTATTGAATCATATTGAATATGCGACAAATGACGGTAAAATTCGTTCATCGATTACGATTTTCCCGCCACGACGAGGTGGAATTGATCCGATACGAATATGGAATCATCAGCTTATACGTTATGCAGGATATGAAGAGACGGAACAAATTATTGGAGATTCCACATCAGTTGAATTAACGAGGATGTGCGAAAAGTTAGGCTGGAAAGGGGAGAGGACTCCGTATGATGTTCTTCCACTTGTCATTCAATTAGAAGGAGATTCGCCTCGAATCTTTGAAATACCAAAAAAGCTAGTGAAAGAAGTGAAGATTACCCATCCGCAACTAAAGTGTTTTGACGAACTGGATGTAAAATGGTATGCGGTTCCAATTATTTCGGATATGCGCTTGGAGATTGGTGGGATTCACTATCCGACGGCTCCGTTTAATGGATGGTATATGGGAACTGAAATCGGTGCGAGAAATTTGGCGGATGAAGAGCGTTATAATCTACTTCCGAAAGTTGCAGAACTTATGGGGCTGGATACAAGGTCAAACCGTTCACTATGGAAGGATAAAGCGCTAGTAGAACTAAATATTGCGGTGTTGAATTCATATCAAAATGCGGGAGTTACGTTAGTCGACCATCATACTGCAGCCAAACAATTTAAAAGTTTTGAAAAAAACGAGTGTGCAGTAGGAAGAGGTATTACAGGAAATTGGACATGGCTTATTCCGCCGCTTTCACCTGCAACGACTCATGTCTTTCATAAACCTTATAGCAACGACGTCGTTAACCCTAATTATTTTCATCAGAAAAATCCGGGTGAAAGCTAATAGTGAATTGTTCTTTAGTGAAAATAGGAGATGAAAATAAAAAAACAGCCATTTTAAGGAATGGCTGTTTCGGGTTAAAGTTATTCAGCTAAAGCAATACAAACTATTTGTTCATGAAAATACACATCGTAGAAGATACTAAAAGTGATTCAATATCTATTACTTTACCAATGCTACAATGGGCTATACTCAAGTTAAAACCAATCCATCTTTCATTGTAATGATATGATCTGCATAGGTAAGCATGTCTTCATCGTGAGTTACCATTAACGTTGTAATATTCAACGTTTTTGTCAATTCACGAATCAATGTCATGACGTCTTTTGATCTCTTTGAGTCAAGGCTTGCTGTCGGCTCATCTGCGAACAACATTTTCGGTTTGTGGATGATTGCGCGAGCAATTGCCACACGTTGCTTTTCTCCTCCTGATAAAGAAGCAGGGTAGGCATCTTTCCGATGATCCATATCCACCAATTTGAGAATCTTTTCAACTTCCACTTGTTGTTCTCGTTTTTTTAACTTGGTTTCAGAAACGTCAAGCATCAGCAATAATTGTTCTTCTACTGTCAGAAAAGGGACAAGATGCGAGGATTGAAAGACAAAACCGAACTCACTTGCTCTGATTTTTCTGATCTGATCCTGATTCATGTCGGTCATGTTTTTTCCTTCAAATAGCACTTTTCCGTCCGTTGCACGTTGAAGTCCTGCTGCTATCGTAAGAATCGTACTTTTACCAGAACCTGAAGCGCCTACTAACGCTGTTATTTCACCTTCTCGGAGTGAAATGTTAATCCCTTTTAATACTTGTTCATCCACTTCACCATTCGTAAATGTTTTTGTAACTTCATCAATTGTGAAAATCGTCATATTAAACCTCTCCTTGTTGGATAGCTTGCAATGGTTCAACTTTTTTAATTTGCAGTCCGGACAGTGTCGCTCCTATAAATCCAATAATTAGGAATACGATCGATAATTGAACAGTTGTATCAAGTGTTAAACTAAATGGCATTCCTTTAGGTGCAATCAATGCAAAGCCATGGCTCAAAGCTACTGATAGTCCAAGCGCAATCACAGTGATGAAAATCATCTGGTACCACATCATGCCGAACAATCTACTTGTTTTAACTCCTAGTGCTTTTAAGATCCCATATAATCCAATCTTTTGAACGTTCATCATATAGAAGAATATTGCGAACAACATTCCGCTAATGGCAACCAAAAACCAAATGATCATATTGAGTGACATCTGTTCAGCACTGTAACTTGGTATCGTATTGAGGAATTCTTTATTTGAAAACGATTGTAAACTCGTTACTACTTGTGCTTTTTCTGTACCTGGTACAAAAATCAATTGCATTTCATTGACACGGTAAATTTCTTTATAGTTTTCCATGTTAATAAATGCGACAGGCGCATGGCTGTATTTCTTTTGATCGACAAAACCTTTCACTTTAAATTCGCCACTGAATTGATTATTTGTTAATATATCACCAACCTTAATCCCTTCTTCTTCCAATGAACGATCTAAAATTACTTCTCCTTTACCGACAGACTCAAACGACTTTGAATCTGTTGAAGTAACGAAAGCGATACTATGCTGCTTGTCTTCCATATCGTTTACAAACCCCATCTGAATGGAAAGTGCAGCTGCGTCCTTTTGTTCATTTAATACAGTGGTTTGTACACTTTCATCTATTCTTGAAAGATTGTACGTTTCGTTTGCATCTACATTCATGTAAAATTGACCATCTGGTAAATCTTTAATTAATGCTGCATTATCTTGAGATAAACCGTTCGCTAACCCAGAGATGATAAATGTTAAAAAGCTGACGAGAAAAATGATTGATCCTAAAATGATAAACTTCGCTTTATTCTTCTTAATTTCTTTCCATGCAATATTCATCTTTGCGCCTCCCGTATTTCTTAATAACTTAACTATAATCTGGCAAGGTGAACGGAATATGAACAGATGATTATATTTAAAAAAGTGGCGGATTATATGAAAAAAGGTATGTAGTTCAGCAGATAATGGTACAATACATATTGAAGGGTATTGTATGTAACATGTAGAGTTACCCTTAACTAAACAGGATATTGAAATAGAAGGAGATTGGATCACTTGACTAATGAAATTAAAAATGAAATGCCGCCAAATTACGATGAATTACGGAAGGCAGTTAACCGGGCATCGAATTGGAGACTACGTTTAGATACGATTGATGAATTAGGACAATGGAAACATAAACGGACTATCGATATACTTTTACACAGAATGAACAACGATGCCGTATATAAAGTAGTAGAAGCCGCTCACCGCAATCTTGTGAAATTTGGTGAGGATGTAGAATTACCACCAAGAAATCGATTTGAATTGATTAAAGATGCCAACAAAGTTTTCCTCAGAATTAAGAAAAGCTTGCCGAGAGACCACACGTTCGAAGAATATAAAGAAAAGTTGAAGAACATGAGACTTGATTTGTACGACACGTATGAAGGTGACAAAGGCGATGAGTTTGAAGCATGGCTTGAAAACGTATGGGAAACGGCAAATAAAAAGTAAAACGCTACAAAGTTCTTGTGTTATTTAAATAGGATAAAAAACGATTGCAGTTAGTTTGCAATCGTTTTTTTACGAATAAACCTATGGTAGTGTATTATGCCCATAAGAATAGGGAAATGAGTGAATTTCATGGAGTATAATGGCAGGATTGTTGCGATTGGTATAGTCGGATTGTTTAACCTTCTACGGTATTTTTACTATCATCAGTATTTGGAGCTTCCATTTAGGGCAAACTTTTTTATTTTAACAACAATTTTTTTAGCGATTGCTTATTGGTGCGGAAAACAATTTGATAACGTAAAATATTATTCTGAAAAAGACTATTTGACAGATACCTACAATCGACGAACGGTAGAACAGTCGTTTCAAAAAATCACACAAATGTATAGAAGAGAAAATCTCAAGTTAGGTGTCATCATGATGGACCTTAACAGATTTAAAGAAATCAATGATACATATGGACATCATAAAGGTGACAAATTGTTAATCCATCTTGCTGTGATCATAAAAAAATTCGTTAAGAAAAATGATATCGTAGCACGATGGGGTGGGGATGAGTTTTTGATTCTAGTACCTGATTGTAAAAATAATTTCGAACGAGTTTATATACAGGGTCTTCAAAAGGTATTAGCGAATGAAAGATTTGACGAATTCCCTTCCGTAGGAGCTTCCGTTGGTTTTGCAATTTATCCTGATGACGGGCAAAACTTTCAAGAGTTAATACAAATAGCTGATGGAGCGATGTATAGGGAGAAAAAATTTAGATCAAGAACTTCGATGTCTTAAATATGGAGTAATTTATAACCGTAAGAACGTGTTCCACTAAACGTTCTTACGGATTTTTCTGTTATTTATATGAAGGGTATCTTGACATTTAATTAATATGGCTTATTATTAATTGAATCCCGATGAAACCTATCGGAGTTGTTAGCATAAGATAATCTATTAATGAAAAACAGCTAAAATTCTAGTAAAAGTATAGTTGGAGGGGAACTTGTGATTAACCTATTTGTAAAAACGGAACGTCAAAAGAAATGGCTTGAAAAGGTAAATGAGGTAGAAACAAAATTTAAAAATACATCTGCTCAAACTGATGAAGAGGCAATTTTTCCGGCAGAAAATATTCAAGATTTAATTGAAATGGGTTATACGAGCAGTACACTCCCACATGAGTACGGAGGAGAAGGGCTAAAAGTCTACGATATGGTACTCCTTCAAGAAACACTAGCTAGTTTTGACGGCAATACAGCTCTTTCTATCGGATGGAATCTTGGGGTTGTCGGAGAACTTTTTGACAAAAGGTTATGGAATGATCAAAATCTCGATTTCTTTGCCAAAGAAGTTCTGAACGGCGCCTTAGTGAATCGATCTGTGAGTGAAGCACAAACAGGTAGCCCAACTAGGGGAGGGCGCCCAGGAACAAATGCGGAGAAACAAGATGGTTCATGGGTATTGTCGGGGCGCAAAACCTTTACAACGGCTTCTCCAGTATTAACTTATTTTCTAACATCTGCCTGGATCGAAGAACAACAACAAGTAGGATTCTTCCTGCTGCACAAAGATTTAGAAGGTCTGACGATTGATCAGACATGGGACGTCATTTCAATGAGGGGAACTGGAAGCCATGATCTAGTTCTCAATCAAGTAAAAGTCGAAGAGTCAAAACTTGTTGAACTACCTGACAAACCAAGTGGTGCACCGTTTAGTGGCTGGCTTCTTCATATTCCTGCATGTTATCTCGGAATTGCACAAGCTGCGCGTGATTATGCTGTTCATTTTGCAACTACTTATTCTCCTAACAGTCTGAATGGGCCGATTAGTCAATTGCCGAATGTTCAACAATTGCTAGGAGAAATTGATTTGGAATTAATCCAGGCGAGGCATCTGATTTACAGTGTGGCGGAGGCTTATGATGATGAATCACGAAGGGGCTATCTGACAAATGAGGTTGCAGTTGTCAAGCATACCATTACGAATTCAGCCATTACGATTGTCGATAAAGCGATGAGAATCGTAGGTGCAAAAAGTCTTCAACGCACGAATCCATTACAGCGCTATTATCGGGATGTCAGGGCAGGTTTACACAATCCCCCTATGGACGATATGACAATTAAAAAATTGGCATTAACTGCAATTGATGGAATTAAAACTAAAAACGCTATCCATAGTTAAAATACATGGATTGAGGCGATCAAAGGGGATTTCATGATGAGAAGAAGAAGCATATTTCAACTTGCGGCGATTGGTTTAGCATTAACTACTATTTTAGCAGGATGTAACTCAAGTAAAGCGGCTGATGAGAATAAGTCAGACATACGAAAAGTAAAAGTCGCCTATGATCAGGCTTCAAAACCAATGTCCTGGTTGGATGAGAAAGGAAATGCAACTGGATATGATGTTGAAGTGATGAAATTGGTTGATGAATTACTTCCACAATACGAATTCGTGTACGTCGGAACGACAAGCGATGACCTATTGGTAGGTGTCGAACAAGGGAAATACCAGGTAGGGGTTAAAAATGCATTTTGGACACAGGAAAGAACAGAAAAATTTATCTTCCCGAAAGAATTTATCGGCTTAAGCAGTGCGGGTCTTGTACTTAAAAAAGAAAATGAACATATCAAGTCCCTGTCAGACTTCGCTTCTGCTGGCTTTTCGTTAGCACCAATTGCAGCTAATAACGCTCAATATACTGTAATTGATGAATACAATAAAGAAAATCCGGATAATAAAGTGCAGTTGAAAGCTGGAGATGCTTTCACAGTAGACGTCGTCCAGTGGGTGAATGAAGGACGCGTAGATGGAGGCGTTATCATAGAAGGGCCATTTGAAAAGCAAGTGACGGCTGAAGATGGTCCTTATCATAATCTGGTAGACGAGGTTGTTTACAATGAATTCGCGGTCATAAAAACATGGCCTTTGTTCAATAAAAAAGAACAGGAATTTGCGAATGCCTATGATCAAGTAGTTAAAAAATTGAAAGAAGAAAAGAAGACAAGTGAATTGAGCTCACAGTTTTACGGCAGAGATTTGTTTGAGGTGTTGGATGCTGTAGAAAGATAACGCTTAGGATATCGAGGCTGTTGGGTGTGCGATATGCTCAACAGCCTTTATCAATCAAATCGTTTCAAATGGAATATGAAAGTGGGGTGAGTACATGGAAAAATATTTTGACGCATCATATATATGGGAGTCCATCCCACTACTAATTCCTTTTTTAAAAATGACATTTATGGTTGCAGGTCTTTCCGTACTATTCGGCACGCTCTTGGGTTTTATCCTAACGGTGGCGAAAACAGGGAAAAGTAAGTTTGCAAGAAAACTAGCGACTGGTTATACAACAATAATAAGGTGTACACCTTCTATCGTACTCCTATTTTTAGTCTATTATGGACTTCCTGCAATCGGTGATCGTTTCGGTCTGAATTTAAACAATATAGACACAGCCGTATTTGTCATAATCACTTTTACCCTTCAATTTGCGGCAGCTATGTCCGAGGTCATGCGTTCAGCTTTTCAATCAATTGACAATGGACAATTTGAGGCCGCAGTTAGTGTTGGGCTAAGCAATTCACAAGCTTATAGAAGGATTGTATTTCCGCAAGCTTTTGTAGTCGCATTGCCGAACTTCGGGAACAGCCTGCTGGCTGTACTACAAGAAGGATCGTTAGCCTATACAATCGGCTTAATAGATGTTGTTGGAAAAGCAAATCTAATTATTGCTGGTAACTACAATGCACATGCTTTGGAAATATTTCTTGCATTAGCGATTATATACTGGATACTTTCAATAGCAATTGAACAGTTTTTCTTGAAATTAGAGCAAGTATTTAGTAAAGGGAAACAAGGATTAAAAACTGCGTAAAGAGGTGAGAAGATGTCTGAAGGATTAAATTACAAGTTTTTAGTAGATACATTTTTTATCGCGTTATCAGGAGTACCTATAACGCTATTCATTACAGTTGTAGCTTTACTCTTTGCGTTGCCGTTAGGTTTTTTGCTGGCATTAACAAGAATCAATCGAATTCCAGTGTTACACCGTTTTGCACAAGTATATGTTTCTTTTGTCAGAGGGACCCCAATTATCATTCAGATTTTCATCGTCTACAGCAGTGTCCCCTTATTACTAAGTTCGCTATTTACTAAGTTTAATATAGGAATGAATGTGTATGATGTGAATCCAATTTGGTACGCATTCATTGTTTTTTCATTTAACACAACAGCAGTTCTGATTGAAGTTTTTCGTTCTGCACTAAGCACAGTGAACAGGGGGCAATTGGAAGCTGCCCAGTCAGTGGGGCTAACTGATGTGCAAGCATATAGAAGAATTATAATTCCACAGGCTTTGGTCGTTGCAATGCCAAATATTTGTACAGCGACAGTCAACCTGATCAAAGCAACATCTCTCGGGTATGCCATGTCATTACAGGAAATTACGCTAAAAGCAAAAGTGGCGGCGAACGTGGGCTATAATTACGTTGAGGCCTATATCGATATCTTTCTTGTCTATTTACTGTTATGCAGTGCAGTCGAATATGCATTTAAACTGTACGAAAAACGTTTGAGTAAATATAAACCGTCAGTTGTTTAAGCATGAAAAGGAGGGACACACAGCATGTTAGAAATTAAAGATGTCTATAAGTCATTCGGTAAAACTGAAATATTAAAAGGTGTTGACGTCACAATAGATAAAGGGGATGTTGTTGTTATACTGGGGCCAAGTGGATCCGGTAAGACGACATTACTCAGATGCATCAATTTTTTAGAAAAAGCTGATCAAGGTCGTGCTGTTTTTGGGGATATAGATGTAAATTTGGGAACCGCGACAAAAAAACAAATTCATCAAATTAGACAGAAAATCGCTTTTGTATTTCAAAGCAATAATCTATTCAATAATAAAACAGCTTTAGAAAACGTAACAGAAGGGCTTGTTATCGGGAGAAAAGTCCCGAAAGAAGAAGCGGTTAAGATAGGGAAAAAAGCGTTGGATAAAGTGGGTTTAACAGATAAATACGATGCCTATCCCAGTGAATTATCAGGTGGACAGCAACAAAGGGTAGGCATTGCAAGAGCCGTTGCTTTGAATCCAGACATTATTTTATTTGACGAACCAACTTCTGCACTGGATCCGGAATTAGTAGGAGAAGTGTTAACTGTTATGAAGAATATTGCAAGGGAAGGAACAACCATGTTAGTTGTCACGCATGAAATGGATTTTGCGAAGGATGTAGCAAACAAAGTAATTTTTATGGATGGCGGAGTCATAGTGGAGGAAGGAACACCCCATGAAATTTTTGTGAATCCAAAAGAAGAACGAACACAGAAGTTTTTAAAAAGGGTCTTGCCGGAAGATTTTACTTATCATATTTAATAGAGGGTATCAAATATAAGATTGCCTGCCTCTCACTTTAGGAAGTAATGCAGCAGACATTAGAATGCTAAAAACTAGTGCTAACTCGTCTATCTATATGGCGGGTTTTACTCTAGTTACAGTGGAATATAGCGGGGCAAGAGTAAAATGGAATTCAATTGAGGGGCCATCGGAATCTATCTTTGTTTGCTGAATTTTAAGGAAACAGGCATGAGTGTAGAAAGAAAACATTGAACTATTAAATTATTATCGTATAATTAGACATGGATAGGCGTTAATATTCATATTTGAAAATTTATCTATGTCAACTTAATCTTTAGAAGTGGAGTTTGCTAGTCAGGTTCACTTCGATCATTTTAAAAACATAGGTTTAACGTCGTACTATCTGCGAGGTAAAGAAACTCGAGTTTAATAGACTGAGTATTCACCTTAGTTGAAATGGGTAAAGGGGGAAAAGTAGTGAAGAAACAAAAGTTTGGGTTACTATTTATTTTGGCTTTGCTGTTAGTAATCGTTGCAGCGTGTTCGGATTCAGGAAAGACAAGTGAAGGTGATAGCTCTAAAGGAGATTCTAAATCGGACGAAAAGTTCACGCTTCAAGCGGGACACTCTTTACCAGAGGACCATCCTTACAATATCACTTTCCTTGAAATGGCGGAAAATGTGAAAGAGCGTACGGATGGTCGTGTAACAATTGAAGTTTTTGCGAACTCGGAAATTGGTGCCGAAAGGGAATTGACGGAAGGGCTGACTTTGGGAACAGTGGATTTAGTTGTATCTTCAACTGCTCCTGTAACAAACTTTGTCCCAGAATTAAGCGTACTTGACGTTCCGTTTATCTTTAAAAATCGTGAAACGGCAGTGGGGATTTTAGAAGGTGAGATTGGTGATGAGTTGTTTAGGCAAATGGGGGAACATGGAATCATCGGACTTTCATGGGGAGAAAATGGTTATCGTCACATTACGAACGGTAAACATCCAGTCAATAATCCAGAAGATTTAAAGGGCCTTAAGATTAGAACACAAGAAAATGAAATTCATATTGCAGCATTTAAAGCACTAGGTGCACAACCAACACCTATGGCATGGACGGAAGCATTGACAGGATTACAACAAGGAGTTGTAGATGCACAAGAAAACCCTGCAATTGTTGCGGACCAATTCAAGTTGTACGAATCAAAACAAAAATATATGACATTAACAGGTCACGTATATTCCGTAGCAATGTTTATGATGAGTCAAAAGTCGTATGATAAACTACCAGAAGACTTACGAGCAATCGTTCTTGAAGAAGGTCAAAAAGCAGGTGCAAAACAACGTGATTTAATCGTTGAAATGGAAAAAGAATCAATCCAGAAACTAAAAGATAATGGCGTTGAAATTATTGAGGATGTAGATTTGGTACCTTTCCAAGAAGCTGTCAAGCCTGTCTATGCAACAATTGAATACCAGGAGCTATTGAATAAAATTATTGATGCACAGTAGCATTTAATAATAGAAGGAAAAAGGGAGAGCTTTGTTCTCCCTTCTTTACATTAAGGAGGGATAATTTGGACAAATCCATTGGCTACTTAAACTTATTTATGAAACATTTTTTAAATCTTATTATGGCTGTATTAACTGGTTCAGTATTTATGCAAGTCGTATTTCGATTCGTAATTAATAAGCCATTGGCCTGGTCTGAGGAATTGGCGATCTATTGTTTGGTCTGGCTTACATTTTTAGGGGCAGCCTATGCGATGTCTTTGAAAGCCCATATTGGTGTTGATTTTTTCACTGAACTATTTCCTATTTCTGTACGTAAAGTCTTCTTTACGATGACAACTATTGCAAGTATTGCTTTTTACATAATTATGATTGTTCAAGGCTACGATTTGGCAAGGCAGTCGATGGCACAATTATCTCCTGTATTAAGGCTTCCGATGGGCCTAGTATATTCTGTCATACCAATTAGTGGATTGTTTTTAATCATTAATCTTGTCCACCTGTTTACTAAGGGAATAAAGACAGGGGGTAAAATGGTATGACTATTCTTTTATTCGTATTACTCGCATTGTTATTTTTGATTGGAGTACCTATTGCAGTTGCCTTAGGAATGGCCTCTTCCCTCGTATTCCTGGTAGATGGACAAGTTTCTTTAATCGTTCTGATGCAGCGTATGTTTAATTCCGTCGCATCTTTTCCTCTACTGGCAATACCATTTTTCATTTTAGCTGGTAAATTGATGGAGAATGGCGGAATATCCAGGAGATTGATTCACCTGGCAAACGTTTTGTTCGGGCGTGTAACAGGTGGACTTGCGATTGTATCAATTATTGCTTGTGCATTTTTTGCCGCAATTTCTGGGTCAGCTGCAGCCACAACTGCCGCGGTCGGATCACTGTTAATTCCGGCTATGGTTAAAAAAGGATACGATAAAAGCTTTTCTACTGCGGTACAAGCTGCTGGTGGAACAATTGGTGTAATGATACCGCCCAGTGTGCCACTCGTTCTATATGGTGTGACTGCTGGTGTATCAATTAGTTCTTTATTCATCGCAGGAATTTTACCTGGGATTTTGGTGGTTGTTTCGCTTTTGATTCTTGTCTATGTTATCTCACTAAAAAAGGGATATGGTGGCGGAGAGCGGTTTACAGTAATCGATTTTTTCAAAGCATTCGCTGATGCGATTTTAGCGATTTTGATGCCGGTGATTATTTTAGGCGGGATTTATGGCGGGATTTTTACGCCAACTGAAGCAGCAGTTGTTGCTGTAGTTTATGGTTTGATTGTCGGTATATTCATTTACAAAGAAATTAAATTTAGAGATTTAATAGAAATATTCTCATCATCTGTTGTTGTTTCTGCGGTGATCATGTTTATTATTGCCGGAGCATCAATATTTGGTTATTACTTAACAAGAGCACGTGTACCGAGAGAAATAACCGAGGTTATGCTTGGTGTCACAGATAATTGGATTATCGCATTGTTAATTATTAATGTTCTATTACTCTTTGTAGGAACTTTCCTGGAAACATCTGCAGCAATCATTATTTTGACACCGATTCTTGTGCCGATTGTCAGCGCTCTAGGAATCGATCTCGTCCACTTTGGAATCATTATGATCTTTAACTTGGCAATTGGTTTTATAACACCTCCAGTCGGAATAAACCTATTTGTTGCTGCTAACATCGCTGGAACGAAATTTGAAAGCCTTGTAAAGGCGATTATTCCGTTCATCATTGTGATGATTCTTGATATCATTATCATTTCATTCATTCCGCAGATCAGTCTCTTTTTAGGAACATTTATGAAATGATAAGTATTTAGTATCGGATTTACAAATAAAGGGATGCGACTCTAACTAGAGTCGTGTTTCTTTTCGATTTGCTTGGAACAAGTTGCTCAAGATAATAGAAGAATTGTAAGTTGATAGACAGGATTAGAAAGGGATATAAAACAGTTTTGTGGAAAATAAATGAATCGATCCTTAGTGTCAATCTTCAACCATGTTTCTAGGACGTGCATTGTCTTTTAAACCAAACTAAACTTATTGGATTAAAAATAAATTCTGACAAGTCATTGACTTTAAGTATTTGATAATGTAATATTGGTCTCAACTTAATAGTTTATATCTTATCCAGAGAGGTTGAGGGACTGGCCCGATGAAACCTCGGCAACAGACTGTCTAGTACTGTGCCAATTCCAGTAAACGAAAGTTTAGCAGATAAGAGGAGTAATATATGTTCGATGCTATTAACCTCTTCTTATTCTACTAGAAGCGGGTTTTTTATTTTTCCTGTAAATGTTGTAAGACATTCAACATTTCACATAACTTCATATATGCTAATTAGACAACTAAAGGCATCTTTCTACTCGGTTATTTAGATCGTATAAAAAGGTGTCTTTTTTGTATATAACAATTAAACAGCGAAACAAATGATTTTAGGGGGGCAAACAATGACGGAGTCTACAAATATCGTTTGGCATGAATCAGAGGTAACAAAAGAAAATCGTCAAGAAGTAAAGGGCCATAAAAGTGCTATTCTTTGGTTCACGGGCCTATCAGGTTCAGGGAAGTCAACAGTTTCAGTAGCGCTAGAAACTGCGTTACATTCTGAGGGCATTCACACATATCGATTGGATGGGGATAATGTCCGGCATGGTCTAAATAAGAATCTAGGGTTTAGCCCAGATGATCGGACGGAAAATATTCGCAGAATCGGTGAAGTGTCCAAACTTATGGTCGATGCAGGTTTGTTGACATTAACGGCATTCATTTCCCCTTATCTGGAAGATCGAGATCAAGTACGCGAAATTGTCGAAGCTGATGAATTTATCGAAATATACGTCAAAGCAAGTTTAGCAACATGCGAAGAACGAGATCCAAAGGGATTTTATAAAAAAGCAAGATTGGGTGAAATTAAAGGCTTTACAGGAATCGATGCTCCTTATGAAGAACCTATTAATCCAGAAATAATCATTGATACTAATCAGTTAAGCATTGAAGAATCCGTTGAACGCATCGTTTCTTATTTAAAAGAAAATAACTATATCTGTTGAATATATGAATATCTACCTAATTGAGCAGAGTCTACGCTATGCGTAGCAACGGATTTGAAGTGACATTGTCTAACAATTTATTAATACTTTTAAAAAACTACTAAACACGTAACATATTAGTTGTTTAGGAATATAATGTCTTTAAACCTACTTGACACATAGGAATAATAAAGTTAGTATAACGCTAATCACTAGCTGACTGGAAACCCAGAAGCTACTAGAAAATCGAGCACAAATGAAATATTCGCTGACTAAAAAGTAGAGGCGACTTTAATCACTAATCGATTAAAGTCGTCTTTTTAAAAAGGAAAGAGTAATAGAATCATTATGTTTAGGGGGGAGAGAATTAGCATGGCGAAGTTGACGTACAAATCTTGGTCTGAGACTAGTGAAGTTTTTACGATTGATGACGAGTCAAAAGGTGCGTTAAACGTATTGCGATGGGCTTACAAGGAATACGATGATCTTGTATATGCGTGTAGTTTTGGAGTTGAAGGTATCGTAATGATAGATTTAATCTCGCAAATAAAACCAACAGCTAAAGTAGTCTTTCTCGAAACTGAATTTCATTTTCAAGAAACGCATACGCTAATCGATGAAGTAAAGAAACGTTATCCAAAGCTGGAAATTGAAATGAAAAAGCCTAGCTTAACGGCTGAGGAACAAGCTGACAAGTATGGCGATCGCCTATGGGAAAGACAGCCGGATCGTTGTTGTCATATGAGGAAAGTAATTCCGCTCCGAGAAGCGATGAGCGATACGACCGCTTGGTTATCCGGACTTAGGCGCGAACAATCACCATCAAGGAGTCAGACAAACTTTGTGAACAAGGATGAAACCTTTCAATCGATAAAAATTTGCCCGCTGATTTATTGGATGTGGACAGATATTTGGGATTATGTAAAAAAACATAACTTGCCCTATAATCCACTCCACGACCAAGGCTATCCAAGTATCGGTTGCACACACTGCACATTCAAAGGGGATACAACGACGGGGTCGAGGTCAGGGCGCTGGGCAAATCAAACAAAGACAGAATGTGGCTTGCATCAACCTAAAGAAAATGGGGGAATTTAAATGAGTTTAAGTCAACCGCATGGCGGTACATTAATTAATCGCTGGAATCCTAATTTTCAGTTCGAAGGGCTAACTAAAATAGTTGAATTAGACGAAATTGCTAGCAGCGACTTGGATTTAATTGGTACGGGTGCATATAGTCCGTTAACTGGATTTTTGACAGAAGTAGATTACAATTCTGTTGTTGCAACAATGAGATTATCTACTGGAGTACCTTGGACAATTCCGATTACATTGCCAACAACAGAGGTGAATGCACAAGGTATCGCTGTTGGGAACTTTGTGAAATTGGAGAGAGATGGAGTTGTCTATGGTGTTCTCGAAGTATCGGATATTTTCACACCAGATAAGGAAAAAGAAGCTGAACTGGTTTATCAAACGACAGACCGTGAGCATCCTGGCGTGAAGAAGTTGTTTGAACGTCCTAATGTCTATCTTGGCGGACCAATCACGCTGATTCAGAGAAGACCCCTGAATGAGTTTTCGGAGTACCTATATGACCCAATTGCAACAAGGCAAAAGTTCCAAGAGCTCGGTTGGAAAACAGTCGTTGGTTTCCAAACAAGAAACCCGGTTCATAGAGCACATGAGTATATTCAAAAGACTGCATTGGAAATTGTAGATGGATTATTTTTGAATCCACTTGTGGGTGAAACGAAATCGGATGATATTCCAGCAGTTGTACGCATGGAAAGCTATGAAGTATTACTAGCAAACTATTATGCGAAAGAGCATGTGTTTTTAGGTGTATTTACAGCGGCAATGCGTTATGCGGGACCAAGAGAAGCTGTTTTTCATGCGATGGTCAGAAAGAATTTTGGTTGTACACACTTTATCGTTGGTCGTGATCATGCGGGTGTTGGTAATTATTACGGGACGTATGATGCTCAGAAAATCTTTAGCAACTTTACGCATGGAGAACTTGGGATTACGTTATTATTTTTCGAGCATAGCTTTTACTGTAATAAATGCGGCAACATGGCTACACCTAAAACGTGTCCGCATGATGTCAGCTACCATGTAATCTTGTCGGGTACAAAGGTGAGAGAAATGCTTCGTAACGGAGAACAACTGCCATCGACATTTAGTCGACCCGAAGTGATCGACGTATTAATTGCAGGAATGCAAAAAGAAGAGATCCATTCATAACGATGAATCTATTATAGAAATGCACGGTGAGAGGAGAGATGAAAATGGGGAAAGTATTTATAGTTGGAGCTGGACCTGGAGATGTTGATTTAATCACCGTTAAAGGGATGAAATGTATTCAACAAGCGGATGTCATCTTGTATGATCGTTTAATAAATAAAGAGCTGCTAACTTATGCAAAACCCGGAGCGGACTTGATATATTGCGGAAAACTCCCAAACTATCACGCAATGATTCAAGAGACGATTAACCACTTTTTAGTGAAATACGCGAAGCAAGGAAAAATCGTCACACGCTTAAAAGGTGGAGATCCATTCGTTTTTGGAAGAGGTGCTGAAGAGGCAGAAGTTCTTGCAGACAATGGAATCCCATTTGAGGTGGTTCCAGGAATTACTGCTGGGATTGCAGCTCCTGCTTATGCGGGTATCCCAGTCACTCATCGTGATCTCAGTTCGAGTTTTGCGATTGTAACGGGCCATATGCGTGCTGGTAAAAGCGATTCCATCCATTGGGAGAGCCTTGCGGTCGGGATTGATACCTTAGCAATTTATATGGGTGTCGGAAACTTACCTTATATTTGTGAGCAACTGACGAAGCACGGCCGACCTGAGAGCACGCCAGTAGCACTGGTTCATTGGGGAACGACAGAAGCGCAGTATACAATTACAGGTACACTTTCTACAATTGTAGAGATTGCGAGAGAATCCGAAATTAAAAACCCAAGTATGATCATTGTCGGTGAAGTTGTGAAGTTGCGGGAGAAGATTCAGTGGTTCGAACAAACGGGATTGAACCAAAATAGCATTAAAGAAGTATCTGCATACTAGCAGCTAAAGGGGGAATCAGCGTGCAGGCTGTCTTATATGTGGGTCACGGTAGTCGGATTAAAGCAGGTGTCGAAGAAGCCATTCAGTTTATTAAGAGCAGTCAATCAATGATTGATGTTCCGATTCAAGAGATTTGTTTTTTAGAACTGGCGGCACCAAGCGTGGATGAAGGGATTACGAAGTGTGTGGAACGCGGAGCTACTAAGATTGCCGTTGTTCCTATACTTTTATTAACTGCGGCGCATGCAAATGAAGATATTCCATTAGAAATCGAAGTGGGAAAAATCATGTATCCCGATATCGAATTTACATACGGAAAAGCATTTGGCATTCATCCAAAAATTGTTGATAGTTTATATGAGCGGGTTGTTGAACGACAAGTAGCGATTGCAGAAGATGCTCAAGTGTTAATCGTAGGTAGGGGGAGTAGTGATCCCGCAGTCAAGCATGATTTAAATGAAATTGCACTGCTTCTTGCTGAAAAGTATTCCTTCAACAAAGTAACTGTTTGTTTTCTTTACGGAGCGGAGCCTCATTTCGATGAAGCATTACTGCAACTACAGCAAGCACCTCAAAAGCAAGTTTTCATTATACCGTACTTATTATTTACAGGTATTTTAATGAATGGTATTGAGAAAAAAATTATGAAACAATCTACTACTGGTCAGCAGCTTATTCTTTGTGAAAATCTTGGTTATCACAAATATGTCCAGGATGTACTTGTTGAACGGGTGAATGAGTTACTTGAAAAAGAACAAAACAGTCTGCCTTTTTAATGAAGAGACTTTGTCTGAAAGGATGAAAAGGGATTATGGAAAAACGTGAACAAAATCTTGAACTTACCATTGAAAATGTTAAAAAGATGCTGAGTACGATGAATTATGGCTCTATCACATTGGTTATTCAAGACAATGTTGTAGTTCAAATAGAGAGAAACGAGAAAATTAGATTAAAATAAACGTTTACTCTTTTGATAAAGTTAATCTTCAATCAGTGGGGATTTACTTCATCCCTACTGATTGTTAGTTTAACCATTCGGGCTTTTACGGGCAGTTGATCCCCCACTGATTCTAATCTTGTCCCCGAAAACTTGAAGTGGGGGTCTTACTGCCCGTTAATGCGGGATAACTGTGTAAAATACTATTTTTGTGGGGTGGAAAACTTTGGCGCTTCAAGTGATAAACAGTCCTTTTAATCAGCAACAGGTAGAACTCCTTAATCAACTTTTGCCGATACTGACAGAGACGCAACAAATCTGGTTGGGCGGCTACCTGAGTGCAAGTCAATTAGTTACGCAATCAAATGCGTCAGGCAGTGTGGTCGTTCTGGAAGAACCAGCAGCGCAAGTAGAGGTCAGCTCAAAAGAGGTGACAATTCTTTACGGATCTCAGACTGGCAATGGGCAAGCTTTGGCGGAAAAACTGACGAAGAATTTAAAAGCAGTAGAGTATCGAGTAAGTCTTGCTTCTATGAATGAATTCAAACCGAATGCACTCAAGAAAATCGAGAATTTACTACTTATTGTAAGTACACATGGCGAAGGTGATCCACCGGATAATGCATTGCCATTCCATGAATTTCTTCATAGTAAAAGAGCGCCAAGATTGGAGAATCTGCAATTTTCGGTCCTGTCATTGGGAGATAGTTCTTATGAATTTTTCTGCCAGACAGGTAAACAATTTGATGAACGATTACTGGAGTTAGGTGCAAAACAGCTTAGTCCACGAGTCGATTGCGACTTGGATTATGATGAATCTGCAGCGGAGTGGTTTACGAATGTTTTAGCTACATTAAATGAACAACAAGAAAGCAGTTCTACAACTGTCCAACAAACGGTCAACAAGGTAATTGAGGGACAACTGGAGTATTCTCGAACAAATCCATTTAAAGCTGAGATTCTAGAAAATTTTAATTTAAATGGTCGTGGATCAAATAAAGAAACGCGTCATCTTGAGTTATCACTTGAAGGATCGAACCTTGAGTTTGAACCAGGAGACAGTTTGGGCATTTATCCAGAAAATGATTTTGGATTAGTAGATACCTTGATTGAGGAGATGGGCTGGAATGCTAGCGAAGTAGTTAAGGTCAATAAACAGGGTGAGCTTAAGCCTTTGCGCGAGGCTTTGATTTCTAATTTTGAAATCACTGTATTGACGAAACCATTGCTACAAAAAGCAGCACAATTTACCGCTAACAATGAATTAAAGGAGCTCTTGGAACCAGAAAGAGAGCAAGAATGCAGGGATTATCTCTATGGTCGAGATCTATTGGATCTAGTGCGTGATTTTGCACCATGGGAAGTCTCTCTAAGTGGTTTTGTCGCAATATTACGTAAAATACCGGCGCGACTATATTCAATCGCTAGTAGTTCAAAAGCGAATCCAGATGAGGTACATCTCACGATTGGAACTGTTCGTTATGAGGCACATGGTCGTGATCGGGTAGGTGTCTGTTCAGATGTATGTGCTGTACGTGCGATACCAGGAGATCATTTACCTGTATATGTTCAGCGTAACTCGAACTTTAAATTACCAGCAGATCCTAACACGCCTTTGATCATGATTGGACCTGGTACTGGAATAGCACCGTTCAGGTCTTTCTTGGAAGAACGCGAGGAGATTGGCGCTGAAGGGAAAACATGGTTGTTCTTTGGTGATCAACACTTCGTTACGGACTTCCTGTATCAGGTTGAATGGCAGCAATGGCTCAAAGAGGGCGTATTGACGCGAATGGATGTTGCATTTTCCCGTGATACGAAAGATAAAGTCTATGTTCAACACCGAATGATAGAGAACAGTCAAGCTATTTTTAATTGGTTGGAAGAGGGTGCAGTACTCTACATTTGTGGTGATGAAAAGCATATGGCAACTGACGTCCATGCTACTCTGGAAAAAATCATTGAAGAAGAGGGTGCCATGAGTTCGAAGGAAGCATCTGACTATTTAGCAGACATGCAACAGCAGAAACGTTATCAACGTGATGTCTATTGAAACAACTGTGAGAGGAGCTAGTTAAATGACGAAAAAAATAATTCTACCGCCACAATCAGGAACACCAAGTGATGTTGAGAGGATTAAGAGTGAGAGTAATTATTTACGAGGATCGCTTGTGGAGACGCTTGAATATCCAATCAGTTCGGGGATACCCGACGACGATAATCGATTGATGAAATTCCATGGCAGCTATTTGCAAGATGATCGGGATTTACGTAATGAACGACAACGCCAAAAATTAGAACCGGCATACCAGTTCATGGTTCGAGTTCGTGCTCCGGGCGGCGTTGCAACTTCAGCACAATGGCTGATGATGGACCATGTTGCTAATAAATTTGGCAATGGAACGTTGAAATTGACAACCCGCCAGTCATTCCAAATGCATGGGATTTTAAAGTGGAATATGAAGGAAAATATTCAGGAAATTAACGCGGCGTTGATGGATACACTAGCGGCTTGTGGTGATGTGAACCGGAATGTGATGTGTAACCCAAACCCTTACCAATCGGATATTCATGCTGAGGTTTATGGCTGGGCTCAGAAACTCAGTGATTATCTTTCACCTCGGACCAATGCGTACCATGAAATCTGGCTCGATGGTGAAAAAGTAATCGACAGTCAAGAAACAGAGGAAGAAATCGAACCATTGTATGGCGCACTCTATTTACCAAGGAAATTTAAAATTGGTGTGGCAGTTCCTCCTAATAATGATGTTGACGTCTTTTCGCAGGATCTTGGTCTAATTGCCATTTTAGAAGAAGGTAAATTAGTAGGATTCAACATTGCAGTCGGGGGCGGCATGGGGATGACACATGGGGATACAGACACCTATCCTCAGTTGGCACGAGTGATTGGATTCTGTACATCAGATCAGATTATCGAAGTAGCCGAAAAAATCATTACGATTCAACGTGATTACGGAAATCGTTCTGTTCGAAAGTATGCACGTTTTAAATACACAATTGATGCTCGTGGACTTGATTGGGTCACCAAAGAACTCAATGAGCGATTAGGCTGGGAACTTGGAACCGCGCGTGATTACTTTTTTGAACATAATGGTGATCGTTATGGTTGGGTAGAAGGAAGCGATGGCAATTGGCATTTCACGCTCTTTATCCAAAACGGTCGAATCCAAGACTTGGATGATTATCCAATGATGACAGGGTTGCGCGAAATTGCCAAGATTCACACAGGAGATTTCCGCCTTAGCCCAAACCAAAACCTAATTATCAGCAATGTTACGAGTCAAAATAAGAACCAAATTGTCGAACTGATAGAACAGCATGGATTGACTGATGGGCAGCATCATTCCGCATTGCGTCGGAGTTCAATGGCTTGTGTTGCTTTTCCAACTTGCGGGCTAGCAATGGCTGAAGCTGAACGTTATCTGCCCTCCCTACTAGATAAGATGGAACTGATTTTGGATGAAGCGGGATTGCGTGAAAAAGAGATTATCATACGTATTTCAGGTTGCCCGAATGGTTGCTCTCGTCCATCTTTGGGGGAAATTGCCTTTATCGGTAAAGCCCCCGGAAAATACAATATGTATCTAGGTGCTGGCTTTGTCGGAGATCGGCTGAACAAATTGTACCGAGAAAACATTGGAGAAGAAGAAATTCTAGACCTGCTTAAACCACTATTTTTCCAATATGCAAAGGAAAGACATGAAGGTGAGCATTTCGGTGATTTTGTTATCCGTGCAGGACATGTAAAAGCTGTTCAATCTGGATTGGACTTTCACGATTAATAAGAAAAGCGCTGGAGGGCCTTAAAGTTAAAGGCGCTCTTTGCCTTTACCTTAAGGACTGAAGCGACTCGAGGGGCTAGGCGCTGGAGTCTAGACACTGCTCCAAGTGAAAAACTTATACTTTCTTATCTTTTAAAAAAGCTAAGAAGGACCGCTAATTTTATGGTCTTTTTCAGAATAACTAAACAGCGGCAGGTGAATAAAACAATGAAATCATACCCAATTATGTTGAACGTCGAAGACAAAGCTGTAGTAGTAGTTGGTGGTGGTCTGATCGCCTACAGAAAAATTGGCGGCTTGCTACAGGCAGGTGCTTATGTAACTGTGATTAGTCCAGTGATTCATTCGAAAATAGAACAACTCTTTATCGAGAATAAGATTGATTGGAAAGCTAAATTGTTCGAACCGAATGATCTTGATTCCGCATTGGTTATTATTGCAGCAACAAATAATGAGATGGTGAATACATTCGTTGCATCATCTGCTGGCAAGGATCAACTGGTCAATATCGTTGATAATCCGGAGTTAAGCACTTTTCATGTCCCTGCAAAGTTGACCAGAGGGGACTTAACGATAAGTATTGCAACTGGAGGAGCGAGCCCGACACTAGCTACAAGCATACGTGATGAACTTTCCGAAATTTACGACGATTCTTATGGTGATTATCTTGAATTTCTAACACTGTCGAGAGAAAAAGTGAAACACTCTATGTTAGATCAAACAATAAAAACCAAATTACTTAAAACAATCACCAGTGACACGTACAGGCAATCTATCAACATGCAACATGCTTTTTTAGAATTGATTGGCGGATACCAAGACAAATCCTGACTGCAATTGGGGGGATGACAGATATGCGAGTCGTAAGTAATATAGCTGAATTGATTGGAAATACGCCGCTTGTAAGATTAAATAGACTGCCAGATCCACAAGGGGCAGCTGTCTATGTGAAACTTGAATATTTTAATCCAAGCGGGAGCGTAAAAGACCGAGCGGCTTACAATATGATTGTAGAAGCAGAAAAAAGTGGGGAATTGGTGGCGGGGGCAACGATTATTGAACCTACATCAGGTAATACTGGCATTGGTTTGGCAATGAATGCCGCAGCAAGAGGTTATAGTTCAATTTTCGTCATGCCGGATAACGCAACGATTGAACGCATTAATTTAATGAAAGCATACGGTGCTAAAGTCGTTCTGACACCAAGTGAAGAAAGAATGCCAGGTGCGATTGCAAAAGCGAATGAATTAGCAGCACAAATTGTAGGCAGTTTTATCCCCATGCAATTTGAAAACGCCGCAAATCCTGATATTCATCGGACAACAACGGCTGTTGAAATTAGCGAAGCGATGAAGTCAATTGGAAGAACGCTTAATGCATTCGTTTGTACGTCAGGAACGGGAGGGACGGTAACGGGTACCGGGGATGCACTTAAAGAACTTAATGATAGAATCTCAGTTCATGTTGTTGAGCCCGCCGGATCACCTGTGCTATCGGGAGGAAAGCCAGGAAAGCATAAGCTTGTCGGAACGAGTCCAGGTTTTATTCCTTCCGTTTTGAATACGAACGTCTACGATGAAATCTTTATGATACAAGATGATGAAGCTTACGAGACAGTACGTGCTGTAGCGGCGAATGAAGGGATTCTCCTTGGCCCTTCAGGAGGCGCAGCCATATATGCCGCGTTAGCCGTTGCTAGGCGATTGACTCCGAATGATACGGTCGTCTGTATTGCACCTGATTCTGGTGAACGCTATTTATCAAGCGATTTGTTCGAATTTTAATAACTCTATAAACTTAGCGCAGCAGCGAATTCAGTGGAGTTCTTTATCTCAACCTTTATAGAATTACTTGTGGAAAATTTCAGGAGAGGGGTATTTGAATGTATTTAACAATAGATGGCATTGCCAAAAGTTTTCCACATAAAGAAAAAGGGCATGTCAAAGTGCTGGATAATATCTCGTTAGACGTGGAAAAAGGACAGTTTGTTTCGATTGTCGGTCCTTCCGGTTGCGGGAAGTCGACATTGCTCTATCTGATTGCTGGTCTTGAGAAGGCTGATCAAGGGGAAATTCGGATTGCTGGTAAAGTAGTGACGGATCCTGGACCAGATCGTGTCGTCGTTTTCCAGCAGGATGGATTGTTTCCGTGGTTAACGGTTCTTGATAATGTCACATATGGCTTACGTTTAAAGGGTTTGCCCAAAAAACAGGCAGAGGACAAAGCGAGAGAAATGTTGAAAATGGTTCATTTAAGCAACTTTATTGACTCCTATCCGCATCAGCTGTCCGGAGGTATGAAACAACGTGTTGCTATCGCACGCGCACTTGTTATGGAACCCGCAATTTTACTCATGGATGAGCCGTTTGCGGCACTGGATGAGCAAACCAGAATGGTGTTACATAATGAGCTGCTTGAAATATGGCAAAAAACTAAGGTGACAATCTTTTTCGTTACGCATAACATTCGGGAAGCAGTCCTTTTATCCGAAAAGATTGTCGTTTTTGAAACACGCCCTGGAAGAATCAAAGAGATTCATTCTTCAACGACAATGAAAGATGGTATTATGCCAAACGATGTAACGTTTCATTTGGAAAAACAGATATTGGCATCACTGCAAGGTGAAATTGAGAAAGTGTTAAAGGAGGAAATGGGGGATGACTACATTTTTAAGACGAACCCTCTTCATCGGGATTCTAGCGGCGATATGGGAAGTCACATCTAGATTATCAAGCTTGCCCGATTTCATGTTTCCAAGTCTCAGCCAAGTATTGCATACACTTTACACAGGTATTGTAAGTGGGCAAATAATGACTGCAATCCTAACGAGCATGAGTCGTCTATTAATAGGGTTTACAATTGCGACAGTCCTCGGTCTCTTTTTAGGCTATCTTATATGGCGTTCTAAGTTAGTGGAAGACACACTTGGATTTCTTGTCACAGCATTGCAATCGATTCCGAGTATTGTCTGGTTCCCACTTGCAATCATATGGTTCGGTTTGAACGATTTTTCCATTCTATTTATTGTCACAATCGGCGCCACATGGACAATGACAATCAATGCGACGAGTGGTTTTAAAACTGTGCCAAGGCTTTATCAACAAGTTGCTAAAACATTAGGGTCTAGCGGTTTTCACTTTTTACGAACAGTTATAATGCCAGCATCTGTCCCACAGCTCATAGCCGGATTACGTATCGCCTGGGCATTTTCCTGGCGCGCGTTAATGGCAGGGGAACTTCTTGGTGGCGGTGGTGGGCTTGGATATCTCTTGGAAATGGGCAGATCACTTGGACAAATGGATTTGGTTATCTCGGTAATGATCATCATTGGTGTTATCGGTACAATTATGGATAATCTGGTCTTTTTACGACTGGAGCGCAGTGTGCAGAAAAAATGGGGAATCAGTTAAGTAATGATAAATAATGACAGATGGGGAGAGAACGGAATGAAACGTAATTTGTTCTTACTTGGGCTAATTTCTTTAGCTGTATTGGCAATTGTTGCTGGCTGTGGAAATACAGAAAAAGGAGCACAAGACAGTAAAGAAGTGAACATTGGTTATTTCCCGAATTTAACACATATCGCTACAATCGTTGCGCTAGAGAAAGGTTATTTCACTGAAGCGTTTGGAGAAGATATAAAAATCAACACAAAAACCGTCAGTAACGGTGGCTTGTTTATGGAGGCAATGGTGACTAAATCAATTGATGTGGGAACAGTAGGGCCTGGTCCATTACTGAACTTCTACGTAAAAGATCCCAGCTACCATATAATTTCAGGTGCTGTAAACGGGGGAGCAGTACTGGTTGCAAGTGAACATAGTAATATTAAAGAACTTGCAGATTTAGACGGGAAGAAAGTTGCGATTCCTGTAATCGGAAGTACCCAAGACGTCATGTTGCGTAAGGCACTGAAAGATGTTGGTCTGAAGCCGACGTCAAATGGCGGCACAGTCGAAATGTTTGCCGCAGCACCAGCTGATACAGCAACGCTCTTTGTCCAAAAATCAGTGGATGCTGCAGCAACACAAGAACCATGGGGTTATATTTTGGAAACACAGGCGAACGGTCAATTGTTGTTAGACTGGGAATCATTCGCTTGGGGGAAAGAATCGACGAATACAGTGGTTGCAGCAAGTAAGAAGTTTTTGGAAGATGAAGAACTTGTAAATGCTTATCTAACAGCCCATGTAAAAGCAGTAGCGTTTATTGAACAGAATCCTGAAGAAAGTCAAAATCTTGTTAGTAAGCATATCAAAGAACTAACAGGAAAAGAGATTGACAAAACTGAACTCGAAGCCGCGTTTAAGCGTCTGAAAGTAACAACATCCGTCAATGAAGAAGTGATTCAGGAGATGGCTGATATCAGTAAGGAAGCAGGGTATGTCACTAGTAATGATATTGATGGCTTAATTCAATTGGAACAGTTGAAGTCAATAGAAGCAAAATAATAAAACGTAAAGCGCTACTGATTTAGTAGGTTTAGAAACATCATTTTGATGTTTCTAATTTCATGGCGTGCGTTAAGTGGTTATTTATAGATACAGATGGGGAGAGAAAAGGATGAAACGTAAATTTTTCGTACTTGCGATTATTTCCTTAGTTGTATTGAGTACTTGTTCTGCATGCGCTATAGCAGAAAAAGAAGAAAAAGGCGGTAAAGTGGTGAACATTGGTTATTTCCCAAACTTAACACATATCGCTACAATCGTTGCGCTGGAGAAAGGTTATTTCACTGAAGCGTTTGAAAAAGATATTAAAATCAACAAAAAGGCCCTCAGTAACGGGGGCCTGTTCATGGAAGCGATGGCCACTAAATCCATTGATGTGGGAACAGTTGGCCCAGGTCCTGTACTGAATTTTTACGTAAAAGAACCAAACTACCATATAATATCAGGTGCTGTAAATGGCGGAGCAGTCCTAGTTGCAAGTGAGCATAGTGCCATTAAGCAGCTTGCTGATTTGGACGGGAAGAAAGTTGCGATACCGGGAATTGGGGGTACTCAAGACATTATGTTGCGTAAAGCGCTAAAAGATGTTGGTCTTAAACCTGCAGCAAATGGAGGGACAGTAGAAATGTTTGTCGTGGCACCAGCTGATACAGCAACGCTATTTATTCAAAAGTCCCTAGATGCTGCAGCAATACCGGAACCGTGGGGCTATATTCTGGAAACACAGACGAATGGTAAGTTGTTATTGGACTGGGAATCATTCGCATGGGGGAAGGAATCGACCAATACCGTAGTCGCAGCAAGTAAGATGTTTATGGAAGATGAAAAATTGGTGAATGCCTACTTAACAGGTCATGTAAAAGCAGTTGAGTTTATTGTGCAAAATCCTGAAGAAAGTCAAATTCTTTTTATTAAACACATCAAAGAATTAACTGGAAAAGAGATTGACAAAGATGAACTCCAGGTCGCATTTAAGCGTCTAAAAGTAACTACTTCTGTCAATGAAGAAGTTATTCAGGAAATGGCTGATATTAGTAAGGAAGCAGGATATATCCCTAGCAGCGACATTGAAGGCTTAATTCAATTGGATCAGTTGAAGTCAATAGCAGGAAAATAATGAAATGCTTCATAATTTAGGAGGATTGGAAACATCAGTATGATGTTTCCAATCCTTTTTTCTTGCAGTTTTGAAAATGTCACAAAGCTTTCCTTTGTCTTACTTGAAGACTAAGAGTAAAATGGAGTTAAGTATGCCAGTAACTGAACGAAATGCGAATCCACCAAATTGGAAAAGCACCTGGCTTTTTTGAGGAGAGACGAATTTATGACTAAAGTAATGGATCCTTCTTGGGAGAAGGTTGATGAAAAAACGGTTTCGAAAGAACAAAATATCACCACACTATTCGCTGATCTTAAATCTCTATTTAAGGCGATAGTCTTAATCTCTAATGTGCTACCCGTCCTAACAGGATTTTGGTTAGCGCTCTATTTTACGAATGGAACTTTTTTAGCAAACTGGGATGTGTTTTTATTAACGATTTCAGGCAGTACACTCGTTATGGCTGGGGCACTTATTCTGAATAATTGGTACGACGTCGATATCGATACAGTAATGGAGCGTACCAAAAACCGTCCTACAGTTACTGGGAACTTTTCTCTTAAATTTGTCTTTAGATTAGGAATCGCATTATCTCTAGGAGGTTTAGTACTTCTAGCTTTTACAACAATTGAAGCGGCTATCTACGCATTTATTGGATGGTTTACGTATGTTATATTGTACACAATGTGGTCAAAACGTCGCTATACGTTGAACACAGTCATTGGCAGTGTGTCAGGTGCTGTAACTCCTTTAATCGGATGGGCTGCAATTGCACCAGGTTATCATATCGTCCCAATCGTATTGACACTTATCCTCTTCATTTGGCAAATGCCGCATACGTTCGCTATTGCCATGAAGAAAGTGGAAGAATATAGTTTGGCAAAAGTGGCGATGCTTCCAGTCGTTCACGGATTTAATTTTACAAAGCGGCAAATGGTTATCTATGTTGCATGCTTACTACCATTACCATTCTTTTTAGGGTCGCTTGGTACAGTATTTGTAGTTATCGCCACTTTGATGAACCTTGGCTGGTTGACTGCAACTATTGCCGGATTTTTCACTAAAAATGATATGAAATGGGCACATCTGATGTTCATGTGTTCCGTGAATTATGTGGCTATCTTGTTTACACTGATGATTCTTGTTACTTTGCCCGTTTTTAGTTAAACTTACGAATTGATGCAGCAACTTGTTTCAATTCAATAAGGGAGAGTCCTACCAGTAGATCATTAACTGATAGGACTCTCCTTTTTGAGTATGTACTTAAAATTCATTACCCTAAATAATTATTAGTTCAACTTTCTGTGCTTTATGTATACTTATCAGTAGGATTAAATGGGTATTTCACCCGTTTACGGAATAGGAGCGAGCTTATGGATAAAGATGATTTGTTATTGTTACAGAAAAAAGTAACTGCATTACGAGCTGAAGGTAAATACATAGAAACCATTGAAGCCTGCTTTCATCTTCTTGACTGCGGATTGAAAGTGAATGATTTTAAATCCATCTTGACTGCGCATATTAATAGCGCAGCTTCATATTACTGTATTGGCGAAATCGAAGAGGCTTTTATAAGTATTGACAAATACGAAGAGATTTGTATGATAAATGGCGATGAAACGGACAAACTAAACTCCTACAATATTTTGTTTTTACTATATGATTATACTAAAGAATTTAAAAAGGCAAAAAAAACTCTTGAGAAAAGCATTGATTTGGGAAGGGAATTAAAACGTTATAACATAGTCAGCAATGGGTATAGCAATTATAGTCATATAAGCTTGATTGAGAATGATTATGCGAAAGCATTAGAAATGGCTAAATTGGGCCTTGAAATGGCAGGGTTACATGTACCTGAAAGTCCTATTTTGAAACTAAGAGTAAAATTGAATATTGCTAGTGCGTATATTGGGCTCGGTGATTTTGTAACTTCGGGATCTTTAATAAATGAAATGATTCATAATCCTATTTTAGAGTTATTTGGTAGGGAAAAATCACAGTGTTATGTTTTACAAGGCCGATGGTATGCTAAGCAGAATCTCACTAGAAATGCATTTGAATCATTGTCTATAGCTAAGGAATTGGTGGAAAGCTATAATGATGTCTATCTATTAAAGGAAATTCAAGAAGAAAGATGTGAATTATGTGAGTTAATGAACGATGTATCGTTAGGCTATGTAGTTCAAAAGGAATATATAACATTGCTTAATGAAATTAGCGAACGAGAAATAGCAATGTTAGCCCAAAGGCTTGAGGTCAAACATAATATTGCGACTATTGAAAGGAAATCGAATACAGATTATTTAACGGGCCTATATAATCGCAGTTTTATAGAGGAAACTACAAATGAGTGGTTAAAACAAGCATCTATAAAGAATGAAAGTATAGTATGTATAGCATTTGACATTGATAATTTTAAATCGATTAATGATGAATATGGCCATCTTTTTGGCGATGAAGTCATAAAACAGGTGAGTAGTGCTTGTTTGTCGTCAATTAGGAAAATTGATTTGATAGGGCGTTTTGGCGGAGATGAGTTTGTCATCCTATTAAAGGATTTCTCACTTGAGGATGGAAAATTAAAAGCAGAACAATTATTGGAAATCATAAGAGATATCAAGTTATTTAAGGATGGCAACACTATTTCTGTAACGGCAAGTATCGGGGTGTCGACTAATGCGGATTGCACGATTATGCATTTTAATGAGTTGTTTAATTTTGCAGATATAAAACTGTACGAAGCAAAACAAAACGGTAAGAATCGAATTTGTGTACTTAATTAAGGGATATTTTACATCTAGAAATCCTCTCGTGTCTGCATAGACACGAGAGGGTTTTATAAGTTTTACTCCTATTATTTGCTGAAATACACAGCAACTTCTTTTGTTATTTCTTCAGGTACTTTCAAACATAGCGGTTCTCCATGCAAGAAATTGAAAACGTTCATATCACTTGTTTGGAGTGCTCCCATCGTTAGGCGAGGAACAATTCGCACGTGAACGCGTTCAGATGAATTCTTGCTTACAGGAATAAACAGGCCGAGGTTAAAGCTTGCGATGCCGATTGATTCGAAGTAACGGAAAAAGTGTGTAAGACTTTCTGCGAGATCCTGCCAATTGTTGTCGTTTAATTCATCCAACGAAGAAACATCTAAAACCCCGATAAAATCGGTATGGCTTTTCGGTGCAAAAGCATGAACCCAGTCGATGGAACCCACCGACGCGATAAAGCGCTCATCGGTTTTACGCTCAGTTTCTATTAATGAATCATAATAATTACTTTCTGTTTCTGTGTGAAACTGTTCGCTGCTTGCCAATGCTATTAATTGATAGTTGGTTGGTATTTCAGAAGCTAATACATGAATATGTGGGTGCAAAATACTACCGCCTGAAGGGGGTAAGTAATTCCAGTTAATGGATGCGTATGCGGTTTCTGGATCCTGGGTAATAACTTTAGTCAAATAGTTATGCGCTGCAGAAAAGGAATTGGCAATCATGGGTGCTGTAAATTCATCTAATTTGACGTAATGTTGATCACACATGCGGACCACAGCATTATGCTTGCTGTAAGGAAAGAGGTTTGGAAAAACGACAGCTTCGCCTTGAATGATTCTGCCATCTTCGATTAAATCATTCGGGAATTTAGGTGTGAAAGTGTGCACGTTTTCGGGGCAGAATGGACATTTAGTGCCCTCTGTTTGTTTTGCCTGCTCGGAATAGTCTGTTGATGTAAATGGTGCACCTGGATCGAAAATAATCCTGGATGTTTCGCCTGTTAGCGGATCCATTCGAATTTCAGTTTTGCGGTCAATCAATTTACCATCTTGCATTGGATCATGAAACGTGAAAAACTCTTCTTTTGCTATAAAAGTAATCGACATTTATAGTTCCCCCTACTGTATATTCTAAATACACTTTCTATTCTACCTTTGATTCACATAAAAGTCAGTAGTATCATAGTGAATGTCTAAAAAGGGTCAGGGGAAGGGATTGTCTAAAAAAGGAATGTCCTTCGCATTATTATGCGAGGAACATTCCTTTTTGTTTCACTAATTAATCTTCTGATCCAACTGCTGCTTCCACTTCGTTCCAAGAAACACCTAGTGCGTCTGCTACACCTTGACCATAAGCAGGGTCTGCTTTGTAACAGTGAACAATATGACGAAGCTGAATATGTTTGTCAACGCCGTTCATATTGCGCCCTGTATTTTCGAATAAAACTTGTTGTTGTTCTTTGCTCATTAAGTTGAAGAGTTTACCTGGTTGTTCAAAGTAATTATCGTCATCTTCTCTAAAATTCCATTGGTCAGCGGCACCAAAAATATCAAGAGCTGGTTCTTTAAACTTCGGTTGTTCTTGCCATTCGCCATAGCTGTTTGGCTCATAATGAACCGTGCTACCCATGTTGCCATCAGTTCTCATTGCGCCGTCACGGTGGAAACTGTGAACTGGGCATTTCGGTTGGTTGACCGGAATTTGGTGATGGTTCACGCCTAAACGATAGCGTTGTGCATCTCCATATGAGAAGAGGCGACCTTGTAACATTTTGTCTGGAGAGAAACTGATACCTGGTACAACGTTTGCAGGTGTAAAAGCAGCTTGCTCTACTTCTGCAAAATAGTTATCAGGATTTCGGTTTAATTCCCATTCACCTACTTCAATAAGAGGGAAGTCTTTTTTATACCATACTTTTGTCAAATCAAACGGGTTGTAAGGCATATTGTTCGCTTGTTCTTCTGTCATTACTTGTATGAACATTTTCCATTTCGGGAAGTTGCCATTTTCGATATTGTCATAGAGATCACGTTGATGGCTTTCGCGGTCTTTCCCTACAACTGCCTCGGCTTCTTGGTCAGTCAAGTTGTCAATCCCTTGCTGTGAATGCATGTGGAATTTCACCCAAACGCGTTCGTTTTCAGCATTGATCATACTAAAAGTATGGCTTCCGAAACCATGCATACTTCTGTATGAACTTGGAAGTCCACGATCACTCATAACGATAGTCACTTGGTGAAGTGCTTCAGGAAGTGATGTCCAGAAGTCCCAGTTGTTATTTGCGCTCCGCATGTTTGTACGTGGATCGCGTTTAACGGCATGGTTCAAATCTGGGAATTGCATTGGGTCCCTAAAGAAGAACACAGGTGTGTTATTTCCGACAAGGTCCCAGTTTCCCTCTTCTGTATAATATCTCATTGAAAATCCGCGGATATCACGTTCGGCGTCAGCTCCGCCACGTTCACCGGCAACTGTTGAGAAACGAACGAACATATCTGTTTTCTTCCCAATTTCAGAGAAGACTTTTGCTTTTGTATATTTTGAAATATCATGTGTTACAGTAAATGAACCATACGCAGCAGAACCTTTTGCATGCATACGACGTTCAGGAATAACCTCGCGATCAAAATGCGCGAGCTTCTCCAAAAGCCAAACATCTTGTAATAGTATTGGCCCTCTAGGCCCTGCAGTCATTGAGTTTTGGTTATCCACAACTGGAGCACCAGCGGCAGTTGTTAATTTTTTATTAGTGTCATTTTTTGTCATAGATTCTCACTCCCTAGATTGTTTTAATTCCTACATGATAATCATACTAAAAAAGAAGCGATATATCTACTAATAACATCTACTAAAATTTAATCATGTAAAAGGCTGTAGATTATTAAGTTATAAGTAGCATTCGTTTGCACTTTTTATAAACGAAGAGGTAAGAGTCATATCTATGCATTCTCAATTAGAAAGAATATGAATTTCTTAATAATGAGGCTCATGCCATTTAAAAAATACCATTCTCCTTCTATATTAACTTCTAATAACGGAAAAGTCAGTAAAATGGTGTTGGTATTTTATAAATCAAGTAAACTTTAATGGGGATTCTTTAATACCAAGTCCATCTGCAGCAAAAAACTGTCCAAACAATCGACAGACGAGTCGATTGTTTGGACAGTTGGTTTTCATGATAAAGAGGGCGTTTTCATTCGCTCAATCGTTTGAAGAACTTGTTGGTATGCGTCTTCTACATTTATTGCTTCGATGTCTACTTTCTGTAATTCAGTATTTTGATCACCAGAATGTCTATATCTTGGATCGTAATAGTGTTCAAGTAGCAACTCGACTGCCAATCCAAACTCACCATTTTTCAAATACGTTTCGATCAATTTGGCAATGGGGGTATGTAATCGTTTTTCAATTAATTGAAAGGCCTCTATAAAACGTTCCGGGTTGTTCCACGGTTCATAGTCAGTTAAAACAATTTTGACCCGTTCGGCAATGGGAAGATGTATGACGATTTGCATCCCACACTCTTTTTTCTCATAAATAAATTGTGGTAAACTTACTTTTCCAATCCGTCTACTTTCGCCTTCTATGAAAACATGCGGCTCCGTTTTCAATCGTTCTAATTCATGGATGAGTAATGAGTCAAATTTCTTTTGATTGCTTGGCTCAAGTCCAATTTGTCCGAAAATAGAGCCTCGATGACCTGCAATGTTCTCGAAATCAATGACAGGATAGCCATTGTCCGATAGACGCTTCAAAATTCCAGTTTTTCCTGTTCCTGTATAGCCATTCAATACAATGAAGTTTGGAGAAAAGTCCTCTTTTTCCAATTCATGAACGACCCATTGCCGATAAGAACGGACTCCGCCGTTTAATCGAGTAGTATGAATGCCCATCAAATCGAGGACGGTCGCCGCGGTCTTACTTCGCATGCCGCCACGCCAGCAGAATACCGTCATGGGGGTTTCAATATTTTTGAATGCGCGAATAAATTCCGGCAACTTCTTCGCAAAGATTGCAAGTCCTCTTTCTTTAGCAACTTCTTGTCCAACTTGTTTATAAAGTGTTCCAATTTCCGCTCGTTCCTCATCATCGAAAACAGGGATGTTAATACTTCCTGGAATCGTCGCTTCTTGAAACTCTTTAGGCGATCGGACATCAATGAATGTATGTGGCCCTTTTTCTTGCAATGCAAATATATCTTCCAACATTAAATCTCGGAACATCCAATTCACCTTCTACCCAAAATTCACACCCGATTACTCGACAGTGATACGTCCACTATTTTCTTCTGTTACTTCGCCGATTATCCTAGCGTCAACGCCTTTTTGTTGAAGTTCATCCAACAGTCTATCCGCCTGATCTTCAGGTAATGCGATGAGCAGGCCACCTGATGTCACGGCATCACATAGAATCCAACGATCGGATTGGTCCATAGTTTCAGGATACGAGACTACATCTGCTACGTGAGCAAAATTATTTTTTGTTCCACCTGGTACTTTTCCAGCATCTGCAAGTTCCTTTGTGCGGGGGAGTGTTGGTACTTGGTGGGCAATGATGCGAATGCCCACTCGGCTTGCTTTTGCTATTTCAGAGGCGTGTCCGAGCAGCCCAAATCCAGTGACATCCGTTGCAGCATGGACATCGTATAAAGCCATTGTTTCTGCTGCTGTTTTATTAAGTGTTGTCATAACTTTCGTAACGTAGACAATTTCATCATCAGATAATAAACCATTTTTCAGTGATGTTGTGTAAATACCGACTCCAATTGGTTTTGTTAAAATGATTTTATCGCCTGGATGTGCACCGGCATTTGTTCGAACCTTATCAGGATGGACGGTTCCCGTAACGGCAAGACCAAATTTTGGTTCTTGATCATCTATTGAATGTCCGCCGACAAGTGTAACCCCTGCTTCTTTTAATTTATCGCCAGAACCTCGAAGGATTTCTGTGAGGATTTTTTTATCTAGCGTAGCGATTGGAAATGCGACTATATTTAGCGCTGTAATCGGAGTTCCACCCATTGCGTAGATGTCACTGATTGCATTTGTTGCAGCGATTTGGCCGAAATCGTAAGGGTCGTCAACAATCGGTGTGAAAAAGTCGAGTGTCTGCACCATTGCTATTTCATCAGTCAGTTTATAGACACCCGCGTCATCGCTCGTATCGAGACCAACTAGCAAATTAGGATTGGGATTGGCAAGTGGCAGGCTGCGTAATACCTCCGCCAAATCTGCAGGGCCGATTTTACAGCCACAGCCGCCTTTTGTTGTAAGGGAAGTCAATTTTACTGGTTCAGTTTTCTCCATTATAGTTCCGCCTTTCGATTGCAAGTCTGTTTATAATCTTAACACATAGGTGAAATAGAATTGGCATAGCAAGTCCTCATAATCTATTCCTTAGGGTAGAATATTTATAGTCTATCCAATTTTAAATGGGGGAATAGGTTTGATACATAAAAAAATTGCATTTTCATTATTGTCGATTGTAGTGTTTGTTGGGATGCTTTTAACAATGGTTCCTGAACAGTCAACTGCGTTAGCAGCTGCTTCATACGAGAGCTTGGAGAAATACCATTAATAAAATTATGGCTGATAGTAGAATGCAAGCAGCTTCTAGCAGCGTAACCGTACGCAAAGCTTCAACTGGGGAAGTGGTCTATCAAAAACAGGGCCATAAAGGGATTACACCTGCATCCACGTTGAAAATACTCAAAGCAGCGGCAGCACTGAAGACGCTTGGCGAAAATTATCATTTCAAGACAGATGTATTAACAAACGGGAAAGTAACAGATTCCTGTTCTAGACCGTATTGCAACTGCTATAACAAATTCAACAACAAAATAAAAATGGAAAAAAGGATCAGATTTATCTAGATGTTTGTTTTTTGCACTAAAAGTCGTGTTGGCTGAGGCGAGTTTGCAAGTGTCAAATTGAATTTGATGAATCTACATGTTGAATCGCTCTGTGAGGTATGTTCTGAAATAATGAAGATTATAGTGATTGTATTGTATAATAAACAGAGAGAGTGAAAAATCTAGTAGGTGAGGAAAAGGAACTTGATTATTATGAATGTATTTTTAGATTCAATACAACATTTTATTGACATTGATTTTTCTGGTGTTCGAACGTATTTTGTTTCATTGACAGTAACTATCATTGTTACCTATTTACTTATAGTCGTATTCAGGAAAATCATGCAACAACTATTCAAGCGGACAACTCTATTAGAAGAAAAGAAGAAAGAAACAATTGAAAGTGTTGTAAAAAACACATCCAGGTACATATTCGCTATCATTATACTAATCGCAGCGATAAAGCCATTCGTGGGTGATCTGAAAGAAGTCATTGTAGCTGGAGGTATCATCGCGGCTGTTATTGGGTTCGGTGCCCAAAAACTGATTAATGATCTAATAAGCGGTGTTTTTATTATTTTTGAAGGAACCATTAAACGAGGAGATTTTATAAATGTCAACGGAGAACTGGAAGGCGGAACGGTTGAGGAATTAGGGTTTAGGATAATTAAGATACGTTTGATAAACGGGAAATTATTGACCATTTCCAATGGGGAAATCAGAAAAATGGTTAACGGTTCTGTTGAAAAAAGACGGATTTTTGAGAGCCTAATCGTTTCATTCAATCAAGATCCTGGAATCGTTCGCGTGTTGCTGCAAGAAGTGTGCGACGAGCTAAACACAAAACAATTAGCTTTATTGCAAGTAGATAAGTTGACCGGAGATTACGTTGAAAAGTATGAAATATATGGCTTACATTCCCTTGATACAAGTCCATTCGGGTATAAGTTCTCCATCGTCGCCACCGTTAATGATACGGATTATTTAGTAGCCTCATTGGAAGCAAAAAAAGTATTGGCTCAAAAACTTTATGATAATAAGGTCAAAATGGCGGAGCAATTGATTAATAAGGGGTATTAATGGAAATGAAAAAATCTTACTTAGGGCTTAATCGCCATGAGTAAGATTTTTTCAATGTATAGGATAAAATAAAGTATCTTATTGAACTCGCTACCCTTTATAAGTCGCCTTAGCTAAGTTGTATATAGGTATCCATTTGTTCAACATAAATAGTGGACATTAGATAAGTAAGTCAAATAACGTACTATCATTGTTAACTTCTTTAAAGGAGAAACCGCATTGATGCATGCGTTGTATAAGTCCATCGTAATTTGACTTTTTCTTTATTTCAATGCCAACAAGTCCAGGACCGCTTTCCTTGTTGTTCTTCTTTGTATACTCAAATGTAGTGATATCGTCGTCTGGTCCAAGTACTTCATCCAGAAATTGACGTAAAGCACCAGAACGCTGCGGGAAGTTAATAATGAAATAATAAAGAAGTCCTTCATAAATCAATGATTTTTCTTTGATTTCCTGCATTCGACCGATATCATTATTCCCACCACTGATGACACACACGACGGACTTACCTCTGATTTCTTCTTTATAAAAATCCAAGGCGGCGATAGATAATACCCCGGCGGGTTCTACGATAATTGCATGTTGGTTATATAATTCCAAGATAGACGTACACACTTTTCCTTCTGGAACAAGTACAATATCTTCAAGGTACTTACGACAAATTTCAAATGTAAGTTGGCCGGCACTTTGCACGGCTGCTCCATCAACAAATTTATCGATTGTATCCAAGGTGGTCACTTCATTATTCTCCAATGCTGCTTTCATACTAGCTGCACCTGCCGGCTCAACACCGATCATACGCGTATGTGGTGACAGATTTTTAATGTAAGTGCTTAAACCAGACATCAGACCGCCACCGCCAATACTGGCAAAGACAAAATCAACGGGTTCATCAATATCATTCATGATTTCAACCGCGACTGTTCCTTGTCCGGCAATGACATCATAATCGTCAAAAGGATGGATGAAAATTCTGTCTTCAGCAGTCGCGCATTTGACTGCTGAAGCAGAAGAATCATCAAATGTATCGCCCACTAAAATAATTTCTACATAGTTCCGTCCAAACATTTTGACTTGATTAATCTTTTGCCTCGGAGTTGTCTGGGGCATGAATATTTTTGCGTCAATACCTAGATGCGCACAGGCAAAAGCGACTCCTTGCGCGTGATTGCCTGCACTTGCGCAGACGACACCTTTTTCAAGTGCAGCTGCTTCTATGGTTTTAATTTTATAAAAGGCACCCCGTAATTTAAAGGAACGGACATGTTGTAAATCTTCCCTTTTTACATAGACTCGACAGTCATATTTTTCCGACAGTCGTTCATTTTTTTGCAGAGGAGTATGTGCGACTACATCTTTTAGTAATTGATTGGCAATCAATATATCCTCGACTTGAATTCCAGTTGGTTCCGTCTTTATTAGATTCATAGTAATCTCAGCACCCTCCATATAAGTAGTTTATTTTTCTATACTAACATGATAGCAGGAGAATAAACACATGAATGTTTGTAATTATGAGTTTATTTAATAGGGAATGATGCTGAACAGACTTATGTAGTCAAAATAAAATTCAATGCCTTTCATGAATTGCGACATGGAGTTGACATCATAACTTTCTATTTTTGCTCCTTTTATCGCAGCAAATTTATATCTGAGATTTGTCTTCTCTGTATCTAACGGCTTACGGAGTAAATACTTCCACTCAATATACTTTAATGTTAAAGTATATTGAGTAGCGAAATAAAAATTGGAAATTGAGAGGGGTAATTTCGTGGGAAGAGTACAGGATAAAGTTGCCTTAGTAACTGGTGGGGCATCAGGTATCGGATTGTCTACCGCTATACTTCTTGCAAAAGAGGGCGCAAAAGTTGTTGTTGCAGACTTTAATCTGGAAGGTGCGAAACAAGTTGCCAAAAACATCTTAAACGACGGCGGCGAAGCGGTTGCCGTGTTTTTAGATGCTGGGAGTGAACAATCCATTAAAGATGCGATTGATTTCACGGTTGAACAGTTTGGTACCATTACAATCCTCTATAACAATGTAGGGACGACAAATCTACAAAAAGATTTAGATATCGTGAATATTGATTTAGATGAGTGGGACCGTTTAATGAATGTGAATGCAAAAAGTGTTTTACTGGGAAGCCGATATGCAATTCCACATATGCAAAAAGCGGGTGGCGGCTCGATTATCAATACTACATCCATGGCTGCCTTTGCGGGGGACTCTGTCCGTTCGGCCTATGGCGCATCGAAGGCAGCAGTCGTTAATTTAACGAAATATATCGCAACACAATATGGAAAAGACAATATACGTTGTAATGCAGTCGCTCCTGGATTGATTTTAACACCTGCAGCGAAACAGAATATGTCCCAAGAACTACTTGACATTTTCGGGAAATACAACGCATTACCTTACCACGGAGAGGCGGATGATATAGGAAATACCGTATTGTTTTTAGCTTCTGATGAATCCAAGTTTATCACAGGTCAAACGATTCAAGTTGAGGGTGGTCACTACTTAAGTAACCCGACTATCGCTGACTTCCAAGAGTTAATGTCGCAAGCAAAATCATAAGAATTTAGTAGGTAACCCGAGTGAATTAGTGGGAAATAGACGCAGTAAGAAAGGAAATGATCAATTATGAAGCTTCAAGACAAAGTTGCAATTATTACTGGAGGAGCCGGAGGTATTGGCAAAGGGATGGCAACTTCATTCGTAAAAGAGGGTGCTAAAGTTGTCATTGTCGATTTGAATGGGGAATTAGGGGAACAGGCAATTAAGGAATTGCAAGTTTATCAACCAGAATCGATTTTCATCCAAGCAAATTTAGCTGAGCATGATAAATTGTCGGAAATAGTGAAACAAACCGTCGAGAAATTCGGTAAGTTGGATATTTTAGTGAATAATGCACACGCATCGACAAATAAACCATTTGAAGAGATTACGCAAGAAGATCTTGACTTATCGTTTAACACAGGATTTTATCCGACATTCTATCTTATGCAGGCTGCACTGCCATATTTGAAGGAAACGAAAGGTAAAATCATTAACTTCGCTTCTGGAGCAGGTATAAATGGAGACGCTAACCAGGCTTCATATGCTGCGGCAAAAGAAGCAATCCGAGCGATTACACGTGTTACTGCAAATGAATTTGGTCAATTCGGTATTAATGTAAACTTAATTGCACCACTTGCGGACTCTCCTGGGATTCGGAATTGGGCGAAAGAACAACCTGAAGCTTTCGAAACAATGGTTTCGAAAATTCCGTTAAGACGACTTGGTGACCTGGAAAATGATATTGGTCGAGCAGCTGTATTCTTGGCGAGTGCTGATTCTGATTACATTACTGGACAAACACTAATGGTAGATGGTGGAATTACCAAACTTAGGTAAACCAATTAAATGAACATATCAAAAGAGCATCTTATTGAGAAGATGCTCTTTTTTTCATATTAACGACGTATTCAATTTTGTGTAAATGGATAGTAAAGATTGTTGTTCCGCTTCTGTTAAATGTGAAAACACTTTCATGCGGAGATTTTGACCGTCCTTTTGTGCTTCAGCAAGTAAGTCTTCGCCTTTTTTCGTGATTTTCCAATAGATTATTCGGCGGTCAGTTTCGTCCTGCCGGCGCGTGATCAGTTCTTTGTTTGATAGTTTAGTGGAAAGATGCGTGAGCGATGCAGGGGTAAAGTTGAGTAGACGCGCAAGTTCGGAAGGCCGACTTTCCCCGTTCATCTGTAATTCATGCAAGGCAACGATGTGTGATACTCCAAGATCATAATCTACTTGCTGCCGCCACCTCACGTGCATTTTATGTGTCACTTGTTCAATTGTATGTAGTAGTTCAAAAATTGTCTGAGTAGCCATGATTTACCCACCCTTTTCTCATAATACGTCCCGAAAAACTTTTTAGCTTTTCGCACATTACTAGTGTACCATTATTAAGCGGGATTTTGGTGTGGTAGTTTCGGTCGATTATGTATACCATAATAATGAGGTGAAAATTGACATGCAAGACAAAGAATCCAAGCGATATGAAGTCGATTTGTATAAACCGGTAAAAGAATATTTTACTCAACAAGGTTATGATGTCCATGGTGAAGTAAATGAGTGTGACGTTGCGGCTGTAAAAGAGCAAGAACTGGTCCTCATTGAATTGAAACTATCGCTATCAATTGATCTATTAATCCAGGCGACAAAAAGACAGCGACTGACAAATGAGGTCTATGTCGCAATTCCTAAACCGAAACTTAATTTTCGTTCGAAAAAGTGGAAAGATAGTTGTCATTTGGTTAGAAGGTTGGAGTTAGGTCTTATCCTCGTTTCATTCATAGAAGACGACGCGCGGGCAGAAATAGTGTTTCATCCCGCGTCATTTGACCGGAAAAAAAGCATGCAACGCAGCAAGAAAAAAAGGAATGCTATGCTTACTGAAGTAGAAGGCAGGCTAGGGGATTATAATGTCGGCGGTAGCAGACAGACCCAAATAATGACAGCTTATAAAGAAAACTGCATTCATATAGCCTGTTGCCTTTTGCAATTGGGACCTTTATCGCCAAAGTCTTTACGTAAGATGGGGACTGGGGAAAAAACGTTAACAATTTTAAATAAAAACTATTATGGATGGTTTGATAGAATTCGAAGAGGGACATATATGATTAGTGACGCAGGAAAAGGTGAGCTACACGCATTTTCGGATCTCTTTAGCCATTATAGTGAGGTAGTAAGAGAAACTGCCAGCGCTTACTTGGATGTTGATGATGCTGGGGATAATAGTTAAAGGAGTGGTCTTGCAATACATGTTAATATTGAACTAGGCAAATACATAACAAAAGCAAGAAGACTTTGAATTGGAGGATTTTATATGTTGGAAGAAAGTCAATTAATTGCGATTAAACTTCTTCAAAAAGAATGTGAAAAAGCGGATGGTATCCAATTGAAGTTAAATTGGGAGATGCTCCGTGAAAGAGAAGGACGTCAAATGGATTTCTTTTATGAAGAGAATGGGGAACTTATCGCCTATTTAGCTTTATTTGGTTTTGGATCTACCGTTGAAGTATGTGGAATGGTTAGACCTAGGGATAGAAGGAAAGGGTATTTCACCAAACTTTGGCAACAAGCGCAGGTGCTAATCGAACAGTATGGATTTCAAATAATTTTGTTGAATACACCATCTTTATCCGTTACTGCGAAGGAATGGTTAGATAGTCAGCCCTATTCCTATGCGTTTTCTGAATATCAGATGCGCTGGTCGGAACAGCCAATTGAAGCAAGTGATGAGGTCCTGATTCGCTTAGCTAAAAAAAGTGATGCGAAACTTGAAGTGAAGCTTGACGTATTGGCATTCGGAATGGACGAAGAAGATGCACGTTCCCATCTTGAACGCATAAAAGAAAGAACGGATGAGCAATTTTTGATGATTGAGGCGGATAACGAAGCGGTCGGTAAGGTTCGCATCAACCGGATGGATGGCGAAGCATGGATTTACGGATTCGCCATTTTACCTGAATACCAAGGGAGAGGGTACGGCAGAAAAGTGCTCCGGAATATTGTGAAAAGCGAGCATGATGCTGGCAATCAAATCTGGCTTGAAGTGGAAGCTAAAAATAGTCGAGCACTTGGCCTATATGAATCAGTTGGTTTCAAAAAAATACAAGGCCAGGATTATTATAAAAAGAATAGGTACAACTAAAAAAGTTAACCGGAATGGCTGGAAGCATTGATTCCGGTTAACTTTTTTTGTGCACGTCATTTTTAAAACATGAATACCAAAAAATCTTCCAAGAAGTGTGCTTTCTATATTTTAACATATTTTCTAATTAAGCTTTCCAACTGTAAGAAATACATAAAACGAATCCTCTTACAAAACAAAAAACGTCACAAATAGTAGAAATTTATCTAATTCGACATAAAGTTGACGAATAACCTGTGTCTTTTGGACTTTGTTTTCACTAAAATATAGAGTATTATAGACTAGTAGAATGGTAGGGGGAAAAATAATGAAAAATACACTAACAGTACAATTGGGAACAATTATTGTTGGTATCATGGTTGCAATGTTAGCGATTACGTCCTTCGCGACATATAAAACAGCCTATGATAAATTATATGATGCAGCTGGTGTTGAAGCGTATGGTTGCGCAAGTATTACGACAGGTTTAATTCGACCGGAAGACGTGGAAAAAATGCTCGAAGGTGACCGTGAAACAATGGATGAGGTTGGTCAACAGCTTAACTGGACACTCAATCATAAAGCTATTTTCGAGACTCAATATATCATTGATTTAGATGGTAAAATTCTGGCACTTGATGACCATTTAAGTGCAAAAGGATTTGAACCGGGAGATTCGGTACCAGTCGACGAAAAAGCGATCGAAATGCTCTTGAATATGAAGCATTCGGCTTACACAGACCTCTATGAATTTGCAGGTCTGAAACGTCTATCAGGCTATGCGCCGATATTTGAAAATCACGATCCAAATGGAGAAATCATTGCAATCAGCGTTATTGATTTTGACGGGACAATTGTGGCGGACAGAACATGGGATGTCGTTCGGAATGGGATTTTAATCAGCCTAATTCCGATGATTATCGCATCAATCTTTACAATTATGCTAATCAGACGTAAAACTAAGTCGATTTCCGCTTTAATCGCACATGCGAAGGAAATTGCAGATGGCAATCTAGGTATTAAAGATATAGTTGTAACAAGTAAAGATGAAGTCGGTGATCTAGGACATACGTTGAACATGATGACAGCGAACTTGCGTAATACGATTGGTACAGTCAAAACAACATCTGTTCAATTAACGCAAAACTCGCTTGATACAGCTGCTTCATTAAATGAAATGCAAATGGCCATTCAACAAGTAGCACACAATATGAGTGAAACGGCAGCCTCTATCTCCGATGGGACAATCAATGCAGAACATGCATCAAAAATCTTGTCATCACTGGCGAATGATCTTCAGGATTCAAAAGAGAAAGCTGAACTAAGTGTGGGGAACTCGGAGCGGACAATGAAAATTGCAGAAGAAGGTCAGCATAGCGTAAATGACATTAGTAATGATATGGAGAAAATCAGGATTTCCTCAAATGAAGCAGGCGGTACGATTCGAAATCTGATTGAATCTACAACAAAAATTCAAAATATCACCAGTTCAATTGCAGGTATTGCTGCCCAAACGAATTTACTTGCGCTAAATGCATCGATTGAAGCTGCACGTGCAGGTGAGCATGGTAAAGGATTTGCGGTTGTTGCCGAGGAAGTGCGGAAACTTGCGGAACAGTCCAATAAAGAAGTGCTTGAAGTAGAAAAGCTTGTGCAAGATATTACTGAAAGTATCGGCCGAGTTGTTACGTCTACAACAGAGAGCACAAAACTTATCGAATCCGGAACGGAAACGGTTCGTTTGACTGCGACTTCCTTAAGTAACATTTCAAGTGCCGTGTCAGAGACTGTTAAGGAAATTAATTTAATTTCAGAATTAACGACAGCTGAAGCGGAAAGTTCCAATCGTGTAGTAGAACTCATCAATCACTTGACGCAATCGATTCATTCAATTGAAGATATGACAAACAATATTTCGGCAGCAACAGAACAGACATCAGCTTCAATTGAAGAAGTGGCTACACGATCCAACGAAATGAGTTATATGGCGCAAGATCTCGAAAAAATTGTTGGGCAGTTCAAATTGGAATAACTTTTAAAAATGCAGAAGCGCCTCTGGACGCCGAATAACTCCTTTCGAAGGTTATCCTAGTCCGAAAATATAATAATTAACTTAAAACAAAACCCGCAAAAGCTACTTGCGGGTTTTGTTTTAATTATGAATGCACTTACTGCTTATCTATAATTTGTGACTCAAACCTGGGTATCGTTTTCCTCATCGCTAAAAACAGCCATGTACTAATGATAAAAGGAGATGTTAATACAGGAAGTCCATTCGGATTTAGTATTAAATCCATACCTGCAGCTATCGGGACCGTCATTGCCGCGGCAAATATACCCATAAGGGGGAAGTAATTATTTTTTTCATCGAACATTAGACCCACAGCAATCATTGTTAGGACGGCATTGTAATTATAGAGACCTAGATCTAGCAATTCTACATCTACTCCTAGCGAGTATGCTGTTAGCCAAGACACGAATGTCCCGATGATCGCATAGACACCAAATCTCCAACCAGCTACGAAGAGAGCAATTAGAATAAGCGATCCCGCCCATAAAGAGTCAATGATGAATACTTCACCGACACCTTTTATTAAACCGAGTAAGAAATTTGGTTTACCTTCAACGGGCAGATTCCAGTTAGCGGGAGATGATGTGACAAATGACGGGTTTATATGCAAAGCGTCAAACCGGTATGCCGCAAAAAGGCTAATCCACGTGACAAAAATAAATGGAAAAGTTAGCAAGAGAATATTCCGTTTGGCTAAAAATTCCGATAAGAAAACCATGAGCAATGCAGCCGCTACTGCGGCAAATAGTGCAATGAGCCAGTTCCAATCATTTTGTAAAAATAACATTACTGCAATACCGGAAAGAATGGAGTTAAATCCGTAGATTCCTTGGCTAACTGCGATTTTGTCACCACCACAATATTTTCCTGTCAACGTACCGACCATAGAAGACAGAAGCGCCATTAAACCAAGAAAGGGAGAGTGTAATATTATCCCTAGTAGGATGAGCCCCCCTGAGATTGCATTGTTCATCAACATTACCTGAGAAAACCCTTTGAGTGAATTACGGATCAGATTTTTAGTACTATCAAACTTTAAAAAGCCCCGCAATTGGGAACATCTCCTTTCACTCTATGAATATGAATGTAATTGTTTATAAATATACCACAATCCCACAACTATTTTTTCATTATTTCCACTAAATAAACGACCAATTCTAAACTATCTGCGTACAAAAATCGGAACCATAAGGCTTACATCTTTTCTTGGAATGTATTATAATTTTCAGTGGACAATTAGTTGTAAAAATACTATTTTCAAAAGGAGAATTTCAATGACAAAAGAAAAACATCTTAGTAAAATCATCCTGTCTTTATTACTACTTTCAATGATGGTCGTTCTAGCTGCTTGTGGTGCTGATAGCAACACAAAAAAAGACGACGGATCTAAAACTTCCACTTGGGAGAGCATTCAAGAAAAAGGTGAAATCGTTGTTGCAACATCAGGAACTCTTTATCCAGCATCTTTCCATGACAGTGACAGCAAAGAACTGACGGGTTATGAAGTTGAAATTATGAACGAGCTAGGAAAGCGTCTGAACCTAGAAATCAAATACGTTGAAATGGGTTTAGACGGAATGCTTACTTCTTTGAACAGTGGGCAAGCTGATCTAGCAGTGAATGATATTGAAATTACAGAGGAACGGGAAGAGAAGTTCACTTTTTCTGAGCCTTATAAATATTCATTTGGGACAGCTATCGTTCGGAAGTCGGATCATTCAGGTATTGAATCTCTTGAAGATTTGAAAGGGAAAAAAGCGGCTGGGGCTGCAACTTCCGTTTATATGCAAGTTGGGCGCGACCATGGTGCAGAAGAGGTGATATATGATAATGTCACAAATGACGTGTATTTGCGTGACGTTTCAATAGGTCGTACGGACGTCATCTTGAATGATTACTACTTACAAAAACTAGCGCTTGCTGCATTTCCAGAATTCGAAATCATGATTCATCCGGATATCAAGTATCATCCGAATGTCCAAGCTATCATTATGAAAAAGGACAATGACGAACTACTAAAGCAAGTGAACACTGTACTTGCCGACATGCATGCTGATGGAACAATTTCCGAATTGTCGAAGAAGTTCTTTGGTGGGGAAGATGTATCAGTAGAACAAGACTATGATTTCGAATAAAACGAAAAGGCGGCTTGTACTGTGAGTGGAATTGAATGGCAACACATTTTCGATTTACAGCTCGCCATCGAATCATTTCCGTACATTTTGCAAGGGATTGGTTACACCATACTCATTTCTTTTGGCGGTATGCTGTTCGGGCTGATACTAGGCTTCTTCCTGGCATTAGGTAGAACGTCTAAATTAGTACTATTCAGGTGGCCGACACGTATCTTCATATCCTATATGCGGGGTACGCCGATGCTTGTATTCCTATTTTTACTTTATTTTGGCTTACCCAACATCGGAATTCAATTCTCAGCCGTCACAGCTGCTTTAATAGGCTTCAGCCTTCACTCTTCGGCTTATATGGCCGAGATTATCCGGTCGTCGCTTAACTCAATCGATAAGGGGCAATGGGAAGCTGCCACTGCTTTAGGGATGTCCTATTGGCAGTCATTGTTTTTTGTGATTTTACCTCAAGCAACACGAATTGCTATTCCACCGTTGTCGAACGTTTTGCTAGACCTGATCAAAGCCTCTTCATTGGCTGCGATGATTACCGTGCCCGATTTGTTTCAACGCGCAAAAATCGTTGGGGGCAGGGAGTTCGACTATATGACTGTTTATATTTTGGTGGGCCTAATCTATTGGGGCATTTGTCTACTTGTAGAAGTATGGCAAAATCATTTGGAAAAACGTACTACGTACAACTAATAATTCTGTATCCAGCTATCATTTCTGCAATGCATAGCCATGTGATATAATTAAAAAATAAAAAACAATATTGAGGAGCAACTAACATGTTAAAAGACTTCTTTATCGGATTATCCCAAAACCAGCTATTAAATAGCGCGGCAAAAAAATACGGTTTGAAAATGGGTGCCCAAAACGTTGTAGCAGGAACTAATGTAGCTGAAACAATCCAAAGTATCAAAGAACTTAATGCCCATGGGATCTCTTGTACAGTAGATAATCTTGGAGAGTTTGTCTTTGAAAAAGAGGAAGCATTAGCGGCAAAAAAACAAATTCTTGAAGTAATCGAAGCCATTCATGAACATGGAGTGGATGCTCACATTTCATTAAAACCATCTCAATTGGGTTTAGATATAGATATTGATTTCTGTTTGGAAAACCTAAAAGAAATCGTTGCTAAAGCGAAGAGTTACGAAATTTTCATCAATTTCGATATGGAAGACCATGCTCGTTTGCAACCATCATTTGATCTTCTTGATGAGTTATCTGTGGACTATGACAATATTGGAACGGTTATTCAAGCTTATTTCTTCCGCGCTGTAGAAGATATTCAAAAATATAAAAATTTCCGTTTGCGTATTGTAAAAGGTGCTTATAAAGAGACTGAAGCATACGCTTATCAAGATAAAAAAGAAATCGATGAAAACTATATTCAATTGATTGAATGGCATTTATTAAATGGTAAATTCACATCAATCGCAACACATGATCATCATGTCATTAACCATGTAAAGCAATTTGTTAAAGACAATGACATTCCGAATGATAAATTCGAGTTCCAAATGCTATACGGTTTCAGAAAGGATATGCAATTGCAATTGGCTAGCGAAGGGTATAATTTCTGTACATACGTTCCTTTCGGAAATGACTGGTACGGCTATTTCATGCGTCGCCTTGCTGAAAGACCACAAAACTTGAATCTTGTTGTTAAACAAGTGTTCAATAAAAAAACAAATACAATTCTTGGATTGGCTGTCGGAGCTTTCGCTCTTGGAAGAGTTACCAAGAAGAAATAAATAAATTCGAAAAGGATGTAAAATGGGGAATTCCTCATTTTACATCCTTTTTCAATTTACCCGACAGTTACGATCACTACGAAGTAAATAACCATTGCAATCAAGCCAATCGGAACACCAAAACGAGCCCATTCACTGCTTTTAATATGTAGTTTTCCAGCAGCGATGATATTTGGGATATTTCCCGGTATTAACATGCCGCCACTAATTAATAGTCCAAGTAAAAGAGCTTTAATTGTTGAATCATTCATAACGGGGCTGATTTCTGCCGCAGCTAATGTAGCGTTATCGAGCACTGCTGAAATCATATTAATCCAATATAATACAAGAGGGTTTAAATCTAAGAGGTATCTTTCGATAAATGGTTCGAAACCTGCACCAAGCAGCGTCAGTGCCATTACGAACAAATACACTTTAATCCCACGAATAATGATATCCATATACGATTCAGTTCCTCGATTAACTTTCAAGCTGCTTAACTTATTTGAAGGCTTAATAATAATTGCCGCCAGTATGCCAAAAGCAATGACGCCCGGAATGATATCAGGGCCGATTAAACGTAACAAATAAAAAAAGTCAGCATCCAATTTACTTGTTGCGATTGTTGACAGGGGTTCCCCGATTGGTGTAAGAACAGCACCAAGACCAATTGAATAACAAGCAATGATGACAAGACGGATTTCCGATTTACGGTCAAGGCGCAAAACGCCTACAATTGCGACCAGTACAATTGCGGCAATAATTGCTGTAATAACACTTGAAAGGATTCCTAAAACGATAACGATAAGTGCTAAGAATAAGCGGAATGGAATTGTTTTGCTCATGCCTCGTATACTTTTTTCAAATGGTTTTTGAAGCCAACGGAATAATAATCCGGCGAAAATAACGGCTAGGGTTATATGTAACGGATCCTTGATCGCTTTAACGATCAAAGCCGAGTCAAGTACTTGACTGACAAGTACCGCGAAAATCCCCATAATGAATAAAAAAACTTCCAAGTTCCGTTCAACTATTTTTACTGTGAACGGCAAAAATAATACCAGTAGTAAAATAATTGATAAGCCAAGTAACATAATTAGCCTCCTTTTCATTCTAATCTAAAAGTAGAGTCAAGTTCATCTTATCATTGAAACGGAAATAGAAAAACAATTTATCTGTTAAACAAATCAGAAGGATTAGTAGTGTCGTCTACTCTGAAATCAAAAAGCATGATCGGTATGAGGTAACGGATTCTCTATTCTGATGAGCAAGTGAAAAATAGTAGAAATCAGACTTTTTCAGATGTTTAATACACAAAAAAACCGCTTGGGTTATCTAAGCGGTTTGGTTTCTTACTACACTCAATTGAATAAAAATTTCAACTCCAAAACTTCGTGTATTGCGCAATTAGCTCCGCTTTTTTCATTAGCAATTAGAATAGTGAAAATAATGACCCACTCAATTTAGCTCGTTTATTTATATTTTGCATCGTCCTCCTTTTCTAACTGTTTAACAATTCTTTCCAATAACTTATTGAGTGTCTCTGCATCAGTATTCTGCGAGTTATTCTGTAGTTGTTCTTTTTTTAAGTCGTCAATTTGACTCTGTAATTTATCAAGTTCTTGTTGCTGCTGAATGTCAGAAATCCTACTTTCTTCTATTGAAATAGCGCCACCAAGGGTTTGGAGGGCATCCCCAAATGTAGAGATTGCTGAACCCCATAATGCAATTTTAGCACCAGTATCCGATGAACTATCATTTTTTTGTGATCCGCCATTGAATAATGAGTCGTATCTACTCAAAATCATCGCCCCTCAACCATATTAACTAACGAATATTTTCATTCTATTAGATAGTTTATGTTCATACTATTGAACAGGGAACTTACTGCTAAATAGCCATTGTTTAGTTGACCGCATGTTGTTGTTTTCTAGATTAAAAACTTATGATGAAAAAAACAGCCCCGTATACTCACGGGACTGCTTGTTATATTTCAAGCGTGTTTAGCGTACGCCTTTCATAAACCGCTGGATAACCGGTGACACTGCAAATAAGAGGATACTTATGATAATCGCAGTCCCACCAATGATTCCGAAATACATCATTTCGGATTCTGGTGTGTATAATTTTACAAGCTGTGCGTTAAGCGCTTGCGCAGCTGCGTTCGACAGGAACCATAGACTCATCGTCTGTGCAGAGAACGCTGCAGGCGCGAGTTTCGTCGTTGCAGACAGTCCGACTGGTGATAAACACAGTTCGCCTAAGACGACCATAAAGATACTTAGAATCAGCCACATCGGGTTCACTAGTGTATCTGTCCCGCCAAAGTAACCGGGAAGTAAGATGACAATGAATGATAAACCGGCAAACAGGAGACCTAGGGAGAACTTCTGAGGAATATTCGGTTGCCGATCACCAAGTTTCATCCATAGCCATGCAAAAACCGGTGCCATTGTAATGATGAACAATGGGTTAAATGATTGGAAAAAGGCCGGTGAAATTTGATAGCCTAAAATATTAAGATTTGTTCGTGTATCTGCATAGACTGCAAGAATTGTTGAGCCTTGCTCAGCAATTGCCCAGAATACGACAGCTGCCAGGAAGAGCGGAATGAACGCAATAATTCGTGACCGTTCCACATCATTCGTTTTTGGACTTCTATACATAACAACAAAATAAACCGTTGGAATAAGGAAGCCGAGGATCCCGACAATTACAATGAATGATTCAAAAGTCAACCAGCCACGAGGGATGGCAATCGCAACTAGAATCCCAATTGTTACAGCGGCAATTGTGAAAATTGAGAATACTCTTTTCTTCTCTGTCGGTTGCAATGGATTTTGAACTTGTGTACCTGCAAGACCAAGATTTTTCTTTTTTGTTAAAACGAAAACTAATAATCCGAAAAACATCCCGACTGCAGCAACTCCGAATCCTAAATGGAAACTTGTTTTCATTAAACTGCCGACGATTAGTGGAGAGATGAATGCACCCAAGTTAATACCCATATAGAAGATGCTGAATCCTGCATCACGACGGTTGTCGTTTTCAGGGTAAATGTCACCAACGACACTTGAAACGTTTGGTTTAAGTAATCCTGTCCCAATTACGATTAGAATCATCGAAACAAAGAACAGTGAGATGTTACCGGGAATCGCAAGTGCAATATGACCAAGCATAATGAATATTCCACCATAAAAGATTGCTTTCGATGTACCGAAAACTCGGTCAGCCAACCAACCGCCAATAATTCCCGACATGTAGACCAAGGATCCGTAAATTGACACGATGGACAAAGCGACTGTTTTATCTAATCCAAGTCCACCATTTGATACCTCGTAGTACATATAGTACACAAGGATTGCTCTCATACCGTAATACGAGAAACGTTCCCAGAATTCTGTGAAGAATAATGTGAACAAACCTTTAGGGTGCCCGAAGAATCCTTTTTGCGGGACACTCTCCACGATCTGTTTCTTAGTTATCTGTGACATCATGCTACCTCCTTCATATTTTACTATAATACAATCAATCGTTTTCAATTGTCAAAAATAATTATTGGAAACGCTTTTATTTCTAATAACGCCTTTATTTAGATGTTTCTATATACCGGAAACCTTCTAATAATAACAAATAGATATTTTATAATAACGAATTAATTATTTAATGAAAGTTTAAAATTTTAGCACACATGTATAACTGTTGTTTTTCATAGAGTGAAGGGATGATAGAAACTAAATCCGAAGGGAAGTCTGTAATTAAGTGGAGAAAGGAGTTTGTTCGGTAACCTTTCGTAGAAATATAATGGTGACTGTTTAAGGGCGTCCAAGTAAACCAGTCGTCCTAGCGAGCGTCTTGTTTGAATCACCGGATGAAAAGGGTTTCGCATTAAATATGGCTGCAATTGCAATTTTGGAAAGTGAGATTCCAGTATTCCTGCACTCCATTACTCAGCAAGGGATGATTGTCAGTGTATTACATAACCAGTGGCTTAATATACAACCAACAATCATGTACATTGATATCCAATCCGTTGAACCCACACTAGATTTCGCAAGGAAATTAGCGTATTCCTTTACTTTGTTGAGCAGTTATCCGAGTGGAGACTAACTATTCGAGGAGGAGAAACGTTGGAAATCTATGATGTCGTTTTAATTCCGCTTATCATTGGAATCGTATCTTTGTTGAAGATGTACGGAATGCCAAGGAAGTTATTGCCGGTCATGGCTCTTATCTTCGGTGTTGTAGGGGGCGTAATATACATTTATCCTGAAGATATTAAAGCGGGTATACTCGTCGGTTTGATGATGGGCTTATCTGCAAGCGGATTGTATTCTGGAGGGAGAACGGTGATTGAGAAAACGGAATAGAGATAACGTGAAAATCCCCTTAGTAAATGGAAACCTTAAGGGGTTTTTTGCATATGAATATATAGTTATTTTTCATCTAGTAAAAGAGCCATTTTCAATAAAACTGCATCGTGAAAAATTGAAGGGTTATAGCCACTTATTTCTTCTATCTTCCGTAGCCGGTACGTCAATGTATGACGGTGAATTTCTAAGGTTGAGGCCGCTATCGTGTTGTTCTGATTGCAAGAAAAGTAGATGGATAGTGAATGCTTCAATTGTTCGTTCAACCCATTCAAAACCCTATTGGAAAACTGGGTTGTTTCAGTAGATGAGGTGTTCCTTTTCAGCAGAGCCAACAATTCGACGTCTTCAAAGTAGATAAGATGTTGTGTTGGTTTTGCAAATTGAAGTGCATTTTTTGCGGTGGTATAGGAATAGCGAATTTGATCTAAAGAATTGACGGTATAGCCAACGCCGATTCTCACAAAGGAGTCTTTCTGCAAAGTAGGTAGTAATGCAGAAAGCTTCCTCTTCAGATTAGTTTCCGTCATTCCGCTTATTAAAATGAATACTTCATTTAACTGTGAATGCCCAATGAGGACTGTGTTTTTTTCAAATTGATTTTCCAACTTTTCAATGATTCTTTGTGAGGAAGGTAGGAAATTTTCAAATTCAATTAATAGCGTTGAGAACGGGCTTATTGTGCTAAATTCCAAAAGGGAAAGCCTCTCCTTAACAATCAGTGATAGTGGTTCACCACTCACTAATTCTTCGAAAATAAGCTCCTTCAGCTTTCGTTTCCATTCTGCGCGTGAAGTGATGAGTGATTGGTGAACCATCATTTCAGTGGTTAACTGTACAAGTGTTGCAATCTCTCGGAGTTCTTCGGTATTACCGGTTATCCCAATGACACCAACCAATTGTTGCTGGAAATGAATCGGCATGTTAACACCCGGTTTTGTGCCATGCCATTCCGCTATGTTATCATCCGTTATCCACAAAACTTCCTCCGTTTTTGCTACATATGCTGCGCCCTCATGTATTTTATTGATTCTTATTTCTTCTCCCGAAGCTAAAATCATTCCATTTGTATCCATGACATTCAAGTTATGGTTTAATCGAATCATGGTTTGCTCAACAATTTCATCAGCAAGTTGTTTTGTTAACATATTCTATCCCCCGTGTATAAAATTTACGAAAGTATTATGAATGAATCTATACACTTAGTATAATGTATTTTCAGAATTTTACCACTATACTCTTTGTAAGCGCTTTAGTTAAGGAGAGATAATTATGATAGTTGTCGTAGCACCAGATTCATTTAAAGGTAGTTTGACTGCCGTTCAAGCGGCGCAGGCGATGGCGGCAGGTATTCGTGATGCTGACCCCTCTATCGAGACAGTAATGCTTCCTGCGGCTGATGGCGGGGAGGGGACAATGGACAGCTTGGTTGGAGCTACTGGTGGGAAGACAGTAGCTGTCATTGTGCAAGATCCGCTTGGTCGAAAAGTTGAGGCGTGTTATGGCATCTTAGGCGATGAAGAAGTATGTGTTATTGAAATCGCGGAAGCTTCTGGGTTAATGCTTTTGCAGGAAAATGAACGAAATCCACTAGTTACATCGACGTATGGCACCGGTGAGTTAATTGTTCATGCGCTTGACGCGGGCTTACGTAAATTTATTATAGGGCTTGGTGGTAGCGCAACGAACGACGGTGGTGTTGGCATGTTGCAGGCGTTCGGAATGAGCTTTGTTGATGCTGATGGAATGGAATTGGCGAGGGGTGGGGGCTCACTTGGCGACCTCCATACAATCGACATGCTTCACTTTGATAAACGAATTTCAGAAAGCAACTTCCTCATAGCTTGTGATGTAGAAAATCCAATTGTCGGGATTGATGGCGCTTCCGCTGTTTTTGGTCCTCAAAAAGGAGCTTCCCCGGCAGTAGTAGATATCCTCGATAGAAATTTAACAAAGTTAGCCAATGTAGTAGAACAACTAACTGGTATTTCTCTCCACGGAAAAAAAGGATCTGGTGCGGCTGGAGGTGCAGGGGGTGCTTTTCAAGCTTTCTTTCCTGGGGAAATGAAACAAGGTATTCAAGTCGTGTTAGATGCAATTTCGTTTGATGAATATGTAATGGATGCCGACCTAGTTATTACAGGTGAAGGCAAAACGGATAGTCAGACATTATCGGGTAAAACACCATTTGGAGTTGCTAAAGTAGCGCAGAAGAAAGGGAAGCCTGTCATTCTTATTTCAGGTGCATTGGATGAAGAAAGCAGAGATCTATTGACGTCGATGTATAGCGAACTTCATGCAATTGCGGATGGGACGGTTTCATCAAAAGAGTCTATTGAACATGCAAGTCATTATTTAAGAGCAAAAACGAAGAAGGTAATGGAAGATTACTTGACTAAAAAAATAAAAGGGGTGTAGGGATGTTATTTGCGGTTATTACTCTTGGTGTTATCCTAATTGTTTTATTGACGGCTGTTTTCAAAGTTCATCCATTTTTGTCTTTGTTACTTGGCGCATTCTTTGTTGGAATCGCTTCTGGCATGCCGTTATTAACAGTCGTTGAAAGCGTTAATGACGGGTTTGGCGGATTGATGAAGTCGATTGGAATTGTCATTGTTGCCGGAACAATCATTGGTGTTATTTTAGAGAAATCTGGTGCGGCGTATCGCATGGCGGAAGTCGTTTTACGGTTGATTGGTGAAAAGCGCCCTCAACTGGCTATGTCACTTATTGGGTTTATTGTATCAATTCCAGTATTTTGTGATTCAGGATTCATTATATTATCAAGTTTGAAAAAAGCACTTGCGAAACGGGCGAAAGTTGGGATTGCATCAATGTCAGTTGCACTTGCAACCGGTTTGTATGCAACACATACATTAGTGCCTCCAACACCGGGACCAATTGCTGCAGCGGGTAATATCGGTGCTGCAAATTATTTAGGGACCATTATTCTAATCGGGCTTTTAGTTGCAATTCCAGCGGTTTTCGTTGGTTATTTATGGGCAGTTAAAGTCGCCTCTAAAATCGAAGTGCCAGAAGATACAGAGGAAGGCGGGCTGAATTACGAAGAGATTGTGAAGTCATTCGGAGAAATGCCTTCAACTTTTAAGTCGTTTCTTCCGATTGTCCTGCCTATTATTTTGATCGGAACCGGATCAATAGCAGCTCTTACTGGTGAAGACACAGGTATGATCAACTTTCTACGATTTTTAGGAGCACCATCTGTTGCGCTGTTATTCGGGGTATTAGTAGCATTTCTTTTACTCCCTAAATTTAATGAAGAAACGTTATCAGGCTGGATTGGTGAAGCACTGAAACAAGCAGCTCCTATTCTACTCATTACGGGAGCGGGAGGAGCATTCGGGAAAGTTATTTCAAATTCAGGTGTTGCAGATCTAATCGCAAATATGAATATGGACGCGTTAGCTGGTGGTGCATTGTTCCTGCTTATTCCTTTTATCATCGCAGCGGCATTGAAAACAGCCCAAGGTTCTTCAACTGCTTCACTTGTCATCACGTCAACATTAATTGCACCACTGTTGCCTTCATTAGGCATTGAAGGAGCTATTCCACTGGCGCTTGTTGTAATGGCGATAGGGGCCGGAGCGATGACTGTCAGCCATGTGAACGACAGTTTCTTCTGGGTTGTCACCGAATTCAGTGGTATGACAGTGACGGATGCGTATAAGGCGCAAACGATGGCGACACTGTTACAGGGCGTAACAACAATTATAGTTACGATGTTGCTATGGATCGTTCTTGTATAACTATATAGGTTGAATTTTTGAATTTCGTATGTGAACTCAGGTAAGCATCCCCTAAGCGCTTTTCAATGGAATCATTATCTAGTAGGGTGAAAAGTCTGTTTTGATAGCCTACATCAGGCAATCAAGCCAGACTTTTTTGCGTGTTTCATTACACAAAAACTTATTATTCATAAAAGTGTATACTTTGTGGTGACAGAAGATTCCGGACGGTATATACTATATTAAAATGAGGAGGTGATTTGGATGAATACACCATTGGTATTGCCGCAATTCCTCGATCGGGCGGTTGCTTTATATGGGGGGAAAGATGCTGTACATTGTGAAGGTCGTGTTTTTACATACGCTCAACTAAATGAAAGAGTCAATCAGCTGTCTCGTGGTCTGCGTGATTTAGGCATTCAAAAAGAAGATCATGTTGCCTATTTAGCAGGGAATTCGCTAGAAATGCTGGAAGGATTCTATGGTGTTTTTCAAGTAGGCGCCGTCATGGTACCGCTAAATATTCGATTGAAACCTGAAGACTATGTATTTATCCTGAATCATAGTGAATCTAAGGTACTTTTTGTAGATCAAGATCTTTATGCATTAATTAAACCTGTGATAGATCAATTTAAAACAGTTAAACATATTATTGTTCATTATAAAGATCCTGAAACACTAGAAACGGGCTATGACGACTGGCTGGCTAGTTATTCGTCTGCTTCATTTGATCGCGCTGAACTGGATGAAAATGATGTGTGCAGCTTGCTTTATACGAGTGGAACAACGGGAGATCCAAAAGGGGTCATGTTGACGCATCGTAATAATTATCTACATGCGCTAAGTACGATGCATCATTTGAGGGTCACTGACTCGGATGTCTATTTGCATGTGCTCCCAATGTTCCATGTCAATGGCTGGGGCTCTCCTTTTTACTACACTGCAAATGGTGCTACACATATTTGCTCAAGAAAATCGACACCTGAATCCATTTTTAAAGCATTACAAGAACATAAAGTATCCATTTTGCATATGGCACCAACCGTATTAAATGCATTGCTAATTTATCATGATCAGCATCATCCGGTCATCAATCAAGACATTCGCGTGGTGATTGCAGGATCTGCGCCGCCTCCTGCTTTCATCACACGCGTCGAAGAAGAGTTAGGCTGGGAATTCATCCAAGTATATGGCATGACGGAATCAGCACCACTTAGCCTAATTTCGACGATTCGCTCGCATTTGACTGACTTGTCAAAACAACAACAGACCGAATTGAAAGCGAAGGCAGGTTACTCGATGATTGGGAGCGATGTTCGAATCCTCGGTGAATTTGGAGAAGAAGTAGCGCATGATGGGGTACAAGTCGGGGAAGTGGCAGTGCGTAGTCATGGTGTTATGAAAGGCTACTGGAAGAATGACCGAGCCACGGAGCAAGCGTTGCAAAACGGCTGGCTTCTGACAGGAGACATGGGGACCATTGATGAAAATGGCTACATCAATATTGTTGACCGCAAGAAAGATGTAATAATTAGTGGCGGAGAGAATATATCATCGATTGAAGTAGAAGGTGTATTATATGGACATCCTGCGGTACTGGAAGCTGCTGTCATTGCGGTTCCACATGAGAAGTGGGGGGAGACACCGCACGCATATATTGTATTACGCGAACATAAAACCGCAACAGAACAGGAAATCATTACATTCTGCAAAGAAAAGTTAGCCCACTTCAAAGCCGTGACAGGCATCACTTTTGTCGATGAACTACCAAAAACAGCATCCGGTAAAATTCAAAAAGTCCAAATCCGAGATGCTTACTGGGAAGCAAAAGGAATAACGGGGCGCTTGGTGAATTAATGAATGACACAAAAGCTTGCGCGTGCACAAGAGGAATCCCCCTCTTTATGCACGCGCAAGCTTATTTACTTTTCCTTCTCATAACAAGCAGGGATAATCCGAAAAACAGCAACGTTGTACCAATTAGGTACATAAAACTAAATAACTGAGTAGTTTTTTTACCGTTGATGTCGTATAACATGCCCATATCGATTTCGAATGCTTGTTTCATAGCGACTGGAGCTGTAGAAAAGGCCTCTAGAAGGGGCGCCTCCATTATTAATTGCCGAAACAGGGCAGCTGAATGGGAAACAGGGAAAAGCTTGACAACTGCTTGGATGTAATCAGGCAGGCCTCCAATCGGAATATAGATGCCAGCTAAAAAACCAAGAAGTGTTCCAATGACCGTGCTTGCTGCGGCAAATGCATTTGACGTTTTGAAAAAGGAAACCAAAAGAAGCACCATCGATCCGCTTGCCAATACGGATAAGATAATTACTCCGCCTGCCGCTATCAATTTACCGAACGACAGTACCACATCTCCAGAAACGAAGAGGAACACATTTGAAGCAATGAGTGTGATCATACACATGATGAATCCTACAACCAAGGCACTGATTATATAGCCACCCACCAACCTCGGTCTTGAAATAGGAGAAGAGTAAAAATCCATGTATGTTTTATTTGCGCGATCTTCAACCAGGATGCCAAATGAGCCAAGTGTGGTCGTCATTGAGGTTACCGCTAGGATTCCAGCGATGAACCACGTAGTGAGGACTGCCTTTTTTGCGGGGAAGTCCGGAAGTCCTTTGGCAGTCATATCACCTAAGAATAAAACGTACAGTGCGATTAGAATAATGACGGCTAGAAGCGAGAAGAAGACAGTGGCTTTATCCCGAAAGTACAATAAGATATTTCGTTTAGCAAATGCTATCATCCTGATTCACAACCTTTCCATTGATAGCGATAAAGACATCATCCAAACTGGATTTCTTCACTTCAAAAGCTGAGATAAAAGAAGTGAATTTCGCTAAAATTGGTATAGCATCTGTAGTATGGCTAAGGCGGATGTGAAAAAGCGACCTTTCTTCATTGAATTCCAAACCATTTAACATTAGCAAGCTACGCAGTTCATCTGCCCGCTCCGTAGAAATCGTCAGTAAATCCGTTGAATAGTCATTTTTCAACTGTTCGGGCGTGCCTTTTGCAACGATGCTGCCTTCCTTCATAACAACGACATAATCCGAGTTCGCTGCTTCTTCAATGTAATGTGTCGTTAGAAAAACAGTCATGCCTGTTTCTTTTTGAAGTTGCAGTATGGTTGCCCATATGTTTTTTCGACTTTGCGGATCGAGTCCGGTTGTTGGTTCATCCAAAATTAAGATGTTAGGTTTATGAATGAGGGCGCGCGCAATATCCACTCGCCGTCGTTGTCCACCCGACAAATGCCCATAAGGTCTATTAGAAATAGATTGTATATCCACGACATCCATAACCCGAGTAATCGCAACCTTACGCTCTTTCCGCGTCATCCCATAAAAAGATCCCCTAATCGCTAAATTCTCTTTGACAGTCAATAAAGGATCAAGTAAGTTCTCTTGAAATACAACACCGATTTCTTGTCGAATGGCTTGGTCCTGTTTTCCAACAGTGTAGCCATTAATAACCACACCCCCTTGGTCTTGCTTTAGGAGTGTCAATAAAATTGAAATGGTCGTTGACTTACCAGCACCATTGGTTCCTAAAAAAGAGAATAACGCTCCTTCGTCTACGTAAAAACTAATATCGTTTACAGCCTTGACTTTACCAAAAGATTTCGATAATCGCTCTACTTCAATGATCCTTTTCATTGGATACCCCCCACTTTTAGCACTTAATGATAATTGAATTATATCATTTGTCTGTCAGTTTAGTGACGCTATATTTGTTGAATTCTTGAATACTGTATATAAACTAGCGTAGGCGCCTTACAGGGGTAGCCGAAGCGGTAAGACTGGCGTAAGGAAGGCAGTGTAAGTTCGCGCGGCGTGTCGCAATGACTGCATGACCTGCATCCCGCAGGCCCAAGCGTTATGGAGTGGAATCATTCCTTCAACTCCCTCTATAAATGTATGAGCAGTGCTTAGTCATTTATTAATCCACTAAAATCGGCTATGATAGGACAAGGTACATATTAGAAATGGAAGTGTTGTCATGAGTCAATTAATTATAGAAAACCTTACGAAGACCGTTGGGGAGAAAACATTGTTTAAAGATATAGCGTTTACGGTCATAAGCGGAGAAAAAGTCGGTCTGCTCGGTATCAATGGAACAGGCAAATCGACGTTACTGTCGATTATTGCAGGAGTCGAACAAGCCGATTCGATTTCGGCGGAACACCCGAATAGATACCGCATTGTTTATTTACCACAAGAGCCAGAAATTGACCCGGAACTTACAGTGATGGAAACGGTGTTCAAGAGTGATGCTCCAATTATCAAGGTCAACTTGGAGTATGAGTATGCACTTCAAGCACTTTCGGCAGATCCGGAATCTACACTAAACCAGGAACAATATTCAAAGTTCCAAATCGAGATGGACGATCTATCTGGTTGGGATATAAACTCAAAAGCACGTACGATTTTATCGAAACTTGGCATTGAAACGTTCGATAAGAAGATGGGCGAGCTTTCCGGCGGACAGAAAAAACGGGTTACACTTGCAAAAGTACTAATTGAACCAGCCGATCTCTTGCTGCTAGATGAACCGACAAACCATCTCGACGTCGATTCAATTATGTGGCTGTCAGATTACTTGAAAAATGAACAAGGAGCTGTCATCTTTGTAACCCATGACCGCTACTTTTTGGACGAATTATCCACTAATATCTATGAACTTGCAGATAAAACGTTATATGCACATACAGGTAACTATGGGAATTATCTTGAATCGAAAGCGATTCGTGCGGAGATGGCTGCATCGACGGACGATAAACTACGAAATCGCTACCGTTCAGAACTGAAATGGATTAGACGAGGTGCGAAAGCTAGATCGACGAAGCAAAAAGCACGGATTGACCGCTTCGATGACCTATCGGAGAAAGTCAAAAAAGAAGACAATGGTGGAGAAATGGAAGTCGCGCTTAAGTCGACACGTCTTGGTAAAAAAGTGATTGAAGCGGTGGGCATCTCGAAGTCGTTCGGCGGAAGAAAAATCATTGATAATTTCTCAAGTATCCTACAATCAGGTGATCGTATCGCGGTTGTCGGGCCTAACGGGGCAGGGAAAACGACATTATTAAATATGTTTTCTGGAGAAAGTGAACCGGACAGCGGAATCATTGACAAAGGAACGACAGTAAAAATTGCTCATTTCCAACAACACACGCCAATAATGGATGAGAAAAAACGAATTATCGAATATATTCGTGATACGTCGAATGATATCGAAGGTGCTGATGGGGCACGAATTTCAGCCTCACAGATGTTAGAGCGGTTTTTATTTCCTACAAAAGCACACGGCACGCCTATCGGTAAATTATCAGGTGGCGAGCGAAAACGACTTTATTTATTGAAACTGCTGATGGAACAACCAAACGTCATGCTGTTGGATGAGCCGACAAATGACCTCGACCTTGAGACGCTTTCTGTTCTGGAAACGTTCATCGATACATTCCCTGGCGTTGTCATTACAATTTCGCATGACCGGTTCTTCCTAGATCGAACGTCAACAAAACTATGGGTTATGGATGGGTCAGGGGATATCGACACATGGTTTGGTATTTACTCTGATTTCCTTGAAACCTATGTGCCTAAAGAAAAAGTGGTACACGAGCCAATCGTTGAGGTAGAAAAGCCGGCTCAACAGGAACAAAAAAAGAAAATGTCGTACGCCGAAAAGAAAGAGTACGAAACAATTGAATCGGATATCGAAAATGTCGAGAAGTTGATTGAATCGACAGAGGCAGAAATGGCATCCACCGGCTCCGATTACGATAAACTCAGAGAACTGACAGCAACACTTGATGAACTGAACGGCAAATACGACACACTCATTGAACGTTGGTCTTTTTTGCAAGAATTGAATAAATCCTAACGAAAGGAGCAAATACACTTGAAAATTGTAACGATTGAACCAACGCCAAGTCCCAACTCCATGAAAATCGTGCTCGACACGGAGTTACCAAAAGGGACGAGTCATAATTATAAAAAAAGTGATGCAGAAACAGCATCATTTCCAGCTTCAGCATTATTGAATATTAATGGTGTAAAAGGAATCTATCACGTCATGGACTTCATGGCGGTCGAACGAATTAGTAATGTCGCATGGGAATCGATTCTTGCAGACGTTGAAGCCGTTTTCAATGAGGAACAAAGTGAGCAGACAGAAGCAACAGTAGAGATTGACGACAGCTACGGCGAAGTATACGTACACGTTCAGACCTACAAAGATATCCCTCTTCAAGTGAAAGTGTTCGATAGTGAATCCGAAGAACGTTTTGGACTAAGTGAACGCTTTGTACAAGCGATGGAAAAGGTTCGTGGACGTGAAGTGGAAAACTATATTTTGCTGCGTAAATGGGCAGATTATGGAATCCGTTACGGAGAAAAAGCCGAAATCGGTGAAACCGTCAGCCAGGAAATAGAGGCGGCGTATTCAGAAGAACGCTTGCTAGTTATTATCCAGCAGGCAAATGAAGGACATAGCGAAGGCATTCAACGTGGACGGAAAATTTCATTGGAGGAGTTCTCGGTCGACCAATGGGAAACTAGATTCCAGCTACTTGATCAAATTCCTGACCCCGACATGTCGGATGCACCACTTCTTGAACGGGCACTGGACGATGAAAAAATGTCAATTAGACGTCTTGCAACTGTCTATCTTGGTATGATTGAAGACGACGCGGTCATTCCGTATGTTGAAAAAGCACTTAAAGATAAAAGTTGGGCAGTGCGTCGGACGGCGGGAGACTGCATGAGCGACCTTGGTTTCGAAGGGTTCGAACAGGCAGCAATCGAAACATTGAATGATAAAAATAAACTGGTTCGCTGGCGTGCGGCTATGTTTTTATACGAAACAGGAACTGACAAGGCTTTGCCGGCTTTGAAAGAGGCTGAAAACGATCCAGAGTTTGAAGTTAAACTCCAAATCCGTATGGCAATTGCACGAATTGCTGAAGGCGAAGATGCCAAAGGTTCTGTTTGGAAACAAATGACAGAGGCGCGTACGGCTTCAAAAGAGTAATGTGACGACTACATTTATCAATATGTTAAACGTTAGTGGATGTGAAAACTTGCATTCTGCTAACGTTTTTTCTAAAGGAAAGATAGGAGGAAGTCGTATGAAGCTGTTGAAAATCCTTCTCCTCATTGTATTAATTATTGGTGGAGCTGGGTATGGAATCTATTATGTGGGAACCAATATCGCATCCGACAAAATAATGAACGTCGTAACTGATGAAATAGAAAATAGCGGACAGATAAATGAAATTAAGAAAATGGTAGCCAATGACCCTGAATTAATGCGTTACATTGAAGAAGGTGCCAATATTGAAGAAAGTAATCTTCCCTTCACGACAAAAGAGCAGGCAACCAGATTATTAATCAAAAGAATCGGGTTCAGTGAACTCCAAGCGATTCAATCTAACGCCCAAAAGGGTATGACGAATGACGAAATACAGGAGCTTTTAAAAGATATTGAAGGAAAACTCACAGAGGAAGAGGTTCTAGCATTAAAGGTTATTGCTTATAAAGAATTCCTTAAATGATGCTGATTCCATTCATTAAGTAGTGGGGATGATTTGAAGCCAAATCACCCTTCTTTTATGTATGCCATTTTGGTGATATAGTAGACTACTTGTGATTCTTTTTTAGGGATTTCATCACATACATATGCACTATTTTCAATCAGAGAAAGGTCGTTAGTGAACATGGGACCACTTAAAGGAAATAAACGAATACGGTTTGCTTTACTTCTTGGAACATTAGCAGCGATGGGTCCGTTAACAATTGATATGTATTTACCTTCATTCCCTACAATCGTAAGTGCTTTTGGCACTACGGCTACCTATGTACAGGTCAGTTTAACTGCCTGCCTACTAGGTATCGGGTTAGGTCAACTTATTCTCGGCCCAATGAGTGATGTCCATGGACGGAAAAAGCCGTTGCTTATTGCACTTATTGCCTATTTCGTCGCATCAATTTTATGTGTATTTTCCCCGAATATCGGGTTCTTCATTGCAGCACGTTTCTTGCAAGGCTTTGCCGCGGCTGCGGGTATCGTTATTTCAAGGGCTGTCGTCCGAGATTTATATAGCGGACGAGAATTGACCAAGTTTTTCGCTTTACTCATGCTGATTAATAACTTGGCGCCAATCCTCGCACCAGTTCTTGGAGGAGGCATCCTCGCGTTTACTGAGTGGACTGGTGTATTTGCTGTTTTAAGCGCAATCGGCTTTTTGCTATTTGTCATTGTCCTATGGAGAATGGATGAAACATTGCCCGAACAAATGCGCGTTCCAAGTAACCTTTCTCATACATTAAAAAACTTTCTGTCACTGCTGAAAAATAAACAGTTTATGGGGTATGCACTTGCACAAGGTTTCATCATGGCCGGCATTTTTGCTTATGTTGCCGGGACACCCTTCGTTTATCAAAATATATATGGAGTCTCACCACAGAAATTCAGCTTATTATTCGGGATGAATGGATTTGGACTAATTATCGGCACCCAGGTAGTAGGACGCTTAACAGGAGTTGTCTCAGAAAAACGATTTTTGGAATCAGGTTTGTTCATCTCTATCACTTCAGGTACATTGCTACTGATTGCCGTGTTACTGAATGGACCACTTATTACAATCGTTGTACCTATTTTCTTTTTTGTCGCTTCGATTGGTATCATTTCGACATCCTCCTTTTCACTCGCGATGGAAAAGCAAGGGCATATTGCGGGTAGTGCATCGGCATTACTTGGATTACTGCCATTCATTTTAGGCGCAATCACGGCACCACTTGTCGGAATAGCGGGGGAAGAAACCGCAATTCCGATGGGAGCTATTATCTTCGCTTCAAGTTTAATTGCAGTCCTCGCGTATTTTGGACTTTCAAGAGTCAAAGTCGAACAAAACTAACAGACAGCCGCCAGCTCAAATGAGAGTAGGCGGCTGTTTTCTATTATCCGGTGATTGTACACACTGTCACGCATTGCCTGAATATAATGGCAATACCGGTCGAATAGAGGCGTTAGGAGAGAGGGCAGTGAAAGAAATCATCATCGCGTTAGTCAGTTCTTCAATTACAATCATTATCACAAGTTTTTTTAATTATCATTTTCAGCTAATGAAAGAGATTCGAAACGAAGCGGTTAAATATAAAACAGAAATCCTGAAAAATGTTTATACCCCAGTATTAAAATTACTCGTAGCGGCTACTGTGCCAGGTGACGGATATGACGGGATTACAAAAGAGTCTTTTTTTGAAATTGAAGACGTAATTAAAAGGAACTATGAGCTAGTTGATCCTGATTTAGATTCGATTATTTGGGCCATTAAAAAGGACATCAGGTGGGAACACTACGAAGATAGTTTAAAGTTATTTGATAAAAATAAGCGATTATTAAGACACGTCGAACGAAATTTCAATTTTTATAGGAAACAATTAGGTTTGCCGTTTAACAAAAACAAACTCAAAAAGTCTTGATAATTAACTAAATCGGACATATTGAAACGTTAAGTTTTGACATGTCCTCTACATATTTATTCTAAAACGGACAAGTGCCGCCATCACAAAACACATAGTGAATAATATAGATAGAAAGGTATTTTTAGGTTGCCGTGGCAATATAAAAAAGACAAATACTTTTTAATAGGACACAAAAAGGAGGTGTCACAAAATGGTTAAAATCGTAATCGATGCTGGGCACGGATTCAATACACCTGGTAAACGTTCTCCGGATGACGAGCGGGAGTGGTCGTTTAACAATAAAGTAGCCAAATACGCTATTGCTAAACTAAAGACATACAAAAACGTGGAAATTCTACGTGTGGATGACCCAACAGGTAAGACGGATGTTCCACTTACTACACGCACAACTCTAGCGAACGAGTGGCAAGCCGATGTATATGCTTCTATCCATCATAATACCCTAGCGGATAAATGGGGCAGCCATAGCGGTATTGAAACATATACAATGGACAACCCAACGGCGAACCAAAAATCAATTGAAATTGCTGGCGCTATTCATCCGAGGATTGTAATGGCTATGGGGATAAGTGATCGAGGGATGAAGCGTGCCAACTTCCACGTTCTTCGGGAATCCGCTATGCCGGCATTCTTAAGCGAGGGAGGATTTATGGATTCAACAGTTGACATTCTAAAGTTACGGGATAATCACTATTTGCAAGCCCAAGGTGAGGCAATCGCAGAAGGATTGGCTATCTACTTTAAATTGCAGCTGCTAACTTCTTCGGTAGGCAGTCCGATACTATCACCAAAGGAAGGGGCGAATAAATTGTATAAACCATCGTCGCAATCACTTATCAATTCGACAAGCGCCTTTTTAAAACGACTTGAAAAGATGCCAGATGGCCCGTTATCTCCAACTTGGCATGACAAGCTATTGAAGGGAACATTGACGGATTCGGATGCAATTGGGCTCTTGTATGTAGCGATTGAACGTGGCCTTTTGGTAGATGGGAAGTAAGTGCTTGTCATTTGTTCGTAAGAAGGTGAAATGAAAAAGATTAGCTGCAACTAGAACCATGGAGAAAACGAAACAAGCCATCTTTTCTTGATTGAGAAGATGGCTTGTTTTAATTAAAACCTGATTACTGCGATGGGAAAAATGTTTAGGATTCAAGATAGAATACTAATTGAATTGGCGAATGTACAAAGAGCCCATTTAGTGGCTCTTTTTATAAATTCTATGTAGTAGTCCGACAAATCCATAAATAATGGAAAAGTAAATCTTGATACCTACTCCCTATCGGTGTAATATTACACTAATAGGTGTTGTAAGTAACCTCGGGAAAGGAATTAACATATGAATAAAGAGCAAGTGATTGAACTTATTTCCAGTAAAATTAGACTTATTCGGTTAGAAAAAAATTATTCGCAAGAAAAAATGGCAGACATTATGGGCATGTCCAAAAAAACACTTATCCAAATTGAAAAAGGAAGAACGTTATCGGGCTGGACAAATGTAATTGCGGTCTGTGCGTTATTCAGAGATAGCGAAATTTTGCGGTCTGCTTTAGGTGATGAACCCTTAGAAATCGTTGAAACTATTGCACACAATGGAATAGATAGACCAAGAGATAGGTCAATGGGGGGAAGAGTTTGGTGGCAAGAAATTGATAATCAAGGGAGTTTTCGATTGCAACAAAATGTCATTAGCCAACATTATCGAATTTTAGACGACAAAAATTATCGATGGTATAGCTCGTTTGAAGAGCAAGAAGCCTTAACTCGTTTAAGTGAGTTATTTAAAGGGGAGTCATCTGACGAAGGCGAAAAGTAAATTTGTTTGGGAGGATCTTATGAAAGTACAATGGTTGATTGTGTCTTTGATTCCAGCTCCGTTCCTTTTCCATTACTATGAATATGGACAGCATATGAAAAATGAAGAAGCTACTTTTCTACTCGCAAGCTCTATATTGTACGTGGTAGTATCAGGTCTTTTATCAGGAGCAGTAAAACTGCGATACATTTTTTGTGTGAATATAATAACTGGTATATTATCAGTGTTTTTGGCTTCTAATTTTATTGTGGATGAGGGTGGCTGGTTTAAACCTGTTGGCAGGGATGGTGCAGTTGTATTCGCAGCATTCGTTTTTTTTACAGGACAATTATTGGTAAGGTTGTTTTTGAGGGCATTTTTCGTGAAAAATAATGCTTGAAATATACCTATATATCAACAAATGACGTAACATAAGCACAATTGTTTACGTAGCTTGAATTAAAAATGTGGTTTTCTTTATGAAAAGAATAGTTGAAATAACTATTTAATTATTTGTGTTCTTATCTTTTCAGCTTATATAGCTTACGACAAGAATCATACTGTTGGAAAAATAGAAAACTATTTGGAGCAAAAGGGATATATTGGTAAAATTATAGAAAAGGAAGTTCGTTACGATTTTAAAATAGGAGAATAATGATTTCAAAAGAGGGGATTGAGGATATGAAGGTGATGATTTATAGTTCTTTTGTAATCATAGGTCTTATATTGGCAACCATTTTAGGCACGCTTGGTCAAGATACATCTTATAATTTAAATGAACGTTTCCCTGCAATTGAGTTAACAACAGCTATAACTATCGTAACTTTCATTAGTATTGGATTATATATAATTATCCCTATTTCATTATTTATTTTCCATAAAACTGAGAAAATACTCCTTATTGTGAGTGTTACTGCATGTGTCTTAATAGGGCTCCCGATTTCTATATGGTCATTTTTTGTTTGGGGGATGTGGATGGGTTAATTTAATAAAATCTTTTGCATTAACGGTCACGATTGTTGAAGATCATTAGCCTAATTCCTCGTTCAAGATACGGAGGAGTTAGGCTTTTATATCTTTCAAAATCCTTATTGAACACCTTATCGAAAAGGACTAAGCCACAGATAGCGGGCAAGGGTCTGATAATCTAGTTTTAGCAATAACAACGCAAGGTATGGACTATATAAAAAACAAATAACTGCATGTATCAAGCAATTAATAGAAGAACGTCCGCCCGGGTGTTTTTTTGTTCACTTAAAAATAAGCAACGATTGAATGGAATAACTAAAATAAACCATAACAACTAACACAAAACTAACATTTAAAGTGAAGAACCGTGAAAAGATATGAAAGACAAGGTAGAATGGAACTCGTGGAACTTAATTTACTAAGCGATTTTGAACACATATGAAAAGGGGCGAAAACATGAATGCTTACGACGAGTACATGAAGGGCATTGTGAAACCGATGCGTGAAGAGCTTGCACAAAATGGATTTACGGAACTAACGACGGCTGAGGACGTTGAAGCAACAATGAAATCACTTGAGGGGACAGCGCTTGTCGTTATCAACTCGGTTTGTGGATGTGCCGCGGGTCTTGCACGTCCAGCAGTTAGAGAAGCATTACAGGAAGCTGAACATAAACCAAATCACTTGTTCACAGTATTTGCAGGACAAGATAAAGAAGCGACAGCTATGATGCGGGATTATTTCCCGGAAGTTCCGCCTAGCTCACCTTCTATCGCACTTTGGAAAGATGGGGCACTCGCGTACTTTATCCCAAGAGAACAAATCGAGAATTTTGAGATGGGGCAAATTAAAGACCATCTATCGGAAGTACTCGATCAAGTTTGTAAATAATGAGTACAGTCATCACGACCGCTGGCAGGCCTGATGATCAATCGCTACAACTTGCGTTAGAAGCGTCTGAAATTCTAGGCTATCCGATTGTCGAACGCAAAAAACAAGCGGTTTCCCGAATACAAAACACAAACGGTTCGGATGTTATTGTTGCGGGGAAAAATCGATATGATTTATATCGTATCGGAATGGAAGAACCGTTTTTCTTTCATCCTAATTCTGCAGCATTCAGATTGAAACGGTTATTGAAGGGTGAAACAGATCCGCTAATCGAAATAACTCAATTGAAAAAAGATGATTCGTTTCTCGATTGTACACTTGGGCTTGGCTCTGACAGTATCATCGCTTCTTTCGTAACAGGTGAAGGCGGCAAAGTGTTGGGCGTAGAAGCAGATCCCGCTGTCGCGTTCATAACTGGACGGGGTCTGCGCTCGTTTCCAACTGAGTCAGAGCAACTTGTTCAGGCTATGACTCGGATCGAAGTCATCCAGTCTGAAGCAGTTGAGTTTTTGAGCCAACAAGCGGATTCATCGTGGGATATTGTCTATATCGATCCGATGTTTCATGCACCTATTTCGGAATCGACCAATTTCACGCCACTGCGTCAAGCTGGCGTGCATAGTACGCTGACAGATGAATGGATAGAACAAGCCCAACGTGTATGTAAGCGGCGGGTTGTTGTGAAAGATCGGTTTGATTCACCAGTATTCGAGCAATTTGATATGGAACGAATAATTAGACCGAACACGAAGTTCCATTTTGCTTTTATCGGAAAATGAAAAACGCCGTCCTCCTCAAATTGAGGGCGACGGCGTTTATTGATATTAGTGGGTGAAATTCAATGAGCTAAGATACACGAGCAATGCCAGCATTCCGATACCGATAAACAGATTCACATCCATCAGTGATACCCTCCTTCAAAAAAACATACAATTACCTTCATTTTTATTGTACAATGAAAATAAGAAAGAAGAAACCTTTTCAATACTTTTTCGTCAAATAAACTACTCATGAACAAAAATAATAACAATTGCGGGTGAAGTGTAGTGAAAAAATGGTTACAGAAAACGCTTATTGTTGCCGTAGCACTCTTGACATTCGGTGCCATTTCACCGAATCATGAAATTTGGACAAACTTACAAGACAAAGATGTCTCGAAACATTCCGCAAGTCCTTCGCAAAGTGACAATTATCCAATTGAATTAGCAGATGCGTTCTATGATGATAGTTTAGAAGATAATTCGGACTCCATAGAAGATTTATTTATCACGTCTGCGAAAAAGCTTTCGTACATGAAATTCGGAACAAAAGTCGGTCCGGTAATCGCTGATGAATTTGACAGCGTTATTTTCCCAAAAATTGAGGAAGCCATTCAAATGACGCTTGCAAGTTCTGATGATGTACATAAGCGTCGTCTTGCTATCAGTGAAAAGCCTGCCGGGGATTATTCAGAGAAAATTTTCAATGTATATGATCTTGAAGACAGAAAAGACCTTATCCGTTTCCATGTTCGTACTGAAAAAAGGCCGAAAGACGGCTACTACTATAACTTTCATTATCATATTGCCGCAGATGAGTTTACGGCTCATCATTCAATCGGTGATATCTATTGGGCAAAAGACACACCTCCTAAGTGGTTATCTTAACCATGCTGGGGGTGTTTTTTTAATAATATTACCATATTGAACTGGAATCATAACAAGACAGTAAATCAGCAAAAACAAAGCGATAACCCAGAACCCTATCGCTTTATTGTCCATCAGTTCGGATAATTAGTTGTTAGTCGTTTTACGGAGGAAATTGGAAAAAGTTTAGTTTTGGCTTATTATGTATTTCTAAATCGATTTTTTGCAGTAAACTCGCTGTCCTGCTATGATAAAGAAGTAAATAGAGAGGGGTTTGATTATACATGAATATGAATTTTGATCTTTATATGAATGATATCCTTAAAACAGCACGTGCGGAGATGGAAGCTGGTGGATATGAGCAGCTGACAACGCCTGAGCTTGTGGAAGATGCTTTTAAACGCCCGGGCACGACACTTGTTATGGTGAATTCAGTTTGTGGTTGTGCAGGCGGTATCGCACGTCCAGCGGCTGCACATGCAGTACATTATGACAAACGTCCGGATCACTTAGTAACTGTATTCGCAGGACAAGACAAAGAGGCAACTGCACAAGCACGTATGCTATTCGGAGAAGATCACTTGCCTTCTTCACCATCATTCGTACTGATGAAAGATGGCAAGATGGTAGCTGAAGTTGGACGTTATGAAATCGAAGGACATGATCCAATGTCCGTTGTAACAAACCTACAAAGCCAGTTCGAGGACTATTGCGAAGAACTGTAAGAAAAGTGTAGTGCGCCTGCAAGTGGACACAGCCTAAGTTCTCCACGTCGAGTGGCAACGGCTGCGTAACTCACATCCTGTGAGTGTCCAAGTGTCTGGCGCACGGAAGCTAGACTTAATAAGTGAAAAACAGTCCGTACGTGCTAGTTGCACATACGGACTGTTTTTTGTTTTTTACATAATCATACTAAGGCCAAACATAACACTTGAAGCAAGCATTGCGCCAACCATTACTAAAACGATGATTTTTTGTACTTTAGGGTTGCTCATTAGTCAAAACTCCTTAAGCTTAATAGTTCTATTTTAACAGAATTTATGAATATCACAACATCTTGTCGTTTTAATAAGGTAAAATGTACATTAGGGGAGGGGAATTGGTATGCAAAAAGTAGACCACGTTGGAATTGCTGTGAAGAGTATCGATGTATCACTAGACTATTACATAAATACGCTCGGGCTTACGCTTTTGGCAGTTGAAGAAGTCGCCAGTCAGAAAGTGCGCGTCGCATTCATTGACGCCGGGAATATTAAGCTTGAATTATTGGAACCACTGGGGGAAGATGGGCCAATTGCGAAATTTATCAAAAAACGCGGCGAAGGTGTTCATCATATCGCATTTGGTGTGACGGATATTCGTTCAAGAATGGCTGAACTGCGAGAAAAAGGCGTACAATTACTTCAAGAAGAACCAAAACCGGGTGCTGGCGGAGCCGAAGTTGCGTTCCTTCACCCTAAATCATCATTCGGTGTTTTGTATGAGCTATGTGATAAAAGCGGTAAAGGGGACTGACAAAATGGATATCTATGATAAAATTAATGAATTGTATGATAAAAAAAGAGTGATTGAACTTGGTGGCGGAGACGAGCGAATTGCTAAACAGCATGAAAAAGGGAAATTGACAGCAAGAGAACGAATCGACCTGCTACTAGATCCGAATTCATTTGTTGAATTAAATCCGTTCGTTGTCCACCGTACGCGTGATTTCGGTATGGACAAGCAAGTAGGTCCTGGGGACGGCGTGGTGACAGGCTACGGAAAAGTTAACGGCAGGCCGATTTATTTATTCTCACAAGATTTCACTGTTTTCGGAGGAGCGCTTGGGGAAATGCATGCGATGAAGATCGCCAATGTCATGGATCTAGCTGCTAAAAATGGCGCACCATTCATCGGACTGAATGATTCGGGCGGAGCACGGATTCAAGAAGGTGTCGTTTCACTTGACGGCTATGGTGAGATTTTCTATCGTAACGCTATTTACTCCGGTGTTATTCCGCAAATATCGGTCATTCTTGGGCCTTGTGCAGGCGGCGCAGTTTATTCGCCAGCCATCACAGATTTTGTATTTATGACGGATGAAACGAGCCAGATGTTCATCACAGGACCGAAAGTAATTGAGACGGTTACTGGAGAGAAGATATCGTCAGAAGATCTCGGCGGTTCGAAAGTTCATAACTCGATCAGCGGGAATGCCCATTTCAGAGGTAAAGATGAGAAGACAGTTCTTGAAAATGTTAGAAAATTACTTGCTTACTTACCGCAAAACAATACGGAAAAACCGCCAGTCGCGGCTTATAATGAAGCAGATGATTACCGCGGAAACTTGGCAGATGTCGTGCCGTATGAAACAATTCGCCCATATGACATTCGGCGTGTCATCGAACAAGTCGTCGACACGGACTCCTTCATGGAGGTTCAAGCTGAATTTGCAAGAAATGCTGTCGTCGGATTGGCCCGTATGAAAGGGGAACCGGTCGGCCTCGTTTGTAACCAGCCGAAAGTTATGGCAGGGGGGCTCGATATTGATTCATCCGATAAAATTGCACGTTTCATCCGATTCTGTGACTCTTTCAATATTCCAATCATTACGTTTGAAGATGTGACTGGGTTCTTCCCGGGCATTAAACAAGAGCATGGTGGTATAATTCGCCACGGTGCAAAAATTTTGTATGCTTATTCGGAAGCAACTGTGCCAAAAATAACGGTTATCCTTCGAAAGGCATTTGGCGGTGCTTATGTTGCACTGAACTCCAAATCAATCGGAGCGGATATTGTCTATGCTTGGCCAAATGCTGAAATTGCAGTTATGGGTGCGCAAGGCGCTGCAAATATCATCTTTGCCAGAGAAATTGCCAATAGCGATGATCCGGAAGCAATGCGTGCAGAAAAGATCGAGGAATACCGAGAGAAATTCTCAAATCCTTACGTTGCGGCATCACACGGCATGGTCGATGACGTTATTGATCCGCGTGAAACACGTATTAAACTATTGCAAGCACTTGACATGATGCGCAACAAGCAAGAAACTAGACCGAAGAAGAAACACGGTAATATGCCGTTATAATTAAGGGGATGCTTTAAATGAATAAACAAAGACTGCTTGAAGAATTTTTTGAACTTGTACAAATTGATTCTGAAACGAAAAACGAACGCGCGATTGCAGATGTTTTAACACTAAAAATGGAAGCTCTCGGTTTTGACGTTGAGGAAGATGATTCTGACGATCGGACTGGACATGGTGCAGGTAACTTAATTGCGACGCTCAAAGGGACTGCTGAAGGCATCGACGCAATCTATTTCACGTGTCATATGGACACTGTTGTTCCAGGTCAAAGTATTAAACCTGAATTGCGTGAAGACGGTTATGTCTATTCTGATGGTACGACAATTCTTGGCGCAGATGATAAAGCAGGAATCGCGGCCCTATTTGAAATGGTACGTACGTTGAAAGAAAGCGGTAAGCCACATGGCGACATTCAGTTCATTATTACAGCTGGCGAAGAAAGTGGCCTAGTCGGCGCGAAAGAGATGGATGCGTCATTGATTACAGCGAAATACGGCTATGCTGTCGACAGTGATCAAAAAGTAGGCGGCATTGTAACTTCTGCACCGTTCCAAGCGAAATTATGGACGACAATCCATGGCAAAACAGCACATGCTGGCGTTGCACCTGAAAAAGGAGTTTCTGCCATCAATATCGCGGCGAAATCGATTGCTGCAATGTCACTGGGTCGCATTGACTCAGAAACAACTGCTAATATCGGACGCTTTGAAGGTGGACAAGCAACGAATATTGTCTGTGATGAAGTGCGTATTTTAGCGGAAGCAAGATCTATCAATCAAGAAAAGCTCAATGAACAAACCGAACATATGATTCGTACATTTGAGCGGACTGCTGAACTAATGGGCGGAACAGCTGAAACAGAAGTTCAGCTTATGTATCCCGGATTTAGTTTTGAAGAAGATGCAGAAGTCGTGCAAACGGCGATGACAGCCATCAACAATATCGGACTGACGCCAGAGCTAATGACGAGCGGCGGTGGAAGCGACGGTAATGTATTTAACGGCGCAGGTATCCCAACAGTTACATTAGCTGTCGGTTACGAAGAAATTCACACGAAAAATGAACGGATGCCGGTTGAAGAGTTGAACAAGCTGACAGAACTTTTGCTTGAAATCGTCCATGTAACAGCGAATAAGTAAAAGGAGGGGGATAGAATGAATGATTTAAAAGCAGTTATTGTCCAGTGTGGTAACGAGGAATACGCGATTGCTGTCGATGCTGTCGTTTCAATCGAGCGTCTCGAACAAGTAAATCCGATTCCACATCTACCTGACTATATGCTCGGACTTATGCGGATTCGTGGAGAACTTGTTCCGATTCTAGATTTTGAACAGATTCTTTATGGTAAAACTGCAAAAGGATTCGAAGATGCACGGGTTGTGGTAGTTCAGACTGGAAGCTTGTTCATGGGACTCCTTGTACTGGATGCGAAAGAAATTCTTGATATACCAGAAAGTGCATTAACTTCTTCAGGACTTATGGCGTACTCAAGAACACCGTATTTCACAACAATCGCAAATTTGGAAAACAGAATGATTACATTTGTCGACCCTGAGATTTTATCCGAAACGCTTGCTGGGATGGATAAAATCGGCGAGTACGTAGAAGCACAACTAGCACAAGAAAAGTAATGCGTAGGCCGGGCAGTGTCATCTGTCCGGTTTTTGCATGTTATAATTGGTATATAACTAAACTAAGCGAAGGCGCCTCCCAAGGGGGAGTCGAAGCCCTAAGACTAGCGGCGAAGCTCCTTGGCTTAGGATGTGAGACATCCCCTAGCGCCGTAGCGAATTCAATGGCATTCTTTATTTCTACGTAAGCAGTATAAAACTGAAGGAGGGGAATGTGTCGTGACAACGGTTGGTGAATCGCAAGCAAAGGTCATTCTTCATCTTGATATGAATAGTTTTTTCGCATCCGTTGAACAAGCCCATGACCCTTCCTTGAAAGGTATCCCAATGGCGGTTGCTGGTAATCCAAAAGCACGGAAAGGCATCCTTGTGACGTGTTCCTACGAAGCGAGAGCGCTTGGCATTTACACGACGATGACCGTCGGCGAGGCGAAGCGACTATGTCCCGGTCTTGTAATTGTCCCGCCCGACTTCGAAAAGTATCGGATTGCTTCGTCTGCGGTTTTCGATTTGTTACGAACCTTTACAGACCTTGTGGAACCGGTGTCAATTGATGAGGCGTATATCGATATTACGGCAATTGGCGGATTGACCAATGCTGTGAATATTGCATCCGCTATGCAACAACGCCTTTTACAGGAGCTCGACCTACCTTGTTCAATTGGTATTGCGCCGAATAAGTTTCTTGCAAAGACTGCCTCCGATATGAAAAAGCCGATGGGTATCACGATTTTACGGAAGCGGGAAATCGAGTCAATCTTGTGGCCGCTTCCAGTTATTGAAATGCATGGAATTGGGAAGAGTACAGAGAAAAAGATGAATGAGTTAGGCCTTTACACAATCGGGGATTTGGCAACAACAGATGAAATTACCATTAAATCTTCTTTTGGAAAACACGGCATTAGTCTACACCAACGTGCAAATGGTATTGACTACCGTCTTGTAGACCCTGAAGCCGCTGATGAACGAAAAAGTTTCGGCAGCTCAACTACATTAACTGTAGATGAAACTGATCTGGATGAATGCCTGAGGGTTTTCAAATGGCTGGCGTCCAAAGTAGCTAACCGTCTTGATAATAGACAATTAGCCGGTACAGTCGTTATGATCCAGATACGTACAGCCGACTGGCGTAATCATTCGCGTAGCCGAACAGTCCTCAATCCTCTTTATAAAGAACAAGATATTTACAAAGAAGCTGCAGATTTGTTTACAAGGCATTGGGATGGCGAACCAATTCGACTTCTTGGTATTACTGTTTCAAATGTGGTTATGATGGATGAACTACATGAACAGCTATCCATTTATAATTTTGAAAAACATGCGAAAGAAGAGACAATGGATACTTTGCTTTCGCAGTTAGAACAAAAATTCGGTCCCGGAACAGTGAAGCGGGGCATGAAATGAAAGGTGGATATCCGTTATGGAACTACAATTTTTAGGGACAGGTGCGGGTATGCCGTCCAAAATGCGTAATACTTCAGCCGTCATTTTGAATTTGTCGGCCGAAGGGGAAGGGTACTGGTTATTCGATTGTGGAGAAGCGACGCAACACCAGCTATTACATACATCGCTAAAACCACGAAAAATCGGCAAGATATTTATCACACATCTGCACGGCGATCATATTTTCGGATTGCCCGGATTAATAGGCTCGCGTTCATTCCTTGGTGGTGAGGAACGACTTGACATTTACGGGCCTTCCGGATTGGATGAATGGTTGAAGACAACGTTACGCGTGACCAACACACATTTAAACTATGAACTAATTGTTCATGAAATCGGGGAAGGCGTTGTTTTCGAAGATGCCAATTATCGTGTAACCGCTAAAAGATTACAACATATAATTCCGTGTTTAGGTTATCGGATTGAGCAAAAGCCGCTTCCGGGAAAATTACTCATCGCTAAGGTGAAAGAAGCGGGTGTACCAAATGGTCCACTACTAAAACAGCTGAAGAGTGGAGAAGACGTTATTTTGGAGGACGGGCGCGTTGTTGTCAGTTCAGACGTCACCGGAGAACCGCAGGCAGGATTTAAGGTTGCAATTCTTGGTGATACCAATTATTGTGCCGCGGCCGTTGAACTGGCACGAGACACGGATATTCTCGTTCACGAAGCGACATTCGATATAGATACAGGAAATCTGGCGAAAGAATATGGCCATTCAACAATCGGTGATGCAGCACTGGTAGCGCAGGAAGCCGGAGCGAAAACGCTTATTGCCAATCATATTAGTGCGCGTTTCATGCCCAGCGACGTGGCGCAATTGCAGAAACAAGGGGAAGCCATTTTCCCTGCACTCCATATCGCGGATGACTTCTCACGTTTCGAATGGAAAAACGGCGAAGTTATTCGAGACTAAATGGACAATTGGAGTTATTAAGGTTGTTTCCGTCCGTTATAACTACTTGAATAGCGCAATGCTTTCGTCAAAAATAAGTTAGTAATAACCCGATTTTACCCACTGCTGGGAGAATCGGGTTTAGTTTATTTATCAAACATTAGTTCACAGAAACAACTTGTCCTTTTGTCATTCTCTCCAATTCATCTGGTGTTAATTGAAACACGGCTTTTGGGTGTCCAGCAGCAGCCCAGATAGTGTCATACTGGAAAAGGTCTTCGTCAATTAAGGTTAGTATGCGTTTTTTATGCCCTAATGGAGGAACACCGCCAATAACAAATCCAGTGGATTCACGGACAAAATCAGCATCGGCTTTACCTAGTTTGTCATTTAGTATTTGAGCAACTAGTTTCTCATCAATACGATTGACCCCACTTGCAACGACCAATAGCGGCTGGTTTGTGTTTTTTAGTTTGAAAATAATTGATTTAGCAATCTGCGCGACCCCACACCCCAAGGCATCCGCCGCTTCTTGAGCAGTCCTAGCGCTGTCCGTCAATTTGACCACCTCGTTTGGATGTCCTAATTCCAGTAGTTTCTCCTGGACTTGCTGAACACTTGTCGTTACGTTCTGCATAGATTCCAACCCTTTCAAGCATTTTTGTTTAATAGGCAATATTCTACAAGGTTATAGCCTTTTCCTTCATATTTATTGGATTCATTAATAAAGAACGTTTATGCGCTATACTAAAAGTGTATAGTTAGAGTACTGCAATTAATGGAAAGAGTGATTGTCTCATCATGAAAATTATTAAACGCAAACGTTTCCGATACGTATTGTTTTTCTTATGCCTACCCATCCTTGCGTTTATTTTTCCGTCTTGGACTCCTCGAATTAGAGATGAAAGCAGAGCACTGCTGCCAAATAGTGTCTCTACGCTTGAACAAATTGAACTCGGCGGTATTAGACAGTCGGTCCTTATTCGCGGAAATGATCAGCGTAATCCTATTTTATTATTCCTTCATGGCGGACCAGGCTACTCTCAAATCGCTTATGCACGACAATATCAAAGGGATTTGGAAAAGGATTTCATCGTCGTCAATTGGGATCAACGGGGTTCTGGAAAGTCTTATCATTGGAATCTAACTCATGAAGATTTACAAATCGACAATCTAGTTGAAGACACACTCGAACTAACAAAGTACCTGGAACATAAATTTAACCAACCCAAAATTTTTATAGTCGGGCATTCTTGGGGGAGTATGTTAGCAACATTGACAGTTCAACAATTTCCTGAGCATTTCTATGCTTATATAGGTATAGGACAAGTTGCAGATGCTCCGTTCGGTGATCATTTGTCGTATCAATTTGCACTTGATGAAGCAATAAAACGAAACAATGCTGAAGCGATAAAAGAGCTTGAAAGCATTGGACCACCCCCTTATAAGCATTATAGTAAAGTTACAAGGCTAGAACAGAAGTGGATTACTGATTTTGGAGGAGCCGAACGCAACAGTCATACACAGAAAGAACTGATTAAAGGGATATTACTGGCACCTGAATATACCTGGACAGATGGAATACGCATGGCATTCGGTAGCCGGTTGTCGAAAAATGCAATACTGCCTCAAATTCAGTATTCTAATTTTTTTAAAACCGTCCCCGCTTTAAGCGTTCCTGTTTACCTATGCATGGGAAGATATGATTATATTACGCCATCTGAAGATGCTTACAACTACTATAAAAAGTTGAGCGCGCCTGACAAACAGTTTATATGGTTCGAGGAATCTGCTCACTTCCCACATTTCGAAGAGATAGATAAATTCCATACGCTAATGATCGCCATTAAAGAGAAGGCTCTAGTAGCGTCACACTAAAAAACGCAGTAGTGCTACTCCCTATAAGGGGTAGCGCTACTGCGTTTTTTGTTGTCTAAGAAATTATAAAATCTCATACTGTGGATAAGTTGTAACGTAGTGATTTTTCGTCTAGACTCCAGCGCCTAGCCACTCGAGTCGCTTCTGTCGGGGCTGAACAGGCGCTTGCGCTTTTGTTCTTTAAAACATCCAGCCTCGCTCATACTGTTTCGGTGACTGAATCTCAACACGAAGGTCTTTTGCCGCTGTATAGGCCCAGTACGGGTCACGCAATAGTTCGCGAGCCAGCAAAATCATATCGGCACGGCCATTTTTCAAGATTTCTTCTGCTTGGATACCAGTAGTGATCAAGCCAACGGCAGCTGTTGCTATATCGGCGCCTTCTTTAATTGTTTCCGAAAACTTCACTTGATAGCCAGGGAATGCATCAATTGCGGCTGGAACGACCGCTCCAGAACTAACATCAATTAGATCGATGCCTTGCTCTTTCATCCACTTCGCCATTTCGACGTATGCAATGGACGTCATGCCCCCGTCAGTGTAATCATGCGCGGATATTCGGACGAAAAGGGGACCCTCCCAAACGGTGCGTACTGCGTCGATAATTTCATGTAACATGCGATAGCGGTTTTCTGCAGTACCACCGTAATCATCCGTCCGTTTATTTGATAATGGAGACAGGAATTCATTAATAAGATAGCCATGTGCACCATGGAGTTCAATTACGTCGAACCCGGCTTTCTTCGCTCGAATTGCACCTTCTTTGAATGCTTGGACAGTCGTTTTTATATCGTCTATAGTCATTTCAACAGGTGATTTATACTTGTCATTAAATGCAATTGCTGAAGGTGCATAGATATCGCCGTCAACTGTCGCTTTTCGTCCGGCATGTGCGAGCTGGATACCCGCTTTCGCACCATGCTGTTGCATAAGACGGACCACTTCTGTTAAGCCTTCAATATGTTCATCGCTCCAGATGCCAAGATCTTGTGCAGAAATACGCCCCGCAGGTTGTACGGCTGTCGCCTCAACGATAATCAAGCCAACTTGACCGACTGCACGTGTGGCGTAATGAGTCTTATGCCAATCCTCAATCATTCCGTCTTCGTTATGGCTCGAATACATACACATCGGCGACATAACGATACGGTTTTTAAATTCAACATCGCGTATTGTAAATGGTTCAAATAACATTGCCATGTTCTTAACCCCCTTAATGTTTAACACGATTAGTATATCAAAGGCGGGAGTATAAGGCAGGGGTCCCGACTTGGGAGGGTGCCTGGCATTAACACAGTTTGGAATTGTATTGGTACCATTCTACTTGAAATTAAATGGTATTGGTAAAATTGAAAAGCTATTGATGTATCATTTTAATTATATGATTCATCTGACACATTAGAGAAATTCAAGTATGGAAAATGAGGCGATCAAGAATTATGAATCACTTGTCTTTTGAACAAATACAGGTACACTTCGTTATTTTTTCAAATGTAATGAATGTAGGATATAATTATAAATAGGAATAGGTAGAAAATGAATTAGAAGAGGGAGTTTTTTAAATGACGCTTAAACAACAACTAAAGGATTCAATGAAAGAAGCCATGAAAGCGAAAAACAAAGAAGAATTAACAAGTATTCGTTTAGTTTTAAGTACGATTCAAAAAAAAGAAATTGATAAAAATGATGGTAAAGAGCTTAGCGATGAGGAAATTATGCAGATCGTTCAAACGGAAATTAAGCAAACTCAGGAGTCTCTGATGTATGCGAAACAATCTAATAAGGATGAGATGATAATTAATCTTGAAAATCGAATTCAGTTTCTTACATTATATCTACCTACGCAGCTTAGCGAAGATGAAGTTAAAACAATTATAAATAATATTATCGAATCGAATGGTTTTTCCGGTAAGCAAGATATGGGCAAAGTGATGGGACTTGCGATGTCTGAACTAAAAGGCAAAGCTGAAGGCGGTTTAATCAGCAAAGTTGTAAAAATGTTGTTGTAGTATAAATAATCAGGTAGCACTGTGCGAAACACTAGTTGGACAATAGACCACAATTGTATAAAGTTAATAGAAAGGCGACCATATCAATATTTGGTGCCTTTCATTTAACTTTAATAGTCTGAATACTGGATCATCATAATTCAACCTTTATCCTTTATTAACGACGGAAAATTGAGTTACGGTGCGTATTTTAAATTCGTGCATCGTTTTGGTGTTACAACCTAAAAATTGAACTCGTTGACCCACTCCAAGTAAAATGCTAGCATAGGGGTACGGGGTATATGTACCTGCTTAAGGAGGCGAAATCATGGAGGAAATAACGAAAACAACAGTCCAGCCCAATAAGCAACAACTTCTTAATCGATTAAAACGTGTCGAAGGACAAGTAAGAGGCGTTCATCAAATGGTCGAGAATGATCGCTATTGTGTCGATATTTTGCATCAGATTAGCGCGATTCAATCGGCCATGAACAAGGTTTCTTTAGCCCTGTTAGAAGATCATACACATCACTGTGTAGTGAATGCCATTAAAGGTCAGAATGGTGATGCGGCTATTAAAGAATTGATGGACGTTATGAAAACAATGACGAAGTAAAAAATAAACCTCACTTGACATACCTATCGGGGGTATAGTAAGTTTAGGGGAATAACTAAAACAGGAGGTTTTAATATGAAAGAAACTTTAAAAGTAGAAGGCATGTCATGTAATCATTGTGTTAATTCAATCGAAACGAGCGTCGGGGATCTTACTGGTGTTTCAACAGTCAAAGTAGATCTTGGCAATAAAGAAGTTTCGGTAGAATTTGACAATGCAACCACATTTGCGCAAATCAAAGAAACGATTGAAGAGCAAGGCTACGACCTAGCTTAACGAATAGACTTTCTGCTTACACCACGTGGGGGTATATAGCAGTAGAAACGATTATACTTTTAGGTATGATCCTTCTTTTTGAAAAATTTATACCCCTGCCGAGTATCGGAGGAGAGACAAATGGCTACAGCAGAAAAAACGTTACGAATTACTGGCATGACTTGTGCAGCATGTGCAAATCGCATTGAAAAAGGGCTCTCAAAAATAGAGGGTGTTGAGAAAGTCAATGTTAACTTTGCTTTGGAACGCTCAACAATCGTCTTCAACACAGCTAAAACGAATGTCAATGAATTTAGGGAAAGAGTCGAAAAACTCGGTTACAGTGTCGTTCAAGAAAAAGTAGCTTTTGACATTTCAGGTATGACCTGTGCGGCATGTGCGACGAGAATTGAAAAACGAATTGGTAAGATGGATGGTGTTTCCAACGCTAGTGTTAACTTTGCGCTAGAAACAATTGCAGTCGAATATGATAGTAAACAAGTTGAAACAACTGAGATGATTACGGCCGTTAAGAAAATGGGCTATGAATTAATTCCAAAACAAGATAGCAAAGACAAAATGGATCACAAGGAACAGGAAATCAAAAAGCAAGAGAAAAAGTTCATCCTTTCACTGATTTTGACGATTCCATTACTATGGACAATGGTGGCGCATTTTGAGTTTTTATCATTTATTTATATGCCCCATATTCTAATGAATCCGTGGCTTCAGCTTGCATTTGCGACGCCTGTTCAATTTATTATTGGCGCTCAGTTTTATAAAGGTGCGTATAATTCACTTCGTAATAAAAGTGCGAACATGGACGTATTGGTTGCACTGGGTACAAGCGCGGCATACTTCTATAGCCTTTATTTATCGATTGAATGGATGAATACTGGGAAAGTTGGAAGCCCCGAGCTGTATTTTGAAGCGTCAGCTGTCATCATTACATTAATCGTCCTTGGTAAGTTATTTGAAGTTCGTGCAAAAGGGAAAACGAGTCAGGCGATTCAAAAGTTGCTAGGTTTACAAGCGAAAACTGCGAGAGTTCTAAGAGACGGCGTTGAAATTGAACTGCCGATTGAAGAAGTTATTGCGGGCGATAGAATTCTTGTGAAGCCAGGTGAAAAGATTCCCGTGGATGGGGTAATTATTGAAGGACGTTCGGCCATCGACGAATCGATGATTACAGGAGAAAGTATTCCAGTTGATAAAGTTGCGGGTGATAATGTCATTGGCGCAACTATCAATAAGAACGGTTCATTGCAAATCAAAGCGACAAAAGTTGGGAAAGATACAGCATTAGCACAAATTGTAAAAGTGGTGGAGGAAGCACAAGGTTCAAAAGCTGAAATCCAACGTTTAGCTGACAGAATTTCAGGTATCTTTGTACCGGTTGTTGTCGTTATTGCGGTTGCAACGTTCCTAATTTGGTTTTTCATTGTAACACCAGGCGATTTCCGTTCGGCATTGATTCCAACGATTTCTATTCTTGTTATTGCTTGTCCATGTGCGCTAGGTCTGGCAACACCGACATCGATTATGGCGGGAACAGGAAGAGCAGCTGAATTGGGCTTACTTTTTAAAGGCGGAGAACATTTGGAAAATACCCGCTCAATTGACACAGTGGTGTTGGATAAAACAGGAACAGTGACAAAAGGTCAACCTGCGTTAACAGACATTACAGTAACAGCGGGCTTTACAGAAGATGAAGTGCTGCAACTAGTTGCAACAGCTGAAAATCAATCCGAACATCCTTTGGCGCAAGCCATTGTCTTGGGCGTCAAAGAAAAAGGGTTATCATTACTTGACGTGACTGATTTTGAAGCACTGCCAGGCTATGGAATACGGGCTATTGTTAGTGGTAAAGAAGTGTTAGTCGGTACTAGAAAATTGATGAACGATTATAAGGTTACTATTTTGGGTTCGAATGCTACTATGGAAAGGCTTGAAAGTGAAGGGAAAACAGCGATGCTGATTGCAGTGGATCATAAACTTGCAGGTGTCGTGGCAGTCGCGGATACAGTGAAGGATACGTCAAAAGATGCTATTGCCAGATTGAAGGCATTGGGCCTGGAAGTGATCATGCTAACAGGCGATAACCAACGAACTGCGGAAGCAATTGCTCGTCAAGTTGAGCTCTACTATGTCATTGCAGAAGTATTACCCGAACAGAAAAGTGCAGAGATTAAAAAATTGCAAGACCAAGGTAGAAAGGTAGCAATGGTTGGGGATGGTATCAATGATGCACCGGCACTTGCGATGGCAAATATTGGAATGGCTGTCGGAACGGGTACAGACATTGCGATTGAGGCAGCAGATATTGCACTGATGCGTGGAGACCTAAATAGTGTAGCTGATGCGATTATTATGAGTCACAAAACGATGCGCAATATTAAGCAAAACCTATTCTTCGCATTCTTCTACAACACAATCGGAATTCCAATTGCGGCAATTGGTTTATTAGCACCTTGGGTTGCGGGTGCAGCGATGGCTTTCAGTTCGGTGTCTGTTGTATTGAATGCATTGCGTTTGCAAAAAGTTAAATTGTAAAAGGAAGGAAGCCATGCGGGAATTCTGCATGGCTTTCGTTTTAATAGTAGGGAAAATTTCATTGATTGAAGCTGACATTGATCGAAATTTCGCATAGACTGATAACAACAGGGGAAGGTGGGGATTAGTTTGCTAATAAAACCAAAGAAATTGCAACCAGGGGATAAAGTTGCCACAGTAAGTCCTTCTTATGGAGGAGCAGGTGATCCGGGACTTAGATGGCGCTATGACCAAGGAGTAAAAAGACTAGAAAATATTTTTGGCCTTGAGGTCATTCCGATGCCGAATAGTTTGAAAGGATCAGAGTACCTTTATAAGCATCCACAGGCTCGTGCAGAGGATCTGATGACGGCATTTAAGGATAAGAGCGTTAAAGGAATATTCGCGAATCTTGGCGGGGAAGATAGTATTCGTTTACTGCCTTATATTGATTTTGACGTAATACGTAAAAATCCGAAAATATTCATGGGCTATTCCGATGTGACGATTACTCATTTGTTTTGCCACAAAGCTGGGCTCTCTTCTTTTTATGGTCCAGCAATTTTAACCGATTTCGCTGAAAACGTCGAGATGGATTCCTATACAGTCGATATGTTGAAGCGGATACTTTTTTCTGATGAAGTTATTGGTAAAATTAAGCCTGCTAAAAAATGGACAAGTGAACGTTTAGAGTGGCATGAAAGGAATAAGAATAGACGGCGTACAATGCAGAAAAACGCTGGATATGAAGTGCTTCAAGGCTCAGGTGTTGTACAAGGAAGATTAATTGGTGGGTGTATCGAAGTACTAGAGTTTGCGAAAGGTACAGAGATTTGGCCAGAACAGAAGCATTGGAAGGACTCCATTCTTTTCTTCGAAACATCGGAGGAAAAGCCGGAACCTAGTTTTATAAAATATTGGCTACGTAATTATGCTGCGCAAGGTATTCTGCAAATGGCAAATGGGATCATTTTTGGAAAACCACAGGACGAGAAATATTATGAATCCTATAAAGAAGTCATTCAACAGGTCATGAGTGAGTATGGCTTGGAGGATTTACCGATTCTATATAATTTGAATTTCGGCCACACAGAACCAAAGTTTGTCTTGCCCTATGGAGTGATGGCAAGGATAAATTGTGATAAGGGGACTTTCGCAATTTTAGAGAGTGGGGTGGAGTGAGGTAAGTGTGGTCAAGCCCCTTAATAACGGACAGTGTATAATTGTTCGTTAAATCACTTAAATAGCCGCGTTCATAAATGAAGTCGGCGTCAAATAACCAAGTCGTTTTTGGCTACGGTCGTTGTTAAAGTACTTGATAAAATTCGGTAAATCCTCCATCACCTGTTCTGCTGAATTGACCGGGAACTGATGTGGGAATTCTGTTTTGAGATGGGAGAAGAAGCTCTCTATGACGGCGTTGTCCCAGCAGTTTGCCTTCCGTGACATACTTGGTATAAAGCCTAGTTTTTTGGATAATTGGTGATGATTAAAAGAACGATAGACACTTCCTTGATCGGAATGGATAAGAATGTTTTTTAAATCTGTTAAGCTTCTTGTCTCCATAGCCGCATAAAGTGTATCTTCAATCAGCTTAAGATTCGGGCTATCACTGATAACGAAGGCAATGATCTCACGGTTGTATAGATCCATAATAGCCGAGAAATAGAACTTTACTTTATTAACAACGAGCTCTGACATATCTGTCACCCATTTACGGTTCGGTAGCGTAGCGTCAAAATGGCGTTCAAGAAGGTTGGGAGGAACGAAACCCGCGCTCTTTATTTTCTCTTCTTTTTTGGATTTCTTAACTCGAATTTTAGATTTAATATTCATTTCCTTCATCAGGTTTGAGACACGCTTATGGTTAACAATGTGATTTTTAGTACGCAATTCTCCAGCTATACGCTTTGCACCATAAGTACCGAAATGCGCGTCGTAGAGGTGTTGAATCGCCTTCACGTCTTTGATATCACGGTCGGAAATAGTTTTTATAGGACGCTTTAAGTAGTCATAATAGCCACTTCTGACTATGCCTAGCGCCTTGCATAAAATCACAACTGTATATTCCCCTCTCAAGGCGGATATGGCTTCATATCGTTTACTTATTCGTTCTCCTTGAGAAAGGCAAGGAACTTTTTTAGAATTTCAATCTCCAATTGTTGGTCTTTGTACTGCTTTTCGATATCCCGTAAACGTTTCAGTTCGTTTTTTAGTTCAGGTGTATCCCCAACAATCAGGGGTTGTAACGGTTTTATTTCTGGTGATTCATATTGTTTAATCCAATTGATAATCGTACCCAAGGAAACGCCTAATTCAGCAGCTACCTCTTTTTTATGCCTATTATTTTCTAGAACTTCTTTCACTGCATAGAGTTTATGTTTAGGATGACTTTGGCGATGTGTTTTTTTGTTTTCAAGATTCATAAAAAGTCTCCCCTTCAGACAGGCTAGTTAGATAATTATATCACTTGTCTATTATAGGGGGGGCGAGCAGTGGTACTCGTAAAACTCGACCTTTGTTTGATGAAGCATAGGCAAAGCTAGAAAAGCTTCACAAATTCATTAGGACAGAGTATTTAAGGGCAATGGAAAGCGGTGGGTAAATAGCAGATGGAGTTTTTATATTGGGAAAAAGAGTTGCTGATCAGTTTATTTGGTCGGTAGCTCTTTTTTCATTAAAGGGGATTGGAGTGTTTGATTAATTCCAGTATTTAATTTAATTAGGTTACAATGGTAAATAAGGGGTGGAATGTACGAGGGGGATTCAGTTTTTCAATGAACATAATATACCATACCTTTCTACGGATAGAGTGATAGAATCACAAATAGAAAAACTTTTTGAATTTTTCAGGGACCATGATAAAGTGATGCTATTTGATCGACTAAGGGGATGGCAGGCTTGAAAAAAATAAAAAAAAGAGTTAGTAAACTTTTAGAGTTATTTTTTTTACTATCAGTGGAGTATATTTACTAGTAGCAGGGATAGGATTAATCATCATGATATTGTTTACTATTCCTTATTTTTCGCAATAAGGGAGTGATTTCGGCCATTGGTTTAATGCTTTTTTGGGAGAAAGAAGGAAATAACCAACTTACGCTAACTGGAACTATAATTAAATATAGGAACAAACTAGCCCCATTTATTTTAAATCTTAAACTGTTCATCAAAATAAACCTCATCGTTTAAAATAGCCAAAAGAAAAAAATGATTTATTAAACTACGGAAAGTGGGATTTAAATGAGAAAAGTTGAAGTTAAGCCTTATGATGAACAATGGGTTTCAAACTTTGAAGAAGAGTCCCATAAATTGCATGAGATCTTCGGTTCTGAAATTATCGAAGTTCACCATATCGGCAGCACGGCTGTAATTGGACTGCTGTCAAAGCCCGTCATAGATATAATGCCGGTAGTGAGTGACATTAATCGAATTGATGAATTTTACAAGGCAATGGTTGCCATTGGCTATGATCCAAAGGGGGAAAATGGTATACACGAACGTCGATACTTCCAAAAAGGAGGAGATAATCGAACTCATCATGTCCATATTTATGGATTAGGTAATCCTGAAATTGAGCGTCATCTCGCTTTCCGGGATTATTTACGGGTGCACTCAGATGTTGCACAAGAATATGGTAGTTTAAAAGAGCAGTTGTCTCATTGTTTTCCCTATGATATTGAGTCATACATCAAAGGAAAGGAACAGTTAGTATTAGAGATTGATCGGGCAGCAGTAGGTTGGTATAGTTGATTATTTCACTTTGATATTAATGTCGCAGCATAAAGGATGGTTGTCTACATAATGGATCCCTTCGTAAAAAGTAAGCTCAGATAGATTTTAGACTTCATCCTATTTATTATCATAGCGGGTTGTCTGTCGTATTTTGCTGTTTACAAGGTGTCATTTTTGCCGAATGGTTATGATATTGTTTCACAGCAAAAAGATAGTGTAACCATAAAATCATTCAATATTATTGGAGAAGAAAAGGATACAATTACCTTGTTATTTTCTGTAAATGTTTTATGGGAGATTGAAGAATTGAACTATGGAGTAAAGCAGCAGAAAGATCTTTTTGGTTTTTTGTTTACTGCAAGTAGTATTTCGATTCTCATGCTTATTTTGAAATTGCATAAGGGGGAGAAATTTTGATATGCATTCTGGGGGAGTCGTATTTTTTTACTATGCTGTTTCCGTTAGTTATTCTCATGAACTCTTTGAATGGAATTCAGGATTTGATTTTCTGATGGATTAATTCAGTACGTTAATCCAAAAATGCTCACCCTATCTTTTGAAAAAATGGTATGGCAACTGCCTGCCGTTTTTTCTGTGGGATTATTCAATGCTTTTTAAAAACCTTCTACTAGGGCATCTCGTCTAATAATAAGGGAGGAGGGGTAAATTTGGAAGAATTGTTCGTCGGAGCGTTTGAAATAGAAGACAAGGAAGTACTAATGGATGAGATTATGAATCGGCACGGACAAGACATCTTACGACTTGTTTATACTTATGTCCGTAATAAAGAGGTGGCAGAGGACCTAACACAGGATATCTTTGTGAAATGTTATAAAGCACTTCATACATACAGTGGCAAATCAACGTTAAGAACATGGTTGTGGCGAATCGCTATTAACCATTGCAAGGACTTCCTGAAAAGCTGGTATAACAAGAATGTCATCATTACCGAAGATGAACCAACACATAACAGTACTAGAAAAGAAATGATTGAAGAAGTCGTGATCCAACAAGAAGAGGATGACCATTTGATCGCTGCAATCATGACGCTGCCCATTAAATACCGAGAAGTAATTTATCTTTTTTATTACGAGGAATTGTTGATCAAAGAAATCGCAGTGGTCACTGAAGTGGGCGGAAATACAGTGAAAACTAGACTGAGACGTGCCAAGGAGTTGCTTAAAGAACGATTGGAGGAGTAAGGGATGGATGATCGTTTAAAAGGGCTAAAAAATTCAATGAATAACACTACATTTAGCCAACTCAATTTTTCAGAGCAACATCGCAAGGGAATTCGAGAAAAAATAAGCAAAAGTGATAGCAGTAAAGAAGAAATCTTATTAGCCGTTATGCAGCTTCTGGTCCAAGAAAAAACGGGCTATGAATTGGTGAATTTCTTACGCGGACGGGGAATTCGGAAATTTGAGGACAATGAAGGAAGCTTATATGTCTTGTTGCATCAGCTAGAACAGGACGATTGCTTGCAAATCGGCTGGAATGAGTTGACTGTTAAATATTATCAATTAAACAATAAAGGTAAGAAGTTATTACGAAAAACAGAGCAACAGGCTACAACTAAACGGTTTACCTGGAAGGGATTAGTGGAGGGGTGACAGACAAGTGGAAAAAAGAAGACTATCATTTTTAAACGAAGTTAGGGATCAAATTAAATCAACAGAGGCAAAGGAATTTGTGGCGGCTGAATTAGATTATCACATAAAAGAGGCGAAGAATCATTTGCTGGCAAAAGGCGTAGATGAAGCACAGGCAGAAGAAAAAGCTGTCGGGCAAATGGGGAGTCCGGTAATGCTTGGTCAACAGCTGAACAAGCTCCATCGGCCGAAGGTGGATTGGCTGACAGTGATTTTGTTAGTAATTACGTTAGGGTTAGGGTTTATACCAATCTTATTCGTAGATCCAGACTATTCCTCTCAAATTGGCGTGGATGCTAGCTATTTTTCAAAGAACAAGGGAATCTTTTCCTTGCTAGGTGGGGCGGTAGCTGTGGGGATGATGCTAATGGATTACCGAAAACTAGCGAAGTTCGGCTGGTTATTTTACGGGATTGGAATGCTTATTCTTGTGGTGTTACAAACTTTTCCATCCTCATCCCATGGTGTTCCTGTTATAGATATAGGACCATACAGGGTTATGGGCTTGACGGCTATACCATTTTTTCTATTAGCATGGGCTTGCTTTTTTAATCATAAAAAGTTGATGCTTTGGCAAATTAGTTTATTATTTATACTTTCTTGTTATTTATTCTTCATGACCTCTACTATTCCGACAACTTACATCTACGCTGTTATGGTATTTGTGATGCTTTGGTGGAGCCAGTTTAGTCGGAAAACGATTCTTATCACTACAAGTGTGATGGCTAGTTTTCTTTTTTTGGTAGGTTTAGGTGTTTGGCAATTTGGTGTCGGTGTTTATTCTCTGAAAAATCGATTTCTAGCATTTATTAATCCAGAGAGGTATTCAGAAGGTCCAGGCTACCTTATATTGCTTATCAAAGAGCGGATGTCAGAAGCTGGTTGGTTGAGTAATGCTTCGAATCATCAAGTAATACCAGATGTTCACACTGATTTGGTATTCGTTGGTTTTACGTATTACTACGGCTGGCTAGCTGCCCTTGCTCTCGTCTGCATTCTTCTCCTTTTTGTAGCAAGAATCATGATGGTTACGCGTAAGATACATGATCCATTTGGCAAGCTTCTTCTTTTCGGTGCTGTTGCTCTTTATACGGTCCAGTTAGTTAGCAATATCGCAATGACACTTGGTCTCTTCCCAATCATGTCTATCTCATTACCATTTATCAGTTATGGATTAATGCCAATCCTGTTTAATGCCTTTTTAATTGGGATTGTATTAAGCGTCTATCGGAGGAAAGATTTGACGTCGAGTGGTTTTAGTCATCTAGAAAGAGGACAAATTTAGTTATATGTAAACTAGTTCGATAAGATAAAACGCATGTTTCTAAAACTTGAACGATAGCTCGAATAGTAGACGCTTTTTATAAAAGTGGCTACTATATTTTCGCACTACTTATTTAGAATTAACTAAATGGTATACCTCACCAGTATAACGAACAAATCTAGCGAAGGAGCGACAAGTGTGAGCCGAAGCAATAAGACTGACAGTTTTCTTCTGACAGGCTTATTGCGTAAGGCCATCACCAAGCGACAAAGCGATGTAGGAAGAACATTCTATTTGTTAAGTCCCAATTATATATTCGAGTTTTGCGTCCCACTGTTTATTGCAAAATGAGTAGCTTTAAGACTGCGCTCCTAGCTCACGTGACCGCGCCTCCGCTTTTTCAATACAATCCGCAATCGTTTCTTTGAACTTTCCGTTCTCTAGCGCTTCCAATCCCGCTTGCGTCGTACCACCTGGACTCGTCACGTTGTTCCGCAGTTCCGCTGGCTCAGTACCTGTTTCTTTCAACATTGCCGCTGCCCCTTCAAGCGTTTGGATGATAAGCGCGCGTGCTATGTCTTTTGAAAGTCCTTTGCCGATCGCTGCTTCCTCAAGTGCTTCTGCTAAATAATAGACATATGCTGGACCGCTGCCTGAAAGAGCAGTTACTGCATGCAAGTCATCTTCTTCCACTTCTTTCACCATGCCAATTGATTCTAGTAGACCGAGGATATGTTTTTTTAGCACTTCGCTAATCGATTGATTCCACGCGATACCACTGGCAGATTTGCCGATTGTAGCGGAGGTATTTGGCATGGAGCGTGCGATAGGTCTTGCACCAAGGCCATTTTCGATTGTCTGAATGGAAACGCCTGCAATAACCGACAAAACTGCTGTTTTATCGCCCAAATAGGGTAGTGTATCCGCCATTGCCTGATGGATATCTTTCGGTTTCGTCGCAAGAACGACAAGATCCGCATTTTTCAGCGCCTCTTTCTCCTTGCTTACAATTGATACACCATATTTATTGTGTAAAGAAAGTAGTCTTTCATCATCTGATCTATTCATAACAAAAACATTTTTGGGTACAACTGCACCTTGTTCCACAATTCCTGCAATAACAGCTTCTGCCATAGAACCGGCGCCTATAAATACAATCGTTTTCATTCAAATTACCCCTTTCATTTCATTAATAAAAGCAAAATCTTCTGAACCAGACGCAAAAAAATGCGCTCTCGTCCCTACTAAATAAGGACGAAAACGCATGTTTCCGCGGTACCACCTAAATTTACCGGCACAAAACCGGTACATCTCGTTCTTTCTTAACGCGAAAGGCACGCCTGTGTTTCCACAGCAGCTCAGAAGGAGGTTCGAAGCGGGAGAGGGGATATGGCTTTCAGCCGGTGACCACATTTTCTGTTCTCCATTGCCACAACTACTTGTCTTCGTCAACGCCAGTATGTACTTGATTTAGACCGATTATTGCACGTTGTCTAAAAAAAGTCAACTATCTAATTTATTAGCGATTCATTGTCAGGTCATTTCCAAGATAAAGTAAATCGCAATCATAATCGCAATAACTATCCCTACTGCAATTGATACTTTCACGGCACTCACAGGGGAATTCCCACTTACTTTTCCAGTTTGTCCATTGACGAGAAAGCGATAGACCTTATTGTTGAATTGGAATGATGAAATCCATAAAGGCAATAGAATATGTTTGTAGGTAATGTTGTCATAATCCGTGGAGACACTGACAATATTAACAACATCCCCATGAACTTTTCCGTGTATACCACTTGTAATGCCATCGTCTATAACAACTTTTGCATCATTCCATCCTTCCTTCAATGGAATAGAATACTTCTCTGCCAAAAATCCAGATAAATAGTCCGTTTTATAATCAACAAGTCCATTTAGATGAAAAGGTTCAACTTTATCAATTAATCCACTGGCCACATTACGTGAAGCTTTCATCAATACATCATCAAATAATTTGCTGTAACTACCATGTTCTGTACGCCACCTGATTTTTCTTACTTGTTCTGTTACTTGTTTGGGTTTGCCATCTTCAATTACAGTCCGTGTTTTTGTAACATAATAATACGTACCAATTTGTACGACGTAGGATGAATTTGTCTGAGAGTCGAATGTCCAGTAAGGAATATAAGCACCAGCCAAATGGTCTAATTTATACGATTTGATCAGGTTGGAAGGTGCAAAGTATTTCTTTTTCATCCACACCTTGAATTTTTCGACCGCCTCGTCTTTCGTAATTTGAAAGGGGAGGACCAAAGCCGGCTTGATGCCTGCGTGGTTATCCGTTACCGCAATATGCGACGATCCGCAAAACGAGCAAAAATCTGCTACTTTGTCTTGATCTAAAAGGGTTTCGGCACCACAGTTTTCACATTTGAACACACGTTTTTCATCATCCCAACTGTGGTCTTCTGTTTCTAACGCCCGTAAGAAATCATGTTCAATCGTGTTTACCCGTGATGTCGTGATTTCCTTTTCACTTCCGCAAAATGGGCACTTAAGCGTTCCGCTTGAAGGATCAAAAACTGTATTACCGCCGCAGGAAGAGCATTTATTCACTTCCGTTTGTTCAACTAGTATCATTTCTGTATGCTCATTATTTTCTAAACCGTTCACCTAAAACACCTCTTTACCCATCACTGTTGCAAATTGTCGCCACAGTCCCCACAAAACTTCGTTTTAGGGGCGTTTACCTTGCCACATTTCGCACATGTTTTTTCGGTCACTTGTTGTGCGCCACATTCCCCGCAGAATTTTGCATCTCCATTTATTGCCGCCTGACAGCTGATACATGGCACTTTTTGCTGTTGTACAGATTTCCCACAATCCCCGCAAAACTTGGCATTCGTATTAATGAGTGCCTGACAATGCGGACAAGCCATTTTTTCTGATTGAGGGGCTAAAGGCGAATTTGTTGGTTGCTGGTTGCCTTGAAAGGCATTTGCCATGACACTACCAATTGCAGCCCCTGCCCCAATTCCTGCACCTGCACCCGCCAATCCACCACCTTCATTTCTAGCAGCTTCTCGAATTGCCTCAGCAGCTTGGTATTGCTGATACTGGTTCATGTCTCCAATAACACCCATCGATGTTCTTTTATCTATCACTTTTTCCACTTCTTCAGGAAGAGATAAGTTTTCAATATATAGGGAAGTGATGTCAAATCCGAACGAACTGAATCGCTTTTTCATCTTTTCTTTCCCTAGTTCACTGAGTTCATCATAGTGCATCGCCAAATCCAAAGCCGGAATTTTCGACTCGGCAAAAAGATCTGTCAGTCCTGATAGCACCATTTTTTTCAACTGTTCCTCAATATTACTCGTATCATAGGATGCATTAGTTCCGAACAGCTGCTTTAAGAAAACAGTTGGCTCGGACACACGGTATGAATAAATGCCATAACCACGTAAACGGATCATACCAAACTCTGGATCCCGCATCATGATTGGATTTGAAGTGCCCCATTTTTGATTGACGAACTGTTTCGTATTCACAAAATAGACTTCCGCTTTAAAAGGTGATTCAAATCCGTGCTTCCATGACTTCAACTTCGTCAAAATCGGCATGTTTTGTGTGTATAATAGATGACGCCCTGGACCAAAGATGTCCGCAATTTCACCTTCATTTACAAAAATTGCTACTTGTGATTCTCGAACCGTTAATTCTGCACCCATTTTGATTTCATTGTTTTGAACGGGAAATCGATAGACCATCGTATTCGTACCACTATCAGTCCATTCAATGACCTCGATAAATTGACTTTTGAAAAATCCAAATAACCCCATACTTAAGCCCTCCTAGTAGTTCTATATCATGCTAATTAAATTTGAGAATAGATACTACCATTATACCATTTTTAAACTTCATGGTAGCGAATTCATTCAAAAGATGACGCTTTCCAATAAAAAAGGTACAATGTACTGAATACTCATTCATATTTATAAAGGGGATTTTTCATTTGATACAGAAGATTGTTATTCCAACACCATTCGCAGTCGGCGATGTAAATGCATTTCTGATAAAAGGAGATACACTGTCACTCGTCGATGCGGGGCCGAAAACCCCTGAAGCGTATGAAGCATTGAAACAAGGCATCAAGAGCGCCGGTTATACATTTAACGAGATCGAACAAGTCATTTTGACGCACCATCATCCCGATCACGCTGGCTGGATTGACGCGTTTGATAACGCTAAAATTCTTGGGCATAAGTATAACGATTTATGGCTCAAGCGGGATGTAGAATTTTTCAACTACCATGACGCGTTTTATCTCGATTGTCTGATAGAAGAAGGAGTTCCTGAAAAATACCTTGGTTGGGTTAAGAAGATGAAACGATCTGTCGCTTTTATGGGTGAACGTCCATTGGATGGGATTCTTACAGAGGGTGATGCGCTTCCCGGGCACCCTGGCTGGACTGTTATGGAAACACCTGGTCATGCGCAAAGTCACATCGTGCTATGGGACGAAGAGAATAGAACGATGATTGGCGGAGACTTAGTACTTGAAAAAGTGTCTTCAAACCCACTTATTGAACCGCCACTTGATCCTGCGCAGGGACGCCCGCGTTCTTTGCTGCAGTACAACAAATCGTTGAAACGTATTCTGACATTGCCGGTAGACATTATTTATACCGGGCATGGCAATGAAGTACGCAATGCTCACGAACTTATTGAAAGCAGGCTGGTAAAACAGCGCGAACGAGCAATGAAGGTACGTGCAATGATGGACGATGGCTCTCGGACCATTTTCCAATTGACACGTGAACTGTTCCCGGCTGTCTATGAAAAAGAGCTTGGACTTACGCTTTCAGAAACGATTGGGCAAACAGATTACCTTGTCGACGAAGGATTGGTCCGTGAAACGCGGGATGAAGGCGGCATCTTGCATTATGAACAAGCCTAAATCGATTCTCATAACAGGCGCAACTAGCGGGGTTGGGTATGCACTGACGAAACGGCTGTTTGCAGAAGGACACGAGGTGTGGGCAACCGGCAGGGCACTTACTGTTCTAGAGGAGCTGCAACGTGAAGGCGCCCATACGATACCTGCGGATTTATCGGAAAGTGAAGACATTAAGCAGTTGATGGCGAAGATTGGCACACCCGATGTCGTCATTTTTTCAGCTGGCGTAGGCTCGTTCGATTTCGCGCACGAAACATCTGATGAAGCGATACATGGCATGATGGGTGTAAACGTCATCGCACCCATGCGGCTCACAAAACTCCTCTTGCCGAACATGATGAAACGGCGAAGCGGTCATTTGATTTTCCTCGGTTCCCAAGCAGGGAAGGTGGCAACACCCAAGGCTTCTATTTATGCTGCCTCAAAGCATGCGATTATTGGCTATACGAATGCGCTTCGAATGGAAGTAGCTCCATTCGATATTCATGTGACGACGATTAACCCTGGTCCGATTGACACGCCCTTTCTGGATCTCGCGGATGAAACAGGAACTTATCGTACATCGCTTGGCAGGCACTTATTGACCGTGGAAACTGTGGTCGATGCAGTGGTTAAAACAGTGGGGAAACCAGTTCGTGATGTGAATTTACCTTGGTACATGGGCATCACGAGTAGAATGCACGCAGTCGCACCTACGCTTGTTGAACGGGTAGGGCGCAAGTATTTCATGAAAAAATAAGAGGATTCATATTTTGTTAAGACCGGTGTAGATTAACCGGTTTTTTGCCTTGAGAAGGAAGTGCAATACGGAATAATAGAAACTTATGATTATTCCGAGGAGTGTATATACATTTGATATATGAAACCTCGCTAGTGCATATACAACTACATTGCTCGCTATTTGTATATGATTCTGCAGGTGATACATGCCCGTACGAGGAATTATTTAGCATCATTTAAGTACGGATGTTAAATTGATTGCTTAATGAAGGGATAGTCTTGAAAGAAGGTAAAACATCGCGACCGATAATTGTATTGATATATGCACTAACGAGGTGTATGATTATTTAAAATATTAGGAGTTGTGTAATTATGAAGTTACCTTCGTTTCAACAAGCTGTTGGATTTAGTGTTGGTGATGCTCTATCCTTGTTCTTATTAAGGTCTATTCTGGAACAAGAAAATTATTCAAGAGCACTCTATGAACACTTCAATTTAGATTTCCCAGGACGTTCCGTTTCCTATGAGTATGTCGCACGAACTGCTAACACATTAGAAAATAACGGTTTTCTACTTTCTCGAACAGAAGGCCGCAAAAAGTTCTTTCACATTACTGAAAAGGGCAAAGCTCGTCTTCAGGAATACGAAACTATTTACGCACTTCGATTTAGCGAAGTTTCAGCTGTCATAGATCGGTTCTATTATTATTTAACTAAAAATGGATCGCTACCACAAGTTGAGATTGAGCCGCTACACGAAGACTTTAGATCGTTTATATCGAAGTTGTTATCTGTTAAAGATGTTGTACGGTTTATGGCACTGCGACTTAGCTTAAATCGTAAATCTTTTCATATGGCCGAGGTTCAGGAACAATTGAAAAGTTTGTTTGGTTGGTCTCCATCTAATGGCTATTTGTACGATATAGCGCGTGAAATGGAAGAAACAAATGTATTGGTTGGTTTCTGGCCGGATGAAAGAAGGACTGTGCGTAAATTATACAAAACGGATGGGAGTGAACAATTCTATATAATCGTATCAGCTTCATTGACTGAACGGATTACCCAAGTTCGCAGATACTTGCACTACGTTTTAAAAATGGTATGAATTACTCCAGTTCTGCTGAGTATTCATTTAGTTACAATGATTACTTGTGATGGAGTAAGGAACTTGACACGTCACCATTTGGTGTCCTATAATCAATAAGACAACAAATGGTGTCCTATTAGGTTATCATGAAGTTTAATCGGTGACCTTACAGGTAATATTATTGAAAAGGCGGGGGTGATTTTGAACGAAAAAAGTCAAGTAAGGGATGTTTATGACGCTGTTGCCGATCCAACAAGGCGAAAATTACTTCGAATGTTGGCAGATGTTGAAGAATTGCCCCTGCATGAGCTAACGGTTCATTTTCAAATGGGTCGTACAGCAGTTTCTAAACATTTGGCTATTCTTAAAGATGCTGATCTAGTAATCGCTCGAAAGGTCGGTCGGGAAACAAGATATCGCCTAAATTCCACTCCGTTGAAAGAAATTCAAGATTGGGTATCGTTTTACGAAGGTTTTTGGAAAGAAAGAATTGCTAAATTACATCTTATATTGGAGGAAAAAAAATGAAATCAGATGTATCATTAGATTATCAATTTACAAGTTCAATCGAGCAGGTGTGGAGCGCTTTAACAGATTCGGATACGCTTGCGAAATGGATATGGAATAACGATTTTAAACCAGTCGTTGGACATAAATTTCAGTTTCGTGCAGAGCCTAACGAATGGTGGGATGGCATTGTAGACAGCGAGGTGCTCGAAGTCGACGAGCCTCATAAATTATCTTACACTTGGGTGAGTGCCGGAGAAAGCACAACTGTTACATGGACTTTGAAAAAAGGTTCAGAGGGAACTGTCCAACTACATTTCGATCAAACTGGATTTAGTGAAGAAACAAAAGCTCGTGTGGGTGCTATCGAGGGAGCTAAATATGCTTGGACGCAAATGGGTGAACAGCTCGAAAAAGTGTTAGCAGAACTGTGAAATTGATTTCTTCATCCTCGATAATGCCTGCTTTTCTGGCCAAACCTTTTGACTGGATACTTGAATAGATCAATCAAACAGAAATTGATAATTATTACTATATATTCGGCACTTAACAAATAGGGTTTTTTCCAATACCGCTTTGTTCGTTATTATGGTTAGGTATACCACCTAGTTATTTATAAATAAGTAGTGTCGAATATGTAGTAATCATTTTATGCAAATAAACCATTCTTCAACAATAGGGCGCTTTTCCGGAACATGGAAAGCGTCATTTTTAATGGAAGATAGAATAAGTTACCTACAAGTTTTGTAATTATTATAATTTAGCAAACGTGGCAATACTAAATTTAGAGAATGGAGAGGGTAACGATATGGAGATAAATCAATTAATTGCGAACAATATTAACAAATTAGATGCAGTACTACCAGTGGATAAATCGTTAGGAATTGCCGGTTTGTCTGGATCAGGTAAAACAACTTTTTGTCAAACAATTGGTGAAGAATCCAAGAAGCGTCTTGTTTCCTTATTGCCGAAGGCTGAATATCAGTATTTATTTCCCGGTATTATGGAGACCAATTTCAGTGCCATCAAGATGGAAGAAATGCCTTTAGTCCTTTTTCTCGGAAAGTCAGCAATTTCTTCCAATCCACGTTCTACAATAGGCACACATACAGGTGTGTTTAAAGATATTCGTGTTACTCTTGCTGAAAAATTCAATCTGTCTCCAGAAGTTTTTTCATTTAATAATGAGTTAGGCTGGTGTCTAGGCTGTAAAGGTCGTGGAACTACTAAAAATGTAGAATGTAAAAAGTGTGAGGGCAGGCGCTATAATCCAGAAGTGGAGCAATATAAGATAAACTTATTGGATCAACCACATAGTATTTCTGATATCAACAACTTAAGCATTGAATCGCTTCTTTCCCTTGGAGAAGAATTACATATTAGTGAAGCAAAACAACATATCCTTAAAAATATTATCAATATGAATATTGGTTACTTAACTATAAATCGCATTATGGGTACATTGTCAGGCGGAGAATTAACACGACTATACTTGGCCGAATTCATGGCAACAAGTGAAAATACCGTTATTATTATTGATGAAATCTCGGTGGGTCTCGATCACCAAACACTAGTGAAAATTTTAGAACAGATTAAACAATTGGGCTATAGGAATCAAATTTGGCTCATTGATCATTCTGACACGGTGCTCGACACAACGGATGAGCAATTGTTCTTTGGGCCTGGTAGTGGTAAATACGGCGGGAAAATTGTTGAAGAATCCCCACGTCCAAAACCAATCACTTCGGAACGAAATCTGGCAATGCCAACAGAATACTATCAGTTTCATGATCTTTACTGTCGAAATATTCAAATGGTTGAAATTCAGATTCCCCAAAATAGACTTGTAACCTTTACGGGTGAGTCTGGATGTGGTAAATCTACACTTGTCAATGAGTGTATAGCCAAGGATTTTCTGAAGCGATATCCTAAAGATAAACTGGTAATGGTGGGGCAAAATCGAAACCAATCAATTACCAGTCGGTCAACAGTTGCGACTTTTCTTGATATTAAAAGGAAACTCACAAAGTATAGTGAAGAAATTGAGGATATTTTTCAGCGCTCGATTGAAGATATTATTGATGAACTGCCGAATGATGACATCGCTTATAAACGCTTGAGCTTATTGATCAAACTTGGACTTGGTTATTTGACATTGGAAAGAAAAACACAGTCCTTATCGAATGGTGAATTTCAATGTGTCCATTTAGTTTCCGAGCTGTTTGCCAACTCAAGAAACCCACATACGCTTTTTATTTTTGACGAGCCTTCAAAAGGTTTATCGCAAAACATTTTAAATCAATTCATTGATAGTATTAGGGTCATTCTGCAGGATGAATCTGTCTCAATAATCATGATTGAACATAATTCTTATATGATGGAAAGCTCTGATTTTATCGTCGACTTTGGTAAAAGGCAGCATGCACCTGTTCAACACCTTGATGTTGTCAGTCATGATGATTATTATCGAGAGCAAAACAGTACGGATAGAGTTGCTCCGTTGCAAATTTCTTCAACTATTCATCAACAAAATGGAATTAACTATTTAAAAGAAAATCAGATTGCCTATTTTAAAAAAGCAGAAAACGTCTATAAGGGCGGCATCCTAAAAAGCCTATCATCAATGGCACGTTTGATTTATGGTGAATACGAATCCGAAAAAATTGCACCCGTAATAGCCATTGATCTAGAACGTCACTTGTATAGTCAATATAGTTTTCTTTATGAAATGGGTGGTTTGATCAACCATATTGTAGCAGCCCATCCGATGAATAAAAATACGCATAGCTTCGATTTCTATAATCAAGACAATCATTGTCCTAGCTGCTCAGGCCGCCGTGTGATTGAAAAGTTTGATATAGATGTTGTGATGCAAGACAAAAATGCTCCATTTTGGGATGGCTTATTGCATCCAGATGTGATGGAGGTATTAAAACATTATCAATATTCAAGATTGGAATTCATTTTTGATGAAATTAAGAATGAGCTCGGCCATGATATGAGTAAAAGTTATAATGAGATGACAGAAGAAGAAAAGCATACCTTTTTATACGGGTATTTAGAAAAGTCATTTTATGATAAAGCGGCCAAGACGCAGAGAACATGGCAAGGCTTTAATAGCATAATTGGGATGTATATGTCTATTTCAAAATCGATTATTAAAGAGCATATGAAAGCATCTAAAGAGATGATTACATGTCCAATTTGCGAAGGGGCTGTGTTAAACCATCATAAACAGCTGAAGTTTGGCGATACGGATATTCGTGAGATTATAAACCAACCGCTTGATCAAGCATTGCAAACAGTTGGAGCGTTACCGGAACTGGTAAAATTGAAATCTATTGTCGGCGGAGATATGATGTTGACGGAAGATGTCTCATTACTGCCTAGGGAAACACAAGTCGCGCTGAAAGTATTTGAATTAGAAATGGCAAGCTTTGCTGGTTACGAAGTTGTATTACAAAATGCCTTACCATTCTGGGATAGAATTAGCAGCAATATTGAATCCATCAGCACGAACAACCAGGTTACAATCTGTGACTTTGATAAGATCAATGAGACGAGAGAAACGATCATTGATAAGTATTTCACCAATGGAAAATACAAAAAGCTTACCTATGTCTATGAAGGATTTGGATATAAAAAAATTGTCACCCAAATTAATAAGATCAAAAAAAGTCATCCATGTCCATTCTGTAAAGGAAAGAAAGTCATTACAGAAGATAATCTCCATGATGGTGTATATAAATTAACGATCCCATGTGTAAGTTGTAATGAAAGTGGCATCACTGATGAAGGACTTCAGGAAGTTGTCGAGGGCATAGCGGTGGAAACATGGCTCACTGGAAAAGTAAGTGATGTTGTTGAGAAAAACCTATATACTTTGGCTGTTGCTGATATTCCAATCTTCAATCGTATTCGTGAGTTAAATAAAAGAGATTTGATGGCGATTTATCAATGCATTGAGCAAAATAATTAGATTCGATTTATTGAAATAAGGGATATTTAAGTAAAGAGCTAGCTTTCATTTAGTGAATAAAACTCATTTGCAATAATAGCTTTACAGCAAATATAACTAGCCACAAGTATAGCCCCTTAAGTCGGAATTTCAACGACTTAAGGGGCTATACTTGTTCACATTCAAATATAATCCCCAAACCCCTCCGATTTCCACGAATGAATGGCATGGCGTTCCTTCTCGAAGACCTTCTCCAAGTAAATCATCGTCGTTTCAATCTTTTCGTGCCCGAGTGACCGCATAATATCATAAATATCTACACCATTTAGCTTTGAGATAATCGCAAAAGCATGGCGGAATACGTGAGGTGTGATTTTCAGTGTTTGATCCGATAACTGTAGCTGTTCTAGGCTGATAATTTCCTTTTTCACGTATTGCGATAAATATGAGGGGGAATACGCTCGACCTGTATTCGTTGTAAAGAGCGGATCTTCTAATTGTGCTTGCTCGATTGGTAGTAGACCCCTTGCCTGGCGAAAACTGCGAATGCTGTGTACCACTTTCTCTTTCAACGGTACATGCCGCCTCTTATTGCCTTTCCCTAACACATCCAAATAATAGCCGCCTTGAATCGCATCCAACTTCAAATCTTTCACCTGCAAGATGCAAAACTCTTCATTCCGAATCCCTGTAGTTGTGAGGACATGGATAATGGTAAACATGACCTGCTGCTGCATGTCCCGAAATGTATCTAGTAGTGTAACGACATCAACTGGCCCCAAATCACGGTTAGGACGGTCGTCTTTTCGAACAGACGCAATGCGTAGTCCCTGGTGAATAGGTTCTTGGATATAGCCCACCTTATGAAGAAATGCAAAAAAAGCTTTAAGTATCGTTGTTTTCCGTTCCAGTGTGGCGGGGGAGTATGAACCCTTACTTAACACATAAGGACTTTCAGTTGCTAACCACTCCTGATACCTCCTTAAATGACGCGATTGAAGTGATTTAAACAGAGAACCTTCTATTATATAGGCAACATCTACATCTATTTCTGCGCTATACGTAAAAAGCTGTTCGATGAAGAGTAGGAGCTCGCGCTCATACTCGCGGACCGTCCTCTGTGTGCGGTCGTTTTTTTGGTTCAAGTGGCGCCGTTCGTAAAGAAACCATTTCATCATCTCTGGATCCGTAAAATCATGAAAAGCCGTTTGTCCCTGTTTTTCAGCTTCATCTAACTGGTTTTGAAGCGAAGGTAAAGTTGTTAAATCCTGTAATTCTTTTTTTAATATAGTCATTTGTAACTGTTTTGTTTCACTCAATGAAAATATCATATACAGCTCTCCTTTTTTCAATCCACAAAACACGCATTATGCACTATTGAAATACAATCCATACTTTTAACCCTATACTAGACGGCGATAGACGAACTAGTTCAAATAGAGAGGTAATCCAATCTATTTCGCAATTCCAATCTTTAAAATTATATTTACATCTGTTTATTTTTCAAAACAATATTTAGTGTTTTCTAGAATGATTTATCCAAATCCATATACTATGTATAATCTTCATTGCAAATACAATCACTTTTAGGGCAAACAAGTTCTATATCTATTAGTAAATCCATTTTACCACAAATTCAATATAATATAAAAAAAGAGTCCCTTTGTTTAGGTTATATATTATTGATATTATTGATGAATGTATTCTGATGTAATATAATGTTGCTATTGTTATTTACACACGTTATACTAATAATATTAGACATATATATAATGTAAATTACTCTATTATTTACTTATGCGTTTTAATCATACATACTTAACAAATTTTACAATAGTTAGAGGATAAGAGACTTATTGAAATTGAATCACAATCCATTTAAATTCAACTTATTGTGTAAAAAACGTCATTTCATTAGGCTTATTCATTCAAAAAAGCACTATTTATTTATATTTTTATTCAGAAAAAATTACTAAAAAACGTATGAAATACCCAGGATTTATGCGTTATCCATTCGACAGACAGGGGAAATTGACTTGAAAAATTGGTACACCAGACAAGAGGTAGCGGACATACTTGGCATTTCGAAGGCTACTGTCTATCACTACGCAAAACAAAAAAAAATCATCAAAATAGCAAATCCACACCGTCTAATACGTGAAGTTAGGTACAAACAAGAAGAGGTAGACGCACTTGCGATCGAACGCCAACGCCACCAGCCGCTTGGTTTAAGGCCATCTACACTCGCTAAGCAATTAGGGGTCACACCGCAACGTATTTACGCCTTAATTCGGGAGACTACTTTACCTGTGGATGAATTGCCTGTTGGAGATGAGCGCACCATCTACTCCATTCCGGATGAAACTGCCGACTGGATCCGACAAGAAATCGAACGTACTGCATCTGCACGCGGGACACGGGTTGAGTATTATGATGCTAAATTCGACATCGTACTTTACCAGCTGTTTCGTACACAACAGGGGCAAGAGATGCGTGTATTACGCAACGACGACCAGGAGTGGGGCTTCTATTTGCAATCACGGGCATGGATTCCTTTTACGAACGGCATCTATGCCTATCAGTATGAAGCAGCTTATCCAATACATCAGCCGAATAGGAGAGTAAGGGGCTATACAGACTTCTTACTACCGAAAGATATGCAAGAGTCCTTTGATTTCCTTGATTTCGTTTACCAAGTGTGGGGGATTGAAAACATCCGCATTCGTGAGCACGACACACACATCGATCTGTCGATAAAAAGCGGTGAAATCGCGGTACCTATACCGGTTCCAGACATCCTTACAGAGAGTATTATCAAGCAATTTCTAGTATTAGGTGATGTTGTGATCGAAGAAGCTGAATGGACGCTAATTAGTGGATACCGACGCACTACATTTGATTTGCCATCAAATTTACTGGATGAATTACAGGGGATTTCTAAAGAAAAAGACCTGTCAATGAGTGAATACGTGGAAGATGCACTGCGAGAGAAGATTGCAAGAGAAAAGATAATGGAATAATGAATGCCTGATCAACCCAAAACAGAGCTGTATGTCAGCTCTGTTTTGGGTTGATTTTGATTATACAAAGGCACACAATTATAAATTCCTCTTTGTTTAACATCCATAATATAATTATGTAAACCATTACCTGCTTTATTGATTATTACTCCCTTATCTCCAGCCTATTTTAAAACAGTAGTACTGATAAGAAGGATATATCTAGCAAACTCTCGAAAGAGAATGTATAAAAATATAGTGAATAAGTAGGCCGTTGTTTCTTCGGACAGCATTTGAGTATGGCACACTTGTGGCATGAATCATGATCGAGATGAAAATCGAATACTCCAATACTATAATTAAGGAGATATTAGAATGCTTACTTAATTAAAGATGCTACATCTACACGATGCGGAACCGTTATTTAGGTTAATCAATCAAGAGCAAGTTTGAGAGGGGGGTTGCCCATCATTGATCATACGTAGTCTCCGACAGATACAAGTGCATTTATACAAGCAACAATCTTATCTTAGCGGTGTAATGGAGTTCATCAACGAAAAAGTAAGCAGCGAGGAGTCGGTTAATTTTATGGTCTTCGATGACGGTGATGCGAATGGTTTTGTTCAACTTTATCCGTCGTTTTCATCCGTTAGTATGAAGCGGGCATGGGTGTTGAGTGACCTGTATGTGAAAATAAATGGCCGTGGCAAAGGATTTGGCGAGGAATTATTACGAGCAGCTATTGCTTTTGTGGTGGAAACCGATGCAAGAGAGAGCCATATCTTATCGATCCTGATAATGCGGCTTGGATTCCTCTAATCTTTGATTTTGCGTTAGAATTTCTTCTTTTTCATAACGAATTAACAACTGCACAGGATATACCATTTATGCCTGTACAAAGGCAACTATTCCTGCAAGGCTAAAAAAAGTCGGTGGGGTTGATTGAGGTAGTGCATGAATATTGGCAACAAGCATTCGAACATGTCATTTTAGATGAAGTGATGTGGCTCATGGCCGTTGTAGAAGAAGACTGAAAGAATCCATCACTGCGCGTTCTTTTTGACGGTTTAATCAATTTTTTGTTTGATTCTTCAAGCTACAGGCTAGGTATACTGATTCTATCGAAGTAACTAAATAAACGTGAATTCCATAATATTATTATGTAAACTAAATGTTACTTTTTGATTATATTTAGCCTGTTTTTTGTAGCTCCTTGCAGGGGATTTGAAGTAGACAACAAAAAAAGTGGTTGATTTCAACGGCAATTCCATTGAAACCAACCACTTTTTTTGTCTATATGAATAACAAACAACAAACAGATGGTATTGAATATACTACAATACACACATACTGATTAGATGGCTCAGAAAGTGAGGTAATGTATATGAAAATCGTCGAGATATATGAACGGTATCTAAAGGGGGAGAAATTTAAAAGCATAAGTGAAATAAATCTTGGGTATTTACCGGTTAAACAACCCGCTGATTTAGTAGGACAGTCGCCGATTATGCAAAAATTAGCTGAAAAACATTCAAAAAATTTAAGGCTATATAAAAAATAAACCCCGCTATAAACAAAAGCGGGGTAGTTCATATTTCATTTATTTAATATTTTTCTTACCAATGGGTCAGTTTTACTTACGTGAATGGGTTTTACCATTTGTCCAGTAATAATCAGAGGATTGACCCTTTCAGTACTTTCTTTTGCACTGAATTGATTTAATTTTTTTGCGGCACGTTCTTTAACATCTTTAGAATTGATTGGAGTTTTGACTTTCACCATTCATACCACTCCTTTCTATCATAATACATGAAGTACATTTGATTGGTCAAGATAGACTCACGTTTCATTAATTATCTGTATGTGTCAAGACCACCATATACTCGATATTCTCAATATTTTTACTCACAATTTTATGCAAAAGTTCGAAAAGGTATTTATCGAAAATATCAAAAGGATAGGTATAGCTGTTTATTACAGTGACATATTCATCGCCGTTGTAACAATAATAGAAAACAAGGTAGTTTTTCTTGAATAAATTACCCTCATTGATTTTATTGTAAATAACGGATTCACCTGTTTCCTTAGATTCTTCGATAAAATCATTTAGTACTTCAGGAGGAGATTGACTAAACACTTCATATGAAAATGTGGCATTCAGCGGGCTTTTTTTGTATCCTATTTGAATTTCTGAAAGGAAATACTCTAGTACTTCTTTATAATCTATAGCCGATTCATGTAAAAATTCTAACGTTCTTCCAGAAGCATCATCGCCAGTTAGATAAGCCATCAGTTGGGCTTTAGTCCCGCTGATTTCTATCGTTTCAATTGCAGCTTTTTCAATATCATCGTAAGCGTCAAATAACGCCCACCTGTCTTTCAGGGGGCGATTATTATATGCTCTATTTAGTTTTAATTGGAACGTGACAGTCTGGTGGAAGGGTCTTCGACCATGGAAGTAGCTTATCCAGTGCTTC
>NZ_JACFTD010000058.1 GCF_014282005.1 Sporosarcina sp. BP05 | reverse complement strand
TGTTGTGACCCCTAAAAGTTAGAGTTTTATATTACGCAACCAATTGGTTGGTGTGAAGACGGTATTGAACCGGGCTCATGCCAGCCAATTTTTGCTTGATACGTTTATTATTGTAATAATTGATATAAGACTCGATATCTCGTTTTAATTCCTTATATGTGCGAAGCGCTACCCCATAATACATCTCCTGCTTCAAAAGACCAAAGAAATTCTCCATTGGTGAATTATCAAGACAGTTTCCTTTACGGGACATGCTTTGGAATACATGGTGACCTTTAAGTGTTTTCACCCATTTACTGTGCTGATAATGCCAGCCTTGATCAGAGTGTATAGTGGTCCGATATTTTGAATCTTTTACGATTTGAAGAGCGACTTCTAACGGTTTCATCACAAAGTCCAGTGTTGGATGCATATGAATGCCATAAGAAAGGATCTCTCCGTTATACATGTCCATAATAGGACTAAGATAAAGTTTCAAGCCATCTGAACACTTGAATTCTGTAATGTCTGTTGTCAGCTTTTGATAAGCCGTATTTGTATAAAAACGGCGATGAATAAGGTTCTTCGCAACAGTCCCCACATTGCCTTGATAAGAACTATAGCGACGGGATTTTCGAGTGAATTTCTCTACTTTGAGTCCGAGCTTCCCCATGATACGCTGAACTTTCTTGTGGTTCACTTTAATCCCTTTGTTTTTCAACTCCAGCTGAATTCGACGGTAACCATAGTTTTCATCATTTTCTTCAAAAATCGATTGAATTCTTTCTTCTAGCTCCTGATTAGGATTTCCTGCCTTTATTCGTTGCAGGTGATAGTGATAAGAAGATTCAGGGATGCCTACAATCTGAAGGACGTTCTTTAATTGGAAGTTTTCTTTGAGTTCAAATGATAACGCTGCTTGTGCTTTTCGAGATAGCCTTCCGGATCCATCTGAAAAGCTCTTAACTTTTTTAAATACGCTACTTCCAACCGTAAGAGTTCATTTTCCTGTTCTAGTTTCTGTTCACGTGTCATCTCATTCTGTTGTGCGGGCTGTTTACCCTTCTTGACGTTCTTCGATTTGTCCGACATGGCTGGCCGTCCTTTCGGTTTGTCCAGGGCTTCAGCACCGTCTTCAAGGAGCTTTTTCTTCCAAGAAGCGATCATCGGTGGGTTCGTTAACCCAAAATGAAGGGCTGTTTCAGTTTGAGAAGCACCTGTCCTTTTCATAAAGCTTAGTACATCCAACTTGAATTGAACAGAATAAACTTCCTTACCTTTCTTTCGAAATAATCCCACCACACCATGTTTCTTGTATGCGCTAACCCAATTTTTCACCTGTGTACTTGCTTTCACACCGTATTTTCTAGCCAATGCGCTATATCCAAGTCGTCCCTCTAGATACTCCCGCACAACCATTATCTTAAATTCATCACTATATTTAGCCATAATAAAACACCCCAAAAGTTAGATTTCGACTCTAACTTTTGGGGTGCACAACA
>NZ_JACFTD010000056.1 GCF_014282005.1 Sporosarcina sp. BP05 | reverse complement strand
CAAGGAATTATTTAACTTCCTCAATTTTGGAAACAGGAATTTCAATTTTTGTTCCTAATACATCATCTGAATCCAAGGAAAAATCAGCAATAGCTTCAAATTCATAAGTACCCGTCTTTAATTTAATTTTTTCTATCCCTTTAAATTTTACTCTGTGAGGCTCATTTCGAATCAGTGTTGTTGTTAATAATGGTTGATTCATAGCACCAAAATATTCAAAATCACCATCTTGTTGATAAACATTAAAGAAAAAAATACTTCCACCATGATATATATCTTTTTCAGCTGCTTCTCCTATATAAGTAATCGTGGCATAAACATTAAGGTCTTTTTCAACACTTATTGATACTTTGAAATCATCCACCTGTTTAGACTCATTGGTAATTTTCGATTTACCACTTACATTTTCTTCATTGTTGTTATTTGTTACACAGCCAAATAGTCCGAAAATCAAAATTATAGAAACAACGATAAATAATCTTCTCATCGTTCCCACCCCCTTTTACGATTAGACGGAATCCTAGTCGGTTTGTTTCATACTTAATCATACTAACCTGCCCCGTTAGTTTAAGAAGAAAAAGCTACCCTTACAGGCAGCCACTTGTTCAACTAAAGCTACCCGTTAGTTGAAGATTCGATTGCAAGCTATTTATTTTTCCTTTAAATTTATATTATTTATTATTAAGATAAGAGAAAATATTATTAAAAATATAAACCCAAGCAAAGACAATATATTTGCAATTAGAACTAACAATTCTCCAAATATATTTCCTCCATAACCACCTGGGAACATTCCAAGTTTAGCGTAACTAAGCATAGAACTATTTAATAAAGCAAGTACAGCACTTCCCAATATACAATAAAGTAATTTCGCATTTTTACTCAATGAATCTATCCCCTTTAATTCAAAATATATAAACATTTTAACATAAAGTTCCAACAGAATATTTTTTTAAAAAAATTCTTTTTTCAACTAACCTGCCCCGTTAGTTCAATAAGAAAAAATGCTATATCCTTCTTGAAGTAAAGCACCACGTTAGCTTAATAAAAATTTCTTTATTGTTCATACTAAAAGCAACTTTGAATGGAGGATTTTTATGAAAAAAAGCCTTTTAATTCTGCTTGCTTGTTTGACCCTTTTCTCTTATTCCCCTGTCCAAGCCAAAACCGTAACTGAAAATGATATACAGTTGCGTGATGATGTGATTTTCATTATGCTTTATCCCTTAATTCAACAGGAATTGAAGAAGCAATATGGCGAAATTACACAAAATGAGTGTGATAAGATTATTAAAATTGAAAAGCTGCCCACAGGCACTTACATATTTAATGTTACCGTGCAGCTTATAACATTTGAAGGAGCTCACGGTCCTCCTAATGATTTAGTGAAAATCACTTTTAGTAATGAAAAAACCCTAGATTGGCACGCTATTGATTTCAAACGAAAAAGATTAAAGCCAAGTGAAATACCTAAATGCGACTAAATGCAGGCATCCTTTGTAAAAAGGGTGCTTTTTCTTTGAGAATATTCTTCCGTAAAAGTTTGCAATAGGTAAACCTTTGAAATTATCTCCG
>NZ_JACFTD010000055.1 GCF_014282005.1 Sporosarcina sp. BP05 | reverse complement strand
GAAGAAAATTAACACTAGCCTTTATATAGAGAATATTATTTCAACGCAAATGCAAAATCCTCTCACTATCAAAATCCGCCCTTTATTAAATCCTTTTCAAGTATTAGACCTTTCTCTTTCTGATACTCAAATGTGTGAAATAAGAAGCTAGTAACAGTTTTAGCTGAATTCACTGCAAGTACTGCATGGTGGAATAAGGGTTGTAATTGTTTAGAATGACCATCGCCACTCATGTTCCTAAGTTCATTTAATCCGTTAATAATCTTGTTCAATCCCGATATTATTTCTTTCAATGGATTATCTAATCCCTTCTTACTTGCATCCATATTCAATTTCTTAGAAAGGTCGTTAAATAACCTTGGAAAATTAGGATTTGCCTCGGAAACATCTTCGCCTAAAATTGTTAGTATTTCCTTCATCACACCTTCCACTACTGTACGTGCTGAAGTGATTGCGCCTCTATAATCTTGCTCTAATAGCTTTTTGTCGCATTTGTTTAAATCCTCAACAATGTTAATATAGTGTAATTCCTTTGGCAACTCGCAATCAATTTTAACAATTTCTACCTCATACATATTTTTCTCAAGATAATTACAGTGTTTATTAAATAAATTCTTCAAGTAATTATCTACATATTCATGTTCCCAACGTTTATCAAAAGTAAGTTCCTCAATAAATTCTCTTACTGTCCTCGCATTGTCAATCTCTGTTGGCACTTCAATTTCTTGCTCCTTTGATAGCTTAATTATCAGTAACCTAATACTTTGAAATTCCTTATCAGATATATACTTATTAGGATTGTATTGCGTTTGTATTTTTGAATAACTAGCTTCACAATAGTCGTCAAATGTAGACCTAATTTTATTCTTCGAACTCTCAAGATATTCTACTGATTTATTCATACAATATCCCCTTTTATATTAGTATTCCAATTATATCCCTTTTAGTTAATGTTACCATAAATATGAAATTATTTATTCATATATAATGGCTCATATGCAAACTATATGATTACATATTGCAGCAATCTATTTGTTTAAGCAAAAAAGAGCAGCATTTCGCTGCCCACTAGTTTATATATCCAAATTATTCAAAGGATTGTGTTTGTCATTTTGCTCTTTCAATTCATTACCCCACATAGCAACATATCGCATTGTTACATTGATATTTTTATGGCGCATCATCTTCTGTATTGCAAATGCAGACATACCACTCATTGCAAGTCGATGACAAAACGTATGTCTAAAAGTATGTGGGCTAACCCTTACATCCTTAAAATTCATGTGGTTCTGTAGGTTCTTAAACACCAACATAATGGAGTTGTCTGTCATAGGAGTGTTATCACGATTCAAGAACACATATTCATTCTCGACACCAAAAAAATTCTTACAGAACACCTTATACACAGAAAGTTCCTTAACTAGCTTTTCAGTCATAAACACTGTTTCATATTGACGGTTTTTACCGTGAACACTCATCGTTACATTTGGCATATCAATATCTGACCATTTGAGATTTATTGCTTCTTTTCGCCTCACTCCCGTTCCAAGTAGCAGCATAATTAACAAGTAGCCACGGTAACTGAAGTAACTCTTCTCCTTACGTCTTAAACTCCTATAGTAAGCTAGCATTTGATATATCTGTTCATCCGTAAATACATCAATTTTCACATCTTCTTTTTGTAATTTCACTTTAAGTGCCATGTTTTCATTTACTATTTTTTCTTCGATAAGATAATTGAAGAACGCTCGGATTCTCATGATTTTTGTATTAATTGTACCTGGCTTATTCCCTCTCTCCTGACAATCAACTAGGTAACTGCGTACA
>NZ_JACFTD010000054.1 GCF_014282005.1 Sporosarcina sp. BP05 | reverse complement strand
GTGTGCCACGAAAGCAAGTGAAATGTGCCTAAGGCACATCTCCAAATGCTATGCTGCACCCAAGATGAGAGTAGGCCTCTCGCAATCGCTATACAGGTAGAGATTGCAAACCACCTTAAGGTGCTGTGGTCAAAAGCTATGGTATTGAGCGTTAAGGAAAAGGCGAAGCAAGACTTCGTCAGGTAGGTATTAAGGAGACGAAAACCATTGAACCGCTGATGAAGTATCGAAAGCGTATAAATGTCATCAAAACTGAGGGGGAGTCGTTAACTCAGGATAAGTTCGGAGGAAACCTGTTTACTGTCCGTTCGGTGACCGGTATAAAGGCGGCGTGAACTTAATACAGGCTTGGGTGTGGAACGTGGGAACCTACGACATGGATGCAAAGGGAGAGATTTCAAGTGGAAGCCCCACGAGAATCGGAGTACCAATGCCATGTATAGGGGCGGAATAACTCGTAGTAGCAATGAAGTCTTCTAACGGAGATGGAGCAAAGGGGTTATGTTATTCAGTTTTATAAACAGGTCAACCATCAAATTGGGAGGAACTTATGCATAAAACAAAGCCGTATGTGATATCTAAAAACATAGTATATGAAGCCTTTCTAAGAGTTAAAGCAAACAAAGGATCAGCAGGAATTGATGAGCAATCCATAACAGAGTTCGAAGAGAATCTCAAAGAAAATTTGTATAAAATATGGAACCGAATGTCATCTGGCAGTTACTTTCCTCCAGCTGTTAAAGCTGTAGAAATACCGAAGAAAGATGGAGGTACTAGGAGACTAGGAATCCCAACGGTTGCGGATAGGATTGCACAAATGACAGTAAAGTTATATTTTGAACCTTTAGTGGAGCCATTCTTTCATGAAGATTCCTACGGATACAGACCAAAGAAAAGTGCCATTCAAGCAATTGAAATCACACGGAAAAGATGCTGGAGGTACAATTGGGTACTTGAATTCGATATCAAAGGTTTATTTGATAATATAGACCATGAGTTATTAATGAAAGCAGTAGAAAAGCATACGCAAGTCGAATGGATAAAGTTATACATCAAAAGATGGTTAAGAGCACCGTTTCAAACGAAAGAAGGAATAGAAGAGCGTACCTCCGGCACACCGCAAGGTGGTGTCATAAGTCCTGTATTAGCAAATCTATTTCTCCATTACACGTTTGATAAGTGGATGGCTATTTACCATCCGAACAATCCGTTTGCTAGATATGCAGATGACGCGGTCATCCACTGCAAGACAGAGGAAGAAGCAAAGGAATTGCATGAATCGCTTAACCTGCGAATGAACGAATGTAAACTCGAACTACATCCAGTCAAAACGAAAATTGTATATTGTAAGGATGTAGACAGAAAAGAGGACTATGAAAATATAGCGTTTGATTTTCTAGGATTCACGTTCAGACCCAGGCTGTCGAAGAACAGGTGGGGAAAACATTTTGTGAACTTCACACCTGCCATTAGTAATAAATCCAAGAAATCTATTCGGCAAAAAGTGAGAGAATGGAAACTACAATTAAAGGCAGAAAAAGAGCTTCTGGACTTATCAAAGATGTTTAACTCGGCAATTCAAGGTTGGATTAATTACTATGGCAAGTTCTATAAATCTGAAATGTATGCTTCATTAAGGCATATAAATAAGGCCTTAATAATATGGGCTAGAAGAAAATATAAACGACTAGCTCGCCACAAGAAAAAGGCAGAACGTTTTCTAGGTAGAATTGCAAAACAGAATCCCAAACTTTTTAAGCATTGGGACATAGGAATCATACCTACGGCTGAATAATGGGAGCCGGATGAGCTGAGAGGTTCACGTCCGGTTCTGAGAGGGACTACTGGGGAGGTTCCAGTGGTCTACTTA
>NZ_JACFTD010000053.1 GCF_014282005.1 Sporosarcina sp. BP05 | reverse complement strand
CTAATAAAATGCAAGACTTATTTTAAATTAGTTTTTGTATTGTTAGACATAGTTGAAGCTAGCCTGCTTTATGTAGCCTTTTCATGTATTTACGGTCTATTAGGCAATTAATATCTGCTCACTCGCTTTAACTATGAATTGGAAATCCCAATATCAGATTTACAATTCCATTCCCACTTTCTATAACTCTTCTATACTGAGCACTTCCACGACTAAATCCACGGGGGTCGTTTTGGTAAACATTCCACTTTCCTTTTTCAAAAGAAAAATGCAGAGGCGGAAATTGGGCGAACAACCCTCGTTAGAAAAAAGACTTTCGAGAGGGCAAGGTCTGTACCAACTACGCCATCCGTATGGCGATACTTTTCTTCGGATTACCGAATTGTTTATACCAAACCAGATGTTTTTTGCGCGCAATATTTTATGTGCAATTAACATCACGCTGAATTCCTGTTTTGTGAGCAGAACGACTAAAGTTTCTTCAACATCGGTGCCAATTAGCTTTGCCTTCTGGGACAACTTTCGTTTGATCCTTCCCCTATCCCACAAAGTGAGTTGTTGTTGTCTTCTTATTTCGGTGTTCTTTCATTTCTATTGGCTGTTTCCCTCTGTGTTTCTTTTGATTCCGGACATATTTCCAATTATAAAATGTGTTACTTTTTCATCTTCTATAAAAGCAACAATTTCTTTTGTTGTTTATTGGCTCGCCCAGAAACCAATAACGCTTTATCCTCAGTTACAACAGTCACTACCTATATTTCAATCAAATCAACACCAGCGACTTTAAATTCATATGTGGAAATATTTTATTCGGATACCTGAACGGAATGTCAAAACCAATAAGCTCCATTTCTCCACACGGTTAGTTAAAGCTAAGTCTTCTTCTGTTAGACAAGGAGGTACAATTGTTTTATTTTTCTTGAAAAACTTCTCCTTCCGGTTCTTCTTTTTCTTTTTTGTTAAAAGATCTGAAAGTTTAAGTCCATATTCTACTTTTTTAATCAAAATCGTGTCTTTTGAAACAGTCATTGACTTACCTTTAACAAAATACACTAGTAATTATTTTCAATACGTTATTCATAGCTGCCGAATTGTTTCACGGCATACTTATCTCTAATTACTTAAACGATTTTTGAGTGAAGGTTATAGGTTTGTTTTCTGAAGCTTCGATCACTGTTTTACTGAGCAACTATTTAAACGCAAAGTAATAGGATATTGATTCCCCCGAAATATCATTCCACACAAAAGCGTTCCAACAAGATAAGTGGGTGACACCCCTCTTTTGTGATCCATAACAGGAATCATATTTGCCGATTACAGTAGGCAACGGCTTATCCAAAGATAAGCATGATCTGGACTAACCGTCGACTACTTCTTGCACTTAAGCAATTTGTAGATACTTTGGGTGTTCTAAGTTGTAGTCCAGTTCACTGATCTCTCCACAAATTATTTTGGCCAAGAAATTAGCAGCAGCGAGAATATCGCGATGATTTTGATAGCCGCATAGACATTTATAGAGTCCCGGGGACATTTTGCATCTTTTCGCACACCAAGAACATTATTGCGAGGTAACGTTTTCTTAGTGGTTATCAATCTTTATTAATTTTGCCTTTAATTTATACGATAAAGATCCGTACGCTTTTCCAAAAAATTAATTCGATGGTTTTGGTTCGTAGTCCGACGCCAATCCCTTTTCACTTTACAGCGGGATGTGTTGGACCGAACACAGTCCACATCGCCAAACTCCACTTCTTTCACTTCATTTTTAATGCACCAATCAACAAATTGTTACGTGGTTTTATGGATTACGTCAATGGTAAACATTCTTCTCCCACCTAGGCTTTGTGTTGAGGAAGAAGACTTCTGGCATAATCGTTTAAACTATGGGGCACATGCAAAGAAAGCTCTACCACTTCATATCCATACTAATCAGCTGGAACTATAATACCGACCCATACACCTTCGAAAAGGGACTGGATTAACTAAAGCTAGGAAAAATAGTATCATTAAAAA
>NZ_JACFTD010000052.1 GCF_014282005.1 Sporosarcina sp. BP05 | reverse complement strand
CTTTTGTGCGCTTGGCAGCGCTTTTCTCTAACGGGTGAAAGTCCCCAACATGCCGTAGTGGCGGAAATGTATAGCTGACTGGTAGTGCAGGTATCGCGAGGTTCTGTGCGGAGGACCAGAAGGCAAAACTCGGAACAGATAGCATAATCCATGTTGGCTGGCAGGATAGGATAACCTTGCAAGAGATGGGGACGTCCAAAACCACATTTATATCCTGTTAGTTAGGAGGACTGGAATCGAGGGAAAGAGAATTGACGTGACCCAAGGAGGTCTCATCATCTCCACTTTTAGTGGTAAGAATCGTTCAACCCCGTAATGGACAAGAAGGGTTCGACGGAAGGTGAGAAGTCAGAGCAGGGGATAGTAGTGAATAAGCTTACCAGAAAAGCTATAAAGGTAAGTGACTTGTTATCTAATTAACAAGGCAAGCATTGACCCAAAAGGCAGTGACTTGATGCGAAGCCCGACTGTCCATACAAGAAAAGCAAGTGCACTTGAAGACTCTCCATGTACTAAACAGAAGCCGACGAGGTGGATAGCCGAAGAATCGGGACCGAATAGAAAGTAGGTTGTTTAGGGACGAGTACTATTTTGGATACTGGTTAGTGTTAACTATTCAACCAGTCGAAGGATTAGGAAGGTAACGGATACATGAAAGAATCAACAGGAAAGCAAGGTTTACGTGTAGGAGAAGTGTCCACCAAGAAACGGAAATGGTACAGTCTGATTGATAAGGTCTGGGCGTACTCCAATCTGGAACAAGCCTTCTATGATGTGAAAAAAAATAGAGGGGCACACGGTGTGGATAACGTTACGATTAAAGAGTATGAACTCGAATTGGAACACAACTTAAGAGTGCTCCAACAGTCCCTTCATGTTAAAACATACCGTGCAAAACCAGTAAGGAGAGTCTATATTCCAAAGCCAGATGGGACACAGCGTCCGTTAGGAATCCCGACAGTCGGTGACCGTGTGCTCCAAGCAGCGGTCAAACGGAAATTGGAACCTATCTACGAGGAAAAGTTTCTGTCGTGTAGTTTTGGATTTCGACCCAATCGTAGTGCGCATATGGCAATTGAGAAAATCCGTAAGGATTTATTGGATGGCTATACATTCGTGATTGATGCAGATATCAAGACCTATTTCGATTCTATACCACACAAGAAACTGATGGAACTCATCCGAGAAGAGATGGTGGATAGTAGTGTTCTAGCCCTGATTGAGCAATTTCTGACATCAGGGGTGCTAGAAAATGGATTAGTCTACGAGAGTCATAGCGGTAGCCCTCAAGGGGGCGTGATTAGTCCACTATTGGCGAACATTTATCTCCATCCACTGGATGAAATGATGTCTGACCGTGGGCATCGGATTACCCGTTATGCGGATGATTTTGTCATCTGTTGTAAATCTCAAAAGGGTGCTGAAAGAGTTCTGAAGTCAGTGAAGAAGCTACTAGAAGGAGAATTGGGTCTGGTTGTTCATCCGACGAAAACAACAATTGTAGATAATTTATCTGAACCCTTTACATTTCTTGGCTATACGTTCAAAGGCGGTTACTTCCATATGCCATCAGACAAAGCCATCAAGAAGTTCAAGGAAAAGGTAAAAGTCATCACGAGAAAGAACCAAACGGTAGACTTGGCTGAACTCATCAAACATCGCCTCAATCCTGTAATAAGGGGTTGGGGTAGATACTTCGGAATGGGATTCTGTAAAAGCTTATTTAAGCTATTGGATTCGTGGATTAGGCGACGGTTACGGATGGTGCAATTACGGAGTTGGCGGAAAATAAAAAAGCTCCACAAGGAGCTCAGACGAAAAGATTGGAAAGGAGAACTTCCTGGATTAAGAATGACAAAATGGAGAAGTTCTCTTTCCACACCTGTTCACGTCGCACTTCCTATTGAGAAATTTAGGGAATTGCGCTTAGTTTTCTTACTGGATATTTATCAAGACCTACATCCCTAGAAGGGATAAATATGGAGGAGCCGTATGCGATGACCCGCACGTACGGATCTGTGAGAGGCGCATGAATTTATTCATGCGCCTACTCTATTTT
>NZ_JACFTD010000051.1 GCF_014282005.1 Sporosarcina sp. BP05 | reverse complement strand
GAACAGAGTAATCTAAAAAGATTCTTCTATTTACATAAATTTATTTTTGTAAAGTAATTCAACAAATCTCTCGTTCAGTGAATCCCTCATCAATTTAGAATGGAATTTCTTCTTTAAAAGCCTTTGTGTATTTCTCAATCAGTTTTTTTCTTTCTTCATCATTACTAAACTGAATATCTCCACCGACAGGGATTACAGTGTGCCAATTTTCTTCTTTTAAGTACCTTGTTGCAAATAAATACGTTTGTTCTTCTAATAAAAGTTTATCATCTTCCATTAGAAACAAATATTCTCCTTCGTACCCACCTTGTTGATTCACTTTAACTGTACCGTTCAATTCGCCCTTAATATTATCAATTACCTCGACCTCGAATTGTGTTTCTGGATAACCGTTTAATGATTTTGTGCCAACTTGTTTTATGACCTTTCCTAAAAATACATTATCTGAAAAACCTACAACTTCTCTTGGATTGTATATATCAATGACAGAATTTGTTTCCATTGTTTTAATGATTGGGTTTTCTGGAGGATTATTTGTAATGAAGTTAGGTACGAAAATCCCTAATGCCAAAGAAGCTGCTATTGCAGGTCCTATAATGAAAGACCATTTACGTTTAGAATTCCCTATCTCTAACTTCGCCTTTGAAACTCCCATTTTGCTTCTTTCACTTAGCTCTTTTGGTATTTCAATTCTACTCATTTCTTGCTTAATATTATTGCCCATATACACCATCTCCTTTCAAATCTTTACGGAGCTTGTTTAAAGCTCTGTATAAAACTGTTTTTGCCGTGCCTAGAGGAATATCGAGTGCTTCCGATACTTCTTTAATCGTCAAACCTACGAAAAATCTTAAAATTATAACACTTTTCTCATCTTCATTTAAATGTTCGATTAAGTCTCGAACCGTCATTTTTAAATCAATATCTTCATTGACATCTCCCGATATAAACTCTTCAAATCCTGGCTTTAATTGAACTAGATTTTTTTGCTTTCGAAGTAAATCAATAGCACAACTAATTGCAATTCTTATTAACCAGGTTTTAAAGTATTTAGGTTCTTTAAGATTTTTGATTGATTTAAATGAACGGTATGCTGTCTCTTGAACAACATCAAGAGCATCACTTTGGTTCTTTACATATACAAAAGCCATTCTATAAATATCTTGTTCGTATTCCTGAAATAATGTTAAAAACGCTTTATCATTACCTTTTTGAGCCTTTTTCACTAAATCCAACAAACAATACCACCTCCCTTATTACCTTTCATTCATTAGACGGACAGTTTATTGATTTGGCTTTAATTCCTTATAAAAAAATAATCGTCCTGTATGTAGAAGGACGATAGAATGACATTTGCTTAGTTTTTTTCTGATATTTCTTCTTCCACTAAACTGCCCCTTTAGTTGAAGAAGAATAAAGGCTGTCTACTGACAGCCTTGTACTGCTAAAGCACCCGTTAGTTGAAGAAGGTTAGACATTAAAATTACTCGTTTCAATAAGTATTCCTTCCTTATCAAGCCTTTTGTAATTGTAAGGAATATGGCTTAATTTCTCGTATTTTTCATTCCAAATTATATTTACGAAAGAATAGGGTTCTTTTAAAAAATGGGTAGGAGACGCGTTATCGTAACGAAAACATTCATTCGGGTATGTTTTTTCGAACCCAAATAATTTCAGTACATCTTCTTCGAATGCAATTCCACCGATTTTAAACTCATAAATGGAATACAATTCTTTAAGAAAACCTGTAAAGCCTGTAAATTCCTCTTTCATTATTCCAACTTGGTCACATTCTGGTTCATCATTTTCATCTCCATAAAACCAAAAATTGACCATTAGTGCATTTGGAGAAACCACTTCTAATTGTAATGTCGCCTTACGTTTCCTTAATAAATAGACATATAATCTTAATCTTAATGAGTGCAAGTTAATGGTATGCGGATTTTCTTCATCATAGGGATAACCTCTATTAAAAAAATCAATAATTTCATCAACGTTTTCGTCAACAATTTCAATTTTATTTGTAACCTTTGATAAATTATTAATAATATCCTGTACTGTTTTCGTTTTCTCTTCTTTAAGTTCCAATAAGAAACTAACTTCGAGGAAAGGACCTCCTTGCAACCATTGGGACCACTCCATCTATAATTCCTCCTAAATCATTGAATAAATATAAATTATACATTCTATTTTCTTGTTCAACTAACCTGCTGCTTAGTTGAACAAGAAATTAAATGATCCGTCCGTAAACATTGATTCAATTACTCAAATGGATTGTATCACGTATACACACCAGCTTTACATAACACCCGTTCACGGAAGTAGTTAACTCCATTACGCAATAAGAAAAAGCCACCCTGTGAAGGCAGCCGATTGTCAAAC
>NZ_JACFTD010000050.1 GCF_014282005.1 Sporosarcina sp. BP05 | reverse complement strand
ATTAGTATCCGTCAGCTCCACACGTCGCCGCGCTTCCACCCCAGACCTATCAACCTCATCTTCTTTGAGGGATCTTACTTACTTGCGTAATGGGAAATCTCATCTCGAGGGGGGCTTCATGCTTAGATGCTTTCAGCATTTATCCCGTCCATACATAGCTACCCAGCGATGCCTTTGGCAAGACAACTGGTACACCAGAGGTATGTCCATCCCGGTCCTCTCGTACTAAGGACAGCTCCTCTCAAATTTCCTGCGCCCGCGACGGATAGGGACCGAACTGTCTCACGACGTTCTGAACCCAGCTCGCGTACCGCTTTAATGGGCGAACAGCCCAACCCTTGGGACCGACTACAGCCCCAGGATGCGATGAGCCGACATCGAGGTGCCAAACCTCCCCGTCGATGTGGACTCTTGGGGGAGATAAGCCTGTTATCCCCGGGGTAGCTTTTATCCGTTGAGCGATGGCCCTTCCATGCGGAACCACCGGATCACTAAGCCCGTCTTTCGACCCTGCTCGACTTGTAGGTCTCGCAGTCAAGCTCCCTTATGCCTTTGCACTCTACGAATGATGTCCGACCATTCTGAGGGAACCTTTGGGCGCCTCCGTTACTCTTTAGGAGGCGACCGCCCCAGTCAAACTGCCCGCCTGACACTGTCTCCTGCCCCGATAAGGGGCATGGGTTAGAAGTCCAATACAGCCAGGGTAGTATCCCACCAACGCCTCATCCGAAGCTAGCGCTCCGGAATCCAAGGCTCCTACCTATCCTGTACAGGCTGCACCGGAATTCAATATCAGGTTACAGTAAAGCTCCACGGGGTCTTTCCGTCCTGTCGCGGGTAACCTGCATCTTCACAGGTATTATAATTTCACCGAGTCTCTCGTTGAGACAGTGCCCAGATCGTTACGCCTTTCGTGCGGGTCGGAACTTACCCGACAAGGAATTTCGCTACCTTAGGACCGTTATAGTTACGGCCGCCGTTTACTGGGGCTTCAATTCGAAGCTTCGCTTGCGCTGACCTCTCCTCTTAACCTTCCAGCACCGGGCAGGCGTCAGCCCCTATACTTCACCTTGCGGTTTTGCAGAGACCTGTGTTTTTGCTAAACAGTCGCCTGGGCCTATTCACTGCGGCTCTCTCGGGCTTTAACACCCTACCAGAGCACCCCTTCTCCCGAAGTTACGGGGTCATTTTGCCGAGTTCCTTAACGAGAGTTCTCTCGATCACCTTAGGATTCTCTCCTCGCCTACCTGTGTCGGTTTGCGGTACAGGCACCTCCCGCCTCGCTAGAGGCTTTTCTTGGCAGCGTGAAATCAGGGACTCAGGGACGAATCCCCTTGCTATCACAGCTCAATGTTATAGGAATGGGATTTGCCTCATTCCACACCTCACTGCTTAGACGCGCATGACCAACAGCGCGCTCACCCTATCCTACTGCGTCACCCCATTGCTCAAACGGCGGGGAGGTGGTACAGGAATATCAACCTGTTGTCCATCGTCTACGCCTTTCGGCCTCAACTTAGGTCCTGACTAACCCTGAGCGGACGAGCCTTCCTCAGGAAACCTTGGGCATTCGGTGGAAGGGATTCTCACCCTTCTTTCGCTACTCATACCGGCATTCTCACTTCCAAGCGCTCCACCAGTCCTTACGGTCTAGCTTCGACGCCCTTGGAACGCTCTCCTACCACTGACATCTAAGATGTCAATCCACAGTTTCGGTGATTCGTTTAGCCCCGGTACATTTTCGGCGCAGCGCCACTCGACCAGTGAGCTATTACGCACTCTTTAAATGATGGCTGCTTCTAAGCCAACATCCTGGTTGTCTGGGCAACGCCACATCCTTTTCCACTTAACGAATACTTGGGGACCTTAACTGGTGGTCTGGGCTGTTTCCCTCTCGACTACGGATCTTATCACCCGCAGTCTGACTCCCAAACATAAATCATCGGCATTCGGAGTTTGTCTGAATTCGGTAACCCGGGATGGGCCCCTAGTCCAAACAGTGCTCTACCTCCGAGATTCTTAAGTTTGAGGCTAGCCCTAAAGCTATTTCGGAGAGAACCAGCTATCTCCAGGTTCGATTGGAATTTCACCGCTACCCACACCTCATCCCCGCACTTTTCAACGTACGTGGGTTCGGGCCTCCAGTAAGTGTTACCTTACCTTCACCCTGGACATGGGTAGATCACCTGGTTTCGGGTCTACGACCCCATACTCTATCGCCCTATTCAGACTCGCTTTCGCTGCGGCTCCGCATTCACTGCTTAACCTTGCATGGAATCGTAACTCGCCGGTTCATTCTACAAAAGGCACGCCATCACCCATTAACGGGCTCTGACAACTTGTAGGCACATGGTTTCAGGATCTATTTCACTCCCCTTCCGGGGTGCTTTTCACCTTTCCCTCACGGTACTGGTTCACTATCGGTCACTAGGGAGTATTTAGCCTTGGGAGATGGTCCTCCCGGATTCCGACGGAATTTCACGTGTTCCGCCGTACTCAGGATACACTCTGGAGAGAATGGACTTTCGACTACGGGGCTTTTACCCGCTACGGCGGACCTTTCCAGGTCGCTTCGTCTAATCCATTCCTTTGTAACTCCGTATAGAGTGTCCTACAACCCCAAGAAGCAAGCTTCTTGGTTTGGGCTCTTCCCGTTTCGCTCGCCGCTACTCAGGGAATCGATTTTTCTTTCTATTCCTCCGGATACTTAGATGTTTCAGTTCTCCGGGTGTGCCTCGTTTACGCTATGTATTCACGTAAACGTACTGTCCCATTATGGACAGTGGGTTTCCCCATTCGGAAATCTCCGGATCAAAGCTTACTTACAGCTCCCCGGAGCATATCGGTGTTAGTGCCGTCCTTCTTAGGCTCCTAGTGCCAAGGCATCCGCCATGCGCCCTTTCTAACTTAACCCTTTGGTTTTCAACAAGCTT
>NZ_JACFTD010000049.1 GCF_014282005.1 Sporosarcina sp. BP05 | reverse complement strand
TCTTTACGAATTAACCGTCCTAAACCTTGGCGCAGCTTTATCAACATCTCTGGAATATATACTTGAGAAAAGCCATCATCTACTAGCGAAGATTTGTAATCTAATATAGGATGTGGCACTGGAAAAGGTAGTTTATATATTATCAGGTTACTTAGTGAAGGACCTGGTATGTTCATACCCTCCCAGAATATTCCTGTAGAAAGAAGTACAGATTTCTCATCTTCAATAAACTGATCTTTAATTTCATTTTGTGAGCTTCCTTCTACTTGAACTAATATATTCCATGGTAAGTTTAGTACTCGTAAATTTTTATAAACATCCATCATATCCTCTTTAGAAGTAAAGAGAATCATAGCTCTGCCATCCGTCAACTTCAAAAGTCTCAATATTTCACTGAATGCGGCTTCCTTATATTGATCTTTCTCCTTTCGAGAAGGTAAATCATTTGGTATATAGATTAAAGCATTACTATCATAATTAAATGGGGATGGTTTTGGGTCTGCTACCGCAAGTTGTCCAGTTGTTAAGGAATCCATTCCTAAACTGTTAATCAAGTAATCATATTTATCATAATTTGTTATTCCGGGTTGCGATATTGTTGCAGATGTTAAAATAATAGGTTTATCAATAACCTCAAATAAATAGTTGTGGATAATTTCTCCCATCTCTTTAGGTATGGAATTTAGTCTTAACGATTTATTATTATTCTTTTTCATTTCTAACCAATATATCCGATTATGCTGTTCAATAATATCATTCAAAAAACTAATCAAAACCTCAGACTTGTATAATGTGTCATCTAATTCATCATTTTCAACATCTAACAACTGTGCTGAAATATTAAAATTATTAAGGTCTTCTATAAGTATATCAATTTCGTCTTCATGAGTGAGTTCGATTTTAAATGTTTGAATATCATTTCCGTCATCATCCCCTGACTTCTGAATACAATATAGATACAGATTATGGAATACCCTTTCTAATCTGATAAGGATTCTTTCCTTAGTTTTTTCGTTCTCTTCATAGTTGTCGCTTCTACTTAAAAATTTCCCTATTGAATAAAGTAAATCTTTTATTTCTCCTAGCCCCCAACTCTCTGAAAGTGAGTTCCGAGCTTTCTCTTCTAAATTATGAGCCTCGTCTATGATAATAATACTAGTATCTAAAGGGAATAGTGGATTACGTCCTACTTTTAATGATTTTGCGTTTGCAATCAACTGATCATGATTCGTTACAATAACACTATTATTTTTCTTCATTCGGTCCCTAAGCTCCATGTACTTACACTCTGAAAAAAAAGCACATTTTCTAAAACTGCATTTGCTAACATTTACTTTTCCCCATACATCATTAATATCCGGAATTAGTTTATTCAGATCCACTTTATCACCGTATTCAGATACTCGCGTCCAATCATTGATCCAGTCAGGTTTATTGGTTTGCTTTCCATATCTTTGATTTATACGAGACTTACATAGAAAGTGACTCATCCCTTTAGCCAAAACAGGATTAATTGATAATCCCATATAATCTTTTAAAAGTTTTATATCTTCCATTAATTGTTCTTGCAACGCTATTGTTCCTGTAGATATTACTACTGAAAAACCACCACGATCCACACTTTGTAATTGCAAGAGCGGGGCTAAATAGCCAAATGATTTACCCGTACCTACTTCTGCTTCTATAATTAAACACTTACTTCTATTTTTCAGCATATTTAGAATATCTTCTGTATACTCTATCTGAGGTTTTCTAACACTATAGCCCAACGACGGCAGTTGCTTCTCAAAAAAGAGATAGCTAACTTTATAGCCTAAATTATCAATATCAAGTGAAGTATATCGCATATTCTCCTCCTCAATGGATTTTACTATTTGAAATTGACGATTCATAAATATATTTCTAATAATACAATCATAACACAATATACAGTGTCAATATGAGTCCTATTAAACGACATGTAGTATAACATCTAATTTAGTTTGTCCAGATGATAAGATAATTCGGAACTATTTCATTAAAATTTAGGCTTTTTTTTAATACTTACTCCCTTATATGGTCTTTTTCACCTTTATCAAGATTTTTGATATATACATTTCTTGATTTAACATATTTCAATTAGATAATCCTCTTATATTAAGACACTAACATATGACACCACGATAACCCCTAAAAGGCACTATCATTTTCGGGTGTCCAAAGTCAAAAGTTATGACACTTATCAACGTGATAAAAAGATTGTCTTTTGACAATCCTTTTTTTCAACTAAAGCACCCGTTAGTTGAAGAAGGAAATTAAATTTAACTTTTCTTCAATTCTTCAATTTCAAAATCCATCTTCCCATCTCTATACTTCGCAAACGAGTCATCTTTTTCACCGATTAACAATTTTCCTTCATAAATCTCGGCAACTTCATTCCATTTAAATTTCTGTCCATTCTGTTCTACTTCGAGCTTTATATGGTGCCAAAATGAGTGACCGTCTTCATACTCAACATCTACAATTTCAAAGTCTTTTAATTTATAATTTTGTTCCTTCAATACATCTACTTTCTTTAAATAAAATGCTTTGGTTTCTTCATCGGATAATGTAGTCACTTCAGCTAATTTACTATCTTCAGTTTTGCTATCATAATCATATAAATGTAATTGTTCAAACGCTTTTTCATAATCTTCATCTATTATAGCTTGGTAATAATTTTTGATAATACCTTCAGCTTTCTTTTCTTCAATGAAATTACACCCTGTCAACATAAGACTTAATGTTAAAACAAACAATATTGGAATAGTTTTCTTCATAAATACAATTGAACGTATACTAAATTGCTTCATAATACACCCCTAGTTCATTTTCTAAATATGACTCTATATATCGTAAAAAGTTTCATTTTTTCTTGAACTAACCTGCCCCTTTAGTTCAATAAGAAAAAAAGCTTTACTCCTTCCTGAAG
>NZ_JACFTD010000004.1 GCF_014282005.1 Sporosarcina sp. BP05 | reverse complement strand
ATTAGGCATTTGGATTTCTGCTTTTTAGTTTATCCCGCATTAACGGGCAGTAAGACCCCCAGTTCAAGTCTACAAGAAGAATAAGTGTGGGATCAACTGCCCGTAAAAGCCCGAATGGTTAGGGCCAACGAGGAGGAATTGCAGTTCATTCCTCCCTGTTGGTTACTTAGGCTAAGAGCGGCCACAGGTCGTGGCCGCTCTTAGCCTAAGTTCTTTAAACAATCAGTGGGGGATGAAACCCCCCTCTGATTGAAGACTAACTTTATGAAAAAGATAGTTACGGGGCACCGGTATCGTCATCAGTAGTGGTCCCATCTGTTCCAGTACCGGTACCTGGTTCTGGTGGAACCGTGGTGCCGGTACCATCATCGGGATTCGTAGTACCTTCGTTACCACCATTACCACCATTACCGTTGTTACCATTATTTCCATTATTCCAGTCGTTACCATTATTACCGTTATTGCCATTGTTCCAGTCTTCGCCATCTGGGTTTTCATATTCAGTTTCTTCTTCAGGTACTGGGACTTCTTCAATAACTTCTTCAATCTGAACGGTCGTAGTCGCTGGACTGCTTACCAGGTCGTCGAGTTTGGCAATGACGGAGAACGTATATGTCCGACCTGTTTCAGCTCCTGAAAAAGTAACGGACATGTCAGATGTTGTTGTCATTTCTTGCATATCTCCGCCATCAGCGCCCACTAATACGGTGAACTCTACATTGCCCACGATAGCTTCGGAGACTGGAGCACTATGGGACCAGTTTAAATCAATAGAACCCGTTTCTGCATTATATTGGGCGGCTAAACCATTTGGTGCTTCAAGTACGATAATTTCTTCTTCAGCAACTTCTACGGGGGCAGTTCCTCTGACGAATAGTTCTGTGCGCTTTCGACTACTAGGTGTCGTCCGACTTGCTAAAACAAGTGGATTTGAACCGTATTCAATAGTTGCTTCCTCCACAGAGCCAGGTTTTTGGAACCGTGATGTGTTTTTTCCAGCGGAAATATCACTCATCACCATACGAAATAGATTTTGAGGGACGTATCTGCCTTTGTCGAATGTGGTAATAGGTGTTGCATATTTCTCATAACCACCCCATACGGCAATTGTATAATCTGTCGTATAGCCTGCAAACCATGAATCGGGAACGTCTGAATTTTTCAAGCCGTTCTTGGTTATTATTTCAGAAGGATAGTTTGTTGTCCCAGTTTTACCGGCAATATCCAGACCTGAAATAGCTGCTTTTGTTCCTGTTCCCGCTGTTAATACATCACGTAAAATGTCCGTAACCATATAGGCTGTAGAATCTTTCATGACTGTTTCGGTATCCGGTGTCATGTTACGTGGTTTTCCATCTCTAAAAATTATTTCCTTAATAGCATGCGGTTTTGTGTAAATCCCGCCGTTACCAAATGCTGAATAGGCTCCCGCCATCTGAAGTGTAGAAAAATCATATTCTCCGCCGCCGAGTGCATTGGAAGAATTCAATTTATCATACTGAAGTCCGAGTCCTTTCGCGAAAGCACCTGCCTTCCCAGTTCCGACTTCTTCAAACACTTTTACTGCAGGAATGTTTCGAGATTTATATAATGCTTCTCGAATTGTCATTGTCCCTTGGTATTTGCCATCAACGTTTCGAATGGCTTTGTTTGTTCCTTTATAATTGTACGGCTCATCTACGACCGTATTTCCGGTCGACCAACTAAAGTTCTCGATGGCAGGGCCGTAGGAGAGTACCGGTTTAATCACAGAACCGGGTTGACGTTTTTGGTCTGTAGCAAAATTCCAGTCAGTACCAGAGTAATTACGACCTCCACCGACTGCAACGATTGCACCGGTTTTGGTATCAAGCACTGTCATTCCGGCTTGCATTTTTTCGGATTCATATAGATCGTTAGTGTTTAGTGCATTCTCTACAGATTGCTGAGCTGCGGGATCCAAATTCGTTTGAATTTTTACGCCTTCAGACAGCAGGTGGGACATACCGGCATCTTCCAGTTCGGAGAGCACGAGATCGACGTAAGCCGGGTATTTTGTGTTGCTAACCTGTTTTTTATCGTCAGCAAGTAATGTTCCTGTGACTGACATGGCTTTTGCTGCTTCCATTTCGACTTTAGTAATTTTTTTATGCTGGTACATGAGCCCAAGAACGATATCGCGTCGTTTTTTAGCACGTTCTGGATTTTTATAAGGATTGTAACCGTTTGGACTTTGCGGAAGTCCTGCCAACATAGCGACTTCATTTAATTCAAGTTCATTCAGATTTTTACCATAAAAGTATTTGGAAGCTGTTCCAAATCCATAGTTATTCCCGGACATCAGGATCTTATTGAAGTACATTTCAAAAATTTCTTCTTTTTCGAATTTCCGTTCAAGCTGGAAAGCGAGCCATGCTTCTTGCGCCTTCCTTTTTAACGTTTTCTCTTCAGACAGGAATGAGTTCTTAATGACCTGTTGGGTAAGTGTACTCGCTCCTTGAGAACCGAAACCACTTCTAAAGTTCGCGATGACTGCACCGCCAAGCCTCCAAAAATCCATCCCGTGGTGGGAGTAGAAACGGACGTCTTCAGTTGCTAGTATTGCATCTTGCAGCGGGTCCGGGATTTCGGAGTAGGGGACGAACTCCCTTTTTTCAGCGCCCGATTTCATGAAGACATCACCGTTGATATCAAGAAAATCAGATGATAAGGGGTCTTTCAATAGGTTTTCATCGAGATCAGGTGCAGAACTTGCATAAAAAGCGAACAACCCCGCGCCGCCAATTAGTATGGCTACTCCGATGGCAACGATTGCCAGAACGATCTTCTTAATAATGCCTTTTCCCTTATTCGCCTTTTTACTTTTTTTCTTTGTGCGTTCCGCCTCAATTACTTTTCGGCGTCCAGCTCTTGAATTTATATTATCGCTCATACATCTTCCTGCCTTTCAGTTGCATTGTTTGATGTCGTTGTCATGATGGACACCGCTTTTAAATAATCGAGCCTTGGATTGAAACGTGGTAGAATTTCCAAGGATATGGCCTCAAACTCTAAAAGTGTGATCGATTTTCTTCCGCCTGTTTTCATTCTTTTCCAATATTCCTCAAAACTGTCATATGGGACTATAAAATAGCGGTCAAGCGAAGTGAATTTGACGATAAAAAAAACGATTCCACCTTGCTTTGACACAGATTGCATATGATCCACCTGATGCTCATGAATATTTTGTAACGGAAAAGAGGTTGCACTCTTTGTTTCTTTTGCTTCGAAATCAATATATTTCCCTTGCCATACCCCGTTAAAGTCAGTTGTAGACGGCGTCCGAAAATAGGCTTCTGTTATGACTGCGGCGCTTCTCGCCGGATAATTCACGTTTACGACTTGGATTGGAACGGGTTTCTTATGGATGACAGCAATTCCGCGACTTAAATAGAACTCATTTGTTTCATTCAATTCATCTTCCAACGACTTCCCTCGGTTACTAAATGAAAGATCGACTTTTTTTTGCAAGCCAATCTTCTGAACGGGTACATATTTTTTACCGTTCGGATAGCGTATTGTCATAGGTACCACCTCGCATCTCCCTATCATACCATAAGCATTGGACGGATTAGGGATGGGAAAGTTGCAATCAAATGTCCAGATAATGAACAAGCTTAAACGTATTCAATCAAAAACAAGCTGATTACCACATACTACAAAGTAGTCAGCTTGTTTTTTAGTATAAACACACGTCAGTTGATTAATCATTTATTTGCATAAAATACTGGTGAGAAGGGCTTGATATCCTCGATTTTCACTGGACTATTTTCGACTAACTATTCATGACAGATTTACTGAGGGGTCCTAGTGTGGCTAGTTGCCTGTCGCGTACCTATACTATTAAAGTGAAAAATGCAGTTGTTTTGGAAGAAAGGAGTAGATGACATTCTAATAGAAAGTTTCAGCCGCCAAAATTGCATCTTTGGCGGCATTTGTCCAGGTAGGAAGTCAGCTATTCTTTCGTCCCAAAAAGCTTTAGCACTCTGTGCACTTTTGCATTTGGAGCGCGGCGGATGAAATACCACCATACGATTACCGAAAATACTGTGTAGGGTAATGGTATAGAAGTCGTTCAATCCAAAGAAATCCAAATGCAACTATACACGTAGCACCTAGTGTGTAATCAAGTTATGTGCTGATTACTTTGGTTAATCGACAGACGTGGTGTAAACACAGTCTAGTTCCTACATTCAATAGCTTACCCAGCTTAAACCAGTAGTTCCTTCACCTGCATGTACGCCTACACAGACGCTGAGAGGGAGAACTTGTGCTTTCAAGTTTGGAAATTCTTGCAATAGCTCTTCTTTCCAACTTTCAGCATCTTTTGCATTGTTACAGTGGATCACTGCGATTTCTGGAACGGTGCCTTTTTTCATGTCGCTACGTAGCAAATCTGTCACATTTTTTTTAGCTCGTTTATTGGCACGAACTTTTTCTTTCATCACGGGTTTTCCATCATCAAACGAGATGATGACTTTAATATTTAGCAAATTACTTAAAAATGCTTGTGTTCCAGAGACACGGCCGCTTTTATGTAGTTGATTCAGATTGGCAGGTATGAAGGATAACTTGGAATGTTTTGTTGTTTTGTTGATGGCCGCAATAACTTCCTCAACGTCATGCCCCTTGTTAAGTAGTTCATTGCCAATTTCAATCATTTTAATCATCGGATAGGAGCCAATTTTAGAATCAATAGGATAGACCTTGAAGTCTACCATTTGTGCGGCCGTCTGCGAGCTGTCAAACGTACCGGATAAGCCGCTAGACACATGCACGGCAATTGCGCAATCATATCCTTGTTCCTGTAGTTCTTCATAAAGGGTGACCATTTCGCCAATAGCAGGTTGGGAGGTTTTGGGGTGAGTTTTTGCAACGCGTAGTTTGTCATAAAACTCTTCTTGTGTCATATCGACTGTTTCTTTAAAGACTCCTTCATCAAATACGACACTCAACGGTAAAATATGGACGTCATGTTTTCGTATAAAAGATTCGTCTAACTGTGCAGCTGTATCAGTAATCCATGCGATTTTCGTAGTCATTAACAGAATTCTCCCTTGATGGTGCAAATTTTAGCGTTAACACAAGCTATCTATTATCGCTAATGTACACTACGGGTGAAAGGAGCACTAGTATTAGTTGTCATATAGAGACGGGAAATTAATTTAGGTGACATAATTTGAACATAATTACAAGTCAACACTTATATCAATGACTTTAAATGTAGGATTAGTCATGACGAGGAATATACGTTCCTATGAATTTGGTACAACTCAATCATATCTGCTAAAATAAAAGAAACGTCCGGAAAGGGTGTATCATTATGAACCTACAACAAAAGACTGAAACGCTACTTACTGTTTGTAAGGAATGTTTCGAGCGCCATGCGCAGATGAGAGAACTCGATCGTGAGCCCGATTTTTTCATAGAAGTAAAACCATATGCAGATCAATACCATACGTTGCTCGATGAATGGACTGAGGAAGTGTCGGAATTCATCAAGACCGCCAAACCAAAATATGTTCATCCAATTCAAATTGAAACGCTGACTGACTCCATGAAGCAATTCATCGTTCAGTCATTTTATCAAAAGACAGGTAAAAAACGTTTTGTTCTATCGATAAATTCAGCTGAATATACGTTGAAAACAATTATGGACGCACTACGTCTTGAACAAGAGGGCAAAGAACGATGATAAAGAAGATGGCGGTTCACGAAGTGTTAGCTAAACTGCGTACTGACCCTTCTTTTTCCGACAATGTTATCCATACTAAAACGATTGCAGGGAAAGAAGCGATCTACGCAGAATTTCCTGAAAAACTGCATCCCTCGATTATTAAAGCGCTGTCGTCAAAAGGGATCAATAAATTATATAGCCACCAAAGAGAGGCGTTCGACCTGGCATCATCCGGAAATTCTTTTACTGCCGTTACACCGACAGCTTCCGGGAAATCCCTTTGCTATCATCTTCCCGTAATGCAAAGCATCCTTGAAGATGATACATCGAGAGCCATTTATTTGTTTCCAACAAAAGCGCTTGCCCAAGATCAACTAGCGGACCTCCATGAGCTTATTGAAGCGAGTGGGGAAACCATCCTCAGTTATACATATGACGGGGATACTGCGCCTGGATTACGTTCTAAGGTTAGGAAGTCGGGTCATATCGTGCTGACAAATCCCGATATGCTGCATTCAGGTATTTTGCCGCATCATACAAAATGGGTTTCGTTATTCGAGAACTTAAAATACATCATCATCGATGAATTGCATACTTACAAAGGTGTTTTCGGCAGTCATGTTGCTCATGTGTTGCGAAGGTTGAAACGAATCTGCAACTATTATGGCAGTGATCCAGTGTTCATCTGTACATCCGCGACAATCGCGAATCCGCAAGAACTAGCGGAGTCATTGATAAATGCGGATATGCAAGTAATCGTCAATAATGGAGCACCAGCTGGAAAGAAACATTTTGTCTTCTATAATCCACCGGTCGTCCATCCGACATTTGGTATCCGAAGAAGTGCCGTACTTGAAGTACGGGATATCGCTGCGCTTTTATACCGGGAAGGTATCCAAACGATTATTTTTGCGAAAAGCCGGGTACGGGTTGAGATGCTCGTCACCTATATGAAAGCATTGACGAAGAAGAAACTGTTCGATGAAACGGTAATGGGGTATAGGGGAGGCTATTTGCCATCTGAACGTCGGAAGATTGAAAAAGGACTTCGAGATGGCGATATCCGTACGGTTGTTAGTACGAATGCACTCGAACTTGGCATTGATATCGGGCAACTACAGGCGTGTATTATGACGGGTTACCCGGGAAATATTGCGAGTGCATTTCAGCAGGCCGGTCGTGCGGGAAGGCGGCAGGATGAGGCTCTTATTATTTACGTCGCCCAGTCCTTGGCTCTCGATCAATATATTATTGAACATCCTGATTATCTTCTTGGCCAATCACCCGAAGAAGCACGGATTCATCCGGATAACATGTTTATCTTAATGGATCATCTTAAATGTGCTTCTTTTGAGTTGCCATTTTCTTCAACGGATGCATATGGTGAATTCGACGTACAAGAATTACTCGCATTCCTTGAAAGTGAAGGGGTATTGATTAAGACCACAGACAAATGGCATTGGATGACAGACAGTTTTCCGGCAAGTGAAGTAAGTCTTCGCTCTGCATCACAGGAAAATGTCATCATTATTGATAAAACCTATCCGAAAGAAACAAAGGTCATAGGGGAGATGGATCGTTTCAGTGCGATGACGCTCCTCCATGAAGAAGCAATTTATATTCATCAAGGAACCCAGTTCCAAGTCGAGCAATTGGATTGGGAGGAAAAGAAAGCCTATGTTACAGAAGTCGATGTCGATTACTTTACAGATGCCAATCTTGCAGTGGAACTAAAAGTGATGAATGAAGATAGCGTTGCACAGTTCGGAGATAACAAAGCCGCTTATGGAGATATCGCTGTACTGGCAATCCCGACGATATTCAAGAAAATCAGGTTCGATACACATGACAATATTGGCTCAGGTCCGATTTCATTACCTGCGGAAGAATTGCATACCTCTTCTACGTGGTACACATTCGATATACCTGAAGGATGGACGGGTGCCGGACTGACAGATGCAATGACGGGTGCAGCCTATGCAATCCAATCATTTATCCCGTTATTCGTCCGCTGCGATAAAACGGATATCCATGTTATACCGCAAGTTAAAGCTGTTCATACTGGCAAGCCGACTATTTTCATCTATGACAGTTACCCAGGTGGGATAGGTCTGAGTGAAAAAATCTTTGAACGGTGGGACGAGCTGTTGCAGAAAGCGGCCAATCATGTGTCCACCTGTCGCTGCGAGGCGGGTTGTCCGGTCTGCATAGGTGCGCAAGAAGCTGGTATGGGCATGAAACAAGATGTAGGATCTCTTCTTCAGAAACTAGCAGGAGGAGAATGCAATGTCATATGAACAGAAGCTGATGCAAATGAAGAAATTGCTGAAAAAAACAACTACGAAAGTGGTAGCCGAAAATATGCCTGAAGATGTAAAACCCGTTGCAAAAGTACCTGTCTATGAACAACAATGGCTGGATGCCGGTTTGACAAAAGCCGTGAATAAACACGGTATCGTCTATAAACGGATTGTTGAATACGATACTAACTATCAACATGGAAACATTGTTCTTTCGGGTTTGAAGTCAACAATCGATAAATGGAAGAAGTCTGGTGAAGTGCATCCACTGTCGCCAGATTTTTCAAAACCGCTTGTTTTCTTTGATACAGAAACGACAGGTTTAAAAGGTGCAGGCACACTGATATTCCTTATGGGGTTCATTGAACAGACGTCATCATCTTTTAAAATGACACAGTATGTCCTTCCGGGCCCTGATCACGAAGCTGCCTTCCTTTATGCAACGGGGTTATGGGAAAAGCCTTCGACACTTGTTACGTATAATGGAAAAAGTTTTGATATCCCAATGGTGGAAACGCGGTGGACGATGAACCGTAAAGAATTGCCGCCGCTTATTAAGCATACCCAGATTGACTTGTTACACGGTTCTAGGCGCATATGGAAAGGTGAGATGGAAACGTTTAGACTTCCTGCAATTGAGGAGGAACAACTCGGTTTCTTCCGGGAAGGAGATATCCCGGGGCATATGGCGCCAATCATCTACCAAGATGCTGTGAAGAATGGTCGTGCGGAGCTTCTGATGAAGGTTCTCCTCCATAATGAATGGGATATCCTTTCTTTGGTCGCGCTTTATATACGGTCGACCGATCTTCTTTTGAAGAGTGATGTCCGAGAATCGGCTGTAACCCATACGAATATAGGGAAGTGGTTTGCTGATTTGAAGTCGCATGACCGTAGTAAACAAATCTTTGAAAGTGTAATAGCAGAGTATGGGGTCAATCATCCGGCGACACATTTTCACTTCGGATTCATCTTGAAAAAGGAACAAGCTTACGAGGACGCGGTCACTTCATTCAAGATAGCGGCAACAGGTCTTACCGGACGTGAGCAAATTATCGCATTAGAGGAATTAGCAAAGCTTTACGAGCATAAGCTGAAAGAGTTAAACAAGGCCCTAGGCTATACAGAAGAAGCGATTAGGCTCTTGAAGGTGGATTCTTACTTAACAGCAAGTTTTCGGATACGTTCGCGAAATGATTTCTTGAAAAGGGAAATAAGAATAACCAGAAAATTATTTCCCAGGCAAGCGCGCAAACCGACAAAAAATGGCTGAAAGTCGGCTTTAGTAAGACAAGGTCGGACAACATATGTTATAATCAAACGTATGTAAACAGAGACGGAAGGGCGATTTTTAATGGACACTAAACTAGATACTAAAACGATTCTTGAAAAGGAATTCAAAACGGGCCTACGCGGCTATAATCAGGAAGAAGTAGATCTCTTTCTGGATGATATTATTCATGACTATGAAGCTTTTAAAAAGACGATTACAGAATTGCGTACTGAAAATGAACGCATGCAAAGAGAACTTGAATCAGCACAAAAACGCCCTGCGGCAGGAAGTGCTGGGACGACGAACTTTGATATATTGAAGCGTATTTCAAATCTAGAAAAGCATGTTTTCGGAAGTAAACTCTTCGATCAAGAATAATATATTGTAAATGAAACATAAGTACGGTATACTGAAAATATCATAGTGGAATTTAGGTAATCGCTGCAACATCCTATGTTGTAGAGGAAAGTCCATGCTCACACGGATCTGAGATGACCGTAGTGTTCGTGCTCGGCGAAAGAATAAGCCGTGGCTTCGCGTATAACGCGTTGACGGCGGGAATAAATCCTAAGTCTTCGGATATGGATGAGGTTCCCTGAACAGTGCCACAGTGACGTAGCTGGCTCGGAAACGGGTCAGATGGAACGCGGTAAACCCCACGAGTGAGAAACCCAAACTATGGTAGGGGCACTCTTCCGAGGGAAATGAACTGTAGGAAGAGACAGGTGTATACCTGTAGATAGATGATTACCACCCTTAGTACGAGGCGCAAGCCGTTTGAGTACACGGGAACAAAACATGGCTTATCGAATTTCCTATGGTACTATTCTTAAATTGATTGCTCTCCAATAAGATGGGGAGCTTTTCTTTTTGAAAATTAAAGTGTGAAAAAAATATGGTTTTATTGGCAATGCTATAACAAGTTAACCCTTGATGAATTCATAGAAATGATTGATGGTATAGAATTGGAGTTGGAAATGCATGACTGAATTTAAACTAGTAGCAACATCTGCAATGGGGCTTGAATCGCTTGTAGCAGATGAAGTAAAAGCACTTGGTTATAAAACGACTTCGGAAAATGGGAAGATTTATTTTCAGGGCGATGAATTGGCGATTGCAAAAACGAATCTATGGCTCCGAGTAGCGGACCGTGTTCGTATTGTTGCAGGTGAATTCGAAGCTACGACGTTCGATGATTTATTTGAACAGACAAAAGCAATTCCGTGGGAACGTTTTTTGCCAGTTGACGCAGAGTTTCCAGTTGCGGGTAAATCAGTGAAATCTACTTTATACAGCGTACCCGATTGCCAGGCAATTGTAAAAAAAGCGATTGTTGAACGCTTGAAGATTGCTTATAAAAGAACTGGTTTTTTTGATGAATCAGGTCCTTTATTCAAATTAGAAGTATCGATTTTAAAAGATAAAGTAACATTGACAATCGATTCCAGTGGAACGGGACTACATAAACGTGGATACCGGATGGCGCAAGGGGATGCACCGTTGAAAGAGACGCTTGCTGCAGCACTTGTGAAAGTGTCACGTTGGAATCCAAATCGTCCTTTCGTTGACCCGTTTTGTGGTTCAGGTACAATCGCAATTGAAGCTGCAATGATCGGGCAAAACATTGCACCTGGATACAATAGGGAATTCTTAAGTGAAGAGTGGCCTTGGATCAACAAAAATATTTGGGATCAAGTTCGTGAAGAAGCGGAAGACCTCGCAAAATACGACCAACCGCTTGATATTTCAGGATTTGATTACGATCCGCGAATGATCAAAGTGGCACAAGAGAATGCGGCGGGAGCTGGATTCATGGATTTAATCAAGTTTCAAACATGTGATGTACGGGATTTGACGCTAGATAGCTTGAACGGAGTTATGGTCGGGAATCCGCCATACGGTGAACGTCTTGGTGAAGTGGAAGATGCTGAAGAAATTACGCAAGAACTTGGCCGTATAATGAAAAACTATCCTTCATGGTCTGTTTATATGTTATCTTCATTGGAAAATTATGAAAAAATGTACGGACATAGAGCAACGAAAAAGAGGAAATTATTTAATGGTTTTATTAGAACGGATTTGTATCAGTTCTGGGGCCAACGTCAATAATTGATAGAATGCGGAAGAGGGAAACTCCTCTTCCTTTTGCATGTAATAAGGAAGGGGTAAACGATGAGTAGTAAGATGCCATTCCCATTATCAAAAGATAAATCGTTCTATGAGTCACTGAACGACTGGATAGGGGATACGTTATACGATGAATTGACTGAAAAAGGATTTGAATGCCGTGATGAACAAATCTATATGGCGTTCCAAATTGAACAAGCGCTGAAAGAAAAGAAAGTCCTTTTCGCGGAAGCAGGTGTAGGGACAGGTAAAACAATTGCTTATCTACTCCCTGCAATCGCCTATGCTCGCTATACGGGAAAACCGGCTCTCATTTCATGTGCGGATGAGACGCTCATCGACCAGCTTGTTAAAGAAGACGGGGATATCCGGAAAATTAGTGAAGCGCTCGGTCTTGATATCGATGTGCGCCTTGCAAAATCACGTGACCAATATTTATGCTTGAAACGTTTGGAAGAGGCGGGTAATACGATTGACGAAGACTATGTTGATGTTGTGGCAGATGAACTTCCTGAATTCGTTTATGGCGCTGGTTCATTGCAATCTATTGTTCCTTACGGGGAACGCTCGGATTATCCTAACTTAAGCGATGAAGAGTGGAAAACAGTGAACTTCCATCCCATCCAGCAATGTGCTGCGTGCGATCTTCGCAATCGATGTGGCCAGACAATTCACCGAAATCATTACCGCGAATCGGTCGAACTCGTTATTTGTTCTCACGATTTTTATATGGAGCATATTTGGACAAAAGAATCACGTAAAAGACAAGGACAGTTACCTTTATTACCGGAACCATCAATGATTGTCTTTGACGAAGGCCATCTTCTTGAGTATTCGGCTCAGCGTGCTTTGACGTATGAGGTACAAAACAGTACGTTGCTAAATCTGCTTGAACGAATTATGGTCGATGGAATAAGAGAGTCGACACTTCAACTGATGGAGCGCCTAATTGATTCTCATGAAGCATTTTTCAAATTGCTTGACGCGCTTGCGGATAAAACGGAAAATGAGCGGAAAGCGATTGAGAAGACACCTGAACTTCTGGAAATTGGGAAAGAGGTTGTCAAAATCTCAAATGCGCTTCTTGAAGAATTTGTATTTGAAGGTGAACTCTATATCATTCCGGCATATGATTTGAGAATGGTCGAGGAATATCTGGATCAATATATTTACTCAATGGACCTCTTTACCTCTCAAAATGATGCAGTAGACTGGCTTGAGGGGCGCGAAGGCGAATCCACACTGGTTATCATGCCGCGTCTAGTGACAGATATATTAAGAGAGAAACTGTTTTCATCCAACACACCAATCGTCTTTTCATCCGCTACATTATCCGTTGGTGAAACGTTTACTTATTTGGCAGACGGTCTTGGTATACAAGATTACCTGTCATTCTCGGTGGAATCGCCGTTTGATTATGATAAAGTGATGGAAGTATTTGCGACGGATGTAGAAGCCGGCGGTAAAGCGAAACGAGCGCTTGAACTTTTAGAAGATGGTGAGCAAACGTTGATTCTCTTTAAGTCAGAACGAGCGATGAATCATTTCAAAGAGCGCGTTCCTTTAGAGTGGCAAGACCGTATCGCTTTCGAGGGTGAACGAGAATTATCTTCAATCGTACGTGATTTCCAACAGAAGAAAGTACCTGTTTTATGCTCTTATCATTTATGGGAAGGGCTCGACATTCCTCAAGATGCATTGACGCGTGTCATTATTTACGATTTGCCATTACCACCATCGGATCCGTTGTTCGACGCGAGACGCCAGCATGCCAAGGATCCATTCCGTGAAGTAGACTTACCGTTTATGCTGCTAAGACTACGCCAAGGAGCCGGCCGACTCATACGGACGTCTGCCGATTCTGGAACAGTACATTTATTGCTTGAAGGTAAAGAACAGGAAATGAAAGCTGAAATCGAAGGTATTTTCCCAGTGAAAATGAAAATGACGGTTTAACAATAATGTTTAAGGCTCTCCTAAGAAATAGGAGAGTTTTTTTACTTTTCGGGCAACTATATGATCTAGGACCTACACTGGTCTCGAGGTTTTAGTGTTTTTATGGGAAATGTGTGAAACGTTGTATGGTTCTGGAGGGACGTTGTTAGGTTTGTAGTTAGTGTTGATTAGTTAGATAATAATGTTTTGAAGATTGGGGAAAGCGTTGCTTAGTTGTTACAATGTCGTTTAGTTCTGGCGAAACGTTGTTAAGTTTCACGATAATGTTGCCTAGTTCTAATCATGCTTGGGAGTGTAACCCAACCCCCATATGCCGAAGCTCAGTTATATTTTAATACAAATAAAATTTAAATTCATCGTTAGCATCAATTGTCGCCAATAAAATAGAATGTACATCCACATTCATGTTCACTAATTTTTTATTTAGCCATGTATTGTCTTTACCGGATTTTTTCAATTCATCCACATCAATTTTTCCTTCTTTAATGATAATCCAAGGAATTGAAAATGGTTTTGTGATTAATTGTATGTCTTCGGCTGTTATCGGTTGTAGGTGGGGAGTTAAGAAAAATGAAATGGTACCATCAGTTTCCCACAGCGCAAGAGCAATCTTATCTACTTCTTGAATTTTTTCTTTTCTTGCTTCTGAAAGTAGATGATCTACCGTTATTCTTGCTTTAACTAGCCCATTATACATAATTTCCCCATTTTTTATCAAAGGAAAAGGAGATGGTTCAATCCATTTTCTAAATAAGTCCCATTTTAAACTCAAATGGACACCTCCACTATATAAAGCGACCAATACTGCGGTCGTAATTAGGGAACCTTTCATACCTGATTTTTCTTCAGACAACGGATGCGCAAGAATATTCCCGAGAATCAATGCGATTGAGAAATCGAGCAGTCGTAATTGTGAAATGGATCGGCGTCCAATAAGTTTGGTTGCAAAGAGTAAAAAGAAATAAGAAGTAATAGCACGAAGTACCCACTGGACAGTTGTGAGTGATTCATGACCGTAAAAAAATCCATCTGAATTCATACCCCGCTTCTGATTTTAAATAACCTGTACTATAATGCTTATTGTTTCCTGAAAACCAATAAGTATGAGTATGAATGCCTGGTTAATGAAATAAAATCAAAGAAACATGAACAGAAAAACATATCGAAGGGCTTAGATATCGAACTGATTTGATTTTAAAAGTAGTGGGATTTATTTACTAAAACCGATTACTATTTTCGAAACTATATGAGATAACCGAATTATGTTAATATAGAAGCCTGTATAGTAAAAGGGGGAATGGATTTGACAACAGAAGAAAAGTTCGTAGCTTTGCTAAAAAAAATGAGTGCATACTCAGAAGCCGTTTCAATAATGTATTGGGATATGAGAACAGGAGCACCGAAAAAAGGCATTCCAGCAAGATCAGAAGCAGTCGGAACGTTATCGACAGAGTTATTTAAATTGAGTGTCTCAGAGGAAATGGGGGGCTATCTCGAAGAACTTGGCAATAGGAAAGACACACTTAACCCAATTTTGTTGAAAACAGTTGAAGAAGTGAAAAAGGAATACGACCTAAGCAAAAAAATTCCCGCGGAGGAATACCGCGAATTTGTCGTGCTGACTTCTCAATCAGAATCCGCATGGGAAGATGCAAAAGAACAAGCTGATTTTGACACGTTCCTTCCGTATCTTAAAAAAATTATTTCAACGACGAAGAAGTTCATTGGCTATTGGGGCGAGAAAGATGGCAATCCTTATAATACATTGCTAAATCAATACGAACCGGGAATGACAACAGATATCATCGATGAAGTTTTCGGCCAATTGAAAGAGACAATCGTGCCGCTAGTGAAGAAAATTTCTGAATCAGGCAACCAACCTGACACATCATTTTTATTCAAACAATTTCCGAAAGAAAACCAGAAAGCATTTAGCCATGCTATTTTGAAACAACTTGGCTATAATTTTGAAGCAGGCCGTTTAGATGAAACCGTTCATCCATTTGAAACAGCCATCAATATTGGCGACGTTCGAATTACGACGAAATACGATGAAAATGATTTCCGTTCTGCTGTTTTTGGAACAATCCATGAATGCGGACATGCACTTTACGATCAAAATATTGATCTAGAACTTGAAGGATTACCAGTTGCAGAAGGTACTTCAATGGGTATTCATGAATCTCAATCATTGTTTTATGAACAGTTTGTCGGACATAATGAAAGCTTTTGGACGTATAACTTTGACTTATTAAAGAGCCATTCACCTGAACAATTTAAGGGTGTAGCACTTAAAGATTTCCTTCGTGCGATCAATGTGTCAAAACCATCGCTCATTCGGATTGAAGCAGATGAACTGACGTATCCGCTTCACATTATGATTCGTTATGAAATCGAAAAAGGCATTTTTAACGGCGATTATGAAGTGAAAGATCTGCCCCGAATTTGGAATGATAAATATGAGGAGTACCTTGGCGTCCGTCCAGAAAATAACGGTGAAGGTGTTTTACAAGATGTTCACTGGGCTGGCGGGTCCTTTGGTTATTTCCCGTCATACGCACTTGGCTATATGTACGCGGCCCAGCTGAAAGTCGCCATGTTAAAAGATCTACCTAATTTCGACGAACTTTGTGGGAATGGTGATTTTGGACCGATTCTTGATTGGTTAACAGAACATGTTCACAAATACGGCAAACTGAAACAGCCGCTTGAAATTATTAAAGATACAACGGGCGAAGGATTGAACGCCAAATACTTATCAGATTACCTGTCTGAAAAATACACAAAGTTATATAGCCTATAAAAAGTAAAAACAGTCCCGTGAGCCCCAAAGAATCCGGGGAAGGGACTGTTTTTAGTGGACTTTACTGTTCATCAATAGTTAACAGGACAGTTAACATTCCGCCGCCATCAATCTTAACGGGTAATTTAAATGCCTGTTTGAAGCCGTAAAATTTCGTTGACCCTGTCATAACGGTAGGAGGGGAAATATCAAGAATGAGGCCATCTTTTTCAAGTATAGTACATAAGTTTCCAGCAACCATATTGCCAAGTTCGCCCGTGAATGATTCGATCATTTCGCCTTCGATTGACATACCAAACATTGCTTGTCCAATCGTATTTATGGCGTCTAAAGATGCATCAATGAGAAGCCTTCCTTTTATGCCGCCAACAAGTCCAATTAAGACACTTATCTCTTTTTGTTCATATGGTTGAACTGTAGTCGTCGGACCGAGGACGTCCAATTTGACCGGAATAACAGATGTCAGTGAAGAAATTGTCCCATTTAATATCATTTGTGCATTCTTCGATGTGCTCATTTAAGTCTCCGCCTTTCTAAAATGGAACGATAGGTCAATTATATCATGACGAAAGTTGAATTAAGCAAAAAGCGACAAAATATGCATAGAAAAATTTGTTGATAATTTGAACGTTGATAAATGGTATGATAAAAAGAGTAATTGATGAAGGGATCGAAAGATAAATGCCAGAATTAGATAACCTATTACAACAAGCTGCTACATACGGACTGCTTTTTAAAACGAATGATGATGAAGATCGCTTTAAGAAAACGGCATTATTCGCCAAAAAGCTTATTGACAAAGAATATACCATTGGATTTGCAGGTCATTTTTCGGCGGGTAAATCGTCGATGATTAATGCGTTAACAGGCCAAGACTTACTGCCGTCAAGTCCGATACCGACGAGCGCCAACATTGTTAAAGTACGGAAAACTGAAACGGATTTTGCTATTATCCATCATACAGATGGTACAGCAGTAAAATACGGCGGGCATGGATTTCCAGCCGCCGTCAAGTCGTTCAGTAAGGATGGTGCGGCCGTTTCGCTCGTTGAAATCGGCCATACAGAATCGAAATTACCGGAAGGGATTACTGTTATGGATACGCCCGGTGTTGATTCAACGGATGATGCGCACCGTTTGTCGACAGAATCCGCACTGCATCTCGCGGATCTCGTCTTTTACACGATGGATTACAATCATGTGCAGTCGGAGTTGAATTTCCGTTTTACGAAAGAATTGATGCGTTACAACGATAACGTTTATTTGATTATCAACCAAATTGATAAACACCGAAACAGCGAGTTGTCGTTTGTGGATTTCAAAAAGTCGGTTGAGGATTCATTTAAAATGTGGGGTGTCGTACCGAAAGGGATTTTTTATACGTCATTGAAGGATTTAACGCACCCGCATAATGATTTTAGTGACGTGAAAGCAATTGTTGATGGATCAATGGAAAACTGGCAAGAACAATTCGTCGACAACGCCGAGATGACATTAGTAAAACTGAAAGATGAGCATAGCCAATTCTTGTCTGATGAAATTGCGGAACGGAAAAACACGTTCTCCGAAATTGTTTCAGAAGATGAATGGACTAAGCAAGATGAGCTTGAGGAAGAGGCTTTAGAATCACGAAAAATGCTGAAACTACTATCGGGGGATACGTTCTCTTCCACATTTGAAAAGGAACGAAATGACCTATTGCATGGCGCGGCAATTACACCATATGAAACACGTGAACTACTGAAAAACTACTTGGAATCGCTGTCGTCCAGATTTAAAGTTGGACTTCTGTTTGGTGCGAAAAAGACGGCGGAAGAAAAGGCGCGGCGGAAAGAAGCGCTTGCTGACAATATGGGGAAACTTGTGCATGCGCAAATTGAGGTCCATCTAAAGACGCTTATGAAAAAATCGCTGAAAGAAACGGGGATCTTAACGGATGAGCGATCACTGATGATTGATGAAATCAACTTAACGATCCCATTTTCTGATATAGAAAAAGAATTTAATGTATCTGATACTATAACTGGCGACACCGTTCTCAACTATTCTGAACGTATGAGAACAACGATTCAAGCAGCATTTAGGCGAATGACCGAGGATTGGAAACACGCGATGACTCAAATCGCATTAGCAGCGGGGAATGACAACACGGGTATTCTTGAACAAAAAGTGTACCGATTGGATGAGAAGTTGCATGCAATTCGGCAGGTCGGTGAAGTGGAAGTCCAATTGGCAAATCTCGAAAATGAAATTGTTGGCTCGAATGTGGAAGCCAATGCACTTCTTCAACAGTGGAAAGTACAGAAAACGCTGCAATTAGTTGAGTTCAATGAAGCGGAAGAAGTATTTTCCTCGGAGAATAATCCAAATCACACGGCAGAAAACGAACAAGTTAAGCGAGAAGTAATTACTTCAAATTCGGAATCAGTAGTTAAGCACGCCATTCATATCGCAAATTCGGTTGAAGCGATTCCGGGTTTTCTGGAAACAGCGGACTACCTTCGTAAAAAAGCTGACCGACTGGACGGACAAGAATTCACTGTTGCGTTATTCGGTGCGTTCAGCGCAGGAAAATCATCTTTTTCCAATGCATTAATTGGGGAAAATGTCTTGCCAGTTTCTCCAAATCCAACTACTGCAGCCATCAATCGGATACGTCCGATTTCTGTAGGAAAAGAAGATAAAACGGCCGATATTTTATTGAAAACGGAAGACCGGATGAAGGAAGATGTTTTCCGATCCTTTGAAGCGCTTGGTATCAGGGCAACATCATTGACGGATGCTTTCCAACAAGCAAATGATGCACTAAATGCAGAATTGACGGATGAAAGTCTCCATATTCATAAAGCATTTATTGCTGCATTCAAAAGAGGCTATCCTCTTTATCGTGAAGTGCTTGGCACAATTATTAAGGTCGGGCAGGAAGAATTCGTTAAATTTGTTGCAGAAGAAGACCGAAGCTGTTTCGTCGAATCAATCGACTTCTATTATGATTGCGAATTGACTAGAAAAGGAATCACCCTCGTTGATACACCAGGAGCCGACTCCATTAATGCGCGTCATACTGATGTTGCGTTTGAATATATCAGAAATGCGGATGCGATTCTTTTCATCACGTATTATAATCATGCGTTTGCGAGGGCAGACAGGGAGTTCCTTGTCCAGCTTGGTCGGGTGAAGGATGCATTCGAGCTAGATAAGATGTTTTTTGTTGTCAATGCAATTGACCTTGCATCTGATGCGGAAGAGGCGGAAGCAGTTAAGACATTCGTTGGGGATGAACTTCGGAAATTTGGTATCCGTAATCCTAGAGTCCATGGGATTTCAAGTTTACAGGCACTTGAGGCAAAAGTGGATAATCGGATGGATCCGTTTATGGCGCCTTTTGAAGAAGAATTCCATTATTTTCTTGAACATGATCTAAAAGGACTTGCTGTTCTGGCACTCGAAGAAGAGGCGGTAAAAACAATTGAACGACTTTCCTCACTTATTAGCCGGACAGAAACAAATCGAACACGTAAGGCGGAAAGATTGGACGAATTGAACAAACTTGAAGGGGAAGTGCGCCAACATTTCTCACACAAATTTACGCAAGTGCTAACAAAAGCAACTCATGATGAATTAAGCGAACTTGTCTACTACATTTTGCAACGTGTATTTTTACGTTTCGGTGATTTCTTCAAAGAGGCGTACAGTCCATCTGTTTTCGTTAACAATTCTGCAGACCGGGCATTGAAAGGTGCACTAGCTGAAACCGTGCAAATGATTGGATTTGATTTGACACAAGAGCTTAAAGTGACGAACTTGCGAATGCTAAATTTCATGAAAAAGCAGTTGACTAATCGGCAACGTATAGAAATTTCAGGATTAACTGACAAGGATAGCTCCATTGCACCTTCACCTTATGAACCGCGAGATGCTGACATGTTGTCTTTCGGAACTCCATACACTGATTCGAACAATTATGGAAGTGTCAACAAATTGTTCAAAAATCAGAAGGCCTTCTTCGAAAAGGGAGAGCGTGATGTATTGAAAGTCCGATTGGAAGAATTGTTGAAAGCGGATGCGTCGATTTATCTTGGTCGTGAAAAAGAATTGCTTGAAAAGTGGGCGGACCGTTGGATCGACAGTGAAGCGGAAGGGCTAAGACAGCACTTGCTGAAAGAAAGTTTGAATCAGATTGCCTCTGAGCGAACACATCTTCAAGGAACGGAACAACTAAGTGAATGGCGTACTGTGTATGAGAAACTACAAACAGAGGAGTGGGTTTGATTGGCTACCGTTTTTGTTTCGATAAAAGATATTGATCATGCTAAATCCAAATGGATAGATACACGTTTTTCATTGCAGGATGCGGATGAAGGCAAGCAGAAATACACAAAAATCCATATAACAGGTGCAGTTTACTGGGATCTTGAACGTGATTTGTCCGACATGACGAAATCGGAAGGGAGACACCCGATGCCAGAGAAGGCGGCATTAACAGAGCTTTTTAGAACGAGTGGACTCTCGATTGATGACCAAATAATCGTTTATGATGACGGTGGAAGCCCATTTGCAACTCGTGCGTGGTGGCTATTGCAATATGCTGGATTTAACAATTCATTAATCGTACTTGAAGGATTCGAGGCAATGAAAGAAGCGGGTTTCCCTGTAGATAATTGTATACCGGAGCCCCCGCGGACTTTAGTTGCCCCTCAGTGGGATGAAACCATCTATGCCCCAAGGCAATTCGTTGAAGAAACTGTAGCTGGTGAAACAGCGAGTGTCCTGCTAGATGCTCGATCAGCAGTACGTTACCGGGGAGAAAATGAACCAATCGACCCGATTGCCGGACGGATTCCAGGAGCGCTGAACTTTGACTGGGAACAACTGAAAAAAGAAGGCGTCTTCAATTTGGATGTTGCTGTAAAAGAGCGATTGCACACTGTTGTTAAACCTACAGAAGAGGTAACGGTTTATTGTGGAAGCGGCGTGACGGCGGCGCCTTTATATGCTTTGCTCAAACACAATGGTTATGAGTTTGCCCGTCTATATGTCGGAAGCTATAGTGACTGGATTTCACAACCAGGGGCGAAAGTCGAGAAAGATTGACTGGCCCAATCAGAACAATTCTATGGAGGGTTACGCATGCATTATGCACTGCTTGGAGACATACATTCCTCTAAAGAGGATTTAGAAAAAGTACTCGCGGATATTTCGGAGAAAGCGCCAGAAGCAGTCTGTGTCGGAACTGGCGATCTGTTTGAATGCATTATTAGTAAGAGGGATATTACGAAACAGAAGTTTACGAAGCTTGATGACGTTATGATTATTCCCGAGGGGTTTATTGAGCTATTAACATTTTTATCGGTTAGTGGCAACCAGGAAGACCGGATTTTGATGATTACCGAAACGGACGATCCGCTCCGGGAAAAACTGGACTCGATGCCGGAAACGGTAGACATTGCCACGGCTAAAATAATCCATGGTCATCAGTGGGAGTGGGGCGGTGAACCGTGGGCGCTCATTCATGCTGAAGTGAATGGATCTCTTGTTTTTTACGGGCATAGTCATACATCTAAACTGTCCCGAAATGATGTGAATGATGCAATTGAAATTGGAATACCATATGATGTAAGTGGTAACAAGGTCCTCGTGAATGTCGGGGCGGTCGTCATTGATCGAGAATGGGTGCTGTATGATGTATTGAAAAATACCGTTACTTTTATGAAAGCCTAACGAAAAAGACTGAACAGACAATCGCCTGTTCAGTCTTTTTTATGAATAGCTTCTCGTGCAAGTGCATCTGCTGCACGGTTTTCTGCATCGGGAATCCATTTAATGAAAAAGAAGTCAAACGTGTTTGCAATCTCAAGAATTCTTCTTAGGTATTCTTTATGCAATTCATTTTTCACGAATTGTTTTTCCACGGCCATGACAACGATTTGGGAATCCGAACGAGCAGATACCATGCCAGTCGTCAGTTTAGACGTTTCTTCCATTCCGCGTAAAAGCGCTTGAAATTCGGCAGAATGATTATCGGTCGGTTCGATTTTTTCGGATAATTTTATCACATGACCTTCACCTTTTATGAAGATGCCGATACCGCTTTTCCCGGGATTACCTGCACTTGCACCGTCTACATACAACTCAATCATTTATTTAGCACCTCGATTTACTTGATTTGTTGCACCTATGTCCAAAGCGTATTAGAATTAATGAATCGTGTCTTTTGGGGGTAGTCGTTATGAATAAAACGATCATTATGAAAGAAATCGACGGAATCCTGGATACCTATTGCGATGGCTGTTTCCTTAAAACCCAGTTGTCAAAAGACAAAGGGAAGTCGGGATCACATAAGTTTTGTATCACAACGTGTACAATTGGGGAACGGCTCCAGTTTCTAGGTCAGGAAATGAATAAAATCACAAAATAATATCCCGCTGGAAATTGCGTCAGCGGGATTTTTGATTTATCTAGGAAATTATAAAATCTCGTACTGTGGGCAAATTACCACTTAGAGATTTGACGTCTAGACTCCAGCGCCTAGGGGCTCGGGTCATAAGCTGGTCCGGCTGTGCGGAAAAGAACTCCGCTTCGCCAGCCCGTCTTATGCCTGTCGCCTCTGAACAGGCGCTTGCGCTTTTGTACTTTATCATTCATCTCCAAGTTTTAAGACATTCGCTGCCTGAGGACCGCGATTCCCTTCGATGATTTCGAAGGATACGGATTGTCCTTCATCAAGCGTTTTAAAGCCTTCTGATAGAATACCGGTAAAGTGGACGAACACATCTTCCCCGTCATCCGCTTCGATGAAACCATAGCCTTTATCATTACTGAACCATTTGACTTTTCCCTGGTACATGTACATTCCTCCTCGGCGATTCGATGTCCAATCCATTAGGTGCATGGATGCATCAACTATACATTAATCGACATTGTGCGTCAATGATATGCCTAAATATTCAGACGTTATTTTATCAAAAAAACTTATTAATAGGAGTGATTATATGACAAAAATTATTGAGAAATGCAAGAAGATAGTCGTAGAGATTTACAATAAATTTGATGCAAGTCATGATTTCGCCCATATCGAACGCGTCATGAAAAATGCGGAGGAAATCTTGGCTGGAGAGCCTACAGCTAGTGAGGAAGTCGTCCGTCTTGCTGTTTTGTTACACGATATCGAGGATGCTAAATACAAATCAGGTGACAATCCAACCGTATTGGAAATCTTACAGGCAATTGGTGTTGATGGTGAATTAGCTAAGAAAGTATTTGCGTGTATTGAAAGCGTGTCATTCAGTGGTGGGAATGCCAAGGATATCACGTCCATCGATGGAGCCATTGTCCGCGATGCAGACCGACTGGATGCAATCGGTGCTATTGGCATTGCGCGGACGTTTGCGTTCGGTGGTGCAAGGGGAAGGAAGCTGTATGATACAGACGAGATGGTTCGTGACAATATGTCTGAAACAGAATACCGAGGCAAGGAAACGGCATCAGTTACGCATTTTTATGAAAAGTTGTTGCTGTTAAAAGAGTTGATGGTGACAGAAGAAGGGAAGCGACTGGCAGAGCAGCGACATGACTATATGGAAGGTTTTTTAAAGCAATTAAATCGTGAAATCGGTACTTAATGGCGATAAAAATGCAACCCCTTGTTCTATAAGAGACAAGGGGTTTTTGAATGATTTCAGTCATCATGTATGTAACAGTAATTTTTTTCTAATGGTTTCCAGAATTTCGTCATTCCAATTGCGTCGCTTGCAAATACTTTTCTCTCAATCCAAAATACCCACCACGAAGGGCATCTTTATTGATTTCAATAAAATTGTTGGTCATCGGATGGACGGGGAATTGGAGAGTGTTCAAGGTATATTAAATTTATACGTCCCGTTTACTGGTCATATTGACATTTGTGCCTTTCATTTTATTCATAGTATCATAGGGGTAGTATTTGTTTTTAGATGTGTTTTTATAGCCTTAAATGGTAATCATATACTTTAAAAGAGATTATCTTATAGGGGGGGAGTTTATGTTCAAAATCAACAAAGATCAGCTACTCAAAGTTTTCAAAGTAATGATTCCACTTTTGTTATTAATTTTAGCTATATATGAAATTCAGCAAACAGCTCGTGGCGTGGACGTAGGTATGCTTCAGAATGAAGTGAGTCAATTGCATCCGTGGGAACTAGCACTAATACTTATAGTATCCTTTTGCGCCGTCACACCCATGTTTTTCTATGATATCATTTTGGTGAAATTACTTGGAATTAAAATGGGGAAATGGAAATTATTGAGGCATTCTTTTATTGCCAATACGTACTCAAATCTTATTGGATTTGGTGGCCTTGTCGGTTTGATGCTCCGCAGTTATTTCTATTCGAAACATAAAGAGGAGAAGGAGGGGCTGTTAAAAAATATCGCCTCGGTCACTCTCTTCTACTTAACGGGAATTTCACTATTAGCATGGATTGTTCCCATCTTTTTTTGGGACTTCCCGCTTCTAAGGGAAACGAAATGGTTATTTATCACAATAATTATCGTCAGTTTATATGTTCCGACTTTTATCGGTCTTTATATGATCCGTTATAAAAAAGTAAATGCCTCTTTGTTAAATGGTAAAGTTGCTGTACAGCTAATTGCAACATCGGTAGTTGAATGGATGGCAGTTTTGCTAGTAATTTGGTTTTTAACCATTATGTTAAATATACCAATTGAGCTTTCGACATTAATTCCAATCTTTTTAATTGCGTCTTGCGCAGGAATTGTGAGTATGATTCCCGGTGGAATTGGTTCATTTGACCTTGTTTTTCTGTGGGGCACACAAAGCGTAGGTATTGCTGATGAAAAAGTTCTTTTCCTACTTATTTTATATCGAATGGGTTACTTTGTTCTGCCGTTTTTATTCTCCTCTCTCTTATTCATACAAGAATATTGGGTCCGGTGGAATCTTTCGTGGGATGATTTACCGAATAATGTGCTTCAAAAAGTTAGTCATACACTGTTAACTATTATGGTATTTCTATCCGGAATTGTGTTACTGCTTTCCGCATCCGTTCCAGGTATCTTGAATCGCTTGAAAATCGCTCAAGAATTCTTATCTTTACCAATTATGAATGTTTCCCACCAGTTGACTGTCGCAGCCGGTTTTATTCTCTTAGGGCTGTGCAGAGGGATTAAATACAAAGTTAAAAGGACGTATCATCTAGCCATAATTGTTTTAATTAGTGCGGCTCTATTCTCAGTTTTTAAAGGGTTTGATTATGAAGAGGCTATCTTTTTACTCATTGTAATGGGTTTGCTAATTGTGTCAAAAAGCCAGTTTTACCGTTTAAGTTATGTTTTAACGTGGGGGATAGCCCTGTTTGACATAGCCGTCGTGACAATCATTACTGCGATGTATGTATTCATCGGCTATTTAAACTTACCGTCCTCAAAATTTCAGATTCCGGCTGCATTGCGCGACTATATAATAACGGATTACCGGGATTTGTTTTACAGTGCGATTATTGGAATACTTATAGCTTTAGTCATTTTGTTCATTGGACATATGATTCGTAAGCCAAAGATGATGGAAATGGAACCATCTATTCATCAAGAACAGAAAATTAAAGATCATCTTGAACGCTATACGGGGACTGAGTTTTCCCATCTTATCTTTTTACATGACAAATATGTATTTTGGAATCAAGACTATACCGTTTTATTTTCTTATCAAGCGTACGCCGATAAAATTGTGGTGCTCGGCAATCCAGTTGGATTAGAAAGTAACTTTTCATCTGCAATCGAAGAGTTTTTGGAAACGGCAGATCAATACGGTTATACGCCGGTCTTTTATGAGGTCAACAATAAAATACTTCCAGCCCTACATGAACATGGATTTGGTTTCTTTAAGCTCGGTGAGGAAGCGCATGTCAATTTGGACAGTTTCACATTTTCAGGAAAGAAGATGAAGGGATATAGGGCTGTTAAAAATAAATTTGAAAGGGAGAATTTTTCAGTTGAATTAGTAAATCCACCTTTTTCGTCCGAGATGATGACTGAATTAGAAGAAGTATCTACGAAATGGCTACAAGGAAGAGCAGAGAAAGGATTTTCCCTTGGCTTTTTCGACGAGCAATACCTGAATACTTCACGAATCGCTATTTTAAGGGATGAAGAGGGCATTATCGGCTTTGCAAGTTTAATGTCAATGTATGATAATGATGAACGGATTTCCGTAGATCTTATGCGCTTCAATCCGGGTGCTCCATCTGGAACGATGGATTTCATATTCCTTTCCTTATTCGAATGGGCAAAAGGAGAAGGATATAAAGTATTTAATATAGGAATGTCGCCGTTATCAAACGTTGGGCAATCAAAGTATTCCTTTTTAAGTGAAAAAATTGCGGCCCAAATCTTTTTACATGGCCAATATTTTTATCATTTCAAAGGACTAAAAAATTTCAAGGTGAAGTACGCGGATTTTTGGGCGTCAAAATATGTCGCCTACCGTAAAAAGTCTTCATTGCCGTTTACAATGGCACAAATTACGTTGTTGATTGGTAAAAAGAGAACTTAATCTACAGTTGTTGGGTTATGTTTAGAGGAAATAGGTAGAAGCCTAAGCCCATGCAATTTCTTTACATATCGTAGATAGTACGTATGTAAAGGGGCGATTAAATTGACAAACTCGAGAGGGTTTAACGGTGGTTACGGAGCACATCAAGGTTACCCAGGCCATGGTGGGCATCATGGACATCCCAGCTACGGCTACCCAGGCTATCCCGTTCATCACGGCTATCCTGGTTATTATGGTTACCCCGGCTACTATTGGAACATGGGATACCCAGGCTATCCAGGACACGGAGGTATGGGGTATCCAGGATACGACAATATGGGACATCATGGACACAATGAGCACGGGAATATGGGCCATCATTATGGTGGGGAACAGCGATAACTTTAAACGAAAAAACCAGCCAAACAACATGTTAACTTGTTGTTTGGCTGGTTTTATGTTTTATCAATTAAGTTAAGTTCTTGAAGTTTAGTTTAAAATTCAAGCTGTTTTGCAATATACTCTTGCACTTCTGAAATTGGCATACGTGTTTGTTCCATTGAATCGCGGTGACGAACTGTCACTTGACGGTCTTCTTCAGAATCAAAGTCATACGTAATACAGAATGGTGTTCCGATTTCATCTTGACGGCGGTAGCGTCTGCCGATAGACTGTGCGTCATCATATTGGACGTTGAAATGTTTACGCAGTTCCGCGTAGACTTCATCGGCACCCTCTGCGAGTTTCTTCGATAGTGGCAGAATCGCAGCTTTTACCGGCGCAAGTGCTGGGTGGAAACGAAGAACAGTACGTTTGTCGTCGCCTTCTAGTTCTTCCTCAGCAAACGCATCACAAAGGAAAGCGAGTGTCACACGGTCTGCACCGAGTGAAGGTTCGATACAATAAGGGACAAACTTTTCATTTGTTATAGGATCTAGGTAGTGGAAATCTTCACCGGAATGCTCCATATGACGGTTCAAGTCGAAATCTGTGCGGTTCGCAATGCCCCATAGTTCACCCCATCCGAATGGGAATTTGTACTCGATGTCAACAGTCCCTTTCGAGTAATGGGAAAGTTCGTCTTCATCGTGTTCACGCAAGCGCATATTGTCTTCTGTCAAACCAAGGTTCAATAACCATTGTTTTGAAAATTCACGCCAGAAAGCGTACCATTCCATGTCTTCGCCAGGCTTACAGAAGAATTCAAGTTCCATCTGTTCGAACTCGCGTGTACGGAACGTGAAGTTTCCAGGTGTAATTTCATTCCGGAAACTTTTTCCGATTTGTCCGATACCAAAAGGCATTTTCTTTCTCATTGAACGCTGTACGTTTTTGAAGTTTACGAAGATACCTTGTGCCGTTTCAGGACGAAGGAAAATTTCATTCGCTGATGAATCAGTCACACCCTGTGATGTTTTAAACATCAAGTTAAACTGGCGAATATCTGTATAATCCATAGCACTACAAGTAGGGCAGACAACGTTATGTTCATTGATAAGTTCTGACATTTTATCGAAAGATAGACCATCGACAACCATTTCAATCCCTTTTGCATCGAGTGCATCTTCGATAAGTTTGTCTGCACGATGACGTGTGTTACATTTTTTACAGTCAATCATCGGATCGTTGAAGTTCCCGATATGACCTGAAGCTTCCCAAACTTTCGGGTTCATAAGGATAGCTGCGTCAAGACCAACGTTATACGGCGATTCCTGAATGAATTTCTGCCACCAAGCTTTTTTAATATTGTTCTTTAATTCGATACCAAGCGGGCCATAATCCCACGTATTTGCTAGACCTCCGTAAATATCAGAGCCTGGGAAAACGAAACCTCTTTGCTTTGCTAAGTTAACGACTTGTTCCATTGACATAATAAATCCCTCCAATTATTAATCAAATACGCCTTGGCGGATTTGTGTCCAGATTTTGAATTGAGCTTGCTCAATTAATTCCCCTCAAAATCTGTGACATCCGCCGGAGGCTTTAATTTGTTTCAGCGGGGCCTTATGCTGAAACAAATTAAAAAGCACCCATCCCTGGACATATGTCCAGGGACGAGTGCATGATTACCCGCGGTTCCACCCTAATTGGCTGTACGAACAGCCCTCTTTAACAGTACATTAGCTCCAGGTTGCCGTTTCATGTCGGTTCGGGCTTTCACTATCCCCGCTCGCTTCAATTTGACATTACTCATAGACCTATCTTCGCCTATTCAATTCTCCCTTAGTTTAGCATGGTTCCGCTTTCTTCGCAATAGCGCGCGTCTTCGTATATAATAATCAAGGATAAACAATTGAACGCTTAGGGCGGTGACATATATGGAACTGAATAAGCGTCAGACGGAGATCTTTGAAATCGTTAAAGCAGATGGCCCAATCACTGGCGAACAGATCGCGGAGCGGCTTAAGCTAGCGAGGGCTACAATCCGTCCTGACTTAGCTATTTTAACTATGGCTGGCTTTTTGGATGCAAGACCTCGAGTAGGCTATTTTTATTCGGGAAAAAGACCTGCCCAATCGGTTGCTGACAGTATGACCGGCATGAGAGTACGTGACTTCCAGTCGATTCCGGTTGTTGTGGAAGAAAATATTTCGGTATATGATGCAATTTGTCAGATGTTCTTGGAAGACGTAGGGACATTATTCGTAGTTGATCAATCTTCATTTCTTACTGGAGTCCTTTCAAGAAAAGACCTACTAAGGACAAGTCTTGGGAACAATGAATTGGAAAAAATTCCGGTCCATGTGATTATGACGAGAATGCCAAATATTACGTATTGTGAAAAGCAAGACACGCTTCTTCATGCAGCGAAAAAAATGATAGACCAACAAATCGATTCGCTACCAGTTGTCATTGACAATGGAGTGGGACTTGAAGTTGTTGGAAGAGTGACCAAAACTAATATTACCGCAGCCTTCCTATCACTTGCGGATGATCACGAATTATGAGGGGGATACTATGAGGAAGTTAACTTTGTTCATTGTTTCTGACTCAGTCGGAGAAACAGCCGACCTTGTTGCAAAAGCAGCAGCAAGTCAATTCAGACAAGGGCTAGAAACCGTATTGATTAAAAGGTTTTCACATGTAGAAGACGAATCGCAACTTGATGAAATTGTCTATTTAGCGAAACAGCAAAATGCAATCATTATCTATACGCTTGTGAAAAGCGTAATGTGTCAAAAACTACAACACGAATGTCGAACGAAAGAAATTCAGTGCATCGATCTTCTTAGTCCTATTATTGAACGGATTGGTATGGAACTTGGTGAAAAGCCATTGGAAGAACCCGGACTTGTGCGGAAACTTGATGAAGATTATTACAAAAAAATTGAAGCAATTGAATTCGCCGTTAAATATGACGATGGTAGGGATCCGCGGGGTATTTTGAGAGCAGATATTGTTCTAGTAGGCGTTTCAAGAACATCGAAAACGCCCTTGTCGCAATACCTTGCCCATAAACGCTACAAAGTGGCGAATGTTCCACTAGTGCCTGAAGTAGAGCCGCCAGAAGAACTGTATATGATTGACCCAGCTAAATGTTACGGACTTGTTATCTCACCGGAAAAACTAAACTTTATTCGCAGGGAACGTCTCATCGCACTTGGTTTAAAAGATGATGCGAATTATGCGCGAGTTGAACGGATTGAAGCCGAAATTACGCATTTTAATAATGTCGTCTCGAAAATCGGTTGCAATGTTATTGATGTTACAAACCGGGCTGTAGAGGAAACGGCAAATGTTATATTAAGTGAAATGACGAATCGTAATTCGTAGTCGAGAAGTGAGGATACTGTTATTCCTGGGTTGTACGGGTATTTAAAACCAGGACACGGTGATGCAGAAGGACCGACCGCTAATACGGGTTGGTTCTTCTTTTGCGGATGAAGAAAAAGTTTTTGTGTAATATGAGGTTTATATAGAGATAAAGCTTTCCTATTAGTGTAGTATGAAAGATTCCGAGTATAATCGAAAATATTTTGTCGAAAATGAAGGATTTTTGAATACTATCTCGAATTCAATCTAGATAGAGTGGTTGGTGATAGGATGACGAGAATACCAGAAGAGACTATAGAAGCCGTCCGATCAAAGACTGATATTGTAGATCTAATTGGAGAATATGTGCAACTAACAAAAAGAGGGAAGAACTGGTTCGGGCTTTGCCCATTTCACGATGAGAGCTCACCTTCTTTCTCCGTAACAGAAGACAAACAACTCTTTCATTGTTTCGGATGCGGTGCTAGTGGAAATGCGATTACTTTTATTATGGATATTGAAAATAGCCCCTTTACCGAAGCTGTTGTAAAGCTTGCTGAACGAACGGGTATTGAAATCGATACTGCGGTGAGTGAAGGGGCCGGAGCAAAGCCGCACAATGAATTTAAATCTATGATTGAAGCGCATGCTCTTGCTGCAAACTTTTATAGTCATCTACTCTTGAACACTATAGAAGGTGAAGAGGCACTCGAATATCTTGAAAAAAGAGGGTTTACGAGGGAGAGTATCGAAAAATATGGAATCGGGTGGTCGCTAAATGATAATGAAGCGCTATCTAGTCTCCTAAAGCGAAAGAGTTTCGATATGAAGGACATGGAACGTGCTGGGCTTTGTATCATGAAAGACGATGGAACAGGCTATTTTGACAGATTTCGAGCACGTATCATGTTTCCGCTTCATGACGGTAATGGAAATGTTGTAGCATTCTCTGGACGAGTACTTTCCGGTTCAAAACAGGAAGCCAAATACCTAAATAGTCCCGAAACTCCGATATTCGAAAAAAGTCATATTCTGTACAATTTTCACAATGCACGTCTTAACGTCCGGAAAACGGGTAAAGTAATACTGTTTGAAGGATTCATGGACACGATATCAGCTGATCGTGCAGGTGTGACGAATAGTGTTGCAGTAATGGGCACATCTTTATCAGATAGTCATCTGCTGAAATTAAAAAGAATTGCTAAAGAGCTTATCATTTGCTGTGACGGAGATGATGCTGGATGGGAAGCGGCAAAACGATTCGCAGACATGGCCACTCAAAAAGGGTTGGATGTTAAAATTGCGCTGTTACCTGGGAAAATGGACCCGGACGACTACATCACAGAGTATGGCGGTGATGCATTTCGGGAAAAGGTTATCGGTAATCCCCATTCATTCATGTCATTCATAATGGCATATGCAAAGCGATCAAAGAACCTATCTTATGAAAATGATGTGCTGCAATATATCCATGAAGTATTGGAAGAATTAGCGAAGCGTACATCGCCAGTAGAACGAGATCTTTATTTTCGGCAGCTTTCAACCGTGACGGGTGTGTCAATCGAAGCCATTAATCAGCAGTTTATAAAAATGGCCGGACATCAAGCGAAGAAAGCAAAAGCAGAACCGAAGTATGGGGAAACTATGCGTCCCCAACCTACAGTTTCAATCAGAAAGAAGACGGGTACAGAGCGTGCAGAGCGATTGTTGCTCTTCCACCTGCTAAGTGATGGGGAATTGTTTGATCGGATACGATTGGACAAGCAAAACTTATTTGTTCGAGAAGACTATGTTGCCATCTTCATTCGGCTCGCCGGGTTTTATGAACAACATGGAATACCTGATTTCCACAGGTTTGCGGAATCGTTGGAAGACCGAGACCTTAGGAAAATCGTCTTAGAATCTGCAATGGTGGAAAGAGATCCCGAACACGCAGCGGAAGAAATTGCTGATTGTATCAGTCACCTTGAAAAATATAAAGTAAGTTTGACAATCCATGCAAAGATTCATGAATCGAAAGAAGCAGAAAAAATAAATGATCATACCCGGGCGCTGGAGCTGGCCAGGGAAATTATACAGCTCCGGAAATCATTGACGACGTTGTAGTCGTTTTCCGGTGTACTTAGGAGGAACGGGTAAGATGAGTAAAAAAGAGCAAGCAGAAGATATGGAGATTGAAATGACTGTTGAAGAAGTGAAGGCAAACCTGTTGGAGGCCGGAAAGAAAACAGGTGAACTTACGCTCGATGAGGTAACTGAAAAGTTATCTGTTTTTGAAATGGAACCTGAACAGTTCGAAGAATTCCTTGATTTGATTGAAGTACAAGGAATTGAAATGGACCGAAAAGCCGATGAAGAGGCCGGCGATGAAAGTAAAGTAGTGGCGGAAGAAAAGTTCGATTTAAATGACCTCAGTGTCCCGCCAGGTGTTAAAATCAACGATCCTGTAAGAATGTACTTGAAAGAAATTGGGCGTGTTGATTTACTGACAGGTGCGGAGGAAGTTGAACTTGCAATTCGCATTTTGGATGGAGATGAAGAGGCGAAAAAGCGGCTTGCAGAAGCCAACTTGCGCCTAGTCGTAAGTATTGCAAAACGGTATGTTGGACGTGGCATGCTGTTCCTCGACTTAATTCAGGAAGGGAACATGGGGCTTATTAAAGCAGTTGAGAAATTCGATCATACGAAAGGCTTCAAGTTCAGTACGTATGCAACGTGGTGGATACGCCAGGCAATCACCCGTGCAATCGCGGACCAAGCCCGTACAATCCGGATTCCGGTTCATATGGTTGAAACCATCAATAAATTGATTCGTGTTCAGCGTCAATTACTACAGGATCTTGGACGTGAACCATCCCCTGAAGAAATTGGTGAAGAAATGGATCTAACTGCCGAGAAAGTACGTGAAATTCTTAAAATTGCACAAGAACCTGTATCACTTGAAACGCCGATTGGGGAAGAAGATGATTCTCACCTTGGTGACTTCATAGAAGACTCAGAGGCCCAATCACCGTCTGATCATGCGGCATATGAGTTATTGAAAGAACAATTGGAAGATGTCCTTGATACGTTGACAGATAGAGAAGAAAACGTACTTCGTCTACGTTTTGGTCTTGATGATGGCCGTACAAGAACACTTGAAGAAGTAGGTAAAGTGTTTGGCGTTACCCGTGAACGAATTCGTCAAATCGAGGCGAAAGCATTACGCAAACTGCGTCATCCATCAAGAAGTAAACGACTAAAAGATTTTCTTGAATAAAAAAAGGCATCGGCATAATTTGTGCCGATGCTTTTTTCACTGTTAAGAAATAGAACGGCTAATTGGTGTTCCCCGATTCCCTTACACTTTTCAAGGAGCGATTTATACTATGAATCCACAGCGTAAACGAATGATTATTTCGGAAATAAAATATTGGAAGCAGAACAAGCTGTTGCCGGAACATTACTGTGATTTCCTAATCACTCTCTATGCTCAGGGGCAGGATGTGAAGGAAGTGAACGCCACCGAAGCCATTTTTGTCAAGGAAAAAAAGAAATTGAATCGGGCCATTGCTATGCTGTCCATACTAGCAATAATCGTTGGTGGAGGCATGTTTGTGTTTATCGAATACCCAGGATGGACTCTTGCTTTGACGGCTGTTGTTTCGTTCTCATTTCTCTTGTTGACGATGCGTAAATCAACAATTCAAATGGGAATCGCACCTGTTTTATACATACTAGCCTCCTTGATGTTGCTGTTAATGTCTTTGAAGCTATGGGTTGTCTTTTTCGAAGGGTATACGATGTTACTAATCGGATTACTTATATTGAACTGTGTACTCTGGTTATTTGCGGGACGTATGCTTAAATTGCAGTATTTCACAATCTCTGGAGCAGCTGGCCTACTATTAATCATTGTATTCTTGCTTGTCTCGTTCTGAATACTCCTATTCTTTTAATAATAGTTGTGAAAACGATAGACAATTCGTTATAATTGAAATTGTAAGCGTTCACAACAAAGGGGATGAAGATGTTGAATTTCGATTTGACAGAAGAACAGCAGATGATTAAAAAAATGATTCGGGAATTCGCGGATGAAGTTGTTGCACCAGGTGCAATCGAGCGCGACCGGACAAAAAAATTTCCAGTAGAGGTGTTTAAACAGCTCTCCGAAATGGGAATGATGGGTTTACCGTTTTCCGAGGAATATGGGGGCGGAGGAGCCGACACAATAAGTTTTGCAATTGTTACGGAAGAACTGAGCCGTGCATGTGCGTCAACGGGAATTACATATTCTGCGCATATTTCATTGGGTGGAGCACCGCTTAACCTATTTGGTACTGAAGAACAGAAACATACGTATTTGACGCCTATTTGTACAGGGGAATCATTTGGCGCATTTGGATTGACAGAATCGAATGCGGGCTCGGATGCGGGTGGGACGCAAACGACAGCAAAAGAAGACGGTGACGATTATGTCATCAGCGGTTCTAAAGTGTTTATAACGAATGCGAGCTACGCCAAGCACCTTGCAATTACCGCTATCACGGGGAATGAAGGCGGGAAGAAAGAAATCAGTGCAATTATCGTACCGACTAATGCAGAAGGCTTCACGGTTATGGACAACTATGAAAAAATGGGCCTTAATGCTTCTAATACGACAGAACTCGTGCTTGACAACGTCCGCGTACCAAAAGAGAACCTGCTAGGAACTCAAGGTAACGGTTTCCGGCAGTTCCTCGTCACGTTAGACGGTGGACGTATCGGAATCGGTGCTATGGCAGTAGGGATCGCCCAGGCGGCATTTGACCGGGCACTCCGCTACTCTAAAGAACGTAAGCAATTCGGTAAAACGCTTTCTGAATTCCAAATAACACAATTTAAGCTGGCAGATATGGCAATGAAAATTGAGCTGGCACGTACTATGGTCCATAAAGCAGCGTGGCTGAAAGATCAAGGGCGTCCATTCTCGAAAGAAGCTTCCATGTGTAAACTATATGCATCGGAAATTGCTATGGAAGTAGCAAGTGAAGCAATTCAGATTCATGGCGGTTATGGCTATATGAAAGAATATGAAGTAGAACGCTATATGCGGGATGCTAAGCTTCTTGAAATTGGTGAAGGTACTTCAGAAGTTCAAAGAATGGTCATTGCCAGATTAATCGGCTGCTAACAATACAAGCGGAAGGTGCCTGCAACTTGATAACAATAAAATGTTTGTCGAAATTGTCACAAACACCGAAAAAATCATCGATAACTCTTTCAGTTTCCTATTGAATACAGTACAATAATAGTTGTGTACTGTATTCATTACAGAATAGATCCTGATAAAGGAGGGTAATTCAATGGGTAAAAATCCAATAGTTCCTTATATCCTTATTTTTGCGCTTGGAATCGGTCTTATTTTCTTCATGTCTCTTTATGGACTTGAACAGAAAAATGAAATCGCTGGACAAGGCGAAGAGGGGAAAACTGAAGAAGCTCCAAGTTCTGCGGAATTTGATGCTGAAGCAGTTGCTCAAGGGAAATGTATAGGCTGTCATGGTGGAGATCTTACAGGCGGAATGGGACCAGCATTAGTTGGGACTGCTCTATCTAAGGACGAAATTAAAAGCGTTATAAAAGACGGTAAAGGCGCAATGCCACCTATGGGCATTACAGATGATGCCGAGCTTGACGCTATGGCAGATTATATTTTATCACTTAAATAATCCTTAATTAGGAAGAGCTGTCGGTTAGCAGAGCATTTCTGTGGACTGATGGCTTTTTCTATTTCCTGGGAGATTATAAAGTCATGTACTATTTATAAGTTTTCCACTAAGAGATTTCTCGTCTAGACTCCGGGCACCAGCCCCTCGAGTCGCTGCTGTCTTGCTGATAAGGCAAAGTGCACCTTTATCTTCAAGCCCTCCAGCGCTTGTCGGGTCTAAACGGCGCCCTGCGCTTTTGTTCTTAGTACAAAGTGCAAAATGCGACGAAATCTACTACAATTAACGTATTGAAAGGCGGCGATTATTTGAACTCAGAACGATTATCAAACAGATTGAAGGCAGTTGCTTCATTTGTTGACGAAGGTGCAGTTGTTGCAGATATCGGCAGTGACCATGCTTATTTGCCATGTTTCCTCCTCCATACAAATAAAGTGAAGAAGGCAGTCGCGGGAGAAGTAGCCAGAGGGCCATTTGAATCTGCGGTTAAAAATGTGCGTCGTGAGGGTTTTTCGGAGGCAATTACGGTGCGATTGGCAGATGGTTTATTCGCAATTGAAGAGAATGATGCTGTCGATACGGTAACGATCGCAGGGATGGGCGGACCGCTTATCGCCACTATTTTGGAAAGCGGCAAAGACCGTCTTTCTCAAGTGAAGCGAATCATTACACAACCGAATATCTATTCAAGAGCAATTCGTGAATGGGCTGTTTCTAACGGGTGGAAAATAATAAATGAACACATTTTGAAAGAAGACGGCAAAATATATGAAATTATCGTGATGGAAAAAGGGCAGGCAACGTATGGTGAATTAGAATTGATGGCGGGTCCTTTCTTGCTAACATCAAAAACCGATGTATTCATTGAGAAGTGGGAAAGCGAATTGTTGGAATGGAAACGTGTACTTGATTCCCTGACAAAAACAACTGAAACTGCTGCAATAAAAACGAAAAAAGTACAGTTGACACGTCATATTGAATTAATTGGAAAGGTGTTGGCGACTTGAAAAAAGTGAATGGTCATGAAATTATTATGCTATTTGAAAAGTGGTCTCCAAAACGCTTTGCAATGGATGGCGATCCAGTCGGTCTACACATCGGGCAATTAAACCGGACGGTAGAAAATGTGTTGGTTACATTGGATGTCAACGAAGAAGTGATCGATGAGGCAATCCGGAAAGGTGCCAACCTTATCATTGCGCACCATCCACCACTTTTCAGACCGTTGAAAAGTCTATTAACGGACACGCCGCAAGGTAGAATGATCGAAAAGTGCATAAAAAATGATATTGCTGTCTATGCAGCACATACGAACCTTGACGTTGCACCGGGCGGAGTAAATGATATGCTTGCTGAAAAACTTGGTTTAGTTGACACGGAAATAGTTGAGATAACTTATTCTGAGCTGCTTTATAAATTGGTCGTCTTCAGCCCTATAACACATGCGGATGAAATTAGACAAGCGCTGCAAAAAGCGGGTGCTGGTGCAATTGGCGATTACGTAGGATGCAGTTTTAGCTCATCAGGTATCGGACGTTTCACGCCTGTCGAGGGAGCTGAGCCGTTTATTGGGGAAGTTGGTAAAGGTGAGAAAGTCAAAGAGGAGAGAATTGAAGTGGTTCTACCGGGACCTATGCGTAGTAAGGTGCTAAAAGCGATGCTAGAAGTCCATCCATACGAAGAGCCGGCGTTTGATTTAGTTGCTCTTGATCAACAGTCAAACGACTATGGTCTTGGCCGTATTGGGAAACTTCGGGAAAAGACGACTCTTGGACAATATGCGGAACTTGTAAAAAAAGCATTCGATGTTCCAGCACTTCGATTTGTCGGTGATCCAAACAAGGAGATTCGAAAAGTTGCGGTGTTGGGCGGAGATGGTAATAAATATATAGGGGCTGCTAAACGAAGTGGAGCGGATGTTCTGGTAACTGGAGATTTGTATTACCATGTTGCCCATGATGCGCAAGCGATGGGACTTGCTGTCATCGACCCGGGCCACAACATTGAGAAGGTGATGATTCAAGGTGTTGCGGACTATATGCAGGCAGCTTGCGCGAAGGCTGGCTATAATGTGTCGTTTATCGAATCGGAAATCAACACGGAACCGTTTACTTTCAATTGATGTCAAATGAAGAAAAAACCAGCCTCCGTAAGTAGAGGCTGGTTCATTTAAGTTGTTGTGTACGGTTCGATTCGTTCCACAGGTGTAGGATTTTTAATTTTTGGTAAGATTTTTTCCAAAAGGAATTTCCGCTCTGGATGATGTGTAGAAGGATCTTCTGGATTGAACTTCTCAAGGAATGCAATCACTTCACGCACAATCAATGTCGGTGTCGAAGCACCCGCTGTGACAGATACAGTTTCGATCCCTTCCAACCACTTGACGTCCAGTTCGGAAACATCCGATACCCGGTACGATGGAGTGTTGGCAATTTCGACAGATACTTGTGTCAGACGGTTCGAGTTGTTACTCTTCGGATCGCCTACGACGATAAGAAGGTCTGATTCTCCTGCATGTTGTGCGACGGCTTCTTGCCTTACTTGAGTAGCAAGACAAATTTCCTTATGCACTTCGATATGCGGATATTTCACTTTAAGTGCGTCCATAATGTGAACAACATCCCATTGGCTCATTGTCGTTTGGTTTGTGACGAGCAGTTTAGCATTCTGTATAGTGAGGTTTTCGACATCCTCAATCGTTTCGATCAAATGTACAGCGTGAGGAGCGACGCCGATTGCACCCTCAGGCTCTGGATGATGTTTTTTCCCAATGTAAATGATGTCGTAGCCTTCTGCAGTCTTTTCCCCAATCAAGTCGTGGGTTACAGTTACATCGGGACATGTTGCGTCAATCGACACAAGGCCTTTTCTTTTCGCAAGTTCCCGTACTTCAGGTGAAACACCATGTGCAGTGAAGATAACTGTGCCCGTTTCAACTTTTTCAAGAATTTCTAGACGATTTTCGCCATCAATTGTGATGATGCCATCTTCTTCAAACGCATCTGTTACATGTTTGTTATGGACAATCATTCCCAATATATAAATGGGTCTCGGCAATGTTTTGTCGAGTGCCGCATTTCTAGCGATGATCATTGCATCGACAACCCCATAGCAATAACCTCTAGGGGTAATCTTTAATACTTTCATGCCGTTTCACTCCTCTAATAGGATCTATCAACCATTATAACGGAGTTGGGCGGCGGATTCAAAATTATCGAATGGGCGGCTGGAAGATGCGAGGGGCTGACAGGCCGGATGCAACATTTGCAACTGACCGTGCGGCTGATACTCCTCCGCTTACAGGTAAACTAGCGGCACCGGCTACTGGGAGTGATTGAAAGCCTTTATACAATCGCCACATTGCGGGCAAGTTTTGAACCATTGGCGCGAATTGTTGGACCACAGGTGCGAATTGCTGGGCTGTATTTAAGAATTGGTTCGCCGTTTGCATATACGATTCCATTTTTGATGGAACTTGTTGCTCCCCTTGACCAGCCATCGGACCCCCAGCTGGGTTGCCCATTGGCCCCCCGGGTGGATTGCCCGTTTGACCCCCGAATGGATTGCCCATTGGGTCATTCATGAACGGTTGTCTGGGTGTTTGCTGCCTCATTTGAGAAGGGGGTCCGAAGCTCGTTTGTCCCATGGAAGTTGGTTGTGATTGTTGTCGCGCGAATGGATAAAAGGATTCATACCTCATAATTATCTCCTTTCAATTAATCAGAATGGACTTTCACATAGTATACTATGCGAAAATCGCATACGGCGGAACGAAATCGTGTTATAATAGGTGTACATTAGGAGGGTTACGAATGTCTAAATTTACAGATTATCAATTTAAACCGTTTTTACGGGAAGCAATCGGGAGGCTCGGCTTTGAAAATCCGACACCGATCCAAAAGGAAATTATACCGCTCATCCTGAAAGGGACGAATGCAATCGGACAAGCACATACAGGAACGGGTAAATCTCACAGTTTCCTTATACCGATTTTACAACGTACTGATGTAGCTGTTGATGAACTTCAAGCGGTTATCACAGCTCCGACAAGAGAGTTGGCGACGCAACTGTACAATGAACTTGCGAAGATGACAGAAGGCACAGATGTGCGCAGTTCACTGCTCATAGGGGGGACGGACAAACAACGGTCTATCGGGAAATTAAAATCGAATCCACATATTATCGTTGGAACACCAGGACGAATTAGCGATATGTCCGAAAATGGAGCACTTGTTATTCATACCGCTAAAATTTTGGTTATAGATGAAGCGGATCTTGCATTCGACATGGGCTTTATCGAAGATATCGATAAGTTTGCAGCAAAAATGCCGGCTAAACTTGAAATGTACGTATTTTCAGCAACGATTCCGGAAAAGCTAAAACCGTTCCTAAATAAATACATGGAATCACCTGTTCATGTGAAAATTGGTGAACGTAAACCATTGACTGAAGGGATGCACTACTCCCTTGTTCCTGTTCGCAGTATGAGTAAAAAGAAAAAGTTATTGCAAGTAATGGAAGGAATCAATCCTTATTTAGCAATCATCTTTATGAATACAAGACAAAACGCTGAAGGACTCGCAACTTTCCTTTCAGAAAGCGGCATTAAAGTCGGAAGAATTCACGGCGATTTAACACCGCGTGAACGAACACGGATGATGAAGCAAATCCGTGATCTAGAATTCCAATATATCGTAGCAACAGATCTTGCAGCACGTGGAATTGATATTCCGGGTGTCAGTCACGTTATTAACTTCGAACTGCCTGAAGATCTGGAGTTCTTCATACACCGCGTGGGACGTACTGCACGTGCCGGGCTTAAGGGAACGGCAATTACACTGTACGAACCGTCTGAAGACGATAAAGTAGTTAGAATTGAAAAAATGGGTATTCCGTTTGTTCATGAAGAAGTAAAAAATGGTGAGTGGGTTGAAGTAAAAGAGCGCCATTCAAGAAAAAATCGAGTAAAAGAAGTGGATGATATTGACCGTAAAGCAATTTCATTCGTTGCGAAACCGTCAAAAGTAAAACCAGGTTACAAAAAGAAAATGGCTCAGAAGGTAGAGAGCTTTAAAAAGAGAGAAAGGAGACTGAAACGTAAAAAATGACAAATGATAAGCCATTATTGCTTGGCTCCCACGTTTCGATGAGCGGCAGCAAAATGCTACTAGGCTCAAGTGCGGAAGCTGCAAGTTACGGAGCAACTACTTTCATGATTTATACCGGCGCACCCCAGAACACACGGAGGAAGCCGGTTGAGGAACTGAATATAGCAGCAGGCCATCTGAGTATGGAGGACAATGGACAATCAAATATCGTCGTCCATGCTCCGTATATTATCAACATTGCAAATACGTTAAAGCCTGAGACATTCAGACTTGGTGTCGACTTTCTGCAAAGTGAAATCGAACGCACAGCTGCACTTGGCGTTGATCAGATTGTCCTTCACCCAGGCGCGCACGTCGGTGCGGGTGTTGATCTAGGAATCGCGAAAATTATCGAAGGACTAAATGAAGTTCTTTCCCAGGACTATCCAGTTCGCATTGCTCTCGAAACGATGGCAGGGAAAGGGACTGAATGCGGTCGAAACTTTGATGAAATTGCTGCGATTATCGACGGTGTCACACATAACGAACGTTTATCGGTTTGTTTTGATACCTGTCACGTTCATGACGCGGGCTATGATATCGTCGGTGACTTTGAAGGTGTACTAAACGAGTTCGATAAAATTGTGGGTATGGACAGAATATCTGTTATTCATGTCAATGATAGTAAGAATGAGCGCGGTGCAAAGAAAGACCGCCATGAAAATATAGGTTTCGGTCATATTGGATTTGAACCACTTTCTTATATCGTTCATCATGAAGGGTTCCAATCGATTCCTAAAATCCTTGAAACACCTTTTGTAGGTTTAGATCCAAAGAAGAAAACGGCACCTTATCAATTTGAGATAGAAATGTTGAAAGCAAAAACGTTTCAACCGGAGAAGATTGATTTGTTAAGAATTTAAATAGCAAAACCCACCTGCAAATGATATTTATGCAGGTGGGTTTTCTTCTTTTAGACATACTTGTCACTTGGTGGAGTCTAAATACTTTTTAAATAGGACTTCAGTTTTATTATCACCAATAGCTCCACGGATTTTAGCGATAAAAGTTTCTGGAATCCCAGTGAAGAGCCAATGGAAAGAAATTTCATCAAGCAATGGCCGAAGTGCTCTTATTTCTGTTTTGGAAAAGTCAATTCCGTATTGCTTTGCAATGATTTTCACTTCATCATCGCTTCTCGTTTTGACCTCATTTAGTAGTTGCGCATAATCCACTGATAATTCCCTCTTTCTTAAATGGTTGTATCCACTCGTGTCATGGTTTATAATTTGACGAGTGAATCGGAATGATTCCTGTTTTAAGGAAAGGATAGTAAAATGACAACTAATCTTATTCAATTGGACGACGTCAGTTTCAATTATGAACAGTCAATCGCCCTTGATCATATTTCTCTCGAGGTAGGAGAGGGTGAATTTTGGGCCTTGATAGGGCCGAATGGTTCTGGTAAATCAACACTCATCAATATTATTCTCGGTCTCTTACAACCAACCAGTGGCTCGGTAAAACTTTTTGGTTCGGATATAGAATCATTTAAGCATAGGGAACGGATTGGCTATGTTTCACAGAAATCCAATTCGTTTAACTCAGGTTTCCCAGCAACCGTTCTTGAAGTTGTACGTAGCGGTTTGACTCGGAAAGTAGGAATGTTCAAAAGCTTTTCGAAGAAAGATGAGCAGCGAACGCTAGAAGCACTTAGTATCGTCGGTATGGACAGTTACGCGAAACGAAATATGGGCGAGCTATCCGGCGGTCAACAACAGCGTGTGTTCATAGCAAGGGCGCTTGCAGGAGAACCAGATCTTCTTATTATGGATGAACCGACAGTTGGTATTGATCAGCAAAATGTCGCGTCGTTTTATTCTATGCTGAATACATTAAATCGTGAGCATGGAATCGCAATCTTGCTTGTAACACATGAAATTGACCTCGTTACTGATCTTGCAACCCATGTGGCTTGTTTGAACCGAACGATTCATTTTCACGGAAAACAATCCGATTATAAAAAGATGGAAGATGATGACGTTTCTAGATGGTATGGACACCCTGTTCGGCGCGTCCACCAGCAAACGGATGAGGTGGAACGATGATTAATGATATTTTATCGTATGAGTTTCTGCAAAATGCATTTCTTTCCGGCTTAATCATCGGTGTTATCGCTCCTTTACTAGGATTGTTTATCGTCGTCAGACGTCTTTCCCTTATCGCGGATGCGCTCAGTCATGTTGCACTTGCGGGAATCGCTGGAAGCCTTTATTTGAGCCAACAAGTACTGTTCTTTGCGGCGCTGAACCCAGTTTACCTCGGGATCGCATCTGCTGTAGGTGGGTCACTGCTGATTGAAAAATTGCGGGGTGCATACCGTCATTATGAGGAACTTGCAATTCCGGTTATTTTGTCGGCAGGTATCGGCCTAGGTGCTATTTTCATCTCGTTATCGAAAGGCTTCGGCTCTGATCTGATTGGTTATTTATTCGGTTCTGTTTCAGCGGTTAGCAGGCAGGATCTTTTCATTGTTATCGTTATTGCAATCATTGTTATCACCTATATCCGATTTCTTTATAAAGAACTATTTGCCTTGTCATTTGACGCGGAGTATGCCAAAGTTTCCGGTATTAATTCGCGCTATATCCAGATGGTGTTCATGATCATTGTCGCGCTTGTTATTGGGGCTTCTATGCGGATTGTCGGTATATTACTTGTGTCGTCACTTATGACGATTCCAGTAGCGGCAGCTATCCAACTTGCGAAAAGTTTTAAGAGTGCGATGATTTATTCCATTATTTTCGGCGAGTTAGCGGTTATCATTGGACTTGTTTCAGCCTATTATCTTGATATTGCTCCGGGAGGAACGATTGTTATCACGTCAATCGTTATTTTGTTAGTGGTGCTCGCTTGGAAGAAAATGCAGGGCGGACGTAATGCCCGTATGGTGAAGGGGGAGTTGGTTTGACACTTGATGAGGCATGGCGGATTCTTCAGGAAAACCAATTTAAACGAACGAAAAATAGAGATACGATTTTAAAGTTCTTTTCGAATAAAGACCGTTATTTAACTGCTCTCGAAGTGAAGAACTTCATGGCAGACGATAATCCGGGAATAAGTTTCGATACGATCTATCGAAACTTATCAACCTTTTCAGAACTGGGGATTCTTGAAGAAACAGATTTGAACGGGGAACGGCATTTCCGAATGCAATGTGATCCTGGCGTTCACCACCATCATTTCATTTGTACAGCATGTGGCAAGACGCGCAGTATTCCGCATTGTCCAATGGAAATGATTACTGTCAATTTACCGGACTATGAAGTGGAAGGACATAAATTCGAAATCTATGGAAAATGTCCGCTATGTGTGCAAAAATGAAAAACGTTGTGAAACTCTTAGATTAGAGTTTCACAACGTTTTTTTAGTTAAATGAAGGTTCTTCTATTGGAAATAACTTCTTGATTCTATTATTCGCTTCTTGCCAATCGTAGACACGGATGACGCCATTAGGAATTGGCTTCCGGTTATACGGTGTGTCAAAAAGTATGACCGGAATGTCGAGTTCTTCATGGATTTCAACCGCGTTGTCATGCTTGTCTTCAAAAAAGGCATGAACACCGAACTTTTTCGCTGTTTCAATTTTATAATGACTTCCGACAAGTTCGATATGATCATACGGGATTTCCTGTTGTTTGAACCAGTCTAGTGTGGAGTCATAGACGTGATGGCCGCGGGCAGAAATGTAATACAGTTCAAACTGCGCCTGCCAGCTGGTTAACGTTTCTTTGGCATATTGTTGTGCAGCTGAGGTTTTGTAAATATGCGCCTCCGCACTTCTATACCATTCGTAGAAGGCTTTTTCATCTACCGTAAACGCTTTTGTTAAGTCATATTCTTTAATATCATCAAGGACAAGATTGCATCCGTATTGCTCATTGATATGCGGTAATAGAGAAGTGGGGCATGTCACAGTACCGTCAATGTCGATGCCAAAGCGGAGGTTTCTCATTCCGCTGTCCCACCTTGCAGGAGAAGTTCTTCCTGTCTTTTCTTTTCGAAATATTCTTCCGCAAGTTTGTCAATTTCGATTTTTAATTCTTCGACCATCGTTGCTTCTGGTACTTTGCGCACCGTTTTCCCTTTCATGAAGAGAAGACCTTCGCCGCGGGCACCCGCGATTCCGATATCCGCTTCACGTGCTTCGCCGGGACCATTGACCGCGCAACCGAGCACCGCAACTTTCAGTGGTGCTTTAATGTGTGAAATATATTCTTCGATTTCATTTGCAATCGTAATAAGGTCAATTTCAATCCGTCCGCATGTCGGACATGATATAAGTGTAGCTGCGTTCGAAGAAAGGGCGAATATTTTCAATAACTCGCGTGCCACTTTAATTTCTTGGACAGGATCAGCACTCAGCGATACGCGCATCGTGTTGCCGATGCCAGCTGACAGAAGGGTGCCCAGACCCGCCGAACTCTTAATAGACCCTGAAAACAATGTCCCAGACTCTGTAATGCCGAGGTGCAAGGGATAATCGAATGCTGCCGCGGCTTTTTGATACGCTTCGACTGCTAAATTTACATCAGAAGCTTTTAATGACACGATGATGTCGTGAAAATCGAGGTCTTCCAATATTTTAATGTGATGCAGGGCACTTTCTACCATTCCGTCGGCAGTTGGGTAACCGTATTTTTCAAGAATCTTTTTCTCAAGTGAACCAGCGTTGACACCAATTCGAATCGGAATACCTTTTGCTTTCGCTGCATTGACGACAGCTTCGACTTTCGCCTGTCTTCCTATATTACCAGGGTTAATTCGAATTTTGTCTGCCCCTTGTTCAATAGCAATCAACGCCAATTTATAGTCGAAATGGATATCGACAACAAGAGGGATATTGATACGTTTTTTGATTTCACCGATGGAATAGGCCGCGCGCTCATCTGGACACGCAACACGGACAATTTGGCATCCGGCTTCTTCTAGGCGCAAGATTTCTGCGACTGTTGCTTCGACATCATGTGTCTTAGTCGTTGTCATACTTTGGATGAAAAGCTCGTTGCTTCCGCCAATTGTTAGGTTACCAACTCGTACAGGACGTGTGTTTTTTCTGTTTATCATAGCATTCATTTATTTCGCTCCTTAGTCGGCCTTAGCCTCATAACTATAACTATTTTAGCAATCTTCATAGTAAAAAGACAAGGGACAACCCTTATCGATTAGACTCTATGCATTTTTCCGTTTGTAAAAGGGGAAGCGGGAGTACGATTTTCTCGCCTCCGATAATCTGTTGATTTTGAAGATGTGGGTTCAAGGTGTAGAAGGAAGACAACCTATCAATAAAGCTAGACTCGGGATCTGGATATAATGCGAACAGTGTTTCGATAGTATCTCCATCAACTGTAGTGACAGGTATCGTCTTCACTTTTTGTTCTTCTTTACATGTTGGCTGTTCTTGAGCATAAGAAGCAAGCGGGATTGTGCCTTCCATTAAATCGAGTCGGATAAAATGAACGGTTACGAATAATAAGACTGCGAGTAGTAGTATTCTCATGGAAATTCCCCCTTTCGCCACTATATGCACGGAAAGGGGAAGTATTCATCGAGGTATTTTTGGATAGTACTTAGCTGCAGCCGCAATATAAGCGAAGTGGACAAGGGATGTGATGGCTGTACTAGCGTTATTCATTGCCGGAAAGAAATCAAGCCCGATGGTCAGAAGAATAGGGATAGTAATCGCAATAGCGGAAGTTCTCCACATATGACGGTATTCCCCACGTCTTTTCATAAGTTTTAACAACAGGATTCCCACGTATCCAAAAATACTGATTCGAATGAAGATATAAGATGTACTGATAACGAGCTGCAGAAGAATTGCAATTGGATAAATCAGTCCTCCAATTGTTTCTCCGTGTTCGAGCAGTTCTGGCGAAGATTCGAAAAGTGTTGCATTTCCTACTAAATAACGGGTGAATGATAGCAATGTGAACAACGCAACGAAAATGAAAACATAGCGAAACACTTTGCCAATGGGTAATAGGCGAAAGGCTGCCAATTTTTTCGGTTCATGGATTGCTGCTTTGACTAGTTGGTGGAACTTCACTTTAAAACCTCCTCCATCTAAACCAGTCTATCATTTAACGACGCAATTGTGCGCGCAACTATTTTCGACAGAATGATGACATTTCCTAAATCAATTGTTAAGGGAATGTAAAGATTCGACTCCTGCTATTTACAATTGGGGGTGGCTATCGTCATAATGAGATGCGATACATAAAGCATAATGGAGGTTGACTGCATAATGGAGGTAAACTGGCAGGAAATACTGTTCCAGTTTTTTGGTGGACTCGGAATTTTCTTGTTCGCTATAAAGTATATGGGAGATGGCCTTCAAAAAGCGGCGGGGGACAGGCTTCGCGCAATCCTTGACCGATTCACGACGAATCCGTTCATGGGTGTATTGGTCGGGATTATCGTTACAGTCTTAATTCAATCGAGTTCTGGGACCACTGTTATTACTGTAGGACTTGTGAGTGCTGGTTTCATGACACTCCGACAAGCCATTGGCGTCATAATGGGAGCCAATATTGGGACGACAGTAACTGCGTTCATAATCGGCCTTGATGTCGGAGCGTATGCACTGCCAATTATGGCTATTGGAGCATTCCTCATTTTCTTTGTTAAGAAAAGCCAGGTAAAAAACTTGGGAGAAGTCATTTTTGGCTTTGGTGGACTTTTCTTAGGGCTCGAATTAATGAGTGGCGGGATGAAGCCGCTTCGGGAATTAGATGTATTCACTGATATGATGCTTTCGATGAGCGATCAACCGATGCTTGGAGTAGTTGTCGGTACAGTATTTACATTGATTGTTCAAAGTTCGAGTGCAACGGTTGGTATTTTGCAGGGCCTTTATGCCGAAAATCTCATAGATATGAATGGAGCATTGCCAATTCTGTTTGGAGACAATATTGGGACAACCATTACGGCTATCCTTGCTTCAATCGGTGCATCGGTAGCGGCGAAACGTGCTGCCGCAGCACACGTATTATTTAATGTTGTTGGAACGGTCATCTTCATGCTGCTGCTTATACCGTTCACTGCATATGTTGAGTGGCTATCGGGTGTGTTGGTCCTTGAAAGTAAAATGCAAATTGCGTTTGCACACGGTTCGTTCAATATTGCCAATACAATCATCCAGTTCCCGTTAATCGGAGCTTGGGCTTGGTTAGTTACGAAAATGATTCCGGGTGAAGATGTTACAATCGAATACAAACCGAAGCATCTAGACAGGCACTTTATCGAGCAATCACCTGCCGTTGCAATCGGACAAGCGAAAGAAGAAATTATTCGGATGGGTGAATTCGGTGTCCGTGGTTTACAGGAGTCTTTCGAATACTTGAAAACTGGCAATAAAAAACATGCAGAGACTGCTTATCAAATTGAAGATGCTATCAATAACCTAGACCGTAAAATTACGGACTATCTTGTTGAAATCACTACAGTCAGTATTTCGCCGATAGAATCCACACGTCACTTTATGCTTATGGATACAGTCCGTGATATTGAACGGATTGGTGACCATTTTGAAAATATCGTCGAACTTATTGATTTCCGCGATGTCAACCGTGTGAAATTGACGGACGACGCGATGAATGATCTGACGGAAATGTTCACGCTTACGATTGAAACTGTTCAGAAAGCTGTTGAATCACTCAATCACAATGATATGGAGATGGCAAGAACAGTTGCTGAAAAAGAAGTTCTCATTGATAAAATGGAGCGGAAATTCAGAAAGAACCATATTTTAAGACTTAATGAAGGACGTTGTACCGCGCAATCAGGCATGGTGTTTGTTGATATCGTTTCTAACCTGGAGCGTGTAGGTGACCATGCAGTGAATATTGCAGAAGCAATTCTTGGCAATCGGGCATAAAGATTCATATAGGGGGATGGTTTCATGGAGTTTTTAGGTTGGATTATTGCAATTGTCATGTTCATTATTGCATTTGCGGGACTCATCTATCCAATCATTCCATCTGCTCTCTTCATCGTAGGAGGTTTCCTTCTATATGGATTCATCAATACATTTGATGGGATGACTGTTTGGTTTTGGATTATTCAGGTGTTATTCGTTATCTTGTTGTTCGGTGCAGACACACTGTCGAATCTCGTCGGCGTGAAAAAATTTGGAGGTTCTAAGGCGGGCATGTGGGGGAGCACAATTGGACTTCTTATCGGTCCTTTCGTCATTCCAGTTGCCGGTATTTTAGTGGGGCCATTTTTGGGTGCTGTTATCGCGGAACTTGCCGTATCTCGGTCTGGCGTGAAGCAAGCCATAAAGACAGGTGTCGGTTCTCTCGTCGGATTTCTGACGTCAGTTGTCACAAAAGGACTTGTCATGACTGTGATGATTACTGTCTTTATTTTCTTTATCAAATGAAACGTTCCAAAATAGTCCATTTTATTTGAACGTTATTCATAATTTTGATAATGTTGAAAGGTAGCATATTTATGAATCTTTTGAGGAGGAATGGACAAATGACTTACAAATTACCAGAACTACCTTACGCTTATGATGCACTTGAACCACACTTTGACAAAGAAACGATGAGTATTCATCACACTAAACACCATAATGCATATGTGACGAACCTGAATAACGCTCTTGAAGGAAATGAAGAACTTCTAAACAAATCTATCGAAGATCTTATTGCGAACCTAGATGCAGTACCTGAAGGCAAACGTACGGCTGTCCGTAACAACGGCGGCGGTCACGCAAACCACTCACTATTCTGGGAACTTCTATCAGCAGATGGTGGCGGCAATCCGTCAGGCGCATTAGCTGAAGCAATCGACAACAAGTTCGGTAGTTTTGATGCATTCAAAGAAGAATTCGCAAAAGCGGGCGCAACTCGTTTTGGATCAGGATGGGCTTGGCTTGTACTGAATGGCGGAGAACTTGAAATTATGTCTACTCCAAACCAGGATTCACCAATCATGGAAGGCAAAACGCCTCTTCTAGGGCTTGACGTTTGGGAGCATGCTTACTATCTAAACTATCAAAACCGTCGCCCTGACTATATTTCAGCATTCTGGAATGTTGTTAATTGGGACGAAGTTGCAAAACGTTTCGGTAAATAAGTTTTTATCTTCATTTAGAAGGAACCAAGCACACATCTTGTTCGTCAAGATGTGTGCTTTTGTTATTTTCAATGTTATAATTCAAAATGATTAACGAAGTAGGGGGGACATTATGAAAAAACAGATGCGTAAGGCGGATCAAGCTAAAATACGCCAACGGAAACATATCGCATTCCGGATGAACTTCCTATTCTTTTCAATCTTCGTCCTATTTTCATTGCTAATTTTCCGACTTGGCTATTTACAAATCGTCAAAGGTGAAGATTATTCTCGTGCGTTGGAAAAAACGGAAGAAATTCCTGTCAACACAAGCGTACCAAGAGGGAGAATATTTGACCGCATGGGACGTGTTCTTGTTGATAATGATCCGAAAAACGCCATTACATATACGAAAATGACGTCGACGAGTTCAGCAGATATGCTAAAAGTCGCTGAGCAACTTGCGGTCTTGATTGAACAAGAAACGAAAAGGATTACCATTGGGGATAAGAGAGACTTTTGGATTTTAAAGAATTCTGAAGCGGCATCGAAAAAGGTTTCTCAAAAGGAACAAGAGGCCCTTGAAAAGGATAGCTCGCTTTCGCGAATTGAGTTGCAACGTGAAATAAATAAGCTAACGAGGGAACGGATTACGGACGAGGAAATTAATTCATTCACGGAAGAGGAGCTAGAAGTACTCGCGATTTACAGGGAAATGATGTCGGGCTATGCGTACTCTCCGCAAATCGTCAAAAGTGGAAATGTGACGGATGAGGAATTCGCGACTGTTTCTGAACGCCTAGGAGAGTTGCCGGGCGTCGATACAACAACAGATTGGGAACGTGTAAGGAGATCAGACAATACGATTCTAGGAACAACCACGAGCCCTATTGAAGGTATTCCTGACTCGCGCAAAAATTATTACTTGGCACGGGATTATTCAAGAAATGACCGTGTCGGAAAAAGTTACATTGAACAATATTATGAAGAATTGTTAAAAGGTCAAAAAACAATTGTTAAGAATATTAAAGATCGTAGCGGACGTGTTATCGAAACAAAAACAATTCGAGAAGGCGAACCGGGCAAGGATCTTATTCTGACGATTGATAGCGAACTGCAACAGACACTTGAAAATATTGTGTCGGATAAACTGTTGGAATTGAAAAGAGGGCCAAATGCCGGTGAATTGGACAGGGCTTTCCTAGTCATGATGAATCCGAATAACGGTGAAGTTCTTTCGCTTGTAGGTAAGCAGGTTGTTACGAATCCGGAAACAGGCAAGCTTGAAATATGGGACTATGCATTTGGCACGTTCACTGCACTCCATGAAGCGGGATCAACTGTGAAGATGGCAACTCTTCTTACGGGGTATCAGGAAAACGTTGTACGTATCGGCGAAACGAAGATAGATGAGCCAATTAGAATTGGCGGTATTACAAAAAGATCGCTGTTTAATCAAAACTCTAGGGTTGCTGTAAATGATATTGAAGCAATCGGTAGGTCTTCGAACGTTTATATGTTCAAAATCGCTTTGGCTATGGCGAATTCTGGATCTAGCTCTCAAGATTCTGAACTTAATAGAAAAAATGCATTCGATACGTTCCGACAATCTTTCGCTTCTTTCGGGTTGGGAACAAAAACCGGCATTGACTTACCGGGTGAGTCGGGCGGTCTGATTGGCGATAGTAATTCAATAGGTATCTTATTGGATTTATCCATCGGACAGTACGATACCTATACAACACTTCAACTTGCTCAATACGTCTCAACAATTGCGAATGGCGGTTATCGTATAGCTCCGAAAGTGTTAAAAGAAATACGCGAACCATCTGAGGATGGAGAAATTCTTGGGCCTCTTATCCAAGAAATAGGGGTCAATATCTTAAACAGAATTCAGAATACAGATGCAGAAATTGATCAAGTGAAGCGCGGTATGCATTACGTGTATTATGGGTCTAAAGGGACGGCTCCGAATCAATTTGCTGGAAAAGACTATGATGGAGCTGGGAAAACGGGGACAGCGCAGGCATTTAGCTCTGGAAAACCAACAATCAACCTATCACATGTGGGTTTTTCACCTTATGAAAACCCGGAAATAGCTTACGCGGTCGTCATTCCTAATATCTCTACAGTTCCGCGTGGCTACACATATGCTAACAATCAAATTGCGAAGGAGGCTGTGGAAGAATATTATAAATTGAAGGCGAAAAGGGCTGGAGAAGAAACTTCTACAGCGGGTAAACAGCCAATTATACAGGCGCCTAAAGTAGAGCCCGAATAAAAAAGTAGAGACAACCATGCTTAATGGTTGTCTCTACTTTTTTATTGTCGTGATTTCTTTGGCGATTGCTTTGAAATTCATTGAAGAATCGACTTGGTGTTCACCGATTTGTATTTTGCCAGTTAGGTTATTATCTTCAAGATATGAATTGAAGATGGCTGCATTCTCGATAATACCCAATCTTTCTAGGTTTGCTGAGACAACTGTTGAATTCGAACCGTCTTCAATCACTAAAATGGTTTTAAGAATTGTATCGGAAGAAGAGGAGTTACTTTCGGTGCCGTCGTCTTCCTTTTCATCGACTTTCTCCATATCTACTTTTGAAGCATTTTCTTTAACCGAAGATGTAGTCTGTGCAGTAGCTAATAGCTCTTTCGTTTTAGCAAGTTCACTTTGGAGTTTCCCGACAGTATCCCGCAATTGTTGCGAGTCTATGTCTGAAGGAACCTTACTACCGATGGTGAAATAAAGGATTCCCGCGGCAAGGAGACAGCCAATCCCGACTGCCCGTAAAATATCACGGATCATGCAATCACGCCTTTCGATTGTAACACTGTGATTACATCGTCGTTTGATAAGGAGGAACGTACAGCAATATCGCTGATAGAATAACCTTGGGAATGCAGTGACAGAATTTGATTGACAATGATTACGTGAACAGGTTTTGCTGTAGTCTGCGTTTTATGGCCTGCAGCTAACGGACCGACACCAATCATTAACTCTTCCTCAATTGCTTTTAATCTTTTCTTTAACCCATTCGTTTCCTGATGAATACTAATTGAAACCTGTTCCAATTCATCTGCATAACTGGATGAAGAATTACCGAGGAAAAATGAAGCTATTATACATATTAGTCCAATAATAAGCAGTATTATTGTGATGTCCATTTTACCACCCCTTTAGTGAATCTTTTTGCTACTATTTTACCATAAGAAAGCTGTTTTGGAAATTTCGATTTTTCTAGTGGACATCTGCCGTTGATGTGGTATACTTGATAGGTCGTATAAATTATGCTCATATAAAACTTTACATTCTTGATGAGTGGGAGGGACCAACAATGCGCGTAAATGTTACACTTGCTTGCACAGAATGCGGTGAGCGCAACTATATTTCAAAGAAAAACAAACGTAACAATCCAGAACGGATTGAAATGAAAAAATATTGCTCACGTGAAAAGAAACAAACTTTGCACCGTGAAACGAAATAATCGCTCAGGCCAAAACCTTCACCGGTTTTGGTTTTTTCATTTCAGAACGGGAGGATACTAAATGAGTAAAGAGATTTTGAGGAATCAAGTACTAGGCACATTGAATAATATAAATCGACCAGAACATCTAAAAAAGTCTTTGGAGATTACAAACCGGGTACTTGTATCAGATGAATTTCGAAGTGCGGATACAATCGGGATAACGATTTCTCGTTATCCCGAAGTGGACACACGCCCGCTTATTGAAGCGGCTTGGGCAGCTGGAAAACGAATTGCTGTACCTAAATGCATCCATGCAACCCGTAAGATGGATTTTCGACTCATTACATCATATGATAGTTTAGAAACGGTCTATATGGGCCTTTTTGAACCGATAACCGATGAAACACAATCGGTTGAAAAAAACGCAATTGATTTGCAAATCGTACCAGGGGTAGTCTTTTCGGACGAAGGATACAGAATTGGTTTTGGTGGAGGTTATTATGACCGCTATATGTCGGATTACAATGGTGCTACATTGTCGTTAGCATTTGCAGTCCAAACGAGTCATAGGATACCTGTTGAAGGTTACGATATTCCGGTCAGTAAAATAGTTACAGAAGAAAAAGAGATTGCCTGTATATGAAAGACTATTTCGGTGTCCTTCAATTGCTGAAGCGTTTCGGAATTTATGTCTATACGGGAAATCGAAAAGATGACATCGATATGGTGCAATCAGAAGTGAAAGATCTTTATGACAACGGTCTGCTAATGAAGGAAGATTATTTAAAAGCGGTGCTAATCTTGCGTAGTGAAGCAGCAAAACTATGAGGTTAGACCCAATGCTATCGTTCATTTGGACTTATTTTGGTAATTAGTGAAACTTATCTTCAGCTACACCGTCTATTATGTAGTAAGATTTAGTTCGAACGTTTTTTTAAAGTGAATCTATTTTCGAAAGGAAGAGATGGAATGAAAAAAATAGTATGGTCAAAACATTCCGTACTCGTAGTAGCAATAGTGGCGACGTGGTTGACAACGTATTTCGGTTATCTTACAAGCTTCAATATGAAAATCGATAATATAATGCAGGAATTCATTCTCTTTTTGAATCCTCTTAGTTTCCTTTTATTCGTTTATGGTATTGCGCTATTCATCAAGAGTACGAAAAGACGTAATTTTTATTTACTGACGGTAAGTATGATTACTTCAATTATTATGTTTAGTAATGCAGTGTTCTATAGATTTTTCAATGACTTTATTACCGTGCCAGTCTTGTTCCAAACGAGTAACTTCGGAGATCTATCGTCCTCAGTTACTGCCAATTTGCATGTGACGGACATATTCTTTTTCACAGATGTGCTCATTATCTACCTTGCAATCCGGTTTATTCCTAAAAATGAACGAATGGGGCAACGAAATAAAATCGGACGTAAACTTTACTTCGTTATGACTGCTGCGGTTATTATGGTAAACCTTGGTCTAGCAGAAATGGAAAGACCACAACTATTAACACGCAGTTTTGATAGAGAACTTCTTGTGAAAAACATCGGAACCTATAATTACCATATATATGATTTGTTCATTCAATCCAAATCCCATGCTCAGCGTGCACTTGCGGATGGCAGTGAACTAGTAGAAGTAGGTAACTATATTAATGCGAATTACGCTGCTCCCGACCCTGAGATGTACGGAGTTGCGAAAGGGCGTAATATCATTGCGATTTCGCTTGAATCCTTACAGTCGTTCGTTATTAACGAGGAAATGGATGGACATGTCATTACGCCATTTTTGAATGAATTAACGAAGGATCCGGATACATTCTATTTCTCTGATTTTTATCATAATACAGGTCTGGGAAAGACGTCGGATTCAGAATTCATTCTTGAAAACTCGTTGTATCCGAGAAATGGTAGTGCTGTATTTTTCACGCATAGTGGGAATACTTACCAATCGATGGCGGCTCAGCTAGGCGAGAATGGCTATTTTACAAATGTAATGCATGCAAATAATCGAAGTTTCTGGAACCGCGATATCATGTATGGTGCTCTTGGTATCAACAAGTTTTACGATATTGAAAGTTACACTGTCGGTGAAGGAGAAGCGGTCAACTGGGGCATGAAAGATATTCCATTCTTTGACCAATCGGTAGAGTTGATGAAAGAAATGCCACAGCCTTTTTACTCAAGACTGATTACATTGACTAACCATCATCCATTTGATTTGGATGAAGAAGATAAGCTTATTCCTGAATATACATCAAATTCAAATACGTTGAACAAATATTTCCAAACAGTACGCTATATGGACGAGGCGATCAAAGTTCTTTTCGAAGACTTGAAAGCGAGCGGTTTGTATGATAATTCCATCATTGTTATGTACGGAGACCATTATGGTATTTCTGAGAATCATAACAAGGCGATGGGCATGTATTTAGACAAAGAAATTACACCTTTCGATAACGCGAAATTACAGAAGGTTCCATTGTACATTCACATTCCTGGTTATGGGAAAGGGAAGACGATTGATGAAGTGGCGGGACAAATCGACTTGAAACCCACCATTTTGCATTTAATGGGTCTTGAAACGAAAGAGGATATGTATCTTGGCTCGGATATCTTCTCGCCAGATCATGAACCATTTACTATTTTCCGTGATGGCCGTTTTGTAACTGATAAAAATGTTTACGCGCAAGAGGTCTGTTATGATAGTGAAACTGGTGAAGAAACTGATATAGATGAATGTGAGCCGTTTATCGAACGTGCCAGCACAGAGCTAAATTATTCCGATATGATCATCAATGGAGATTTGCTTAGATTCAAAGAAGAACAGGACAAATTACCGATATCAAACAGTAAGAGTAAAGAATGATAAGGTTCTGCACGGAACTTTCCGTGCAGCCTTTTTTTTAGTTTAAATATAGAAGGGGGGGAGGCGCGGTGAGAAAAAGAATGTTCATCTTTTGTGCAGCAGTCCTGTTAATAACGGGTTGTTCGGAAAATACGAATGAGATTATCGATGGCCCAACAGCCATTGAGCAGCCTAAGGATAATGATTTAATTGAAGATGGAATTAGTAAATCCTTAGCTGCTGATCCTGCGAAGTTTCATTTCGTTGCGGACTGGTTAACTGAGTCTAAAGTTATCTACGTTGAAAAGGAAGACGGGCTTTATCAAGTGAATAGTTTTGATTTTGAAACAGGTCAAACGGACACGTTATATGAAGATGACTCTATTATCATCGACGTCCTCATTCATCCTTCAAAAAAGTATCTATTACTACATACTAGTGATAATACTACATCTGCAACGGTTAAAATCGTGACTATGGATGGTACGGTACAAGATGAAGTTATTGTTGCTTCCACAGAATTGGCGATTGAATGGAACGATACCGACCCTTCTCTTATTCTTCTCACGGCTTTTCATCAAGATTGGACGTTTGATTTATTTCTTTATAACGGAAAAATAGATAGTTTGGACCTGCTGGCGATTGAAGATCCTTTCCCAAAATGGCTAGGTGAGGACAAAATTGCTATAGGATATGTCGAAGGCCACGTACTTGATGGTGGGGAGATACATACATATGAACCTCTGACAGAAAAGTGGGGACAGCTAGATATAAGCGGTGTTGTTTATTTTGATACATATGAAGATACCTTGCTTGTTGTACGAATAAATGAGGACAATGAGGCGCACTACACCATTAAGAGTAAGGATGGTGTAGTGCGTTCGGAATGGACGATGCCAGTCATTAGTAATTATTCGGAGTGGGTTATTCCTGCGATTGAATGGGGTTCAAATGAGACTGTATTTCTGCTGGCTCCTAACGAGGGTGGCCAACTCGATGAACTACAAACGCCATATCGACTTAATCGCGTAATAGAAGGACGTCAAGACGTTGTGGCTGATGATATCATAGCAGGGGTTCTTCGTTGTTCACCGTCGGGCCGGAAATGTTTAACGGGCTACTCGGCGGAAAACCTGATAGATGTAGGGACAGCGGAAGAGACACAGTGGCTCATTTTCCCTGAATGAAATAACAATAAAAACATCCTCTGCGAAATAGACGCAGAGGATGTTTTTATTGTCTTAATGTAAGGTTGGTGGAAACCCTTGGAAAACGATAGTCGCTATTGTAAAGCCTCCAAAAACGACTGCAGCTCCAAGATTAAACACAACACTTAAAGCGTTACGTTCTTTGAATGCTTGGACTGTACCGACCACCGCTAAAATTGCGATGAGTCCAAAAATGATCATCAATAAGTTCATAGGGAAGACACTCCTTTCAATAGGAACTTCTGCTAAAACCGCTCACGTTGTGTGAACAATGCAGAAGTCAGCACATCTTGTGCAAGTCCGATTTAGCTATATTCCTCTTCTATTGTACTGTTTACAATCAATTTTGTCGAGGGATAGTAGTGACGATTGTTTGAAATCGTAATTAGTATTGCGTAATATAAGTTAAAGGAGGTGCCGACAATGTTGAAAGTCAATACATATCCGCTCGGACCAATCCAGACAAACTGTTACATCATCAGTGACGAATCAGGTAATTGTCTAATCATGGATCCGGGTGAAGAAAGTGGACGTATTATTAATAAAGTGAAAAGCAAAGAGTTGACACCTGTCGCGATTTTATTAACACATGCGCATTTCGATCATATTGGGGCTGTCGACAGTATAAGGGACCGTTATACCATTCCAGTCTATATTCATGAAGAGGAGCAAGAATGGCTGTCAGATTCAAGATTAAACGGCTCTGCCAAGTATCCAGGATTACCAGACGTCCGCATTAGAAAAGCCGACAAGCTTATCAGGGGTGAGGGAATGATGAATGTAGGCCCGTTCGAGTTTGAGGTAAGGCATACGCCGGGTCATTCTCCGGGAAGTGTATCTTATATCTTTGGACCATCTCGTTTTGCCATTGTAGGCGATACACTTTTCCAACAGGGTGTCGGAAGGACAGATCTGCCGGGTGGGAATACAGGAATTCTACTGACGTCTATCCATGATAAGTTGCTTTCTCTCGATGATGATTTTATCATCTACTCTGGCCATGGACCTTCGACAACTCCAGAAGAGGAAAAAGATTCGAATCCCTTTTTGAATGGATTTTGAACAATTAAGTAAAAAGAAAACAAAAAAACAGCCAATAAAAGGCTGTTTTTTTGTATGTACTTTTCTTTTAGTGGCCAGCGCCTGGTACGTGTATAAACGTTGTGTAGTAGCTGAATCCGACCATAAATATCATCAGATATGCTCCGAATAAGTACATGTACATCCGCTCTGTCAGGTTCAAATATCCAAGTAGCAGGAAGAACCCAGTGTTCGCAACAAAAAGAAGTGCGGCTGGCAGCATGTCTCCCATATAAAACATTACTGCGAATATGCCTGTCCAGAAGCCCATCAACTTGAACATGTTATCCATGTGTGCGTCCCTCCTTAATAAAACATTACAATAAGCTCCCATTCATTATAAGGGATAACGACAGTAGATGTAAACTCCAATCGTCCTTTCATTGTGACAAACACGTGTATAAGGGTGATTGTCACGAAAAATGATATTTGCTGTCGAAAAGTGGGGCGAATTTCAAGTATCGCCCTCTTTCTAGGGTTACACAATTCAACTTTGAGGGAAAGTATTCCAATACGTGTTTGCAAGTCGTATACTGTGCCCAAGGATGAATTACGGTTTATCCGACAATAAGGGCGGATACAGATCATCCGCCTCGGATGGAATGAGTTTCATCCAACCTAAAAGAAAGAGGGGTGTTCAATGATTAAGAATGATAACGTCGTAGAACAGAAAAGTTTTAAACTTTTAGAGAAAGCAATTAAGTACGAAGCGACTGACATTCATCTCGTACCTATGAAGGAAGGATATGATGTCTCGTTTAAAAAAGATTCAAGGCTGGACCGGTCCGGTATTCTCCCCCCACAGTTGGCGGGCCGCATGATTTCATTTTACAAATTCCTATCCTCACTCGACATTAGCGATAAGCGTAAACCCCAAAGTGGTTCATTTCATAAACAGATCCAAGGTGAGAATTATTCTTTCCGAGTTTCAACAATCCCTTCGATTCAAATGAAAGAAAGTGTTGTTATACGATTGCAAAGGCATGACCAAGTCGTTTCAATTGATGAATTATGCATTGAAAAAGACTGGGCCGATAAATTACGCCGGGCTGTATCAGAACCGCAAGGATTAATTATACTAACCGGTCCCACCGGATGCGGGAAGACGACCACTATCTATTCGCTAACAGCTCATTGCGTCAATCATCTAGAACGGCATGTAATCACATTAGAAGATCCTGTTGAAAACAATCATTCACATCTGCTTCAAATTCAAGTGAATGAACGGTCCGGTATGACGTACTCGGCAGGTCTAAAAGCAATATTGCGCCATTCGCCTGATGTCATCATGATTGGAGAAATCCGTGATAGCGAAACGGCAAAGATTGCAGTGCAAGCTGCGTTAACTGGACATTTGGTACTCACTTCAGTTCATTCCAAAGATCCTGCTGGCTGTTTTTACAGGATGATGGATTTTGGTATTTCAGCTGAAGAACTAAGGCAAACCGTGGTATGTATTTCAGCCCAACGCCTCATTCGCAGTGCTTCCGGAAAAAGGGGAGCAGTATTTGAAATAATTCAAGGGGACACGCTTAATTCTATGACGAACTCCATTATGAAAGGCGAAAGGGTAGATGTTCCTGAAGAACTTAAAGTGGAGTCGCTTATTCGAAAATATAACAGGCCAATTGTAGTGAAAGATGAATAAATCAAAAAAGAAATTGTTATTTCATAAAAAAGAAAGCTTTCAAAATCGACCGGTATTCCTAGAAAGACTTTCTGTTTTATTAAATGAGGGATACACATTTCATGATGCCGTTACTTTGTTAGTACCACATCACTTGAAAGATTATAATCCTGTGCTGGAAGCAATGAATAAAAATTTTAAGGAAGGGTTCGGTGTCACTCATATCCTTGCAAGTTTTGGGTTCTCATCCGGAACGCTTCTTCCTATCGCGATTGCTGAAGTAGACGGACGAGTCGCACAGGCATTGAGTGGCATGGCTGTTCGTATGAGGAAAGCAGAAGAAAAACGGAAGAAATTAAAAAGTCTTCTTGTCTATCCTGTTGTGCTTTTTATTCTGATCGCAGCATTGCTTATGGCTTTCCGAAGGTTCTTTTTACCTAATATGGAGGCGTTGATGATTTCAAGGAAAAACGAAGGGGATGGGTTTGTTTCAACATTACCTTCGCTCGTGACGAAAATCCCTGATGTCATAATAAGTATGGTGTTAGTATCTGCTTTACTAACAGTATTATGTGCTGTTATTTACAGAAAAATTGAACCTGCAACAAAAATTCGTGTATTAATGTCCATCCCTGTCGTAGGAATGTTCTTTTCTATTGTTAAGACCCGGGATTTTTCTAGTGAAATTGGGGGCTTGCTTCAGTCGGGCCTTTCCTTGCAAAACGCTCTGGATGTATTAATTGAACAAAATCTGGATGTAGTGTTAAGTGAAATTACGAAAAATGTCAAAAAGCAGGTCGTTTTTGGAGATTCGCTCCATACTGCGATAAGTAGGACAGAGGGATTGATGGACCAACTAGCTGCATTCGCCAAGCATGGCGAGGACAGCGGTTATCTTCCGAAAGAGCTGCAGATTTACAGTGAACATCTTAGTGAAACGATTGATGAGAAGTTAGCGAAGGCTTTGGCAATGTTGCAGCCGGCTTTATTTAGTGTCATAGCAATCTGTATTTTGGCTGCATATCTCGCTCTACTTTTACCAGTTTACGGAATGATGGATAAATTATAAGGGAGGAATTTGATGGAATTTATTCGAAATGAAAAAGCGTTCACGCTAATTGAAATGATGATTGTTCTTTTGATTATTTCGGTTCTCATCCTTATTGCAATCCCAAATGTCTCGAAGCATTCGAAGTCAATTGATGAAAAGGGATGTAACGCCTATGTACAAATGGTTCAAGGGCAAATTGAGGCATTTAAAATGGATGAAAAACATTTGCCCACTCTCGATGAATTAACAACAAAGGAATATCTGCCTGAAAATGCACAGTGTCCCGATGGCACGCAATTATCAATTGATGGGGATGGAAAAGTGGCTAAGCAAGTAGTTGATGGAGGAAACTAAGGAAAGCGGATTCACGTTCCTCGAAATGATTTTAGTAGTAGCTGTTTTGTCAATCATGACAGCAATCATTTTACCCATCGGTGACAAATGGATACAAGCGGAATCTGAGGATGACGCGCTTCAAGCGTTTATGGTAACGGTCTATAGTTTACAAGCTTATTCGATGGCCAACTATGCGGCTACAAGCTTGGAGTTCAGGGATGGAGGAACTGAATATATTACATCTTATCTATTGGGCAAGGAAGGAAAAGTTGGAGTTGCACAAAATGTTTTTCCGAAAGGGATGCGTTTGGCGAGCTCGAGCCAATTGAAGTCAATAAAATTCGATGGGAATGGCGATATCTTGAAGCCTGGCACAATGGCGTTCTTTACGAGTTCAGGTATTATCGAAATAAGGTTCCAATTTCAGCGCGGAAGGATGATTATCCATGAATGAAGGGGGCTACTCGTGGCCAGAAGCGATACTTACATTAACGATTGTAATAGTTATCTTTGGGACACTTCTTCCTTTTGCTTCAATAGTGACCTCAAAGTTACAGATGAAGAAGGCGCATATGTATGCGGCGGAAACTGCTCATCAAGGGGCTATCTATTTTAGTTCATATGGTTTGGTGGAGGGGGTCCGTCAAGTTGACGGAGTGGATTACGATTGGACCATTGACGGGCAATCCGTTTGTGTGTCTTATAAGATAGTCGAAAAGGTGTTCAATAAATGCGTTCATTCATGAAGATGTCAAATGAACAGGGCTATACATTTCTAGAAAGTATCTTTCAACTAATCGTCATGACCATTTTCATTCATCTATTTATACTATTTTTCTTTTGGAAAGGTCCGATTGAACAATACTATACAGATTACTCATCCACTGAATGGGAATTATTCTCGGCTGATTTACAATATCTACTTTCTGACGTCAACGAAATCCGATTGGCTAACGGCGGAAGGACAATTCGGCTGAAGAACAATCGGGGGCTGATTGATATTGAGCAAAGTGGAACGGTTATCCGGAAACGAGTAGACACTACAGGGCATATTCCATTAGTAACGGGAGTAAAGGAAGCTACGTATACATTTGATGGTATGACTATAACTGCTTATGTGACGATGTTGAATGATTCCGTTAAAGTAAGGGGTTTTGCGGTTGGGTTTTATCCGAAATGAACATGGCGCCATGCTTGCGGTCGCGATTATTTTATTATTTTTCGTTAGTCTCTTTCTTTTCTCCCTTGTTTCGTGGCATGATAGTATACAACGAACTTACGATTCGCTTGAAACGTATTATGAAAACGAAACGGTGAGAACAATGAAACGGAACGGATAAACTATTCGTTCTGCCAAATGGGTGATGACATGAAGAAAGTGTATTTGATTGGTTATATGGGGTGCGGGAAGAGTGCAATCGGTAAACGGCTCAGTTTTGCGACGAAAATGCCATATTATGATATGGATACTGAAATCGTGAGGATGACGGGTTTGACGATCCCCCAAATATTTGAAATGTATGGCGAAGAACGTTTCCGTGAAATGGAAACAGAGTTCCTTCGCACGTTCCGTGATGAATTTTGTATCATTGCGACAGGCGGTGGTGTGGCGATGCGTAAAGAAAATAGGGAGATTATGCGGAAAACAGGTCTTGTCTTCTTTCTTAATGCCCCGTTTCGCGACATATGGCGACGGATTTCCACGGACCGAAACCGTCCAATTGTACAAAGGTCGACACGTTCCGATCTTGAACAGTTGTTTAATAATCGGAAACCTCAATATCTACATGGTGCACATTTTAAAGTCGAAACGGAAAATCGATCTTTGCGTGACATTGTGGATTATATCGCATTCCAAATAGGGAGGCTTAAGGGGGAAATATAAATGAAAACAAAAATCAACTACTGATTATTGGTTTTCCAATCCTTTAATTCGGATGAAAATTTAATTAATGCCCAAAAAGACGAACGATTGTCACGGAATACTTGTTTACGTTCGTCAAAACGACTGCCAATTAAAAAGTATTGCGCTTTCAAAGATGAAATGTTAAGATATAAGGCGAAAGGGCATTAGTTGTCCGAATCTTAATCATTTTCATTTCAATTGAATAACGCGAATGATTGTATGGGGAGAGCACGCAATGGCGTCGCCGAAGGAGCAAGTAACTTATGTTATGAATCTCTCAGGTAACAAGACTCATACATGACGCATCTCTGGAGAGCGCCGGTTAGGCTGGCCACCAACGAGGAAAGCCGTAAGGTCAAACTTTCAGGTACAAGGACAGAGGTTTCCTAATTAGGGGACCTCTGTCCTTTTTTATCAAACTTTTAAGGGGGAATAGAACTTGTCAGAGTCTTTGAAACGCACTGTCCTTTTTGACAGTTACGCGGAATACGGTGGTAAAACGATTGATTTTGGTGGTTGGGAGCTACCTGTTCAGTTTTCGAGCATTAAAGCTGAACACGAAGCTGTACGGACAAAAGCAGGCCTTTTTGATGTTTCACATATGGGTGAAGTGCTTGTCACTGGAGAAGGTGCATTATCTTATTTGCAAAAGATGGTTACAAACGATGTTTCGAAACTTAAAGAAGGTCAAGCTCAATACACGGCTATGTGTTATGACAACGGCGGTACTGTAGATGATCTTTTAATCTACAAACGTGGAGATAATAACTACCTTTTGGTTGTCAATGCGTCAAATATCGACAAAGATCTTGAGTGGATGAATAGTCATGCTACGGACGATGTCAAAATTGAAGACGCATCATCTTCTTACGCACTACTTGCTTTGCAAGGGCCTATTGCACAAGAAGTACTTCAAACATTGACGGAGGAGCCTCTAGAGGATATCAAATTTTTCCGCTTTAAAGAGAATGTTGACATTTCTGGACACCAAGTACTCGTGTCGCGTACTGGATATACAGGAGAAGATGGATTTGAAATTTATGGTTCACCAGAAGCAATTGTTGCTTTATGGGCCGTTATTCTGAAAGCGGGCGCAAGTGAAGGTGTTGTACCAGCAGGTCTTGGTGCACGTGATACGCTTCGTTTTGAGGCTGGTTTACCACTATATGGACAAGAACTATCAAAAGATATTTCACCGCTTGAAACGGGCCTTGGCTTCGTTGTGAAGCTGAATAAAGAAGAGGATTTCTTCGGTAAAGAAGTTCTAGCTTCCCAAAAAGAAAATGGTGCACCGCGTAAACTTGTCGGTGTGGAAATGATTGACAAAGGAATTCCGCGTACGGGTTATAAAGTATTCCTTGGTGAAGTACAAATCGGTGAAGTAACAACGGGTACACAATCACCGACACTGAAAAAGAACATTGGTTTTGCGCTTCTGAACAGCGAACATACTGCCGAAGGAACTGAAATTGAAGTAGAAATTCGTGCTAAGCGTTTGAAAGCAGTAATTATCGCTACACCATTTTATAAACGCTAATCATATACCATTATGAAAAGGGGTTAAGAAGACATGCAGCATCGTTATATTCCAATGACTGAAACCGATCGCGATGAAATGATGAAAACAATCGGGATTACTTCCGTAGATGAACTTTTTGAAGATATTCCTGAAAAGGTTAGATTTAGAGGCGAATACAATATTAAAAAAGCGAAATCCGAGTCTTCATTGACAAAAGAACTTTCAAAACTTGCAGCGAAAAATGCGGATGCGCGTACATATGCATCATTCCTTGGCGCAGGTGTCTATGATCATTACAAACCGATCATCGTCGACCATGTCATTTCACGATCTGAGTTCTATACGGCTTACACGCCTTACCAACCGGAAATCTCACAAGGTGAATTGCAAGCTATCTTTGAATTCCAGACAATGATCTGTGAACTGACTGGCATGGACCTTGCAAACTCATCAATGTACGACGGCGGGACGGCCCTTGCTGAAGCGGGAACACTTGCATCAGGACATACACGCCGTAAGAAACTTCTTGTTTCTGAAACAGTTAACCCTGAATCTCGTGATGTAGTCCTTTCTTATGCTTCTGGACAGTACATCGAAGTTGTCACAATACCGCAAAAAGATGGCGTTACTGATTTGGCGATGTTGGAAGAAATGATGGACGAGGATACAGCTGCAGTGCTTGTGCAATATCCAAATTTCTTTGGTCAAATTGAAGACGTTCAAAAAATCGGGGAAATTGCACACGCTAAAGGTGGATTGTTCGTTGTTTCATCAAATCCACTTGCGCTTGGCATTTTAACACCTCCAGGGAAGCTTGGTGCCGATATTACAGTCGGTGATGCACAACCGTTCGGTATTCCTGAATCATTTGGTGGACCACATTGTGGTTATTTCGCAGTAACGAAAAAGTTGATGCGTAAAGTTCCAGGTCGTCTTGTTGGAGAAACAACTGATGATGAAGGTCGTCGTGGATACGTATTGACACTTCAAGCACGTGAACAACATATCCGTCGTGATAAAGCGACGTCTAATATCTGTTCAAACCAAGCGTTGAACGCATTAGCTGCTTCAGTAGCGATGACTGCGCTTGGTAAAATTGGCGCACAAGAAATCGCCTACCAAAACATTGTGAAAACGCGCTATGCGAAAGAAACTTTTGAAAAAGCTGGTTTCGACGTTAAATTTAGTGGCTCACATTTCAATGAAATCGTCGTTGATTGCAAACGGTCTGTAAAAGATGTAAATACAAAACTATTTACAAAAGGGATAATCGGTGGTTATGACCTAGGTCTGACGTATCCTGAATTTGCTAACCATGCACTTATCGCTGTAACAGAACAGCGTACGAAAGAAGAAATCGATGCACTTGTGCAGGAAATGGAGGCCCTTCATGCATAAAGATAACCAGGCGTTAATTTTTGAAATTACGAGAGAAGGACGTATAGGCTACAGTCTCCCTGAGCTGGATGTACCTGAACTTGACCTTTCCAATCTATTGCCAAAGGGGTTTGTACGCGAGGAAGTTGCCGAGCTTCCGGAAGTTTCTGAACTCGATATTATGCGTCATTACACAGCACTTTCTAATCGTAACCATGGTATCGATTCAGGATTTTATCCACTTGGATCATGTACGATGAAATATAATCCGAAAATCAACGAATCTGTTGCGCGTTATCCTGGATTCGCAAATATTCACCCACTGCAAGATGAGTCAACTGTTCAAGGTGCGCTAGAGGTTTTATATGACCTGCAAGAGCATCTTGTGGAAATTACAGGAATGGACGAAGTAACACTTCAGCCGGCAGCAGGAGCGCACGGCGAGTGGACAGCTTTGATGATGATTCGGGCTTTCCATGAAGCAAACGGTGACTTTAAACGTACGAAAGTACTTGTTCCAGATTCTGCGCACGGTACAAATCCGGCTTCCGCTACAGTTGCTGGTTTCGATACGATTACAGTAAAATCAGGCGAAGACGGACTTGTTGATCTTGAGGATCTGAAACGACATGTAGGGGATGACACGGCGGCACTTATGCTGACGAATCCAAATACACTTGGTCTTTTCGAAGAAGAAATTCTTGAAATGGCTGAAATCGTTCACGCTGCTGGCGGAAAACTTTATTATGATGGCGCAAACTTGAACGCAGTTATGTCTAAAGCACGTCCTGGTGATATGGGCTTCGATGCAGTTCACTTGAACTTGCATAAAACATTTACAGGACCACACGGCGGCGGTGGACCAGGTTCGGGCCCAGTAGGCGTGAAGAAGGATCTTATTCCATTCCTTCCGAAACCAGTCCTTGTGAAAAAAGATGAAGTTTACACATTTGAATACAATCTGCCACAGTCGATTGGCCGTGTTAAACCGTTCTACGGTAACTTCGGTATCTATCTGCGTGCATACACGTATATTCGTTCAATGGGACCAGACGGCTTGAAAGCTGTTACGGAATATGCTGTATTGAATGCGAACTACATGATGCGCAGATTGGAGCCACATTTCGATTTGCCGTATAACCGTCATTGTAAACATGAATTTGTTCTGTCTGGTCGCCGTCAGAAGAAACTTGGCGTGCGTACGCTGGATATGGCGAAGCGACTGCTTGACTTTGGCTATCATCCGCCTACAATTTACTTCCCGCTTAACGTTGAAGAAGGCATGATGATTGAGCCTACAGAAACAGAATCGAAAGAAACACTCGATGCTTTCTGTGACGCACTTATCCAAATTGCAAAAGAAGTAGAAGAAAACCCTGAAATCGTACAAAATGCACCGCATACAACAGTCATCAATCGTCTTGATGAAACGAAGGCGGCACGTTTCCCTGTACTTCGTTATACAAAAGCATAAGTAAAATGCAGTAATGATTATAAAGAGCCTACACTCCAATGGATGTAGGCTCTTTATGTTTGTCTTTTTCGAGAAATTAAAGTGATTTTGCCCTCCTTGACTACATATGATTAATGGAAGGGAGCGGAAAATGTGAAACGTTCAAGAAGTTCATTATTCATACTGTGCATAGTTGGTGTTTTTCTTACAGTCTATGGAGCAGCCGTTATCTTGCGTCTTATATTCGGGGATTTTTTATTAGATGGTGGCCTAACTAATCCGAATTATTCATTGCTTGCCTTATTATGTCTGGTGCCGTATCTGTTCTATTTACTAGTCAGTAGGAATGATTTTAAAAAAGTAAATGAAGTGATTTTGACAAGTGGGCTCTTTTTTATACTCCTTTTCATTTATACTAACTTTATTCTTGTACTTGCTTTGACTGAAAACTCATCGGCAATAGCTATCAAATTATTGATTATCTTTCCGATTGTTGCATTGCTCTTAGTAACCACTTTACATTTTTTTCTAAGCAAAAATAGTTGGTGGAATGAGAAGAATTAAACATGCTTTGCGGAATGAAAATATAAATTGAAATACAAAAGGAGAAGCCGCCTGGGCTTCTCCTTTTATTATCTAATTTCCTACGTTATCGGCATTAATGATGTTATTTCAAAGCGGTAATTTATTTGCTTTTCACTTTACCAGTCCATTGACGGAAACCGCCTTGCAGGTGAAACAGTTGCTGATAGTCTTTTTTCTTTAAGAATAATGCTCCACGTGCACTTTTTCCACCGTTTTGATCGTACAAATAAACGGGCTTGTCCGAACGGATTTCTTTAAACCGCTGACGGAACTGAGAATAAGGGATATTACGCGCTCCTAAAATATGGCCGGCATCAAAATCTTTTGCCTCACGTACGTCGATTAGCTGTGCTTTCCGATAGCCTTCGATAAATTGCTCCTGCGTCAAGTTTGTTACGGCTTTACGAAGGCGTAGCATCGTCACAACAAAATAAATGATTACGGCGAGAGCGACGGCTCCTAAAAAATAATAATTCAAAACAACTTTCCCCTTTCTCTCTACCTATTCATTATAAAGATTGAACGGCACATGTTCAATGGGCAAGCACCTTTTTGATGTCGATTAAAAAGAAGTCATTATTTAGGGATTAACCTTTTGCTGGTTAATCATCCCTTTTATATGTTGCACTCTTGGCCTATGGTGTAATCGAGGTGCCTTGTCACGAATAGAGTACGGAGCGAATAAAAGACTCAGTTGTCATTATACTGACCCTAGAAGATGAAAATAGATAGCTTAAGTGTTGATGGGAATGATAAAATGATAGTCGTTGTGAAGGGGGAATTCGGATGGGGAAAAAGGTTTGGCATTTCATTAATTCAGGAAAATGTCGCGCATCGTTCAACATGGCGTTAGATGAGGCTTTACTGGAATGGCATAGTAAAGGTGAAATCGGTCCAGTGCTTCGATTTTATGAATGGGAGCCTGCGACATTATCGATTGGTTATTTTCAAAGTGTCGAAAAAGAAATAAATTTGGATGAAGTAAGAAAAAATGGGCTCGGTTTCGTCAGACGTCCTACTGGGGGAAGAGGCGTTCTCCATGAACACGAACTTACATATAGCGTAATTGTTAGTGAAAGTTATCCGAATATGCCCGAAACGGTTACGGAAGCCTACCGCGTCATTTCGGGTGGTGTGCTCGAAGGGTTCCGTAATCTGGGGTTGGATGCAATGTTTTCAGTACCACAAACGGTGCAACAGAACGAAGATTTGAAAAAACCAAAAAGTGCGGTGTGTTTTGATGCGCCTAGTTGGTACGAACTTGTCGTTGAAGGTAAGAAAGTGGCTGGCAGTGCGCAGACAAGGCAGAAAGGTGTCATTTTGCAGCACGGTGCGATACTTTTAAGTCTGGATGTGGATAAGCTTGTTTCCCTTTTTACATTCAAATCAGAATTGCAACGTGAACAAATGCGTACAAGCTTGCCTGAGAAAGCGGTAGCCATTGATAGATTGGTTGATCGGCCGGTGACGGTTAGCGAATGTGCCGACGCGTTTTCGAAAGGATTTGAACTAGCGCTAGATATGGAACTGGAACCTATGGAATTAACCGAGCAACAGCTCCACTATGTCTTGGAAATCGAACGCAAGAAGTATGCGAATGACGAATGGACCTTTAAGAAATAACACCTACAACTTTGGAGCTTTTTTCAAAAAAAAGCACGTTTAAATGGCGGAAATAGTGCACTTTGAATTTTGTGTTAAAACAAATTTATTGAAGTCGATTTCAATATGTAGTAGATTAATGAGTAAGAGTGACACTATATATGGTGTTGCGTTATTAAAATCCCAAAAGGAGGGATGCGTTAATGGTCATCATTTTAAAGAATCAGGAACCCATTCTCGACAAAGAACAATTGAATGCGGATATCGCGAAGTTTCCGCAAGTACATCCAATTACAGAGGACATGCATATCGAACACAAAGGGGTATCCCGACTGGTCATGATTGACAGATATTCGTTTAAGGATACTGAAAAGAAAACACTGAAAGTTGGTGATTTTGTCGTCCTGACAGTGAAGGAAGATCCGAAATTCCCAGCACGTGGACTTGGTTTTATCACCGCGCTTGATGAAAAAAACGGCAAAGCAGATATTTGGATTGAGAAAGATTACCGTTCTGCAATTGATAATCCTGAAGAGCAGGAAAGAGGCATCGTCACAAGACCGATTGAAGTCCTTGAAAAGCCGCTTGAAGTGTTTTATGAGCAGATTGCAAGACGTAATGCGACTGGACTTGCATCGGTTGAAACGACAGAAGAAAGACGTCAGGAATCGTTCGATCAGTTCTACGATCAGTTGTCAAAACTGAATTTCATCCCAGCAGGACGTGTTTTGTACGGAGCGGGCTCGGATACTGAAGTGACATTCTTCAATTGTTATGTGATGCCTTTCGTAGCTGACTCCCGTGAAGGCATTTCTGATCACCGCAAACAAGTGATGGAAATCATGAGCCGGGGCGGCGGTGTTGGGACAAACGGTTCTACACTACGCCCACGTAACACACTCGCACGCGGCGTTAACGGTAAATCATCTGGGTCGGTATCATGGCTTGATGATATAGCGAAATTGACACATCTTGTCGAACAAGGTGGATCCCGTTAACTTTACACGGCGGGATTAAAATTCTGCGAATTGCTGGAACACCCTTAGAGCCTTATTTACCACAACGTGACTGGCGACGGTGAGCGTGAGGGTTTGAAAAAAATAAGGATTGGGCAATCAGCAGCGAAGGGTCTTTGGAAACAAAGATCAACGTTCAACGACTATTAAAACTTCCTAACGTTACCAATATGTTCATATGATTGGAAGGTGGATAGATTGGGGACTACGGAAGGAGTAAACCATAGCGGGCGGCAACGCCGTTATGGGGCGCAGGACATAGAAGAACTAATCATTACGATTACTAAACTCCATTAAGAAGGCTTAAGTCAGGTCGCAATAGCAAAAAAACTTGGACTCTCTAGAGGTACTATCTTACGGTGGAATCAAGAGCTTCAATTTTTCAAACCTAGAACTCCAGGAGAAGTTGGGAAATTGAAAAATAAAATTTATCAATATGATGAAGATTATTTTGAGGTAATTAATACACCTAACCAAGCTTACATTGTAGGTTATATTTTAGGCGATGGAACGATAGTTGATAGAGGAAAGTCCAAAAGAATTGTTTTATGCCTGGCTGCAGAAGATTTGCAACTGTTGGAAGATATTGCACGGGAACTTAATATGACTGAAGCGATTAAGTTTCGTCTGAAAAGTGCACCCAACGAACAAAATAAATATTCTTTGGCTATCAATTCTACAAAAATGGCTAATGATCTAATTAAACTGGGTATCACCCCTAATAAAACCGGAAAAGAACAGTTTATCAATTTTAATAATAACGAGCTTCAATGGGCTTTTTTACGAGGTTTCTTTGATGCAGACGGGCATATTAGGGTATACCAACGCAATGGATATCAAAAAGGTCGTATGGGGTTTACAGGGAATCTTGTATTATTGAAAGACATCCTAACCTTTTTACAATCCGAAGGTTTTGCGCAGAATGTTAGATCAATTACCAAAAAGAAAGGCTGCTACGATATCTACGTCAGTAGCATAAAAGATTTGAGAGCAATTTGTAACCTTCTTTATCAACATGGAGATATAAAGTTAAATCGTAAATTTATTAGGTTTTTATCTTTGATGAGATAGTCTGATCTTATGTGAAAGCATGAGAGTTGGGCAGAAATGACCCAACCCTTCCAAATAGGGAGAGTAACATTCAGCGTGGAGCGCAAATGATTATGTTGGCGGATTAAACAACAATGCTAGTCCGCGTCGTTCAGATAATGGACGACTAGAAAATCGGGTGAATTGCGAAGAACTCCTTAGAGGCCATTAAGCTACAACGCGACTGGAAACGGTGAACGTGAATGCTTAAAAATTGATGGCATTGGACAATCCGCAGCCAAGCACCGTGTTAGGTGAAGGTTCAACGACTATCGAAAACATTCGAAATGAATGGAAGTAGAGTAGGGAAGATACAGTTCTTTCCGAAGCGCCCGGCCCCTACCAGATAACACTGAGGGTGATGATATAGTCTACTCCGTCTGCTACTATTTGCAGAGAAATATCCTGAAAAGGACGGTATTTAGGTGGCACCCTGATATTTGCGAATTCATCATCTCGAAAATGCAGAATCCAAGAATTCTACGTTATCTTATGGAACATACCGAAGATGAGATGATCAAAAAGCTCGCAAATGAAAAACTGAAATTCAAACCACTGACAGCCCAGGAAGAAGCGATGTACCAAGGGATTATCAACTATCAAACGATTCCTGGTATGGGTGGCTTCAATGCGGCAATCATGAAAGACGCTGACACGAAATTGCGTGATGGTGGGACCTATTCCGTACATAATGCGGAATTCCTGACAGGTGCAAACATTTCCGTCACTTTGACGGATGATTTCATGAAAGCTGTCGAACAAAACGCAGATTATGACCTTCGTTTCCCAGCTGTCGAGAAGTATTCGCCAAAAGAAATGGCGAAGTACAATGAAGAATGGCATAAAGTCGGCGATGTCCGTGAATGGGAACGTCAAGGATTCGCAGTACGTGTTTACCGGACAATCAAAGCGCGCGCACTTTGGGATTTAATCAACATTTGCGCAACTTATGCTGCAGAACCAGGTATTTTCTTCATCGATAATGCCAATAACGAAACGAACGCCAAAGCTTACGGCCAGCAAGTCGTAGCGACAAACCCGTGTGGTGGACTTCGCCTCACGTTAAAAATTGCGGGATGAAGCGGGAAAGCTGAGATGCCAATCCGAACCGAAGGCTGGGGGTAATACTTTAGTCAGGGGCAACGCATACCTGGTGATCCTGTTTTCTGTAATCAGGAAGCAGACTATAATCCAGGCACGAGACCGCAACATTACACAACAACTTTTTCTTCATTTATAATAAGTAATAAAGGAGAAGAAAGATTTGAACAGAGGATATGCTGGATATTATAAGAGCTTTTATTTAAGAAGTTCTTATGAATATGCTTATGCTGTTTATCTGGACCATTTTTTTATTACCTGGAGTTATGAAGATCAAGTTTTCAGGATTGATGGAGAGAATTATAAACCTGATTTTTTCTTTTATGATCAATCTGGAAACCTGGAAAAGATAGTTGAGATTAAATCAAGAGATAAAAATGCTCTTGAAAAGGCAAAAGAACGTTTGAAATCCATTGAACAACAAGTTCAGATTAAAACAGAATTGGTATCCTATGAAGAACTTTTGATTATTTATAAGAATATGCCGGTGTCATTGAACTCTATTATTACTAAATGGATTGCTTCAGATAAGACTACGATTCACAAAGCAGCCAGTGGTGAATTGAATAGTCACTATGGTCTAAAACATTCTGAAGAAACCAAGAAGAAAATTGGAGAACATACTAAAAGTTTGTGGAATACTAATTCCGAAACGAAAAAACGTATGATTGAAGGACTGCGAAAATCGGGTTTATCACAAAGAGGGAAAATAAAAACACTCCGAGAGTCCCGATACTGCAGTCTATGCTCCCATGAGTTTATTGTAATGAAGACATCTGCACGTATTTATTGTAGTCGGGAATGTTCGGGTAAAGTAGCCATAAAACTTGCAACCGACGAATACGTAAACAAGAGAAAAATCATTCATAGCGAAATCAAAGGCTATATTAATCAATGGACAATGGAAAATAAAGATATAGTTCTTGCTACGCCTTTTAATAAAATTAATTCAACTATTAAACCAATGACAGATGAAATTTTACGTCGATATAACGTAAAAGATTTTAGAGTCATTTCCAGCGCCATTTTCGGTGTTGATCAAGGAAGAAAAGAATTGCTGAAATATATGAAAAAGTTGTGTAATGAAAATGTATGCTGAACTTACAGGAAATCGAACTGTAAGAACTAGAGGATAAAAAGCCTTTAGGATAACAAAATTGGAACAACCATTAGCACCATATTCAGTTTGTAATTTAGCTGCTGTAAACCTAGCTGAAGTGGCAGATAAAGAAACGAAAACAGTAAACCATGAAAAATTACAGGAAATCGTTCGTGTCGGTGTTCGTATGCAAGATAACGTTATCGATGCAACGCCATATTTCCTTGCAGAAAATAAAGTACAAGCACTCGGCGAACGTCGTGTTGGACTCGGTGTCATGGGTCTTGCTGATCTCTTGATTTATTGTGAAAAAGAATACGGTTCTCCTGAAGGCAACGACCTTGTCGAAAAAGTATTCGAAACAATTGCAACGTCAGCTTACCGTGAATCAATCGAACTTGCGAAAGAGAAGGGAAGTTTCCCGTTCCTCATTGGCAAGACAGACGAAGAAACAAAAGCTCTGCGTACTGCATTCATCAATACAGGTTTCATGAAAAAAATGCCGGAAGATATCCGTATGTCCATTTTGGAACATGGTATCAGAAACTCTCATCTTTTAACTGTTGCTCCAACGGGATCCACTGGAACAATGGTAGGCGTAAGTACCGGGTTAGAACCATATTTTTCCTTTTCTTATTACCGCAGTGGACGCCTTGGTAAATTCATCGAAGTGAAAGCTGAAATTGTAGAAGAATATTTGGAGAGCAATCCTGACGCAGATGCGGAAAACTTGCCACACTGGTTCATCTCGTCGATGGCGCTGGCACCTGAAGCGCATGCAGATGTTCAGTGCATCATTCAACGCTGGATTGACAGTTCGATTTCCAAAACGGTCAATGCACCGAAAGGCTATACAGTTAAGCAAGTAGAAGGTGTCTATGAGCGTCTCTATAAAGGCGGAGCAAAAGGCGGTACAGTCTATGTAGACGGTAGCCGTGATTCACAAGTGTTGACGCTCAAAGCCGAAGAAAATGAGATGGATTCGTGTTATGTTGAAGAAGTCGTAGAAAATCGTAAAGTTGTTCTCGTCAATACGATACAAGATTTACGTTCGACAAATGTCACGATTGGATCCGAAGTTGGGGATACATGCCCTGTATGTAGAACAGGCACCGTCGAAGAAATGGGCGGCTGTAACACATGCACGAACTGTAATGCACAATTGAAATGCGGTCTTTAATCAAATGAAAAAGCGGAAGCAGCCGTAATCGGCAGCTTCCGCTTTTCATGTTGTCTAGCTTCAGGCGCCAGCCGCTCAGGTCATAAGCAATCCAGCTATGTGGCAAAGAACGCCACGTCGCTGGATCGACTTATGCCTGTCGCGTCTAGAAGGCGCCTTCCGCTTTTCTTAAGTTACAGGAACAGTTTCTGTTTCAGAATCACTTTTCGTTACAACTTCCATAGCTACAGCGCCATGCTCTTCAATCTCAAGCAACCTTTCGAATGAAGCAATTGCGACTTCCACTTGCTTGTCATCCGGTTCTTTTGTCGTCAATAACTGGAGCCACAATCCAGGATAGCCTAGATATTTCAGTACTGGAACGTTACGAAGCGAGTTTGTTAATTGTAAAACCTCGAAAGAAATACCAAGCACAACCGGAATAAGAAGAATGCGGTTCACAATGCGCAACCAAAATGGGTCGGTCGGCACGAGAAAGTAGACAAACATCCCGACAATCACAGTAAATAGCATAAAACTACTACCGCAACGGAAATGAAGTCTCGATTGCGCTTGAACATTTTCGACTGTCATCGGTAAGTTATTCTCATATGCGTTGATTACTTTATGCTCAGCCCCGTGATATTGGAATACTCGTTTAATAAGGGGAGTCATCGAAATGAGCGAGACATACGTCAGTAACAAAATAAGTTTGAACAAACTTTCAAGTAAAATTTGAGCGGTTTTCCCTGGAGCAACGAACTGCAATGCTTGTGCAAGAAAAACGGGGATAAGCGTGAAAACAAATTTCCCGAAAAGCAAAGATAACACTCCAACCGCAGCGACGCCAAGAACCATCGCCAATTTTGAAGTCTCTTCTTCTTTCTCAATTTCTTCACCAGGCATGACATCGTACCGCTCACTCGAAAATGTTAAATGCCGCGATCCGACGCCAGCAGATTCGATTAATGCAACTATACCCCGAACGAATGGGATTTTTTTCAGTTTCATCCGGACACTATTCTTTTCTTTTGGTAGATGGAAGTAATCGATTGTATCGTCCTTCCGTCTAATTGCCGCCACAGTATGATTTTTACCGCCGAACATTACCCCTTCGACAAGTGCTTGACCCCCGTAAGCAGGAGGTTGTAGTTCTTTTCCCATACATTTACCCACGCTTTCTTTTATATCAACCAAATCCTATAATTCATTATACTAAAAAACGGCCCTACACTCCACAATGATGTTTAAAATGTTCTGAACCTCCCGACACTTTGTAAAGGAGGGATTTTCATGATTAATAAAACATTACTATGGACCGCGCTAGTAGGCGCATTTTTTACGACAATTGCGCTTAAATTTCTGCAGCTATTTAATTTCATAAACTGGTCGCCTGTTGGCTGGGCAAAAAAGTGGCATTTGTTTCCGTCCGCCCATTTCACAATCAAATGGGCTTTGCTTTTTGTGGCGCTGGTATTGTTATACGCTATTGTTTATTTTGCGGTTTCATTCACAACGTCAATTCCGCCATCTATTACAGCCTTAACTATCGGAATTATCGTTGTTTTTACGGTTGAATGGACGATTGGCTCACCGAAAACACCCTTTGCTGCAATGAAATCCATATCACTCCCATATTTCGCTTTAATGGCTATGGTTTTCAGGTTTATTACCGGAACGGCAGTTTTTATGAAGAAATTTTCGGATGAAAGTGTAAAATGAGTTGCTACAAAAGAACGATATGATAAAATGGGATAGACAACGGTGAGGGGAATGGTGTGGCGATGAAGTTACTAATTCTGAACGGACCCAATCTTAATCGGCTCGGAAAGAGAGAGCCGGGTATTTATGGTGCAGAAACATTGGAAGACGTTGAACGTAAATTAGACAAGATTGCGTTGTTACATGGTGTTGAACTATCATTCTTCCAATCTAATTGGGAAGGTGCCTTAATCGACAAAATCCATGAAGCAGATGACGTTGGCCTGGATGGCATTGTCTTCAATCCAGGCGCGTTTACACATTATAGTATCGCTTTACGTGATGCTGTCGCGTCTGTTAATGTACCTGTCATCGAAATCCATATTTCGAACATACATAACCGTGAACCGTTCAGAGAAACATCCGTTATTGCGCCAGTCTGTATCGGCCAGTTAGCTGGATTCGGCACTACCGGATACGAACTCGCCTTCCACGCTTTCCTTCTCCGGGGAAAAGGGGTATGAAACTGTGAAATTGACAAAGCTACGTGAACTGTTAACAGAACATGGCATTGACGCACTACTCGTTACGAACTCGTACAACCGTCGTTATATGACTGGCTTCACGGGGACAGCAGGGCTTGCCCTTATCTCGTCTGACGACGCAGTGTTCATTACAGATTTCCGTTATACTGAACAGGCTGAAAGAGAAATCAATGGCTTCCGGATCGTTCAGCATACGGCAACCATCATCGAAGAAGTGGCCGAGCAAGCGGAAAAAATGAAGCTTCGGACAATCGGTTTCGAAAAAGATGATCTGTCATTCGGTCTTTACGAACTATATAATGGAAAGGTCGAAGCGGAGCTTAAACCTGTTTCGGGCCTCGTTGAAAAACTGCGTATGGTAAAAATGGAAGATGAGTTAGCTATTTTGAAAAAAGCGGCTAAAATTGCAGATGATGCATTCACGCATATTTGTACATTCATCAAACCGGGCATGACGGAACTCGAAGTGTCGAATGAACTGGAGTTTGCGATGCGTAAACAAGGGGCAACGTCATCTTCATTTTCAATTATCGTGGCGTCCGGCTTACGCGGTGCACTTCCGCACGGAGTTGCAACTGACAAAGTCATCGAGTCGGGAGATTTTGTCACGCTCGACTTCGGCGCATTGTATGAAGGCTATATTTCAGATATCACGCGTACGGTCGCTGTCGGTGAACCTTCTGACAAACTGAAAGAAATTTACGCAGTGACTCTTGCAGCACAAGAACTTGCTTTAAAAGAGATCAAACCGGGTATGACTGGAATAGAAGCCGATGCAATTGCACGCGACTACATCAAGTCTAAAGGCTACGGTGAAGCATTTGGTCATTCAACGGGACACGGCATAGGTCTTGAAGTGCATGAAGGACCGGGATTATCTTTCCGTTCTGCGACGGTACTTGAGCCGAATATGGTTGTGACAGTTGAGCCAGGTATCTATCTGCCTGGAATTGGCGGCGTCCGAATCGAAGATGACATCATTATGACGCAAAACGGTAATGAGCGTTTGACACATTCTACAAAAGAACTACTTATCTTATAATCTACTATTAATTGGAGGAATCATCTTGATTTCAGTAAACGACTTTAAAACAGGATTAACAATTGAATTTGACGGGGATATTTGGCGCGTAATGGATTTCCAACACGTTAAACCAGGTAAAGGCGCGGCGTTCGTTCGCTCGAAACTGCGTAACCTACGTTCAGGCAACGTCAATGAAAAAACGTTCCGCGCTGGAGAAAAAGTGGCGAAAGCACAAATTGATAACCGTCGCATGCAATATTTGTATGCAAATGGAGACGATCATGTCTTTATGGATAACGAATCGTACGAACAGATTGAACTTCCAGAGAAGCAGATTGAAGACGAATTGAAGTTCCTAAAAGAAAATATGGAAGTTCACGTTATCATGTTTAAAGAAGAAGTACTTGGCGTTGAACTGCCTGTAACAGTCGTTCTTGAAGTTGCAGAAACGGAGCCGGGTATTAAAGGCGATACAGCGAGCGGTGGTTCTAAGCCAGCTAAAATGGAAACTGGCGTTGTTGTACAAGTGCCATTCTTCATCAACATTGGCGATAAACTTATCATCAACACAGTGGAATCTGAATACGTTTCTCGCGCATAAAGAGGAACGCAGTTTAAGTACGCCACGTCCTGTGGCAACAACTGAATGACCTGGCCTAAGCTTCTACGGCCGCTTAGACGCGACAGGCATAAGTCAGATAAAGGAAGGCAGTCTAAGTTCGCGACATCGTGTCGCAAAGACTGCATGATCTGCATCATGCAGGCCCAAGCGGTGTTCTTTACCCGGGAAGGATGTAGTTCAATCATTCCTTGCTGTACTGACTTATGATCCGTGCGTCTGGCCGGTGTAGCCTAGACAAAATCCAAAAACACCTTGCGTTCCCAATCGGAATGCAGGGTGTTTTTTGCATATGAGCTGCCCCTTGCACATAGGATAGTGCAATGGGGGGAATACCGGATGGAACTAAATGATTTGCTACGCGTTGCCGGTATCGGATTAGTCATCGGTTTTCTGCATATCTTTTTCGAGCAGACAGGTAGGAAAGAGTTTTCCTTTTTTCTTTTTTTCATCGCCTATATTTATATCACTGCTGAAATGCTCCGCTTCCTGAAGATTTTCTTCACTGAAATCACGGAGTTTTTCCAGTGGCTGTCGATGTCAGTCTGATGTTAACATTAATTCAATTAATTGTAGTTTTCCTTATTCTCCTCCTCATTTCATTTGCTGTACCTAAATTGCAGCCACTTTTGTATGCATCTATTTTTTTCTATTTTCTATTCCACCTGCTCGTTACAATCGTCTTTCCATTCGGGAAATATTTTGTTGCCTTGTTTGAACCATTACCGGATCCATTTGCAAAATTATTGATTGGTAGTGCCATTCTGTTTTATGTCTCTGAGCTCATTGCAAAACATATCGAAGAGGCAGGATACGGCTCGCTTGCCGCAGTAGCTCATTTCGCTGTAAAAATTTCCATACTGACTTTGTGGATGCAGCAGACGTCCGCATTAATCGAAATTCTTTCAAAACTCATTACAAAATGAACAGGCGGGGCATCCATGATTTCTTTTATAGAATCGATACTCGGAACCGTATTGTCAAGCTTTGTCATCATTATTATTGCTACGTTCATGGCATTGTTGGTGGATTTTTTATTCCCTTCATTTGCAAAGTGGACGAGGATGATTTTGATTTTTATTGTTGTAACGGTCGTGCTGCAACCCGCATTTGAACATCTGACTCTCATCCGTGATATTGCAAACTCGATATCGATGATGTTTATTTCTATTTATCCGATATTGACCGCCAGCATGGTTGCTGCGGGTGGAGCATTCAGTATGTTGAACTTTCAGCCGGCTATGTTGTTATTTGCAAATGGCGCAATTGTACTCACGGAAAAAGTACTCATACCACTTTTAACTGCTGCACTAATCTTAGATCTTGTATCTAGGATACTTCCAGCCGTACCGTTTACAAAAATGGCGGATTTAATTCGGACGACCCTTCTGGGGACGGTTTCAGCCGTTGTTGCGGCTTATTCCATTTTTATAACTGTGGGAGGCACGATGTCTTGGGCGCTCACTGGGCTAGCGAGCGAACCTATTAAAGAGTTAATACGTCAAAATGTCCCTCTAATTGGTTCATTTATGACCGAAAGCATGGGGACGATTGGCCGCTATTCGTCGGGGGCGAGTGTTTTCGCAGGAGGTTGGCTTATATCGGCAATTTGGACTGTTGCACTCATTCCATCGTTCAAAACACTGCTTACCGCGTTTTTCTACAGATGGACTGCAGCACTTATCGAACCATTTGCGAATGAAGATATCACTGGGATTTTGGATGATATCGGAAGAACATTATTTGTGTTATGTGCGGTTTCTTTTTTAATCGCTTTTGCGTTTATCTATACTGCGCTTTTTTCAATAATCCTTGTGAAGTTGATAACTACAATGAAATGAGGCGGGGAATGGAGTCTTTTTAGCAGGTGTCCTGCTTATCACCCTTTTTGCTTCAACAATTATGTTGTTATTTCCAAATGAAACAGAAGAAAATTTCCTGCCAATTATTAAACTCGCGATGGGCATTTGGATGATTCAATCATTCTTCAAGATTTTTGGTCATAGCCTTCTATGAAACTGCATAAAATGATTCATTGATGACAGGTCGTACAAGCGGCACAATGAGCGGAAATGGTGATAATATGCACAAACCAACAAGGAAAACCCATACGATCCTCCTCGGAACGATTGTTATCCTGGTCATCATTTTCATCAATTCTAGTCTTGGTGTCATCGGGGGGGAGAAGGGAAAGAGGGAGGAGAGCGGGGAATTTGCAGCACTACAAGAGGCGCTGATGAAAATTGAAGGGATTGGGGAAATCTCGTTATATTTCCATTATGAAAATAGGGAGTCCACTAATCCGTTATCCAATTACTTTTCAACGTCCACTGCATCGGCTAATAAGGGAAGTGAGCTACAAGGCGTACTTGTCGTTGCGGAAGGCGCGGAAGACTTGAAAATTCAGAGCAAATTATCGAAGATCTTGTCAACCGTCCTCCAGCTGCCCGAACATCGAATTGTCATCGCAAAAATGAATAATAGGGGGAACACTAATGAGAACGAATAAAAGAACAGTATGGTTTTTAACATTGCTTAGCCTAGTTGCAGTTATCTCCATCTATTACATCAAGGAAAAATCACCAATGCCGTTCGATGGAATCAACATTTTTAAAGACTCAGATAGTGCTGTACAACTGGTCGAAAAAACGGGTGATGCAGAAAAAACAGCACCCGTCTTCGCTGAGGCCGTTGTATTCGAAGAAATGCGGATGACGGTACGTGATGAACGAAGCAAAACAGGGGAGCAATTGTTGTCTAAAATATTATCGTCTGATTTAACAGCCGAACAAAAAAACGAAGTGTACGAAGAGATAGGTCAGCTGAATAAACGTGCATCAGCTGAGGCACTGATGGAATTACAAATTATAGCGATGGGATATCCTGAAGCATTTGTCTACAATGAAGACGGAGAAGTGAAAATTACTGTCCTTTCCCAGGAAGGCCATTCAGCAAAAATGGCGGAAGAAATTACTCATTACGTCATGACGAGTTGGAAAGATGCAAAAGCAGTGGATATTACTTTCACTGGTGACGCGGAATGAGTACGGAAAGTGAAGGCCCTAAATAGGGTCTTTTTTTTATTTTACAGCAAACTTTAATGTAAATGATCATTATCTATTTCAATATGGGGCGAAAACAGCTAAAATAGTTAAAGAACCTAATTATAATGAAGTCAGGAGAATCGATCATGCTAAAAATTCAAGAAATCCGTGAAATTATTAAACTAATTGATCAATCTTCAATTGAAAAATTTACTTTTGAATCAGATGGTGCAAAACTCGTATTAAAAAAAGGTAGTGGTGCACAAGCTGCAGTACCTTCAACAGTTGTCGAACAAGAACAACCTGTTCAGCAGGAGATTTCTGCTGTGCAAGTTCAGCGAACAGTAGAAGTAGTTGCACCTCAACAGGTAACACCAGTGGCGCCTGTTGCTGAAGTACAAGTGGAAGATCCATCGCTACACAAAATTACATCACCGATGGTTGGAACGTTCTATTCAGCATCTTCCCCTGATATTCCAGCATATGTACAAAAAGGTGACAGTGTGAAGCCAGAAGCTATCGTATGCATCGTAGAAGCGATGAAGCTATTCAATGAAATTGAAGCGGAAGTTTCAGGGGAAATCGTCGAGATTCTCGTGAAAGACGGACAGCTCGTTGAATACGGACAGCCTCTCTTCCTTGTAAGAGCTAATTAAGGAGGAATGAAAAATGAAAAAAGTTTTAATAGCTAACCGTGGTGAAATTGCCGTACGTATCATCAGGGCTTGTAAAGAACTTGGTATTAAAACGGTCGCGGTTTATTCAGAAGCTGATCAGGAAGCTCTTCACGTCGAATTAGCAGATGAAGCATATTGTGTCGGTCCAAAATTATCTAAAGACAGCTACCTAAACTTTTCAAATATCATTAGTGTTGCAAAATTAACTGGTTGCGACGGAATTCATCCGGGATATGGTTTCCTGGCAGAAAATGCAAGTTTTGCCGAACTGTGTGAAGAGGTCAATATCGAATTTATCGGACCTACTTCTGACAATATTTCACGGATGGGTACGAAAGACGTAGCACGTGAAACAATGCGAGAAGCAGGCGTGCCAATTGTTCCAGGTTCTACTGGAATCGTTGCTGATGAACAAGATGGTCTTCGAATCGCTGAAGAAATTGGTTTTCCAGTTATCATCAAAGCCACAGCAGGCGGTGGAGGTAAAGGGATTCGTGTTGCGAGGGATGCTGCTGAGTTAATCAATGGCATCAAAATCACTCAAAAAGAGGCTGCTGCTGCCTTTGGCAATCCTGGCGTTTACCTTGAGAAGTTTATTGAAGTGTTCCGCCATATCGAGGTTCAAATACTTGCTGACAAACATGGTAATACAATCCATCTCGGAGAACGTGACTGTTCGATTCAGCGCAGGATGCAAAAGCTTGTTGAAGAAGGACCATCACCGGCCCTAACACCTGAACTAAGATTGGCAGTAGGCGAAGCGGCGGTCAAAGCGGCAGAAGCCGTCAATTATGAGGGCGCTGGAACAGTTGAATTCATTTTCGATCATATCAATCAAAAGTTCTATTTCATGGAAATGAATACGCGAATCCAAGTAGAACACACGATTACAGAAATGATTACAGGTATTGACTTGGTACAACAGCAACTGAAAATCGCGTCGGGTGAAAAACTAGCTTATCGCCAAGAAGATATTAAAATCAATGGCTGGTCAATCGAATGTCGCATCAACGCAGAAAATCCATCGAAAAACTTTATGCCTTCACCGGGGAAAGTAACCATGTATATGCCTCCAGGCGGCTTTGGCGTTCGTGTAGATTCGGCCATGTATACGGGCTATTCAATCCCACCTTATTACGATTCAATGGTTGCGAAACTCATTGTACATGCGGATACAAGAGATGAAGCAGTAGCTAGGATGAAACGGGCGCTTGATGAATTTATCATCGAGGGTGTCGAAACAACCATCCCGTTCCACTTGAGACTTATGGACAACGAAGTCTTCAAATCAGGCGATTTCGATACGAAATTTCTTGAAAAATATTCGATTATGAACTGAAAGGGAGGGGACTTGGAATGACTGACAAAACAATTCCTACATTCGTCGGAATGGCTCCGGCGGGAGATGGTGAGCTCGGACGCGTCCAGCTTGCTCCCGAAGTTCTTGAAGTGATTATCGGAATTGCAACGACGGAAGTTAAAGGCGTCGCGAATACAAGAGGAAACTTTGCCACAGGAGTTGCGGAAAAGTTCGGTAAAATGAACTATGGTAAAGGGGTCAAAACGGAATGGTCTGAAGATGGCCTGACGATTGACGTCTATTGCGTTGTCGAATATGGCTATTCTGTACCTGCTATTGCCGGGGATATCCAAAAGCAAGTTCGTCATGCAATTTTCCACATGACTTCCCTTGAAACGAAAGAAGTCAATGTCCATATTACAGGGATCCAGTTTGAGGCTGGAGCGGAAACGGTATGATCTGAAAAGCATCGTCCAGCCGGATGATGCTTTTCAACTTGTCTTACTGTATCCGGCAACCTGTTTATGCTATGATAATGCCCTAGAGATACGGTAGTGGAGGAGAATAAGAAGATGAAGCGAAGAGAAGCACGTGAAAAAGCAGTACAAACACTTTTTCAACTTGATAATACAGAATTGAGTGTAGATGAAGCTATTAACTACATTGTTGAAGAACCAGCAAACCGCTTCTATGAACAGCTTGTGCGGGGAACTGTGCAAAATAAGGAAGCAATAGATGAGGTCCTCACAGGAAAGCTGGAACACTGGTCATTGGATCGTCTTCCGAAAATTGAACGGACCGTTTTGAGAATTGCAGTTTATGAATTGCTGTTCAATGAAGAAGTACCACACAGAGTGGTCTTGAATGAGGCAATCGAGCTATGTAAAACATTCGGCGATGAAAAATCAGGCCGTTTTGTGAACGGTGTACTATCGAAGTTTGAAGAAAAATAATTAAAACCATTTTGGGGGTATCAGGATGACTGGAAAACTGATTGATGGAAAAGCAATTGGACAAGAAATCAGAGACGAAATCAAGGAAAGAGTAACTGCGTTGAAAGAGCATGGTTGTCAACCCGGGCTTGCAGTCGTCCTTGTAGGTGAGAATCAGGCTTCCCGTACATATGTTAGGAACAAGCAGAAATCAAGTTCGGAAGTAGGCATGAAATCTGAACTGATTGAACTTCCAGTCACGGTATCCGAAAAAGAGTTACTCGATCATGTTACACGGTTGAATAATGATGATTCGATTCATGGTATTCTGGTTCAGCTTCCATTACCTGACCATATCGACGAAAATCTTGTCATCCGTGCAATTGATCCGACAAAAGACGTAGATGGATTCCATCCGGAAAACGTTGGGAAAATGATTATAGGTCAAAAAGCATTCCTATCATGCACACCATACGGTATCATCAAACTTCTAGAACGGACAGGTACTGAAATAAGCGGTAAGCATGCTGTTATCGTTGGCCGTAGTAACATTGTCGGAAAACCGATGGGCCAATTGCTGTTGCAGCGTGATGCTACAGTCACATACTGCCACTCTAAAACGGAGGATTTAGCCTCATTTACAAAACAGGCCGATATTCTAATTGTCGCAATTGGCAAGACGAAGTTTATTACAGATAAGCATATTAAAGAAGGCGCTGTCGTGATAGATGTTGGCATGAACCGCGATGAGAATGGTAAATTATGCGGGGACGTTGATTTCGAATCGGCAAAAACGAAAGCTTCAGCTATTACACCGGTTCCAGGTGGGGTAGGTCCAATGACGATTACGATGTTACTGAAAAATACACTTCATAGTGCAGAAAAAGCTTCTGCAGAAGGAAAATGTTCACAAATACTATAAAAAATTGGACGGACGCTGTTTTTCTTAGAAAAGACAGCGTTTCTATACGTCAAGAATCGGGAGGCGGGACTGTTGGCCGGAAACCCACACTTGTCTGTACAAGCATTAACAAAATACATTAAACGGAAGTTCGATGCGGATCCCCATTTGCGCAATGTGTTTGTCAAAGGCGAACTGTCGAACGTTAAAAGTCATCCGAGCGGACATATTTATTTCACCTTAAAAGATGAAAAAAGTAGGATCCAGTCAGCTATGTTCCGTTCAAGCGCATCCAGTCTCAAATTTAAGCCTGAAAACGGCATGAACGTACTGATTACGGGTGATGTAACCGTTTTTGAAACGAGCGGAAGCTATCAATTATATGTCCAATCAATGCAACCCGATGGTATCGGTGCGCTGTATCTCGCATTTGAACAATTGAAGGAAAGTCTAGGGAAAGAAGGTCTATTCGATGCTCGCTGGAAAAGACCGTTGCCTTCGTTTCCAACTAAAATTGGTGTAGTTACGGCGCAATCAGGTGCCGCAATCCAAGATATTTGTTCAACAATTGAAAGGCGTTACCCACTTGCAGAAATCATTTTATTTCCTGCGATTGTACAGGGAGCGCAAGCAGCACCTTCCATCGTTAAATCAATCGAACAGGCAGATACATATGGCTCCATCGATGTGCTCATCGTTGGACGTGGCGGAGGTTCCATCGAAGACCTGTGGGCGTTCAATGAAGAATCGGTCGCACGGGCAATCTTTTCATGCCGAATTCCGGTTATTAGTGCTGTCGGGCATGAAACCGACACGACAATTGCCGATTTTGTCTCGGACAGAAGAGCGCCTACGCCTACTGCTGCTGCTGAAATGGCCGTTCCGGCTCGCGACGAGTTGTTTGAAAGGCTATTGGACCGAAAACGTGCCATTTATAAATCCCTTTCCAATCAGATAAAAAATGAACGCAAACGTCTAACAAGCTTACAAACATCCTACCCACTTCAATTTCCAGAGCGTCTTTATCGCCCATTCACTGAAAGATTGATTGGACTTGAAGGTAGACTCTTTCGAAGTGGACAAGATATTACGGGATACCGTTTATCCCAGCACCAACGATTGAGTAGCATGCTGTCCACTTTCTCGCCTGAACAGCGAATCAAAGAAGGACACAGGAATGTAGCGGCACTGACGGATCGTCTAACACGGGGAGTTCATCAAGAGGTCCGCATCCAAAGTGATCGTTTCCATGCATCTGTACGTATGCTGAAGGCACTTAACCCACTGACTATTATGGAACGTGGGTATTCGATTGTTTATCAGAACAACGAAGTTGCCAATTCTGCAAAATCACTAGAGGTTGGTGGAAACATTCAAATACGGTTGCAAGACGGAACCGCAGAAGCAACGGTCCAAACGATTACAATGAACGAAGGGGAGGAAATTTAATTGGGAAAAGAGCCAATCCGCTTTGAAGAAGCAATGCTTAACTTAGAGGAAGTCGTCCAGAAGCTTGAAACAGGCGACGTACCACTGGAGGATGCCATCACACTTTACAAAAAAGGGATGGAACTATCCGCTTATTGCCACGGGAAATTACAGGATGCTGAAAAACAGCTCATTTCCATTATCGACAAAGATGGAAACAAAACAGAGTTTGATCCGACAAAAGGTTCCGAGTCGAATGCATAATGAATTACAACGATTTATCACAGAAAAACTACCTATTATCGATGCGAAACTGAATAGCCTGCTTGGGGACGCAAATGTATCTGAAACATTGAAATCCTCGATGGTCTATTCAATCAATGCCGGCGGTAAAAGGATCAGGCCACTCCTCGTCCTGGCCACGATCGATGATCTTGGCGTGGAATCAGAAGATGCCTTGACAGTAGCTTGTGCTGCCGAATTGCTACATACGTACTCCCTCATTCACGATGATTTACCATGTATGGATGATGATGATTTTAGGCGCGGAAAACCGACGAACCATATTGTTTATGGGGAAGGGGTTGCTGTACTTGCAGGGGATGCACTACAGACGCTGGCATTTGGAAGTTTAACTCATTTGTCGGAGACATCCGCAGAAGACACTCTGAGAATCATCCGTTTACTGGCGAATGCTTCCGGAGCGGCCGGGATGGTCGGCGGACAAATGCTTGATATTGAAGGCGAGACGAAAAAGTTGTCTTTACCGGAGCTTGAAACGATACATATAAATAAAACTGGGGCTCTATTGTCATTTTGTATTGGTGCCGGCGCAATCCTAGCAGGCTTAAATGAAGAAAAGTCAGCGAAGTTGGAAAACTTTGCGTATCATATTGGATTGGCATTTCAAATACAGGACGATATTCTAGATATCACGTCTACGACGGAAGAACTTGGAAAGACTGTAGGAAGCGATGCGATAAGTGAAAAGTCAACGTACCCATCACTGCTTGGTCTAGAAGGTGCATCGGCACGTCTAGCAGAACATCATCAATCCGCAAAAGATTCTCTTATGTTTTTGGAAACGGAGCGTCCGCTCCTTGGACTATTCGCAGATTATATTGTAGAACGAAAGTCGTAAAGCGAACCAAATTGTTGTACCGATCGTCCTTATTGATATAATGTAGGCAGTTCAGTATTATCCGTGGCAATTAATATGTGAAGGTGTGTGATAATGATGGAACTCACAGAAATTACGAATCCATCTTTTATTAAAAAACTTGATAGGGAACAGATGGTTGAATTAGCAGAAGAAATTCGGAAATTCCTTATTGAGAAGTTATCTGTTACAGGTGGCCATATAGGTCCTAATCTTGGTGTAGTTGAATTGACACTCGCCTTGCATAGGCATTTTGATAGCCCTGATGATAAAATCATTTGGGATGTCGGGCACCAGGCATATGTCCATAAAATTTTAACAGGTCGTGCTGGTGATTTCGATACACTTAGGCAATTCAAAGGCTTATGTGGATTCCCTAAAATGATTGAAAGCGATCATGATGTGTGGGAAACAGGTCACAGTTCTACCTCCCTTTCTGCGGCTATGGGAATGGCGGCTGCACGGGACATCAAGGGTGATTCGAACTATGTAATACCAGTTATTGGAGACGGTGCGCTGACAGGCGGTATGGCACTTGAGGCACTTAATCATATCGGTCATGCAAAGACGAACATGATTGTTATTTTGAATGACAATGAAATGTCAATTGCTCCAAATGTCGGTGCACTTCATGCAGTCCTTGGAAAACTAAGAACTGCGGGTAAATATAATAGTGCAAAAGATGAACTTGAATATATTTTGAAGAAAATCCCAGCTATTGGTGGCAAACTCGCTACTGCTGCGGAGCGCGTGAAAGACAGTTTGAAATATCTTCTCGTTTCGGGCGTCTTTTTCGAAGAAATGGGCTTCACCTATCTTGGGCCTATTGACGGGCATGATTTCAATGATCTTGAACGTAATATTCAATACGCCAAAAAAATGGATGGGCCTGTCTTACTTCATGTTATTACGAAAAAAGGCAAGGGATATAGCCCTGCCGAGGACGATAAAATCGGTACCTGGCATGGCACGGGGCCTTATAAAATCGAGACAGGTGATTTTGTCAAGTCATCCTCTGTAGCCCCATCATGGAGTGGACTTGTAGCAGGTACTGTTCAAAAAATTGCACGTGAAGATAGACGCGTCGTCGCAATAACGCCGGCAATGCCTGTCGGTTCGAAACTGGAATCATTTGCAGCGGAATTCCCGGATCGTTTCTTTGATGTTGGTATTGCTGAGCAGCATGCAACGACGATGGCAGCAGGTCTTGCAACGCAAGGGATGAAACCGTTCTTAGCAATCTATTCGACATTTATGCAACGGGCTTATGATCAGATGCTTCATGATGTTTCCAGACAAAACTTAAATGTCTTTATCGGTATTGACCGTGCTGGCCTGGTAGGGGCAGACGGTGAAACGCATCAAGGTGTCTTCGATATTGCCTTCTTAAGACATATGCCGAATATGGTTATTATGATGCCGAAAGATGAAAATGAAGGTCAGCATATGGTGAAAACGGCGATAGAGTATGATGAAGGACCAATAGTGATGCGTTATCCGAGAGGAAATGGACTCGGTGTACCTATGGATGAAACATTACGTCCAATCCCAATCGGTTCATGGGAAGTGCTACGTGAAGGTCATGATGGTGTAATTTTGACGTTCGGAACGACAATCCCGATGGCACTAGAAGCTGCCAACCTATTATTTACTAAAGGGATTCAGGTGAAAGTTGTCAATGCAAGATTCATCAAACCACTTGATACTGCAATGTTAGACATGATTTTCGCAACTGGAATGCCGATTATTACAGTTGAAGAGGCAGTTCTCGCCGGCGGTTTCGGCAGTGCTGTACTTGAGTATGCACATGATACACTTCGGACTGCCGTTCCGATTAGACGGATGGGCATTCCGGATCATTTCATTGAACATGGAAATGTTGATGAACTGCTTGCAGAAATCGGTATGACTGCAGGTCATCTAGTTGAGAATATGGAATCATTTATTAAAATGCAAGTAGTGGAAAGGGAACAAGTATGACAAATCGAATACCGAAAGAGCGAGTAGATGTCCTCCTGGTCGCGCGTGGTCTCTTTGAAACAAGGGAACAAGCAAAGCGCTCCATTATGGCGGGCATCATCTTTACCGCTGAAACAAGGCTAGATAAACCAGGTGAAAAAATTTTTGCAGATGCACCGCTTGTGGTCAAAGGGTCGAAACTGAAATATGTCAGTCGGGGTGGCCTGAAGCTTGAAAAAGCACTTGAGCAGTTTGATGCTGACGTTAACGGCAAAATTGTACTGGATATCGGTTCATCAACGGGTGGTTTCACAGATTGTGCCCTTCAAAATGGCGCGTCACATTGCTACGCGCTTGATGTTGGGTACAATCAGCTGGCATGGAAAATACGTCAGGATCCACGTGTAACTGTAATGGAAAGAACAAACTTTAGACATGCGACACCAGAACTTTTTACCGAAGGTATACCGCAATTTGCAACAATCGATGTATCCTTCATCTCATTGACGCTTATCCTGCCTGCGTTAAAGCGCATTATTGCAGACGGCGGCGATGTCATGGTCCTTGTAAAGCCACAATTTGAGGCTGGAAAAGGAAAGGTGGGAAAAAAAGGTGTTGTAAGGGAAAAGTCCATTCACCTTGAAGTTTTAAGAAAAATCGCTGATGCATCCATAAAAGAAGGATTCAGTCTTCGCGGGATTTCATATTCTCCCGTCACTGGTGGGGAAGGGAATATTGAGTTTCTATTCCACCTGACTTCTGAAGACGATCCTTTGACATTATTTGACGATATTTCATTCGACAAACTTGTCGAAGAAGCGTACAAGGAACTGCAATAGCACGCATTAATTTGCGTGCTATTCTTGTTGGATGAAATCATGGGTGGTAGAGTATGAAGTAAGATATTATTATGGTATGGGAGTGATTAGTTTGAATAAAGGGCATAGGCAAATTCGGATTCGGGATATTATATCGAATTTTGAAATAGAAACACAAGACCAACTTGTAGATAGCTTAAAAGAAGCAGGTGTAGACGTGACGCAAGCAACCGTTTCACGTGATATAAAAGAAATGCATCTCATTAAGGTCCCTTTGTCTGATGGTAGTTATAAATACAGCTTACCACCCGTACATAAGTACAACACAGAACAAAAACTTCACCGTATGCTGACTGATGCTTTTGTCAGTATTGATGCAGCGGGTCATTTTATTGTTTTGAAAACGCTTCCTGGAAATGCACAAGCTGTCGGTTCTTTAATGGATCATCTCGGATGGGATGAAATTCTTGGAACGATTTGTGGCGACGATACGAGTCTGATTATTTGTCGCGATGAATCACTGACAGTAGTAGTAAAAGAAAAACTGTTGGCGATGCTCTGAAAGAGGTGAAAGCAATTGTTACGTGAAATCTCCATAAAAAACTTTGCAATCATTGAACACCTTGAAATAACATTTGACGAAGGCCTAACCGTATTAACTGGAGAAACAGGCGCAGGGAAATCGATTATTATCGATGCTGTCCAACTGCTGGCAGGTGGAAGAGGATCACAGGAATTTATCCGTCATGGAGCAACAAAAGCCGAACTGGAAGGGCTTTTCACTATTGAAGAAGAAGCGCATCCGATTATTGCTCAATTAGCTGAATTCGGCATTGATGCACAGGATGGCGTCGTTATTTTGCGACGCGATTTGAATTCGAACGGTAAAACGGTTTGCCGTGTCAATGGGAAGCTCGTGACAATTGCGATCTTGAGAGAAATTGGTTCTCAGTTGATTGACATACATGGTCAACATGAAAACCAAGAATTAATGCATGAAAGAAGTCATATTCATTTACTCGATCATTTTGCGGGTGAGAAACTGGGACATGCTACTGAAAATTATTCCGAGCTGTATGAGAGTTACCGAAAGTTGAAACGGAAGCTTGAAAAGGCAGATGATAATGAGCAGCAAGTTGCACAACGTATTGATTTGTATTCATTCCAGCTGAAAGAAATAAATGCGGCCGCACTTGTCATTGGTGAAGAGGACCAACTCGAAGCAGAAAAACAAAAACTTCAAAACTTCAATCGATTATTTGAGCGATTGAATACTGCATATGTGTCAATCAGTGGGGATACACATGCGCTTGACTGGGTAGGTTCCGCGATGAGTGATATGGAGGATGCAGCTTCGGTCGATAAAACATTGAAGCTGCATGCTGAAACGATTGCAACGAGTTTCTATACCTTGCAAGATACTGCACACGAGCTCAAGAGTATCCTTGATGATATGGAGTTTGATCCTGCAAGACTCGAAGTAGTTGAAGAGCGCCTAGCCCTCCACATTTCCCTGAAAAGGAAGTATGGCAAAACAATTGAAGACATTCTTATGCATCGCGATAAAATCACAGAGGAACTTGAAAACTTAGTAAGCAGGGATGAACGTCTTTTTGCTGAGCAGGAAAAACTTGCGCAACTTCTTCAGGACTTAGAAATCGAAGCAGAAGAGTTATCAATTATTCGCCAAAAGTCGTCTATTCAATTAGAAGATGCAATTATGGAACAGCTGGAGCAACTTCATATGGGTAAAGCCTCATTTAAAGTGGATATTACTCGAAAAGCAGCGGGTACTTTCGATTCAAACGGATATGATGATGTGAACTTCTTGATCTCGACGAACGTTGGGGAACCGTTGAAACCACTTGTGAAAGTAGCTTCGGGCGGTGAAATTTCCCGCATAATGTTAGCCATAAAGACAATATTCTCTAAACATCAAGGTGTTACTTCACTTATTTTTGACGAAGTGGATACGGGTGTGAGCGGAAGGGTTGCACAAGCAATTGCGGAAAAAATAGCAATAATCGCAACAGATTCCCAAGTGCTTTGTATTTCTCATTTACCGCAAGTTGCCGCAATGGCCGATCACCATTACCTCATTAAAAAAAATGTAATAAGTGACAGGACGATGACGGAAATTCATGATGTCATCGAATCAGATAGGACTGAAGAATTGTCTAGGATGTTGTCTGGAGCTGAAACTACGCCCTTAACATTAAAGCATGCGGAAGAGTTGTTGACATTGGCCGCAGAACGTAAGAAATCGTTTAGATAATCACTTCACGTGCATACTACATTATGCACGTTTTTTTTATTTTTTTTCTTATTGTCACTAATTGCAATGAAAATAATGTTCGTTCCACTTTTGCTTTATTTACCCTTTCATAACATTCCCCTGAACGGACATACCAACAGTATCTTATTAAGGGAGGTGAAATATGGGATGGAGTAGACAGTTTAAGTTGGCCATTTCGTTTTCTGTGCTTTTACTTGTCGTGCCATTCTCTACAAATGTAGCATTTGCAAAAGACGGAACGCTGATACCGATGGGGCAGTCGATTGGTATTAAGATGGATTTGTCGGGAGTCTACATCACAAATGATGTCATGATCAGTAAAGATAACTGGTTGAAGGCAGGTGATCTAATCGGACAATTAGACAATGTAGCAGTCAGCACACTTCACGAGTACGAAAAAGTATCATCCTCAATGCGTGACAAGAAAGAAATCGTATTGCAGATCATAAGAGACGGTGGAAATAGTCAGGTCCTAGCAGACGGCGAAGCGATGAAACGTCTCCTTCCATTCCTGAAAGATCGAACAGAAGGGACAGGGACCTTGACGTATGTCGATCCGGACAAAGGGACATACGGTGCGCTCGGTCATCAGATCATCGACAGTGCACTGAAATCACCTCCATCATTCCGGACAGGAGCGATTTATCTGTCGGAAATCGATCAAATTAAGAAAAGTGTACCCGGAATTCCAGGTTATAAAATTTCAACGATTGTCGATGACGAGGATTTTTTAGGGACGATTCGAATAAATGGTCTTTATGGCATTTTCGGATCATGGAACAGCGATTATAAGGAAGTGTTAGCCGAACCCTTAACGATTATGCAGCCAGCAGAAGTAAAAGTAGGTGCTGCTGAAATTTACACAACGATTAAAGGGACAAAAGTTGAATCATTTTCCATTCGAATTACAGAAGTAGAACAAGACCAGTTCCATTTCGAGTTAACAGATCCCAAATTGCTCGAAGCAACGGGCGGTATTTTACAAGGGATGAGTGGAAGTCCTGTTATCCAAAATGGACAATTTGCAGGTGCAGTAACGCATATGTTTGTCGATAATCCCAAAAAAGGTGCTGCCCTTTTTCTGGAGAAAATGCGTAGCGGGGAAAATTAATAAAAGGGCCAACTCGAACAATGAGTTGGCCCTTTTGTCCTGTCGTGTTAAGCTTATCGAGAACGATTCGACAAACGCTTATAAAAGAATGGAATTGGTCGAAGTTTAGGGAAACCATATGTCAGAAGTTTCATTTTTGTTAAATAAAAGAGGGTTACTACACTATTCGTCGAAATTTCCCTTGTGTAGTTAAGAGAATGTTGCTAATGTTTAGGGAAAGAAGTCGTCATAAACGTACAAGGGGGAAATGGGAATGGATAAACTGAAAGTCGCGATTGCTGACGATAACAAGGAACTTGTGAGGACTATGATAACATATTTTGAAAGGCATCCTGAGATCGAAGTCATTTGGACGGCGCATAACGGGAAAGTATGTCTGTCGATGTTGGAAGAAAAAAAGCCGGATGTCTTATTACTTGATATCATCATGCCACATCTTGACGGAATTGCGGTTTTGGAAACGTTGAGTGGAAATGCACAAACTGCCGATGTGCATATAATTATGTTGACGGCATTTGGGCAGGAAGATGTAATGACACAAGCTGCGAGTCTAGGGGCTTCCTATTTCATGCTTAAACCGTTTGAATTCGACCGACTTGCAAACCAAATATTCCAAGTAGCAGGAACAAGAAAACCAATCGTTCCGATAGCTCAAGCTAGTGTAGAGTATGCGCCAGGAACAGTAAGCCAAAAAGTGCTGGATACTACAATTACAGCAATTATTAAAGAGATTGGTGTACCTGCTCATATTAAAGGTTATGCCTTCATTCGTGAAGCTATTCAAATGGTTTACACGGACGTCGATTTGCTTGGTTCAGTGACGAAAGTACTTTATCCCGAGATCGCAAAAAAATACAATACGACAGCATCCCGTGTCGAGCATGCAATTCGCCACGCAATCGAAGTCGCATGGAACCGTGGCAATTACGACGTCATTTCAAAAATGTTTGGCTACACAGTGCACCATTTGAAAAGCAAACCAACAAATTCAGAATTTATCGCAATGATTGCAGATAAGATTCGTCTTGAGCATATGGCGAGCTGATTGTTGGTATGAAAGAATTTCATGAGCTACTAAGCCAACCTGTTTTCAGGATTTAGACTAAACTTCAATTTCTAAGCAAATAAACTCCTACTCAACAAGCCGACTAATTTTTAGATTAGTTGGTTTTTTTGCCTCCAGAAAGAAGTATATCTATTTTAGTTAGCAAACGGCAAGAGAGTGTAAGTGTAATTCATCTCCCACTATAAATCATCAATTACAAAGATAATCCCCTCTTCCTGACTAAAGGTGTTGCTGAATGGATTGAATACACAGGAAGAGCTGGATAGTTATTGAATTCGGTTGATGAAGACGAAAAGCTGACACATACATTATATTTATTAAGTTAGAATCGTGAAATGTGGTTCCTAACTGAAAGCGCAGATGAAAAAGTAACTATATACAACGTATATAGTGAAGGTTGAACTTTTATTTGTCAATCAACTATATAAATGAACAGAAATAGGCGCACGGAGTCATGCGAGGTCTCTGTGTGTTCTTTCTGTATAAATATTATTATGTAATTCAACTTTTATTCGAAGTGTCTTAAAGTGGATTCTGTGAGCTCTTAAATGAAGGAGGTATATCATATGGGGAAAATGACAGCAGAAGAAATGTTAAAGATGACTGAGGAATTAAAAAGGAAAGAAGAGGAGCCAAATAACGAAAGACAGGATAAAGAAGAACCACGCTAAGGCTCATTCAAAGGAAGTTCTTCTACATAAAGAGGATATTCTCCTAAAGAGATTTAAGAGCGCCAGAGAGGCCGGTCATTATACTGCAGAAAACGGATAATGTTCCTTTGGTTGGTGCGGTAAATCACTCCATACAGGTGAGAAGACTAAGTCTACTTTTTTATTTCCAATTGAAGGCTATCTATTCGTATATATTGATGATAAAATTGAGTTTGAAAAGATCAACTAATTTTATAAATTGTACAATAAACTTTCTGCTTTTTGAGTAGGTATGGAAGAAATTGAAGTTGATATAACAACGTTTATTAAGTCTAATTCTAGAATAGGTAAAACATGTTCAGAATTCATCGCAATGATCGCGGATAAAATTCGTCTAGAGCAGATGGCGAGCTGATTGAAAAATATCTAGTTACGATAATAGCTACGCCTACTCTCCGAATCTATTTTCGTGTGGTAGGCTTTTTTAAACTGAAAGTTAATTAATCTGACAAATTGGCTGAGAACGCTCTATAATGGGTAAGAGAGAAAGGATGAAGCGTCAGTGTTAGTTCAAAATGAGTTTTTCGATCTTTTAGTAAAAGAGGAAAAAGTGATATTGCGCACCAAGAAGAATGGTTTTCCACTTAAATCGTTCGATGCAATAACGCGTGAACATCCGCGTTTAAAAATAATTTCATTCCCGGTTTTAAGGAAAGCGCTTACAGAAGTAGAAGCAGAACATATAATAGGCAATTGGATTCCAACTATAGAAGTTGCTATTGCTGCTGATAAAATGACCGCTCAACTTTACATAAATGTGTCAACCAAGGAATTTGAAGAAAATAAACAATCAATCCTAAATCAGGCTGAAAAAGTGCTTGATGATACGGGGGTGATTTACGGCAGAACAACTTTGCTAGATGAGCCGTTTAAACCGGGTGAAACGATTATCGCGGCTATAGGAAGAAAGCCGCAAAAAGGTGAAGATGCGGTCGTGTCATATATAGAAATACCAGAAAGAAGACCGATGATTCGTGAAGACGGTTCTGCTAATTATTTTGAAATGAATTTCGTTACGCCTATCAAGCAAGGCGATTGGCTTGGTGAGAAAACATCGCCACAAGAAGGCATCGACGGTAAGGATGTTTTAGGTAACGATCTTGCAGCACAGCGTGGGGATGATGCGAAGATTTACTTTGACACGAAGTCAGTGGCTGACGAACAAGAAGCGGATAAAGTAGTGCTAAAGGCGTCACACGGAGGGGCTTTGGAAAGCATTGATGGTCTCATTAGTGTAAGGAAGCAATTAATTATCAGCGGTAATGTCGGACCTGAAACGGGCTCGATTAAATTTGACGGATCAGTTGCTATATACGGAACAGTACTTGCAGGATACTCGGTAAATGCGACTGGGGATATTTCTGTAGAAGGAAATGAAGGTATCACAAATGCGAAGGAAATTCAGTCATCTGAGGGAGACATCTACATTAAAGGTGGGATTTTCGGTGGTGGATTGACGATTGTCGAAGCGCAAGGAAATATTTTTGTTAAACACGCGAATAATTGCAAACTGTACGGGAAAGAAGTACATGTAGGCTTATATTTACTCGGCGCAGAAGTTATTGCGGAATCTGTATTTATCGATAAAAATAAAGGTAAAATTATTGGCGGAGAAATTAAGGCACTTTATAAAATTGAATGTGCATTTGCAGGTAATAGTCACGAACGAAAGACAATCCTTAGTGTGAAGGGGATTGACAAGGAAGTAATGTATATGGAAGTTCAAGAAATGGCTAAAAGTATGAAAGAACGCCAAGGAATCATCGAAAAGCTTGAGCAACATGCTCTCCCATTTAGGAATAGTGGAAGTCTTATGAAGGGGCCACAAGCTGAAGCATATGAAAAAATGCTGGAAACGATTGAATCGAACAGAGATGCTATAGTTGAACTTGACAAAGAAATTCAACTTGGGCTGCGTAAAATTAAGCAAGCAGTTCCCGCTCAAATCGAAGTGACGAAAGAAGCGTATCCGGGTACGATCATTCAAATTGGATCCAAGTCGTCTACACTTCATAGTGGGACAAAAGGCATTTTTGAAATCGTTGATGGTGTTTTGAATGTCTAATCCGACCGTTTTTGCACATCGGGGCTCATCAGGTATCCGCTTTGAAAATACAATGAAAGCATTTGAGAAGGCCGTCGATCAAGGTGCTGGCGGCATCGAATTAGATGTGCAATTGACAGAAGATGGAGTGCCGTTCGTCATCCATGACCCAGGGCTCTTAAGGCTTGCTGGCATTCGAAAAATGATTTCATCTATGACAAGTACAGAACTCACAAGAATTCGTGTGGGGAGAAGATACAGACGTTTATTCTGTGGGCACTGTATTCCGACGTTGATAGAAGCGGTGTCATTTTGCGAAAAGAACAATTTAGCACTCAATGTTGAATTGAAAGAAACTGTTTCGGATCGACCCGAATTGATCAAAATGATTGTTGATATTATTTCTGTGATGGAGAATGTTCACATATCCTCATTTGATTATCGCTTGCTTGAAGTGGTCAAGAAGGAAAGCGAGCGAATGGAAACAGCCTTTCTCGTCGGAAAGAAGAGCGTGGATTGGACTAATCTTAATCAGTATTCATGTGCAGATGGATTCCATTTTCACAAACGATTGTTAAAAGAGCCCTTTTTGACGAAACTTCTTCAATCTGGGAAAAAGATTCGGGTTTATGGAATGACTGGAACAGAACCAATCACTCTTAATCCGCCCCCTTATATAGACGGTTGGATAACGGACTACCCAGATCGATTCAGTCAATAAGCAAAAGGACCAAGACGATGAACATGTCTTGGTCCTTTTGCTAGTCTTCCAAATAGATTGTAGGCGCTTGCTCATAGCTATGACAACAGTAAAGCTTACGCTGTTACTGTTGTTTAAACCGTTCTTGTACGCGTCCTTTTCGTCGGTCGCGGCGTAATAAAAATCCTGCGAAAAACCACAGGCCTCCCGCAAACAGTAAAAAGCCTACAACGAATTGAAGCCAAATGAACGGAAATGGGTTAAATAATACGCCAAATATCGAATCTCGCATTAATTTTATACCGCCGGCCGCAAAAAGTCCGGGGATTAGCAAGACCATAAATGCTGCTAGACGTGCCATATACAACAACTCCTTACCGAATCTAATTTTACCTACTCAAATTTGATTGTCAAGAACAGCGCTTTCATGTATGATGAAATTGTAATTGCAATAGATTGCATGGTTCAAAAAAGGAGAATGAACATCCTTGCAAAACGTTCTCATTGTCGGGGCGGGGACAGGCGGATCGATAATACTGGACCTTCTCCAAAATTTAGAATTCATGAATGTAAACGCAATCATTGATACTGATGAACATGCACCGGGAATAATTCGTGCAAAAAAACAGGGTATCGCATATGGAATGAATTGGACGAATTACCTGACCGACGATTTGGATATCATTTTCGATGTAACCGGTGACAAGTCTGTATTCTCGGCGCTATTAAAAGCGAGGCCTGCCCATACCGTACTTATACCTGGTTCTGTCGCAAACCTCCTTGTAAGGCTGCTTGAGGAGAACGATACATATATTAAGCGCATTCATACAGAAATGTATAAGCAGCGAATGATCTTTGATTCAATTGAAGAAGGTATGGTTGGAATCGACGAGGAAGGAACTGTTGATTTCTTCAATAAAAGTGCCTCTAAGATGATTGGTTTCCCGATTGAAGAGGCTGTTGGCCGGATGATTACGGACGTAATTCCAACGACAGAGCTCCCAAGGGTATTCAATTCAGGTAAGGCGGAACTGAATGAGGAACAGATTCTTGGCAATGGCTTGAAAATAGTTACTTCCCGCTATCCACTCTTCGATTCCGCCGGGAAAAAAGTTGGTGCTTTCGCGGTATTTAAAGATATTACGGAAGTAGTTGCGCTAGCAGAGGAAATCACAGATCTGAAAAAAGTGAAAACTATGCTGGAAGCAATCATTCATTCGAGTGACGATGCCATTTCTGTCGTTGACGATAATGGAAATGGGATCCTCGTCAATCCTGCTTACACGAGGATTACGGGTCTTACGGAAGATGAAATAATCGGCAAGCCTGCAAATGCAGATATTATCGAAGGTGAAAGTATCCATATGAGGGTACTCAAGTCGAGAAAGCCGGTTCGTGGTGTCAATATGCGTATCGGCGAAAATAACCGAGAAGTAATTGTCAATGTGGCACCAATCATTGTTGATCATCAAGTGAAAGGAAGTGTTGGTGTCATTCATGACATCACTGAAATGCGCAACTTGATGAAAGAACTTGACCAGGCACGGACAATTATTAGGGAACTTGAATCTACTTATACATTCGATGATATCTTTGGCGGTTCGTCTGATATTGAAATTTCAATAGAGCAGGCAAAGCTAGCTGCCAAGTCCGACATCGCAATCCTTCTTCGAGGAGAAGCGGGAACAGGAAAAGAATTGTTTGCACATGCCATTCATAGTAGCTCCGACCGGCGGTTCAATAAGTTTATCCGTGTGAATTGTTCGGCAATTCATCCATCTAAATTGGAAGCGGAGTTATTCGGACAAGAATCGGGAGTTTCTCAAAATGGGAATGATAGCACGCCAGGACTTTTCCAAGCATCTGAAAAGGGCACGCTATTCCTTGATGAAGTGGTTGATTTACCACTTGTAGTTCAAGCGAGACTGCTTAACTATTTAAAAAGCGGAACAATCTTCAAAAATGGGGGGACTTATCCCGTTCATTTGTCGGTCCGTATAATTGCAGCGTCTACGAAAAATTTAGAAAAGGCAATGCATGAGGGAACATTTATTGAAGAACTCTATTATGTGTTAAACCGACTCTCTATTCAAATTGCACCGCTACGGTCTCGCAAAAAAGATATTCCATCCATTATTGGACACCTGCTAGTGAAATTGAATCAGGAGTTTGGGATGAATATTGAGAAGGTTACTGATGAAGCACAGGAGCGGCTAGGGCAATATGATTGGCCAGGAAATGTACGAGAACTCGAAAACGTACTTAGTCGCGCCATGATTTATATGGAGTCGGGAGATGCCGTTATCGATTTAAAAGACGTGGTTAAATCTCTGTCATCTAGGGAAAATACGGAAGAGGAACAGATTCTTCCGGAAAAAAGCACTCTTACTTCGATTATGGATGAATACGAAAAAACCATTCTTGAAACGGCCCTCCGTGAAAATAATGGCAACAAATCATTAACCGCCAATAGGCTTGGTATTTCACTGCGATCACTTTATTATAAACTGGAGAAATTCAGTCTTATTTGATCGACATGTAGTCACAGGAGGAGAGACAATGATTACACTCGACTCACTTATCAGTCAGGCGGCATCGAGGATAGGTCCCGTTGTTGCTGTCGCATCAGCCGCAGATCGAGAAGTACTTGAAGCGATTAGTATTGCTAGTGAAAAAGGCATTGCTTCATTCATGCTTTTCGCTGATGAAAGGCATATCGGCGAGTTGATCCAAGCAAATTATCCGTGGTTACTGGATAATGAAAAAATCAGCATTCATCACGCTGAAGATGATAATCAAGCAGCGACGCTCTCGGTGAAAGCGGTTTCAAGTGGACATGCACATGTGCTGATGAAAGGGAACTTAGCAACGTCAACCATCCTCAAGGCTGTGTTGAATAGCGAGTACGGTTTGCGGACGGGGAAAATACTGTCGCATGTCGCGGCGTTTGAAGTTGCCGGTTATAACCGTTTACTTTTCGTAACAGATGCTGCAATGAACATCGCACCTGACCTAGAAGCAAAAGCGCAAATCATTCGTAATGCAGTTGCTACTGCGCATGCGTGTGGTGTCTCTATACCAATCGTCGCTCCACTAGCTGCTGTCGAAACAGTGAATCCGGCGATGACACCAACGACAGACGCCGCCTCATTAGTTGTCATGAATCGACGCGGTCAAATCACCGGTTGCATCATTGATGGGCCACTTGCACTTGATAATGCGGTATCAGTGAAGGCTGCAACGCAAAAAGGGATTACGGGGGAAACAGCTGGTAAAGCTGATATTCTTGTCGTTCCGAATATCGAGGCAGGCAATATTCTCTACAAATCACTAATGTACTTCGCCAACGCGAAAGTCGGTGCGATTATCCAGGGCGCCAAAGCACCAATCGTTCTTACATCAAGGGCGGATAGTGCCGAAAGTAAGCTGTATTCACTAGCACTAGCAATTCTTTCGATAAAATAAAACAATAAAAATGAACGATACCCTTAGGAGGAATTTACAATGGAAATTTTTAAATATATGGAACATCAGGATTATGAACAACTCGTTATTTGTCAGGATAAAGCATCAGGACTAAAAGCAATCATCGCTATTCATGATACGACACTCGGACCGGCACTAGGCGGAACACGTATGTGGACGTATGCAAGTGAAGAAGAAGCAATTGAAGACGCACTACGCCTTGCGCGCGGTATGACCTACAAAAACGCGGCTGCTGGATTGAATCTTGGTGGCGGAAAAACAGTTATTATAGGAAATCCAAAAACAGACAAAAACGATGAAATGTTCCGTGCTTTCGGTCGTTATATTGAAGGTTTGAACGGTCGTTATATCACTGCAGAAGATGTAGGAACAACTGAGGCGGATATGGACTTAATCAATCTTGAAACAGATTATGTGACAGGTACTTCTGCTGGATCAGGTTCATCTGGTAATCCTTCGCCTGTTACTGCTTATGGCATTTACTACGGCATGAAAGCTGCAGCAAAAGAAGCATTTGGCGACGACTCGCTAGCAGGTAAAACAGTAGCAGTACAAGGTGTCGGAAATGTTGCTTATGCACTTTGTGAGTACTTGCATGAAGAAGGTGCAAAACTAATCATAACGGATATCAACGAAGAAGCTGTTCAACGTGCAGTTGATGCATTCGGCGCAACTGCAGTTGGCATCAATGAAATCTACTCACAAGAAGCAGACATATTCGCACCATGTGCACTAGGTGCAATTATTAATGATGAGACGATTCCACAATTGAAAGCAAAAGTTATTGCAGGATCTGCTAACAATCAATTGAAAGAACCACGTCACGGCGATTTAATTCACGAAATGGGAATTGTTTATGCACCTGATTACGTTATCAACTCAGGTGGTGTTATCAACGTTGCAGATGAGCTTGATGGTTATAACCGTGAACGTGCACTTAAACGTGTCGAAGGTATCTATGATGTAATTGGGAAAATTTTCGCAATCTCAAAACGCGATAATATTCCAACGTATGTTGCAGCTGACCGCATGGCGGAAGAGCGCATTGCACGTGTTGCGAATACAAGAAGTACATTCTTACAAAACGAAAAAAGCGTACTTTCAAGACGCTAATAAAAATAGTCTACAGCGGTCTGCTACGTCTGGTCGCTGTAGCTAAACATTTAGAAAAGAAGGAAGTTGCATTGATATGGAAGGAGGACCTATTGTGTATGAAAATCACCATAGGATCCTAGTTATTAACCCAGGATCTACATCAACAAAAATAGGTGTCTTTGAAGGCGAAAGTCAACTGATGGAAAGTACGTTGAGGCATAGTTCAGAAGAAATTGCACAGTACCCTTCCATTATCGATCAATACAGTTTTCGTAAAAAGGCAATTCTTCAATCACTTGAAAAAGAAGGCATCAACATTTCTACATTGTCTGCCATTTGCGGTCGAGGCGGGCTTCTTCGCCCAATCGAAGGTGGTACGTATTCTGTTAATGAAGCGATGATTCAAGACTTGAAAACAGGTTATTCAGGTCAACATGCATCGAACCTCGGGGGCATAATTGCGCATGAAATCGCATCCAGCCTAAACCTTCCCGCTTTCATCGTCGATCCCGTCGTCGTCGATGAACTTGCACCAATCGCGAGGATTTCTGGATTTTCGTCCATTAATCGAAAATCCATATTCCATGCGCTTAACCAAAAAGCGGTTGCAAGACGCTACGCAAAACAAGTCGGTAAAAAATACGACACCCTCCGGTTGATTGTCACCCATATGGGCGGGGGTATAACTGTCGGTGTGCACGAATTCGGCAAAGTAATTGATGTAAACAATGGACTTCACGGAGATGGGCCATTCAGCCCTGAACGTGCGGGAACTGTTCCTGCAGGGGAACTCGTCGAACTATGTTTTTCCGGTGAGTACTTCCGTCACGAAGTAATGAAAAAACTTGTCGGTCAAGGCGGTCTCGTTGGTTATCTCGGGACGAACGACGCAGTTCGCGTGGAACAACGAATTGAAGATGGCGATGAAAACGCAAAACTAGTTTACGAGGCAATGGCCTATCAAGTTGCTAAGGAAATTGGCAGTGCGGCTGCTGTCCTTCACGGCCAAGTAGATGCGATTATCCTTACGGGTGGTCTCGCTTATGGCAAGGGATTTGTGAAGGACATTACATCCAGAATCGACTGGATATCGGATATCGTTGTATATGCTGGAGAAGACGAACTACAAGCACTTGCAGAAGGCGCACTCCGTGTTCTAACTGGTGAAGAAATAGCTAAAATCTACCCGTCTTGACGGGTCGTTGTGAGGGAGGCCATCTATAATGGCGAGGGAATATGATGTAGTTATTTTAGGGGGCGGAACGGGTGGCTATGTCGCTGCTATTCGCGCTGCTCAATTGGGACTGAAAACGGCACTTGTTGAAAAAGGGAAACTAGGTGGCACATGCTTGCACAAAGGGTGTATCCCGAGTAAAGCATTATTAAAAAGTGCTGAAGTATTTGATATGGCAAAAAATCAGGCAGCAGATTTTGGTGTTAATGCTAAAGACGTATTACTGGATTTCAGCCGTGTACAAGCACGGAAAGACGGTATTGTTAAACAGCTGCATGCTGGCGTGACAGCATTAATGAAAAAAGGGAAAATCGACGTATTTGATGGACTTGGCAGAATGCTTGGGCCGTCAATTTTCTCACCAATGCCCGGTACGATTTCAGTGGAAATGAATAACGGTGACGAAAATGAAATGCTCATCCTAAAAAACCTGATTATCGCTACAGGATCTAGACCACGTACATTACCTGGTTTAGAAATTGATGAAAATCAAGTTATGTCTTCCGATGGAGCGCTTTCTATGGAAGCACTACCTAAGTCGATTATTATCGTTGGTGGCGGTGTCATCGGTATTGAATGGGCTTCTATGCTCAATGATTTCGGTGTGGAAGTCACGGTTCTTGAATATGCAGACCGAATCATTCCGACTGAGGACGATGACATCTCGAAAGAAATGAAAAAGTTGTTGACGAAAAAAGGAATCACTTTTGCGACAAGTGCGAAAGTACTCCCTGAAACGCTTGTTAAAGTAGAAGGATCTGTTACAATTTCTGCGGAAATGAATGGTGAAACGACGGTGTTCACAGCTGAAAAAATGCTTGTTTCTGTCGGTCGTCAAGCTAATGTCGAAGGAATTGGCCTTGATAATACGGAAATTGAAGTCGTCAATGGATTTATTAAAACACGACCAACATTCCAAACAAAAGAACATCATATCTATGCAATTGGTGATGTTATTGGTGGGCTGCAACTGGCGCATGTTGCTTCTCACGAAGGAATTGCGGCTGTTGAACATATTGCAGGCCTGAAAAACGAAGCGATTGATTATACAAAAATATCGCGCTGTATTTATTCTAGTCCTGAAGCATCAAGCGTCGGCATTACGGAGAAACAAGCGAAAGAACAGGGCTTTGACGTCAAAGTTGGGAAATTCCCGTTTATGGCAATCGGAAAAGCACTTGTCAATGGTAATTCGGATGGTTTTGTCAAAATCATTGCTGATAAAAAGACAGACGATATTCTAGGCGTTCATATGATAGGTGCACACGTGACCGATTTAATCTCAGAAGCAGGACTTGCGATGGTTCTTGATGCGACGCCATGGGAAGTAGCAAGCACGATTCATCCACATCCATCGCTCTCTGAAGTAATGGGCGAGGCCGCTTTAGCTGTCGATGGCAAAGCAATCCATATGTGAGAAATAGTGTCAATTAGTCTAAGATAAAAGACTGCGAACCATAGAAGGGGGATTTTAGAAATGGCAAAAACGCGTCATGAGGAACTAGGTTTAACACATGAAGATGCACTACAAATTTATGAAACAATGTTGATGGCCCGCCGTATTGATGAGCGTATGTGGCTCCTTAACCGTGCCGGAAAGATTCCATTCGTTATTTCATGTCAGGGGCAGGAAGCAGCACAAGTTGGAGCAGCTTTCGCTCTTGATAATGATAAAGACTGGATTGCACCCTATTACCGGGATATGGGAGTTGTTCTGCATTTCGGAATGACTCCGCAAGATTTGATGCTGTCCGCATTTGCAAAAGCAGAAGATCCGAACTCGGGTGGTCGTCAGATGCCTGGTCACTTCGGTCAGCGGAAAAATCGTATCTTGACAGGTTCATCTCCTGTTACGACGCAATTACCACACGCAGTTGGTGTAGCTCTTGCAGCGAAGATGAAGAAGGAAGATTTCATCACTTTCGTTACACTTGGTGAAGGTTCATCCAACCAAGGAGATTTCCACGAAGGTATGAACTTTGCAGGTGTCCATAAACTGCCGACTGTTATCATGGTTGAAAATAATAAATATGCAATTTCAGTTCCAGTTGAAATGCAACTTGCCTGTGTTAACGTTTCGGACCGTGCAATCGGTTACGGAATGCCAGGTGTTACAGTTGATGGAACGGATCCGCTTGAAGTCTACAAAGTGGTCAAAGAAGCAGCAGATCGTGCACGCCGTGGGGAAGGTCCAAGTCTTGTAGAGACCATCTGTTACCGATTGACGGCTCACTCTTCAGACGATGATCAACGCCAATACCGCGATGCTGAAGAGCTTGCAAATGAGAAGAAACTGGATCCGATTCCTATGTTTGCTGCTTATTTGAAAGAAGTTGGTGTACTAACGGAAGAACTCGAAAAAGAAATGGAAGAACGCATCATGAAAGAAGTGAACGAAGCGACCGATTATGCGGAAAACGCTGCGTACGCCGAACCTGAATCTGCGATGCTCCATGTGTATGCTGAAGATGGGGGGAACGAATAATGGCAGTTATGTCTTATATCGATGCAATCACACTTGCAATGAAAGAAGAGATGGAACGGGACGATCGCGTTTTCGTTCTCGGAGAAGACGTTGGACGTAAAGGCGGCGTTTTTAAAGCGACGGCAGGTCTTTACGATCAATTCGGAGAATACCGTGCACTCGATACACCACTTGCGGAATCTGCAATTGCAGGTGTTGGAATCGGTGCAGCAATGTACGGCTTACGCCCGATTGCTGAAATGCAGTTTGCTGATTTCATAATGCCGGCTGTAAACCAAATTGTTTCGGAAGCAGCAAAAATCCGTTACCGTTCAAATAACGACTGGTCGTGTCCGATTGTTATTCGCGCACCATTCGGAGGCGGTATCCACGGAGCGCTTTATCACTCACAATCTGTAGAGGCAATGTTCGCAAGCACACCTGGATTAAAAATCGTTATCCCGTCAACGCCATATGATGCAAAAGGACTTCTCAAAGCGGCAATTCGCGATGAAGATCCAGTATTGTTCTTTGAACATAAACGTGCTTATCGTTTGATTAAAGGCGAAGTGCCTTTAGACGACTACGTATTACCGATTGGAAAAGCAGATGTCAAACGCGAAGGTGATGATATTACAATCATCACCTACGGACTATGTGTCCACTTTGCGTTGCAAGCAGCTGAACGTCTTGCAGAAGATGGAATATCTACGCATATCCTTGATCTTCGTACAGTTTATCCACTTGACCAAGAAGGTATCATCGAAGCAGCTTCAAAAACAGGGAAAGTCCTGTTAGTTACTGAAGATAACAAAGAAGGAAGCATTATGGGTGAAGTTGCAGCAATTATTGCTGAAAACTGCCTGTTTGAACTTGATGCGCCGATTAAACGTCTTGCTGGACCAGATATTCCGGCAATGCCATATGCACCGACAATGGAGAAATTCTTCATGGTCAATCCAGACAAAGTAGAGAAGGCAGCGCGTGAGCTTGCTGAATTTTAAGCAGAATTTTAATCGGGACGGGGGTCAATCAATTGGCTATTGAAAATATTTTAATGCCACAACTCGGTGAAAGTGTGACAGAAGGCACAATCGAGAAATGGCTTGTCAAACCGGGCGATACAGTTAACAAATATGATTCACTTGCAGAAGTAACTACTGACAAAGTAACAGCTGAAGTACCTTCTTCATTTGCAGGTGTCATCAAGGAATTGATCGCACAAGAGGGAGAGACGCTTGCAGTTGGAGCACTTGTTTGTACGATTGAAACTGAAGGTGGTGGAACTGCGGAAGTGGCAGTAGAAGCGGTACCAGCTAAAGCAGAACCTGCAAACGAAATACCTGCAGCTGGTTCTGGGAAACCGACTTCATCTTTGAATAGCGAAAAAGGAGCAGCAGCAGGACGTTATTCTCCTGCAGTACTTCGTCTATCACAGGATAATGGCATTGATTTGTCACTTGTGGAAGGTTCAGGAAAAGAAGGGCGCATCACGCGTAAAGATTTGCTCGCTATCATCGAGAGTGGCAACATTCCGACAGCAGCAGTAGCTTCTGTAGCGCCAGTTGTGGAAACAGCAGCTTCGGCGCCGGTTACACAGGCAGCACCTGCACCTAAAGCAGTGGAGCAAGTCAATGTACCGGTTGCAGTAGGCGATATCGAAATCCCTGTTACAGGCGTGCGACGTGCAATTGCCAGCAATATGCTGCGTTCGAAACACGAAGCACCACACGCATGGATGATGATTGAAGTCGATGTTACGAGTCTTGTTCAATACCGCGATTCCCTGAAAAATGATTTCAAAAAGAAGGAAGGCTTCAACCTGACTTACTTTGCATTCTTCGTGAAGGCAGTATCTCAGGCATTGAAAGAATTCCCGATGATGAACTCGATGTGGGCCGGCGACAAAATCATTCAGAAAAAAGACATCAATATTTCCATCGCAGTGGCGACGGAAGATTCCCTTTACGTTCCAGTCATCAACAATGCTGATGAAAAAACAATCAAAGGCATTGGCCGTGATATTCAGGAACTTGCGGGTAAAGTACGTTCAGGTAAACTGAAATCATCCGAAATGCAAGGCGGTACATTCACTGTGAATAATACCGGTTCTTTCGGATCTGTACAGTCAATGGGCATCATTAATCACCCGCAAGCGGCAATACTACAAGTTGAATCAATCGTTAAACGTCCTGTTGTGATGGCGGGCGGCATGATTGGTGTGCGTGATATGGTGAACTTATGTCTATCACTTGATCACCGTGTTCTTGACGGTCTCGTCTGCGGTCAATTCCTTGCACGCGTAAAAGCGATTCTTGAAAATGTAACTGCAGAAAATACATCTATCTACTAATCAAAATTGTAAACCCCAGTGCCTTAAAATATAGCACTGGGGTTTATTTTACCTTTCAACAAATGCGCAAGTCGGGTAAACTAGTAATAGATTGATTATTTTGAGGAGGGAAGCGCAAAATATGACTATACATAACATGCAAACAACAACATTCGAAAAAGCTGGTTTCGAACAATGGAAAGCAGCCGCTGTCCAGTCATTGAAAGGCAAGCCTTTCGATTCGCTTGTTACGAAAACGATTGAAGGGATTGACCTTCAGCCATTATATACGCAGGAAAGCCTTGCGAAACGTGCACAGCAAATTCGTACGGCAAAAAAAGAGACAGGCTGGATTGTTGGACAGCAACAATATGCTACCGATGGACAACAGTTCGTCGCTGAATTAAAGAATTCGATTGAACGTGGCAATGAAGCGATTGTTTGCGATGGTACAAAACAACTTCACTGGGATGAGCCTTCTCTCGCTGAAATCGCCCAACTTATGAAGCAATATCCGATTTTCATTACAAATATGAAGCATGATAACTCATTTCTGCAAGCGTTTTCCCTTGTTCCAGAAGCGGACCGTTCCTCCGTAAACGGTGCGATTTGTGTATCCGGCTGGATCATTCCAACTGGATACACAAACGTCCGGACAGCCAGCGCAGATATGTGGGAAGCACATCACAAAGGGGCGGATGCAGTGACTGAACTTGCATTAGTCCTCGCAAATGCAGCCAATCAAGCGTCAATAGCGGCCAACTTTAGCGATTTTTCCGATGACTTTTTTGTTCGATTTGCGGTTGATACGCATTTCTTTATGGAAATTTCAAAATTCCGCGCGTTTCGTATTCTGTGGCAAGCATTCAGTTCTGCATATGGGATAGCTGAAGCACCTTATATTCCGATCATTGCAACGACATCGTTGCGTTCTTACTCGAAACTAGATCCATATGTTAACGTATTGCGGGCTGGAAATGAGACATTTGCCGCGGTTCTTGGCGGCGCTGACGTCATTACAGTCCACCCACACAATATTATTACTGGACCGACAAGCAGTTCTGTACGTATGGCACGTAATATTCAACTCGTTATTAAAGAAGAAACCCATGCTGATAAAGTTATCGACCCTGCAGGCGGTTCTTATTACATGGAAACGTTGACGTCTGAACTTGTTGATAAAGCATGGACACTCTTTTTGGAAATCCAGTCTATAGGCGGCTATGATGCATTCATTACCAGTGGCCAGTTAGGGAAATTGCTTGAACAACGCAGGGGTGACGTTTCGAAAGGGAAACAGTCGTTGATTGGTACAAATGTTTACGCTGAATTGACAGATACGAACTTTACTGATTGGGAAGGCTTCCAGATTGAAGGACGTCTTGCAGAACCTTTCGAAAAATTAGCTGCAATGCATAAAGATAGCACGACACGAATTGCATTATTGACGTTCGGTGAGTTAAAAGATTTCAAACCACGTGCAGATTTCGTCAGAGGCTTTCTAGCGACAGGCGGTATGCGTGCTCAATGGAGTCCTACATTCGATAATGCACAACAAGCTGTTTCATGGCTTACGGATGAAAAGCCTGATTATGCAATTGTTTGTGCAACAACTTCACTTACTGAAACTGTAATGGAACAATTGTTGGCAGGACGTCCTAAAGAACTTATCTTAGATGCAGCAGGAAAGTATGACTCTGCTCTTTCGGAAACGTGGCTTAATGCTGGTTTAAATGGCTTCATTTTCGCGGGTCAAGATAAAGTTGGAAAACTGATAGCAATAAACGTTAAATTGAAAGGAGGCCAGACTAATGAACAAGCCTGATTTCAACAAAGTAGACGTGCAGCAGATTGCTCGAAATACGATAGAAACAGCAAACCAGTCAGGAAAACTTTTTAGAACAAATGAAGGTATCGACGTTAAAACGATTTATACAGATAAAGACACGAAGAAACTTGATCATTTGACTGATTTACCTGGTATCGCGCCAAATACAAGGGGTCCCTATCCGACGATGTTCGTTTCACGACCGTGGACCGTTCGACAATACGCCGGATTTTCAACCGCAGAAGAAAGTAATGCATTTTATCGCCGAAATTTGGCAATGGGGCAAAAAGGATTATCGGTCGCATTCGATCTTGCAACTCACCGCGGATATGACTCCGATCATCCACGTGTGACTGGTGATGTCGGAAAAGCAGGCGTAGCAATTGATTCAGTTGAAGATATGAAAATCCTATTTGACGGTATTCCACTCGATCAGATGTCTGTGTCTATGACGATGAATGGTGCAGTTCTTCCGATTATGGCGTTTTACATCGTTGCAGCTGAGGAACAAGGTGTGTCACCTGAAAAGCTTGCAGGTACAATTCAAAATGATATTTTGAAAGAGTATATGGTAAGAAATACGTATATTTTCCCTCCTGAAATGTCAATGAAAATCATTGCGGATATTTTTGATTATACGTCTACTAAAATGCCGAAATTTAACTCAATTTCTATTTCGGGCTATCATATGCAAGAAGCGGGCGCAACGGCGGATATCGAACTTGCTTATACGCTTGCAGATGGTCTTGAATATGTACGGACAGGTTTGAAAGCGGGCATTGATATCGATTCATTCGCACCTAGACTATCGTTTTTCTGGGCGGTTGGCATGAATTACTTCATGGAAGTCGCAAAAATGCGCGCGGCAAGGAAAATGTGGGCGCAAATGATGCAGACGTTTGAACCGAAAAATCCCAAGTCACTTGCGCTTCGTACACATTCGCAAACGTCAGGCTGGAGTTTGACGGAACAAGATCCGTTCAACAATATAACGCGAACATTAATTGAAGCGAACGCTGCAGCGATGGGGCATACGCAATCACTCCATACAAATGCGCTTGACGAAGCAATTGCATTACCGACAGATTTCTCCGCACGTATTGCGAGGAATACGCAATTGTTCTTGCAAGAAGAAACGATGATGACAAAGGTGATTGATCCATGGGGTGGTTCATACTACGTTGAAAAATTGACTGATGAGTTGATGGATAAAGCTTGGGAATTAATTGCGGAAATTGAAGAACTTGGTGGCATGGCGAAAGCGATTGAAACTGGGCTGCCGAAAATGAAAATTGAAGAAGCGGCAGCAAAACGCCAGGCTCAAATTGACTCACGTGCAGAATCAATTATCGGAGTGAATAAATACCGTCTAGATACTGAAGATCCAATCGATATTTTGAACATCGACAATACGCTGGTACGCCAGAAACAAATCGATCGCATCAATCAGATGAAATCAGACCGAGACGAAACGGAAGTGACGACTATCCTTGCTGAGTTGACCGAAATTGCACGCAGTGGCGACGGTAATCTACTGGCGTGTGCCGTTAATGCAGCACGTGCACGTGCAACAATCGGTGAAATTTCAGATGCGATTGAAAGTGTGTCAGGTAGACATAAGGCGGTGATTCGTTCTGTGAGTGGCGTATACAGTTCGAATTTCTCGAACACAGAAGAAATTGACGAAGTGAAAATGATGGCGGAAGATTTCCTAGGGAATGAAGGCCGTCGTCCACGTATCCTTATCGCAAAAATGGGACAAGACGGCCATGATCGCGGTGCGAAAGTGATCGCTTCCTCATTTGCGGATCTTGGTTTTGATGTTGACATCGGACCATTATTCCAAACGCCCGAAGAAACGGCTCTGCAAGCCGCTGAAAATGATGTACACGTAATCGGAGTAAGTTCACTTGCAGCAGGGCATAAGACACTTGTACCGACGTTGCGTGAAGAGCTTGCCAAAATTGGTCGAGAAGATATTCTGATTGTTGTCGGTGGGGTTATACCTGCACAAGATTACGCATTTCTGCGTGAAAATGGGGCGGCGGCAATTTTCGGTCCTGGAACCGTCATTCCAGTCGCCGCGCAAAAAGTTATTGAAGAAATCTATCGCAGGCTTGGTTACGAGGAAGTGGCGGATTGAAAGACAACAACCGTTTAACTGATGACAGTGCGTTGAATGTGATGGGTGGGATTACGTCCTCACATGATGGTCTGGCAGCAACGGCGCGGAAACGATTTGTGAAAAAGGGTCGCGAAATCCCGGTTGAAGAGTTGACGGAAAAGATAGCGAGTGGATCTCGACTTCATCTTGCAAAGGGAATTACACTTCTTGAAAGCATCATTCTTAATGATAAAGTTGCCGGTCAACAGCTTTTGCTCAATCTGTTGCCGAAAACGGGCAATAGCATTCGGATTGGCATCACTGGCGTTCCAGGTGCGGGGAAAAGCACGTTCATCGAAGCATTTGGCCTAATGCTAGCGAATGCAGGCCAAAAAGTGGCGGTGCTCGCTATAGATCCGAGTTCTACTGTAACGGGCGGCAGTATCCTAGGCGATAAAACGCGGATGGAAGAACTTGCGAGGCATCCGAACGCGTTCATTCGCCCTTCACCGTCGGCAGGTACACTTGGCGGTGTTCACAAAAAATCGCGCGAAACGATGTTACTTTGTGAAGCAGCTGGTTATGATGTTATTTTGATTGAAACGGTAGGAGTCGGGCAAAGTGAAACGGTTGTCCGCGGAATGGTCGATTATTTCATGTTGCTCGTGCTAACTGGTGCCGGAGATGAATTGCAAGGGATGAAAAAAGGGATTATGGAGCTGGCAGATGGTGTTGTTGTTCACAAAGCTGATGGTGATAATTTGAGGCTAGCGAAGAAGACAGTACGAGAATATCGCCAGCTTCTTCACTTCCTTCAGCCTGCATCACCCGGTTGGACTTCGACTGCACTACCTGTTTCATCAATCAAAAATACTGGGCTCGAAGAAGTTTGGGAAATGATAGTATCATTCCAAGAAACAATGGATGGTGGAGGATTTTGGGACGAACGCAGGCAGTCACAGACGAAAGATTGGTTCCGTTCCATGATTAATGATCGGCTTATTGACACCTTTTTTGCTGAGCCTGGAAAGAAAGAAGTAGTTGCGGAACTTGAGAAAGCGTTAGTCGAAGGAAGTCTAACGGTGACGAGTGCAGTGGATTGCCTGTTTGGATAAAACACTGAGGCACGGGGAAGTCGCTCAATATCTATTGTTAAATGAAAATACAATGCCAACTAAAATGAAGATCAGACAACTACGCAAATGTCTGATCTTTTTTTGTTGGCCTTGGAATGATTATCGTAATAATGTTGAACCATGTATTAAAAGTGCGACTCTTGGTAAAAGCAGAATAGTGGATTATCGCAAAGATTCATCCACTATCTCATGAATTTTTTCGGGTTTTAAAAGTGATGAAACAGAATCCTCAGTTTGTTGGGTAAGTGCAGAGCCAGCAAGTCCTAATTGACAAGCTCGCAACAGTGATTCTTCGTTCATGAGCCCATATATTGCGCATGAAGAAAACGCATCACTAGCCCCCGTGACATCAACAACTTCAGTCTTGAATGGTGATATATGTCCAGATTCTTGTGGGGAAGAATAATAAACCCCTTGATCATGAAGCCTAATAATAACTTTTTGAACGCCGCGTGTTCTAATTTTTTCACAGACAGTTTGGCAATCCTCAAAAGAAGAGATTTTCGTATCAGCTAGCATTTCTGCTTCTTCTTGATTAAGTAGCAATAATTCTACTCCTTCAAGATGAAAGGGAAGTTTTTGCGCCTTGGCCGAAGAAATTGGATCAATGTATAATGGAATACTTTCATCTTTGCAACGATTAATTAAATAATTTATGCAATCCTTAGAGATATTTGTGTCCAAAAAAACGGCTTGTGAGGCAACTATATAAGACCATTTCTCTTCAATCATAGGAATAGTTATTTTCTCGTAGATGTTCATATCGGCCATGGAGACAATCATTTCACCATTAACATCCAATAAAGTGGTATAAGTTCCTGTCCGTTCTGTCTGTAAAACCCATACTTGACTGACATCTACTCCTTGGTTTTTCGTTTCCCTCAGTATCCAGTTACCTTCCTTGTCGTCTCCCACACAAGTCATAAGAGAAGTGTTATACCCAAGCCGACTTAAATTTTCGGCAAAGTTTCGTGCAACACCACCACAAACTTCAGTTGTTACTACAGGATTGGATGAATACAAATGCACTTCTTGATTCGATCGTGCTTTTCGATCTGTATTTGCTCCCCCGATACACACGATTGAAGATTCTTCTTGAAGAATATAGGCGCGCCCTTTGATTTCGCCGCGTTTTGTCAGGGTAGCAATATAGTTAGCTACTGCCGAACGTGATAAACCAACCTTATTTGATAGTTCTTGCTGCGAAATGAAAGGGTTTATTCTAATATGATGTAAAATTTGATGTTCTTTATTCATTGGAACAACCTCGCTTTTGGTTAAACAATAGTTTACAATGAAAACTATTGTTTGTGATACTTATTTGAAATAACTAAAAAAGAATTTATGGATGTTAAGAATTCCGTTAATAACCCGGAAATTAAGGTTTCGTGTATAAAAAAATCCTTTATTTAGGAATTGGTAGTCTTGTCCAAATCCAATATAAAGGAAACCTAATACAACAATCATACACCATTATTATCGTTTGGTAAATGCACTTCATCCATAAATATACAAAAATACAGGAGGGAATAAAACAATGAAAATGTGGTTATACCCTTTGTTGGTAGTTTTAGCAGCTAGTAGTTATGGTTTAGTATCAACTATTATTAAGCTCGCAATACAAAGTGGTTTTTCGGTCTCAGAAGCAATTACAAGCCAATTTTTTATAGGATTTTGTATAGCAATATGTATTTTCCTTCTAACAAATAGAGCCAAAATAAGCTTTAATGGGGTTAGAATTCTTATTTTGGCGGGAGGATTAACAGGATTGACGAATATTTTTTATGGGCGTTCTTTAATCTATTTACCCGCTTCTTTAGCGGTAGTACTTCTGTTTCAATTTACATGGATAGGTATGTTGATTTCTTGTATAGCTAAACGGCAACTACCAAGTCGAATCGAATTTATTTCGTTATTCGTCTTGTTTGCAGGGACAATACCCGCCGCAGGTCTGATTGATGTAGATTTAACACAGATACCTATACAAGGTTGGTTATGGGGATTAACTGCAGCACTTTGTTTTTCTTTATTTTTATTTGTTAATAGCAAGCCGATTAAGAGTATGAACACCTCTAACAGGTTACTATTGGTTTCCTTTTTTGCATTTATAACGACAGCTGTTTTTCAGTCCCCAGAGATCATTTGGAATGGAACTCTGTTTAGTGAGGGACTCTGGGTATATGGTTTGGCATTGGGATTATTCGGTATGATCATCCCGGTTTATTTATTTACTATTGCAGTTCCTAAAGTTGGATTGGGTATGTCGTCAATATTGAGTGCATTTGAATTGCCAATTGCGGTAATGGTATCAGTATTATTATTAAGCGAGATTGTTACACCATTACAAATAGTGGGTATAGTAATCATTATTATGGGTATAATTTTACCAACAGTCTTTAATAAAAAATTATAGATTCAAAATGAAGATTTTAAGCATTTGAAATGTAATCGCTATAGAAAAGACCTCATCCAATATGACAAAAAGGGTGGGGTATTTTTATGTTGACAACCTTTAAATAAGTCGTATAATAAACATATGTTCATTAAGTAAACTTTTGTTTCCGAGGAAATAAAGGAGGTGTAATAAAATCGCTAATGAAAATGAGGATTTAATTTTAGGGATGATTATAGAAAACCCACCTATTATATGCGTGGGAGGGGCTAATGTAGACAGAAAACTCTATGCAAAATTTGAACTTACTAATGAAACGTCTAACCCAGTAATATCTTCTCGAACGATTGGAGGAGTAGCAAGAAATATAGCTGAAAATCTAGGTAGACTGGGTGAGCAAGTTGCATTAATTTCAGCAAGTGGTAACGATTTAGAATGGAAAGAGATTTATGACATATCGTCTCCTTTTATGAATTTAGAGCATGTTACCCAATTTGAAAATGCATCAACTGGTTCCTATACAGCAGTGTTAGATAGGAATGGCGATTTATCAGTTGCATTTGCAGATATGGATATTTTTGAAGAGATTACCCCTGAGTTATTGAAAAAAAACAGTACTATTCTTAGAAGTGCTAAATGTATTATAGTTGATTTGAATTGCCCTGTTGAATCGATTGAATTTCTTTGTTCATTCACAACTACGCATAATATTCCATTAGTTATCATCCCTGTTTCGTCTCCAAAAATGAACCGACTTCCCAAAACATTGAGTTCGGTAAGTTGGCTAATTGTCAATAAAGATGAAACGGAAACTTTTATGAATATTAAAATTAGTGATGATAAGGATTGGGAAAGTGCAGTTGATAAATGGTTAGAGCTAGGAGTTAAAAATGTAATTGTAACTAACGGATCAAAAGGTGTATTTACAGGTAGTGAAGGTGGCGAGATTCGTTATTTCCCAGCTATCGAAGAATCAACGGTTGTAGATGTTACAGGTGCAGGTGATTCATTTTGTTCGGCAGTTATCTATTCCTGGTTACAAAAGAAAGAATTTGATTACATTATTAAATCCGGATTGGTCAATGCCCGGAAAACAATTTTGTCAAAGCATACAGTTAGACAAGAATTATCACAAAATCAATTTAAAATAGATATGGAGGAAATTTAATATGAAAAATTATATTGTTTTATCAAAAGAAGTACAACAGGCAAAAGAGGAAGGGAAAGCAATTGTGGCATTAGAGTCTACAATTATTTCTCACGGTATGCCTTATCCTCAAAACGTGAAAATGGCACGCGAGGTTGAACAAATTGTACGTGAAAACGGAGCTGTCCCGGCAACAATTGCTATTATTGATGGGAAAATAAAAATTGGTTTAACAGATGAAGAGCTGGAGTTATTTGGTAAGAGTTCAGATGTTGCTAAAGTGTCAAGACGCGACTTACCACAAATTATTGCTACGAAAAAACTTGGTGCAACGACTGTTGCAACAACAATGATCTGCGCAGAATTAGTAGATATCAAAATCTTTGTAACAGGCGGTATTGGTGGAGTTCATAAAGGTGCGGAAACTACAATGGATATTTCGGCTGACCTTGAAGAATTAGCTCAAACTGACGTAGCTGTAGTTTGTGCAGGAGCTAAATCAATCCTAGATCTAGCGCTTACTTTAGAATACCTTGAAACAAAAGGGGTTCCTGTGCTTGGCTACGAAACAGAGTGCCTACCAGCATTCTATACAAGAAATAGTGAATATAAATTAAACTTCTCTACTGATTCAATTGATGTAATTGCAGATGTGTTGAAAACTAAATGGGAATTAAATCTTAAAGGTGGGGTAGTAGTAGCTAACCCAATCCCTAAAGAATTCGCCATGGATGAAGCATATATCAATGGAATTATTGACCAAGCAATTAAAGAAGCAGCAGAAAATAATATTATTGGTAAAGATACTACACCATTCTTGCTCGGGAAAATTAAAGAATTAACAGATGGTAAAAGCCTAGATGTAAATATTGAATTAGTAAAACACAATGCTAAAGTAGGAGCCCAAATTGCAGTTAATTTAAACAGCAAAACTAACGAACAATAAAATTAATACTTAAGGCAAGCTAAGTTCCAATAATATTAGTTCACTCCATATAGTTCCTTTTCGTATTTACAAAAATATGAAAAGGAACTAATATTTTCAGGTAATTGAAAGCGCTAACATTAAAGGGGAGTATTTACATGAAGTTTTTGTTCTTAATATCTGGGATTTTACTTGCTTTTTTTATTGCGTTTATATTTAGTAATGATAGAAAGAAGATAAAATATAAACGTATTCTGATTATGTTAGCTGTGCAAATCGTTTTAGTATACTTCATGATGAATACTAGTATAGGTCTTATTGCCATTACTAAAGTTGGCAAGTTTTTTGAAAAATTGCTCGCTATTGCTGATACAGGAATTCAATTTGTATTTGGTGGTCTCGTGAATGAAGGTGAAATATCGTTTATATTTGTAGCGCTATTACCTCTAGTATTCCTATCCGTCCTAATAGGAATACTAAATTATATCAAAGTATTACCATTCGTTATTAAATACTTAGGTTTAATTTTAAGTAAAATAACTGGTATGGGTAAACTTGAAAGCTATTTTGCTGTATCTACTGCTATTCTTGGACAACCTGAAGTATTTTTGACAATTATTAAACAAATCCCGCTTTTATCTCCAAAAAGACTTTACACAATTTGTACTTCGGCAATGAGTGCAGTAAGTATGGCGATGGTTGGCGCTTATATGACGATGTTAGAACCGAAATATGTTGTAACAGCTGTTGTTTTGAATATTTTTAGTGCACTCATAATTGCTAATATTATTAATCCCTATGATTTAGATAATGATGAGGATTTAATTCAAATTGATGAAAATAAGAGAGTTCCTTTTTTCCAAATGGTTGGAGATAGCATAATGGATGGTTTTAAACTAGTTGTTACCGTAGCTGCTATGCTCTTAGGATTTATTGCTTTGATGGAATTGATTAATGTGATTTTTCAAGGTGTATTTCAAATTTCATTCCAAACAGTTATTGGTTATATCTTTGCACCAATCGCATTCTTGATGGGTGTTCCATGGGCAGAAGCCGTACTGGCCGGTGGAATTATGGCTACAAAACTTGTTACTAATGAATTTGTTGCAATGTTGAGTTTTGGTGAAATTTCAACAAAACTTTCAGATAAAACAGTAGCAATTGTATCGGTTTATTTGGTTAGCTTTGCAAATTTTGGAACTGTTGGTATTATTGCAGGTTCAATTAAGTCTATTAGTGAAAAACAAGGTCATTATGTTTCGAAATTTGCTTTAAAACTGTTGTTAGGTGCAACACTAGCCTCTGTAATTTCAGCAACTATCATTGGTATTGCTATGTAAGTTTATATCAGAAAACACATTTACAAAGATGGATTCCTATAGTTTTGAAATCCGGCAACTACATGTCACCCTTTTGCTTTACTTGGTTTTTATAGCTAGTTAAAAGTTGACTGATTGGCTTGAATATATATACCCTCAAAAACGTTCAATTCAATTTTGGGGGCAAAGTTAATCAGATATGATCAACAACTGAATCCAGATGTCTGTTTGTATATATTAAACAAATATATGGGTAACCTGGCCAAACCAAACCAAACCAAACCAAACCAAACCAAACCAAACCTCATTTCCTGGCCGCTTTCGCATGCTTTCATTTTGATGGACATGTACCTGTACCTGCGTATAAAATTATTCGGAAAATATATTTCAAATAGATAGAAGAAAGTAAGAATTCGGCTGTATTATGTGGGTGATCTCTTTTTTTGTATATTTATCCTCTTTGACTTTAAAATATGGGATCCAGTCATAGATTAATCTTTAACAAGATGATTACACAAGTACAGCTTAAGGCACCTGATAGTTAATCAAAAAGGCGACTTTACATTCAATATTCGAATGTACAGTCGTCTCTTTTTGAAAGTCATTAAAAAACATAGATTGTTTCAGTGACCTGAAACAATCTAATCGTTTTTTTTCTCGTTAATAATTTCATTCACAGTGGATTCTACTTCGGCACGTGACATTTTTTCATTGCCATTTTTTAAGGTTGTGAGTGTCCTCTTTGCCAAGGCAAGTGGGATTTTACAGAACAACTGAATATTTTTAGTATCAATCGATTTTAAATATTCATCCGCTTTATTTAAATTCATTGTTGCGTACGCAAACATATCATTTCGGTCCCATCCATCAGGAATAAAACGTACACCGCGATCAGCATCTTCATCCTGATTTCGTAGCATATTAACCGCTTGCAGACCTCGGCCATAGCCAATTGCCAATTCGCGATCCGTTACTGTCCCGTCATACAATTCCCATATATCAGATAGCATAATACCTACTAAGCCCGCTACATAATAAGTATACTCATCTAGATCTTCCTTTGTTTTTACTACCCAATCCTTTTCTACCCAACGGGCCATTCCATCTGCCATAATGCTTGTTGACTCTTTAACCTTGTCAATAATATTTTCTGGACAAACGGAAAGCCAATCACCGAGTCTTAACGTCACTTCAGGTAAAATATTTTCATATGGCTTTAGAAGTTGTTGATAGGCAATGTCATCAAACTTCGTTTGTAAAAGCTTACTAGTCGAACGTAACAGATGCTGCTTAGTTTCAGATAGTAAGTCTTCGTGATCTTCAATTTCATCAATCGCGCGCATACATAAATAGGCAGAGCCCACCGTCTTTCTTAACATTGGATTAAGCAGTTTAATTGGAATGTAAAACGTTCTACTTGTCAGCTTTAGTACATGCATGGCTTCTTTTTGCAATGTGGTTTCAATACTCAATGAGATTTTCCCCCTTCAGCATATGGTAGTATTTTTTGACTTGTCTTATCGCCTTGTACGACATCGGTTGTGTGTTGATGTTTCAGTCTTCTAGAAGGGTAAATAGTTATAGACGGAAAAAAACATTGTTATAAAGAAAAAAGAAGTATTGAACGTAGAACTTCTGAAATCTACACCTTTTACTCACAAAAGCTGAAAATAAAGATTATACTCTTATTTAATCATATTCGGGTGAAAAACGGAAGTCACTGGAACGACTAATTCGAGAAAGACAGGGAAAAATAGGCATTTTATCTAGATGTCAATCATGTAATTATTTGAATTGCTTAAAATCGGCAATAGAAAAGTGGGAAGTGGAATAGTTCATTACAAGCTGTATGCGTAGCTGGAAACATATATGGATATGTTTAAACGTTCCTGCGAAACTAGCTATTGATTACTGAAGAGTCAGTGATGTTAAAAAAAAGGTGGAAAGGGATATTTTGATAAATAGTGGATAAAGAAATCTCTTATTAGCAACTGGTGGAATTTAGTGGGCAGTTTGGATATCGTTAACCAAGATGGGGATACTTTGTCCGTTTTAAAGAGAATTGGTACTGTATTAAGCTCTGCTGCTTTATCTATTGGAATGTTACGTCTGCTGCCAGTGCTTCAACCACGGTGATTCGGCAGCCTGGAAAAGTGCGAATTCAAGTCGCTTAAACAGAAACGGTTTTCGCAAAAGTTTATTTAATTAAGAAAATTAATAAGTTGTTTCCTAATCGATTTGATTTCTTAACGCATAGTGATTTTCAAATGGGTGGTAGTCACTTTTATCCTGATGACGATAAGTTACGTTATGATCTAATGTTCACTAAGACAATTAATGGTATGCGGTTATACGGTAATGTTGTATTTGTTGGAAAGGATCTAAAAATTGAGCAATTTTACTATCAACCACCCATTGAATCAGAAGCGCTATTTACAGCAAAGACCTCAAAGGTAGTGTCTAGAAAGATAGCAGTCGAATTTGTTAAGAAGTTTGTTGATGGTGAGGAATATCAGTTAGAGACAGATCGCTTCAACTACTATCCGAGGCAAATATCAACAGAACCAATTCGTTAATCATTCTCCTTTTCGCGTACTAAAAATCAAGTACCCATTTCTGATCAAAGAATAGAAGTATCCGTTCTAGGAAATGGCGAAGTTGTTAATTTCTATTGGCGTTCTGAAAAGTTGGGCTCGACAACTTTTGATGACTTAAAACAACTAAAAAATTAAAATGAAATTTTGACCTTTTTATTTTAGGTTCGAATACTATAATATGAGATTAAAATTATTTAATCCTAAAAGACTATGAGAACTGTTACTGTTCTCTTTTTTTGTTGTCCTGAGAATTGTGAAAATCATATTTTAATTTGTATGTAATGTGGTCAATTTTGTTGGTGTTTGATTAGAAGTGGTTATTTTTATTCAGTTATAATTTATTATTAGAACTGTGCTTTATCAAAAGTAGTATAGTTTAACTGAAATATGTGTTATATTAATATGTTTGTAATTCTAATTTGAGTAGGAGTGGTCAAATGAATACTTTTTTTGCCTTATTAGTATTCGCTAGCGGTATAGCGGTTATTGTATTTTTAGTAATATCCCTATTAAAAAAACTAGGAAAGAAAAAAGGTTCTAAAAAGAGTTTACGTAATGCGGGCATTTCCTTCGCAATTGCAATTGTTTCCTTTATTGTATTTGGAGTAACTTCTGATTCTTCTATGGAAAAGGAACAAGAAAAGCAAGAAATAGTAGAAGCGAAGGCTAAAACAGAAACAGAAGCGAAGGCTAAAGCAGAAACAGAAGCGAAGGCTAAAGCAGAAACAAAAGCGAAGGCTAAAGCAGAAACAGAAGCGAAGGCTAAAGCAGAAACAGACGCGAAGGCTAAAACGGAAACAGAAGCGAAGGCTAAAGCAGAAATAGAAGCGAAAGCTAAAGCGGAAACAGAAGCGAAGGCTAAAGCAGAAACAGAAGCGAAGGCTAAAGCGGAAACAGAAGCGAAGGCTAAAGCAGAAACAGAAGCGAAGGCTAAAGCGGAAACAGAAGCGAAGGCTAAAGCAGAAACAGAAGCGAAGGTAAAAGCGGAAACAGAAGCAAAGGCTAAAGCAGAAACAGAAGCGAAGGCTAAAGCGGAAACAGAAGCAAAGGCTAAAGCAGAAACAGAAGCGAAGGCTAAAGCGGAAGCTCGAAAACCGCAAGCTACATCTACATATGAATCATTCCAAAACTGTACAGAAATGCGCAAGGTATATCCAAGTGGTGTTGCTAGTTCACACCCTGCATATGAAAATAAACATGATAGAGATAAAGATGGATGGGCTTGTGAGTAAGTAGTTTGTAATGGTAAAAGATTTGAGAGCTAATAAGTAGCTCTCTTTTTTATGGGCTTATATATCAGAAGCGTTCAAAGGAAAATATCTTATCTTTACAGGTGCTTCGCAGTTTCCAAGAGTATTAATGCAATAAATCGCAATAGCGTGTGGAGAAGAAGTATGGGCTATTAAAATTAACAAAGCAATAGAGTTATATGTGCAGATGAATGAGAATAGTTGGTTTATTGATGTTGTCTTTCAGAATTTAACAATTGAAGAATCTGAGCATAAGCCGATGGAGCTAGCTAGCAGTTCTGAGCTAGCACAGTATTCACCTAAGCAATCCTCATACAAGTTACTTAGTGAGTTTGAAGGTAAGAAAGTGAATATAGCTTACCTAAAGTTACGAGTGCAAAGCATTGTCGGTGGGTTACTTTAAAACATGGGAGCAATAATTGTCGCTAGCCCAAGTGCAATGAAAGTAGACTACATGATTTACATAGACAATGGTGAGTACAAGTTATTAGAGCAGTCTGTTGAGTTGTAGGAACACGCTATGAGTTTTCCTTTGAGTAAGGGTGATTCATTTTGTGGTAGTAGCTGTGACCACATCAAGAGCTTGTAGTGAACAGATAGTAGGGGACGGGGTTTCCGATATTTGGGCAGGGTATCTTTCTAATTAAGTCTTATTCCCAGTTGATATTACCCATGTATTTTTGGAATATGTAACCACAACCGATCTCCATAATACTTGGGTAGCCAAGACCAAAATGCTATAGTTAGGTAACAAAAACCAACAGACTTTTCATTATCAAGGCCGAAAAGCACACCTCTGGCATGGTTATCCTAAATAACCATGCCAGAGGTGTGCTTTTTTATTATGATAGCTAGATCATATTTGATATACTGAACACTAATGCAAGGAGGCTTTTTAATGAAACAGTATTTAGAATTATGTAAACATGTTCTTGAAACGGGTGAAAAGAAAGAAGATCGCACAGGGACAGGGACAATCAGTGTCTTTGGTTATCAAATGCGCTTCAATTTAAATGAGGGATTTCCACTCATGACAACGAAAAAAACGGCTTTCCGTCTTATTTCATCTGAATTGTTATGGTTCTTAAAAGGCGATACGAATGTCAAAACGCTTATTGAAAATCGAAATCCAATCTGGGATGAATGGGCTTTTGAACAATGGGTGACGAGCATCGAATACAGTGGTCCAGATATGACGGACTTCGGACGTCGCGCTTCAAAAGACACCGAGTTTGCGGCTGTCTATAAAATTGAAATGGATGCATTCAAAAAGCGTGTAGTGGAAGATGAAGAATTTGCCGCAAAATACGCCGACCTTGGACCGGTATATGGTAAACAGTGGAGATCATGGTCAAATGGGGAACAAACGATTGATCAAATTGCCAATTTAATTGAAGGCATTAAAAATAATCCGGATTCCCGTAGGCATATTGTTACTGCATGGAATCCTTCTGAAGTGGAAGATATGGCATTGCCGCCATGTCATGCATTATTCCAATTTTATGTAGCAGACGGGAAGCTATCATGCCAGCTTTACCAGCGAAGTGCGGACATCTTCCTTGGCGTACCATTTAATATTGCATCTTATGCACTTCTAGTTCATTTGATTGCGCATGAATGCGATCTTGGTGTAGGCGAATTCGTCCATACGCTTGGGGATGCGCATATTTACTCGAATCATGTTAATCAAGTAAATGAGCAGTTGACTCGGGAACCGCGAACGTTACCGACATTAAAATTGAATATCGAAGGCAAAACGATTTTCGAATTAGAAACGCAAGATATAGAACTTGAAAATTATGAACCACATCCAAAAATTAAAGGACCAATAGCTGTCTAAAGAAAGGTGGATTTCAATGATTTCACTACTTGTAGCTCATGATCCGAACCGGGTCATAGGTTTGAATAACGATTTGCCCTGGCATATTCCAGCTGACCTTGCTTACTTCAAAAAGATGTCGATGGGAAAAGCAATGGTAATGGGGCGTAAAACGTTTGAGTCAATCGGTAGACCTTTACCTGGTCGGCTCAGCATCATCGTTACACGAAATGAAGCGTATACAGCTGAAGGCGCTGTTGTCGTACACAATCTAACTGATGCGATTGCAAGGGCAGGAGAGTATGCAGAAGAAGTGATGATTATCGGTGGTGCGGAAATATTCCGTGCAGCACAGGGAATAGCGGATCGCCTCTACATTACGTACATTCAAAAAGAGTACGAAGGGGATACCTTTTTTCCTTCATATGGTCCTGAATGGAAGCTCATAACGACTTCGCAAGATCACATTACAGAAGATGAAATTCCGTATTCATTTCTTGTTTATGAAAAGGAATAAAAAAGTCCCTATTTACAAGTGAAGGAACTTTTTACTTCGAATTATATATCATTTACTTATATTGATAACTGCTACTACTCGAGGGGAGTGCGCATTATGAAAAAAGTCCATATCGTCACGGATTCAACAGCTGATTTAAAAGTGGAGGATATTCTAAAGTATGGTCTACATGTTGTTCCACTTACGATTCAAATAGATGGTAAAACGTTTATCGACGGTGTAGATATACAACCTGAAGAATTTCTGGAAAAGATGAGAAGTTCTGCTCAACTGCCGAAAAGCTCGCAACCAGCGGCAGGTGTTTTCAAGGAGTTGTATGACAAACTGGGGGAAGATGGCAGTGAAATCATCTCCATACATATGACTGGCGGCATGAGCGGTACTGTGAAATCTGCCCAGGCGGCAGCTGAAATGACAGATTCCAAAGTAACTGTCATCGATTCAATGTTCATCTCACATGCTTTAATGTTTCAAGTAATGGAGGCTGCGGAGTTGGCTGAGCTAGGGAAGTCAGTTACTGAGATTGTTGAACGGCTGAACACAATCCGTAATAATACATCGCTTTTCGTTGTTGTCGATTCACTCGATAACCTTGTGAAAGGCGGCCGAATCGGAAAAGGGAAAGCAATGATTGGTTCCTTGTTGAATATAAAACCGATTGCGACTTTGCAGGGGGGCGTTTATACACCTGTCGCGAAAGCGCGCAGTCACAAACAAGTCGTAGCCCATCTATTCAAGGTTTTCAAAGAAGAGACGGCTGGAAAGATTATTCGTGGGGTCGGTATTTCACACGCTAATGGGTTGAAAATGGGAGAACCATTGAAGAAAATGATACAAGAATCGGGCATCAAAGACGTGAAGCTTACATTTACGGCTCCAATCATCAGTACACATACTGGAGAAGGAGCGATAGGCTTCATGTATTATGCGGATTAATGAATGATTCTTTATTGAAGAAAAGGGGAACTCTACGTATGAGAAGAGTATTTCTGATTGTGATCGCCTTCTCATTATTTTTGTCTGGCTGTCAACAAACGCAAATCGAAAAAACAGGTGCATTTACTGGTCGACAAGAAATCGCATTTACTGAGTGGACTATCCCAGGGTATTTCATTCCAAAAAATATCAATGTAATTGGATTAGGGGATTCACTTACACAGGGTGTCGGAGATGAACTGAAAAAAGAAGGTTATTTTGGCCGTGTAACTGACAAAATGGATGAATGGAAAGGGGTTAAGGATGTTGATGCTTCTAATTTGGCAAAGCGGGGTCGAAGAAGCGACCAACTCATCGACAAACTGGAAGAACCTGAAGTTCAATCGTCTTTGAAAACGGCAGATCTAATCTTTTTGACAATTGGCGGCAATGATATTATGAAAGTCGTTAAGTCCAATCTATTCAATTTGAAGACGGAACAATTTTATAGTGAACTAGGTAAGTTTGAAAATAGGCTCGATGAATTATTCAGTATCATCCGAGATTTGAATGGCGATGCAATCATTATTGTAGCAGGTCTTTATAATCCGTTTTCAATTGTGACGGATGAAACGAATGAATTTGAAGATATTATTGCTGACTGGAATGAAGCGATTGAAGTTCGTGCCATGATGGACGGAAAGTCATGCTTTGTCCCCGTTTTGGACCTGTTCGATTCAAATACGAACATGGTGTACCACACCGATTTCTTTCATCCGAATGCAAAGGGGTATGACGCGATGGCGGAACGTTACCTTGAAAAGCTGGAAGAATGCGGCTTGCAAAAATTATCGGACGGGGAATTGGAAATGTAGGAGCTGATCGCGTGAATCGATGGAAAATAGGTTTTTTTTTACTTGCAGGTCTTGTTGCAGCAGCACTTTCAGCCATAATTTTTTTCATCAGTAGTACCCCTGACTCGATCCCACTTCCTAATATGGAAGTAGTGGACGCATCGAATAATGTCTTAACAGTGAGTGCGACAAAAGAAAACCTCGAATCGATTGCCAATACGTATGTTCGGAAAATGACGAAAGGCGGGCCACTCCCGTTAACGATTAAAGTGGATGGCGATGTGGCATTATTTTCGGAACTGACAGTTTTCTCATTTACATACCCTGTCATTATGCATTTTGACCCGGTCGTACGAGAAGATGGTAATTTGATTTTGAAGCAATCATCAATGGAAATCGGGCTATTAAACATCCAGCCTTCAACCGTCTTGAAAATATTGAAGGACTCAGTGAAATTTCCTCCTTGGCTGATTGTTCGTCCCAAGGAAGAGGAGTTTTTCATCGACCTGTCGGAAATTTCTGTTTCGGGTAATTTAAAAGTGAGAGCGAAGACATTCAATTTGGCGGATGATGAGATTATCTTGGAAATTATTATACCGAAAGAATAGGGAGGTTTTACAATGGCGAAATCATTGGCCACATTTGCTGGAGGTTGTTTTTGGTGCATGGTGAAACCGTTCGACCGATATGACGGTGTCCATTCAGTCATTTCTGGCTATACTGGCGGGGATGTAGTAAACCCATCTTATGAACTGGTCTGTACGAATGAGACCGGCCACCGTGAAGCAATTCAAATTACGTTTGATGATGAAGTCATTTCGTATCGCGAACTGATCGACATCTTTTGGAGACAGATTGACCCAACCGATTCGGGCGGCCAATTTTTCGACCGGGGTGAATCCTATCAGACAGCCATTTTTTATCATACACCCGAGCAACTACAACTCGCTGAGCTAACAAAGGCTGAACTAGATGCTTCAGGGAAGTTCGACAAAGCCATCGCAACTGATATTCTACCTGCGAAACCATTTTACGTAGCTGAAGAAGGGCATCAAGATTATTACATGAAAAACCCAACACATTATAATCGATATGCAACTGGCTCAGGCCGTGAAAGGTTCAAATCTGATAACTGGGGTGAAGATTCATGACAGAAGAATTGAAAAAAAAATTAACCGAAATACAGTACCACGTCACACAGGAAAATGGGACTGAACCACCGTTTCGAAATGAATTCGATAGCCATTTTGAAGATGGGATTTATGTCGATATTATTTCAGGCAAGCCACTGTTTAGTTCAAAAGATAAATATGATGCGGGCTGTGGGTGGCCAAGCTTTACAAAACCGATTGAATCGGTGGAAGTTGTAGAGAAAACAGATAGGACCCATGGTATGAAACGTGTAGAAGTGCGCAGTAAAACTGCTGATTCGCATCTTGGTCATGTATTTCCAGATGGACCTGGTGAAGGTGGACTCCGTTATTGCATCAATTCCGCGGCACTTCGTTTTGTAGCTGTAGACCAACTTGAAACAGAAGGTTACAGAGAGTACTTGAAACTATTTTAAATGATGAAAACTGAGAAGGGAGATGAATGGATGGATCGATCTTTTTATCGATTCGCCCTATCCTTCCGCGGTGGGACGATAGATGATTTAAAATCAACGTTTGCGGAATATATGTTTAAGGATTCTAGTTTTCCAAAAGAAGAAAAAAATTTCGACCCTTTATCGCGTTATGTCGAAGAAAAGGCTGATTCAAAAATGGCATCTGTCGTTTTCGACGAGTTATTTCTGTTATATGAAGAGCGATTTTTGTAAGTAGCTTCTGCATCTTCATTGCATAATGGATAGGTTGAATGTATGATTGAAAAAGAAAATTTGAAAGCGGGGCTATTTATTATGAGTATACATATCAATGCAAAAAAAGGTGACATCGCGGATACGATTTTGCTTCCGGGAGATCCACTACGTGCAAAATACATTGCCGAAACATTTTTAGAAGATGTAATACAATACAACGAAGTACGGAATATGTTCGGCTATACAGGAACATATAAAGGGAAACGCATTTCTGTTCAAGGTACAGGTATGGGTGTTCCATCCATTTCTATATATGTAACAGAATTGATGCAAGAATACGACGTTCAGAAATTAATCCGTGTAGGTACTTGTGGTGCGATCCAGAAAGACGTTCATGTACGGGATGTTATTCTTGCACAAAGTGCTTCTACAGATTCTAAAATGAACGAAATCATATTCAGTGGTATCAGCTACGCACCAACTGCAGACTTCGATCTTCTTTTGAAATCGTATAATGCGGGACTTAAAAAAGGGCTTGATTTGAAAGTCGGAAATGTGTTTACAGAAGACGTTTTCTATAATGAATATGCACAACATGAAAAATGGGCTCAGTATGGTGTCCTAGCTGTTGAAATGGAAGCGGCGGCATTGTATACGCTTGCTGCGAAATTTGGCCGCCAAGCACTGGCAATTCTTACTGTGAGCGATCACCTTCTAACGGGTGAGGCGACATCATCAGAAGAGCGCCAAACAACGTTTAACGACATGATTGAAGTGGCACTCGAAGCAGCAATACAAGAATAATCGAGCAGTAGGACCGCCCGCTATACAGCGGTCCTTTTTTAGAATTGTACAGATGTCTAGCCGGTGTAGCTAGACACAGGGGAATCTTGCAATAAATAGTAGAGAGTGGGGAATGGGATGGAAGAGAATAATGGCCACGAAACAGAAATTGAGCCAAATCGTCAACCGCCAGCAAAACGATATATTAAATTAAAACCGTTCTCTTTTGTCATGCTTGTATTCGGACTTGTACTGGCCAGTGCTGCCATAACGTTTTTCGTATTAACAACGGGTGATGATAAAGTTGTCGAAGTTGTAAGCCCACAAAAGCAACCGCTAAAGGACCGAAAAGAATTTGAAAAGTTATATAATGCCTATGATGAAATGGAAGGGAATTACTTCGAAGATATCGATCAAACAGCAGTTATTGATGGTGCCATCAATGGGATGATTGATGCACTCGGAGACCCGTATTCCGATTATTTGAATCAGAAGGAAGCCCGACAACTAAACGAGAGTATTTCGTCTAGTTTCGAAGGAATTGGTGCTGAGATTCAAGAGAAAAATGGATACATCAACGTCGTTTCTCCTATAAAAAATTCACCCGCAGAACGAGCAGGGATATTACCGAACGATACAATCATTGCGGTCGATGGTGAAAGTATCCAGGGAATGTCATCATCAGAAGCGGTTCTTTTAATCAGAGGCGAAAAAGGGACAACTGTGACTTTAAGCATTAAACGAGGTGCAGCAGTCGAGCCGGTAGACGTAAAAATCAAACGTGACGTTATTCCGATTGAAACAGTTTATGCTGAGATGCTTGATGATGGAATTGCACATATTCACCTTACAAGCTTCTCTGAAGGAACGTACGATGAGTTGCTAGTTGCCCTTGATGAGATGGAAGCGAAAGGTATGAAAGGGTTAGTTGTCGACGTACGCCAAAATCCAGGCGGTAGACTTGACATAGCCATCAAAGTTTCTGATCTGTTTTTGGAAAATGGAAAGAATATTTTCCAATATAAAGAAAAAGAATTGCAACCAGAAATATATACAGCCTCTGGAAAAAGAAAAATTGGAGTTCCGGTTACAATGGTTATTGATGACGGTAGTGCCTCAGCATCAGAAATACTGGCAGCTGCGTTAAAAGAATCTGCCAATGTTCCACTTATCGGTGTGAAAACATTCGGTAAAGGAACCGTTCAATCACCTAAAAATCTTCCAGACGGCTCAAATTTAAAACTAACTACAGCTAAATGGCTTACGCCTAATGGCAATTGGGTTCATAAAGAAGGAATTAAACCGGATATCGAAGTGCCGTATCCATCTTATGCAATGCTTCCGTTTCTTGATCCAGCAATCGAAATGAAAGTGGGTATGCTTTCACCTTCCATTAAAGCTGCAGAAGAAATGCTTGAAGCTGTTGGTTATGAACCAGGTGAAATTGATGGCTTGTTTGATGAAAAAACAACTCTGGCTGTCAAAAAGCTGCAAAAGGATCTAGCGCTAGACACCAATGGTATTCTCTTAGGAGAAACAACATACGGTCTGATGGAAAAACTTCGGACGAAAATTCAAGAAGACGATCCACAGCTGTTGAAAGCAAAAGAAGTTTTACTTGAAAAAGTAGGGAAATAATTAAAAAGCGTCCAGTCCTAATCCGGCCGGACGCTTTTTTTGAATTTATCGAAAAAATGAAATGAGGCGTACATATGATTGATGTTTACTTATTTAGTGGTTTTCTAGGAAGCGGAAAAACGTCACTATTACTTCATACAATTGCACAATTGAAAGAACAAGGAAAAAAACCTGCTGTATTGATGAATGAATTTGGAGCATTGCCTTTCGATTCAGATGCTGTAGAAGGAGAAGGTGGAGTTCCGCTTAAAGAACTGCTAGACGGATGTATCTGTTGTACAGGTTCAGAGAAAACAGAGGCACAGCTTCAGGGGCTGCTTGAGGAGAACGATGATATCGATGTCATCTTAATTGAAACAACGGGTGCTGCACACCCCGTGGAAGCACTAGACGCTATCTACTCTCCTTTATTCGCAGACCGGCTTAACATAAAAGGAATTATAACAGTTGCCGATTCGAAGCGCTGGCTGGAACGTGATCTGTTATCTCCGCAAGTACGTGCTTTATTCATGGAACAAATTCGTCATGCTCATTTACTACTAGCAAATAAAGTTGATCTCCTAACTGAAGAAGAAGTAGCGAAAGTGACATTTGAACTAGCTAGTTTCAATGAATCTGCTCCAATTATACAAACGGTGGGCGCAAAAGTTGCGTTCTCCTTCATTGAGAAAACCCTTAGTTCGTCGAAAAAAGGGACTGATAAACAAATCATATCAGGAAAAGGCCTTCCTCTTTCTTCAAAACTTCTTACATTTAATGATAGTGTTACAAAAGAAGAATTTGAGAATTGGGTGAAATCACTTCCTGATACAGTGTATCGGATGAAAGGTTATGTGCCCATTAGCGGCTATAAAAATCCATTTATGTTTCAATATGCATATGGAATGGTCAACTGGTTGCCTGAATACGTCAAGATGGAAGCCTGCCTAGTTATCATTGGTGAAGGCATCGAATCGATAAATTATGAGGTCGTCAACCCCTTTTCAGATGAAAATTAAAGATAGTTGACCAGACTTATCCATTTCCATAGAATGTGAGGTCCTTTGCTAGGGTATTTATTTAAGAACTGGGTTTACTGGTAAAAAACCCCGATATTCTAAATCTCCCACGCGTTATGATAGATTGCGAAGGGAGGAGTAATGAGATGAAAAAATCGATTGCAGTACTCATGCTCGGTTCGGCGCTCTTACTGCCGAACAACAATAATGTAGAAGCTTCACAATTGGACAATAATGTACAGGTGCACAAGTACATTCAAAGCTACATAGGGGGGGACAAACAACCCGACATGTACAATGTCTTGCTTGGAAAAAATATTAATTTTGAGCAACTTTATAGTTTAGCTAAGTCTTATGCAAAAAATACAGGCGTTATTGACAAACAGGTAAATAAGCCAGTTATAGTCAAGCCAATCAAGAAACCGGTGAATAAGCCAGTTATAGTTAAGCCGGTAGAAAAACCAGCTCCGACTAAACCGGTACCAACACCAACACCAACACCAAAACCGGAAGCAACTCCACCGGCTAAGCCAGCACCAACACCGGAAGTAACTCCACCGGTTAAGCCAACACCAGAAAAACCAGCGGAAACAACATCAGATGCTTCTGTTTCTGCGATTGAAAAAGCTGTACTTGACCTTACAAATGTTGAAAGACAAAAAGCAGGTCTTAAACCATTACTAACAGATGCGAAGTTGATGAACTCTGCACGACAAAAGTCAACAGATATGGCATCAAAAGGATACTTTTCGCATACAAGCCCGACATACGGATCACCATTCGATCAAATGAAATCAAATGGTATAACGTATAAATCGGCAGCGGAAAATATTGCTATGGGCCAACGTTCGGCTGAAGAAGTTGTAAAAGGATGGATGAATTCACCAGGGCATAGACAAAATATCTTAACACCTGGATTCACTCACATCGGCATCGGCTATGACAAAAACGGCAACTACTGGACACAGCAGTTTATTCAAAAATAATAGCAGTCAAAAACTATTCTTCGAACCGACAATAAATCGGTTTGGAGGATAGTTTTTTTACTATACCTTTGTACGCAAAACATTGTTATAGATGCTAGAACTAAGTTATTACATAACAAACCTCACCAAGTGAATGTTTAAATTTTTTCCGGCATGCTCAAACTCTTCATAGGAGGTGAGCATAATGGATGACATGGTTTCGACTGATAGTTTAATTTTATACATAAAAAAAATATTTCATAATTCCTCCGATCTGTTCGTCGAAGAAACGAAATGGCAGGACCGTACAGCTGTCATCTGTTACTACACGGTAATGACCGAAGGAGCACAGGTGAACCTGCAGCTCGAACTAATTAGGAAAAGGGCATCGGACGGACTGATTGATTGGGGAGAAACCGCTATCTCGTCCGTACACGCTTTTTCCGTTTCAACTCTTACTGAAAGTGTTAGTTCAGGCTTCGTAGCTGTTATATTTCCCGAAACAAATTTGTTATTGCAAATCAAAATGCCGAAATTTGCAATGCGAAGTCCTAACGAACCTGACAATGAACATGTTATCCGTGGCTCGCATGATGGGTTCGTCGAAGGATTTGATGCGAATATGTCCCTCATTCGAAAACGGCTTGCAATTCCTGATCTGGTCGTTCAGTCACTAAGGATTGGAAATGATACCAAAACGCATATTAATTATGTATATATAGAATCGATAGCGGATGAAGACGTTGTCGCTGATGTCAAAAAACGACTAGAAAGCATTAAATCGAACAAAGTAATAAGTATAGGTCAAGTAGAGGATTATTTGGAAGACTCCGTATGGTCGCCGTTTCCGCAGTTTCTCAATACGGAACGACCCGATCGTGTTGTTGCGAATTTACTAGAAGGGAAAATAGCACTTTTCACTGATAGTTCTCCAACGGCGCTTATCGCCCCGGTAAACTTTTTTTCGTTTTATGAGTCTCCGGATGATTATAATGGGCGTGTTCTTGTTGGTTCATTTTATAGGCTTCTCCGGATGTTAAGTTTTATGACTGCTATTTTTTTACCAGCATTCTATATAGCGGTCATCGGTTTTCATTCCGATATCATTCCGCTTGAATTAGGTAAACAAGTGAAACTAGCGGTGAACGATATTCCGTATCGACCTATATTTGAAGCGCTACTTCTGGAATTGTTTATCGAGCTCATACGGGAGTCGGCCATCCGCCTACCCACCCCGATTGGCCAAACGGTAGGAATTGTAGGTGGTCTCGTTATTGGTAATGCAATCGTTAGTGCCGGTCTGGTATCGAATTTCATGGTGATTGTCGTAGCGATGACTGCAATTTCGAGCTTTGTCGTTCCATCTTGGGAAATGAATATGACAATCCGAATTATTCGCTTTCCATTTATGATTGCTGCTTCATTGTTCGGCTTTTTTGGAATAGCAATTGGGACACTTGTCCTTTTCATCCACCTTATGAATGTGTCGTCATTGAAACAGCCCTATTTTTCGCCGATCGTTCCTTTTGATCCATCTAGATTTAAAGATGTGTTCTTCAGGTCTCCGTACGTCCGTCTAAAAAAACAGCAAAAAACGTTTACGCATGGTGAAGATAAAGAAGGTGGGAACCGTTGACGTTTAAATTGTCAAGAATCCAGTTTTTTTTAATCATGTTTATTGCACAAACTGGTACTGTTTCTCTTTCCTTTCAAACCCCATTCATCAACGTGGTAGGGCGTGACGCTTGGCTCATTTTCATTGGAGTAGGAATTTTCCATTACGTTTTGTTGCTGTTATATGAAAAAAATTATAAATACTTTGTGCTAGGACCGTTTGGATCTTGGCTCTATAAAGGGTACTGGCTCCTTATCATCGTCTCCTTCATTTCTTATATAGATTATACGCTTGCGGTATGGGCATTTCCTGATACTCCCCAGATTGTCGTCATTTCAATCATGGTAGGCGTATCGCTGTATGCAAATTTGAGCCGTCCTGAAACTGTCATTAATTTAAGTGTCATCCTCATCCCGCTAATACCTATATTTTACCTTTTACTGCTACTTGCATGGCCTGAATTCGTATGGACAAATTTGTTCCCTATCGGTGAGGTAGATAGTTCAAGATTGTTGAAAGGGATTCTAACTTCACAATTTACATTTATTGGGATAGAACTGTTTTTGTTTTTCAGGAAGCATGTAGACATCAAACAAAAAATTAAAGGGTTACCACTTCTCATCTACCAAATGTTTTGGTTAGTCTTTTTTTTAAGTTCGGTTTTGTTCACCCTTCTTTATTTCTCATTAGAGGAAATTAAAATGATCCCTGAGCCAGCCATGTATATTTTGAAATCACAAACCGTTACGTTTGTAGAACGGATTGATTTATTCTTTATTTATCTTTGGATGATGTGGAGTATTATCACGATTTCCCTTTTTGCCTTTACAACGATGTATGTCCATCAGCTTCATGCAAATGGGCACAAAAAAAGGAATACAATTATTTTTCATATCCTGCTCGTCCTATTACCACTTTTCTTACACTCAAAAGAGCATGTAGCAATAATTCAAAAATCACTTGTCTATTTCCATTTATTTTTCGCAATTGTTGTTCCAACTGTGGTTATACTCATGAACCGGAGGAAGAAGAAATGAAAAGAAATGCATGTATTCTACTAATCTGTTCATTTCTATTAAGTGGTTGTTGGGACGAAAGGCAATACAAGGATATAACAATTGTTTCCTTAATCGGAGTAGAAGGGAAACCAGGAGATGTTAAGGCACAATTTGCATATCCAACATTTGAAGATGGTTCTATAAGTTATTCAACATCCAAGGGAAGTGGTAAAACGCTTCGGGAAGCACGAAACGATGCGAATCATAGAACGATGGAGGGGCTTAACATCGCATCCCTTCAAGTTCTTTTTATAGCGGAAGACACTGCAAAATCTGATATATATGAGTACATTGATATGTTGTATAGAGATCCCCGCAATCGACTTGGTGCACATATGGCCATTGTCCAAGGTGACCTGGCTTCTTATTTCAAACCGTCAGCTCATGTAGGGGATGATGTTGCAACTTATTATTCAAACCTTTTAGAAACGGCAATCCGGTATACATTTATACCGGATATCGACATTCAACAAGTGAGTACAGTTCTTTTTGCAGAAGATATATCCCTGTCACTGCCCTATATTGAAATCGAGAAAGAAAGCGGTATACCGGAAATTGCCGGTACTGCGTTATTTAATAAGAAGGAATTTACTGGGGAAACACTTGATAAAAAAGAGTCGATACTACTAAATTTACTAAGAAAGAAAAAGGGGAGCTTTGCACGCTTTTCTTATATATGGAAAAGTGGTGGGGAAGAGAGTCCACTTACAGTCCAAGTGGTTGATAATCATAAACAGTGGAAAATATCTAATGATAAGATAGAGGCGTTTTATAAATTGAAGCTTAGCGTCGAAGAATTCCCGCACGTCGGATTGGATAAAAAGAAAGTAATTAAAGAAGTGGAGGATTTTCTTTCGAAGGAAATGACGAAGGAATTTAACGGAGTTGTAAAGAAATTGCAAGAAGCAAAAAGCGATGCGGTAGGGTTCGGGCGACCGGTACGGGCATTCCATCCCGCACTATGGGGAAAAGGGGATTGGACCGAGACATTTGCCAAACTGCCAATTAGCGTTAAGGTGAAGGTCGAGGTTTTACGAACCGATATTTTGAATTAGACTAGTAAAAACCCGCAAATGCATATTGCTGCATTTGCGGGTTTTCGCGTTTATATAAATTTCTTTTTCTGAATATAGATCAACCGTCCGGTAAGTGTAATCGCGCCCACTGTCAATCCCGCAATGAGACCAACCCAGTATCCGTATGGACCAAGTTCAGTAAACGTCGCCATCATATAACCAATTGGCAAACCAAGGACCCAATAGGAGACAATAGCCATGATGAATGTCATATTAACGTCCTTATAGCCTCGTAATGCACCTTGGACTGGAGCCTGTATTGCGTCCGATAATTGGAACAACGCAGCATAGATGAAGAACTGTGTCGCCAATCCGATAATCTGTCCGTCTGTTGTATAAAGGGAAGCAATTGTCGCCCTGAAAACGAGAAGAATCGCAATTGATACAGAGCTAAAAGCAATGGCAAGTCCAACACTGAGATAACTGTACTGTTTAGCATCGCGCATCTGTCCTGCGCCGACAGCTTGGCCGACAAGTATTGTCGCACCCATCGAAATGCTCAGCGGTAACATATATAACAGAGAAGTGAAGTTTAGTGCAATCTGGTGTGCGGAAATAACCGCAGTCGAATAGTTGCTCATCATAAGTGTGACGGCGGAAAAGATACTTGTCTCTACAAATATTGAAATCCCGATTGGCACCCCAATGAATAAAATCACTTTCCATTTTTTAAATGAAATCTTTTCCCATCCATTGAAAAGTGCGTAGTCCTTAAAAGGCTTACGCTTCCACGCGACGGAACTAGCAATGAAGAACACAAGCCAATACGTTATAGCGGATGCATATCCGGCCCCAGCACCGCCAAGTTCAGGAAAGCCCCAATTCCCGTAAATGAGCAAATAATTTATGAAGATGTTAATGGGAGCAGATAATAAAATGATGAACATCGAAACGCGTGTCGCTCCAAGCGCATCAAAAAATGAGCGTAGCACTGTATAAGCAAAGAGGGGGAGTAGGCCGAAGCTCATTCCTGTCAAATAGTCCGCTGCGACAATGCGTACTTCAGCCTCAAGCGACATTGCTTCTAGTATAGGTGGAACTGCGAATAGAATAATGACAAAGACGATTGCGGCCAGAGCTACCGATACGTAAAGGCCTTGTTGGACGGAAGGTCGGACTTCCGCGTGGAGACGTGCTCCGATGTATTGAGCAATGATTGGTGTAAGTCCTATTAAAATACCAGCAAGCCCTGTATAGACTGGGAGCCAGAAAGAAGATCCAATCGTAACGCCTGCAAGATGGTATGTATCATATCGCCCTGTCATAAGAATATCGAAGAACGTCATCATATACAGAGCAACTTGTGTAACAAGGATTGGCAAGACAATTGTTGCCAATCTGAACGGCTTTTTCTTCAGTGGAACTGCAGTTTCCAAATAAATCACCCTTTAATCTACAATTAAACACCATTGTACCATGCTTCGTTTGCTATAATGGCAATGAAGTTAAGTAAAGTTACACTATATATCTAAAATAGAAGAGGTGAATGGCTATGAAAAGGCCAGTTATATTATTGACAGGGGGCGGCACAGCAGGGCACGTATCTGTGAATGAAGCCCTTATCCCTGTATTCAGTGAAAAAGGATACGAAATTCATTACATTGGGTCGCATAACGGAATCGAAAATGAATTAATCCGTGATGGTCACCCCGAAGTAATTTATCATGCCATTCAAAGTGGAAAACTAAGACGCTATTTCTCCATGAAAAACTTTACTGATCCATTCCGTGTAGGTGCGGGTGTTCTTCAAGCGCTAGCGGTCATTAGGAAAGTTAAACCCGAAATTATTTTCTCCAAAGGCGGTTTCGTATCAGTACCTGTCGTATTGGCAGCGAAAATGGCGAAAGTACGTGTAGTCATCCATGAATCGGACGTGACACCAGGGCTTGCGAATAAAATGGCTTTACCTTTTTCCAATCATATCTTTACTGTGTTCGAACAGACACTTAATTATGTGCCCGCAGGTAAGGCGACTTGCTCCGGTGCGATAATCAGACCCGAGTTGTTTAAGGGTGTACGAAAAGAAGGCTTGCGCATTGCGGGCTTGTCAGGTGAGAAACCTGTGCAAATTATCATGGGTGGTAGTCAGGGGTCGTCCATACTCAACGATGCCGTTCGAAAAGATTTACCTGCAATTTTGCGTACCTTTGATATTATCCATCTTTGCGGGAAAGGGAATCTTGATCAAACGCTCGAAGGTACACCCGGCTATACTCAATTTGAATACGTAACGGAAGGCCTGCCACATTTGCTAGCGGCATCCGATTTTGCGGTTTCAAGAGCGGGGTCAAATGCAATCTTTGAACTACTGGCATTACGTAAACCGATGCTGCTTATACCACTTTCTGCCGCAAAGAGCAGAGGGGATCAGATCTTGAATGCCTCTCACTTTAAATCGCTCGGACTCGCACATGTATTGAAAGAGGAGGAAGTGGGACTACGCCCATTGTCCGAAGAATTCGCTTCATTTGTAGATGAGAAAGGCAGTTTGATTGGGAATATGAAAAAAGTAGCAACCCCCAAAATACCGGAAGAAATGGTTGAAATGATCCTGTCACACCGAAAATAACTGGAAAAGACAGTTTACATTTTTTCGGAGGGTTAACGAATGGTTGCAAGTAATGTGAATCCAGTGTATTCTAGTTGACGGTAATAAAGTTAAAGAGTTAACGCTAAACCCTTTCAGTTAAAGTGTTTGCGTGGTAAAATTAACGAGGATAAAAAATATAATCACAATATGCCTTTTGGCAAATGTGGAGGTCATTTTACATGTCGAACAATGCTGACACTCATCGTTCCCCTTATGCTGCTTTTTCGGGTCCGAACCTTGGGTATATAATGGAAATGTACGAACTGTTCAAAAGGTCACCTGAATCTGTAGATGCTGAACTTTCCGAAATGTTCAGCCGTTTTGGTGCGCCCGTAATGAGTAACACAGACCACGACAATGCGGTCGGGGCAGTAGCTCCTGGCGACTTCGGTAAAGTATTGTCCGCCTATCAGTTGCAGACTGCAATCCGTACATACGGACATCTTGCAGCAGATATCTATCCGCTAAGTGATCGTCCAAAAGATTCAACACGTCTTGAACTTTCCACTTATGGGCTTACGGAAAGTGATCTACAAGCAATGCCAGCATCTCTTTTCTTTAAAAATGTTCCTGCAAGCGTAGAAGATGGGCTTGAAGCAGTAAATTATTTGAAGTCATTGTATACAGGTAAAATCGCCTATGAGTTCGATCATGTCATTGACGAAGATGAAAGAAACTGGATTCAATCCAAAATCGAAAACGGAAATGTTACGTCTACATTATCTGTAGACGAGAAAAAAGCACTTCTCGAACGATTGACGAAAATTGAAGGGTTTGAGAAATTCATTCACCGGACTTTTGTCGGTGCGAAACGGTTCTCTATTGAAGGGCTGGATACACTAGTTATCTTCCTTGACGAACTTGTTCGTCTATCTGAAGAACAAAAAACGAAAAAAGTATTAATTGGGATGGCTCACCGTGGTCGCCTAAACGTACTGACGCATATTTTGAATAAGCCATATGAAACAATGTTTGCACAATTTGCAGGTGTTTCTGAAGATCCATTCCTTCCAACAGACGGTTCACTTGAAACAACACGCGGTTGGTTCGGCGATGTGAAATACCATATGGGTGCCTTATACAAAGGCAAATCGGGCATGCAACGTTTCCTTGCTTATAACCCATCCCACTTGGAAGTCGTCAATCCTGTTGTTACAGGTCAAACAAGAGCTGCACAGGAAAACACGGATAACCCGGGAATTCCTGTACTAGAAACAGATGCTGCTTACGCAGTGCTTATCCATGGAGATGCTGCATTCCCTGGACAAGGAATTGTGCCAGAATCATTCAACTATAGCCGTGTTCGCGGATTCAAAACAGGTGGTTCCATTCATGTCATTGCGAATAATATGATTGGATTCACAACTGAATATTACGATTCTAGATCAACACATTATTCATCGGATCCTGCAAAAGGCTATGAAGTTCCAGTATTGCACGTCAATGCAGATAGCCCTGAATCAGTGATTGCAGCTGCATCATTCGCATTCGAATACCGTCAAAAGTTCAGCAAAGATATTCTGATTGATCTTCTTGGCTACCGTCGTTATGGACACAACGAAATGGATGAACCACTCGTGACGAATCCAGTTATGTACCATTCAATTCATGAGCATCCAACAGTTCGTGCACTATACGGATCTGAACTTGCATCTGCCAACATTTTGACAGAAGAGGATGTAACGAAACTGGACGCTTCAGTTTTTGCAACGATGCAGGCAGCATACGACAAAGTAAAAGAACATACGTCAGAAAAAGCATTGATTTCAAATGCTACACCTGAAGAAGTACTTGTAGGGTATCCAAGAGACCTTGAAACTGGTACGGATGAAGCGAATCTTCGCCGCATCAATGAAGAGTTACTGACGTATCCTGAAAACTTCAATGTATTTGGGAAGCTTGAAAAAATCCTGAAACGTCGCCAAGACCCATTCAACGGAAAAGGGAAAATCGATTGGGCACATGCTGAAACGCTAGCATTTGGTGCAATCCTTCAAGATGGTAATCCAATCCGTATGACAGGTCAGGACGTCCAACGTGGAACGTTTGCACACCGTCACGTAGTCCTTCACGATGAAAAGACGGGTGACGAACTTGTTCCACTTCACCATATTAGCGGTTCAAAAGCATCATTCGTCGCGTATAACAGTCCTTTGACAGAAGCGGCAATTGTTGGTTATGAATTCGGCTATAACTTAGAAGACCAAAAAGTGTTGTCAATTTGGGAAGCGCAATATGGAGACTTTTCGAATATGGCTCAAGTAATGTTCGATCAGTTCGTTTCTTCAAGCTACTCTAAATGGGGTCAGCAATCGGGACTGGTATTGCTATTACCGCATGCCTATGAAGGGCAAGGACCCGAACACTCAAGCGCAAGACTTGAACGTTATCTGCAACTTTGTGCGGAAAATAACTGGACGGTCGCAAACCTTTCTAGTGCGGCAAACTATTTCCATATTCTTCGCAGACAAGCAAAAATGCTCGGTGATAAATCGATGCGTCCGCTTGTTATTGTGTCACCTAAATCACTTCTTCGTCACCCGCTTGTCGGTGCTGATGTCAACGACTTGACAGAAGGCCATTTCCAAACGGTGCTTGAGCAACCAGGAACAGGCAAAAAAACGGATAAAGTAGAGAAAATCTTATTCGCAAGCGGTAAAGTGGCGATTGATCTTGCAGAACGCGTGAAAGATGGCAAAGACTTCGATCATTTGCATATCGTTCGTGTCGAACAGCTCTATCCGTTCCCAGCTGACAAAGTGAGCGATATCATATCACGCTATCCGAATGCCAAAGAACTTGTTTGGGTACAAGAAGAACCGAAAAACATGGGGTCATGGCATTTTGCAAATTCTTATATCCGCGAAGTTGCGCATGGTAAGAAAGTATCCTATGTTGGACGAATTCATCGTGCAAGCCCATCAGAAGGCGACGGGGAATCTCACAAGATTGAACAGAATCGCATTCTTGATGAAGCATTGAAGAAGTAAGGTTAAGTGAAGTTATACTATTAAGTGAATGTTTAGACCGTTGTAACGGTAGACTTGAGGAGGAATTTATTGTGGCAGAGATCATAGTACCAGAACTTGCAGAATCAATTACAGAAGGAACGGTTGCACAATGGTTGAAACAACCAGGTGAAAGCGTTGAGAAAGGCGAATTCATCGTTGAACTTGAAACAGACAAAGTAAACGTTGAAATCATCTCAGAAGAAGCAGGAATTGTCCAAGAACATCTTGCAGCGGAAGGCGATACAGTCCAAGTTGGTCAAGTCATCGCAATCGTTGGTTCAGGTTCAGGCGCACCAGCTGCAACTCCATCTGCACCAGTTACAGAAGCTGCTCAAAAAATGGAAGCAGCACCAGTTGCTCCAGCGGCTATTGAAGATGCAAGCGGATCAGACCGTACAATTGCAAGCCCGGCAGCGCGTAAACTAGCTCGTGAAAAAGGAATCGACCTTGCGGCAGTATCTCCAGTTGATCCAATGGGACGCGTTCGTGTTCAAGACGTTGAAGCGCACGGTACAGCTCCTAAAGCACAACCAGCGGCTACTGCACCAAAAGCAGCTACAGTAGTAGTAGAAGATGGACGTGTTACACGCGAGAAAATGACACGTCGTCGTCAAACAATCGCAAAACGTCTTCTTGAAGTTAAACAATCAACAGCAATGCTTACAACATTCAACGAAATCGACATGACAAACGTTATGGCACTTCGTTCACGTAAGAAAGACCAATTCTTCGAGCAAAACGATGTTCGTCTAGGATTTATGTCATTCTTCACGAAAGCAGTTGTCGCTGCACTTAAGAAATATCCTTATGTTAACGCTGAAATTGACGGCGATGAAATTATTCTTAAAAACTTCTACGATATCGGTGTTGCAATTTCAACAGATGGCGGACTAGTTGTACCAAACGTAGTCGACGCTGATCGTAAAAACTTTGCTGAAATTGAAGGAACTATCGTGGAACTTGCTAAAAAAGCACGCGATAACAAATTGACAATTGCAGATATGACAGGCGGTTCATTCACAATTACAAACGGTGGCGTATTCGGCTCACTAATGTCAACACCAATTATGAATGGTACACAAGTCGGAATCCTTGGCATGCACACAATCCAAAAGCGTCCAGTCGCGATTGGTAACAATGTTGAAATTCGTCCAATGATGTATGTCGCTCTTTCTTATGACCACCGTGTTATCGATGGTAAGGATTCAGTTGGCTTCTTGAAAATGGTAAAAGAATTGATTGAAAATCCGGAAGATCTTCTTCTAGGATCGTAATACGAAAAGCGGAGGGCTGGCGCCCGAAGTCTAGACAAGAATAGTTAGGTAATCGGCCCGTTATTGTTAGCGGGTCGATTTTTCCTTATCCACCCCACAGAAAAGGCGTGATTAACAATGACATTCAAAGATTGGATGACCGCACCTGCAATCCGTACTGTCGTCTGCAAGCATGCAGACGCTGAAAAATATGTAGTGAACAATGTTCTGACACCAGGTAAAGAGTATGAAGTGAAAAACGAAACAGATGAATTCATTTTCATTCTCGATAATTCCGGTAAAGTCGGGGGTTATTATAAAACGTATTTTGAATAATCAAAAGCGGAAGCGCCTGTTCAGCCCCGAAAAGCGCTGAAAGTCTTGCGGGTAAACGCGCTCTTTGCCTTTATCTGCAAGACTGAAGTGGCAGAAAAGAAGGCAGCATAATTTCGCCACGTTCTTTGGCAACAGCTACATGGCTCACTTCGTGTGAGCCCGGGCTAGGCGCTGGAGTCTAGACGTGAAATTGCTAAGTTGGAAATTCTCCAAAATACGAGATTTGATATTTAGTTAAACAAAAACTAAAAGCCCGCTACCCACTCGTTGGTGTGCGGGTTTTTTTATAAGGAGGCAAGTTTATGAACTCGTTAGTAGAAAAAGAACAGCAGCATCGCACAACGAAAACGCATGACACCGCAGCGGTACGATTAATCCAAGAAGGTGGCTACGTTTCTCCAAGCCCTCATTTATGGGATGACGTACTCATTAGTGTGGTATTAAAAAAACCAGTGTTATTGAAAGGGCCTTCGGGTTCTGGGAAAACAAAATTAGCCCAAACCATTTCACATTACTTTAATCAGCCGATGCAAAGCATAAACTGTTCAGTTGATTTGGATGCTGAAGCCTTGCTTGGTTTTAAAACGATAATCAGCAAAGACGGAGAAAGCATTATTGAATTTGTCGAAGGACCCGTAGTCCAAGCTATGAAAAAGGGACATATTTTATACATCGATGAAATCAATATGGCTAGACCTGAAACGTTGCCCATCCTTCATAGTGTTTTGGACCATCGTCGTATGCTGACAAATCCATTTACGGGTGAAGTGATTTATGCGCATGAAGACTTCACGGTCATTTCAGCCATAAACGAAGGCTACGTCGGAACATCTCCGATGAATGAAGCGTTAAAAAATCGTTTTGTATCGTTCACAGTTCCCTACCTAACTGGAGAACAATTAGAATTAGTTATGAAGGATACGTGTCCTTCTGCCCCGAAACAGCTTGTTGAGACTTTCCTTAATATCAGTAACGATTTGAAGAAACAAGTAATGAACGGATTATTATCCGATGAGGCTGCATCAGTGAGAAGCCTGCTCGACGCTATGGGGTTGGCTGAACATATCCCTGTGAAACGTGCAGTCCAGTATGCTATCGCGGAGAAGCTGGATGATACAATTGAACGTAGACTTGTCATGGAATTAGTCGATACTTGGGTGAAATGAGGCGATCACTATGGTGAAGATGAATCGATTCATTCAATTTAATGATGAAACGGTCGATGCCAAGACGCTTTTATTGTATGAACGATTAGGGCGCGCGTTAGCAGACGCACCTTTCATTGAATTAACGGAACGAAAACTACTTGAATTCCGACCTCAAGAAGGGATTATCTCGATGAGTGTTTTTTGGCGTCACCGGACAGATGAAGTGATTCATGCGGGAAGACTTTCTGATATTTATTTGTTAACTGCAGGTTATTGGAAGCATTTTAGTGTTAACTCATGGATGGAGTTCACTCAAAAAAATGGCCCACATCCACTTCGAAAATTTGCATCGGAACTATTGATGATGCTAGAAGAGTTTCGTCTGATTGATCTAATTGCAAAAGAAAGGCCAGGCACCGCACATGCATTTAAGACTAGGAGGGAAGCGTATGTCCACTCCCACCGAGGTGTGCTATCTTCGAATATGCATAAAAATCACCTTGCCGATGCACTAATGAATCAGCTGTTCATATCGCTACATGAAGGACTTTTTGCGGAAACATCTATCGACTGGGGTGCCCACTCCATCGACTTTGGCCTTATTCAATCCGTTCTGCAGCATGCCTACGATTCAAAAAGTACAGAGGACAATACATTTATTGCGGATAGAATTACTGAGATTGTAGAAAGGTCAATTGATAAAGACCTTGTCCATCAGTATTTTTCAGTTGGCGATTCCATTACCGAAGAAAATGCAGTATTTCATTATCATAAAGGGATGTCTGACGCCGAAGAAGGCGAGGAAGGTCCAAAAGAGACAATCGAAGAAGTGTTTCGGTCCTGGCATCGTGAAAGCGAGAGTGAATCAGGCGTCCACCTTGAATTTGAACTCGAGCACGGCCGTTCTGGGAAGAGTGATGCGAACGACGCAACTCCGGGCAATGAAGACGCTGAAATCGAAGAGACGGGCTCTGGTGATTCAGAGGGGAATGATAGCGACCGCTGGACGGATGACACCAGTGACAAAACGGACAAGCGGGATCGAAAGATGAAGGCGGGCAAGATGTTTGGAAAAGAGCATGTCAACGTCGTGTACGAGGAACAACGAATAGAAGTCGTAGACGAGGTTGGAAATCGTCAACAATTGACTGTTTGGCGAGAAGAGCAAAAGCCGTATGTCCGGTCCTTCGTCGAGGAGATGAAGAAACGGATCGATTTGAAACAGGATTCGAAACGTGAGCGCCTTATGAAAGGGCGACTGTCGACGAAATTAACGACGATGGTTGTGGATGAACGACCGAAACCATTTTACAGGAAGAATGCACCTTCTGTTAATCTAGATGCAGTATTTGGTCTACTAGTTGATGGTTCTGCTTCGATGCTCGACAAATTGGACGAAACAAAACAGGCCGTTTTAATGTTTCATGATGTACTCCGTCAACTTGGCGTCAGTCATGAAATTTCGTCCTATTATGAGGATGCAAATAACGCTACAAAGGAAGTTCAACCAAACGTATTTGAGCTTATGCATACGTTTACAGATCGTAATAAAGATAACGGTTTATCAATTTTATCGTTTGATGCTAATGAAGATAACCGCGATGGATTCGCGATTAGATGGATGGCCGATCAACTGGGGGCGAGACAGGAGAAGCACAAGTTTTTGCTGGTCTTCTCAGACGGAGAACCATCGGCGTTTGGCTATGATAGGAACGGTATCCTCGACACGGCAGAAGCAGTAATGGAAACCGAAAAGAAAGGAATCTCCATCATTCATTTATTCCTTTCGAAGGAAGAACCGACTGTTGATCAAAAAGCACTTTTTTCAATGATGTTTGGCAATAAAACCGTTTCATCGAACTCAGTGGATAGCTTTACAGATCAGACCTTGCGGATACTGAGGAAATTGCTCGCGATTGTAATTAGAACTTCGTGAATTTCGGGAATCGCGGGTAAACCCGTATAATTACGGAATAAAAATACAAAACCGCCCTTAGATAGGGCGGTTTTGTGTTTTTTCATGGACAGCAAGAAGGCGCTGTTTCAATTCATCTTCCATTCGTCCGATTTCTATTTCAGCAGCTTTACGTTTTGCACGACCGTCTGCTTGGATAATCAGTGTCTCTTCAATAGTTTGAATCAAGTTTTCTTGCGTCTTTTTCAACGTATCAATTTCGATGATACCGCGTTCATTCTCTTTTGCTGTTTCAATTGAATTGATTTTCAGCATTTCCGAGTTTTTCAAAAGCAGGTCATTTGTCGTTTTCGTAACGAGTTTCTGGGACTCTACTGCTTTCATTTGACGGTTTAACGTCAAGGCAATTGCAATTTGATTTTTCCATAGTGGAATTGAAGTCATAATAGATGACTGGATTTTTTCCGCAAGTGTTTGGTTTGTCTGTTGAATCATCCGGATTTGAGGTGCACTTTGAATAGTAATTTGACGTGATAATTGCAAATCGTACAACCTTTTTTCCAACCTGTCTAGGAATTGTGCCATGTCATTCACTTCTTGGAATGCCATTTGATCGCTCGATAATTCAGCTTTTCTGCGCATTTCAGGGATGATTTCGTTGGCGAGTTCATCCTGCTTTAATTCTGCAGCAGCTATGTAGATATTCAACGCTTGGAAATAGGTTTTATTTTGATCATATAAATTATCGAGCATTCTAACATCCTCTAAAAGTCCACGTTTTGAATGCTCAAGTTGAATACCAATCCGATCAATTTGAGTACTAAGTTTTTGATATTTCGTCATCATTTCTTGAACAGACCGCGTTGCTTTATTAAATAACCTGCTTAGACCAGATTTCTTCTTGTCCGATAAATGGTCAGGATCTATTTCAGATAGCTTATTCATCAGATCTTTCAATACATCTCCAACAGGTCCAATATCTTTGCCTTGAACATGATCGAGCATTTGAGTGGAGAACCTTGAAAGCTCGCTTTGAGCATTTGCGCCGTACGTAATAATCGCTTCGTAGTTGCCGACAGGAATTTGCTGTGCAAGCACTTTTGCCTTTTCTCTTTCCTCAGGAGAAAGACGATCAATTAGTTTAATGCTCGTTTCAACCTCTTTTTTTTCTGTTTGCATTTCCTTTGGAAGAAGGGGTTCTTGAAAATCAAAAGGACTATCAAGTAAATCATCAATTGTTTTTTTAGGGTTATTTTCAGTCATTGTGTGGATCTCCTTTCATTTCAAGAAGCGGCTTTTTATTATTCATGGATACATCAACAAAGTCAATTTCCAATTGGAGCTGGTCTATATCAGATGCCAAAACGCTTCGTAGGTCTTGCTCCAATTGCTTGTTAACATCACCAAGCGTTTCACGCGTATTTTGTAATGCGATGCGAAGTTCTTTATCCTTCAATGGTTGGTTGATAAGCAGCGCATATTTCGAAGTCAATTCGACTGCAGAATCAAGATGGGCATAGAAAAATTTCTCGACATCGTAAAACTTTTTAGGATTGGATCGAACGAGATTAAGAATCCTTCTAGATAGGCTACTCATTTCATGAAGTTGCCTAAATGCCTGGATTGACCTAACTTGTCCATAAAGACCATTCAGTCGTTTAATTTTCATTTTCGCACCAGTAATTTGTCCTTTAATGTGACTGTATTCAGAACGGGACATCCCGAGTTTTTTTAAGTTGGATGAAAGTTGAATCTGCTTTAGAGTAAACGTTCCGCCTAAATAGATCGCTACTAAAAGGCCAGTAGCCGCAAAAATATTCATACCTGCACCCATAACAAAGAAGAGCCAGGATCCAAAACTGATTGGAGCTGTAATGAAATGTCTAATGAAAAATTGTTTGACTTCCTTCATGATCTATTCATACCTCCTTTGACCTTATACTTTATACGTTTCAAAATGAATAAAGTTTCATGTCAGTAGTTCAATTATACCCGATAAATGCAATCTGCACCTACCATTTGAATTCTAAAGGAAAGCAATTAATTGGACATCAGGAGGGAGTTTGTTAAAATGAAGGACATTCAACTAAGAGTTACATAGGAGGTTTGGAAAATGTATGAAGTGATTTATATGAAAGCAGATTATGAGCCATGGTGGATGTTTGAAGAGTGGGAAGAAACAATCCGTTCACGCCATTCATTCGAGGATAGAGCACTTGCTGAGGTGCACTTTAATAAATTGACTAGTGAATTACGAGACAAGCATAAACGTGAAGCTATGAAAAAAGAATGTTTTTTTGTCTTTTGGTCTGAAGACGAAATAAACTTCTGTGAAGGCTGTGATGAAGATCTCCAACTGTATCATGGTGTTATCTTAATGAAGGATGGGAAGCCCAATGCTTTCTGCTAAAATAAGCATTGGAAATAAACACGCATTCGCATCTTCCAAAAGGTAATCGTCATTGTCGGTACCTTTTGGAAGATGTGAATTTATTGCACAATTTAAAGAGGCGTCCTGACTAGGGACGCTTCTTTTTTCACGCTATTTGTCGACTGTTTGCAATGAAGAGGTAACAACAGATTTACCATCATCTGTCTGCATAATTGATTCCCGTTTGACTTCACCAAACCCTTCAACGAAATACTTACGGTTGACGAAGTCATCGGTTTTCATTTCGATAACAATAGCATGATCAAACTTCTTGTACGGTGTCTCGACGGTTGTGTCCATTTCAACAATCGACCACGTATCAAATGTTGTACCTATTTTTAGGGGTTTCTTGAGATAAACGCCAGTTGGAATCAATGCATCCAGTTCTTCCTGTGAAGGAAAGTCTTTCACTAATTCGACAGTTTTCTGATCCAAGATACTAATTTTGTCAGGTTCGATTTTATAAATATGGCGAACCAGGGAACCGCCATTATTCTCATGGACGACAACATAATTTTCAAACGGCCGTGTCACTTCAACATCTAGTTCTGCAAATTCATTTCCTTCACCTAGATAATGTGCCTTTGAACCATCCGGTAGAAAAAGATCGGTTAAAGAAATTTCCCCATCTTTCTCACTTTCACTTTCTTTGACAACATCTTCACCAATTGTGCCATTGGTTGACCCTGAATTATCAAGGGTAGTCGGTTGTTTTTTTGAACATCCTGAAAAGACAAGAACCGCTACTAACAGAAAGACGAAAAGATTTATTTTCCTCATGAAAACACTCCTTTCTATTGGTTATACCCAATTCGACGGATATCATACAATAGTGAATTAATTCCAATCGGAACTCCAACATCATTTATCGATAAAAATAGCCGTTTCCCAATGAAGGGAAACGGCTTAACATTATTTCTTTTTGTTTTGTTTTTCTTGTTGTTCTTTCCATTCTAGGTACTCATCATAATTCATCAATTTATCGAAGATTGTACCATCATCATGGATTTCAATGATTCGATTCGCAACCGTTTGGATGAATTGTTGGTCATGAGATGTGAAAATCATTGCGCCTTTGAATGAAATCAGTCCGTTGTTAAGTGCTTGAATTGATTCAAGATCCAAGTGGTTCATCGGTTCATCCAGAAGAAGAACGTTCGAACTTGTCAGCATCATTTTTGAAAGCATACAGCGAACTTTTTCTCCACCGGATAATACAGATGGCTTTTTGTTCACTTCGTCACCAGAAAACAGCATACGCCCTAGGAAGCCGCGCAGGAATGTCTCGGTTTGGTCGTCCGGTGAATATTGACGTAACCATTCGACAAGTGAGTTTTCCGAACCTTGGAAGTACTTACTGTTATCGATAGGGAGGTATGCATGTGTTGTCGTAACTCCCCATTTGATAGCTCCAGAATCAGGCTCGGACTCTCCAGCAAGCAGTTGAAGGAGTGCTGTTTTGGCAAGAGGATCTCCAAGAAGAATGACTTTGTCTTCTTTATCAATTGTAAATGAAGCATCTTTAAGCATTACTCTACCATCTTGTGTTTTGTTAACTTCTTGGATACTTAGAACATCATTTCCAATTTCACGGCCCATTTGGAAGTTGACGAAAGGATAACGTCTTGAAGATGGTTTAATATCATCCAATTCGATTTTTTCCAACGTTTTCTTACGTGAAGTAGCTTGCTTAGATTTCGAAGCATTGGCACTAAAGCGGGCAACGAATGCTTGAAGCTCTTTAATTTTTTCTTCTTTTTTCTTGTTTTGATCTTGTGACATTCTTAGTGCAAGTTGGCTGGACTCGTACCAGAAATCATAGTTACCCGGGTAGATCTGGATTTTAGAAAAGTCGACATCCGCAATTTGCGTACAAACTTTGTTTAAGAAGTGACGGTCATGCGATACAACAATAAGAGTGTTTTCGAAGTTCATAAGGAATTCTTCTAGCCATTGAATTGCTTTCAAATCAAGTGAGTTTGTAGGCTCATCCAGAAGAAGAACGTCAGGCTTGCCAAACAAAGCTTGTGCAAGAAGTACTTTCACTTTATCAGAACCGTTTAGTTCAGACATCTTCAGTTGATGATATTCATCTGCAAGACCAAGTCCTTGTAAAAGGATTGCAGATTCAGATTCAGCTTCCCAACCGTTCAAGTCGCCAAATTCACCTTCAAGTTCAGCTGCGCGCATGCCGTCCTCATCTGAGAAGTCCTCTTTTGCATAGATGGCGTTTTTCTCCATCATAATGTCATATAGGCGTTTGTGGCCCATAATAACTGTGTCAAGTACGACACTTTCTTCGTATTCGAAATGGTTCTGTTTCAATATAGCAAGACGTTCGTCTTTGTTCATGATGACATTTCCTGATTGTGGTTCAAGTTCACCTGACAATATTTTAAGGAATGTCGATTTTCCCGCACCGTTTGCACCAATTAGACCATAACAATGACCCGGATTAAACTGTATATTCACATCTTCAAATAGCTTGCGGTCGCCGAATTGAAGACTTACATTACTGACTGCTATCATTCAAAATCCTCCTAAATTCACAATGCTCCCATTATAGCACGGAATTATTCATAGTAGCAACAATGCTTATGCCACATGGCTTTTGAAGGGGTTAATTAAAAACATCATCCAAATATTCCACCAATTTAAAAGATTAATGCATCACTGTGGACTTTCGCTAATTTGATTTCAAGGTTTTTAAATCGCTGGTCGTACAACTTAAAATTATCTTAGTGTATTCCCTAAACCATCAGCGATAGGTTGTAGGGGAATACCTATATTCAACATAATTGTCGCGTGAGTATGTCTTAAGTCGCGTGGGGGATAGACTTTATTCCTGTTTTCTTAACGAGAATTAGATGAACTAATATTTGAACGCTTGGAATCCAAAAATCCTGCTTGGGATTCTCCTTATTTATAGGAAAGGACAAAAGAAGAATTAGATGAGATTAAATAGGAAAAGGCGATTGTTGTAAAAATCGATTTACCTTAGTTTACACCACGGCCAAAATGCAATGAAAAAGCCGATTAAATCTAATCAGCTTTCGGTTTTTTGATTTTTATAATTTTGTATAAATCATATAAAATTCTTGCTGACACTATAAAGATTATCAACGTTTTAGTCTGTGTATCTACGTTGTTTTTGGATAAAACTATTGACATAAATACAAGAAAGAGGATGATATCTAGAACTTTGTTAGTTACTTCTGATTTAAACATGGTAGTACACCAGCTTTCTAAAATTAAGTATATCTAGAATACCACTAGTGTTGCATTAACATATGCGGAAGATTAAAAAGGCACATAACATTCAAAAAGTAAAGAGAAACCAAACAAAAAATCCTTTATAATAGGATGTACAGGTAGTTCCTGTCTAAATCCACTATAAAGGACTTACGCATGGACAGGAATACACTAAAAACTTCATTTGGTAAATGGGGTGGACCCATTAATTTTGATAAGCCTAGAAAATCTGTCGATTAGCACAGACAGGATCATTATACGAAAAAATTAACGACGCAATCTTTCGTGCTATTGATGCTTTATTCTCATTTAAGCGGGCAAGAAAGCCTTCACGCCATGGAGGCTACGCTCGCTGACGAGAACTTGCAAAATACTTTGGGCTTTTCTTCGATCAGTGTTTCTCAATTATCTAGAAAAAACAATGAAGTTGACCCAGCTATTCTCTCAAGTCTGTTTCTAGAACTTGTCAGTCAATTGAATGCACGTTATCAACTGCCAAAGACAAAATGGTTTTGGAAGTTATTGATTCCACAACGATTCCATTGAACTTTAATCACTTTAAGTGGGCAGAGTTTCGAAAAAACAAGTCGGGTTATAAACTACATTTAAGCCTCGTATTCAACGAAGATGGTTCACACTATCCCGATAATGAGGTTATGACAATTGCCAAGGAACATGACCGTGCGTACTGCCTGACAGTTTTGGCTCAAAACGAAACGAATAGTAAAAAGACGCTTCTTCAAATTACACGATGGCTGAAAGCAACACTTTGGAAAGAGGCACGGCATTGGATACGGCGTTTCGAGAACACCAACGTCCCGTAAGGAATATTTTTTTGCCTGACGCCACTGCCATTCTGTATAAAAATACCGAATGGACAGCGCTACCACTATTAAGGTATTTACCTTTTTTGCAAAAAAATATCAACGGTTTGACTGGAATTTCAGTAATTATTTATGCAACACTAGTGACGTGGGTGTCGTAAGAGAAATAAATGTTGAGGCAATGTGGATTACGGTTGACAGTCCTTTTGGAAGGGACCGTATGCCAGTAGAGGATATAATCGATGTGCAATGCGTAGAATAATGCATAAAAGCCCTTTCCTGTCTTGGAGCGGGCTTTAATTGTCGAAATGTTATAGAAGGACTTCCTGCCTAATTGTCGAATAGAGACAATAGGAGGGGTGTAAATATGAAATGCATGATATGTGAAACGCCGTATGGTCCGTCGGACATACTTGTAATGGAGGATGACGAGTTGCCGGTTTGTGATGAATGTGAATTGAAAAGACACTACGTTCTTGTTGAATATGATGGAAAGGAAGATTTGCTTGATCATTTGAAAGTGCAGGTTTATAAAACAAGACTATGTTTGAATTGCGATCGAGGCCGATTAGAATTACATAGTATTAAATTTGGGAATCCGATTGCAGCAGTTGTTTGTTGTGATGACTGTAAAAAGGAAGATAAAATGATTATATATTTGCGTATGATTTAATTTGAGTAAGAAGGGGGGGAATGTCTCCCGAAAAAATAGCCACCAACTGAGGGTGATTCCGTGAAGTTTGATATTGAAGTTAAAATGCAAGGAGAATTAAGTGCTATCCCTGTAAAAATAAAGAAGGATGAAATCAGAAAAAAAGCAGAACAAGAACTTGAACGGCAAATCGAGGAAACCTATAAAGAAGGATTAAAAAAAGAAGTCGAAATCTATCGATTATCAGAAAATTTATATCGAAAAGATGTGAAAGCGTGGAAACGACTTCAGCAAAATGGAAGAGTTGAATTAGCAAAGGATTCGATACGTACACTGAATGTTAAAATAACCGACCTTAAATCGGGTAGAAAATCATTTACGCAAACAATTAGGTAGGAACAAAAGCGCAGGGCGCCTGCTTTGCAAAAGTTCGCATTCTGCACTTTCGTGTCGTCCTGTCGCAACGACTGCGCAACTCATACCTTGTGAGCATCCGTGTGGTTGACGCCCTTGGTTTAAATAACGAGAAAAGAGTATATTCATAATTAGCTGAATCCGTTTTTGGTTTCGACACTTTAAACTTATAGGGGCTTTAAACATTTATGAAGAAAGCAGAATTAAAAGCAGTCACTAACTATTTGAGTAGGTGGCCGCTTTTATGGATTTCCAGTAGTGCGCCTGTCCGAATTTATAAACGTCCCCCTAATTTCAGAAATTAACGGCATCATTGAATGATTTTACCGGCTCGATTTCAAATTCTTTAATTGAGTGACCGTATACACTTTAATCCAGTTTTCTTAACGATGCGATTAAGTGGATTTGAAACAGGTTTTGCCGATGGGAGTTCCCAATCTTTCTGAGGTAAGTACATAATCGTTTTCCGACCAACATTTCTTATGAAAGAGCATGGGATTTTTATACTAAACTTTTATACATTCTATTGATTTAGTAGGGTATCGTCGACAATGATTGCTCGTTTTCTATTTTCCTATTTTTCTATTTTGGCGTACGGGTCCCGTGGCGGTCACGAGTTCTCTCGATTGTAGTTGTCGGGGTATTTGCTTGGCAGACTTAGTAAGTGAGCAGTAGACAAATTTTGTGAAGTAAGTGAAATCATTAAAAAAGACGTGAGTAAAAAAAGCCCTCTTTTTTAGAGGGACGATGACATCAATATAGTGGTCCTTGGTTCTGACAAGGTGGAAATCCATTTATATCCTGAATCATATGAAAATCGTATTTTTTTAAGGCGAATTGTGCTTGATATAAGTATTCAACTACAAGAAGTTTACCGTAAGATGCTCCACACAAAACCCCTGAAGTTCCTTGACCATTTGTTAATGAAATTCCAACAGGCTGGCCAATTAAATATCCGATTTTTTGGTGCCATGGCATAGTCTTCACTCCTTCAATACATCATATTAACTATGGAGTTTTCAAGTGCCTGTCTGGCTTCAAAGAAATGAAAATTAGTGCGTAATACGAACATACTGTGACATAAAAAAAGACGGGTTTCCACGTCTACTTATTTAGCTTGTAAGCAATCGTTTTTAGTATATCGTTTTTTTCCTGCTGTATTCTATGGAATTTAACCAGGAACCAAATTACAAATACAACTGGGACTAAGTAAAAAAACATAGTTAAGATTGGAAGAAATGCCAAGATTGCATTACCGGTCATTTTTGATCCTCCTCTCAATTTGGACAATTATACCATGTTAAGCAGTGTGGATTTGTTTAAAATTAATTATATACTGCACAGTTCGAAGAAAATACGACTGAATTACAATTATAACCCGTTAATTTCAGTAGTACAAAACGCTAATTAAATGACGAAATAGACCACAAATCCACATATAGAATAGTGGTCTTTGAAATGCATTTATATCAACGTTTATAAGCAAATAGTGTTCGTTTTAGCAGTTCAATTAGCGGATGAATCGAATGACTTACAATAATTATTGAAAGGTGATTTTTTCTTGTTAAAATTAATATTATTTAGATGGTTAATTTAATCGAGGATAGAAATGAAAAAGTTGTTGAAATCAAATAAAAATAGGACCAGTTACAGTACTTAAATAACATTGTTTGTTAAATAATTGCGCCGGTTTAAGGCAAAACAAAGGCTTATAAAAAGACAAACTGTTGGTTGCTTCAAATAGTAATTGATAATAAATCAAAGCATTGTTCATCTTTATGAAAGAGAATAGTAATTAGGCTTAGAGATACTTTCTTCAACTAACGATTCACATCGCTTCATTTTGTTTTTCAATGTTTAAACTTCAAACTGTTTAAAATGATGATCAAGGTGCTTGTATATTCCTTTACCCCATTGTTCAGAAGTGAGTTTTCCGAAAAAAGGATGCGGATGAGTTGTGCACTTCTCTGGTCCGTTATTTTGGAATGTGATAATTTTTTGTTTCAGCTTTTCTTTTTCTGTGTCAAATTCTCTTTCATCTGCAATCAAAATGGTTGGAATAGTAGACATATTATGGGGCAGTGTCTTGTCATTGTAAATGATTTGTTTTGCAAACCTCCCTACTATTATTCCTAACCAACTCCTTGGTGGAATAGAATCTCCCATTGCAATGTCTTGGAAAGATGAACAATGCGCTAGCATTTGGGCAACATGCATTTTTCCCCATTGCGGTTGTGAATTTGGACTCAATTTGTCAATACGCTTTAAAACTTCTGCTGTATGTATTTGATTAAAAATATTTTTCATTAGTGCATATCCCCTTAAATTATAATAAGTCAACCTTCTTAACTTAGTCAGCCATTTTGTTGAATAGCCCGACTTATTTATTCTGCTTTTATTATAGCAGGGTTATCTTATGAATCCTTATATTTCCGATAATTGGATTTCGATTTCTTGGACACTTGTCGATTTCAAGCGAACGAAAATAGCACCGCGATTAGCGGAGCTATTTGTTACTTAAATCGTGGAGAAACTACCGCCTGTAATCGTGTTAATTCTCGTGTGATTTGAAGCGTTTTTTTGATTTTTGAACCGATCAACTGAACGGGTTATTACAATTAATCAGTGGTCTTTTTCACAGTCATCTTGTGATATAGCGAGTATTAGCGAACTGGACATTCGATAAACGTAGAAGTGTTTCACAGTAGACGCATTATGCGTAACTAATGCAAATAAATACCGAAATTTGATCCTATACTATCCGTTTTGAAGAATAAGTTCTTCTAATAAGTCAACATGTTTTTGATCATGATTCAAAATATCATTAACAAGTTCTAAGCTTTCGGGGTCTAAGTCGCCTTTTACAAGTTCCTTTGATATTTCTATGCCTTTATCTTCTCCCTTTAGGGCATCTTTCAAAATAAAGGTGGGATCGTTGGACAAGCCCTTTAGATTGTTTACAAATTCAGCAATAGTACCCTTAAAACCTACATCATCAACAGGTACACCACCAAGATTTTGTATTCTCTCTGCAATCAACATTGCATGTTGTTTATGGTCTTGCTGGATTTTTTGGAGGGTCTGTTTAATATTTGAATCATTGATGTGATGAATGTATTTTTCATAGGCTTGTATGGCCATATAGTTACCTCCAAGGAATGTATTTAATTCTTTGATCACACTAGTTTTCATTATTAAAACTCCTTAATCTTTTTAATCTTATGGTTCACTAGTTCAAGGGAAATTATACGGGTTAAAAATATCAACAAGATTGACGGTGACCACTCTAATAAAACTAATTTTAAGGCACATTTCGACCATTAAGCTAAGGAGTAGCAGTAAATCACGTGACAGCATATCAGAAATAATCAAGCTTTGTTATAGGTATTGAAAGACGTTGAGAGACGCACTAAGGATTGGTTGATGTCCAGTGGTAATTAGGAAGGTTCGTATATTCATCAGCAGTTCCAATAGGCAAAGTTTTTTTCGAAGGAGTGATTACCGTGGTGAAGTAACTTACTATGCGCCTGACACAAGGCACCGAGTAACATATAGAAGTCGCTTATAGAAATGGGGCACATCACGATTGAGGATGTGCCTGAGCATTAAAGGCGAACACTACCCCTTCTTTATGTAATATGGATAATAGATTGAGAAAGGAGCAGTGATTACTCATGACTAATGAAGAAAGAAATAAACTATCGGATATATTGTTACAAAGTCTTTACGATTATCATTTTGCTAATAATGGTGATAGTTATAAATTACCCAAAGCAATGATAAATGCAGACCTAAATAGCAAAATGGCTATTGAATTCCTTATCGAAAAGGAATATGCCATAGATAGCGGGCAAGGGTCAGATAATCTAGTTTTAGCAATAACAACGCAAGGTATGGACTATATAAAAAACAAATAACTGTATGCTTAAAGCGATTACAGGACGTCCATGCCGGGGCGTTCTTTTTTTTACCCAAAAATAAGGAGTAACTAAATTGATCAACTACACGAAGTCGCAACATCAGGCTATCGTAAATCCGACGGAACCTATCATTAAACCTTAAGAGGAGGAAATACATTTGTTCAACCCGAGTTCAGTCACGCTTAAAACGGCTTACGAGCAGTTCTTAACGGCTACCATTAAAGTGTCGATAAGTGGAAAGAAGGCGTTAAGGAGGGCAAATTGTCATTAGATAATGTACTTGCTCTTAAAGTCATTCTGGATCAGTGAAGGAAGTAATAGAACCAAAGCAACAACGACCCGTCTGGATTTTATTGGATAGGTCGCTTTTCCGAATCGGGCAAAGGTCATGTGGAAAGCGGGCTTCCTGACTGTGAGTCGAATTATCAGGCGGGAATGAGTACCTATTTTTGTTGCAACATCCTTTAAAATAACAGTTTTGTATTCAACAATAAAATTCTTTTTACCTAACATATTTATGACCTTTCCTAATACTGTAATGTTCAAAAACAGCATTAATTATGCGGGGAAATCAGGTATTTTTTGTGAGTAACACTCGGTACGAACATTCAGCGAGAAAGCAATATCTGAATCCAATATAGGAAATAGGGGAAATAGGTATATGCATATAACCTAAAGTGTTGTAGGACATCCACTCAAGCATCACCGAGAGAGGATAATACGGATATCAAACCTAAATTGATTGAAACAATAAAAATAAGTAAATAATGAATGTACATTATTATTGTTGTTCCAAGAAATGAGGGTGTAGTATGAGTGGGAAATCGACAACAGAGGAAGAAGATATCCAAATAACTTATTATTTCACAGTAATATTCACGGCAATTGGAACCGTCTTAGTCTTCTGTCTTTTGTACCAGAAAGTGGAGAGAATTAATCTTTTTATTACCTTACTTTCAACATCGGCAGGCGGAATACCATTTGGATTCATTGGTGCATTTATTGATTATAAAGTTTCAGCATATAAGCTTGAAAAGAGTAGTTTTGAACAATGAAAAAAGTCGGAATTCCTTCTGAATAACACTGGGAGGAGATTGGTAATAACGGAAATAACACAAGAGTTAGCTATGCATACTCAACGCTACTATTGTATAGTATTGAATGAAAATCAGACATCTTGTATAAGGTCTGATTTTTTCGCGTGTTCGCACGGATTTGTGAACTGTTTGTCTTTGTTTGTAGCACCACATACTAATTTATTTTGTAAATCTACGGTTGCTATGCTAGACACGTGTTTTGTATCGTTTTCCGATTGTATTAGCGCGTGCTGAATATTCATTGAAGTCGGAGTGATTTGCCCCCTTATTTCGGCCACAGTTAAAATACTATTTTTCGGACAGCAAGTGCGGTTTCAAGAAGTCTTTTGGTGTCTTAAAATCCAAATGTTATTGACTTCCTTCCTCGTTAAAGCAGTTCCGGAAGGCAAGTAAATAATTTTGGCTTGTGCATAATTATTCAAAGGGTAATGAAGCTCAAATTCAGTCTTGTAGTGTGAAAAGATACTTTTCATTACAGCGCTGTCCCAGCGGTATTCTCTTCTTGACATGCTTGGATTGGAGCCAAGTATCTTTGATTGTTTATGGTGTTGAAGTGATGTAAAGACACTTCCTTGATCAATATAGAGAAGAATACCTTCCATCCTTAGATAGGATAATTAGAGTTCTTGCATAGACTATACCCTATTATGTCCGTTTTAAGGGGGATGTCCACCACTAGCGTTGCACAGGCACTTATTTAAGAATAGACAGAAAACACCGGAAGTCTGTTCGAAAATATGTCATGGACTTTCGTTTTTTTATGTTACAAATAGGGGGCGACAAGAATGCCTCAACCAGAAAAACAAATGGGGCATGTCTCCCAGCAATTTAGTCGTTAATCGACTGATAATGTATGAGCATAGACCAAAGAAATCACGGAAATGTAGAAATAGTATAAAATGAACTAAATATTCCGCAAAATCAGTTATGTGAAAAGGCTTATGATGGACTAGATAGAAAAGGGGGCTTGGATTTGAAGAAAATTAGTATTCTGTCTTTCCTTATGAGCATCTTAATACTTAGTGGATGTTCCACAGTGGGGTCGACTGAAGGAACGGGACAGCAAGACTCGAAAAATGACCAGAAATTAATTGTCGTGATGAAATCTGACGTCACAAACTTGGATCCGCATTTCATTGTGGACATTACTACCGCAAACGTTCTTTATGAGAAAGTATATGAAACACTGATCATTCCAGATGAGGATATGAAGCCTCAACCACATTTAGCAGTGGAATGGAATCAGCTAGATGATATTACTTGGGAATTCAAGCTGCGTGAGGGAGTGAAATTTCATGATGGAACTCCGTTTACAGCAGACGCCGTAAAAAAGACTTTTGATCGGCTGTTGGATCCAAAAGTAGGTTCTCCCCAAGCTTCAAAATTGGGGATGATAAAAGAGGTGGAAGTGAAGGATGATTATAATGTCATTTTTCATCTAACAAAGCCCTATGCTCCGCTTTTATCAATTCTGGCTAGTAATGAAGGAAGTATAATGAATCCAACGATGCTTGAATCTACACCGGAATTGCTTCAAAAGGAAGCAAATGGAACAGGTCCGTTTATGTTTGAAGAATGGAAATCAGGGCAGTACGTGAAATTGAAGGCTAATCCAGATTACTGGGGTAAACCTGTGAAAGTTAGTGGAGTAGAGTTCAGAGTAGTGCCGGAAGATACCACGCGTCTTGGAATGATTGAGCGGGGCGAGGCGCATATTATGTCGCAAATACCTGTTAATGAAATTCAGCGTATTGAATCATCGGATACAATGAAATTATTGAGAAATGAAGGATTAGGTGTGGAGTTTGTAGGTTTCAATGTTCAAAAAGCACCCGTCGATAATCTTCTTGTCAGACAAGCGATTAGCCATGCAATTGATCGAGAAGCTATTCTTAGTGGAGTCTTCAACGACGTCGGTTTTTTAGGGAATTCGACTATGAGTTCAAAAGTCTTCGGTTATTCCAATCAATTGGTTCCGTATCCAAATGATCCCGAAAAGGCGAAAGAATTGCTAAAAGAAGCTGGCTATGAAGATGGGTTGAAATTAACTTTACTAACTGCCGATAGGGCTGAACGCATTAGTTTAGCTGAAGTGGTTCAATCACAATTGAAAGTAATAGGGGTGGAAGTTGAAATTCGTGTTCTCGAATACGGATCTTACATCGATGCAAATACAAATCAAGAAGGTCACCTTTTCAACGGAAGTTGGGGGAATGCTACAGGAGATGGTGATTATAACCAATATAATCTATTCCATTCAAATTCCCAAGGATCCGCCGGAAACTACCAGTATTATTCCAATGCGGAAGTTGACCGATTATTAGATGAGGCGCGTGTGGAAAAAGATGATGAAAAACGTAAAGAAATTTACGCGAGGACACAGAAGATAGAACTGGATGAAGCAGCATATGTGCCAATTCGGAGTTATGAAAACCTAGCAGTCTATCACTCATCCGTAATAGGGATGAAGATGAGCCCGGTTTCCTATTTCATCCTCTCAGATGTCGAGATTGTTAAATGAACTGAGGTTTAACGTTTCTTGAATTGACATCATTGGGACACTGTCTAGGATTAGTATTTTGAGTATATAACAAAAACAGCGGGCCTTTCCTCGATTTTTTCGACGAAAGGCCTGCTGTTTTTGATACACACTAAATTAATGAAATAGATGTCCACCAAGTGCAGAAGCCTTTTCAATGGAAACATTCGGTTACAATTTTAATAGAGGACTTTTTCAGTGGCCACTTTGAAATGGGGGCTATCTTTTTGCTTCATTCTTTTTTACTAGCAAAAATAATACAGCAAAGAAAGAAGTACAGAGAAAGCTATACCAAATGGTCTTTAGCGGATCTGCTTCTTGTATTATGAAATTACCCATGATCCACCCTAGTCCAATAGAATAAGGCAATAGTCTTGGGATTGTCCTTTTTGAAAGTATTACTATCATTAGTACAGGAATACAGGACGCGTAAATGCTGCCATAAAAGAATAGAAACTCAAGTAAGCTGAATTTGGTGAATAGGGTGATGGTAAACAAGGTGAAAAGCATAATTCCTGATATCCAGTAGGATTCCGTTCTTAACATATGATCTGTCTTTAACGTTTTTTTTGACTTTAGTATATGTTTTACAAAATGGACTGTTGTCGCATGGAGTTCTGCTTGTATAGTTGTTGACAAAGCGCTGAAGCACAATAAAGAAAATAACAGGATGAGAAAGATAGAATCTATTTTATTAACCAACATAAAAAGGAGAGAGTAAGTTTCACTGAACGCTCCGTCAAATATAACAATCAGCAGCATAACTGAAAGTGCAATTGGAACTGTAAACCAAACAAGTGCAGTCGACCAAAATGTAATTTGGACTTTCTTCTTTTCAATCATATAAAGTCGTTGCCATGTGGATCGATCGGTTATGACTTGTCCGAAACCAACTAATACAAAGGTTATGATGAATAGAAAAGTATCGCGGTTATTTATAACTAACAAATAAGGATGGTACAAACGAATACCACCATAAACCTCTTGTGCCCCTTCTTGAATGAAAAAGTAAAGAGGTATTAAAATAACAGCAGAGAAAATGAAAAACATTGAAATCCCTTCGAATTTTTGAATCCACTTCATTCCACCCAAGCCGGCAACCAAAAAGCAATACAGGAAAAAAAGGAACAAGCTCAATGATAAAGGAATATTGAAGAGGAGATCGAATAGGACAGCGGCACCGACCGCTTGCATGAATAATGAGTCGAAGCCTAATAAAAAGATTAAAATGGACATAAACAAATAGCCGTCACGTCTAAGGCGAAGATGAAACAAGTCGCCAATTGTTTCAAGACTAGGGAATCTGTTTCGAATTGGCACTGCCAGAATACCGAATAGAAAAATAGATAAAGCCCCTGCTATTGAATAGCCAATCCCTCCAAGTAACCCATATTTAATTAATGATTCGGGTGATGATAGAATGATATTTCCAGAAATCCAGCGTGCTAATAGGCTTATCATGCCTGTGGAAATACCGAGTAGCAACGATCCTGTAATATAATGTCGATACAGTTTCATTTTTGAATCCTATCTGCTCTCTTAGGGTTTATACGATAATCGGATGGAGTAACCCTAAATTGTTTGCGAAACATTGAACTAAAATAATGCTGGCTATTGTAGCCAACTTTTTCAGCGATTACCGACATACTTAGCCCTTTTTGATCGATGAGAATCTTTTTTGCCATTTCAAGTCGATATGAGTTCAAGTAATCGGCAAATCCGATTTGCATTTCATCGAAAAACTTTCGACTTAGATAGGTTGAGTTCAAATGAACACGTTTAGAGACATTACTCAAATTCAATTTTTCATGGTATTCATTGTGAATGATTGTTAGTACCTGTTGGATAGAGTCACTTTGTGAACTCCACTTTTTATATTTCTCTAGGAGTTCGAGTAGCTCACTCTCCACAACGGGCTTAGTCAGGTAGTCATCCACCCCGATTCGTAGTGAAGCCTGAGCATATTCAAAAGATTGAAAAGCGCTGACCATAATGATATCTACCTCATACAATTTCTTTAATTCTTTAGCAAGCTCTAATCCGCTTTTTCCGGGCATTTGTATATCCAAAAATGCTAACGAGAATTTCATTTTTTTTGCAAGTTGCAATGCAATAGAAGCATCTTGAGCCTTATAAAAACTCCAGTTGGGGAAATAGGGCTTCATTATATATTCTAACTGTTCTAATTCTAACATTTCATCATCTACTAATAGCACGTCCATCCCAATTTCCTCCTTTATATTGCATATTCTTTTACAAAAGGGTATTTAGCTAAAACGATTGTCTCATTTTTCACATGTGTCAACGTTAAGGAAGTATCCTGTTCGGGAAACAATAAACGTAACCGATTTTGTATATTTTTAAGTCCATATCCGCCTTCTTCTGAGGTGTACTGTTCTTCATCGCTATATTTATCTAGTAAATGTGTATTCCATACTTCTAGATTTAATATATGGTCTGTTTCGAAGGCAATAATCTTCAAAATAGACGGTCCGGGATTTTTTTCAAAACCATGTTTAAATGTATTCTCTACTAATGTTTGGAGCATAAAGGGAGGCATAAGTGCATTTTTACAAGCTGGTTCAATTTCGATGATTATACTTAGTCGGTCACCAAAGCGCAGTTTTTGGATGTCCAAATAGTTATTAACATTAGAAAGCTCAGCCTCGAATAGAATCAGGGGCTCATTCGTCGCGTACTTGAATTTAAAGAATTTTGCCATAGCCTCGAGCCCTACTACTAAATCTCCTTTGCGATCGAGACGGGCAAGGCTTAGCATGGTATTCAATGTATTGAAAAAGAAGTGAGACTGTATTTTTGAATTTAATTGGTCATAATTTACCTGCTGAAGTTCTTTTTCAAGTGCGAGTTTTGAAGTTTCTCTTTGAAGACTGTCAAAGTGCCTTTCGAAAATAATAATAAAAGAAAGCGTAAAAGCTCCTATAAGGGGAGCCAATACGCAAATTAAGACGTAGAAAGAGAAGTTTTCGATTGACATCATCATCCATACGCCCTTCCTTGAAATTTAGAATGCCGACAATATTCTTAGTATACAGTGAAAAGGTGAAGAATAAAATGACTAATTATCACATGTTTTAATTAACTAAAATTAACCAAAAAACAACTTTATTAACTACCAATTTTGGCTGCGGATGCCACTTCAATCATCTTGTCTAATTTGAATCTAAAGAAGTGTCACTTTCTATTAGGCCTCAAATGATTTAAAGTATGGCTTTGTAAAAAAGTTGGTAAAGAACGCATTGTACAACGAGCAAGTGTGCCTGAGATTGTATCTTCTGTCACGGACAACTTCTGTGGAAAGTCATCTATTCTTTATTTCTAACGAAGCTAAATTTTTCACTTTTACGTTGTGGGGGAGCAACAGGCAACTAATTGCAACAGGATGACGTAAATGAGTGTGACTAGAAGGGACGCAATCACTTCTAGTCACACTCGTCTCCCGGTAAAACTAACGTGATTATTTTAGCCTAAAGCAAGGCGGAAACGTACTAGTCCAAAAGAAGACTCTTACGCCTACCCTATCAGTATCTTATCCGAGAGAATAGTTAATCAATAGATGTGACCAGTATATATACATGAGCGTAGGCGCCTTACAGGGTAGCCGAAGCAATAAGACTGGTGAAGGAAGGCAGTCTAAGTTCGCTACGTCGTGTCGCAACGCCTGCATGACCTTCATCCTGCAGGCCTATATTGCTGATAATTTTTCCGCAAAATGGCAAGCAACTAAATGGCCTGACTCTAGTTCCCTAAGCAAAGGTTCTTCGTCTCTACATAAGTCTGTTGCAAAAGGACAACGCGTATGGAATCGACATCCTGTCGGAGGATTCAACGGTGATGGGACATCGCCCTTCAAAAGAATCCTTTCCCTTTTAATCGTTTGATCGATAACTGGGATAGCCGACAATAAAGCCTTTGTATAGGGATGTAATGGATTCTTGAATAGACTTGCCTTATCTGAAATCTCTACGATTTTGCCAAGATACATCACCATAACTCGATCTGAAATATGCTTAACTATACTAAGATCATGAGAGATGAATAAAAAGGTTAGGTCGAAATCATTTTGAAGCCTCTTAAGCAGATTAAGAATTTGAGCCTGGATTGAAACATCTAAAGCTGAAACAGCTTCGTCGCATATAATCACTTTCGGATTGACTGCGAGCGCCCTGGCGATCCCGATACGTTGTCGCTGTCCGCCTGAGAATTCATGGGGGTAACGTTCAAGGTATTCAGGCCTCAAGCCGACATTTTGCATTAATTCGAGCATACGCGCTTCTCGCTGTTTTGGAGGGAGAACCTTTTGTATGGCCATCGCTTCGTCAAGCATTTGTCTTATCGTGCGTCGAGGATTTAGAGACGCAAAGGGATCCTGGAAAATGACCTGTATATCTCCTCTTATATTCCGAAGTTCCTTCTTTGACATTTCGGTAAGTGATACGTCTTTATAGAGTATCTCTCCCTCAGTTGGCTCATCTAAATGAAGTATTGAGCGGCCTGTAGTCGATTTTCCACATCCAGATTCCCCAACAATGCTCAACGTTTCCCCTGGGTAAAGGTCGAATGATATACCGTCGACTGCCTTTACAACCTGTTTAGGCTGGAACAAAGCCTCCCTTTTTACAATAAAATACTGTTTCAAATTACTGACCTTAAGTATAGGTTTTTTAGAGCTTAGTAAAGTGTTCATAGGATGACCTCCTCTTTTACTAGTTCTTCTTTCCATTGGTCAGTATATTTCCAGCATCGTACTTGTTGCGAATCCTCGACATGGATGATTTCAGGCTGCTGATTTCTACATAAGTCCTGTACAAATGGGCATCTATCAGCAAATCGGCAACCTGTAGGATAGTCGTAAGGACTTGGTACAGTTCCTTCAATAATTTGTAACTCTTCCTGATCTTCGTACAATTTTGGCAAAGAGCCAATTAGCCCTTGTGTATAAGGATGCAGGGGAGTTTTAAATAAGTTTGCAGTTGTTTGATATTCAACAATCTGTCCTGCGTACATGACCGCAACTTTGTCGCACATTTCTGCGACTACACCAAGGTCATGTGTAATGAAGATGATCCCCATTCCGATTTTACGTTGAAGATCTTTCATTAATTCTAATATTTGTGCTTGAATGGTCACGTCGAGTGCAGTAGTCGGTTCATCGGCAATTAGAACTTCCGGTGTACACGCCAACGCCATTGCAATCATTACGCGCTGCCGCATGCCGCCGCTAAGCTGATATGGTTCTTGTTTTGCTCGTTTTTCAGGGGCGGGAATACCGACCAAACGAATCATTTCAACTGCTTTTTCCCATGCTTGTTTCCGGGATAATTTTTGGTGAAGTCGGAGTGCTTCTGCTATTTGTTCTCCAACTGGAATTACGGGATTTAAGCTGGTCATTGGTTCTTGGAAAATCATCGAAATTTGGTTGCCTCTAATTTTCCTGATTTCCTGATCGGACATTTCTACAAGGTCTTTCCCGTGTAGTAATATTTGTCCATCCACTATCTTTCCTGGTGGAGAGGGGATTAGTCGCAAAATCGATAAAGAGGTGATGGATTTTCCACAACCGGATTCTCCGACAATTCCCAAAGTCTCACCTTTTTTAAGTACAAAATCGAGACCATCAACGGCTTTTGCAGTGCCTTTGCTTGTGATGAAATGTGTTTTTAAATTCTTTACTTCCAATAATATGTCTTCTTTCATCCTGATCCCTCCTAATTTAGATCTATTCGTTTATTAAATACCTTGTACATTACATCAACCAATAGATTTACAAAGACAAAGACGAGGGAGGCAACCAAGACGCCACCTTGTACCATTGGAATATCCCTTGTACGGATTGCATCTACAATCATTCTTCCAAGACCGTTAATCGCAAATACTGATTCAACGATTACCGTTCCTCCGAGAAGACTACCGAACTGTAGGCCGACGACTGTAATAACAGGTATTAAAGCATTGCGCAACGCATGCTTATAGATGATGGTATGTTCTTTTAAACCTTTCGCTCTAGCTGTTCTTACATAGTCTTGGCCAATTACTTCAAGCATGCTTGAACGAGTCATTCGGGCGACAATCGCCGCACCTCCAGCACCAAGTGTGATAGCCGGAAGAATAATGTGAGCGAAACTATCCCAGCCTGCTACGGGAAGCCATTGTAATTTAATAGAGAAGGTATACATCAACAGCAAACCAAGCCAAAAACTTGGTAATGATATGCCTAAAAGAGCGACAACCATAACAGAGATGTCTGAGACAGAATAAGGTTTGACTGCCGAAATAATACCCGCTGTCAATCCAAGAACAATGGTGATTAATATACTGAAGAAGGCTAATTCCATAGTAATCGGTAATCGAATTAGAATTTCATCCAAAACAGGCTGATTGTTTTTAAGAGAATTGCCTAAACTACCCTGTAGAATATTTCCTATATAAGAAAAGTATTGTACATGTAAGGGTTCGTTCAATCCCAAATCTTCCCTTAGTTGTTCTACTGTTTCTGTCGATGCACCTTCACCAGCCATAATAATTGCCGGGTCACCAGGCACCATTTGCATGATTAAGAAGACAACGAGTGTAACTCCAAAGATGACGGGTACTACTTGTGCCAATCGTTTTAGGATAAATAAAAGCATTGAGCATCACCTCTTTTCTTATTTTTTCATTCGTGGATCTAATGCATCGCGTAAACCGTCACCGAACAAATTGAAACCTAGTACTAAAACTGAAATCATAATACCAGGGAAAATGGCCATATAAGGTGCGGTGAATAGGAAATCACGACCGCTGGAGAGCATCGCGCCCCATTCAGGAGAAGGAGGTTGTGCGCCAAGTCCCAAGAAAGACAATCCCGCCGCAGATAAAATAGCTGTTGCTAGCCGTAAACTGCCTTGTACAATAATTGGGGATAGAATGTTTGGGAAGATATGACGGAAAATGATGATGAAATCATTTGCTCCAAGCGTTCGAATCGCATCAATGTATTCCAAATTTTTCACTTCCATTGTAGAACCCCGTACAATACGTGCAAATAATGGTATGGAAAATACACCAACAGCAATTGTAACGTTAATAAGACTTGGTCCGAGTGCGCTAATGATGGCAAGAGCCAATAATATTCCCGGGAATGCCAACATTACATCCAGTGATCTGCTGATGATTGTATCGACCCATTTTCCGTAGTAACCGGCAATGAGACCTAATAGAATCCCGAAAAAAGCCCCGAATAACACGGATGAAAATCCAACAGCTAAAGATAATCGCGAACCGTATAGAATACGACTTAGAATATCTCTACCTTTATCGTCAGTTCCCATCCAGTGTTCTGTAGAAGGACCTTGTAGTTTGTCCTCTAATTCGATTTCAAAAGGGTCAAATGGTGCTAAAACGGGTGCCAAAATCGTCAATGATAGATAGAAGAGAATGATAAAACCACCTACGACAGCCGCCTTGTTCTGGCCAATGGTTCTGAAAAACAGTTGTCGTTTTTCTTTTCGTAACTTTCTTCTTATACTGACTAACTCTGTAGCCTCTTCTATGGCTATGCTTTTTGTCATGCTGTTGCCTCCTTCGTCTACAATATTTTTATTTAGAAGTAACTCCAAGATAGAAAAATTAGGTGGGAAAGTAAATAGAAATACAAAGAGTAGTCGAAATAGTGCAAAAGTGTATTAATATTCTGAAAAACTTCGCATGGTTTATTATCTATAATTCAAATTAGCACGAAAATAAGAAAGTGGGAGGTTAGGGGAATATGAAAAAAGTCAAAGGGTTTTCAATTGTAATGGTACTTGCAGCGCTGCTTCTCCTATTACAAGCTTGTTCAACGGGATCTACAGGTGACAAGGAGAAAGAGAAAGGTACAGAACCAGATAGCGCCATTGGAGAAGGAGGCGTTTTGAAGATTGTTCGTTTGTCTGATGCGACAGGCCTTGACCCACACTTCATTACTGATATACCTTCAGCAAATGTAGTGCATGGGAAAGTGTATGAAACACTAGTTGCTTTCGATAAAGACGGAGAAATTCAATCGAGACTAGCAGAAGAGTGGAAACAGGTAGATGATTTGACTTGGGATTTCACGCTACGTGAAGGTGTTAAATTCCATGATGGTACCCCATTCAATGCGGAGGCTGTCAAAGTGACGTTTGATCGTTTATTGGATCCGGCAACCGGTTCTCCACAACGTGAAAAACTTGGAATGATTTCAGAGGTCATCGTAGTAGACGATACACATGTAACATTGAAACTTTCTGAACCCTATGCGCCATTGCTTTCTATTTTGGCAAGTAACGAGGGTAGCATTCTAAGTCCTAAGTCTATAAAAGAAACGGCAGATGAATTAGCAGTTCATCCAGTAGGTACAGGACCATTTGTTTTCGATTCTTGGAAATCCGGTCAACAGATTACATTGAAAAAGAATGAGAATTATTGGGGAGAGAAAGTAAAAGTAGATGCGGTTGAATTTAAAGTTGTCCCTGAAGATTCGACTCGACTCGCAATGGTTGAGAGTGGGGAAGCTCATATTTCCGATCAGGTGCCTGTGACTGAAATAGACCGTATCGAAAGTTCTGACACACTTAATCTATTTCGGACAGAAGGATTAGCAGTGGAATATGTTGGATTTAACACGACGAAGGCTCCGTTTGATAATGTGAAAGTTCGTCAGGCAGTTAGCTATGCAATTGAACGTGAAGCTATTATCAAAGGTGTCTATAACAATGTAGGTACGTTAGCAAACGTGGCTATGAGCCCGAAAGTATTCGGTTATAGTAAAAATGTTGAGGCGTATCCGTACGATGTGAACAAAGCAAAAACGCTCATGAAAGAGGCTGGATTTGAAAAGGGCATCAAAGTAAAACTTCTGACAAGTGACCGCAAAGAACGTATCAATATGGCTGAAGTTATTCAATCCCAATTAAAGGGTATCGGGGTGGAAGTTGAAATCGAAGTCCTTGAATATGGTTCGTACATCGAGCAAATTGATGGCAAAGAACATCAAATGTTCATCGGCGGATGGGGAAATGCTACAGGTGATGGGGACTATAATCAGTACAACCTGTTCCACTCTGCATCCGTCGGACCACCTGGGAACCATTTCTATTATCAAAATCCTGTAGTGGATAAGTTAATTGAACAAGGCAGAACAGAAACAGATCCAGCAAAAAGGTTAGTCATCTATGAAGAAGCAATGCAAATCGAAATGGATGACGCTGTTTATGTCCCAATCCGTAACTATGAACACTTAGCAGTTTATAATAATAATGTCGAAAACTTTAGACTCGATGCTTCAAACTATCTCATTATCCAGCAAGCTCAAGTAAAATGATAATTAATGGAGAGGGCTGTTTAGGAACAGCCACTCTATTCCAATTAGGGAGGAGAAACACATGGTCAGATTATTAATGAAAGACGTTAGGTTAGAAACAGGTTTTTTATATGAGGGGTCGCGTGTAATTTGTACAGAAACAGAGTTGTTTGATGTATTAATTGAAGATGGAAAAGTTGTTGAAATTGGCAAGGGATTGAAACCGGAGAGCAATGATGAAGTAGTGGATGCAGGCGGCAAATTACTTATGCCAGCGTTTCGTGAAATGCATATCCATGTAGACAAAACATATTTCGGGGGTCCGTGGAAAGCATGTACGCCGATTACCAATGGAATAATAACAAGAATTGAAGAAGAGCAACTCCTGTTACCTGCACAATTAGATACAGCTCAAGAACGTGCTGAAAAGATGATTGGGTGGCTTCTGTCACAAGGGCATACACATATTCGTTCACACTGCAATGTCGATCCTCAAATCGGAACGAAGCATATTGAAATTACACGACAGGCTTTCAAGAACTTTGAAGATCAAGTTACCTATGACATCGTAGCATTTCCACAGCACGGGCTCCTGCGTTCAAAAGTGGCACCGCTTATGCGTGAAGCTATGAAGATGGGTGCCACTTTGGTAGGTGGGGTCGACCCTGCAACAATTGACAGGGATATTGACCGTTCACTAGAAACAACAATGGATATCGCTGTACAAGCTGGTACAGGAATCGATATTCACATACATGATCCCAATTCATTAGGCGCATTTGAATTCTACAAACTTGCAGAAATGGCAAAACAGGCAGGTAAAGTGGGTCAAGTCACAATCAGCCATGCAATTGCTTTTGGTGATTTACACGGCAAGGAACTAGAGGAACTTACGGCTACGCTAGCAGAAGCGAAAATTGATGTTACCTCGACTGTGCCGATTAATCGCCCTACAATACCAATTCCTTACTTATACGACAATGGGGTTCCTGTGTCACTTGGCCATGATAGTTTGACAGATCATTGGTCTCCATTTGGAACTGGGGATACTGTGGATAAATTATGTATTCTAGCAGAGCGTTTCAAGTTCATAGATGAGTATTCGTTAAATCGTTGTTGGAAGTACGCGTCCGGTGGAATTATGCCTTTGGATGATTTAGGGAAAAGGGTATGGCCACAAAAAGGCGATAATGCTAATATGATTCTGTTAGATGCGGAATGTTCTTCTCATGCGATTGCAAGAAGACGTCCAATTACGCACGTAATATCAAATGGACGCATCGTTCATGTAAGCAATAATGAGCATGTGAAGGAGGATGCCAAATGACAGAAGTAAAATTGTTGACAAACGTCAAACTGGAGATAGGCGATAGAGTAAACGATAACGGATCTGTCGAAACAGTCACAGCACTTTTCCATTTGAAAATAGAAGATGGGAAGATTGTTGAAATAATGAAAGCTATTGACGCTGTTCCAAATAATATTGCCGTGCTCGATTTGAAAGGGAAACTTGCGGTTCCGACATTTAAAGAAATGCATAATCATTTGGATAAAACCTACTTAAGCCTAGATTGGAAAGCGTGTATTCCAGTTTCCAATTTGGCGGAGCGTCTTTCGTTTGAAGCAAAAGAATTAGTTGAATTGTCGACGACGGCAAAGCAACGTGCAACGAAAATGATTCAAACATTATTGAGAAACGGTTCAACACATATTCGGACACATGTAAATATTGATCCCTATATAGGATTGAAGAACTTAGAAGGTGTTCTTGAGGCACTAAAAGATTTTGAAGGTAAAGTTACTGCCGAGGTAATCGCATTTCCTCAGCACGGCCTCCTTCGCGATCAAGTCCCGGCTCTTATGCGGGAAGCGATGCGCAGTGGTGCAACAATGGTTGGCGGACTAGATCCCGCAGGAATTGATGGTGCAATCGAAAAGTCACTCTATGAAGTGATGGATATTGCAGTGGAGTTTAACGCAGATGTGGATATTCATTTACATGACGGGGGGGTTGTCGGGTATTACACGGCTGATAAGTGGATTGATATAGTGGAAGATGCAAATTATAGAGGTAGGACAGCATTGAGCCATTCATTCTGCTTGGGCGATGTACCTGTATCCCAACAAGAAGTGATTGCTAAGCGCCTAGCTGAGCAACGAGTCGCAATCATGTCCACTATACCTATCAATCAAGGCAGAATTATTCCGCCTATCGATCTTTTGGACGGATATGGAGTACCTGTCCACTTTGGCTGTGATGGATTTTATGATTCATGGAGCCCATACGGAACAGGAGATGTATTAGAAAAAGCAACTCGTTTTTGTGAACTCACTCGAAAAATTGATGAGCGCTCACTACGGAATTCGTTAAAATGGGTGACAGGCGGTATTACTCCTTTGGGTCAAGAAGGAAAACAAGTTTGGCCTAAAGTACAAGATGCAGCTGATTTCGTTTTCTTTAATGCAGCATCTTCTGCTGAAGTGGTCGCGCGTAAACCAACTGATAGGCTCGTAATGGTGAATGGTGAGCTTATATCATATAATTGATTAGAGATGTTGAGTGAAGGGGATTTGACCTTCACTCTTTCATTTTTTGTGTCGGGTTTTTTTCGGAAATGGAAACTTTTATTGTACATGGTTTGGCCACCCCTTATTTCGGACATCGAAAAATGCTAGATTTCAAACTTCCAGTGTGCTTCCTAAAAGGCTTTGAGTGTCTTATAACCCAAATGTTTTTTACTTCCGCCCTCGTTAAAGCAGTTACGGAAGGCAAGTAAATCAATTTTGGTTTGTGCATAATTATTCAAAGGGAGATGAAGCTCAAATTCAGTCTTTTTTTGTCCGTTTTAGGGGGACGACCAGAGTTACCCTCACCAATGAACGCCCAGAGCCATTTGTTTTATAGAAGGAAAGGAACGAGTATATGCCTGAAAAAGTAACTAAACAAAATGCGTTTTTTATTATTTTCGCGATTTTTGCGATATCCATTAATATGAGGCCAGCCATCACATCGATAGGCCCAATGCTTGAAACAATCCGTGAGCAGTTGACGCTTTCTAATGCACAGGTGAGTCTATTGACGGCGGTTCCTGTCATTTGTATGGGCATTTTTGCCACAATGGCTCCAGTATTGAACCGGAAATTTGGATTGAAGCGTACAATCTACGCGATGCTAATTCTAATAGGACTAATGACGGCTTTACGGGGATTCATTTCCAGTTTTCTAATTCTAATCGGAACAGCATTCCTTATAGGTATTGCTATCGCAGTAATCGGGCCACTTCTTTCTGCGATGATTAAACAGTACTTTCCAGACCGTGCTGCATCCGTTATCGGCATCTATTCATTCGGGATGGGGGTCGGGTCTGCAGCTAGTGCAGGACTGACCGCTGTATTTTTTGATAGAACAGGATCATACTTGTTTGCACTTAGTATTTGGTCCGTGCTGGCGCTTCTCGGTCTAGTAGCATGGTTTTTAGCAATGAAAGGGAACATAGAAGTACGACAACTCAGTTCCGTTGCCGTGAAGGGTGAACAGAAAAAGAGGAAATCCCCGTGGAAAACACGGAAGGCATGGCTGTTCTTACTATTCTTTGGTTTGCAGTCATCTGCTTTCTTTTCAATTATTACATGGCTTGCGCCCATTGCGATTTCCGCGGGAATGACATTGTTGCAGGCTGGAACGCTCCTTAGTATCATGACGACGGTCCAAATATTTTTAAACATACTCCTACCGTTGCTGATGGAGCGTTTTCCAGCACGAAAGTTTTGGCTATTGCTAATGCTCATTGCAGGAATGCTCGCGGTCGTGCTGTTCTGGACGGGGATCCATCCACTCATGTGGGCAGGCGCATTCATCATGGGCATTCCGCTAGGCGGTTTATTCCCCATTGCACTTCTCCTGCCACTTGACGAGACAAAGACTGCCGAGGAAGCAAGTTCTTGGACTGCAATGATGCAAACAGGCGGCTTCATCATTGGGGGATTATTGCCACTTGTGATTGCGGTTGTTTACGATGGGACGGCGAACCATCATTATACGTTTGGCATTATCATGTCGCTGTATGTGATGATGTTCATCCTGACGTTTATGATCGGGGATAAAAAAGTGCGTGAAGATTAATGTATAAATTATATTGAAAACCCCACAGAGTTGAACTATTTTCTCTGTGGGGTTTATTCAATTCAAGAATCTTTAGAGCTTAACTATTTTCACACTTTAGTAATAAATAAACATTTATATGGTTTTTTTACCACATGTGATGATTAATCAAAGTAATCAGCAAATAACTGAATAAAACACATGGCGTTCGTGAACAGTTGCTTTGGATTGAATGACCCCTATTCGATTACTGGGAAAACTTGATGTATACGGACTATTGATCATTATTTGTGTGATGCTTGTTACTATCATAAAAAAAGGGAACATGGAACCACTTGTTGATCAATGAATGAGATGGTGTACGCAATACTTAACAACTGCCTTTTTACAAACCAGCATCGACTATTTCACATAAGGGGCGTTGAACCTAGAAATCCCATTTATTTATCCGCAATCAGTACTCCAAACTCATCAGTATAAGCGGGTCACAGTAAATAAATCTGGCCCGATTTAAAACAGGTTGTATTGGAGGTGATTATTCCTAATTTCCGTTTTCTACATTGATGCTGCGAGTGTAAGGTGAATTATGGATTATTCGTATTGGGTGGACTTCTACTCTTTTATTACTATATTAAAATCTTTAAAAGATAGGAATTTCAGCAAGTTTTATCGAATATGGTTACATAGGATTCATCGTAGACAGTAGATAGTATTAGTAATAATTTTCTTAAAAAGGTTTGCAGGAAAATAAGGAGGTGCTGCATGTTAGATTTGAATCCAGAACAATTTATTTTGAAACAGGTATTTGCCACTATTCATTGTGAGCCGACCTGGCAATGGAAAAAACGGGATAAACCGTTCCCTAATTATGATTTATTTTATGTTTGGAGCGGGGAAGGAACACTAGTATTAAACGGAAAGGCATACGAATTACAAAAAGGTCACTGTTTTCTTTTTAAACATGGAGACGTAACAACAGCCACTCATGATCCCCAAAACCCCCTAGTATTAACCTACATTCATTTTGACTTAACTGAAACACCACAATTAGTCCCTACCTCTCATCGGCTAGTCGAAAATACTATCAGCTTTGAATCACTCTTAACTCGATACGTTCGCTTGTTATTAGTAAAATCATTTGGAATGGAAATAGAGGCAAAGCTCATCTTAAAGCAATTAATGATTCACCTATTGAGAGAAGCGGAAGAAAAGATAGAGCAAATTGCAAATACGAGCAACAGTTTGCTGGAAACTGTTCGGGAAATAGCTAACTATATTCAGCAACATCCCAGTGAACAACATTCAATTGGAAGTTTAGCAGCCAGAGCCAATCTTTCTCCAAGATATTTTTCCCTTAAGTTTAAACAAATAATTGGCCATACGGTTAGATCATATATTATTCGTTCGCGCATTGAACGAGCGGAACATTTACTCCGTTATTCAGGGTTGACCGTTACAGAAGCTGCGTGTGTCCTTGGATACAGCGATCTCCATTTTTTTAGCAGACAATTTAAAAAGTATACAGGTACAAACCCTTCAGAAATTCGTTAAACTCGCCAGGCTCTAATGCTTGGTTTTTTTTATTGCGAATTTACTGTATTACCAATTTAAAAGTGCAAATGTTTGATCAATGAGTCTAAGTCAATTCCGTATTAAAATCGATATTATAAAAGTAGAAAATGAATTTAAGCAGTGAAGGAAGGTTTCAAATGGAAAAGATGTGGATAACAAAAAACGAGAATGTGCGAGCGTCAGTTTTAACATGCTGCTTGCAGAGTTGCGATGCTGGCGATTAGAAAGGGAGATAAATCCAATACAATCATCAATCAAACCATGAACGTGTTTGAAAATTTCACCCATCGTAGCTAGAGAAGAGCGGATCCAGAGTTAGGTTGGGCGATTCAAGAAGGTAAGGAGGGGGGTCATTGTATTCAATGAGTCCACCATGAGCTAGATGGCCTTAATGTTTGGGAGGAATGGATATGTCAACTAAATATATACAACAATTGTTCGCAGACCGTTTAGGTGGTCCGCAGTTTGGCTTAAAGGAGGAAATCTATAAATTCGAAAATATAAAGAGAGTAAAAAAAGAGGCATTGCTGGCAAACCCTCACATGGAATTAATCGATCTTGGCATTGGTGAGCCAGATGAAATGGCAGATGAAGCAGTCGTGAGAGTATTGGCAGAAGAAGCAAAGAAACCTGAAAATCGCATGTATGCGGATAATGGGATAGTTGAGCTGAAGCATGCTGCTGCCAAATATATGAAACATGTATTTGGAGTGGATGATCTTGACGCAGAAACAGAGATCAACCATTTGATCGGGGTAAAGTCGGCCTTGGCGATGCTTCCTGCAGCTTTCATCAATCCTGGCGATATTACACTGATGCCATCGCCCTGTTATCCTATTTTAGGCACTCACACTGGATACTACGGAGGAGAAGTTGTTCATCTGCCGCTATTGGAGGGAAATTCATTTCTGCCAAAACTACATTCATTGGGTGAAGGTATTCTAAGGAAAGCGAAGCTACTTTACTTGAATTATCCAAACAACCCAACAGGAGCTGTAGCAAATGCGAAATTCTTTGAGGAAGTCGTTCAATTTGCAAAGAAAAACCAATTGATTGTTGTGCATGATGCCTCTTATGCCGCTCTTGTTTTCGATGATGAAAAGCCGCTTAGCTTTCTTTCTGTCCCCGGGGCAAAGGAGGTTGGAATAGAGCTTCATTCTTTATCGAAATCATTCAATATGACTGGCTGGCGCATTGGGTTTGTGGCAGGTAATTCGCAACTTGTCAAAGCGTTTAAGACAGTGAAGGACACCGTTGATTCTGGTCAATTTATCGCCATACAAAAAGCAGCGGCATACGCCCTTTCTCATCCAGAAATCACAGAACTTACCGCTATGAAGTATTCACGGCGTCATGATCTTTTGGCGAAAGCATTAAGTGAGTGCGGTTTTACTGTTAAAAAACCGAACGGATCATTTTTCTTATATACGAAGATACCAAAAGCGGTTGCAAGCGGTCCTCAATTTCAGTCTGCGGAAGAGTTTAGCCACTATTTATTACGTGAACATTTAATATCCAGCGTTCCGTGGGATGATGCCGGAAACTATGTGCGATTTTCGGTTACGTTTCAAGCAAAAGGGGTGAAGGAAGAACAACGAATAATCACTGAAATCAAAACAAGGCTGAGTTCATCCAAGTTCATCTTTTAGGGGGGAATAAAGTTGTTGTTTACTAAAATGCATGGATTGGGAAACTCCTATGTTATTTTCAATCAATTAGAAGCTGAAATGGACTATCAAGACTATAATCAGCTTGCTCGATTAGTCTCTGATGTCAACTTCGGTATCGGGTCTGACGGCATAATCCTAATAGGCTCTTCGGAAATAGCAGATTTTCAGATGAGAATTTTTAACGTCGATGGATCAGAAGCTAAGAATTGTGGCAACGGTTTGCGTTGTGTAGCAAAAATTCTTTTTGATCAAAAGTACGCTACAGCATCCACTTTTACAATTGAAACGTTAGGTGGGGTAGTGAGTGTGGAACTGGATATAGACAATGAAAAGCGCGTGCAGTATGTAACTGTCGATATGGGCAAGCCCAAACTACTAAAAAGTATGATACCGATGCAAGGAGATCCAATCACGGTAGCGATGAATGAACCGCATGCTTTTGGAGGTGATGTCTACCACATAACTTGTGTATCGATTGGGAATCCACATGCGATCATGTTTGTCGATGATGTGAATGATGTTCCGTTAGATAAAATAGGTCCCGTCATTGAAAACTCCGATTTATTTCCAGAACGAATAAACGTCGGCATTGTTCATGTCAAAAACAGCCGAGAAATTGATTATCGAGTGTGGGAACGAGGATCGGGCATTACAATGGCTTGCGGAACAGGGGCTTGCGCTGCGGTAGTGGCTGCTTCATTAAACGATATGTTGGATAGACATCTTCCGATAACCGTTCATCTTCCTGGAGGAGACTTGACGGTAAGTTGGGATGAACATGGTCACTTATGGAAAAGAGGAAAAGTAACCTATATCTGCCATGGAGAATTGGAGAGAGACAGCTATATTAGTGGTTCCATGATCAATGAAGGTAATGATTTTAAACAAAATGGGAGGGTCTAAGTATGAATAGAGAATCTATAGTAGATTTGGCAAAGGAGCAAAATGTAAGGTATATTCGATTGCAATTCACAGACTTATTCGGAACAATTAAAAATGTTGAAATTCCGATTAGTCAGTTGCCAAAAGCACTGGATAACAAAATGATGTTTGATGGCTCATCAATTGAAGGATTTGTACGTATTGAAGAATCGGATATGTTTTTATACCCAGATTTAGATACGTTTATGATCTTTCCTTTTTCAACAGAAAAAGGAAAGATCGCGCGCCTCATCTGTGATATTTATCATCCAGATGGAACACCATTTGAAGGTGACCCTCGCAATAATCTTAAAAGGATTATGAACGAAATGAAAGAACTTGGGTTTACTGATTTTAATGTTGGTCCTGAACCTGAATTTTTCTTATTTAAACTCAATGACTTGGGTGAACCAATACTAGAATTGAATGATCATGGCGGTTATTTTGATCTTGCACCAATTGACTTAGGGGAAAATTGCCGTCGCGAAATCGTATTGGAACTGGAAGAAATGGGATTTGAGATAGAGGCTTCTCATCATGAAGTAGCACCTGGTCAACATGAAATTGACTTTAAATACCAAAGTGCAATCAGAGCCTGTGATGATATTCAAACCTTTAAGCTAATCGTTAAAACAATTGCCCGCAAACACGGGTTGCACGCGACATTTATGCCTAAACCATTATTTGGCATAAATGGATCGGGTATGCATTGTAACTTGAGCTTATTCAAAAATGGAGAAAATACATTTTATGATCTAAACGGTTCGCTAGAAATAAGTGATACTGCAAGAAATTTTGTGGCAGGAATTCTGAAACATGCTCAGGGTTTTACTGCTATCACAAACCCTACCGTAAATTCCTACAAAAGGCTAGTTCCCGGATATGAGGCGCCATGCTATGTGGCTTGGTCAGCAAGAAACAGAAGTGCACTCATTCGAATCCCGGCATCACGTGGAATGAGTACACGTGTAGAAGTTCGTAGTGTCGATCCTGCTGCAAATCCGTATTTAGCCATGGCTGTCCTGCTAGCTGCGGGATTAGATGGCATAAAAAATAATTTAACACCTCCTGAAACAATTAACCAAAATATCTATGTGATGTCAAAAGAAGAGCGGGAAAAAAACGGAATCATTGATTTGCCGGCTACTTTAACTGAGGCCATAAAAAATTTGAAAGCAGACAAAGTGATCAGTCAAGCTCTAGGCAGCCATTTGTTGGAACGATTTATTGCAGAAAAAGAAATCGAATGGGATATGTATAGGATACAAGTACACCCCTGGGAACGTGATCAATATATGTCGCACTATTAATGTAGTGGGGGATGGTTAAATAAAGCCAATATGAAAATTACTAATTAGAAGGAGTGATCGAGAGTGTGTGGAATTACAGGATGGATTGATTGGCATCAAGATTTGACACAACAAGTATTCATTGTGGAAAAGATGGCAAAAACATTGGCGAAGCGAGGTCCGGATGCTTCTAATGTATGGAGTTCGCGCCATCTATTACTTGGTCATACACGGCTCATTGTTGTCGATCCTGCCGGAGGTATACAGCCGATGTCAATCGAAAAAAACAATCATACTTTTACTATCGTATATAACGGAGAGCTTTATAATACAGAAGAAATTAGAAAGGAATTACTACAAAGAGGGTACTCTTTTCAGTCTTATTCCGATACGGAAGTGTTGCTAACGGCTTATATTGAGTGGGGAGAAAATTGCGTAGAGCATCTAAATGGTATTTTTGCATTTGCTGTTTGGGATCAACACCGGGAGCAGCTTTTTATGGCACGAGACCGACTTGGTGTCAAACCACTATTTTACCGTGAAGAAAACGGATCGCTCGTGTTTGGTTCAGAGCTTAAAGCAATCCTGGCACATCCTAAAGTGAAAAGTGAAGTGGACAGGGAGGGATTTCAGGAAGTGTTTGGGTTAGGGCCATCCCGGACTCCTGGTCATGGAGTCTTTCGGGGTATTAATGAACTTCGCCCAGCTCATGCATTGACTTACAATCGAAATGGACTCAAAATTTGGCGATATTGGAATGTAGAAAGCAAAATGCATCATCATACGGTAGATGAGACGGTTGAACACTTGAAAAATCTTGTTAGGGATGCCGTTGAGCGCCAGTTAGTTGCTGATGTACCTGTTTGTACATTCTTATCTGGAGGACTTGATTCGAGCGCGATTAGTTCATTTGCTTCAGAATTCTTTAAAAAAGAGGGACGCGGTACCCTTCATACGTACTCCATTGACTACGAGCAAAACAATCAATATTTCAAAGCGAGTTCCTTTCAGCCTGATCAAGATGCACCATGGATACAGAAAATGCAACAATATTTGGGGTCTGTTCATCACTCGGCTATTATAACTAATGATCAGCTCGCAAATTTGTTGGAAGAAGCGGTAATGATGAGAGATTTACCTGGTATGGCAGACGTAGACTCATCATTGTTATGGTTTTGCCAACAGATGAAACAAGATTATACAGTTGCTTTGTCTGGTGAGTGTGCGGATGAGATCTTCGGAGGATATCCTTGGTTCTATAAAGATGAATTGCTGAATGGAAAGGGGTTCCCGTGGATACGCTCTCAAGCGGAAAGACAGCAGCTGTTGCTTCCACATTGGCAAAAGAAACTCGATTTGGAAGGGTATGTGAGGGAACGTTATAACGAAACAATCAGTGAAGTGCCTCATCTAGGGGGGGAAACCCAAATAGAAGTGCGGCGCCGAGAAATGTCTTATTTAAATATGATTTGGTTTATGTCAACGCTTCTGGAGCGAAAAGATCGCATGAGTATGGGAGCAAGTCTCGAAGTGCGGGTTCCATTCGCTGATCATCGTATAGTTGAATATGCCTGGAACATACCATGGGACATGAAAATGTTGAATGGTCATGAGAAAGGGATATTACGAAAGGCTTTAGAAGGAGTACTTCCTAATGAAATTCTTTATCGGAAAAAGAGTCCGTACCCTAAAACGCATCATCAAACATATATGAAACTAGTAAAGACTAAGTTAAATAATATCCTAGATAATAAGACATCACCACTACTAGAACTCGTCTCAAAACAAAAAGTCAAAGACATCATCGATTCAGACGGATCCTCATTCAAAGTTCCTTGGTTCGGCCAGCTTATGACAGGCCCCCAACTCATAGCTCACCTAGTCCAAATTAACATGTGGCTTGAAAATTACAACATAAACATCATTGATAACTAATCTCGTTCGATCTTTATTGATTTTGAGTGGTGGCAAGTCGGTGACTCAGCTCATTAATATAGCTTGGTTGACGAGTAAATGAAGTAACCCCTAGGGGAATATCGCAATTCTGAACTTCCCCGTAAATGTTAGACACCAATTAACATTTACGGGGTGTTTGTATGTCTAAATATACATTAGAAGTTAAATTCCAAGCATATTACCGCAAAATGAACGATGACCTTAGGTTCTATACATAGGTAAGTGTTTGATGATTAGCTAAAACAAAGGGGGGAATCATGTCATTTATAATTAAGAATTAAGTGGCTCTACGTTTTGAAAATGAAACATGGGTAGATAGAATTGATTCAAATTAAAGAGGTTGAGAGTTAACTAATACGTGCGTTTTACAATAATTAGCGATTTGGCAAACAGTTATTTCAAGCGAAATGGAAAAATAATCTTCATTTATAGTTTTTTTACCGAATATCACTTACTCTCTCAGAATTGAAGGTGAGCAATTAATCTTTAAATGGACACCAATTTTGAACTGAATCATGTAGCATTATATCCTGAATGTTTACGTGCCGCTTTAATAGAAATGCCGCCGTATATACAGCATTTTGTAGAGAAATAATAGTAGTTTATCAATCTTTACTACAGTCAAACAGTTTATTATCTTTGAACAAGAAAACCTGAATAGTGAGCACTTTGATAAGTGCGCATCATTCAGGTTTTTACATATTATGATGGGACCTATAGCTTGGAAGTCCCACTTTAATCCCAATGATAGAGAACATTATTGAAATTGCTAGTAGCTTAATAAAATTCATAATCGGGCACCTCAGTACTTACCGTTAAGACCAGTGCCCTGCGATGAATTCATCCCGACCTGATAGTGCACGGTCTTTTTTGTAATGCTCTTGTTCTTTTTCATGATAATCCTGGTGATATTCTTCTGCACGGTAAAATGTTTCAGTGGGACGGATTGGTGTCACAATTGGATTAGTGAATGTACCGCTCGCACCAAGTTTTTCTTTAGACGTTTCGGCAATTTGACGCTGCTCCTCTGTATAATAGAAGATAGCTGTTGAATACGAATGGCCGCGGTCTTGAAATTGTCCATCTGCATCTGTAGGGTCGATTTGCTGCCAAAATACATCTAGCAATTTTTCATAGGGGAAAATGGAAGGGTCATATGTGATTTCGACGACCTCCAAATGACCGGAGTCGCCCTTTTTGACATCTTCATATGTAGGATTTTCAACATGTCCGCCCATATAACCGGAAACGATGTCCTGGATGCCGTCCCACTCTTTAAAAGGTTTCACCATACACCAAAAACAACCACCAGCGAATGTTGCTTTTTCAACTTTTTTTTCAGTCATCGTTAACAACGCCCTTTCTTTGCTTGTAAGTGAATTGTATCATAATTAGAATAGTGGAAAATAGTTGTTTGCTTGTGTTGAATACAATAGCAAAAAGAGCGCCTACTAAGCGCTCCTACAGTTGAGAGATGCAAATGAGCGGTTGAGAATGAATTAGTATTTATTAACAGATAAAGCTTGCGCCAATGATTATCAATAGTATAAAAAGCACAACAATCAAAGCAAACGAATTACCTTCTCCGCCACAATGTTCACGTCCCATATTTTACACCACCTTTCTGCACCAACATCTATGTAACATATGCAGGTATGTAATGGGGTGAGTGGGGAAGTATTGTAAATCGACTATTATAGAAAAAATAATAATGGATATAATTACATTAGCAGGCCATGAATCGGGGAAAAGATAGTTAAGGTTAACGTCAATGGCCCATCGTGTTATAATTGAAATAATTAGACGCAACCAAGAGGCTTCCTGTTCGTCCTAATGGAGATATCATTTTTTGGAGGAATCAATAATGGAAGAGCATTATGAAGGGCCAGTACCGAAAAGAAGAAGAAAGAAAAAACTTCGCATCGGCAGGGTCATCTTTTTAATAGTTACACTTTGTTTTATCGGAGCTGGACTTTATTCATATGTTGAATACAATGCGGGGAAATCACTGGCAAAAGACAATGGGATTGATCCGGGTCCGTTTAAAGGGGATGCCACAGATCCGAAGTATACATCCATAGAAAATTACTTACTGCTCGGTGTGGACGATGATGGCAGTGGTAGATCACGGACAGATACAATGATGGTGCTGTCTTGGGATAAGGGTGCTGGGAAAATACGGGTCATTTCATTTATGCGTGATATTTATGCGGAAATTCCAGCATACAAGTCGTATAAGTTAAATACCGCCTATTATCTGGGCAAATTGCAGACTACGAAAGACACGATAACAGGGATGTTTGGTGTTCCTATCCATCACTATGCAATTGTTGATTTTGCTAATTTTGAATCGATTGTTGATATCGCGTTTCCAGGCGGAGTAGAGATTGATGTCAAAAAAGAAATGTCAGAAAAAATTGGTGTTACACTTATGCCAGGAAAAAAACAGTTGAACGGCAAGGAATTACTTGGCTATGCGCGTTTTCGTGCAGATGCAGAAGGGGATTTTGGTCGAGTTGCACGACAACAAGAAGTAATCTCGGCGATGAAAGACGAAGCGATGAGACCAGGAATGATTGCTAATATACCAAAACTTGCAGGTGCGCTATCAGGTTTCATTAACACGGACTTGACGTCAAAAGACGAAATTTCACGTGCAATCACCCTTCTAGTGAAGAAAGGTGCCGAGGTTGAAACGATGACTGTTCCGATAGAGGGATCTTATTCATTCAATTCGTATCCACACGCTGGATCTGTTATTGAAGTGGATACCGTAAAAAATAAAGAGGCGATTTCCGAATTTCTTAGTATGCAGTTGGATTAAGAGCACAAACTTGACGAGAGGGTAGGATGCCGATGGAGGTTGATGAGAAAAGAAATAGACCCATTTCGAATATAATTCGTTTTTTAGGTGGGCGTAGCACGTTGTTCGTTCTTGTTTCACTATTATTGATCGGCTTAATCATACTCATATTTAATCGGATATCTTTCATCTTTTATCCAATTACTGTATTTTTCTCGACGGTAGTATTGCCAGTCATTCTTGCGACAATTGCTTATTATTTACTAAGACCCATCTTACGTATACTAGAAAAAATCAAAATACCACGAATTTGGGGTATATTAATTATATTCATCGGGGCTATGGGTCTTATCACATTGCTAGTATTCATGGTTTTCCCATTCTTGAAAATCCAGTTTAATAATCTTGTCGAAGAATTCCCGACATATTTCAACCAACTGGTGCTGCAAATCGATTCATTTTTGAAAACATCCATTTTTTCTTCTTATTATGAAAGTTTGGATATAAATGTAAAAAACGTCCTTGAATCTGGGCAAGGGGATCTCGGAAAGTATTTCACGGATGCGGTCGGTGGAATCGCAAGTGGTCTTAGCTCTTTCATTTCTGCTTTAACTGGTTTTCTACTTGCAATTATTACTGTGCCATTTATTCTCTTCTATTTATTGAAAGATGGAGAGAAATTGCCGCGCTTCTTTATTCAAATGTTGCCTCCGCACATGAGGGATGATGCTAAAACGATTCTTCGTGATGCGGACCACCAGATCAGTTCTTATATCCAGGGACAAATTCTTGTGGCCATCTGCATTGGTGTCATGATTTCAATTGGGTTTCTTATCATCGGAATGAAATACGCGTTACTACTCGGTGTCATTGCAATGTTTACAAGCGTAGTTCCGTATCTTGGACCGCTTATCGCAATTACTCCGGCGGTCATTATCGCCATTGTGACATCGCCCTTCATGCTTATCAAGTTAGCAATCGTTTGGACAATTGTTCAGCTTGTTGAGGGAAAGTTTATTTCACCTCAAATTATGGGGAAATCATTGCATACACATCCGGTCACAATCATTTTCGTTTTACTGACAGCGGGATCGTTGTTCGGTGTGCCTGGTGTCGTTCTTGGAATCCCGGGATACGCACTCATGAAAGTTGTGGTAACACATTTATTTAAATTGTTCAAAATACGGTATAATAAACATGTAGCAGCTGAAGGCTTATATTATGAAGATACGGATGGTCAAAGATTGGGGGAATAGAACATGGTTAGGCAGTTTTTATCAACAATTGAATATGGAGCAATGACCGTTAATACAAACGTCGATGGACCGAATGTCGCTTTTGGTGAAACGCTTTCCGGCACGGTTTACATTGAAGGGGATAACAGTGATGAACTCGTAGATTATATTGAGATTGAGTTGATGAAGCGGTCGGAAACGGATGAAGTGATCATTGCAAAACAATCTATTGAAATAATGAGTGACATCAAATCCAAAGAAACATGGATGATTCCGTTTGAAATGGTACCTGACGAGCGATGGGAGAGCGGATCGGAAGCCCAAACGCAAACGCTCATTTTAAAGACCACGGTTCATCTCAAAAACGGGATCGATATCCAAGATGAAGGCGAAATTACATATGCATGTTAGCGAACGCGTCCAACTATATGGACGCGTTTTTGCATCTTGATTGGAAACACTTACCCATTGTGAGTTTGAATTTTCTATTAATATAGCTACTTACGTTTTTCTTGCTGTATAATTGCAGAAAGGGTTGGTGGGGGGAATTCATTAATGGATAAAATTATTCCTATTTTTCACTCGTTATCAAAAAGCATGAATGGCATTCATAAGTCGAGTTGCGATGTGATTTCTATCGTTCAAAGTTCAATTCTTTATGAGATTTCATTAATGAATAAACCATCAATGCAAACGGTGGCTGAGGCTGCCGGAATGGACATTACGACGTTTTCCAGACAGATTGGGACGCTAGAAAAGAAAGGGTTGGTTTCCCGAACGCCGTATGAAGGGGATCGTCGAATATATCTACTATCGTTAACTGGACAGGGAAACGACATGGTGGTGGCCATCAACGGGACCATTGCAGCCAAAATGGAGAATGCTTTGGCTTCTATGAATGACTTTGAACGTGAAACAGTCCTTCGTTCCATGCATGTATTGGAGGAAAGGCTGCGTGGAAACTAAGAGTTAATCAGTACCAAATGGGTTATTGTTATAAAAGTTTGCATATTGCAAATGATTAAAATGTCGATAAATTGCGGTGTACAAATAGTTGTAGTAAATAATTTGTAGACTGCAAGTAATTTGCACAGAGTTTTTTGAGGGAGTAGGTTGGTTATGTTCATTACTTGTAAAATGCAACTAATACGTTTATGTGCGCGAATTGGTGGTAATTATGTATATATTTCAAAGAAGTTGCTGGCGGTAACACAATTGGATTCACTTTTATTTGTGTGGGATGGAGAATTCGTAATCAGCTGGGTATTCATTTTAGAAAAAATGCAGAAAGTATATCGTCACTGAAAGGACGAGTAGTTCATAAAATAGTAGAAGGGAAAGAGGTGATAAAATGTTTGAGATTTATGATGTAGTTATTATTCCACTTATTTTGGGGATTGTGGAGTTGTTTAAAAGGGCCGGTGTAAGTAAAAAGGTGTTGCCGTTTATAGCTTTAGTAATTGGTATTGTTATAGGCGTGGTTTACGTGACTGAATTTGATTGGAGGCAGGGGATATTAGTGGGGGGGATGCTAGGGTTATCAGCTTCGGGATTGTATTCAAGCGCTAAAAATACTGTCGAGAAGAGTGACAAGTAATCGATACCCTTTTTTAGTAGTGTGCCCGGCATGGGGAATCGCTGGGTGGTGAAAGTCCACTATAGGCCCGGAAGTAGGAACTGTTAGCAGAAGGCATTGGTTAGCGGTTAGATATACTTGTTGCTATAAATAAGTAAAACAATGTAAAAGTGACCCATCCACAGATTAGCGGATAGGTCACATTTTTGATTAATTACAGTCATCTATTTAATATAAACATATCCAACTCGCTTTTACTAAGCTTTCCGTACCATTTCCAGTAACATATGTGCTAGTGTGTGTTGCGCTTCTTTGGAACCGGAAGTCCAAAGCTCCATTAACAATTTCTCCTCCCTATTGCGAGGATCTTCGTGTTTGGCAAGATAATTTGCAACTAATTCTGTTGTTTTAGCAAGTTTTTCTTCACTCAAGCCCATATTTTCCCCCAACTCAACTTTCTCGGAAAGATACTTTTTGAATCGATTAAAGTTCTCTAAAATCTCGTCCTTTTTCTCGACATCAATTTTAGATAATTCTTTTTGTACCTTATCATTCATATCCACTAAAAACACTCCCTTTTTTGTTTGAACTCATATTGTTTACTTAAACTCAATTTTATAACCAGGAAATTAATGCCATTGGATCGAAGTGAAAAACGAATGTACCTATTTCCTTGTAATATTAACGTACATTACATGTGTTGGAACAAACAGAAGTAGCGAGTGATTGCAGTTAATTTTTTTAGTTTCTCTATTCAGCTATCCTCAAATCGAGTTAATAGCCGTTTTTTGTTATAGGTTGTTCGTCAGTCCGCGTTTTTTTAAAGTCCCCTCAAACATCCTGTTTAATATACCTTCCTATGCAAAGCTGTATAATGTGAAGATGCCCTAAACGTTGTTTATACTGAGTTTACATGCGTCTACTAAAATGAACTAATCGATGAGCAAAGAAAGTAGGTATTCAAATTTGGCGAAGGTTTTAATTGTAGATGATGATCCGCATATGCGGGAGTTGATCGGACTTTTCTTACGTCCAGAAGGCTTTGAAATAGTGGAAGCATGCGATGGTATTGAAGCTTTGGCAACTCTACAGTCATTTAAGGCAGACCTAGTACTACTGGATATTATGATGCCAAACATGGATGGATGGGAGCTTTGCCGAGAAATTAGAAAGCAGTATGATATCCCTTTGCTGATGTTGACAGCCAAAGGGGATACGGCCCAGAAGGTCAAGGGGTTTGAGTTAGGTACGGACGATTATCTTGTGAAACCGTTTGAGCCGGCTGAACTTACTGCAAGGGTGAAAGCGTTACTTAAACGCTATCGAATTGCAATTTCACAGACGGTCCAGGTGGGCGAACTGATGATTAACCGCAAAACATATGAAGTGTTCTTGGGAAATCTTAATGTAGAAATACCGCTGAAAGAATTTGAATTGCTGTTTAAGTTAGCGAGCTATCCTGGTAAAACCTTTTCGCGAGAGCAGTTGATTGAGGATATATGGGGTTATGATTATGAAGGTACAGATCGAACGGTTGATGTGCATATTAATCGATTGCGCGAGCGTTTTTCAGTTAACAGTGATTCTTTTAAAATCAGCACTATTCGCGGGTTAGGTTATCGCCTAGAGGTGGGAGGTTGAGGAAGGTTCTGCGTGTTGGAACAGCCATATTTGCGTGGATAATCGTCACTATCAGTTACTGGTCGCTAGCATACTTTGGAACTTCGTTCATTCATAAGAAATGGGATTTGCATAATAGCGACTTCTCTAAAGGGCTGATTACATTATTTGCGATGATATTTCTGTTCATTGTCACTAGTTGGGTTTTTTCGAGATTTGCTTCCCCGCGGCGAATGGATTTTTTCACAATGATGATTGATGCAATGCGAAGAATTTCCAAGGGCGATTTTAATGTCAAGTTGGCGAATCAATTCAAACATAAAAAGAATCATCCTTTCGGGAAAATTGTGGATAGCATTAATGAGATGGCGGTAGAGTTGAATCAAATAGAGCAAATGCGTCAAGAGTTTATCTCCAATGTATCCCATGAAATCCAATCGCCACTGGCCTCGATTAGTGGTTTTGCTACTGTATTGAAGCAAAGCGATTTGACGCCCAAAGAACGGGAGCGTTATCTTGAGATTATCGAGACTGAAAGCAGACGATTAGCCAATCTGAGCGATAATTTATTGAAGTTAACATCCATAGAGTCTCAGCATCACCCTTTTGAGCAGGTAGCGTACCGATTGGATAAACAAATTCGTGAAATCATTCTATCCTTTGAACCCCAGTGGCTTGCGAAATCGTTGGAGCTAGATATCTCATTAGATGAAGTGGAAATCACCGCTGACGAAGAGCTGATGAGTCAAGTATGGATTAATCTCATAAACAATTGTATCAAGTTCACGCCTAGTGGTGATAGCCTGAAAATCGCTCTTTATCGGCGTGGTCAGGAAGCCGTTGTTACCATAGCAGATACAGGAATGGGCATAGCTGAGGAGGATCAACAGCATATATTTGAGCGTTTTTATAAAGTGGATAAATCACGTAATCGTATGCTGGGTGGGAGTGGTTTAGGCTTGTCCATTACGAAGAAAATCATCGACATGCATGAAGGTTCCATTCAAGTACAAAGTAAATTGAATGAAGGAACCCTTTTTACGGTCACTTTTCCAATGTAAGAGAGTGACAGTCAGAAAGTCTAAAGAACAAGGAGAATCTGTGGAATGTTAAAACTGTTAAAAAATTTATCCGTCTATAAATGGATTGTACTATCGATATTAGGGCTTGTTTTCATTCAATCGATGTCGGATTTGTTTTTGCCTACGTTAATGGCGGATATTATCGACAAAGGGGTCGTCATTGGTGACATCGCGTATATTTGGAAAATCGGAGGAATCATGCTGTTGGTTGCTGCACTTGGGGCGGCTGCATCTGTCGTTGCGAGTTACTATTCCTCAAAAGCGGCAATGGGATTCGGACGGGACATTCGTCGAAAAGTATTCGATCATGTGGAGAACTTTTCCCTTCAAGATTTTGATGAAATTGGTACGGCTTCATTGATTACAAGAACGACAAATGATATTACGCAAGTCCAGCAAGTGGTCATTATGATGCTTCGTATGGTCGTAAGTGCTCCGATTATGTTGGTTGGCGGTATAATTATGGCTGTTTCAAAGGATGCAAAATTGTCGTTAATCATCGTTGCAGCGATGCCAATATTAATCGGTTCTGTGTTGCTTATTCTTTATAAAGGGGTACCACTGTTCCAAACAGTGCAAACGCGATTGGATCGACTAAACCTTGTTTTACGCGAGAACCTAACAGGCATACGTGTGATTCGTGCGTTTAATCGTGAAAAACAAGAGCAGGTTCGCTTAAAAAAGGCGAATAAGGATTTGACTGATGTGTCGATTAAGGTTAACAAAATGATGGCGTTTTTAATGCCAGTCATGATGCTTGTTATGAATCTAACCGTTGTAGGGGTAATTTGGTTTGGTGGACTTCGAATTGATAATGGTGCCTTGCAAATCGGGGATTTGATGGCGTTTATTCAATACATTATGCTTATCATGTTCGCACTTGTTATGGCATCTATGATGTTTGTTATGATTCCTCGTGCTGCTGTTTCAGCAAAACGTATTAACGAAGTACTTGCGATGAAACCAACGTTTCTGGATGAAGGAACTAGAAAAGCGGACAAAGAGCCTGGAACGCTGGAGTTTGATCGTGTATCATTCAGCTATCCAGGTGCCGAGGCCCCAGCATTATCGGATATAAGTTTTATTGCGAAATCGGGTGAAATGACCGCAATTATTGGCGGAACAGGCGCGGGAAAAACAACGCTCATTAACTTGATTCCACGGTTTTATGACGTGACTTCGGGTACGATTCGCGTCAATGGTGTTGATATTCGCGAATCATCACAAGAAGAAGTACGATCGAAAATCGGCTTCGTTCCACAAAAAGCGCTGCTCTTTTCCGGAACGATTGCTGAAAACATTCGTTTCGGCAAACAAGATGCAACGCAAGCCGAAATCGAACATGCTGCTCGTATTGCGCAAGCAGAAGAGTTCATTTCGAGGATGGATGACGGCTACAATGCTGTTATTTCTCAAGGTGGGTCGAATGTGTCGGGAGGTCAAAAACAACGATTGTCCATTGCACGTGCGTTAATTCGCAAACCGGATATTTACATTTTCGATGACAGTTTCTCTGCGCTTGATTACAAAACCGATGCCAATCTACGTGCGGCTTTAAAAGATGAAACGGAGCAAGCGACCGTCGTTATCGTCGCACAACGTGTTAGTACAGTAGTCGATGCAGATCAAATTATTGTCATAGACAATGGTGGAATTGCTGGAATCGGTACGCACGAAGAACTTCTTGAGCATAATCAGGTATATCGTGAAATCGTCGAATCACAGATTTCGGAGGTGGACATTGCATGAGTGAACAAAAACAGTCTCGACCTCAAGGCGGAGCCCCAATGGGACCAGGCGGAGGAAATATGATGATGATGGCAGGGAAAAAGGCCAAGGATTTTAAAGGCACATTACGCCGCCTTATTGGTTATTTAAAACCCCGTCGTAATGCACTAATTGCTGTATTTTTTGCGGCAATTTTAAGTACGGTCTTTATGATTGTAGGACCTAAAATAATGGGTAATGCGATTACCGAATTATTTGAAGGGGCTTACGGCAAGGCCACAGGTGTGCCCGGAGCAGCAATTGATTTTGGGGCAATCGGTAAACTACTCCTCTTATTAGCTGGGTTGTATGTGGTAAGTAGCGTATTTAGCTATATCCAACAATACATCATGTCGAGTGTTGCACAAAAAACGGTGTATGATTTACGGGAAGACGTCAACGGGAAGCTTGAGAAACTACCGCTTAAATATTACGACGGCCGCCCTGTTGGTGAAACACTTAGCCGGGTAACGAATGATATTGATACAATTGGAAGCACGCTGCAGCAGAGTTTGACGCAGTTTATCACATCAGTTGTTACAATTGCCGGGATTCTTATCATGATGTTAACGATTAGCCCTGTGTTAACACTTATTGCGCTCGTCAGTTTACCCCTATCTCTGTTAGGCATTCGACCGATTTTAAAAAGGTCACAAAAACATTTCGCCGATCAACAACGTACGCTTGGTCAATTGAATAGCCATGTTGAAGAGATGTATACAGGCCACCAAGTCGTTAAAGCATTTGGCCATGAGAGAAAGTCCGTAGCTGAATTTGATGAGGTGAATGAACAATTATATGATGCGGGCCGTAAAGCCCAATTCATTTCGGGGATTATCATGCCAATGATGTCTTTGATTGGGAACCTCAGCTATGTCGTCATCTGTGTTGTTGGTGGTATTTTAGTGACACAGCGCGCCATTTCAATCGGGGATATTCAAGCGTTCATTACGTATACACGTCAATTCACGCAGCCGATTATGCAAACCGCTAATATTGCTAATATCATTCAGTCGACTGTCGCAGCGGCAGAGCGTGTCTTTGAACTTCTTGATGAGGAAGAAGAAATTAAAGAAATGACGACAGTGAGTTTAACGCGTGCAGAAGGTACAGTTTCCTTTGAACATGTCGACTTTGGTTACGGGGACGATTTGTTAATTGAAGATATGAACATCAACGTGCATCCAGGTCAAACAGTCGCTATTGTGGGACCAACTGGTGCCGGGAAAACGACATTGATTAATTTACTAATGCGTTTCTACGAACTGAACGGCGGGACGATTGCAATTGACGGACTAGATACACGGGATATGTCACGTGAAGATCTACGAACGACTTTTGGAATGGTTCTCCAAGATACGTGGCTATTTAATGGGTCGATTAAAGAAAACATCGCTTTTGGAAAAGAAGGCGCAACGGACGATGAGATTTTCGCTGCATCGAAAATGGCTCATGCCGACCACTTCATTCGCACATTGCCGGAGGGCTATGACACTGTCTTAAATGAGGAAGCATCTAATATTTCGCAAGGGCAAAAGCAACTCATTACGATAGCCCGCGCCGTTCTGGCAAATCCTCCTGTTATGATTTTGGATGAAGCGACGTCGAGTGTAGATACACGGACGGAACTCCTCATTCAACAGGCGATGAATCGTTTAATGGAAGGGCGAACTAGCTTCGTCATTGCTCACCGTCTTTCAACGATACGAGATGCTGATTTAATCATCGTGATGGATCAAGGGAAAGTAATTGAACAAGGGACACACAACGAACTGCTGGAGGAGAATGGCTTTTACGCAGATCTGTACAACAGCCAGTTTTCTAATAAACCTGCAGTGTAATTACAAAAGCGGAAGCGCCTGTACTGCCCCGACAAGCACTGGAAGGCTTGAAGATAAAGGCGTCCTTTGCCTTTATCAGCAAGACTGAAGTGACTCAAGGGGCAAGGCGCTGGAGTCTGGATGAGACAAAAGCGGAAGCGCCTGTACTGCCCCGACAAGCACTGGAAGTAAAGGAAGGCAGTCACACAACGCCGCGTCCTGCGGCAATGACTGCATGACCCACATCGTGTGGGCCCAGGGGCAAGGCGCTGGAGACTAGACGACATATAAATACCCCATCCACGAATTTATTTCTGGGATGGGGTATTTATATGCTCTTGCGAAAGGTCCCTTTGAAGTGCATACTATTTTAGTAGCTTATTATACGTATAGGAGTTAATAAAAAATGAAAACTGATTTAGCGACACTCAAAAAAATGTCACCTGCTTACGATCCATGGGAAGCCTATTTGGATGTACAGGAGCATGGCAAACTGACATTGTCTAGCATTGAATTCACGACAACGTATTTATGCAATATGCGCTGTGAACATTGCGCAGTCGGGTATATGTTACAACATAAAGATCCGGACGCATTACAAGTAGCATTACTACTTTCTCGCCTAGATGAGATTCCTCATTTACGAACAATAAGTATCACAGGCGGAGAGCCAATGTTCTCTAAAAAGTCGGTAGAGAACTATGTTTTACCGTTATTGAAGTATGCGCATGAACGCGGAGTCCGTACACAGATGAATTCGAACTTAACAATGCCACTCGACCGTTATATGGCGATTGCACCCTATCTGGACGTCTTACATATTTCACATAACTGGGGCACAGTTGACGACTTCGTGGATGGTGGATTCGCAAATATGGAACGCAAACCACCTCGAGAACGCCGCGCTGAGCAATTCCAGCGGATGATCGATAACAGCCGAGCATTGGCTGAAGCGGGTGTCATGGTTTCAGCAGAGACAATGTTGAATAAACGGACGTTGCCGCATCTAGAGCATATTCATCGACAAGTCGTGGAGGAGATGAAATGTGCTCGTCACGAGGTGCACCCTATGTACCCAAGTGACTTTGCTTCGCAGCTCGAAGTACTTTCGTTAGATGAAACACGGAAAGCGATACACGAACTTCTAGATCACCGTGATGAAGATGTCTGGATGCTGTTTGGTACACTGCCATTTTATGCATGCAGTGATAACGAAGAGGATTTGGCACTGTTAAAACGAATTTACAGCAGTAAAAACGTATCAGTACGTAATGACCCCGATGGCAGATCCCGTCTGAATGTCAATATATTCACTGGGGATGTGATTGTCACGGATTTCGGTGATACACCTCCAATGGGCAATATTCAAAAGGAATCGCTTCCTGTAATGCTCGACCGTTGGCTTGAGCGACCACTTGCAAAAACAATCGGTTGCCATTGTCCTGCGGTTAACTGCTTAGGGCCTAATCTATTGGTAAAAGATGCGTATTATCCTGAGAAGGACTTTACGAAAAAGAAAGCGAATATATCGCTATAAAACAAATTTAAAACGACACCGCTATGAGCAATTAAGTTCTCATGGCGGGGTCGTTTTTTCGTAATCCTTTATAGTTAATAGACTCAAGTTTATATCGATTTCTTTTTCATTTTTTAATGGCAAGATAAGTTTGTTTTCGCCACTAAAGCTCCATATTCCTTTATCTTTATTCCACTATGTGAATTGGTGAATAGTTTTCTTTTGAAGTGTATGATAATGCTAACTTAGTAATTGGTTCAATAGGAGTTAATCAGCGAGTTCACTAAATTTAGTTGAACTCGTTTTTTATTAAAAAAATAAAATGAACGAATTGTCATGTTGAACAGTCTAATAAGTAACAGGGGGTGGGTGTATGGGGATGGAATTGGAGAAACGGGCCATTGCGGGTGATGAACGGGCGTTGGTGAAGCTGTTGGAACGACATGAAGATACGCTCTATCGTACGGCTTATGCGTATTTGAAAAATGAGCATGATGCTGTTGAAGCTATTCAAGAGCTGACGTATCGAGCTTTAAAAAAGATACATACCGTCAAAGAACCAACGTACATAGCAACATGGCTTGTCAGAATTATCATCAATATTTGTTTAGATATGAAAAAGAAGCAAAAGAAAATTGTCTTCAATCATTTTGTTGAAATTGCATCGACAGATCATCAACCATTCGAAATGGCTGATATAATTGCCAGTTTGCCGATTGAGCAACAAGAATTGATTTACTTAAAATACTTCCAGGATATGAAGAACGGGGATATTGCACAGCTAAAGAAAATTCCCGAAGGTACTGTGAAATCTAGGTTACACACGACGTTAAAAAGATTACGCGTACTCATTGAAAAGGAGGAACTATAAATGACCAACTTGAACGGGCAGGATTGGCAGAGGTTGCCGGAGGAATTAGAAGCGATTGAAATCCCAAAAGAAGCCTTACATCAAGCACGTGTAAATGCCGTGCATCAGCATCGACTGACCAAAAAGAGAAAGCGCCGTCTGTATTCAGTCGCTAGTGTAGCTGCTATTGTACTACTCCTGTTTGTGACTTCGATTCGCGTTTCGCCTGTGTTTGCAGAAGCTGTTGCTAAAATTCCAGGATTTTCTTCTATCGTAAACATGATTGCTTATGATAAAGGAATCAGTGACATTGTCGAAAATAATTACTTTGAAGAACTTGGAATTGTGGTAACGCAGGGCGATTATACCTTGACTTTACAGAGCGTCGTAGCTGATTATTCGGGCATGACTATATTCTATAATATTGAATCCCCTTTTGAAAATTCCGAAGTGAATATAACTTCTTTAGAGTTGTCTCAACAAGGCATCCCATTGGGTGTCGCAAGTTCCTACATTAGCTCTCTAGTGGGTGGATCGTCTGTACGTGCAGACAAAGTTGAAATTATGGCTGATGATGAATTATCATATGACAATATGACATTTGAATTTAATTTGCACTTGAGTGATGCAGCAAAGACAAAGTTCGTCGTGCCATTCACACTCACCAAGGCCATTGAACCACCAAAAGTATATAAATTGAACCAATCCGTTATCGTAGATGGTCAAACAATTAACATTAAACAGTTAAAAATTTCGCCGTTACGTGCAGAAATACTATTAGCAGCTGATGAACAAAACACGATGCAATTACTAAAATTCACATCGGTCCGGTTGATTGATGAGAATGGTGAAGAATGGGGGAAACCAAGAGATGGCGGAATGGGGTTCGGCATATTGCGTGACGGTGAAGTGGGCATATTTATACAAAGTAATTACTTCAGGCAACCGAAAAAACTAACGTTAGTAATGGACTGGATTGAAGCCCTTCCAAAAGGCTCTGATTATCTTGAGGTCGATTTTGAGCAACAGAAAGTGCTATATATGCCGAATGAACTTGATATCGATGTTCAAGTACCATCGAGCAATACATTGGAAGTCACTTATCCAACTGGCACTGGCGGCGGGCAACTATTGTATGGAATAGTAGACCAAGAGGGCAATGATTTTAGTAGTAATACAATCTCAACACGTTTTAGTAAAGAAGAACCCAATGTAACTGCAGTCTATACATTTGATTTTGATAATGCAGTGAATCCAATTCGTCTGAATATCAATAGCTATCCGCTGTATCTGGATGGCAAGGTGGAAATTGATATTCCATTGGATGAATAAGTTTACGCACCCTATCCACCAATTGAATATAGGCTATTAATTTATCAGGTTTTAAAACCTAATGAAAACGATGTCTCTTATGAGTAAATGAAATCTCATAGAGGCATCGTTTTTAATTTTCAAATAATGAAATGAATAGGTTGTTAGTAACGTATTAATGATAAAGGATACTTTTAGTAGAGTTAGCTATATGGACGGGAATAAAACACTATTACAAGGAGCGTTGATATGAAAAAACGATTATCGTTGATTATTCTAATTTTACTATTAACCGGGTGTGATCCTCATTTTTCATTTTCGGAAATAAGCATAGCCAATGCAAATGATCGTGTACAGGAATTTATTCATTATGCTGAAGTGAAGAATGGTAACTATCTTTATCTTGATGGTAAAAAAGGAATCTATGTATTTATAAATGGGGTATTCGTTAATCAAGGAAACGATGCTGTTTATTTTAGTGACTTTAATGTAAATGCTCAACAAGACACACTGAACGTGTTCATCAATCAAGAATATGATTCTGACTACTCAAACACGACATTAAAATATCAAGTGCTATATAAAATTAATACAGTAGAAAAATATGATGCGATAAACCTTTTTATCAATGGCAAACCCGTTTCGTTCGATGAAATATTCGGCAATGAACAATTAATCGTGTATGAAATGTAGATACAGGTAATTGCATACAACAATATGAACGACCCAAATTTTGAAAGCCATACATATGAATTAGCAACACATATTGAAGGATCCAGAAAAGTTTTTGGATACATGAAGTCTACACCTATCATTTAACTTATAACTTCAATTATTTCAATGGTTTTCTTGTCGGTCATCATTTAGTATTGGGGATTATCTTTTTGAACGTATCTTGCATAAAGATAATCTATCATGAAGCGACAAAGACGTATAAAATGGATATTAAGGTCTGTAAAGTGGATTTTGTTTATATATCAAGATAAAAGGACTTATAGAAATGGGGGACGAGGATGGCACACTATAGTGAACCTTCCTTCTTACTATTTTCAATGGAGCATATGGCGGCAATAGGTGTGTTGTGCCTGGCAATCTTATTGTTATTTATTTCAAGAAAGCGATGGTCGGTATTACCGAAGCATGAACGTCTTTTTGCCTTGACATTATTGGTAATGGAAGTCTTGTATCATGTTTGGATGATAGTAACTGGAAGATGGGGATTAAGTGATTCGTTGCCGCTAGAATTATGTAGCATTAGTTTACTTGTTGCGATTGTTCTCCTTTGGACAGGGAACAAGCATCTAATCGATTTCATCTTTTTTGCGGGTATCGGAGGTGCGCTTCAAGCGATGGCGACTCCTGTTTTAGATGTTGGATTCCCGCATTTTAGGTACTTTCACTTTTTCTATACGCATGTCGGAATTATAATAACGGCTCTTTATTTTACGTGGATGAAAGGATACAGGCCAACTTTTAAAGGTGTTCTCAAAACAATGATCATTTTAAACTTGATGTTGCCACTAATATTTGCAGTTAATGTGTTATTCCAAGGCAATTATATGTTCTTAAGGGAAAAACCATTAAACGGAAGTTTACTTGACTACTTAGGGCCTTATCCGTGGTACATTTTATCGCTCGAAGGTGTAGCATTTTTCATATTCCTTTGTTTGTGGCTACTTGTTAGAAAATGGCGTTTTCGTGTTGGCTCACGTTAACTACATCTTTAGACTGAGATGCAATCACTTCTCAGGTCCATTTGAATTAAATTCCTATCCGTTATACTAAATTGTAAGCATTGAATTGATTGCGACATCTACCGGACCAACTCGGGGAAACAGCGATGAATTCATATCGACTACGTATAATGAATAGAACTTCGGATACACAAAAAACTTAAAATCATAAATAAGGGGGCTTGACACGAAATGTTTTTTAGAAATAAAGTGTTCATTATCGTAGCATTAGTATTGCTTGTTGTTGGTGGAATTACATTGATGTTCAATACCGGGGATCGATTTCAAAATAACGCCAAGAAAATAGAGATTGATGATCAACCGTTTACGAATATTGAAATTTTGACAACCAATGCAGCGGTGGAAATTGTGCCAACCAAAGATGCGGTAACAACAGTGTCGTATTCAGGTAAGACAAAGAATAGGTCGAAATTCATTTTCAAGGCTGTTGTAAAAGAAAATACACTATCCATTCAGTTCAAAGAAAAGCGGCGAAGTTTCATTAATTTTGGTTTTTCCTCATTAGACTTAAAGCTAATCGTGAAAGTACCTGAAAAACAGTATGATCGAATTCAAGCGGAAAGCGATAACGGGCGGATCAAAGTGGAGAATATTCAAACGAAAGAGTTGGCACTTGAGACAGATAATGGCACAATTGAGTTAAAAACCATTGATGCTACAACTGTCAATGTTAAAACGGATAACGGAGTAATTATACTAGATCATGTTGATGGTACGATTATCGGAAGAACAGATAACGGGAGAATTTCCCTTGTAACAAACAATTTAGAGCGACCGATTGAATTAACGACAGATAACGGTAGAATCGAGATTCAAACTGAAAAAGAACCGACGAATGCCACGATTGACGTGAAAACGGACAACGGAAAAATTAATGTTTTTGGATATGAAAACAAACATACGAAGTTCGGCAACGGTGAGCATTTGATTAAATTAAGAACAGATAATGGGAGAATAACGATAACGAAATGATAGGAGACATTCTATCATTTCGTTTTTTCTATTGATTGAAGTGCTTCGTAATCAGCTTCCGTGTCGACATCGAAAACTAGCCTCTTATCAGCGCAGGGTAACAGTTTACCCTTTTGGAGAAAATCACCTTGTAAGATTGCTTTTGCTCCTTTGTCTCCACGTAACTCCAACAGTTCGTTGTACATGGAAGACGAAAATAATACAGGCGGCATGATTGTCTGCTTATGGGATGAAGCAACAAATTTACTTGTCGGATTTTTCCTCATGCACAAGATCATTTCTTCAATCATTTGGACGGTGATGAAAGGTTGGTCCGCTAACATGATAATGACGGCATCCGCTTGATGGGCTTGCGCCTGTTGAATGCCACAGCGCAATGATTCGGACTGACCTTCATGAGCGGTGGAACATTTGATGATTGAACATCTTGAGTCTGACTTCATTTCTTCAGGTAGCCAATCTGCATCGTCCGTATCTTTTGTAATGACAAAAATTTCATCGAGCTGGGACTTTAAAGCCGTTTCAAGCGCCAAACTCCCTACTGTCATTGTCCCGACAGGTAGCGCCAATTTATGGCTACCCATTCGACTACTGTTCCCGGCTGCAAGATAAATACCAATGATTTTCATATCACTTTCCTCCGTCTCACCGCAATAAGTTCCGCTACAATACTAACTGCAATTTCCTCAGGGCCTTCAGCACCAATGGAAAGTCCTACAGGCGAATGAACCTCATTCGGAATATCCCTGTCAAGTAGGCGTTCTGTTCTTTTTTTTGATCCCAAAATGCCGAGATACAACAATTGACTATCGCGGAGCCGTTGCACTAGTTTCACATCTAATTGAAAATCATGTGTCATGATGACGACCGAATCCAGCGAGCTAAATTCTATGTTATTGATTAACCTCTCGACATTACCAATTTGGAAAGATACCGCCATAGGGAAGTTGAATTCATTACAAAGCGATGCCCGCCAATCGAGCAAATGGACCGCGTATCCAACGTTTTCGGCAAGTCGTGCAAGTGGCCGCGCATCAACGCCCGCACCGATTATATAAAGTGCAGGTCGTGGCCATATAAGTTGGAAATATACCATTTCGTCTCCCATGCTTTTTTGTTCTGCATTATTTTGAAACGGAGTGACGGCATCCAATTCGAATGGTATTTCACCTTGCCAGCTATCCAAGCAATCTTCATCTTCGTTTAAATATGCATAGTAGGCCAAATTACTGATGGATTGAATAAATAAAACGTGTTTTTTGGCCAGCAACCGTTTGTGCATTAAGGTTAAAAAGTGTCTGAAATCATTATCGATATCACGCACAACTACTGAAACAACTCCATTGCATCCCGCACCACGCCCCCAGCCAAGGTCATCTTCAGCACTTAAATCGTAGTGGACAATATCAACCTTGCCTGTATTAAACAATTCTATTGCACGACTATGCAAATCACTTTCAAGGCAGCCACCACTGATGACACCTGTTCGTGCACCATCCTCTTGAATCAGCATCCAAGTCCCTTCCTTTCTATAAGCAGAGCCCTTCACTTGGAAAACCATTGCAAGTACTACGGGTTGGTCATCATTCAATACAGTTTCAATCATTTGCTGAATCGATTGCAAATCCGCACCTCAATTCTTTCCATCCACTGTCGCCATCTAGCTAGTTTTCTATTCATTATCTAAAATCGACTCCATATTATAATCCGTCGTCTTGTTGGTTAGAATACGAGAGATGTATATAACTTTTGGGAGGCGTGGTATTTGGAAAATTATTTACTTCCAGTCGTAATCGGAATTGTATTTGGCTTCTTGGCACGGACACTTTTGTTACGTACTGATTTTCGACAATACCCGACATATCCCACAGGACGAATCATTCACCTATCCTTTGGCTTCATTGCAGCTTTCATTGGAGCGGTTGCAATTCCGGCAGTTCTTGAATCCGATTGGACTGCTGTGACGTTTCTTGGGCTTGCGGCTACTCAGTTCCGAGAGGTTAGGAAAATGGAAAGGGACTCACTTGAGAATATTGATACGTTCGAACTTGTGAAGCGTGGAGCACCGTTCATTGAAGGGATGGCACAAGCATTTGAAAGTCGGAATTATTTAGTGATGTTCACGGCACTAGTGACTACGTTATGTGCCGTATTTTTCTTTTGGTTAGGAATTATTGGCGGAATTGTCATGCTAGTTGTTGTGAAGTTTAATATGTCAGGAAAGGTGTTAAATGCAATTGCAAATGTTACAGAAGCGGATATTCGTTTCGAAGGGCCAACGCTCTTTGTAGGCGATATCCTCATTAAAAACGTGGGCTTGGCGGATACGAGAAAAATCATCACCGAGAAGGCAGTTGGTGCAATTGTCACCCCGAAAAATCAAAATAGCATTGTCACTTTGTCCTACCTTGGGCAGCGGCAAGCGATGTTACACCATGTAGCCACTGTGCTTGGAAGTTATCTTGATTCCGGTGAACCGGCGTTGGTTCCACTTACGAAAAGGAATATGGCAGACGGTCGAATCACATTGTTCTTTTTGCCGCGGGACAAAGATTTCCATCAAATCAAGGCAGTATTAGATAAAGTCCCGATACTGGATAGTGCAATCCGAATGCCTGAAGAAGCTGATAAAGGAAAATAGTGGAACAATAGCGAAGGACGCGATACCTTGTCGCATCGCCTTCATGATCCGTGCGATTGACCGCTGGAGTCTGGACAAATAAGGAGTTGAGTGGATTGGAAAATCAGCATGCAGAAATTGTTGCTGTTATCACGATGAAACCGGAAGCAATAACAGGCGGTGGAGCACCTGTTTTCATAGTGAAAGATCAAAAGGAATTACAGAAAATCAGCATGACGCTTGAGAAGATTATGGATGCTTCGGCCCATGAAATTGATACGGATACACTCATTATCGTTGCACGTTAAATACCGTCCGGGAGGCGTTTATGTATGACGAATAAAATATGGACAACGGTTGGAAAACCTGAACAACGAATTGATGCGGTAGAAAAATCAACGGGTAAAGTTAGATATGTTGGGGATTATTCAGTGCCGGGTCTAATGCACGCGAAACTTGTGAAAAGCACACAAGCACATGCAATGATTACATCCATTGACACAACTGAAGCATGGAAAATGCCCGGAGTGCGTGCAATTGTTACGGGCGAAATTTTCCCATTCCATATTGGTCCTATTCTAGCGGACCGTCCCCCATTAGCATTCGAAAAAGTACGTTATTACGGTGAACCCGTCGCAATTGTTGTTGCTGATCACGAACATCAGGCAAAATTAGCAACCGAGAAAGTGAAAGTCGAATACGAACTTCTACCCGTAGTGAACTCCGTTCAACAAGCTTTTCAAAGTGATGCTCCCCTTGTTCATGAAAACGCCGAACACTATACGAAAATCATTAGTGATGTCTATCCTAAGGCTGGAACGAATATAGGAAGTCATATTAAAATTCGTAAAGGCGATTTCGAGGCTGCGTGGGCTACTAGTGAGGAAACAATTACGGCAAGCTATTCCTTCAACCTTTCGGATCATGTCGCACTCGAAACAAGAAGTGTGCGGGTGGAAATCAATCCGGCAGGTAAGGTCATTGTCCATACCTGTAGTCAATCTCCATATACGATAAAAAAAGTACTCAATCAATTCTTCAATATCGAAGTCGGCAATATTTTGGTTCATATTCCGATGGTTGGTGGCGCGTTTGGAGGAAAGGGCACCATTCAGTTAGAGCCCCTCGCTTATTTAGCCTCGAAAGCAGTAGGCGGTAAATTAGTGAAGCTGGAGTTTGACCGGGAAGAGGATATGACTACTGCTCCTTGCCGTATTGGCCTTGATGCGACGGTTCAACTTGGGGTCACTAAGGAAGGGAAATTGGTTGCCGGAAAATATACGTATCATATCGATTCAGGTGCTTATTCAGATCAAGCGGCGGGAATAACGAGAGCGGCGGCCCTAGATTGTACAGGCCCCTATAATATACCGAACGTCTGGTGCGACTCGTATTGTATGTATACGAATCATCCTTTTGCCACTTCTTTTAGAGGCTATGGGCATCCGGAACTTACTTTTGCGGTGGAGAGAACGATGGACCAACTTGCTAAACAATTAAACATAGACCCCATTCAGTTACGGATCATCAATGGGATAAAACCAGGTGACACTTCGCCAACTCAAACCGTATTGACGGCTAACAATATCGGTGACGTGGAGAAATGTGTGAACCGAGCAAAAGAACTTATTCGGTGGGATGAGGGCCAAAGAATCGATAGCGGTAAAAATAAAGTACGAGCGAAAGGAATCAGCTTGTTTTGGAAAACATCAACAACGGCAACGAACGCCCAGGCCGGGGCTATTTTAACTTTTGAAGCAGATGGCAGTGTGAATTTAAACTGTGCTGCAATTGAGCTAGGACAAGGAACAAAAACGATTCTTGCCCAAATTCTTGCAGAAAAGTTAGGAATGGAAATGAATAAAATCCACGTAACGATGGAAGTGAATACACAATATGACCCCCATCAATGGCGAACCGTCGCCAGCAGTTCAACCTTTTTAGCGGGACGTGCGGTAATTTCAGCAGCTGAAAACGCGCTAGCACAATTAAAGAAAACTGCCTCTATCGTCTTACAATGTTCCGCAGAAGACTTAGATGTCGGTGGCGGTCGAGTTTATTTGAAATCAGATCCAACGTTCGGAGTTGAAATGAAAGATATTTCGTTAGGCTATACCTATCCAAGTGGACATTCTATCGAAGGGCAAATTGTCGGGGTAGGGAAACATATTCAACGGCATTTAACACCGATGGATCAACAAACGGGCTTTGGAAAACCGGGTCCATGGTGGTCTGTTGGTGTGCAGGCAGTGGAAGTCGAATTGAATACCCGTGATTTTACGTATACGATTTTAAAAGGCGTCACGGTGCTTGACGGAGGAACCATAATTAATCCGATGACGGCAACACAACAAATGCGAGGCGGAATGCATATGGGCTTAAGTTATGCGACTAGTGAAAAGTTTATCTTTGATGAACAAGGTGTCATTCAAAACGCGGGGCTTCGAAATTATCCAATGTTGCGCTACTGGGAACAACCAGCGGAATACCTTGTTGAATTTATCGAATCTCCAGCAGCTGATGGTCCCTATGGTGCTCGCGGAATCGGAGAATATGGTGTGATTGGGGCCCCCGCCTGCCTAGCGAGTAGTCTATCCGTTGCAGCCGGAGTGGAATTAAACTACTTGCCGCTTACTCCTGAATTCATATGGAAGACAAAGAAGGTGAATAACCAATGATTGCGTTTGATTTTGAGTACTGTAAACCTTCCTCCGCAGCGGAGGCTGTTGAGACGTTTAACATGTTTCGCGAACAAGGGAAAAATGCCATGTATTTTTCTGGTGGTACAGAGATTATTACCTTTGCACGGGTAAATAAACTACGTGCAGATGCAGTTATCGATATTAAAGGAATTCCTGAATGCAATGTGTTGGAACTAAGTGGCAATCTATTAGTTATTGGGGCGGCGGTGTCATTAAATAAGATTACGGATTCGAAACTATTTCCTTTATTGGGGCAGACTGTGAAGAAAATCGCGGATCATACATCGAGAAATAAAATCACAATTGGCGGGAATATGAAGAGCGAATTGATCTATAAGGAAAGTGTTTTACCCCTTTTATTAGTAGATGCTAAAGTGAAAATAGCGAAGGGAAGTGAAGAAGAGATTGCTTCTTTGGACGCTGTTTTTAACAAAAAAATGAAACTTAATTCTGGAAACGTCCTTCTTCAAATTATAATAGACACATCTTATATTGACTTGCCTTATATGAGCCTGAAAAGAACGAAAATCTCTAAGGTAGGTTATCCAGTTGTTTCCGTTGCAGCAATCGTAAAGGATAACCGGATTCGGATCGCGTTTAGCGGAGTTTGTGACTATCCTTTTCGGTCCGCAGAGATTGAGATGATTGTAAATGATTCCTCTCTCCCCGAGAACGAAAGAGTTGAGAAAGTTCTTGCCCATCTGCCATCAGAAATTGTGGATGACATTCAAGCGTCGAGAAAGTACCGTGCCTTTGTGTTAAGAAATGTTTTATTGGATACGCTGAGTGAATTGGAGAGGGTAACATGATTACAAAAAATGGAACGTCTAAAACGGTGATTCAATTACATGTCAATGGGGAGACGCAGGAGGCGGTTGTACGGTCTGCCGATACCCTTTTATATACATTAAGGGAGGAACTCGGTTTAACCGGTGCAAAACGCGCGTGTGAAGACGGGGACTGCGGGGCCTGCACAGTGCTTGTGAACGGGGAGCCTACACAATCTTGCCTTTCGTTGGCCATTGAAGTGGTGAATCAACCAATCACAACAATAGAGGGACTTTTGGATTCACCCGTTCAAAAGGCCTTTGTTGATAATTGGGCGATTCAATGTGGCTATTGCACCCCAGGATTTATCGTCAATTGTCACGCCCTTATAACCAATCACCCAAACGCCGGGGATGAGGTTGTTGAAGAATGGTTGCAATCCAACCTTTGCAGGTGCACAGGGTATCAGGAGATAAAAAACGCCGTAAATAGCCTGTTAAATATAGAAATGGAGGATATATTGTGACCCAAAATAATGAAAATGGAAAGTTGCCGCCCCATACCGAGTCCTATTGGAGAACGGATATTAAATTCCCGGAGTTTCCGGGTTTAGCGGAGGATATACATGTTGATGTCGTAATCGTAGGGGCAGGTATTACAGGGATTACGGCCGCTTATCTTTTAGTTAATGAAGGCTTGAAGGTCGCTGTTATAGAAGCCGGAAAAGTGTTGAACGGAACAACAGGCCACACAACTGCCAAAATCACTGCACAACATGATTTAATATACGATGAATTCATTCATAATATTGGAAGAAGCAATGCACGCTTATATTATGAAGCAAATATCCAAGCACTAAATTTCATCAAAGAAACTGTGGACCAACATACGATTGATTGCGATTTTAGCACGCAGGATGCGTACATATACGCCACTTCGGACAAATACGCGCGCAAGGTTGAGAAAGAAGCGGAAGCCTATGAAAAGATTGGGATTGAGGGAGGATTGGTTGATAGTATTCCTTTCGACATCGATATAAAAAAAGCGCTTGTTATGAAAAATCAAGCACAGTTTCACCCAACCAAATATCTAGTTCACCTGATTCAACTTATCACAGACAAAGGTGGACTTATATTTGAGAACACAACTGCAGTGAATATTGAAACTGGAGAACAACCAGTCGTACTTACCGGTGAGGGGGGGCCTAGCATCACAGCCAATCACGTTCTTTCTTGTTCCCATTTTCCGTTTTATGAAGGACTTGGGCTATATTCGACAAGAATGCACGCTGATCGATCCTATGCCCTGGCTGTCAAAGCGAATAAGAAATATCCAGGCGGAATCTATATCAGTGCGGATAAGCCAACACGTTCACTTCGTTCTGTAACGGTTAATGGAGAAGAAATAGTGCTCATTGTTGGTGAAAATCATAAAACCGGTCAAGGAATAGAGACGATGGAACATTACAAGGCATTGGAGAGCTTTGGTGAGGAAGTTTTTGGACTCGAAAAAGTTGTTTATCGATGGTCGGCCCAGGATTTAACAACGCTAGACAAATTGCCTTATATTGGTGAATTAACATCCGGACAACCGAATATCTTGATTGCTACAGGTTTTCGAAAATGGGGAATGTCAAATGGAACTGCAGCTGCATTGTTGTTCCGGGATATGATTTTAGGCAAAGAGAACATTTTCCGGAAATTATACACACCTTCTAGGTTCTATGCGCATCCAAGTTTGAAAAACTTCCTAGTGGAGAACGCTAACGTTGTTGGGCAATTAATTAAAGGAAAGCTTGATACACCAAAAACGACCCCTGAAGACTTATCTAAGGGGGAAGGCGCAGTTATTACTTTGGACGGACATAGAAAAGGTGCCTACAAAGACGATAAGGGTAAATTGCATATCGTAGATACAACTTGCACTCACATCGGATGCGAAGTCGAATGGAACAATGGCGACCGTACCTGGGATTGCCCGTGTCATGGTTCCAGATTTTCATTTACAGGCGAGGTGATTGAAGGTCCAGCGGAAAAACCGTTACAAAAATATGATTATAAAATGATTGATAACCTTACATCCGAAGATTCGGGTTATTGATGGTAAACTTCCTGTGGTCGTGGTTTTCTGCTGTACACCAGGATTTATCGTCAACTGTCATGTCCTGTTGAAATGGGGTGACATTTCTACAAATGAATAAACGTCCACGACTTTCTTTTGGAAAGTCGTGGACGTTTTCGCTTAGCCTTTTTTAAAGCTTTGATTGCCACTGTTTAGGGATTGTATAAGTTGAAGGCTTTGTGCTGCTTGCTCAATTTGTTGCTGCACTTGCTCCAATTGCAGTTGCTCGGCAGTCGTGGATTGTGTAATCGAGATCCCTTGCATATAATTCACCTGCTGAATCGCTTGTTGAAGTTGTTGATGCGCTTGTTGCAATGATTGCAGATCTGCCATAGAAGCCATTTGTTGGAGTGTTTGAACAGCTTGTTGCATGGCTTGCATTGCTAGTTTCTTTTTAGTGTCAAATTGTTGTTCCATTTGCGATTGGTTTTCCCTCAGTTGCTGTTGTTGCAGTTTCATTTGTTGTTCTTTGTAGCTTTGCCCTTGTTGTTCGCTTTGCTTTTTCACATTGATTTCTCCTTCGCTAAAATTACTGCTTTTCTACAGTCTGTCCAATTAAAATTTTTTTAGAATAAATCCCCACTTTATTATTCGATTAGATGGTGTTGAATCGCATTAATCAAGGATTGCAGGGCCGGCTTAGACATTTCAAAATGACATAAAAATAACCCATCCCTGAGTTGAAGGCTCGTTGAGATGGGTTGTTCCAACTTATAGCTAGTTCACGTGATTTTAGTCCAGAATTCGAAGGAAATACCGTATCCTACCACTGTAATTTTATGAGTAAATTACAACAACCACCTTCATTTTCAGCGTTGTTTAATTCAATCCGAATTCCAGATGGACTAAAATATGTTTTGATTTTTAATGTAACGCCTGTTGAAACAATTAATTCCTCTACCTTTTTTGTATTAGATAGTTGTGCTGCTTCCATTAACTCATGTGCAAATTCTTTAGAGTTAGCAATCTTGCCTGCTAACAAATCCGCTTGTTTTAATAACTCTTGAAATCTTAGTGCCGAAGTATTCAATACTTGCGTATTTATAGATGGAAAAGGACTTGGTGGTCTTAAAACGGTCTGTGGTTGTAACTGCTCGTTGTACAGCCACCGTAGATTAGAATAAGGATAAGCCCAGTGTGGATAAGGGTTATAGTCCATAAGAGTGCCTCCATTCCAAGTATCGGGTATCCTATTCTATGTTCAGTGACACTGTGCGGTTAAGGTTATTTGATGGATCGATAATGAAATTCTAACGTCTTTTCCGGATAGTAAAGTTGTCTTCCAATAACAACCAATTTTGTGGAAGTGGATAACCAAGAACCCAGTAACTGATTCCGCGTAAATGATAGTCTTTTACCACATCAAACTTAGCCTGTGCACTACGGGCATCCTCGAACCAGACTTCATGGTTACGCCCCTCCGCGTCGGTGTATCGATAAAATGGGGACTGCGCTACTGGGTCATATTGAATGGTCGCCCCATACTGAATGGCCCGGCGGATTGCTTCCTGCTGGCTGAATGTTTCCGCCTCTTGTCCTTGCACGTGGGGAAGCAACCAGTCGCGCGCGTAGATTTGAAAACCAAACAAGATTTTGTTTCTTGGGATAACGGTGACAGCATAATCTAGCACTTTTTTTATTTCATTTAGCGGTGATATTGCCTGCGGAGGACCTAATCGATAACCCCATTCATAGGTCATCAATACCACGAAATCAACGATTCTTCCGTGTGCTGCGTAATCATGTGCTTCGTATAATAAACCTTTTTGGTCACCGCTTATTTTCGGGGCAAGGGCTGATGAGACGGAATAACCTTCCGGATGCAAGCGGTCCACTGCACGTTGCAAAAATTGGTTATAGTTTTCACGGTCGGCCGGAAACACATTTTCAAAATCGATATTTAATCCCTGATAGCCTTTTTCTTTCATGACTTTTAAAATATTGGTTAATAAAACATCCTGGATATCGGTACTTGCAAGGATTGTATGTGCAAGACTAGATCCGGCAGCCGTGGCACTGAAATTTGTAATGGCCATTACAGGAACAACTCTTTCGGCAGTAGCAGATTGAAGCATGGCTGTATCGTCAAGGGAAGTTAGTCCACCGTCTTCACGTACCGAATAGACAAAAGGCATCCAATAGGTTAAATACTGGCCTACTTCTTGAATTTCCCTAGCACCTGTTTCTCCTGTATTAATTGTGTAAGCATTCACATCAATAACTGGTTTTCGGACGGGAATGGTTAAAATAGTTCCAGATATTATCAGATTGGGATCCTGAATTTGATTCGTCTCACTAATTTCTTTGATTGTTGTACCATAACGATGTGCAATTTTCGTTAAATTTTCACCAGGTTGTACCCTATGGGTCTGGGAAGGTGTTGGAACGACTAGAGCCAACCCACTTACTAGTTTACTTGGACTTTCCAATTGGTTAGCAGTCACAATTTGGTTGACTGTGACGCCGTAGCGTTGTGCAATCAACCATAATGTTTCCCCTGGATGTACTACATGAATTTGCATATAGGTCTCTCCTCGTATATTCATCTCTTTTATGATATTCAAAATGGACGGGGGATATTATTGATTGTGTGATTACCTCTCAGGTTATAAAAAAAGACCAAACTTCGACAAATTAAAATATGTCGAAGTTTGGTCTTTTTTTATGTAAGCGAAAAAGTATATGCGACAAAAATGAAATTTGATAATAATCGATCAGAAAGCACTCTGATCTAAAATAGCCTCATTTGTTCTGAATCAGCGATAGCCTCATCAGCTGTTGTATACCCCATTGAATCGAATCCTTTTAGGCGTTTTCCATGCATTTTCATTAATAGGTCAACTTGTTGATCCACGTAATCGTAAACTCTAACTTCTTGCTTGCCTGGATGATTCCGGTGTAAACGACCGACATATTGCTGCAAAACACCTTTCCAGGAAACGGGCATGGCTAAAAACAGAGTATCGAGTCGTGAATAATCGAATCCTTCACCAATGTATTTACCTGTTGCAATTATTAGCATTTCATCCTCATTCGTAATTTCATTTAACCTTGTTAATGATTGTTCTCGCTCTTTTTTCTTTACACTTCCCGAAAGAACAATTATATTTTTGGCAAACCCTTTAAATAACTGTTGCAAGACTTCTACGTGTTTAATTCTTTCTGTCAAAATTAATGGGGTTCGACCTTCCTCCAATGCGAGAAGAACGTCATTAAACAACAATTGATTTCGATTATCGTCATTGGATAATTCCGTATAGATATCCTGAATTGTCATTGATCCTGTCTGGAACTCAGTGAATCTAGGAATTAATCGGTGGGAAAATGGACGGATTTTCGCCTGTACTTTCGCGTTTGTCTTATAAACAATCGGTCCGCATTGCATAGCAATAATTGGATGTAGACCATCTTTCCGAATAGGTGTTGCAGTCAAACCATATACGTGTTTTGCACGAACACTTCTCATAACTTGTTCAAAACTATAGGCGGCAAGGTGATGACATTCATCAATAATAATCTGACCATATTGTGTAACAGCGGAATTAATTTGACCTTTGGAGTTTAGTGATTGAATTGTAGCCACGTCAATTCCCCCTGTAGCAGTCTGTTTTCCACCACCAATTTGACCAATTTTTTCTTTTGGGACATTTAAAAAAACAGATAATTGGTCAATCCATTGTTGCATAAGTTGTGTGCGATGCACGATGATTAACGTGTTAATTTTCCGCTCTGCTATTAAGGCGGCACCAGTTACTGTTTTTCCAAAACCAGTCGCTGCAGAAAGGATTCCATTATCGTTACTAAGTAGATTCTGCAGGGCTTCTTGTTGTTGTGAAGTAAGGGTACCATGAAAAGTTACATCGATTTGATTTCCTTCAAAACGGTGATCTATAAGTTCAAATTGGACATCGTACGTTTCTAACGTCTCTTTAACGCCGCTTAGACATCCTCTTGGAAGTATAAATTGAAGGGAATCTTGTGAAGTACAATCAATTACTTTGGGAAGACCGTATGTAGACATACGGTTAGCTTGGGCTTTATAAAACTCTGGGTTGCTAAAAGACGCCAGTTCAGTGAATTTCGAAAGCAGTGATGAGGGAAGGCTGTCTGTTGGAAAATGAATACCGTTCTTTAAAGAGGCAGTTACCTTTTTAGGAAGGGTTTGTTGAAGATGATTGTCGACTAGAGCATCTGTTTGGATTGATCTAATCAATCGTTCAACGTCGCTTTTACTCATTTTTATTACAGATGATAAATAGAGCCATTGATCTTGATAAGCTTGAAGCGTTTCATCAACAAAAACGCTATTGTTTTTTGTTCGAGCAGGATGCTGTAAGGGCAGTGCAATTAAGTTTCCAAAACCTGCTTTTGGCAGTGTATCTTGACTAGGGAAGAGACGGTCATAAGAATCAAGGCCTATCTCAAATCGAGAGGCCAATGTTTTTTCGAGTAGGACCATGCCAAGTTTCCGCGCAAGAGATGCAGATAGTTCTTCTCGGAAGAAAATCCATACATGGGCACCGTTACCTGAACGGGAACGCTCAATACTAAATGGAACATTCATTGCTCTACATACCTCTACGAAGGCAAGGACATCTTGATTCCAATTTTTCTTATCAAAATCAATTGCTAACAACCAACAGGTTTCATTTTGCAAAAGGGGATAAAGACCAATCGTTTGTTTCCCACTTAAATGATCATAGAAAACTTGATCTGAAAGAGGAGTTAGTTTGCGATGCTGGCACTGACTACATTTTATTTCCGGTTTTTTGCATATAGTTGGCTTCCATTCATTTGAACATGCGGGCGCATAACCGGATCTACCACTTCTAGATTCCCATCGTTTCGCATAAAGGTCTAATCTACCTTTGAATAAATTCCGAAACAGATTAATTTTATCAAGCGGTTCTGATTTATTTGTAACTTTTTTATGTATATTAAGGACATTTTCTTCTATTAGTTTCCCAGGTAATTGTTGCTGAATGAATTGCTTTAGATACTCATTCTCTTTCCGTAAATGATCACATTCAGCTAACGCTTTTTGTAATTGAAGGTCCATAGTGAACACCCCTTATTTAATTTATTAATCCATTAATAAACCCACTTTACATTCTAAACACTGAATCTTCAAGTATTGTATAATTAGATTGATGAATGTAACCAGAATTTATGCAACGAACTATAAGGGAGTTGAGGTGCAGGAATGATTAAAGCGGTGCTATTTGATTTTGATGGAACTTTGTTAGATCGTGATGCATCTGTAGAAAGATTTATTCATTTCCAGTATGGACGTTTAAATTAAAGCGTGGGACATATCCGAAAAGAGAAGTATATTTCAAGGTTTATTGAGTTAGATTGCCGAGGATACGTCTGGAAAGATAAAGTTTATCAACGAATGGTTGCAGAATTTAATATAACGGGGCTGACCTGGGAACAATTACTTCAGGATTATGTGAATAATTTTAAAGAGCATTGCGTTCCATTTCCTAACCTTCATAAAATGTTGACAACACTCGTAAATCAATCGATTATCCTAGGGATTATTAGTAATGGGAAAGAGCAGTTTCAGATGGAGAATATAATGGCGCTTGGTATTAAAGACTACTTTGAAACGATTTTAATATCTGAAACGGAAGGTATTAAAAAACCGGATTCTCGAATATTCAAGAAGGTGTTAAAGCAACTTAATGTATCCGCAAATGAAAGCCTTTTTGTCGGGGATCATATAGTAAATGATGTGAAAGCATCTCACAATGTAGGGATGTTTGCGGCTTGGAAAAAGGATTCCCAGTGGAAAGTTGTAGATACAGGTTTCATCGTGCATGATTTAATGGAAATACCTACAGTCGTAGAAAGCCTCAATAAAAAAAGGACTGGATTTGGCTATTATCGGATTCCCTAGTCGTAACAGCTACTAGTCAAAAAAGTTTTTCATAAATAATTTATTGAATTACCCATATGATTTTCCCAGACCATCATTAGATAAAGAGAAAGATGAATTTTCACTCTGGGGGTGGATGGTCATGGCGAAAAGAAACCGAGGAAAAGCATTGAAAAAGCTCCCTTCAAAAGGAAGAGGAGACTGTCCGATGTGTGATCGAAATAGAATTAAGTTATTGTACAATCATAAAACGGATGCGAGAGAAATCATTAAGGTATGCAAAAACTGCAGAGATAGATAGGCTTACATTTGAAGCATTAATTATAGTGATACTCTAATTTTACCAATAACAAAAATAACCCATCCTTGAGTTAACTGCTCAATTAGGATGAATTATTTTATACCTGATGCTAATCCCCTTGAAGGGAACCTGCATACTACATTGACCGTTTGGTGTTAACACACCAAGCGGTATTTCTAATCTATTCTTATTCTCATAATACGTTTGAAGGCCTCATCTTCAAGTGTTTGATTCGGGCAAGCTTTTGTATATGGGTACTTTTGAAAAAGCTCGGAAAACTATTTAATTCTACCGTGATGAAAGCGTATGGTATATTTATGAAAAAAGGAGTTGCAGTGATGAATGAATTAACGATTAAAGAGCTTCAATCACGTGACGAAATTGTTGAAGCGTACCCGATTATGAAACAGTTACGAACACATTTGGATGAAGATACATATTTGGAATTAGTCTATGAGGCACAAGAGAAAGATCGCTACCAACTGTTCGCCTTACAAAGTGAAGGAGAAATCGTTGCAGTAATCGGTTTTAAGCCAATGATCACACTTTATTATGGTAGGTTCATTTGGATTTGTGACTTGGTGACGGATACCACGAAACGGTCTAGCGGGTATGGGGAGAAGCTACTTACCTATGTCCATAAATGGGCAAAAGACAACGGCTATGAAAGTGTTGCGCTGTCATCAGGCTTGCAGCGAACAGACGCACATCGATTTTATGAAGATAAAATGGAGTATGACAAAGTGAGTTATGTTTTTAAAAAGTCATTATGATAGAAATTTGACTCAAGGATGGTCGGCTCACTAAAGGAAGGCAGTAGGCTATACACTATACACTATACACTTCCGAAATAGCCTATTGCCTGCAAATCTATATCTCTACGACAATTTACTGGAGCATACAATCGTGAACGTATTAGGAAGCCAGGGCTTTAATAAACTACAAGGTATCGTTGAAAGTGACGAAACCTTCTTTCGTGAGTAAATGAAGGGAAATGAAATCACGCCATACAACTGGCGAAACAATAATAAGTGCATAAAAAAGACCCCCTATTAGAAGTCAGTTTGATCTTAATAAATCAGTTGTCTATCTTCTGATAATTTTATGAAAAATGCCTATCAGAAATCTTGCGAATGGTGTGGTAAGTGGAAGTAAAATAAAAGCATAGATTGTACCCCAAATCAATGTGCCTTCAACGTTTATCGTTTTCATACCACCTCTAACGATAGTTTCGCCGAAAATTGCACCTATCGTTCCACTATATAAAGTTACAAGAAATGCACTTAAAAGACTTATGAGCCAAAGTTTTTTGTTGGAGACTTCGTTTTTATTGTGAAAATATCCCCCTAATACTGCAAAGGTAATTGCAAAAGGAATTATTACTGAGAAATACAACCAACTTTCACCCCAGAATAAAGTTATTTCACCAGCCAAGGTTTGTACTATAAGCATAAATAACAATGCAGTAATGAATGAAAATAAAACACCGCAAATATGACCCTTTAACCAAGAAATATTTTTCATAATCTATTCACCACCTAATACATAATTTGAGATATATGGTCTTAATAATTTGTATCGTTACGTTACTACTTTACCATAAAATGCTAATACTTGAACTTTCGCCACATCACTTATGAGCAGTGGTGTGAATATTTACTTTATTAATAAAATGTCAAACTAATTTCAAACGGTTTACGGATATGCTGATAGGATAGAAATGAACATTGAGGAAGCACGTAGTGGACTATGGAAAATGAAAAGCGGTGGATTAACAGGATAAAGAGAAATGGCAGCGGCACAGCGGGGAATGAAATTGCTTTGAAATATAACAAGTAAATATAAGCCTTTATTTACAAGTAAATGCTCAATACGGAGTTATCGCTTGATCTCACGCAGGAACTATTTATCAGTGTACTGATGTCGATTCACAATTACGATAATCAAAAGGCGGCGTTCCGGACTTGGGGGTACAAGCTGACATCTAACCGGCTCGTCCAGTCCATCGAAGATTACGACTTTGAAGATGAGCATGATATGACGGTTTCGCTCGAGTACAAAGAAGACTTTGAAAGAGTTACAGTGCTTGTCAATGAGCTAGATGCCAGTTCACAGCAACTTGTCCGGCTCAAACTATTAGGGGACTATACGTTTCAAGAAATCGCATCCATCGAAACAATTTCGCTGTCGACGGTGAAAACGAAATACTATGCGGCTTTGAAACGAATTCGAAAAGGATTTGAAAAGAAATGGAGAAGGTTCATCATGAATAAAGAAAAATTTCATAGCCCAATGCCGGATGAACGCACAATTTAGCTGCGTTAAAAGGCATTGGGAAAAAAGAAGCTTTGGCGAAGATTGATGAGTTGTTGGAGCAAGTGGCATTGAGTGAGGTCACGAATAAAAAGATGGAGAAGTTTTCCGGAGTGGTGATTCAACGTGTTAGGGTTGTCCAGTCACTGTCAAATGACCCGATGATCCTTATTTTGGACGAACCGACAGCTGGACTTGATCCTAAAGAACGTTCATCGTGTCAGATGTCGAAACGATTGCCAATGAAATCATTATGATCAAAAATCAGCAGTTACTTTATAAAGATTCAGTCGAAAACATTTGCGCAACATTAGATGGTCATGTCTTTGAAACGACGATTCCCTATCAACAAATGGAATCGTTCCGGAAACAATATGTTTTATTATCAGAAAAGCAGGATCAGGGATTGATGGTCATTCATTTCATCCATAAAGGGAAAGTAGAGGCAAACTGGCTACACTTATCTGCACAGTAAGAAGATGTGTTTTTATATGAATACTGAGACGAGATACAGGTGGATGTGTGATGGATCCGCAAATCGTAGGGAATGAATGCAAAAAAGCGTGGTCGTCACCGGTACTTATCGGGCTTCTCCTTCTATTTACAGCATTCAACATTTTCGTGATTGTGAATAATTCATACTTCAAAGAGGAGCTGAAGGTCACGAACCAGTTAGTTGAAAAGTACGGTAGGGAAATTACGGACCAGTCGTTGCATCAATTCGAGAAGGATTTTCAAGTTGACCTTGTAAAATTAGAAAAAATTACAGGGCAGGAATTCATAAGTGTCTATGATTTCCTCGATGGATTAAATTATGAAAATCGTGAGCTTTATAAGGACAGTGACTGGCGGTTCATCGAACAACTGCAATTGAAAGAAATGTACGTGGGCATGGCGAGCGACATTGATGGTAACTATGCGCGCATTGATTTGAAAAAAGTTGCGGAAGCGACAATAACGGAAACCGGACTGAGTGGAAATGCGGCGAAAGCATATTTCGTGTATATATTTTCTATATATATTAGACCTCGCTAGTGCATATGTCCAAATACAACTCGCACCTTATCTATTTCCACCCTAATATAACCCCCGTATTAGTATAGTCTTATGTCATTCAAGAGGGACGATTTAGGAACAAGAATCGCAACGAATAGTTCTGGGGATGATTAATTAAAGTATAGGAGTGTTCAAATATGAAGTTGCCTTCATTTCAGCATCATTTATCTTTGGAGAAGGGAGAAAAAGAGGGATATTGTATTGTAACTGGAGCCATGCATGAAAAAAAGATGAGAAAAGGAAGCCTCATGCATCATTAGGCTTCCTTTTCTGCTTGAATAATCTAATCGTAGGATTTAAAAGAATAGTTTTGTAGAAATATGATTTACTAATGGTAAAATGAGGTTGACTGAAAGAGGATGAAATGGCATGAAAAATTGACGCCCATCTGGATTCAAAATGATTACACAGGTTATATGCCGCTGTCCGTAAAATAATGATGATTCTAAAAAGTAATTTGAAATTTAAATAGAAAGAACAACTTTGAGAGGGTAAATTGTATAATTAAACAAAAGGATTGGAAATCGTCGGAGAGATTATCCATTGGCACCATACAAATCCTATCTAATCCAATGGGAAGAGGGGTTATAAAAATGAACGCTATGAATAATGAAGAAATTCCGACAAACTTAGTAGCTGATTTGGATGAGTTTGTTAGCTATATTAGCGGACATGTAGTTCAGCTGACAAAAACAAAAGAGTACATATCACGAAAGCATCTTCCAGCGATTAATGAACGTATGACTGTGATGGCGGAGGACTGGACGCCGTACACTGAACAGGACTATTATCCCTTCATCCATTTCATCTATCACTTAGCTTTAAGTGGACGATTGCTGGAGAAGGTGTCGGTTAAATCGGGGCCGCTCCAACTGAAGGAAACAGAAAGAATGAATTTGTATAGGGAATTAACAGATGTAGAAAAATACTTCTTTTTACTCGAAACGTTTTGGGCCGATGTGAATTGGGCGAAACTTCAGGATAAACAACATAATTGCATAGCTATAAGACTATCTGAAGTATTTTCTGCATTAGGTCGGGAAGAGCCCGGACGCAATTGGGTAATAAAGAACCCAAAAACCGATGTTGGGCAGATGCTCGCGAGCTGTACATATGATTGGTATTACTTCCATCTCTATTTTGAGTGGCTCGGTTTATGGATTTGTGAAGAGGACTTTGAACGTAAAGAAAAACGTGATAGCAAAAGTGTATATTACGCCAATAAGATTGAGGTTACGCAGTTCGGTGTTCATATGATGCCTATTTTACTTGTTTCGCGAAATGTAAGTGCATGGAATATCGCGTTCCGTAGGGAAAATGGAGAGTTCAATGCTATACCCGGTTCGGAATTAGAAGACATATTTGGCGGGGTTTTATCCGACGAAGACTTTGATCGATTAGTATTGAATGTAGAAGAGGATCAAAGCGCCCAGCCATTTTTCCAGCCGTTTACAGATTTATTTCCCCAAGATGAATTGATACGTACTTTGCCTAGAAACCGAAAGAATTTCATTGATGGTAGTTACACTTTTAAGGTTTCACTAACAAAGGGAATATGGAGAAAACTTACTTTATCAGCTAAGCATACAATGGATGATTTACATCAAATCATTATCAAAGCATTTGAATTTGACGATGACCATCTGTATTCTTTTTTCATGGATGGTGAAAAATGGTCACATGATTGTATCGCATCTCCTAATGATGACCTTGGTCACGCGGATGCTTCGAAAATACAAATTGGAGCTATTGGTCTTTCCACCAAGCAAAAGTTTCTGTATATTTACGATTATGGTGACGAATGGACATTTGCAATAGAAGTGGATGGCATAAACGAGAATGCTAAACAAATACTTAATCCTTATGTGCAAGAGGTAAAGGGAGAGGCGCCAGAGCAATACACTGACGATGATGATTGCTATTAAATAAAGAGACTAATGAGTTATCATTAATCTCAAGGGGAAAGGCGAGTGTTTCTAAATGACTGGAGCAATTAACCAAAGGAAATCAGAGCATATTCAAATCACTTTGAATGAGCACGTAACAGGTGATACGATTACAACCGGCTTCGAAAAGGTCAAATTCCTTCATAATGCATTGCCTGAAATTAATTTCAATGATCTATCAATTGATACTACATTTTTAGGGCATGATTGCAAAACACCCTTTTTAATCAGTTCCATGACAGGCGGGGCGGCTTTTGCAGAAACAATTAATCGGAATCTTGCCGAAGCTGCGGAGGAAAGAGGCTGGGGATTGGCTTTGGGCTCGACGCGCGCGCTGATTGAAAGTGCGGAACATAGATCCTCTTTTCAAGTAAGAAAATATGCTCCTAGCATCCCGATAATCGCTAATTTAGGTGCAGTTCAGCTTAACTACGGATTCGGTGTAGATGAATGTCTGCGAATTATTGATATAACTGAGGCAAATGCACTCGTTCTTCATTTGAACAGTATTCAGGAAGTGATTCAACCGGAAGGGAATACGAATTTCAAAGATTTATTGGAGAAAATAGAACGACTTTGCAGTGAGTTGGAAGTGCCAGTTGGTGTGAAGGAAGTCGGGTGGGGAATCGATGGGGCCACTGCTAAGCGATTATGCGATGTAGGCATATCCTTTATCGATGTAGCGGGGGCAGGCGGCACATCATGGAGTCAGGTCGAAAAGTTCCGTTCAACATCTGCAGTAAAGAGAAAAGCAGCTGAAGCGTTCAGTGATTGGGGTATCCCAACAGTCGAATGCATTACTTCAGTAAGGGGTAAAATTGATAAGCAACCGATAATCGCAAGTGGCGGAATGCATACTGGCCTAGATGGAGCAAAAGCGATTGCACTTGGGGCGGATATCGTTGGTTTCGGCAGGTCAATTCTGAAGGAAGCGACACTGTCTACAGAGGATGTCCTGGAAGTGATGGAAACAAGAGAATTGGAACTTCGGATGACGATGTTCGGCATTGGAGCGGCTTCATTGAAAGAGTTGAGAGAGACGGATCGGGTCAGTTACCAGACTCACGTACGTTAAAGCATTTAAATGCCCTTAACTCAATCTAATCAAATAATGAATTGGAGTCGTCTTTACATGATGTAAAGACGACTTTTTCATTGTTTGAAAATGAAACTTTATTCAAATACAAAACGTAAAGGAAGTTGTAATAGTGTTAGGGGGATGAATGATGTTACGTAAAATACAGGGATTTTTTAAACGAAAAAAATACAAAATACTAGAAAGCTATTTTGAAGCCGGACATGATATTAAAATTAAAGAGGATGAGGATGGAAAACAACTCATTAGTTTAAGGAATAGTTCGGAAAACCAATTAATTGAAATAACCATTGATAAATTTAGTGTAAAACATGTTATTTATGATGGTTTAAAAGGAGTAACGCAGGAAATTAAAGTGCCAATTAACATTTATGAAAAAGTAATTGATCTAAACTCACCGAGGAGCGAAACAAAGTGACTGACTTATTAAAAGTCGAAAGTATAGTCAAGTACCTTCAACATAATACGGATATTAATCTCAGCGAACTTGAAAGTAATAGAATGAAGAGTGGAACGACAGATGGGCTTGTCTAAACTTTTTCAGAAAACAGTTTACCCAAATTCAAGTATTCATTTTAGAGGAGGTTTTGAGATCCAGTGGAAATTAAACAAGTTATTTTATACACACAAAATGTACTACAAATGAAAAATTTCTATATCGACATTTTGGGATTCTCTTTACTAATTGAGGATAAGAGTAGGTTTCGAATTGCGACTGGTAATAGTGAGTTAGAGTTTATAGAAAGTGAAGCAGTAGATCATCCCTTTTATCACTTTGCCTTTAACATTCCAGCCAACAAATTTAAAGAAGCAAAATTATGGACAAAAGAAAGAGTAAAACTAGCTGTCGAAGATAATGAAGATGAAGTTTATTTTGAAAATCTAGATGCTCATGCTCTGTATTTCTATGACCCTGCAGGCAATATCGTAGAATTTATCGCCAGACATTCGGTATCAGAAGAAAGTTCAAAACCTTTTTCTATTAAAAGTATTTTTAACATCAGTGAAATGAGTTTAACCGTGAATGACTCGATACATGCAAGCAATCAGCTAAATGAAATTGATGTACACGAACGTGACAATGAAAAAGTAAACAGGGATGGGCTTAATTTTATGGGTGAAAAAGAGAACGGGATATTTTTATTATTAACTCAGCCTGGCAGGAAATGGCTGTTTTCGAATAAAAAATCTATGATCTTCCCACTTGAGATTACATTATCAAACGATCAAATTATTATCATTAATTCGGGTAATGAATTTGAGATTTATCCGAAAGGGAATTTAGATGTTAAGAGAATATAGGTGTAATCTGGAGCGGATAAATGTTATTTAATGAACGGTGATTGACAAAGGAGAGGTGCTATTTGTTGAAGAACAAATTTTTCATGATTCCATTGCTAATTGCCGTTACGTTCGGTGTAATCCTTAGTTTCAAAACTTTGCCGAAACAATATACGGTTAATTTAGAAGGGGTAAAGTATCAGCTAGGCACCGAAAATAATCATTTTACGAAGCCCATAACTATACGTATTGATGGGAAGCTGCAGCATAGTCTCACAGGTTCCAAAACCTTCAAAGGAACCATTGATATAGATGGCGAGAAGATACCAGTACCAGAAGTCCAAAGAGGGTTAGAAATTAAGTTTCTAGATAACGGTGGAGGCCCCATCGTATATGGTTATATCGAAAATGGACGTCCAGGCACATATGGTTATGGGGTACTTTATACGAACAGTAACTTTAGTGAAGTTACCATCGCCATATTTCAAAAGGATGAGACGGACCTATCTAATCGTGGTTGGACATCTGAAAATGGTCAAATGATAACAGCTCCTGCTGCTAATAGGACCGAAGCTTTGAAGATTTCGAACGAATTGATGCAAGATTATTCATAAGGTAATTCGTTAAAATGATACTGTATACGAAGAAGGTACAGGAATTAGATGGGGCATTACACTAAAGGATTCTGGAAAGGTTATAGGAAGTTGTGGCTTTCTTAATATGCTAACCAAACATCATCGAGCTGAAGTCGGATATGAATTAAGCAAAGATTACTGGGGTAAAGGGATTGCGAGTGAAGCATTGGAAGCCGTTGTTAAGCATGGCTATCAACATTTTCAGTTAGAAAGAATTGAGGCTTTGATTGAACCTGCTAATCTCCCGTCACAAAAGCTAGTAGAAAAGCAAGGCTTTAGAAGAGAGGGATTACTGAGACATTATGAATTTACTTGTGGTAAATTCGATGATTTATATATGTACTCAATCATAAAAGCAGATCTCAATATTGACTACATAGATACTAAGTAATAATGAGGAAATACAAATGGCGGCGGAAGAGAAGAAGCTTAATAAGGAATGTCGTACAATGCGGTAAGCGTTTGTTAAAGCAGCGAATTAAAAGAACGCAAATCAAAAACGCAAAGTGACCTAACGGCGGTAGAAAAAACAATTGCTTAATGAGATCGAAAGTTAGTTAATTGTTGAGGAAATGGAAGTTTTGAAGGTTTTAACTCACTAGGTGCTCAAATGACGTTAAATCTTCGTTACAGACCCACGTACAAGCTCATATAGGCAGGCAACCTCCAAAAAGGCTGTTGGGGCCTATTACGTGGAATTGGACGTTCTACAAGGCCTGCAGGTATACAAATTCATGATAAGGCGGCGGCGGAAGCGAAAGCTGTTGTTTCTTTGTGATTTATATAGAATAGGCAGACCTTTATTCAAATGGGAACTAAATTATTGTAGATTACAAGGCGGTATGTATATAACATGGCTTGGGCAAATACATCGGGTTAGAGGTGTGCCTGTATATTATGTGGTGATAAAACGGACGAAATGTTTCCTTATAGCATAGCGATCCTACTGCAGGCGAAAACATTGGTTTGTACGACTATTCATTGCGGAAAAATCAATAGCATACGTGATTTCAGTAATGGAATATATGGGGTTATATAAATTTAAGTGCCAAATTTACGATGGTTGAACATATGTTCTCGTATATAGATATAGAATCGAGTGGTGAGAAACCATGATTGAAATTAATTTCGGAAACAAAACGATATTTAAATCAAAATCACGCTACATTGTCCAAGTAAAAAAGTTATTTTAGATTCTTTTGTATAAAAACTCACAATTTGGGTATACATAGCCCAGACAGAACATTAGTTCTTAACCCTGTAAATGAGCATATTTTGTTACGGGTTTGGAATCAATAAATACATACAACTAATTTAATCAACGAAAAATCGTTCAATTATAAGAAGGGGCTCATCTATCAAGCCAATAGAAGGGAAGTGAAGGCTATGCCGAGAAATCCAGGTATGACGGACGAAATCATTATTAAATTGTACAAAAGTGGAATGTCTTTTAAAGAAATGGGGCCAATTGTCGGGCTATCTGATCGGGCAATTCGGGGTGTGATGTATAAGCATGGGGTTTTAATGAATCGAGAACAATACTCTGGTCAACCCCGAAAGCATAAAGTGAATGAAGACTACTTTAAGGTGTGGACACATGAAATGGCATGGGTGTTAGGTTTATTCGTGACAGATGGACATGTGAATAAACAAATCCCTAGCATCTATTTCTCCCAAAAAGATGAACGTATCCTTCGTTTGATTGCCAAGTACATGGAGGCAGACTACGTGTTTGCAACTACTGGTCCAACAAAAACCACACCGACTTTAATCATTAATTCTAAAGAGATTAAAAAGGAACTTGAAATTATGGGGGTAATTGCAAATAAATCATTAAGAGTTCCTTTTCCAAGTGTGCCTGAAAAATATTTAGCGTCATTTGTAAGAGGTGTTATTGATGGGGATGGCTGGGTGCAAAAAACAGGTTACGTTATGAATGTCACATCAGGCAGTCAGGATTTTGCAGCTGGGCTTTTTTCCGTATTTCAATCATGGCAATTACATTCAGATATCACAATAACAGTAAGTCCGGCTGGAAATCCTATTTATCGTATTTGGGTAAAAGGTAAACATGAACTTCCAAAACTCGCGGAAGTTATATATAATAATGCAGCAACTGATAATTTTATCTTTCACAAAAGACAACGAATGTCACAACGGATAGATTATCAGTAAAACTGGAAATTTAGATAGGAGTGCTTTAATTATGTGGAAGCTTGTAGATGGAAGTTTAATTCATACGACTGATGTTTCAAGAATTAAATTTAGAACAAATATTAGTGAATCAATTTTAGAGTCTTTAAAAATAATGGCTAATGAAAATAATACACATGTCAACTATCTAATTGAGAGTGGATTACAAACAGTTTTAATGCAAGGCATTATTTCATTTAATAAAGAGTCTAGACCTAAAGATCGGATTCAATATAAAACGACTTATGACAAGGAGTTATTAGAAAGTACGAAGGAATTTGCTAAAGAGCATAACTTATTTATCAATGATGTCATTGAATATAGTGTGGGGTTTATCGATATTGAAAACAGCAAAATTAGTAGTTATAAACACAGGATAGAGTAATAGGTCGTTCAAATACTCTATTCCACAGAACGCCCCGACCATAATATATATTATCGGAAGTTGCGTTTCATTCAATGAGTATACTTGAAACAGTGAGATAAAATCGAAATTTGTACTTTGCCAAGAAAATCTGAACTAATTAGACTTTCTTGGCGAATTTAACTGTACAAAATCCTATAGATCCATTTGTGGTCACTTATTTCATCCAACATCTAATAACATTAACTAATCCTTTTAACTTTCAATCGTTTTCATCTTCTTAAAAAAAGATTATGTTAAATAACGTTGATGATAAGTAACAAAAAAAAAGCACCTATTTCTAAAGCGCACCCTACCAAGTAAGCCACTTATATTCCCACTATAAAATAAACGAAGTGCCAACTTCTCTTTTAAAGAAATCGACACTTCGTTTATTCGTTATCGTGCCTCTTTTGGCGGTTGGCATACGTCACATTTACGTTGGTTATTCGTATTAAATTTCGTAAATGTTTTTTCAAAGTTGCTACCACATGCACATTTAAAAAGTAACTTTTGAGAAAAACCATGATATTCCGTTGTTAACAACTTACTTTCCGAATTTTTCTCAACAAATTCTTTAATTTTATCGATCGTCCATCGTTTACTCATTCTCTTACACCTCCATATTTTGGTGGCGGAGGCTTTTTAGCATCCGTTCAATTTGCAGGAAAAGTCTAAAATATCCTAAGTTCCTCATTATAACATAAGCTGGCACTCAATTAAACAGATGGAAGATATCAGGTGTGTTGATAAAGCAAAAATACATCCATACTCACAAACATTTAGGGTGATAGCAAACTTGTGTGACCTCCCTTCCGCAAACAAAAGGATACACGATACGCTCTGTACCTCTTAAACCTTGTTTAGAACGCCTTTATTCCATATAGGCATATCTTTTACAACAACGACTGCTAGAACGATAAATAACGCCATTCTCGCATCTTTTAAAGTAATATAAAAAGACAAGCTAATAAAACCGCCATCACTATTATTATCTCCCTAGATCTTCTAACACAGTCCAATGCTACATGTAATTAATGTTGGGTTTCATTATAAAAAAACGTCTTAAAAGACATTTCCAGTACTTTTAAGACGTTTTTTGAGCTCATTTCCCTTGTCTTACATTAGTTAATAATAACGACAACAAAAATCCGATGATCGCGATGATTAACCCGAATGTTATCGAATTTTGAACACCTTGAATCGAGCCTTCCAACTGTGCTGCTACTGTATTGCCATTTACATTCACATAATTCGCCGTACTAATCGACATAATTGTAATGGCTACTGCTGTACCAATCGCACCGGCCACCTGCTGCAATGTATTCATGATAGCTGTGCCATCCGGATACAACTGTCTAGGAAGCTGATTGAGCCCATTTGTTTGTGCAGGCATCATCGTCAATGTAATACCGATAAACATAATAATATGGAATGCAATGATAAAGTAGATAGATGTTGTACCGTCAATTGTACGTAGAGCAAACAGCGCAACAATGCTCATAAGTAGCCCTCCAGGTACCATCACACGTGGCCCGAAGCGGTCAAACATATTTCCTGCTAAAACGGACACAAAGGCATTAATAACGCCACCTGGCAATAATGCAACACCAGCAATGACAGGTGTTAATAATAAAATATTTTGTAAATAAATCGGTAGTAATACCATCGTCGATAAAATCATCATCATACAAATCATAATGATGGTGACGCCCATGCTGAACATGCGGAATGTAAATACGCGTAAATTCAGCATCGGTTGTTCCATCTTCGTTTGTCGGAATCCAAATAGTACTAAGGAAAGTAAACCGATACCAATCGATACGAGTACTTCTGTAGACATAAATGTGCCCAGTTTTCCTGAAATACTAAAGCCGTAAACGATACCACCAAAACCAATTGACGAAAGAATAATCGACAAGATATCGAATTTCACAATTTTTACTTCGCCCACGTTTTGGATAAACCGTAAACCAAACAACAGGGAAAATACTAAAAACGGTAGGCTTAACCAGAAAATAAAGTGCCATGATAACTGATCAATGACTAAACCAGCAATGGTTGGCCCAATTGCCGGTGCAAAAATGATAACAAGCCCAATCTTCCCCATCGCGGCTCCACGTTTGTTAATTGGATAAACGAGTAAAACGACCTGCATCATCACCGGTAAAATAATGGCCGTACCAGCTGCTTGAATAATTCGTCCCAGCAATAAAATGATAAACGTTGGTGAAATGGCTGCAATGATCGTTCCGACAATCGAGAATACTAACGATGCTACAAACAACTGTCTAGTCGTAAAACGTTGCATTAAAATGGCTGATATTGGCACTAACACACCAAGTGTCAGTAAATAGCCAGTTGTTAACCATTGAATGGTTGGTGCATCTGATTTGAAATCAGCAATTAATTGCACAAAAGCCATATTCAAAGCCGTTTCATTAAATAGCCCGATAAATGTTGCAATTAAAAAGGCACTGATTATTTTAATACGCTGTTCATATAGATCATTTTTCATTTTGTTCCTCCCTAAAAAAATCACTTCCTCACTTTACCACAAAATGCTAATGGGAAACAGATGAAAGCATGAATGAATCAACTATTTTCCCAGTTTTTCATATCCTAATTCAGAGATAAGAGAAGTTATAACAGCTAAACGGGTATGCAAGTAACGCTGGCTTTGATTAAGGAAGCTTTAGAAAATGGCGAAATACAATGACTTTGAAAATGACGATTATCTTTTAACTACAAATATGATATGTGCAGTAACAAGTGAAGATTTACTTGAAAAGTTATTGCTAGATACATTAAAATCCATTGATTAAATGCCGGCGAACTTCCAACTTGGAAAGTTCTTTTTTTTATATTATGTATAGAAAAAACCGCAAAAAGTTAAATACTTTTTGCGGCAGCTTGTTTGGGTTGTTCCAATATGATATTTCTTTTTTTCATCTGAACAAAGAAAACTGCTGTCATGCTTAAACTGATCAATCCGAAAATGATAACCATCGACTGCAATCCGATAATATCGAGAAATGCACCTGCTGTCAGTAAAACGACCTGGAACATGACCCGTTCTAACATATTGCGGAACGAGAAAAATCGGCCATGGTACTCTTTCGGCATCTGTTTCTGAAAAATGACCATTGCTGTTGGGAAAAAACAGCCTAGTGAAAAACCTAAAACTGCAAAAGCACTTAACGTAATAGCAGTACTTTCAGCAAAATAGAGCATGAATTCTGCTACTGCAACCATACTGGCGAAAGAAAATAAAATCGTCGTTGTTCGCCAATTCTTTGCAATATATTTCACGGCCACTGTTCCGACCATGAATGCTAGCCCTTCAAATGTATAAATAAGTCCTTTAATCGATGCGGAATCTTGGATTTCACTAATATTAATGACAATTAGGTTGAATGATCCGATGAAAAGCAATGGAATAAGCGTCATAATGAGTGTCATGCCGACAGCAGGATATGCTTTCAAGACAGGAAAAACTTCCATGAATCCACCCTTGTTACCCACAGATTTCACTTTGGCCTCTCTTGTCTCTCCCTCATCGATGCGCAACATCATTGTAAATAGTAATAGTGCACCGTAAGCTATCATTGATATCCAGTAGAGCGACATAAGCGACCAGTAGACGAGCATAATGCCCGCTAAAGCCGTACCAAGCACACGTGATATCGTTGCGACATTCATATGCCACCCATTCATCGCCAACAAATCATCATCCTTGACGACAAGCGGAATGGTAGCCTGCAGTGCGGGAAAGTAGAATGTTGCAGAGAGTTGAATGCTAACCATGAATGCAACCATCCACCAAATAGAACCTGTTGATATTGCAATTAGCATAAAGATAACACTGAGCATTCGCCCTGCCCCTGATATTAGTAGTACGGTTTTTTTCCTTGACTGATCAATGATTTTACCAGCTAGCGGTCCCGCAATGATTCCTGCAAGAAGCCCCGCTGACATTATTAATGCTTTAACGAAATCAGATGGGATCTTTTCTTGCATAAACTCAAGATTTCCGATTATTCCCGTCCATAATCCTAAGCCGGCAATCATTTCCCCAGTTAAAATGATCCAAATGTTCCTATTTTTCCACATACCCTATCCCCGTTCTATTAGTAATAATTACTCAAAAAGTCCATACTTTTATAGGATGTGCCGTATTCTATATAGGTTGAAGTATTGAATGTGATATATAAGCTAGCGCGGGCGCCTTACAGGGGGAGCCGAAGCGTTATTCAATGGAATCAATCATTCAACCTATCTAGTACTAGTTCTCTTTTTGAACATGCAAGTTACTTCGCTTATCGAACTATTATACGTTATAAGAAATTAAAAGTCATGGGAGGATACTCCCATGACTTTTAAAGTTATTTATTCAATTTCAGCTTTCGGATCCTTATAAATATGTGTTATGCTGCCATCTTTTTTCTCATCGGCCAAGCTACTGCCGTTTGAAGAACGGTCAACTGGTCGCAATGATCCTGCCAAGATAGGGATTTTACTTCCCTTTTCTGTGGCTAAAACAATAATTTCATCATTTTTTACCAGTAACGCCCCGATAACACGATATGGATTTGACTTAAGCTCCTTCAGTACCACGTTACCTCGTTGCGCCCTGGAAGCACTTTCGAGCTCTTTTAATCCCATTCTTTTCACGCTACCTCGCTGTGTCGCGATTAAGACGGAAGCACCGTCATCTGCATGAATCGCCATTGCAACGAGTTGGTCATCGTCCTTTAGGTTAATGCCCCGTACACCGGCAGTCCTTATGCCTGTTACTGACAACTCAGTAAGCGGGAAGCGAAGCGCATAGGCCATCTGCGTGAAGAGGATAACTTCTTCGTCCCCTTTGACAAGCCTTGCGTCAATCATTGTATCGTCCTTTTTTACACCCATCGCTTTAAACAATCTTGAATAGCGTTGGACTTTAAAATCGGCCAGTTTTGATTGTTTGATTAAGCCATTTTTCGATGCTGTGACGATTAACGCATCTTCATCGAAGTTCTCAAGACCGATCGCCGCCACAATCGTTTCATTCTGCCCAAGTGGAATAATGCTTGAGATATGTTGCCCAAGATCTTTCCACCTTATATCTGGCAGTTCATGGATAGGCTGATAGAGGTAGTTCCCCGCAGACGTGAACAGCAATAAGTGATGCTGTGTGTTCATTGGCGCTTCTAACAGCGTATAATCGGATTCTTTCATTTCTTGACCCATGCCATTTGATGCGCTGTGTGAGCGGATGCTTGTGCGTTTCACATAACCATCTTTTGTAACTGATACAATCACTTCTTCACTTGGTACAAGGATATCAAGATCGACTTTAATTTCTTCGATTTTTTCCTGGATAACAGAGCGTCTTGGTTCTGCAAATTGTTTCCGGATGTCAAGAAGCTCTTTTTTAATAACTGCAGAAAGCTTTTTATCGCTTTTCAAAATGGCATCAAGCTGTTCAATCAGTTTCCGAAGTTCAGCATCTTCTTGCTGAAGTTCAGTAATATCCGTATTCGTCAGTCTATAAAGCTGTAGAGAAACGATTGCTTCAGCTTGTATTTCGGAGAATTTGAATTTCGAGATGATGTTATTTTTAGCATCACGTTTGTCTTTTGATGCACGAATCGCTTTAATCACTTCATCCAAAATCGATAAAGCTTTCATAAGTCCTTCGACGATATGTAGCCGGTCTTGCGCTTTTTGGATATCATATTGGGATCTACGTGTGACGACTTCTTTCTGATGGCCAATATACGCATCAAGCAGCATTGGTAGCGACATTAAGGTCGGCCTGCGTCCGGAGATGGCAATCATGTTGAAGTTATATGTCACTTGCAAGTCTGTATTTTTAAGTAGGTATTGTAAAATAGCATTCCCGTCGACGTCTTTTTTTAGTTCGATAACAACACGAAGACCTGTACGATCCGATTCGTCTCTGACGTCTGCGATACCATCTAGTTTTCGGTCATGACGAAGCTCATCCATCTTCCTCACCATATTCGCTTTGTTAACGTCATAAGGAATTTCCGTCACAACGATTTGCGATTTACCACCCTTTAAGGGCTCGATGAACGACTTCGACCTGATGATGAAACGTCCTTTTCCGGTCTCGTAGGCTGTTTTAATACCGCTTGTACCTTGGATAGTACCGCCAGTTGGAAAATCAGGTCCTTTTATAACTGTCATCAATTCATCGACCGTGACGTCCGGTTTGTCCATCCGCATAAGGACCGCGTCAAGTACTTCATGAAGCGCATGTGGTGGGATATCGGTCGCATAGCCTGCAGAAATACCTGTCGATCCGTTGACGAGCAAGTTTGGATACCTTGCGGGTAAAACGGTTGGTTCAGGTTCAGTATCGTCGAAGTTTGGTATGAAATCGACTGTATTTTTACCCAGGTCGCGTAGCATTTGTCCTGCTATTGTGGAAAGACGTGCTTCTGTATACCGCATTGCAGCAGCCGAGTCTCCATCGACTGAACCGTTATTTCCTTGCATTTCAACTAGCATATGACGCAGTTTCCAATCTTGGCTCATCCGTACCATGGCTTCATAGACGGATGTGTCACCATGTGGATGATAATTCCCGATGACATTCCCTACTGTTTTTGCGGATTTACGGAATGCTTTCTCATGTGTATTACCTTCGTGGAACATCGCATACAAAATACGCCGCTGAACGGGTTTTAAGCCATCGCGTGCGTCAGGCAATGCCCGGTCCTGGATGATGTACTTACTATATCGTCCAAACCGGTCACCGATCACTTCTTCCAGGGGAAGGTCTTGGTAGCTTTCCGATTGTGTCATTTAAAATCCCCCTCAACGTGCAAAAATTCGTTGTCCAAAATATTATGCACTTCCTGCGTACCGAAATCGACGTTCTCTTCAATCCAACGTCGTCTTGGCTCTACCTTATCACCCATCAGTGTCGTAACTCGACGTTCAACTATAGCGCTGTCTTCAATCGTTACACGGATCAAAGTGCGCGTTTCAGGATCCATAGTCGTTTCCCATAACTGATCGGCATTCATTTCTCCAAGTCCTTTGTAGCGTTGAAGCATATACCCTTTGCCGACTTTCTCTATCGCTTTATTAAGTTCGGTGCCTTCAGTCCATGCATATGCAAATTTTTCGCTCTTCCCTGTCCCTTTAAACACTTTGTAAAGAGGTGGCAATGCGATATATACTTTTCCTGCTTCAATTAGCGGTTTCATGTAACGGTAGAAGAACGTCAACAACAGCACTTGAATATGTGCTCCGTCCGTATCCGCATCCGTCATGATGATTACTTTATCGTAAGCGATGTCTGCGACTTGGAAGTCAGAGCCTACGCCGCCCCCGATTGCATGAATAATCATATTGATTTCTTCATTCTTCATGATATCCTCGAGTTTTGCTTTTTCAGTATTGAGTACTTTCCCTCGTAGTGGAAGAATTGCCTGGAACACACGGTCTCGCCCTTGTTTTGCAGAGCCGCCGGCAGAGTCACCTTCGACAAGGTATAGTTCGTTTTTCGCAGCGTTTCTAGATTGTGCAGGCGTTAGTTTCCCAGACAGTAGTGTGTCGGATCTTTTTCTTTTTTTACCTGAACGTGCATCTTCACGTGCTTTTCGCGCCGCCTCACGTGCCTGATGTGCCCGAATTGCTTTTCTAACAAGAGAGGCACTTAAATCCGCATTCTCTTCTAGAAAATACAAAAGCTTTTGGGATACGATTGAATCGGTTACGCCCCTAGCTTCGCTTGTCCCAAGTTTGCCTTTGGTTTGTCCCTCAAATTGCAGAATCTCTTCAGGAATACGGACTGATACGATTGCCGAAATTCCTTCACGGATGTCCGCACCTTCAAGGTTTTTATCTTTTTCTTTCAATAAACCAGCTTTTCTTGCATATTCATTAAACACACGCGTCATACCGGTTTTTGCGCCGGTTTCATGTGTTCCGCCGTCTTTTGTTCTGACGTTATTCACGAATGATAAAATCGTTTCTGAATAACCGTCACTGAATTGAAAAGCAAACTCAACTTCTATGCCTTCTGATTCGCCTTCCAAGTAAGCTACTTCATGTAAGACGTCTTTCTCTTCATTCAGATAAGAGATAAAGGCTTCAATGCCCGTTTCGTATTGAAAGATTTCATGCTTGTCCGTTCCTTCTTCTTTAAGCTCGATTTTTAAGCCTTTTAACAGGAAAGCAGACTCCCTTAAACGTTCACTAATCGTTTCATAATGATATTTTAACGTCGAGAAGATTGTCGCATCCGGTTTAAAATGAATGAGCGTCCCTTTTTCACGTGTTGTTCCAATTTGTTCAAGTGTCGTAGCTGGCTTACCACCATTTTCGAATCGTTGGCAGAATTTTTTGCCGTCACGAAAAATCGTTACTTCCAGTTTTTCTGATAGTGCGTTTACAACAGATGCGCCAACTCCGTGAAGTCCGCCACTTGTTTTGTATCCGCCTTGTCCGAACTTGCCGCCCGCATGAAGAACAGTCAGGATAACTTCCGCTGTTGGTTTACCAGACTGGTGAATTCCTGTAGGCATACCCCGCCCGTAGTCCCGCACACTGACGCTACCGTCTGTATGAAGTGTAACGTCCACTTCATTACCAAAACCCGCTAGCGCCTCATCTACCGCATTATCAACAATCTCATAGACAAGGTGGTGAAGTCCACGGGAATCCGTTGACCCAATGTACATACCAGGTCTTTTTCGTACCGCATCGAGGCCTTCAAGTATTTGTATCGAATCATCATTATACGTATAATTATCTACGTTTTTCGTCAAAGTGCAACCTCCATCAAACAAATGTTCTCTATTATATGATCGTACCGCTTCCTTTAAAGCTTGTCAAATCAACGTTTTCGGAAGCTTGCTCAATTAATTGTATAGAAGATGGCCTTTTATTGCAACGAAGACAGGAAATTGTTGGTGTCGGAAATCAGCTGTTAGTGGTTCAAAAATTAGAAATCAGGTGCTAACTGTTTAACTAGATTCACCCATTCTCTACTTGAAGCCCATTGTCGCAACTTCGCGGTTCTGCTAAACTAGGTCTATACATAGACAAATTAAAAAAGGGGTACGTCAATGGAACTTATCATACTTTTACTGATTGCTTATTTAATTGGCTCAATCCCATCTGCACTCTGGGTTGGGAAACTTTTTTACAAGACGGACATCCGACAACATGGTAGTGGCAATCTAGGCGGCACGAATACCTTCCGTGTACTTGGAAAAACAGCGGGACTTACTGTCACCATTCTTGATATTTTAAAAGGAACGGCAGCTGCACTGTTACCACTCTTACCTATTTTCGACAGTGTTACTGTTCATCCGCTTATCCCTGGAATACTTGCCGTAGTCGGGCATATGTATCCCGTCTTCGCTCATTTTAAAGGCGGCAAAGCTGTTGCGACATCGGGCGGTGTGTTGCTTGCCTATGAATGGCCAGTTTTCATCATTGTTCTTCTTACATTTTTCATCGCTTTAAAAGTGACAAAAATGGTAAGCTTATCGTCAATGATTGTATCTGTAGTTGGATTTTTATATAGTATCTATTTTTACTTCCGAACAGGCGATATTTATCTAATGGTGATGATTGGTCTATTTGGTGCCTTTATCTTCTATCGTCACCGGGCAAATATAGGTCGTATCAAAGCAGGAACCGAGCCAAAAGTGAAGTGGTTATAATACAATGGAAGTAGCAACGGAAAGGCTGGTGTTTCCAATAGAGATTATTTTGTCGAAAGAAGCGCTTTTGTGGTTTAAAGAGGAGATGGAAGCTGTACCTGGTGACGCTATCCGCTTTTTTGCAAGATATGGCGGGTCTAGTTCGATACAGGCAGGCTTTTCACTTGGTGTAACGAAAGAGCAACCGGATGAAGTAGCCATTGAAACGGAGCATGACAGCGTTCGTTATTATGTTGAGAGCCGAGACAAATGGTATTTCCTTGATCATAATTTACATGTTAATGTAGATCCAAAACTAGCTGAACTTAGTTATTCATACGAAAAAGCGTGAAGGTGAATTTGCCTCACGCTTTTTTTTTTTTGAACATTCGCATCGTATCAGGATTTCCTTGTAATCAAATTGTAATGTTCCTTATGTAACCCATTGGTCGCAAGGGGTGGGGATATACAAGTGCACGCCGTGGAAATATTTCCCTAGAAGTACCGCTAATTTTATATGTTAGTATCAATTGCAAGCTCTAAAAATAAAAGATTTCAGGAGGTAACTTATGAAAAAACGTTTGGTTATAGCTACATTACTAGTCATTGTAAGTTTAAGTTTCTTTGGGGTACCTTCCCCAGATCAAGGTAGGGTCTTAGCAGCAACTACAACTACTCAGAATAATCAATTGGCCGTGGAAGCAAAGGCTGATCAATTAATTCAAACTGGTAGGAGTTTAATCGGGAAGGCTACTTACAGTAATTCAGAGTACAAACCTACTTCCCCTTACAAATTTTCATGTGCGACTTTCCTTATGTATATTTTCGGAGAGAACGGAGTAGATCTTGCTACGTATAATGAAGATTATATGATGCAACAAGGAACTTACGTAGCAAGGAATCAATTACAAAAAGGTGATCTACTCTTCTTTAATAGTAAAAATACAAGCAACGTCCCAGATCATGTCGCGATGTATATTGGCGACAATAAAGTGATTCATATGGCGGACCCAAAACAAAATATTGTGATTTCGGATTTAGACAGCAAGCCATATTATAAAGACAATTACGTAACAGCTAGACGGGTCCTACCAAGTTTACTCCCTTCAAATCCAGCAACAAAAGGGGATAGCATAGTTGAACTGTCTTACGATTTAATGAATAAAGTTACAATGGGCAATGTTAATGATGAAAAAGCGATGAAGTTTACAGGTGCCGGCTTTGTAAACTATGTTTATAAAAAAAATGGCGTTTCTATAGGTTCAACGACTATTAAAGAACAAATGAATCAAGGGGCAACAGTCTCACGGGCGAACTTAAAGAAAGGCGACTTGATTTTCTTTAGCAATGCAATTGGATCAAGTACACCGGGGTTTGTTGGGATATACGCAGGTGATCACAGAATTGTTATTCCTAATTCAAATGGAATTCTAACTAGGGTTCTCTTCGTTGACTATTACGATCAGCGCTTTTTAACAGCAAAACGTGTTTTCACAGAAAAGAGTGCACCGGTTGTCGTGCCTCCTACTGTAAGTGCTACTTCAGCTGATAAACTCGTAGTTTTTGCGACAAGTCTGACGAGTAAAGTCAAATTTGGATACGTTTATGATGAGAAGTCGTTAACATTTACAAGTGCTGGCTTTACGTATTATGTATATAAAAATCAAGGCATTGATTTGAAAAGTAAATTGGCAAGCCAACAGGCAAAAATCGGCATTGCCGTCCAGAAAGCCAACCTGCAAAAGGGTGATCTTATTCTCTTTTCAACGGATAATAAAGGAACCAACATTAAACAAACCGGTATTTACATTGGAGGAAGTCAATTTGTTTCTCTTTCTACTTCCGGTTCTGTTTTGAAAGAAAGTCTGAACTCCGATTGGGCTAAGAAAAACTATGTTTCAGCACGTCGTGGACTTTAATTATTTTATTAGATAACATTGAAGCACTCATCACAATTGTGGTCGAATGCTTCTTTTTATTTTTTCACTACTCCGCTTTTAAACTGTTCGCAAAGTCAATCATGGATCGACTTGACATCGGTCCTTTTATAAGAATAATCGCATCACTGTCAAGTACGGGGGCTAAAATATCTTTAAGTCCTTTGACCTCCTTGAATATATGGATATTTGCCTCACTTCCGTCTCGAAGAGCTTGTTTTGCTATTTCTTCTGCCTTGCTTCCAATCGTAATTAAGGTGTGAATGTTTCTTTTAGCCACCATACTGCCAATTTCACAATGATACTTTTTTTCAAAGTTTCCCAATCTATTTATATCACCCAAAACAAGAATGACATTTTTGCCCTTTCCAATTGAATCAAGGACCTTTAATGCAGCTTCTACAGAAGTCGGGTTATTTGTCCAAGTATCATCTATTATTGTACTCCCACCTACCCCGTTGGAAAACTCCAAATGTCTAGTCATATTTTCATAAGTTGCTAGACGAGAAATTGCTTCCTTTAAATCCATACCCATCTCGTTTACAGCCGCTAGTGCAGCGAGTGCGTTATATACTTGATGTTCACCGTATCCGGGTATAAAAGCTTCATACATTGTTTTTTTATAGTGGAGCATAAAATCCATTCCAAGATTAGCAAATTTGATATCGGATGCTCTAAAGTCTGACCGCATATCAACTCCAAAATAGATGATCTTTCCTTTGAATAAAAGTAAAGGAACCTTTTTTGTGTTTTCGTCATCTGCATTTAAGATTAACGTGCCATCTTTCTTTATTCCATCCACTATTTCCGCTTTAGCACTAATATATCCTTGAAGGTTTTTACATCCATCTAAATGATGAACACCGATATTTGTAATGATACCGATCGTAGGCTGATAAATCATGCACTGATGTTTAATATTACCCGTATTCCCCAGTCCATGTTCAAAAATCGCTGCATCTGTCTTTTCATCAATTCCCACCAAATAAGGTAATGACCTTCTCGGTTCATTTTTACTGCTAATGGAGGCTTGTACATTACGATCCTTACTTAAAATATGTTTGATCATATCTTTCGTTGTTGTTTTACCGCATGTTCCCGTTATCGTAACGACAGGGATTGTAAAAAGACCGCGATAATACTTGATAAATTTCCAGTATGATTGGACAAGACTAGCCACTTTTATAACAGTCGTATTTGGCAGAGCCATTTTCAGTTCTGATGTTGGCTTATCTGAAATCACTAGAGAAGGGCCTTTATGATTAATTTCATTCCAGTTAACAGAATCGCTTCTGCTAACAAACATAAGAGTATGCTTCTTAATAAGATCGTGACGTTTATAATAAATGGCATCACTTACCTTCCAATCTTCCGAACCACTAATTAATTGACCCTGAAGTAATTTTCGAATGTCTTCTACTAGTAAAGATTTCAATATTATTCCTCCTTTCTCCAAACTAAAGTATGAAATGCTAATTTCTAATGTACGGGTATTAAATCGTAATTAGTAATTAGCAATTCTCCAATCTTAATGGCCGCTTACATCGTGTTTGGGATAAAATAAACAGCCATTGATTGTAGTTACGCTTTATTATGACCTATGAATCGGGCGTCATATTTCTTTTGCTTTTCAATATATTCATGTAAATACTTTTGTCTTCCAGCATATAGAACATTGAGAGGTCGGGGGTGTGATTTCCTTCAATAATCCATATATCGCCCAGGTCAGTAATGCCAATGTCAAAGCCGATTATCTTTATCCCAGATTTGTTTTCTTCCAGCTGTTTGGCAGCAGAGTTGCAAATCTCATCAATTTCATCTTCAAGTAAATTGATATTAATATGTGACATGTTTGAGTTTTGAATAGCGGTCTCTAATGGTAATAGATCCTGTGCTGCATTTGTAATGAAGAAACCCTCACCCGCAACCTTAACGATCTTTCCAGTAGATCTCCAAGTCGAATCAATCTTTTGCACAATGACCCTACAATCGATTGGACAGTCATTTATCGTTGCTAACGGTAATCTTTCTTGAATAACATAATCTTTTTTATAAAGATAATTTTCTTCGATAAAATGATAGGTTTCTTCAAGGGTCGCTAACCTAAACTTCTTTATTCCTGAGTGAATTTCATATGAATGATCATAATTAGAGGTAATTTGTACAATTCCTATACCTTCTTGTCCGTAACATGGTTTAATGATTACTTCATTATATCTACTAAGAAAACTTTTAAAAGAAACTTTAGTGCATAAATCAGTATGTGGAACATAGGACTCAAGTGGACGATTTGTGATAAATACAAGGTGTTGGCTCCATTTACTGCTGGATAAATGCAACATTGTATCGTGGATCCAGATCCCCTCTTTCATGTCATATACGATTTCAATCACAATCGTATTACATGTTGGAAAAGATTCCCCAAGCTTTTTCGCGACTAACAAAGATAAGTTCACTATCTTTTGTCGGAAATACCTATATATACCTCTTCCCCTTATTGAATTATTTTTTTCTGTAGTAACTATCAAATGCCAATCAAGTAAAGTTGACTTTCGGTGAACAGTAACAAAAAAATGACAATTGTTCTGAGAATACCTTCGATTCATTTTTATCGGCTTAATTACATAATATTTCTGATTTATTTCTTTATGCACTAAATGCTGATATACCGCTTCTTTATCAGGACATGTAATTGAATCCATCATTGAAACGATCCTAAACATGTTATTTTCAGTGTAAATATAAGTCTCACCAGGACCAAAAACTGGCTTAATGACAATCGTCTTGTATTTTTTTAGACAATCATATAATGATGCCTCCGAAAATAGTTCTGTTTCTACTAGATAATTAGATAGGTTTTCCTCAGAATTTAGAAGTAAATACTGACTTAATCGACCGCTACTGGCCTTCACAGTTCGCACCCCCCTTACCTATTTAACCCCCTTATTCCATTACAATTCTTGACAGCCTAATGCAATGATAGAACCTTGTGGTACACATACAGCACCATTTTGGTCAAAGAAACCTTTTATTACAAAACTCTGTACAATATCATTCGCTGCTGGAGCAATTTGATCTCTAAACACAGCTTTAAATGAATACTGTCTTCCGTTCACTAGACCAGTACCTTCAACAGTAACAACACAGTTTTGCCCATCTTTCTTACAGACAATAGAAGTAATTGCATTTGCAGTAAATAAGAAGTTGTTTGAACATGGCCTTTTCGTGTCTACGAACTCCAAGGAAAGAGTCGATTTGTTGAGAGTTGTGACACAAACATTAGCCAAATAAGTAATGTTACCTCTTCTCATTTTACATTTGCTAATAAATTCAACATTATTGTTTTTCGAACATGCATTAACAGAGACGCCACAAGGACAAAGGATACCCATTCATTTTCCCCCTTTCTATTAGAATACTATATTATATTAATGAAAATTGGGAAATGGCTCGGTGTTTGTCCATGTATAATCCATTTATGTGAAATAATTATTAACTTATACTTTAATTCGGTGAATTAGATCCATTTTCGAATTAAAAATTTTGTAGATTTCAGTAGATACAAAAAGCTCCCTTTAAAACATTCTTGTTTTAACGGGAGGCTACTTCTTCTTCCGTAATTTAACTGCCAATTCGATAATTGGTCGGCTGTACATATCTCCTTTAATAAGGATAATTGTATTTTCGTCGACGATCTTTTTTAAAAGATCATAAACGAGGATACTATTATTAAAGGTATGTACCTGTGCATTATGGCCACTTCTAACTACGTGGTCAGCCATTATGCGTGCATGCTCACCAATAGTAATGAGAACATCCACTCCTATCTGACTTATGAGTTCACCTGCCTGTTCGTGAATAATGAAACCCCAAGATCCCAAATCAGTTATGGTACCTAAAATAGCCACTCTTTTTTTACCTTGTCCAATCTCATTTAATACTTTTAGGGCTGCTTCCAATGAAGTTGTTGTCATACTCCATGTGTCATCGAGAACGGTAGAACCATTCATTCCTTCATACATCTGAAGATGTTTATCTAAATTTCTGAATGTTTTTAATCGATTGGCGACTTCTGAAATATTAATTCCCAATTCATAAACAGCTGCAACAGCGGCAAGCGCATTATAAACTTGATGCTCACCAACTCCCTGTACAGTCATTGGGTAACTTTTCTGCATATGTTGTACATTAAATTGCATTCCGTCTTTACAGAACTTAATATCGGTGGCTTTAAAGTCGCTCGAAGAATTGATTCCAACTTTTATGATCCGGCCATTATAACTTTCTAATTCGAGTTTTCTACTATTATGATCATCTGCATTAATAATCAACACACCTTTCTGTCCCAGTGCTGCACACATTTCACCTTTCGCATGAATGTACCCTTCCAACGTTCTACAATAATTTAAATGATGTGCTCCTATGTTCGTAATAATCCCAATTGTAGGTTTGAAATATTTCCCTGCATTTAGTACATCCCCAGGTGCACCAACGGCTGACTCAAAAACTGCCGCTTCAGTGTCTTCATCAATGTTAAGAAGGTAATGCAAATGAGCGGTTCGTGAATTATTACTACTGTTTGTAAATGCAATTCTTTTATCTGCCGAAAGAATGTGCCTGATCATGTCTTTTGTAGTTGTTTTTCCGGAAGTCCCTGTGATGGCTACAACGGGAATTTGAAACAGGCCACGGTAGTAAGTAACAAACTTCCAATATGCTTCTTCCGTATCAGTTACTTTTATTACAGTTAAATTTTCTAATTGTTCATTTTGGCTATAATTTTGATGTGTTACCAGTACCAATGGGAAAAACTTTTTTAGACCTCCCCAATCAACAATTTTCTGCTTTGAAAAAAGAATTGTATTTTTCTGCTTCACTTGTTTTAGTCTATAAGCACCATAATGAACAATCAGATCGTCAGATCCTTGAATCAATTCGCCGACAAGTGTTGTTCTTATCTGCCTAACTGAGAGTGGTTTCATTGTGTTATTTCACTCCTTTCCCTTTTGACATCATATGTGACTATACTAATTTTGCTTGTACATTTAACCTTCCTATATCCATTTACATTCTTCCATGATACATAACCATACAGAAGGCGGATTATTTCATATACATATAGGAGTTGTCATAAATGAAGTTTATTTTAGGGGGTGGACAATTTGAAAACGATTATCTTTATAGGTACAAATAAATCCGGATCAAGTAGAGATGCAATAAAAGCCGCAGAACAAATGGGGTACTTTACGGTTGTTTTCACAAATAATGAAAAGCAATTGCAGCAGAGGGAAGAGTACACAGAAATTCATGAAATGGTATTTATAGATACGAATAATTTTTCCGATATGAAAAAAGAAGTAAATCAACTAAAATTAAAAGGTAAGGAAATCAAGACCATTGTTAGTTTTATCGATTCAAATGTTCATATAGCAGCAACACTTTGTGATGAATTTTGTAATAATTACACTTCTTCTAAAGCCATTGAAATAATGGAGAATAAAGAGAAAACAAGGGTTTTTCTTAAGAATCAGCCTTATACCCCTAAATTCTATGTTATCAACCCAAATGAAACGCTACCTTTCGAAACAATAAACGCAAAGCTGGATTTTCCGGTAATAGTTAAGTCCCCAAAATCATCGGGGTCGAAAGATGTGCTGCAAGCAGGAGATAAAACGGAGTTAGAGAAACATACATTAAGATTACAGGAAAAGGACCCAGATGAAGCCATTATTATTGAAGAATATATTGAAGGTGACCAATATTTAGTCGAGGCTCTCGTATATAACAATAAAGTTCAGATTGCTGGAGTTGTTCAACAAGAGATCACTCAGGGGAAAAGATTTATTATTACTGGCTATGCGGTGCTTGCGGATGTTCCATCTGATATAAAAGCAGGGGTTGAAGATGTCCTACATTCTGTCATCTCACAACTTGGAATCAAGAACGGTGCTCTTCACCTTGAATTACGACTTTCATCCAATGGTTGGAAACTAATTGAAATTAACCCGAGAATATCTGGTGGTGCCATGAATAAAATGATTCAAGCTGCATTTGGTTTTAATTTAGTAAAAGAAACGCTTAAATTATACTTAGGGGAAAGCCCTTCTATAGAACCAAGTTGTATGAATTACGCATTTACCCAGTATCTCATCGTTTCGAAAAAGGGGACGTTAGAAAAAATCACCGGGAAGAGAAGGGCTAGGAAATCCCCTGGGGTGATTGAAGTTTACGTGAAGCCTAGGAAAGGAACCAATTTAATTCCTCCACTGTCGATGGGTCATAGATATGCCTATGTAATTGCGACAGGGGCCAGTATGGACGAAGCGAAAATGTTTGCACAAAATGCTGCAAACGAAATTAGGTTTCATCTAACAAAGGAAACCTAAATACTATGAAAATAAGAAAAGACTTTATCGTAGCCATTACCATGGACCCTGGAATTGTACCTGGGCTCATTATAATTCCTAAAGGACTTATCTTAATCCCTTAAATAAAACAACGGATAATTACCACTGTTGGTCAGTGGTAATTATCCGTTGTTTTTAATTAGTTAACTAAAATTTTGATCTACAAATTTCACTGTTTCAAACATATTTGTTTTACTAGCCCCTTTGACTAAAATCGTGTCATCTTCTTCAATAATCCTTGATAACAATTCATGTAATTTATCTTTATTGGTGAAATGATAAACGTTTTCAGCGGACAATCCTTTAACTTTTGCTTGTGTTCCAATTTCATCTGTCCGAAAACCATATGTGATTAAAATATCGATTTCTTGCTCATAAATATAATCTCCAACTTTTCGATATTCCTGTTCTCGTAAATCACCTAACTCTCTCATTTGGCCAATAATCGCTATTTTACGGTGTTTTCCTATATTGGAAAGGACATCGATTGCCGCCCTCACTCCTTCAGGATGGGAGTGTACAGTATCATCAAGAAGTGTTATATTGTCACGGCAATTATAAACCGTCAATCTTCTTGGTGGTTTTCTAAAGAGCAGCCCCAATTTAATTTCTAATGGTGTAATACCTAATTGATCTGCGACAGCAATTGCGTTTAGTGCATTATAAACATGATGTTCCCCTAAAATAGGTATGAAGAACAAAATTTCTTGACCTTGAAGCATCATCTTAAAGTTCATTCCGTTGTCTACATAGTTAACATCATAGGCTCTGTAGTCAGCGGCCGATTTCACTCCAATTGTGACAATCTTTCCTTTGAAATTTTCAGTCTCTAAATACATTGAATTTGGATCATCCTTGTTTATTACTAGGATTCCTTCCTGATCCATACCATGAATTAATTCAGATTTTGCATGAGCTATATTTCTTATATCTCCATCAAAATTCCCCACATGTGCCATTCCTATATTTGTCACAATGCTAATATTCGGCTTGATAATACTGCAATGTTCCGTAATGACACCTGGGTAAGCCATACCATACTCTAATACAACTGCTTGATGGGAGGGTTGTATTTCTGCAGCATGTTTTTTCGTATGCTCAGTAGTATTCCAGTAATCCTTCGACTCGAAAACATTCCATTTTTTAGCCAAGATAGATGCCAGGAATGCTTTAGTCGTCGTTTTACCAGCACTACCAGTTATGCCGATAATAGGAGTTCCCTCTCGTTTTTCAATGTGTTTTTTCTTTACTGTTTTTATTTTTTCAGATATTACTTTTTGGTTGTTAGCCAGGTAGATGGCATATTGAATTGAATTAATTACTACATCCAACTCCAAATAAAACGCAGGAGGGCAACCTGGTTTCCAATTCACCTCATATATCCAGATTTTATTATTCTCGTCCAATCCGATATCTACTCCAATTTCATCAATGACCTCCTCGAATTGACACATTTGAAGCTCATCCAAATGGTTAGCTAACGATAAGGAAAAATACTCTAAAGTTCGTCTAATATTGAATGCTTCATCCTTAAATTCTTGTTGTAAAAATGGATTTAAATAATTAGTGAATCCACCATTGTTAATGTTTGCGATTATTGATCCAGTTGGAGCAATTCGTGGATAGATTGTGGTGATCACCCATTTTCCTTCACCATTTTTTTGAACATGAAGTCTGAAGTCAAACACTTGCCCAGATTTAGTCACTGATTGTATATAAGGTTGAATAATAAATGTTCCTGTTGAGAGCTTCGACTTTATCAAATCGTTCAGTTGTAGCCTTGAATAATTAGTACTAGCTGAGTCCTTTCTAACTTGAAAACCGGTTACGTTTTTTGAAATGAAAAAGATACCTTTACCCTTTCTACCATCAATTGGTTTAAATACTACTTTTTCAAATGCAGCTATAAATTTAAAGAAATGTTCAGTGTCTTTTACAATCTCTGTCGGAATTAGATAGTTTGAGAATTCTTTTGCTTCCTTTAGCCTCTCATTAACATTCCATTTATTCCCGATAGAATGAGTGGTGAACGGGATCTCGTTTTTCAGCTTTTGAATAATTTCTTTAGATTTCGCCAGTTTTTCCGGACTCCCTGCGTTATAAATAACGTCTGGAAAGCTCATAACTCGCTCTATCCATTGGCCATTTTCATAAACTTGTCCTCTTATTGACCGGTTCACAAAATTCACTTCTCCGGGGGAGAAATAGAAAAATCTAGCGCCTTCCGCTTTAGCCACCACTGCATAGGCATAAGCCTTTATTACAGTTTTGGGGTCTTTTCGATGATGTAACATACCTATCAATGTCAATGAATAACCTCCTTTTTTATTTTCTATGGTCTACTATAGTACATTCAAGAAACAATGCTTTTGATACTGACAAGAGTATATTATTAAAAATACCCTAGGAAACCTAGGGCGAAGGGATGATGAAATCAAATACACCTCAGCATATTTGTGTCCTGATTTTGAATTAAGCTTGCTCACTTAACTTCTTTCAAAATTTGTGGCATCCACCTGAGGTTATGTTGGATATAGTTAACATTTTGGCTCGATAATAGGAAGTGGACGGTTTACCAACTCTGGAGGTAGGGGGTCAATTACACAAAAACAACTTAAATTAACGATAATACAGGTATTCGTCTTTCGGAGGGCATAAAAGTCATTAAAGGGGTCGGCCGGATTTCCTTCCATATCAATCGCTTCAAGTAGTGATAATTCCGCACAGCATGATTCCTCATATAGTTTCTTTAATCTAAAAAATGGAGTTGCTATACATTTATAAAAAGCCATAAATGGTTTACTATTATTTGTAGAATAAAGCCTAAAAGGAATGGTATCCATCTTTTTTTTCAAACAGATAAATTGAAATTCCATGTCAACACCGGATATTATCTTTTGTTCCTTCAGTAATGTTTTCATCGAATGACAAATACAATTCTGTTTATCCACCTCGACTTGTTCCCCTCCTTCTTTGAAGGTCAAAATTCATATATACTATAATTTTATTGTATGGTGAGAGATATACTTTGGACTGGGTTTTAGCTACTATTCCTACAACGGCTCCAAATAGAACTTTATATTACTTGCCGCTTCCACTGCGTTTGCCTTTGCTTCTTTTGGGGTATTTCCGGACGCGATTACATATGCGTAACGGTGACCCATTGATATTGGGGGCATCATGATCACTCCTATACGAGGCTTTATAAAGACTTCTTTTACTTCGGGTTGAGCAGCAGCCTTATTTTCACCTATAACTTTTAACAGGTACCCACAAGATCTGATTGTTATGTAATGCGTGTAAATAGGTTTCTCGTATTTCCTTATCAGATTAGGTTCAAAACCAAGATATAGTTTAATCGTTTCTTCCACCAGATTTATGCCAAATGCTTCTTCGATCATTCGATTCATTGCCCCACCAGAAACTCTTGGATTGATCTCAATTAACTTCCAATTCTCACATATATATCTAAATTCAAGGTGACAAGCAGCAAATGTGACCCTTAGATCTTTTAAAATCGATTCAACTGCAAGAACTAGTTCCTTATACAATTCACTTTCAAAATCTAGCTCTATTGCATAACCGGTTACTATAAATTTTATGCCTTTTGTAATTTCTTGTTTAATAATGGCAACAATATTAACATTTCCATTATGCACTAGCACTTCAACTAAATATTGTGGCCCGTCTAAATATTCATCAAGCACAATTTTTTGACTTGGATAGAGCTTGATAATTTTTTTTATCACTTGTTCCATTTCAAATTTATTCTCGACGTAATAGACATCCTTTGAGGCTTTTGAAATGGCAGATTTCACGACCATTGGAAACGTATAGTCTTTCTGAATCGTATGCTCAATATCATTTGCAGGCTCATATATGTCAAATTTAGGAGAAGTTGCATTTTCTTTCAATGCATTTCTTGTAGCCGTTTTATCTTCCATTATCTTTAAAGCTTCAATGGATAGTGTAGTACTACAAAATTCATTTGAAAGTTGTGCAGCGATTGATACAAATGGATCCACAAAACTGACAATCGCCTTGACGATGTTCCCTTGCTGTTGAAGCTGGCTAATCTCGCTTCGAATTAGATCTTCTGACAATTTTTCTAAATGGATCATCTGAGAAATATCTTCAAATTCATTTCTTTGCTTTGCAAAATTTTTCCTTTCAGTTAACAATATTGTGGTATAACCTAACCGAGAAGCAGCTTTTATTGCCTCTCTTCCTGATCCAGATATTGTTGTTTCAATAAATAGGATAGACTCCATTTTCCACTTCACCTTCCGGAAGTAAATACATTGGTCTCTCTTCATTATTATGCGGTGTTGGTGTATTGGGTTCAGGCTGAGACAATTGGATTAATCAAAAAAGCATAAGGATCTCCCTTACGCTTTTTTGATTAGACCAAATCGTTCCAACTGGTCAGTTAGACCTTCACTTATTAATATTTCTAGTTCATGCTTACCAAACAAATCAAAATGAGGATAATCGTCCCTCATATCGATCCACTCCCGCTTCAATCCATATTGCTTGCCCCATTCGACAAGTTTGTCGATATCCGCGCAACCTGCTTTGGTTACTGTATTGCATCCCGGAAAGCGTTCATCGAGCCAGTAATGCGTTAAAAATGCCATTTGCCCTTCACTGACTTCTTTTTTCCAAGCTTGCAGTTCCACGCGTTTAATACCAAATGCCATTAATCTTTACACCGCTTAACTTCTGTATATTTAGCATCCCAATCAGGCGCAATTTTCTTTAGCGAAACGGGACGGAATGACCCTTTTTTTACGACGACATGTTCCGATTTTGCAGTTGCCGAGATTGTGCCGTCTTCATGAACGATTTCATAACCATATGTCGTGCGCAGCCTTCCGTGTGACTCTACCCACGTCCGTACAGTCGCCTTCTGGCCGTATTTCATCGATGCCTTGTATTGGATAGATAAATCGATTACTGGCGACAAGAAGCCATCTGCCTCCAATTGCGCGTATGTATAGCCGAGGTCCTCAATCAGCTTCGTGCGTCCGATTTCCATCCATACTAAATAATTGGCGTGATAGACGACACCCATCTGATCTGTCTCTGCGTATCTGATTTCAATTTCTTTTTCACTTATAAACACTGCCATCACCTCACCACCTATTATACAAAAGCTATGCTGAAAAAGCAGTACAAAGGTTACAACCGTTTTTAGGAAAGTAAAAAGGTGCCCGATTAAATCGGACAACTTCCTACTTATTAAAATTAGTTCGTTTTCATTTTATCACGAAGAACCATTTGCAGGATTCCGCCGTGACGGTAGTAGTCCACTTCAACTTCTGAGTCAAAGCGTGCTAGTACGTCGAATTCTTTGACAGAACCGTCTTTTGCTGTTGCTGTTACTTTCAGAATATCGCGTGGTTTAACGCCTTCCGCGATATTAACGTTGATTGCCTCTTCACCAGTAAGGCCAAGTGTTTCAGCACTATCGCCTTTCATGAATTGAAGTGGCAGTACGCCCATCATAACAAGGTTTGAACGGTGAATACGCTCGTAGCTTTCAGCGATAACAGTTCTGATACCTAGAAGTGAAGTACCTTTCGCTGCCCAGTCACGTGAAGAACCCATTCCGTAGTCTTTACCTGTGATGATTGCAAGACCCGTGCCTTCTTCTTGATACTTCATTGCAGCATCATAGATTGGCATGATTTCTTTTGTTGGCCAGTAAGTCGTGAATCCGCCTTCTGTCCCTTTCGCAATCTGGTTACGAATACGGATGTTAGCGAATGTACCACGCATCATTACTTCATGGTTACCACGGCGTGAACCGTATGAGTTAAAGAAACGAGGGCTTACGCCATTGTCGATCAAGTATTTACCAGCTGGCGTATCTTTACCGATTGCGCCTGCAGGTGAAATATGGTCAGTTGTGATTGAATCGCCAAATTTACCAATGACACGAAGCCCTGAAAGTGCTTGAATGTCAGCCGGCTCTTTTGCAAGACCTTCAAAGAACGGCGGGTTTTGAATATACGTTGAGTTTTCATCGAAATCATACAATGAATCGTCTGTTGTTTCAATCGCATTCCATGCTTCGTTCTCCGTGAATACACGTGCATATTCTTTACGGAATAACTCAGGAGTAACTGTTGATTTTACAACTGCTTGAATTTCTTCCGTAGTTGGCCAAATATCTTTGAAGAAGACATCAACGCCGTCTTTGCCTTTACCAATTGGATCTTTTTCGAAGTCGATATCGACTGTTCCAGCAAGTGCGTAAGCAACAACTAGTGGCGGTGAAGCCAAGTAGTTTGCTTTCACAAGTGGGTGAATACGTCCTTCAAAGTTACGGTTACCAGAAAGAACAGAAGACATTAGCATATCGTTGCCCATGATTGCTTTTTCAATTTCAGGAAGAAGCGGTCCAGAGTTACCGATACATGTTGTACAACCGTATCCAACTGTGTTGAATCCGATTTGATCTAAGAACACATTAAGGCCTGAATCCTCCAGGTAGCCTGTAACGACTTTTGAACCTGGTGCAAGTGATGTTTTCACGTATGCAGGTGGTGTAAGTCCTTTTTCAATCGCTTTTTTCGCAACAAGTCCAGCACCTAACATAACGTATGGGTTAGATGTATTTGTACATGAAGTGATAGCGGCGATTGCAAGATCACCCGTTTTGATGTCGACAGAACGTCCGTCTTCAAATTCGATTGTAGCTGTTTTTGCAAGCTCTTTTGGAGAGAATCCGAAACCTTGGTTCCCTTCAGGTGCAACAACCGCTTCTTTGAATGAACTTTGCATTTCTGTAAGAGGAATCAAATCTTGTGGACGTTTCGGTCCAGCAAGGTTCGCTACAATACCAGTAAGGTCGATTTCGACAACATCAGTGTAAGTCGGTTCTTCGTTCTCTACAGTAAAGAACATATCGTTCTCAACTAGATATTGTTTCACAACAGCAATGTCGCTATCTTCACGGCCTGTTAGACGCATATAGTCAAGTGCTTCTTCATCTACTGGGAAGAATCCGCAAGTAGCGCCGTATTCAGGTGCCATGTTCGCAATTGTAGCACGGTCTGCAAGTGGTAAATGTGCAACGCCTGGTCCGAAGAACTCAACGAATTTACCTACAACGCCATGTGCACGAAGTGTTTGTGTTACTTTAAGCGCAAGGTCTGTTGCTGTCGTACCGTTTGGAAGTTGGCCAACAAGTTTTACACCGATAACTTCTGGAATTGGGAAGTATGAAGGCTGTCCAAGCATACCTGCTTCAGCTTCGATACCGCCGACGCCCCATCCAAGAACGCCGATTCCGTTGATCATTGTCGTGTGAGAGTCTGTTCCAACAAGTGTATCCGGGTATGTTTCGAATGTGCCGTCTTCGTTTGGAACTGCATGGACAACGTTTGCCAAGTACTCAAGGTTAACTTGGTGGACGATTCCTGTTGCAGGTGGTACTGCACGGTAATTGTCATATGCTTTTTGTGCCCAGCTTAGGAATTGGTAACGTTCTGCGTTACGCTCGAATTCGAGTTCCATGTTTAGGTTAAGTGCTTCTGCCGTTCCGTAACGGTCAACTTGTACAGAGTGGTCAATAACAAGGTCAACCGGAATTTCAGGATTGATCTTGTTAGGGTCGCCGCCCATTGCTGCCATTGCTGAACGAAGTGATGCAAGGTCAACAACAACAGGTACACCTGTGAAGTCTTGAAGGATAACGCGTGACGGTTTGAATGGTACTTCTGCATCCGCGTCCGCATCTTTCCCCCATTTTGCCAAGTTTTCGACATGATTGTCTTTGATTACATAGCCGTCGTGTTGACGTAGGACGGATTCAAGTAGCACTTTAATCGAGTAAGGTAGATTGGAAACTTTAGCGATACCGGCTTCTTCGAGTGCAGCAAGACGATAATAGTTATATGTCTTACCGTTCAGATCGAATGATGTACGGCTGTTGTGCAAATTGCTTTTTGCCATTATTGAATTCCTCCTTCTTTCTGTTGAATACTGCTGAAAAGGCTATAAATAAGCATCTTTTCTCTACTCCATCATATAATACCAACCCACATAAGTAAAATACATTAACTTTATAGTCTATCATAAGTTAATGTTATGACTCTATCCCTTCCTAGCATAGAACTCTTCATATACGAAAAATAGATTGCAAGTAATTTGTCATGAAAACGCGGTTAGGGTCGTACTGTTGTCGAATTTCCATGAAACGTTGGAAATTTGGATAAAATTTTTGCATTTTTTCATTCGTCAAATCATTTACTTTTCCAAAATGTGGCCGCCCGTTGTATTTCTCCATTAGCTTGTGTACCCATTTAAAGTACGGTCCAGCGTCCATTCCTTTATACATATGGAACGCAAGGAACACCGTTTCCTCTCCTTGCGTGGGACTGAGAAAAGCATTTTCACCAGCAGTGACCCTGCATTCGATTGGAAAATGGAAGTAAAACGGATGTGCAGGCAAAAAGTTATGGACTTCTTCGATACATGCTTCAAATGTATGCAAGGGAATCGCATATTCCGTCTCTGTGAATTTGACGAGTCGCGGTGAAGGGAACAGTTCATAATACATACCCCTTTTTGAACCGCTTGGAACATTTTTCGCAGAAATAGTTGTCAACATTCGTGACATGCTGGGTTTGACGCGGCACAGCTTTGAAATCACTTTAAAACCAGCGTTTTCAATTAACCCATTTTTCATGAATTCGACTGTTTTCGATTGCAAAGTTTGTTTGTGGATTGGCGTGATATTCGTCTTTTTTACTTGGACCGTATCTGTACCGGGGAAATAGAACCATTCAATATGTCTATTATCGTAAATTCCGGAGGACCATTCAGCGAGGGCCTCACCTACCGTACTTCGATAACTCATCATCTGCAGGCTGTAAAGTGGGATAGTCTTAATAGTCACGTCGAGAAGGACACCGAGCATACCAAGCGAAAGGCTAAGTGATTTTGATAAATCGTCTTGGCTGCGACGATGATGCTGTATATCCCCTTTTCCATCAACCCATGTCCAAGCGACAACTTGGCTGGATAGCGAACCGAGAGCGATTCCTGTGCCGTGCGTTCCTGTACTCACTGCCCCGGCAATTGTCTGCTCCTGAATATCCCCCATATTGTCGAAACCCATGCCAATGGCAGCAAGTATGGATGCTGCCTCATGTAAATACGTTCCGCCCCAAAGTCTCGCTTCCATCGCTTCAGAATCATAGGAGATAAGTCCACGTAAATTGTCAAGTGACATTGCGTCACTTTCCGGCTTAGCAATGGGACTGAACGAGTGGGCTGCTCCTGTTACGCGTAGGGATACACCACGAATTCTGCAACTATTTACGACGTCTTGTATATCACTGGCACTTTTCGGAAAGTGATAATAATCCGGTGTCGCTTTGACATTCCCGGACCAGTTCGCCCATTTCATTCTCTTTTTCGGAGCATTCATAGAAAACATCCTTCCTCGCCTCTATAGGTTTTATAAGCACCAACATATTCAAATCCGCGTCTTGCGTGCAGTTCAGAAAAACATTCACAGAGTTCTCCCGCTTTGGCATGCCTAAAATAGACAGTATCTCCGACTTGAAGGGTTCCCTCTTTATCTCGCAATGGCGTTTGGACTTCACCCGCCCCTTCATTTTTCAGATAGGAGAGCTTCTGCGGTCAGATAGGCACCGGATTTTTGTCGGTTCCTATTGCTCCAGAAGCAATATAGTCACCCCCATGACAAACGATAATACCTTGTTCGGGTATTCTTGTGACACGAAGGGCGAATGTCGCTGCCGGTTCAAGCTCCAGGTTTTGATACCTTGAGAATAATGCCGGAAAGTAAAATGCAGAGCCGATTGTCAGTTCCGTCACTTCCTCTTCCCCCGATGTGAAATCGATGCTGCCGGAACCGCCGCCATATACGAATCGAAAACTGGACGATTTTCCCCGAATGAGATCGACTGCGCTTTTACGGAAATTGCCCACATCTTTACGGGACAGCCGCTTCAATTGTTTGATAAGCGCTGATTGCCAACGAGCTACTGGGATATCCGCGACACCCGCAATCTGTGCTTCATAACCCATGACACCAATGATTTTAGTATGTGTGAATAAACTGCCTGCCTCCAATAAGTTTTCCACATCTAAAATTGATTTTAAGGAAGAACGGTTTGTACCAAAATACAGTATTTTGAAATCTGTTGAGACGTTTATATCAATACAAATTTCAAGAATGATGTCATTTAACTTAGCTATGGATTCTAACCACTCCCAGTGTTCGATATGGTCAACCATAAAGACGACCGTCCGACCTTCACGGATATAGGGAATGAGCAGCATAACCGCTTGTTCTTCAACTTGTGGATAGCCAAGTAACAGGTCATTAAATCCTTTTTTAAGTAGGAAAAGTGTTTCCCTTAGATCGAATGTCATCCAACCGGCAGGATAATCCAATCTTTGAGCAATGTATTGCAGCAGTTCTACCGATCGCACAGATTTTGTAGCGATTCGGACTCCTTTCATTCCAGAGGACTTGTTGACAAAATCGATATTTCGGTCAAGCGCTTCTAGGTCAATGCAAGCGAACGGACGTGTAAGGTGGGCGTAGGCTGCTTCCACATCATTCAAAAAATCATCTCCCATCAGGTAGTTCAGTTAGTATTATTTTAAGTATATTCTGATATTCATTTACAAGTAAAATACATTTCAATTTATTTTTTTAGAGTAATCAAATGATTAAACAACAGAAGTGAATGAAAAAGTCACTAGATTATGGCATGATGGAATGGTTGACATATAAAGGGGTGGCATAGATGAAGAAAGCATTGTTGGTTATTGATTATACAGAGGATTTTGTTGCTGAAGATGGTGCACTTACATGCGGACAACCAGGAATTGACTTGGAAAAATATATCACCAATTTAACGGGGGTATTTTTGGATGACAACCATTTCGTTGTAATGCCAGTTGATGTGCATGATGCAGACGATTTGTACCATCCTGAAACAAAACAATTCCCGCCACATAATATACGTGGGACAGCCGGCAGGAATCTATATGGTTCCCTTCAACAATTGTATGATGAGCGCAAAGAAGAAATCCATTGGATGGACAAAACACGTTTTAGCGCATTTGCGGGAACAGATTTGGAATTGCATCTTCGAGCACGAGGGATTACCGAATTGCATTTGGTTGGTGTCTGTACTGATATTTGCATCCTGCATACAGCCGTCGATGCATACAACCGCGGATTCGACATTGTCGTCCACGAGAAAGGTGTCGCAAGCTTTGATCCCGCAGGTCATGAATGGGCACTTCGTCATTTTGAAAACACGTTAGGTGTTACTGTTGTCCGCTAACTCCCTTGAAATTCCCGGTATTCTTTTCCTTTTAGATGTTTGAAGGGATGTAATAAAGGTTATTGCAAACACTATAGAGGAAATTTTAATTTACTAAAAAGGAGATGGACAGTATGAGTTTCATTTGGTTCTTAATTATTGGCGGGATTATCGGTTGGCTTGCAGGTATGATTTTGGGGAAAGATATCCCAGGTGGCATTATCGGTAATATTATCGCTGGTATCATCGGTGCATGGATTGGTGGAATGCTACTTGGGAAGTGGGGTCCGAAAATTTCTGATTTCTACATCGTCCCTGCTTTCATTGGAGCAATTATACTCGTGTTCATTGTGAGCTTTATTATGAAATCAATGCGTAAAGCTTCGTAAAGAACAAAAGCGGAAACGCCTGTTCAGAGGCGGCAGACTTAAGATGGGCTGGTGAAGCGGCGCACTTTGCCGCATAGCCGGACCAGCTTATGACCGAGCCTCTAGGCGTTGAAGTCTAGAAGTGGAATATCACCTTTCATAGGTGATCCACAGGCCAAGAACTTAATAATTTACTAAGCAATAAAAAATGGACCCCATTTTACTGGAGGTCCATTTTTTTACATGTTGGCTGCTTCCATTTCAAGTCGCTGGACTTCGAATTCATTAAAAAATCGCAATACGTCCTGTACGTATTTTTCGCTGTGGTTATAATTGAAAATCGCCTTTTCCAAATCTCCATCTGCGGCGCCGCTTATTGAAAGGTAGTTGGCGGCACTGTAAATGGCGTCTTCGATATCATATGGATCGGCTATGCCATCACCATTACCATCAACGCCGTATCCGCCGTATTCTTTGATGATAGCGGGATTTGTCTTGTCTTTTTCAGGAATATCTCCTTTTCCAAGACCGCTACATCCCGGATAAGTCCAGCCGACAAACGTGCAAGGCATGAACTGCATATGTCCTTCTGCACCAACTGGTGAGAGAAGCGGATCCATCGTTGAAAACCGTGTTTCAATACGGTGATGTGCTGCAAGTAGTGTCCATGGGATGCCATACGCCTCCGCCGCCTCTTTATAGACTGGGATGAACTCTTCCGGGATTGACGTAGCAGTGTGACGTTCCCCTATGTCTAGTAATGCATTTGCAGATTTCCGAATGAGATCTGGATTTTTCAAACCTGTCCAGATGATAGCTGTTAATGTGAAGACTGTAACCGCAATGGGGATAAGCAGGATAATAAGCATTGCTCTCACCTTTATAGATAACCCTTTACGTTGTTGTTTTTTCATCTTTCCACCCCGTTAGATCAAGTATTGCTTTTGTTAGTTACGCGCCCTCTTTACTAAGCGCTTTCATATCCTTGACGATTTCATCAAATGGTACATCCGTCATACCATTATAGGTTTTGACAACTTCCCCTTTTTGATTGACAAGAGAAAAGTAAGTTGCATGCATTACCTGATCCGAATCGGGTATATCAGCAACAAGCGTCTTGAATGACTTCGCCGCAAAGTCAGTAATTTTCTTTTGTGTGTAGCCAGTCAGCATTTCCCAGTTTTTCTGATCCCCGACATCATACATGTCAAGGTATTTTTGCATTAATTCAGGTGTGTCGACAGCAGGATCAATACTAAATGATACGATTTTGTAATCTTCAACACCTTCATCAATAAGCTTTTTATCGATATCTGCCATGTTACTCATCATCGGTGGGCAGGCACTCGTACAAACTGTGAAAACAAATTGTGCCAGCCATACGTTCCCTTTCAGATCATCCAATGAAACCTTTTCATTGTGTTGGTTTGTAAATTCAAACGGTTCAATTTTATAATTATGCTCGGCTTTGAACCCGCCCCCAGAACACGCACTTAGAATTAGCACTACAAGCAATACATAAGGCAGTAAAAGTTTTTTTCTCATTTGGTTTCCTCCACTATCAATTGATACGTTCATCATAGCGGAAGTAATGGCTTCAAACAAGCGAGGAGCTGATTGCTTCCATGTCGAATCCGTGACTTATTTGTGAAGTACACTTCATCTTTAAAGAAACAAGGGCATCGTGTATGTCGACAAGTTTCGTTTCGTGTCAGTGCAAGAGATAAAGTTAAACTAACAATCGGGCTTTTACGCGCAGTTGATCCCCCATTATTTCTTCTTGAGTCCTTAAAGACTTGAAGTGGGGAGCTTACTGCCCGTTAATGCGGGATAAAAAGATACAAAGATTGGAAACCCAACTTCTTGTATTAAAATCATCCATTGTTCCATCCCGTCCCCTCCTTTCACCTCCTAAATAGTGTTAACTTGAGAAAAGGAATACATTGTCCGTGTATTTTTTTACAAAAGCTCTTATAATGGTGAATAGAATGGAAGAGGTGAAGACTGTTGCAACAAGATTTATTTATGTGGTTCATCATTGTCTGGTGCGTTGTCCTCATTGGACTTATGAGCATTGGCGGCTTTTTCATGTTCCGGAAGTTTTTAAAAAGGTTTCCAAAAGCGGACGGAAAATCGACACTCGACTGGGAAGAGCATTATGTGGAGAGCTCACTCCACCTTTGGAATGACGAGGCAAAACTACTGTTGAATGAGCTGGTCGTTCCAGTACCGGAATTATTCCGTCCTGTAGCGAAGCAAAAAATCGCGGGTAAGATAGGTGAAATCGCACTCGAGGAACATGCGGGGAAAATTGATTCCGACCTTATTATCCGTGGATATATACAAGCAACGCCTAAACGGGATCATAAATTTTTGCGCAAGAAAATGGCGGAAATGAAGATTGATCTTACTCCGTATGAACATTTATTTTAAAAAAGGTGTCCGCAATTAAATGCGGACACCTTTTACTTGTCTAACTTCTTTTATTTTATTGTACTTGATTAGCATGCCAATCCGCCAAGGGACAATCATGCCAAATGCAAGAATCCAGAACATACCGCCCAGTTCCCCTACATCAATTGTATTGCTGAGAAGTAGTTTCCCTGCGAGTCGAACAATAAGTAGACCAAGTAAAATGTACAGGAATGCTTTCGACCGTTTCATATAGATATCGCTATCTTTGCGTTCAAAATTCGTCGTTTTTATCAAGATAATAGAGAACAGTATGCCTACAAGGAGCGCTTCTAGCACCTGATGCAGCGGCACTCTAAATTCTTCAAATAGGAACATCAGCGCACCCGTCGACATAAAGAGGGGTGGCAAGATGATCTTCAGTGGTGTCACAGGCCTTTTCGCCGCTTTCGTCCTAACAATCAGCGCGATTGTCCCCATAACTAGCGCAAGTACGGTTGAACCGATAATGAGGTAAACCGGGGGTACCTTGGTGAAAATTGTTTCAATTAATTCATTCAAATTATTTCCCCCAAACGATACTTCAATTCTTCTATCGGGATAAAACGTGCAAATCGCGCATACTCTTTTCCTTCATTGAATAGGAGGACGACTGGCGCTGTAAACAACGAAAGTTGTCCCGCTATTTCTGGCACTTCCGCCACATTTACTTTATAAAAAAGGATTGGAAAATTGGCTTGCAGTGCTTTCACTTGCGGATATAATCCCTCGCAGACTGAACAGTTATCGGTTTTCACAAAAAGGAGTAACGCTCTTTCTCTTTCAACGTATTCCATCCATTCACCGAATGACCCAATTTGCTGCATCGCAATCCCTTCCTTTCAACTCAAAAACCTTGAAAATCTCCAAAAATCGGGCTGAGCAAACTTGTTAAATAGGTCAATCCATCAAAGAACAGCAAGATTCCGAATGCAATCATAACGCCGCCCCCAATTTTCATAATAAGGCCACTATTTTTCCGAATCCAGCCAAGACGCGTTATAAAGAACGACAGAACAAAGAATGGAATTGCAAAACCGAACACATACATCAGCATATAAAGAACTCCTGATCCTGGGTTTGTTGCAGATAGTCCCATGATTACCCCAATTATCGGTCCTGAACAAGGCGTCCAACCAGCTGCGAATGCAAGCCCAATTAATGCGCTCCCAAAATATCCTGAAGGACGGTTTTTAAACTGTAGTTTCTTTTCGCCCATAAGAAACTTCGGTGTGTAAACACCTGCAATCATAAGGCCAAATAACACCATAAAGATTGCGCCGCCTTGTCTGAGTATTACTTGATTTTCAATGAAAAATGTCCCTACAAACGACGTAGCAAAACCAAGTACGACAAAAATAACTGAAAATCCGATTAAAAAGAACAGTGTATGTAGTATACCGCTTCTGCTCATGCGTTTCGAGTCCGATTTTAAATCATCCAGTGACATGCCCGTAATATACGAAATGAATGCTGGGTACAACGGTAATGTACACGGTGAGATGAAACTTAAGAAACCGGCACCGAAAGCGAGAAATAGATTTAAGTCTGTTGCCATAATTCTCTCCCCTTCAGTTTTTCTTCCTCAATCGTATCAAAAGAAGCGCCAAATTACGTCTAATATGTCTGTGAACAGTTTATGACATTTCGGCGTGACATAGTCATGTAAGCAAAAAAAACGGCTTGCACGTTCCCCAGAGGGATGTGCAAGCCGACCGTGCATCAGATAACGTCTTCCAAAATATTGTTTTGAAGTAGATACATCTTATGGTAGAGCCCTTTTTGCATCAGTAATTCCTGGTGTGTTCCACGTTCGACGATTTCGCCTTTATGCAGCACGAGAATCAGTTCCGCGTCTTGGATTGTGCTTAGCCTGTGAGCAATTGCGATTGTGGTGCGCCCTTTTCTCATTTTCTCAAGGCTTGATTGAATTGCCACTTCTGTTTCTGTGTCGATATTGGCAGTTGCTTCATCGAGAACGAGGATTTTAGGATTCGTCGCGATTGTTCGTGCAAATGCAACTAGTTGGCGCTGACCACTTGAGAATGTGGAGCCGCGTTCTGTTACTTTTTGAGCGTATTTGTCTGGTAGTTTTTCAATGAATTCATTTGCCCGGACAAACTCAGCAGCTGTTCTTACTTCTTCAGACGTCATTTTCTTATCGTGCAAACGAATGTTGCTTTCGATATCCCCGTAAAATAGAAACGGGTCTTGCAAGACAAGTCCTGTCTTCTTCCGCAGTTCTTCTTTCGGGTATTCTTTCAGCGAAACATCATCGATATAAATACCACCGCGCTCATATTCATAGAAACGCATTAGCAAGTTGATGATGGAGCTTTTTCCGCTACCAGTATGACCGACCAGGGCAACAGTTTCGCCTGCATTCGCAGTGAATGAAATGTTTTTCAGTACATCAGCTTGCCCATCATAGGAAAACGATACATCTCGGAATTCGATTTTACCGCTTAGTATCTCAGATTGATTACTATCTAGCTGCTCTGGTTCCATATCGGGATCATCCATTAACTTAAACACACGGGATGCGGCAACCATTGCTTGTTGGAAAATAGATAGTCGCTGCATTACTTGTTGAACAGGTTGGAATAAACGGCCAATTAAAGTTGTAAATACATATAGTATCCCCACTTCAACGGGACTGGCAAGGGATAAAAACCCGAAGTATCCGAGTATAAAAACGATTGCTCCAGCATACAGTAAATCGATTGCCGGACCTAGCAGGATACTGTCAAATTTAATGTTACGCATTCCAGCACGGAAATGTTTTTCATTAATATCATCAAATTCCGCTTCTAAACGGTCTTCTTGTCTAAATGCTTGGATCATTCCCATTCCGGATAATGATTCAGCTATTTTAGCGTTGAGCTGACTTAATCGCTCACGAATGTCTTGATAGAAATCTGCGCTATAGCGTCGGTAAACGACGATAACGGCTAAAAACAACGGCAATAATAACAAAGAAATAAACGCCAACTTTGCATCAAGTGAAAATAGTGCAATGTAAACGCCAATAATTACAAATATAGCTTGTAAAAACGTGACAATAACACTGACGAACATTTCTTTTATTGCTTCCGTATCATTCGTCACACGTGACACGATACTTCCAGCAGGTGTTTTATCAAAATAACGCATACCGAGCCCTTGCACCTTTGAAAACACATCGATGCGCATTTGCTGAATAATTTTTAGTGCAATATCTTGAAAACGTATCAGCTGGAAATAAGAGACGAAGACCATGAATACTTGAATACCTATATAGACAATTGCGATATTCGTGATGGCACTCTTTTGAAAACTCATTGTAGAGAGATGATTATCAATGAATCGTTGAATGATCAAAGGTCCTACGATACTGCCAGCGACCGTCAAAACAAGTAGGACAAGCGCTATAATTACGCTCTTTTTATGAGGGATGATATATTGCAACAATCTTTTCAAGACAACCCATTGATCTTTCGCTGTTAATTTCGGGTGTTTTTCTGCTGACATTATTCCTCGCCTCCTTGTTCGACAAGCACTTCAAGTTGCTGTAGGTCATACATTTCTTTATATCTTCCATTCTTTTCGAGTAGTTCTTCATGCGTTCCTGCTTCGACAATCGTTCCTTCATGCAGAACGATGATTTTATGCGCATGCTGGAGAGCGCTTAATCGGTGAGAGGTAATAATTGTCGTCTCGCCTGTACGTGTTTGTTTAAGTGATTGTAAAATCGCTTCTTCCGTTTTGGCGTCCACGGCTGATAAGGAATCATCCAAAAGCAGTAATTCAGGCTCCATGATTAATGCACGAGCTATGGAAATGCGCTGTTTCTGACCACCAGACAACGATACACCACGTTCTCCAACAATGGTGCCATATCCTTCCGTAAATCCTAAAATGTCATCATGGATATGCGCAAGTCGTGCAGCTTCATGAATTTTCTCAGTTCCAATTCTCGGATTTGTAAAGGCTATATTTTCAGCAAGTGTTGTTGAAAATAGGAAGTGATCCTGTGGTACATAACCAATTGACTCTCTTAAACGTTGTTGCTTATATTGATTGATTGGTTTGTCTCCATAGACGATGCTTCCTTTGTATCCTTCAAATTCTCTCAGCAATAGTTTTAAAATGGCTGTTTTACCCGACCCTGTTTTCCCGACAACACCCATTGTTTCTCCTCGTTTTAACGTGAAGTAAACGTTGTGCAATGCAGCACGCTCATCACCTGGGAATTTGAACTCATCTATATTGAAATGCAAATCGCCTTCTGGTCTTCTATCAATTGCACCCGCTACGTCTTTAATTTCTGGTGCGACAGACAACAATTCCGTAATACGGCTGTAAGATGCATTTCCACGCTCTACAATATTAAATAGGAATCCAAATGCAAGCATCGGCCAGACAAGAAGCCCAAGGTATGTACTGAACGCTACCATGTCCCCAATTGACATGTCACCAGCAATAATTAACTTCGTTCCGAAATAGAAAGACAAAATGTATGAAATCGCGAATATCCCTGTAATTGTCGGATCGAATAATGCATCCACTTTTGCGACACGCATATTTTTACTAACGACATCTGTAGATAAGCTTGTAAAATCTTCAATATCTTCATTTTTCTGACCAAACGTTTTGATGACCTTAATGCCAGATATACTTTCCTGCGTTTTGTCATTCAAATTGGAGAAAGCTTCTTGGGCAAACCGGAATCGCTTACGCAATAGTTTTCCATAATAGCTTGTTAGGAAAATCATGAATGGCAGTGGAATGAGTGCAATCAAAGTCAATTTCCAATTGATCGTGATGGCCATCGTCAAAATGACGAATCCGCCTGTTGAGATGGAATCGACAAGCGTCAAAATCCCCATACCCGCCGTTTGCTGTACAGCACCTATATCATTTGTGGCATGGGCCATTAAATCGCCTACACGTCTCTTTTGATAGAAAGATGGCGACATTCTTGTAAAATGATTAAACAACTTTTCACGCATTATTTTGGATAACAAAACGGCTGAACCAAAAATCATTACGCGCCAGTAATAGCGTGCAATGTACATGAGGATACCTGCTACAGCTAAGATAACCAGCCATTTTGTGAGCCCTTCAGCTGTTAAAGAACCCGCCGCAATGTCATCCACGATAATTCCAATGATCTTCGGCGGCAGCAATTGTAATAAGGAAACGAAAACAAGCATCGCAATTCCGAAAAGATACTGCTTCTTCTGCTGTTTAAAAAACCAGCTGAGCTGTACTAAAACCTTCACGCTACTCCCCCTACTTTTCTTTAAAATTAGACCTTTGATTAGTTTAGCAAAAGTCTGAACGATATAAAAGTTACGAGATTCAAATAATTCGGATTCGGAAGTAGTTTCGGTTTTTAGAACGGGATATTGTGTGTGACTCCTTCATATAATTGAGGGGAAACGCTAACTGATCGTAAGGAGGATAATACTATGGGGAACAAATTTTTTTTATATTTACTTATACTAATAGCTATGACAGTTAGCTCAGCCTGTTCGTATGACAGTGAAAAAGCAGTTCTAAATGGTGATGTCGTCAATATGAATGGGCCTATCTATAACTACCCAGTGTTTGAAACGTTTTTAGAGAGTATGGAGATGAAGGAAGCGGCTACAGTTCGTATTGCGAATTACACGCTCGAAGGTGACCCAACATTATATAATCTTTCTTTCAAAGGCACAACAATCGACTTAGAAATAGACCGTTCAAAAAATAAAAATAAAGGAAACAATCCTGTTAAAATCAACATGACTTGTACGGATTTCCTAGAAGAGGAAGGTCAACAATTGTTTGTGTACACGCTTAAAGGATGCAATTCACCAATCGAAAGCTTTACGATTTTAAGTGTGGAGAAAGAACTTGTGGAGGAACACAAGCATTAAATCAGGAGAATCAAGATTGATTGTCCTGACATCAAAGCCAAACGTTAAAAGAATTGATTCCATTCCCGTGCTTGGAAGCCGCGGATGGATCAATTCTTATTTCATCTAGATTCAATGCTACTGATTAAGCTATTAAATTGTCAGCTTCAACTTAGGACATGTCCTTATAAAAGGTCAGCTCATGCTGAAGTAGCCATTCCTTTCGCCACAAACCACCTGCATAACCTGTTAATTTCCCATTCGAACCGATAATTCGATGACAAGGAATCACGATACTTAGCTTGTTTTTTCCATTTGCAGTGCCTACTGCCCTGACGGCTTTTTCATTCCCAATTGAAACAGCAATATCTTTATAGGATACCGTTTCGGCACAGGGTACTTTTGTCAAAGCGCTCCACACTGTTTTTTGAAAGTCTGTACCTTCGAAGGAATAGGGAAATGTAAATTCGTGACGCTCTCCTTTAAAATATTGCTCAAGTTGCTGAATGCATTCCTTCAAAATCGTTGGGGATTCATCCTGCACACAATCCGATACCACATCCCTCTCAGAGAACATTATTGAACTAATAGCCTCGTCTGTACCAATTATTACAATTACTCCAATCGGTGATTTGTACTCTAATTTATGTAGACAATTCATGTCGGATCCTCCATAGGGAAAGGGTAGTTTCTTAAATTGAAAAAAAGTAAAAATGGTTTTTTTCTTTTGTGAAACCAATTTTTTCATAAAGCTTTTGTGCTGTTATATTTTCTATATTAGTCTCAAGTAGTACTCCTTTTGCACCTGTTTCTTCCGCAAAAGAAAGAGCTTTTTTAATTAATTTATCGCCAAAACCTTTGCCGCGAACACTTTCCCTGACATACAAATCATTTAACACCCATGTACGCTTCATGCTTACAGATGAAAAGGAAGGATATAGTTGAACAAAGCCAATCGGATTATTTGCATCAAAGGCAATAAAAATAACGGACTCCTCGTTGCTTAATCTGTCTTTAACAAACTCTTTTGCACCCTTAACATTTGACTTTTGGTGATAAAATATCCTGTACAAGTCAAACAGCTCTGATAATGAATCAAGATCATTTACTGTTGCTTTTTGTATTCTCATGTGCGCTTCCCCCCTGTGTTTATTGCATTATTGAATTAATCAACTGTACCACACTAATATTCTGGATTGTTAATAAATTCATCTATCCATTAGCTCATGGCCTCCTTCTACAATGATGTGCTTTAGCCTCTTTTAATCCTCACTGTTAAAAAGATGGGATAATTATAGTATTTGATCATAAATCCAAGCTTTCTATTGTTAGATTAGTAGGACTTCGGTAAAATCAAACTAAGAGGAAAAATGGAGGTGAGCAAAATACAGCATTCTAACAAAAATAGGGAAAGTATCTCTTTTTTCCAATGGATTCATTTTGTTATTCCCTATGCATACACTGCAGGAATAGCGCTCATCTTAACTTGGATGATATCTGCATCAATACTAATCGGAGTAGCTACTATTAAAGAAGATCCAAAGGCTTTCATTTTACAACCAAAGAAAATCGAGTCTTCTATGAATTCTGCTGAAGCACTAGGTAAAGACCCTTCGATTGGTCTTAGTCCTAAAAAAGAAACCGTATTCACAATTTTAGTGAAACCTTTTATAGAATCTGATTTCAATAAAATTATCTTTCGTGGACTCTTTTTACTGTTTATTTGGATGCTTTTATTTTTAATCATTCCTGTTGCCTTCAAACGTTTAAAAAGATTCAAGTTTTTAAATATGGAATTTGAGGTAGATGATATGTAAGCGCCAAATACTCCCCACCTTCTAACCTCATTCGTGTTATGTGATAATCACATTAACATCAATGGTTAGGAGGTTTTTTCATGACAAGAGACGAACGGCGAGCCATATGGCAAGCACGGATTGAAGCATTTAAAGCGAGTGGTGAATCTAGCGTCACAGCCTGGTGTGCTACAAATAATATTAGTGTTCAAAGTATGTATACTTGGCTCAAAAAAGATTGGCATAAAACAGATACTGCATCCACAGCCCAACAGTGGCTTTCGTTTGATACAATTGCTTCAAAAGCAAGTATGCCTACTCAATTGACACTGGTAATAGGTGTTGTTTCCATCCAAATTGAAGAGGGATTTAACCCTACACTTTTAGGGGAAGTACTTCAGGTACTTCAAACGCATGTTAAGTAAAACACCCGTTGATCGTGTGTATTTGGCCTGTGGACGA
>NZ_JACFTD010000048.1 GCF_014282005.1 Sporosarcina sp. BP05 | reverse complement strand
ATATTGCGGAAACGAAATAAAATAAATATCTTTTAATTTAAAACTCCCCCTTCAAACTTTTTACTTATTTATACAACTCAAAAACAACTCTTCTTAAACAAACCTGCCCCGTTAGTTGAACAAGGTTGTATGCTGCATGCACCTTAGTAGACATAACATCCGTTCACGGATGTAGTAACCTCCATTACTCAATAAGAAAAAGCTGCCCTGTAAAGGCAGCCGATTTTAAACTAAAGCACCCGTTATTGGAAAAGCATAAGTATTAATTATTCATCTAATAATGCTTTATATTCTTCAACATCATCAAATTCAGTAGAGAAAGTGCCTGGTACATCACCAATATTTATCATATTAATCGGGTTTCCGTCATTTAATTTTTTTAAGGTTATGTGAAATGAGTTATCATTGTTTAAGTCAATCGTAAACTCTTGTTTATCACTTGTCATTAGGTATTTACCAACTTCAGTCTCTTCATAGGTTCCTTTGTCAACTTCCCTGTTATCAATAAATTCAACAAAAACTTTATCATCGTGTTGAATTGATAGCTGAATATGATAACCATTCACATCTTTTTCGCTTTGATAAAAACCTCTCAACTTAGGTTGGGGATTACATCCCGCTAACACCAATATAATTGACGATACTAAAGTGGTGATAATTATTTTCCTCATAATAAAAAACCCCCTCTTTTAAACTAATACCGTTAGTTTAATAAAAAATTACTTTTCTCGATACTTCCGATCTTCCTCAATAACAAGTTATTCAACAAACTGGCCCGATAGTTGAACAAGAAATTAGATGATTCGTCCGTAAAACATCGATTTAATTACTCAAATGGATTGTATCACGTATACACGCTAGGTAGACATAACGCCTGTTCTCGGCAGTTGTTAAGGATCCGTCACCCCTTGTAAACCCTCAGTTCTTCTCCTAACGTCCTGATTATTTTTTATGCACTAAATATACATCGTTGAATTAACGCGCTTTCTGGTGAACGCTAGGCCTGTCTAAACGAATAATTATGCAAAACCCTTTCGCAATTTCCGTTTGTTTTCTTCGGTTTTCTAAAAACGCTCACAGATAGCCTAGAATCGTTCGTAAAAGAAGAGGTAAAGACATACACCTATTTCCGTTTATCGTCGGTCTATGAGCATCCTGTGCGTTTCTGTGGCTATATTTGATAGTCTGAGAGAGTAGGACATGTTCTTTTTGAGGATTTGTCCTCTTTTTTTCTAGTAACGCCCTTTTGTGTTTTGGGTGTACATTATTTGTCTCAATTTTTTTTGATAGAAAAAGAGAAATCAATGTCACCTGATTTTTGATCACCACCACCACGCGCGTGTTTGTTGTTGTTTTAAGTACTTAATGTTTAAGATCTTTGTTTTAAGTGATTTAGGGGACCTCTGAGCCCTTGGTATGACTGGGTTTGAGAGGTCGAACTATTACATATTTGGTGTGAACTATTACATATTTGGTGTGAGTTATTACATATTTGGTGTTCAACTATTACATATTTGGTGTGAACTATTACATATTCGGTGCTAACTGTTACAAATAATTTTAATGAGTAATAGTTATTTGACTAAATGATTTATGCTGTTTATATTGGTATTAACTAATACACGGTAATTAAATAGTAATAGTATAGTTTGGAGGAGTTATTTGTGGAAAATCATCTAGTCACACAAAAAAATGAATTGGTGGAAGCTCATCATGTAGATCCACTTAGTGTGAATGAGCAAAAAGTAGTTTTAACTATGATAAGCATGATTGAGCCGACTGACGATGACTTGAAGACCTATCTATTAAGCGTTAGGGATTTTGCTGAAATGATTGGTTTAAAGGGCGAATCCACTTATTCGGAAATCAAAAAGATTTCAAAAACATTGGTTTCAAAGGTTGTTGAAATACCTATTGGGAAAAAAGATTGGATTGTCGCTACATGGGCTTCATCTGTGAGATATAGAAGCAACGAAGGTACAGTTGAATTTTCCTTTGATTCAAAATTAAAGCCTTACTTACTACAGTTGAAAAATCAATTTACGTCTTATAGATTAAGTAATATTTTAAGTTTGAAAAGTACCTATTCCATACGTTTATATGAACTTATGAAAAAATGGCAACATCTTGGTCATTGGGAGTGTTCGGTCGATGATTTAAGGGGATTTCTAGGGGCAAAACATGTTAAATCGTATTCGGTTTACGGAAATTTTAAAAACAGAGTTCTTTCGCCTGCTTTAGTAGAATTAAATGAAAAAACAGATGTTCAAATAAGTTTTAATGAAATCAAAAAAGGGCGTAGTGTTGAACGAATTGAATTTACAATCCGACACGCTCCAGATAAAGAAATTAAGTTAATTGAACCAAAAAATAACCCCGTGCAACAAAAAAAACAATCTGAGAATGAAGACATTCGAAAACGATTGAATGCTTTAGCGAACGATTATAGTTTCAATCATATTTATTTTGCTGAAATGTATGAAGGAGCATTATTTATTTGGAACGATGATGCTGAAAAAGAATTGGGTATGCTCATTCGATATGTGAACGAAGAAGAAGGTGTGAAAAACCCGTTAGGTTTTATCAAAATAAAATTGCAAGAGTATGGGGAACTTTATCAAGAAGGACTACCTGTCACATTTGCAGATTTAAAACCAAGTCAACGGAGAACAGGGAGAGCTGAAAAGGTTCCCGAGTGGTTCAAGAATAGAAGCGCAACAAAGGAAGTTGAAAAGAAAATCGATTCAAATATTGTAGAAGAGCGACAAAAATTACTGAATGAGTTGGGAATTTAAAATGACCAATGATATTTTTTATTGAGTTTGATCCTGGAGCAAAAACGATTAAAGAAGCGAGATATTGGTTTATTAAAGTTGTCACGCTAGAGTGACAAACGGCGTTTTTGGCTGTCACTCTAGCGTGACAAAATCAACTTTTCATGTACCCATCCAAACACTAGGCTTCGCCTAGTCCCACACTGGTAGTGGGGCCAGTTTCCCCTTATGCTCTTTCTAACTTTATTCCGAATTCCAGCTTTATTTTAACCGTTACTAAAAAAGGCAAAGGGTAAAAAAA
>NZ_JACFTD010000047.1 GCF_014282005.1 Sporosarcina sp. BP05 | reverse complement strand
AAAGCCATTATCCTGAAATTCTTGTTATACCGATGTTTTGATTTTAGTAGAACAGATATCATGCTTTGTTCATAAAAATTCGGAATAAGATAATTCTCTTGACTAATGAATAACAATTGAAATAATTTCCATAATGAAATGGTGGGGATACCCAACAACAATTATGGAAGGTGATAAAGTATGAATACCGTATTGTTATCTGATTTGTTCAAGCGTACTAGGTTAGCACTGAAAACATTCGAATACAAAGAGAGCGTTCTCAAACGTTATGAAATTGAATTCCGTACTATTGAAGGTTATTTTTCTAACTATGGGAATGACGCCCATTTCGAGGTAATCTTGGACGGATATATGGAAAACGCAAAGTATGACTACAGTCAGAAGAGAATTTCTAAGACAAAGTATTACAGAATACGACGTGCTACAGATAAACTTCTTCAGTGTTATAAGCACGGTGCTATTGAATGGAGAAGGTTACCAAACCTTAATGCAGATACTAAACAAGATTGTAATGATATTTCAGGTATTATTAATACCTACAACTACTTTTTGGATAAAAAAGGATTTGGTTATAACACTAAGAAGAATTATTTACGTATTTCAAAACTATTCATGGTTTACACCACCAATAAAGGGAAGTGTATTTCTCTAGATAAAGTATCTCGTGAAGATGTAAGTGGTTTTATACCGTATATATCGCAATGGTACAAACTTGGAAGTATGTCAGTAGTGCTTACGGCACTCCGATCATTTTTCCGCTTTGTAAAAGAATATAATTACTGTGGTTGGGATATGGCCATTGCTCTGCCTCAGAAAGCTGCTGTAAAAACCATTGTATATCAACCTTTTACAATAGAAGAAGAAAGTGTACTATTAAATTCCATAAGTCGCAGTACACTAGTTGGGAAAAGAGACTATGCGTTAATCCTTTTGATTATGCGTACAGGATTGAGAAGCGTGGATATTGTCAATTTAGTAATTGATGATATTGACTGGAGAAGGAATACAATCACAATCATACAGAAAAAAACACAGATTGCCTTAATTATACCTTTGCTTCCTGAAGTCGGAAATGCAATAGTGGACTACCTTCTTCATGGGCGCCCTGCATCTAATGACACTCACGTTTTTTTACGATGTTATTCTCCTTACATTGGATTTCAAGATCCATATAGCTGCTCTGAAATCGTAAAAAAGTATATAGAAAAAGCTGGTCTTCGCCACAGTCGGAACTGTGCTCATTCTTTGAGGCATTCACTTGCCAGTAGATTATTAGAGAACGAAACACCATTAACAATTATTTCCTCAATACTGGGGCATTCCAACAAGGAGTCAACTAGGGAATACTTATCTACTGATTTGGAACAGCTTCGGAACTGTAGCTTAACCTTGGAAGGCATTAAAATAACCCAGGGGGCTTTAGCATGAATCCATATAGCTACAATAGCAAGCATCAGAAATATATAGAGGACTTTTTAGAACTGAAACAAGCCCTCGGCTTTGATTACAAGATGGGTAAATATTGGCTATACGTATTTGATAAATTCTGTATTAGTGAGTTTCCGGAGAGTACATTTATTTCCAAGGACATTGTATTAAAATGGGTAAACTTGAGACCGGGTGAACACATCAATAACCTACAACAACGTATTCATTATATACGTCAACTTGCTTTATATATGAATCAAACGGGTACAGAAGCGTATGTCATTCCCAAAGACTATACCCGGAAAATCATACGTTATATTCCGCATATTTTTACTAGCCAGGAACTAAGTGCATTCTTTTATGCCGTAGATGGTATTGAGTTCAGAAAAAGCAATCCCGCGCGCTCTTTGGTCTTGCCCATGATTTTCCGGCTCCTCTATTGCAGTGGACTTCGACCTTCCGAGGCAGTAAATTTAAGGGCAGGAGATGTAGATATAGATACTGGGAAGCTTATTATCCGACAGGCTAAGGGTAACAAAGATCGTGTGGTTGTAATAGCCTATGATGTTCTTGAGTTATGTCAAAAATATAACGACAAAGTTGGTGTTATATGGCCATGTCGGGAATGGTTTTTTCCAAATGATAAAGGCATTCCGTATACAGCAGGTTACATCAGTGACTTATTTCGAAAACTTTGGAATAAGACTGGGATAAAAAATGTAAGTGGAAATAAGCCGCGTCTATACGACATGAGACATTCTTTCTGTGTAAAAAGGATGAATTTATGGGTAAAGGAAAGTCGAGATCTAAATGCACTCCTTCCCTTTCTAAGTATGTATATGGGACATTCTTCCTTTGCAAAAACGGACTATTATCTTCACTTAGTTCCGGACTTTTACCCAGAACTCATTGAAAGATCAGTAATATTGACTAACAACGTAATACCGGAGGTAGATAAATGAAGGCGCTAGATGATAAATTCTTCAAAGTCGTCCGAGATTACTTAACAATCTATCTACCGAGGCAGAAAGCCTATAGCACTAATACTATAAAGGCATATGCAGAAACCATAAACCTTCTCAGACTTTTTTTGGAAAAAGAAAAACATATTCGTTTTACTGAGATTACTTTTTCCCTTCTGAATAAAAATGTTATATCTGAGTATTTGGACTGGGTTGAAGAAGTGAGGGGTTGCAGTGTGACTACACGGAACTACAGGCTAACTGTAATGAAAGCATTCTATAAATATGCGGCAATGGAAAACCCCGCTTTAATTGCACCATATATGGAGTTGAAAAAAATACCGGCAAAAAAGACAATAAAAACTCCTGTTAATTATTTGTCTGAAAAGGCTCTCAATGTATTGCTTACTCAGCCAGATACCGGCAATATGCGTGGGATTCGTAATCAATTTCTAATGATATTTTTGTATGATACAGGTGCACGTATACAAGAACTTTTAAACTTACGAATTAAAGATATAAGTCTTCAGAGCGAAGTTCCATTCGTATATCTGACAGGTAAGGGGCAAAAGACGCGCGCAGTTCCCCTTCAAGAAAAGACGATTAGACATCTTAATAAATACCTAAGTCATTTTCATCCACAGAAATCTTGGGACACAGAGAAATATCTATTTTTCACAGTAATACATGGACAGCATAGTCGAATGTCAGAAGACAATGTTGCGGCCTTCTTGAAAAAATACGCAAAGTCTGCAAAAGAAAAGTTTCCGGAAATTCCCGACAGGGTTTACCCTCATCTTTTTAGACATACAAAAGCTATGCATCTATATCAGGCGGGTATTCCCCTTTCTTATATTAAAGATTTTCTAGGGCATTCGAATATTAACACAACTGATCGATATGCATTTGCAGATGTTTCAATGATGAAGAAGGCTCTGGAGAAGGTTTCAAAGACAGCTGATATATTAAATGAAAAGGGAATCTGGGATGATAATGAAGAACTAATACTAAAATTGTGCGGGCTTAAGTAACTCGAAATGTTATCCCGTATTTTTATAAATATAGTACATTAATTGGTCCAGTTAGAGAGGTACTTCGGGATAACAATAATTTCGGGATAATGGCTTT
>NZ_JACFTD010000046.1 GCF_014282005.1 Sporosarcina sp. BP05 | reverse complement strand
GACTGATTTTCCAAGTCTTTCAGTATCGAGCGTGACTGCGTTTCTAGCTGTTCCAAGTCCTTTTCTATGTTTAACTCGAATAACTGGGGTTCTCGTGCTATCAAACGTAAACGAGCGTTCAGATCCCCGATTTCTTTTGATAGGTTTTTCAGATTTTGTTGTTCCTCTTTCTCTTTCAATTTGTCGGCTAAACTCATGCTCCAATCCCTCCTTTTCGTAGTTGAAACCAAGACTTTTTCCCCGTATAAATCTTTGTTGGTCGGGGTGTTTAAAACTGATTGTGTCGCCCCTCAACTTCATTTCTATATCAAAATTATCTTTCAAGGATTTTTCTAAATTCGGAAGACTGGAAACCTCATTTTTTGAGTGGTCAATTGCTTGACGAACCTCGTCTTTCCAACTGATTTCCCCTTTTTCTAGCAAAGCTTTTTCTGCAAGCGTATAACGAACCGGTGAATCGTGTTCTTTTACAACGGACAAATCATTTTCAAGACACAATTGATCACTGGCAGCACGAATTTTAAAAAGTTCCTCTTTGCCATGAGCATGATATTTTTTACCCGTATCGGGATTGACCGAGTTAATCACAATGTGGTTATGAATGTGGTCAGTATCAGTGTGCGTGTAAACTGCGACCTCGAAGCCTGGTGCAATTTTTTTCGCTAATTCCACCCCGATTTCATTTGCTTTTTCGGGAGTAATTTCATCGGGTTTGAAGGACTGAATAACGTGGTGTGCTTGAATCCCGTCAGTTTTCCCCCACATTTCACGAGTTGCCTTGAATTGGGCCATTGCATAATCAGCCGAACATTCCACACCATCACGCACCACTGCACGTTTTTCTGCGTAAGAAATCAATTTACTCGCTACTTTTGCAGTGCCTCGCTGAATAGTTGCCAAATCGCTTCCAACTCCTTATTAATTGCTTGCAAATCGCCATTGATCGCACGCAATTCAACGTCAGAATCCGAATTTCCCGCATTTACTCCCTTTGCCAATTGGTTCACGTTGCTCCCAATGGCACGTAATTGCCGAGAAATCTCTTTTGCCCCGTCACCGTCAATTTGCGGTGAGCGCATTTTTGCCCCTTGTGCCTTCTTTTTGCAAAAGTTTGGCACAGTCATACCAACGATTTTCGCCATCTGCTCAAGTCGTTCGTACTCCAAATCATTCACACGAAAGTTCACCTGACGGCTCTCTTTTCGGTTCACCAAAAGAACGCCCCCCTATCCAAAATGTTCATTTTGTTAAACCTATGCTATCACATGGTTTCGGGAGTTGGCAAGCTGTACCTATGCTAGCCACTTCGTGTCTACATAGCGCTTGTTGGGGAGTCCCCCAATCCCCCTAAAATCAAGTGCTAGTGCTTGAAAAAAGCCGTCCTTGTGGCCGTTTTTTCACGAATATCATAATCGAGTGACCCACCCTTTCCCTTTGTGGTCAAGGTGGATCACTCGATTATGATATTTAAATTTCCACCCTCCTTGATTGCTCGACTGCCTTTATGGCAGTCCTTCAGCCTTAATGGCAAGTTCAAGAAATAAAATCAAGAGAAAGGTCAAAATAACAAGGTCAAAACATTTACCTAAAAGAAGAGATAAGAAGGAGAGAATACTAGTCTACTTAGGTATGACTAGCTTTGTTGAAAATAGTTATAATCTACTGGCGTAGGTTTTATAATCTACCAGCGTAGGTTTTATAATCTACTAGCGTAGGTTTTATAATCTAGGAGCATAGATTATATAATCTGTTTTGGATTATAACTTTCAAAGTTAGTGCTTGCTAATGGATATAATCTATAATACAATACAGATTATAAACAGTAACACGGAAAGAGGGAGAAGTGATTGGTAGTGATGGATAGAGAGCATTTAAAAGGCATGATTGGTGATACTGAAAAGAAAAAAATCACAAGAGAAATAACTGAAAAAATTATTGATCAAACTACTGGTGAATTACTAATTGAAAAAAATACAGAAGAAGCCTACGTGTCCAAAGAACCCGACTTTATAAAGCTTTACCTAGACAACATACTAATGATTAACAACCTCCCAAACGGCTTACAGAAGAGCCTTAACGTCCTTTTAAAACGCATGGGATATGACAACATAGTTGTCTTAAATGCCTATATAAAAAAACAAATGGCTGAAGAACTTGAATATAAAACCGTCCAAAGCCTGAACAACAATATAAATAAATTAGTTCAACAAGGAATCATGATAAGAAAAGGAACAGGAACTTACGAAATGAATTCATTCTTATTTGGTCGTGGGACTTGGGATAACATCAAAAAAATACGTTTAAATCTCGTTTTTGAAAATGGACAAGTCACTCAAAAAGCAGAGTTTGAAAGAAATGATGAAGAATGAACTGCTCTTATTGCCAAACCGAAAACCAAAATAACATTGATAAATGCACGTTCTGTAACGCTCCATTTACCATAAGCAGACCAAAACAAAAAGACTTTCTAGCCTTGGAACTCGCTGAAAAGACTTTTGAAGAACTGATTCAATTTCACACTTATGATTTACTGGTTCTCCTTCGTTTGGTGCGTGCTGAACGCTCCACCGCTTACGACATCATGATAAGCATTCAAAGACTATTGAAAAAAGCCCCAGAAGGCTCACAAGACGATTCCGGCAATGCGGAGTTAGTTAAACACACCGAAGCTGATTACAGACGTTACACGAGCCGCATGAAGGTTCTAGAAGGTATTTTAATCGACCGTATGGGGTACAAGCCAAAACGAGTTGATAATAAACTCCTTGAAGCCTTACAAACCAAGATACAAAGAAATTGATAGAAAAAAGGGATAAAGCCTTGATACAACTGGAACCGCAAATTGCAATTGTACAAAGCAATATCATCTGCACAGATTTTGTAACTTACAGCAAAAAAACCGATTCCCTTACAAACTTTAGGAATCGGTTTTTAAAATTAGACTTATTCTGCAATCGCACCCATTAGTTGCAAACGAAAAAACACAATAGTTACTTTTTGTTTTTCAACTCTAAGAATATAGGAGTTATATTTAATAAAATAGATATGATCGTCAAAACCCATAAGGCTGTTGCCATTGTGGGTACTACATCTAATAATGCAGGCCAATCTTCTGCCTTTACCCAATCGGACACCATACTGTAATCTGCAACAATTGTCAGCGCCGTAAATGATAATCCCATTGCCATTGCCAATTTATAATCTTTGCCTGTTACGTACATATAAAGATTTATACAAGTTGCTATTATTGCGATAAGACCGAATATTACCCACATAACTATACCTCCATTCCCACTGAAAGTTCTCATTAATCAAGACCGAGCGAGATAGTAAATGGTTGCATAATCGCAACTAAATGGCCAGTTTGTTGAATATGAACAAAAAGCTCTTTGTATCATCCTTTCAATCCTGCCATAAAGGCTAAGGGACTGCCATAAAGGCAGTCAGCATTCAAGGAAGGCTGTTCAGTAATTGCATGAATATTGCTGTTAGAATTGCGACTGGAATAGCCGTTAAACAACGTTCGAGCCAATTTTCAACCATCGCAGAATGTCTTTTGTTTTTAATTTCTTTCTGAAGACTACCTTTCGCGATCTTGACTTCTTTTTCTAGGTTTCCTAGCATCCGTTTTTGTTGCTGAAGGCTGTTCTTCAGTATTTCTTGCATGTGATTTTCTATTGTCGAGTGAATGTTTTGCAGTGACTGCTGCGTCTCTCGATTTGTCCTCTGGAATGATTGTTCCGCTTGCATCACGGTGTTTTTCAACTCGCCTATCAAGTCTTTCAAGGAGTTCGCGGTGTTTAAGTTTTCTACTCTCAACGTTCGGAGTTGTTGACCC
>NZ_JACFTD010000045.1 GCF_014282005.1 Sporosarcina sp. BP05 | reverse complement strand
CTTTCAGTCCTTTATTATCGGAAAGTTCGTGTTTGACGTTCGGAATCATGTCATGCATGTAGCGAATTGCCCCTAAGTCATTTTTGAGTGTTTTCGGTGCGACGCCTTCAGCTTGTCGCTGCTGGATATAGGCCACTACATGTTTATCTTGTAAATTCCGCAAGTTTTTCATCTTGAATTTCTCGTCTAAAAACCCGACGAAATTTCGGCAGCTGCTTTCATACCTAGCACGAGTACCGAAAGAGTTTGCTCTTGTATGCCGATAAATTTTCTCCATCTGCGCCATGATCGGTGACGTTCCTTTCGTCATATTTCCATCTCCCTTTTAAAAAAGTGCATAGCTCACCCGCTGGCATTTTCGGGTGTCCTCAGGACTTCCTCAAATACTGAAGGTTAAAACTAAAATACAAACCCAGAGATAACGGTATTTACGGGTGTATTTTCGGCTTTTTGGTACAGCTTTCTCTTTGCCCGAATTGCACTTCAGATTTTTATCACTTCGTTCAAAATCTGTGTCGTGCTCATTTGGCTAACGCCAAATAGCGGGCAAAGAGAAAGCTGTACCCCGTATCCAATTGTGTGTGTGAGTATTGAATGGAACATCCCCTAACGGGTTGGCTTTGCCACGTTCCAGTGAACTGCCATCAGGCAAGCATATCGCTCAGGTCTTTGACCTCGTTCACTTCCTGCCGGAATTTATTAACCGCCCCAAGCGTGGCGATCGGCTCTATTCGTCAGCCTGCATTACGAATGCTTATACGCGCATCAACGTCCATTCTATTAGCGACAAAGTCGCAAGTCAGCCAACATTCGCTGATTGCCTTATCTGAAAGCGAAGTTATTTTTTTCCACCCTTTTTGTTCAGCCCCAAGTCCCGTCTACGCAATATTTAAACCACTCGCCATTTGCGAAATGAATGTTTAAATACTTGTTGGGAATAACCTTTTCAACTTTTGTATTTTCCCCTTTTCCATACTTTTTTTCTTCCTCTAAACCCATTGCATTCACATGCCGTTTGTACACTTTTTCAACTAATTTTTGTTCATTTCCCGATAGTTTAACCAACATATTACCTCTCTCCTTTTCGAGTTTTGTACCCAATTTGAGTACTCCATTTTTTTGTTTTTTAATGATACACAGGGTTGTACTTTTTGATAACTCTCCGTAAATAGAACGCAAAAAGGCCTTTGGGCAGTTTGTTCGCATAGCAAATAAAGATTGCTATGAAACGCAAACAGCCCAAAGGCCTCAATTGTTCATCACCGCAGAATCTCACCAAAAGGTGGATTTGCAAAAGAAAGTAAAGTAAATTTATATGCTATTAGTCTATCAGTTCCATTTGGATTTTTCAAATATATTGTTGAATTAGTTTGAATAAATACGGTTGACATAACTCCCTTTCACGGAAGTATTTAAGTCTGTTACTCAATAAGAAAAGCTACCCTGTAAAGGCAGCCGAGACTTCCACAAACGCCCTCTAAACCAACAAATTATGATTTTGGGTTAGTTAGAATAACTCAAATAGGCTTAACAGGAGGACGATATGCTTCAAATGGTTTAAAATTTAGTGATAGTACCGCAGGATATGATGCTACTACACGTAATACAGTAAGACCAGCCCAAAACCAATTAGTCTGTAAATCAGGAATCACACAGGGCTATCAATGCGGAAAAATAACTGATCCAAGAATAATTATTGACCCAACCACTGGTGATATTTTAATTAAGGTAGAAAAATATGGCGGAGGTTATTTGGTAGGTCAAGGCGATAGTGGTGGACCATTATTTGACCAAACATCTAATGATCTTATTGGACTATTGTCAAAAATATACAAGGAATATCAAAATCCCAATAATGGAGTATGGTATAGTCACGAAGCTTATTACACACCTTTTGTTGAAGTAGCTCAAAAATATGGTTTATATTTATATACAGCTGATACTCCTAAAAAACTAACGAATTAATATTTAATTATATAAAGGGTAAAGAAGATTCTGCTATTTCTCAATACGAAACAATAATCTAAAATGATTATGTAACGTTTCTCCTTGTTTTATCGTCAGATAAATATAGTAATATTCAGGAGGGAAAGTTTATGTATTCAAACAGAAAGATTACACTAACGCTTTTTTTCTTAATTATTTTTTTAACAGGTTGTATGCAAGAAGAATCTATTGACTCTATAAAAAATATTGATAATCAGAATTCGGATAAACAAGAATTACAGCCCCAAAAAAGTAACGTTAGTACAATTGGATATATACAGACGATTGATTCTGAGGAAATCTGGGTTACTTTGGAAGCAAATCCTGAAACCAAAAACTCTGGAGTCATTGTTGATATTACAGGTATAGAAGAAGAAAATATTTCAAAATTAGTAATAGGTCAAAAGGTAAAAGTGATAAACCATAAACAAATGATCCACCCTTCCAATCCAGCAAGAGAAAAAGCTGATGCTATTGAGATAATAAAAGAATAACCGGAGTAAAAAGGAGTAGCTTTTGCTACTCCTTTTTTAATTATTCCTATTACAATAAACATAAACCTAATTCAACTATCCTGCCATTAGTTGAACAAAAAACTCGATTATCTCCATCCGCAAACCTGCGAATTGATTGCTGAACAATTTTGTATAATCCATACTCAACAGGTTAACATAACGCCAGTTCTCGGCAGTTGACGCTCTCCCTTGACCCCTTATAAACCCTCAGTTTATCCCCTATGGCTCTTCATTTTAGTTATACAAGAAATATACATCGTTGAGTTAACAGGCTTTCAGGCTAATGCCAGGCCCGTTTAAACGAATAAATATACATAATGCTTTGGTGAAATGAATCGAAAAGAGTACTGAATTAGTCTCTTTCTTAAAAACGCTTTAAACACCCTTAGAAGGCGTTCTAAAATTTGATAGATAGATAACCTTACTTTCTTCCTTAAACCCGATACACGGATGTTCTGTGCGTTTCTGCGGCTATATTCGATAGATTCAAAGAGTAGGACAAGTTCATTTATGGATTTGTTCTACTCTTTTTTCTAGTAACGGCCTTTTGTATTTGGAGTGAAATAATTTATTCTGATTTTTTATAGTAAAAGAGAAATGAATGATAATTAGCGAATCCTATATAATGATTTTATTTAAAGACTTAATAGACTTAGTAACCTTTAATAGACTCACGAACCTTAGAGCCATAAGGGTTTGCGAGTTTTATCGTGTAAAATGTCTCCCTCTATCGTGTAAAATGTCTCCCTCTATCGTGTAAAATGTCTCCCTTCATTGTGTAAAATGTCTCCCTTCATTGTGTATTTGTGATACTATAATACACAATGAGAAGGGGGATTGTACATGGCTAGAAAAAATGATAAAGAGCAATTGGTATCTTACGATAACAGTATTAAAAAGAGTAACGAGTTTTCGATGGCGAATTTAAACCACGGCTTAACGTTAAATCAAATGCAGTTACTTGCTTACTCTATCTACTGCACACAACAAGACGGTAGCACGGAGTTTATCAAGGCTGATTTTGAAAGGAAATTCGGTCTTAAAAGATATAAGACCGAAGATGCTTATATAGATAGTGAAAAGGTTTCTGCATTAAGATATAGTACTCAAAATTTAGAAGAAAAAAAGTTTAGGTTTACAGCTATCTTCACAGATCTCCAATATGACAACGGAACGTTTAAAATTGAATGGAATCAAAAATTTGTCCCTCATATTTTGGAGTTGAAAGATTATTATGTAACAACTGATTTAACGATTACATCAAAATTCAAAAGTAGCTTTAGTTGGACATTATACGAGTACTTAAAAGCTCGTTATGGAGCTTACTATGTACCTGTTTCAAAAGAAGCTCTCCTACGTTTGTTTGGTGTTGAAAATAGAAAGACATACATAGATAGTACAGCCCAATTTAAACGTGGTGTGCTAGATGTCGCCATCAATGAAGTTAACCAATATACCGAACTTGAAGTGTGGTACAAAGAAAAGAAAAAAGGTCGGGCTATTGTCGGATTTGAAATACATTGGTCAACAGGTAAAACAGTTCCGTTAGCAACAGACAATCAATCAGAAGAATTAAAAAGACTGATTGACGATGTGTTTGCGCTATGGGGCGTTGTTCACCAAATGCAAAATGGAGATAATAAAGAAAGAGCGACCAAGCTAGTTATAGAAACGGAGGGTATGCGAAAAGGCAAAGGAGAGCAAATGACATCTAAAGAAGCAAGTGAATATATACCAAGGGCGAAAGACAATCTTAGGTTGATTGAGGCGTTTTTAGAATATGACAAACAGCCAGCTACTACAAAGCGTGTACCATTCTATAATTGGCTTGAAGAAAGAGATTACTAGAAAAAAAAGAGCAACCGCAGCAGTCGCCCTTTTTTTCTAGTAACATAAAAAAATTTAACCTTTGCGTATGTTAGCAACGGTTAAATTAAAATCCGAATTCGAAAAAAAAGTTAGAAAGAGCATAAGGGG
>NZ_JACFTD010000044.1 GCF_014282005.1 Sporosarcina sp. BP05 | reverse complement strand
CTGTTTTTGAATAATCGATGTCGGGATTACTTTTGCTTGTTCCTTGTCTTTGATTGTTACTGACACAGCTTAATGTCCCTCAATTGACGGCAACTATTGTCCAATGATTGCTAAAATGATGTCCAGCGTAAATTAGGGAAAAAGGGAACTATGACAGTTCCCCTTCAATCACTCGAATTACCATGCGATCATCTATAATTCGTTGACCGTTTTGCGCCCCATACAATAGACAGTGAGTTGCTAATTTGTTAATGAGCCTTGCGGCTCCTCCCGAGTACCGATGAATCTCTTCTAATGCTGCTTCTGAAAAGATATCTCTTTCTACTCCTGAATAGTTCAGGTGTCTCATTACATAACCATCTGAATCCGCGCGGTCCAGATAGACCAGTTTACACTGAAGGTCAATTCGCTGCCGAATCGCAGTGAAGGATTGCAACCTGAGCCGATCCCAGAGTTCGCTTTGTCCGACAAGAACAAGAGCCATCGGGCTTTGTGCATCCATTTTGAAATTCAAGAGAAAACGAACTTCCTCAAGCATCTCCCGATCGAGAAGATGCGACTCATCTACGACGACGACCGGAATAATTCCATGAATCCCTTTCATCAATTCTATTTCGCGGTGAAGTTGCCTTTTGGAATCGCCCCTATAAAACTTCGCTTCGCACCCCAATTGTTCCAATAATCCTTTATAAAAGTTTCTAGGGGTGAGCTTTGAATCAGATAAATAGAGGCACTTGTATTTAGCCTCGTCCAATTGAGATGAGAATTGTCTGATAATTGTTGTTTTTCCAACCCCACAATCACCGGTCATGACGACAAACAGTTGTCGCTTCGCCGCATATTCAAGACGGCCAAGAATTTCATCTTGCGTTACCGATCTATACAATTCCTTCGGAGGAATGTCACGCGAAAACGGCGTATGAGACATTTCATAAAACTTCTCAAACATCTGTATTCACCCCCTTATTCACATTCCGATAAGAGACGGCCGGAGGCTGTGTTTCTTGTCTAGATTCACGTTGTTTTTCTGCTGCTCTTAAGAGACGTGATTTATCCACCGGTAGCTTTTGAAGAGTATGGGGTAATTCTGGCCGTTTACCAGTCTGCTCCCCTATAACTAATTCCGTAGCTTTCCAAGGCAAATATTCTTGATATTCGATGGTTAGCTCGGAGACGTCGGATGGATCATATAGAACTTCAACCTTACACCCAACAAAAGAAATCCCGACTTCATACTTTTTATCTTGAAAGCTGATGCACCCTGCCTTATCTACTTTACGGGTTTCACAATGTAGGAAAGCATCTATCAATTCTTCCGATGAAATAAATCGGAGCGCTTTTTGATCGCTTCGAAAAGCACTCATTGGACTTACGTTTTCGCTAAGAGAAGTGTGCGCCTTATGTTGATAACATTCACTTAACCACACTTCCAAAAGCTCATTTAATTTTTCCAAACGATTCGGCTTTTCTAGAGCAACCTCGCTTAGAAATGAATCTACTGTTCTATTAAAACGCTCTACCTTCCCGGTAGATTCTGGAGAATATGGTTTTGCATAAAGTAGACGAGTGCCCATTTTAGAGCAGGTCCGACCCATCCACTTCGTCCTGTACTGTTTTCCGTTATCGAAATAAACAGATTCAGGAACACCATGCTTTTGAATTGCTTGGCGAAAAGCATCCTCGATGGAATGCGAATCTTGTAACGGATAGAATGATGCATGCACTACAAAGCGTGTCGCATCGTCTATAAAAACCACAAGATACACCTGTTTTTTTGTCCCAGCGGGACCGATAGGCAGGTAGGGTCCATACTTGATATCTGAATGCCATAGTTGATTACGATGCCGTCTTTGAAAGCGACGTGTGGCAGTCGAGGTCTGTCTATACATTTTCATCTGTCTAGAGCTGTATCCTTTTTCAGATAATCTCTCCTGGAGCGTCGATCGCTTCAACGCTCCAGTTTCTACAACGCCTTCCCACTCCAGTATCTGAATGATTTGTGAGACACTTCGTCCTGGTACTTCCCGACGCAGCAGTATCGCATGATCTACTGCTTCATTGAGCGCGTCTGAAGAAGCCTGCCCTTTTCGGGGTGAAGGCCTCAATCCAGTAAATCCATTCTTATGGTATTTGGCTACATATCGCCGTAAGGTCCGCTCAGAAAGACCACAAGATTCACTGATTTTCATCCTGAGATCTCTCGCTTTCGCTGGGTCCAGTCCATCTTCGAGTAACGGTGCAATCAATTGATACTTCGAAGCAGCCATTTCCTCATCTTTTTGTTGATTTTTCAAGGGGATCATTCCTTTCGGTTTAATTACCTTGAGTGTAAATCAACTATTCAGGGACAACTAGGCAAAACGGGTATGTAACCAAAAATGATGATTTACCACTGGTTGGACAAGACGCGCCAGCCAATCAGGAGCATCGCCTGTTAAACGTCCGATTCGTTCCAGTACAGATAGTGAACGGTCGGACAAAACCATCACTAGAGTAGACTCAAGCTGCCTTTGAACGCGCAGGGAGATGATAATTTGAATCCAATACTCCACCAATTTTGAAAACCAGGATATCCACCGTGCTGTCGTTAATTCATCTACTTCCAGAACCAATGGTTCAAACCCCTCAAGACATCCTTCTATAACGGAAGCCTCGTAACGCTTGTAGGGTATAAATAAATTGGGGAGTTCATGATGGATTTTCCAACACGGTTGACATCGTAATCTTCGGATAGAGTAAAGATTTTTTTCACCTGTTTCAATTCTTCCCTTTCGTATACGGCTACCAATAACTTTATATTCAAGCCCTCCGCAACAAGGGCAAGGCACTTGTTCTGTACTGGTAACTGAAAACCCCGGTTTCAAAGTTTTCAGTTAAGCAATAATCTGATATGATTATCATGTGTATTTGGGGACGCCTTCCGTATAACCACTTTGAATGGTTATACAAAAATGGAAGGCGTTTTTCCTTTCTGTAGGCTTTAATGGACAGTATAACCATCAAGCCTTGGACAGATAACCCCGTCAACAATTGGACCTTTTAATGCAGCATTAACATTTGATTGTGTTTTTGAATGCCTTGCACATCTGATACTTGGAATTTTTGCATTCTTATAATGGCGAATTGTGCCATGTGCAGCATCTCCTTTTACATTGGGGAACGAATCATATTGGGATAAGAATAGCACATCGTGGGAGGAGGACCAAAACTTTTGGTATAGCCCACTATACCAATTTCATTGATGCGGGCTCTCCGAGGGTGAAAAGCAAGAAGTCTGTCACGCTAGCGTGACAGACTTCCCAAGTTCAAAAGCAGAAAAAATAACCGCTTGCAGCCGTTGTTTTTTCTAGTAACAGAAAAGGAATTGAACCTTTGCTGATTCTCGCAAAGGTTCAATTCCTTTTCCAGATCAAGTGCAAAAGAATAGACCTTGCCCCTTTTGCAAAAGGGGCACCCCCCCAAAATCCCCTTCGCCAAGTGGCAGGTTCTCACATAGGGTGAGAACCAAAAAGAGGGTGGGGAATCATCTCTTGTATCAACTCCTTAAATTCCTTCCGCTTTTGCTTCAGTCAGACATTTACCGTTGACACTTCCCTATAATCTTTCCTCTGGCCAAATAAAAAAGACCGCCAATAGACGATCTCCTCTTGTTGAACTAAAGCACCCGTTAGTTTAAGAAGAACAAAGAAACTACTTTATGTTTTTCCATGTCAAATACTACGCAAAAGCTTTCAAGCGATTCCGATTGTAAAAACGAACTACACCCCAAAGAATAAATAAAACACCTGAAATAGCAAAGAAAATATAATAGAGAAACTCATATTTCAGATAATCGTAAGTTTTATATTCCCATTCCACATACCAATTATCATTGTCAATTCCAATAATACCCTGGCTCAACGTACCAGATTCCCCGTTTCCTTTTTTTCCTTGAGTAAATAATTTTTCACTTGTCTTTTTACCATCTACCTCAGAATCCTTTATGAATGCGAAATAACTAATATTGTCAAACCACTTTGAATTCCGTTCAACCATGTCTTGTAAGGCAAGTTCATCCTCAGAAGTGAATTCACCTTTCGTTTGATATGATTGTACCAAATTATCCATTAAATCTAAGGTCTCACTGTAAGTTTTGTCCCTCATAAATAAACTAACCGAAACAACTAAACCTACCAATAAAAATATAACTGCTGAACGTAACAGCCATTTTGCAAACTTTTTTTGAGATTGAAACATTGTTAATAACCCTCTTGTAATTTGTTTTTCATCTCCGAATCTATCTAAAGCAATGGAGACTGCTTCTTGCTCTGATTTTCCTTCTGCTTTTAACTCTTCAACAGTTTCTAATAAATGTGAACGCATTTCTTGTTTCAATTCTTTTGCTTCTTTTCCACTTAAATGGGCATATATCGAATTGACGAATTGTTCAATTTGTTTCACTACTGTTCTCCTCCTTCTAAAAATAAGTCAATAATCTTTTTTACAAAACTCCATTCCTTACGTTTTTCTTCAAATGCTTCTTCACCGAGTGGTGTGAGTTTATAATATTTCCTTCTTCCTCCTGGTCCTTGTTCATCACCCCAGTAGGATTCAATCCATTGATTTTTCTCTAATCTCTTTAAAGATAAATAAAGCGTACCTTCTTTTAATTCAAATTGTTCATCGCTTCTTTCTCGAACTAATTTAGCTAACTCATAGCCATACATATCTCTTGTATGTACAAGCGATAGAATTAACGTATCAATATGACCTTTTAGAACTTCTTTGTTTACTTCCAAATTTTTGCACCTCCTAATTCAGTTATAATTTATATTACTCTATAATGCAAGGTATTGTTTCAAAAAAATATCTTTCTACTTAAACTATTT
>NZ_JACFTD010000043.1 GCF_014282005.1 Sporosarcina sp. BP05 | reverse complement strand
TTCATGAGTATATCCATTATGATTGATAAGAAAAAGTATGACCAGTTAAGAATTAGATTTTCAATTAGATAAGTGCACAATCGTTGCTTTTGAGAAAATGAACGATTAAAATAGTAATAATTGTTTATATATATAGTACTTACTATCGCTTTCGAACGACTTCTCAAAAACTTAAAAAAACCGATACAAACGCTGTTAGTACAACGTTTGTATCGGTTTTTTAATTTCTAAACTTCTTCTAACTTGTACCTAAGGCTTTAATGACCTCGTCGCACAGCATCATGGGTCTTGTTTCACAAATACGAATAAAACATTAAAGAACGTGAGCTTGTATTTAATAGGAGGTATCCCTGTAAAATGAACACAAGAACTTTCACGTTGCGGAAAAACGCCATTATAGTGTTCTATTATTGTTGAGTTTTAAAAAATACCATTATGAGGCTTTGGTTTCTCGCGGCCAAAAGTTTATTTTCATAGCGCTTGACTTAGTTCACATTAAACGTTGCGCGTCAAACTTTCACGTTTATTTGAACACTCCTGATTGTTTATCATCTTTCACTTAGATCACTCGTTTATTTACTGGGAGTATCCAAATATAGATCAAGCTCCATTCATTTCTACAGTAATACAGTAATACCCTCGTTAAGTTCTATTTCATGGATAATACTTTCCGCAGGCAACTAAAATGCATACCCTTTACTATGCATCATTTGCGAATAAGAACACTGATTATCGAATATATTAAATTAGTTCATTTATGAAGGAGTGGGTTTAGTCCATGGCTAAAATGATTATTATGTACGAACAACCAAAGGATATAGTTGGATTCGAAGAGCATTACTTTAATGTACACGTACCACTTGGGTTGAAAATACCGAATATAATTAAAGACTCTGTACACCACGTTATTCAATCCCAAAATACAAACCTTGAATTATATATGATTACAGTACTAGAGTTTGAAAGTATTCAAAAGCTGACGGAGGCACTTGCTAGCCCAGAAGCAAGAGCTGCAGAAGAAGACGGTGTAAATCTCTTTAAATATGTTAATCCCCCGATAATTACGATAGTCAATTAACTGAATTCATAAGGTTGCAGTAGCCGAGTCAATTTCATAATAGAGCTATTCACCTTAAAATCCGAACAAGGTTGATTTCCGCTTCAGTCGGAAGCTTTCCTCGGGCTTGGCTTCAGCCTCTGCTCCCAACGCTACGCTTATGGTCGCATAAAGCGTTCTTCGTTATGACTTTTCCCGCGGGGTCTTAAGCTTAAGCTTAAGCTATTCCCGCTGGAGTCGCCGACTTCCGCTCCAATCAACGAAAGTAGAACTCACTGTTTACGAACAATTTTAAAAATGGTGATATAATTATTCGTCTTTTCAATTAGAACAACTAATTATGAAATTGATTCAGCCGTATAAACAATTGGTACCTGCGTATGGTGAAGTTACGGCAATCGCAGACAGGACAAATTAATACTAAAAGAAGTCAACCACAATGCTTGATTATAGGGTTTGACGTGTTTTTGTTAGATATAAACTTGTTTTATCCGAACCTTAATATGTCCCAGGAGGGATTCGAACCCCCGACCGACGGCTTAGAAGGCCGTTGCTCTATCCAGCTGAGCTACTGAGACGTGCGCGTTCTTGCGATTTTAGGGATTCGGTCAAATTACGTTTTTAGACCGAAACTATCTTTGAACCAATGATAACACATTTAATGAGGTTTTTGCAGATTTCATTTAGTTCATATGTATTTCTACCATCACCTATAATATCCCTTATAAAAACAGAATAAGAGAACCTCAAAAGATGAGATTCTCTTATTGACTATAACTGCTTCAGTAGTCAAGAACATCGCTGCAACAGATGCTGCGTTTTGGAGTGCATAACGTGTAGTAGAGCCGTTCATTCATATTTTTTTATAGTTATACCACTTCTCGATATTTCTTTATATTTCCTATTATAAACCTATTGTAGCTTTTTGTGAAGCCATCCCTCAATCTATGTAAAAGGAGTTCTTTCCTTTGAACGTTATCCTTACTTTTCTCTATTACCTAGATATTCATTTTGAAGCTGTTCTAGCTTACCTGATTCTTTGAAGTTTAAAATATTATCATTTAAAAAGTTTATTAGTTCCTTATTTCCCTTTCTAACAACCATCGCATAACTTCTTTCTGATAGCACTTCTTCTCCATTAGGTTTAATTAGTGTTCCTGTAAAATATGAGTATGTCTTTGTTAATTCTGTTTCCTCAGGCTCCAATCTTATTACACCTGTAATAAGATCTATAACCCCTCTTCTTAAAGCGATATCCGAATCATCAGTTGTAGCAAATTCTCTTACCTCGACAGGTATGTTGAATTCTTTTGCCATCTCTTTTATTAATGCATAACTGAAATCATGATACACTTTAAATGGACCCTGTTGCATATCTAATTCAATAGGAATAGTAATTTTCTCTATTTTATACTTATTTTCCTCATCTTCAATTTGTACCTCTTTATCCAATACAAGCATCTCTTCATCGTTATCAACTTGTAAATCTTCGAATTGATTTTTATCTTCAACTCTTTTTTCTGCAGTACAACCAAACAAGGCTAAAGAACACCCTATCAGTACAAATAATATTTTTCTCACTATAACACTTCCTTTTACCTTAACTTGTAATTAAAGATTTTACCCACCTATCACAATATTTGAATCAGTTCTGAATCGTAACTGTTTTGCACTATACACAGCCAGCACTATACTTTATTGAATAATTTGCTCTGTTAGGTTGTGATTATAATCATACCCCTTATTAAAATTAAAAAGTGAACAAGATATAATCATACTTAATGCTGTAATCAATCGTTGGTTGGCAGTGACTTAAGTTTTTGTGAAACACGAAAGTTCCATAAAGATACTTTGTATTTTCTCTATTTCCTTAACGTTAATTCTACTACTATCTTTATCATTTATTCTATATATGACAGGTAACACAAATAATTTAAATTCACTTTTCAACATTAGGTACTTATCCAATTTTCCAAAATTCAAGTTATCAGTATTAATCTCATTAAACTTATTAAATTCATCAACGAATTTCTGAGCAGACTTTCTTCTAGATGCAAGAAGTGGTCTAATTAACCTATCATATGCATAAACCTCTTCATAAGGAATATATTGCGGTACCCACTCACCATCACTTACTTCTTCATAAGGAACATCATCCATAGGATTTCTAATCTCACTATAACTATTTTCTGCAAATAAAATCGACTCTAAGTGCTCATAAAGATTTTGGGAATAGTAATTTAGAATTCTTAAAACCTTATTAGATTTTTCTGTTTCTAAATCCCTTAGTCTTTGGGATTCTTTTTGATTTATCTTGATAGCCAAAAAACCCGTAATGCCCGCACCAGATAATGCACCTAAAAAGGTTGATGCAGGACCCCAAAATGAGCTTGTTAACTCAACAACAAAAGTGAAACCAATAACTGAATTAACAATTCCTGTAATTAAAAAATATATAACTAGGATTAATGATATGTTGATTGCATAAAGCACTTTGCTCTCTATCTTGTTATCACTCAAAACTCTTCCTCCTTAGCGCAATAAACACAACAAGTCACTTTTCTTTAATGTCTTATTCGTCGTATCAGTATGCTGTGGAAATTCAGCAATCTAATTACTCCTAAACTTCGGACTATGACATACAATGTTCATGGTTACATTATACCAATACATTAAGAGATTTATTATTCTGATACGCTTCCCTTTGCAATTCCAGTACTAATGAACCTATACCTTATCTCCTTCTAATACCATTCTATTAAACCTTGAAATAGGAATTACAATAATACCCAACTCCTCAGCTTGCTCTAATAACTTATACTCACCATTATCTGTGTAAATCATGTAGTCTACTTTCTTTGCACTTGGGCTTGCTACAACTATTGCTCCCATTTTCTCAAGCAACTGCACCACCACTACCTTTATTTGCACCATCTGAACGCCAAATGAATACTTCATCACCTAGATTTATGTCACTTACTAAATGCTCTTGTCTGATTGACCACCATATATAATCATTCTCTAAAAGATAATCATCTACATTAAACTTCGTTGGGTTCCCTTGAAATATCCATGTATTCACAATGATTCTCCACCTTTTTAATTTTTCAAATTTATAAATACCTACCTATCAAACTAGATAGGTAGGTATTTATGTAATGTTATTCATTTTAATCGTTATACGTTTGATTACGGTCTTTTAATCTTTGAATGGCAGCTAATACTTTTTCCAAATCCGAAACATCAGTAGGGGTATTTGGTGTTGTCAAAATATGTGCCACTCTGCGATAAGTTAACTTGTCTCCATATCCCATTATAATGTAAATTGCACGCTTGAATTGATTGTTTTCTTCCCAATCTACATCCCCATAAACAACACGATAATAAGCATCATTACTATGTTGTGGTGCAGGAATATCTATGTAATCTATAGGCGGTTGATGAATTGCCATTTTAATCCCCTCCTTATAATTCAATTCAATATTAATATTCTACAAAAGTCCTAGAAATCCTTCTAATATCGACAATTCACTTACTTTCATACTGTGTGGATACACCTAATACCACACTTTAGCTAGGAAAGGTGGGATGTTAATGTGGTAATTACCCCCGCTTATACACACTATACATAAACACGCCACCCCGACCTACCTATAGTTGGGGGAGTTGTTAAACCGACTTCTATAACATTTCTTGATAAGCCATCTCCTATTCACTAATCCTAATTCATACCATTATGGAATCTTATTAATTCTCCTACCCATTTTGTAGTATGTAATTACAAGTAGCTCTCTTTTATTAAAACAACAAGGTTAGGATTGATGGCATTACTTTATTTGGATACCAATACTAAATCTTATACTATCTGGGTTTCATGAACCTATTAATACCACTCTACAAACTTTATAATCTTACTTTAGAAAACATGTATTTAACTCAAAATGAATGAATCCTTTTGAGGAACTTATTTCAGCTGGGAAGACTACCAAACAAATCAATGCATGATATTGACTGCTCCGTTAC
>NZ_JACFTD010000042.1 GCF_014282005.1 Sporosarcina sp. BP05 | reverse complement strand
GCAGGTTAGTTCAACAACGAATTCCTTTTTTATAACAAAAAAAGAGTTCAAAATGATATGGTTAAACAAGAACTCATGCAGGGAGTTAATGGAGGAGAAGTAAAATGTTGAAAATATTGAGAGTTATCTTATCAGTTATTGTTATTGCATTAGCAGGTTATGGTCTAATTACTAAAAACTTTGAGTTTATGCCATATATGATGTTCTTCTTAGGCGTTTTTATATTGGTTATGGGGGTGTTGGAACTACAAGCAAAACGGACGACAAATGCGATAATTACTATCCTTGGATCAGCTTTTATATTATTTGTCGCCATTTATACTTTTTAAGCTAGCGGGTAGCTTTACTTCAATTAGGGGTTAAACACCCTTTTCTTCTTCAACTAAAGCAGCAGTTTAGTTGAAGAAAGAATTAAAGGGGCATAGAGGATTTCAGCAAATGTAGGAAGAGAGGAATTAACATGAAAGATGAACAGCAAAAAAAAATTGAAGAATTAGAGGGGAAAATTTATTCTCTAGAACGTAGTTTGACGCGTCTTTCTATCTTAATGGAACCTAATTTAAAATACCCATACTGGCATAGACTTCTTTCTCTAGGTATTTTTGAAGAAGATAAAAAGAAACTTGAATATATTATGTTCCATTTATCAAGCCGTTTAAACCAAGAACAAGATTCTTTAAGGATAGATACAGAATACCCATCTGAGTTGTTTGAAAAAGATTTACCGACTTTAAATCAAACAATTAATATAATTTCATCTACTTTAGATATAAAGCAAGAAGAGATTATTCAAGAAATCCTCTTATGTATGTATCGACAAGGTATGTTCCAAAAACTAATTAGTTTTCTATTTCCAGAAGAAGTAAAAAAATAGATAATGGTCAATTGTGAAACCTTTCACTTAAACTAACGAGTGCTTTAGTTGAAGAAATAAAATTATTCAAAAATAGTAAGCATCGGTGCTTTAACCGATGCTTTTTTGGTCATCGAAAAAAGTGTTATTGACAATGTTATTTATCATTTGTCCCCCTAAAGAGAACCCGTCAGATTGATTTAGTATCTTTTATTTTTGCATAGATAGTTGAACGAGGAACGCCTGTCAGCTTTACGATATCATTAACACTTAGTCCCTTTGCTTCTCTTTCAGCAAATAGACTCAGTGCTTTCTTAACCTGTTTCTCATCCTGTCCTTTCCTTCCCATATGTTTCCCTGTCCCTTAGCACGTTCCCTTCCTTCTGCTGTCCTATCATTGATTAAGTCACGTTCAAATTCAGCGATAGCTCCTATCATTTGTTCATTTTGTTAGGTCAATATTTCAATTTCTGGTTGTGCGACTGGCAGTTATGGAAGGCGTTCGTTAGGTGGTAATGATGAGTGGCAGCGTTACTGTGGGATGTTATTGAGTGTATAGTAGTTCATTATGCGGTATTGGTGCAGTAATTCGTTTGATTATCTATGGTCAATGGCAAGGAGAGGCGGAGTCTCTCTGTAATATGACGGATCTAAATGTCGTATTTATACAGGGATACTCCGCTTCTTTATGTTGTCGTATATGTACATTGAATCTTAGTTTTATGTGTTCGGGTGTTATGGATTAAAACAAAAAAAGAGTAGCTGAATGGGCTACCCTTTATCTTTCAACTCGCTTACTATTTTGTTTAAATCAAATATCGAATGGGTAATCAGAACGAATAACCAGAAATACTTCACTTTATTTCAACATACTCTCCATACACTCCACTTTCAACCAACTTATTAAAGTGATAATCCAAGGAAAGAAACATTCCTGTTCTACCATTTTCATATTTATATAAAGCTGTATTCCCTGTTTTTTTTGAATACAACACATAGCGCCCCTCCCGGTCGGTGAATTTTCGACCTGCAAAATCGGGTAAAATCTCATTAAAAAATTCCTTTTCTGATATCTCTGCGAATATATAATCGACATATTTACCACTGTAGTAAATTGACATACTCGGATACTCTTGAACCAATTCACTATTGTAATCGAAATCAATATACTCTCTTTTCGGCTTACCTAATCTAGCCACAACTTCATTTTTAGACATAGAGACAGTTATATTATTTAACATAATTTTTTTTGTAACTAAATCTAGGTATACTTTTCTTTTAGGGACTGGTCTGAAAGCTGGATTCATTGCTCTAGCAAGAAATGCAGAGATATGTGCTTTGGTTAAACTTTCATTCGGTTTAAATGTTCCGTCTGGATACCCCGAGGTAATATTTGAATACGCTAGTTTTCTTACTGCAACATAAGAAGTTGAGCCTTTTGGAACATCTTTGAAGTTAATATCCGCTTGATTCGTCAATTTAAAAGCATTAGCAATAAAAGCAGCCATGTGTACCCGAGTAACCAGATTAGTGGGTTTAAAAGTACCGTCTGGATATCCGTTAATTATGCCCGCATTCACTGCCGAATTAATGTAGCCAGATGAATATCTACTTTCTGGTACGTCTTTGAATTTTGTTTTTGTTTTTGTTCCGTCAAGTCCAACAGCTTTCGCAACCATTACTGCAACTTCTTCACGGGTTACTTTATCGTTGACACCGAACTTTTCCCCACTTGAAATAACGCCTTTGTCCAATAGATACATGATTTCTGTATAGTTGGGATGACTTTTAGGTACGTCTTTGAAATCAGCATTAGCAGCATTTACTTGTGGAACTAATGAAAGCATTAAAATTAAAGTGAAAAAGATTGCTATAAATTTTTTCATGATACTCCTCCTTGGTTATATGTGTTTATATTAACCTTTGTACTATACCATATAAATAATAGTTAAATAGAATTACATTATAGGTGTTATTGCGTGGTGTTTGGACGGAAATCAATTAATGACAAGTAGAGGCGGCATTCCCAGTAATATGACGGATCTTGTATGTCATATTTAAACAGGGATATCGCCTCTTTATGTATCTCATATATGTACATTGAATCTCCCTTGAAAAATCTATTGAATTGAAAAGCTCTTGCTTAAAGATATTTGTCGGTACAATGCAATGAATTTCTTATTTCCTCCTTAGCTGCTTCTCTTTTTGCACGGGTTAACGTTGAAACGCTTATTCCCGTTTGTTCGCTTACTTCCTTATACGACATTGTATCAAGCATGGTCAAAGCATTTTGAACGTGCTTTTTGCCAAACTTTTTTGGGCGACCTTCCACGAAGTCTGGACGTTGCTTTGCAATTGCCTTTCCTTCTTGCGTTCGTTCAATAATCATATTACGTTCCATTTCGGCAACCGCTAACAATGTAGTCAAAAAGAAACGTCCCATTGTTGTATTCTCTAAAAGACCAACATTTAGTACGTGTACACGAACGCCCTCTTTGAACAGTCCCTCAACAATCTCTATTCCTTCCTTTGTGTTGCGTGCAAGACGGTCGAGTTTCGTTACTATCAGCGTGTCTCCTTCTTGTAATACATCCAATACTTCTTTAAGTTGTGGACGTTCCTTTGTTGTCCCAGTGAATTTCTCTTTATATATGACCGTACAACCTTCTGATTCTAACGCTTGAAGTTGCACTTCTAAATCTTGTCCTGCTGACGACACCCTTGCATAACCATACCGATTCTTATTCATTCAAATTCCCCCTCACACTTACGACCAAATGTATTGACCATCTGATAATCCCTATACTATCACATCGACATTTGTTGGTCAATACTGTTAAGTTATGACTAAGTCTATTGTGACCATGACTATTTTGAATGACAGGCGGCACAAAATATAGCTGTTCCAATAGACATAAGGAATTAAAACAGATTCATAAATCTAAAACAGTTGAGCACCCACTATTAACGATGAATGCTTTTTTATTTGTAAGGGGGGGTACTTAACAGTTAGTGACGAGTTGCAATCTGAGGAGTGTGGCGGAACAGTTCAATGCTCAAACCCCATTTGTATATATACACGATACGAAAAGTTATTGAAATTCTAGGGAAAAATTGTTTACGCCAAAAATATAGAATTTCATTGGTCCTTGTCACTTATAGTATTGAGTCGAAATATCCGCACGATACTTTTGTGTGTTTTCCTACTTAAATAGTATTAGACGTGGGAGGTTGTAAATGTAGAAATAAGATTTGAAATAGAGGAAGAGGGAAAGAGGGTTAAAACTGTGAAAAATTAATAATTATATTGATTTGTGTAAAAGAATATTAGTGTATGTAGTTAACCAAGTATTTCATGAGAAAGCTTACAACCCGCATTAAGTTTTGATTTAAAAAACTAAGTTGATAATTGAAGAATATGAATATTGCTATTAAGTACAAAATGAATCTGGAAATAACAAAAAAACAATAAGAAAAAGTGAGAGTGGTAATAATGTCGGAGAAAAGAAGAAAATCATATTTTACAGTAAAGAAATTGAAAAATATAATTTTTAATGTTAGAGAAGATGAAAAGAATACATACATGCCCAATGAAATATTCAATGACCTAAATGAAGGTTTTAAAGATGAAGAAAAAGCAAAATCTAGTACGCATATTGCTTTTGCCTACAGTTATATATATTTAGCACATTACATGTATCGATATTGTAAATATGATTATTATAGTAATTATTATAGTCAATTATATATTGATGAAAAGATGATTAAGCAGATATTGGGTTTCCCTGCAAAGGCAGACCAGTATACATACATTACAAAAAAAGGTGGAATATTGGATAAACTTGGATATATTAGAAAAGAAAGTGACGTTCCAATTGAGCCCGTTATTGTTAATGCGGTAGGTGAGAATATTTTGGAAATATACACTGGAAAGGGTATGCCACTAGAAATGGAACTTGCTGAAGCAGCGAAGAGTGGGGGAGAGTTTAAAATCAGTCACTTCATTATGGAAAGTAGATATCGGGAAGTATACGGTAACAGCAAAAATAGAAAAATTAATTTTCCTATTAAAGCTTTTTTTCGAGATAACGAATGGTGTGAGGATGAGACTGATGATGATAGAACAGGTACATTTTGGAGTATTGAAAATACACATATAATTAATTTTGATGTATTTATATTTTGTATGGCTGATGCAGAACTGGGTGTGAAAGGATTCTATTTATACTGCTTCATGCTATATATGAATGATAAGCATTCGAGTGGCTTTGACTGCTCAATAAATAGATTAGTGACTTTAACTGGATTAGGAATGAAAACTGTTAGAGAACAATTAGTGAGATTAGAGGAACGTAATATGATTACGAATGACCACAAGCCTTATTGCTTAGGAAAAAAATACTGGCAAATAACAAAAACAAATACATATAAAGTTTTATCTCATAATGAATTTATTTCAGATATGTCTAAGTTTAATTTGATTCAGAAGCAGAGAAGAATCAG
>NZ_JACFTD010000041.1 GCF_014282005.1 Sporosarcina sp. BP05 | reverse complement strand
AACCAACATCAAACACAACAACAGAACAATGAGCGATAAGGAAAAAGAGCGAAATCCTCATATTGATGAATCACGTTCTGACGAAAATAAATACTTGGTTCAAAAAGATTTGAAGGAATTGTATCAAGAAGAATTTGGCGGGGCATTAGAAGATTATAATGCGAAACAAAAACGCAACGATCGAAAAATTGATGATTATTACAAGCACATTGAATCCAGTAAAAAAACTTCTTTGCAACAAGAAATGATTGTGCAAGTTGGAGATACAAATGATTTTTTTGGTTCCACAAATTCTGAAAAAGCAAATGAAATTTTATTGGAGTGGTTTGAAAAATTTGAGGAACGAAATCCAAATTTAAAAGTTTATAATGCGGTGATTCATAACGATGAAGCGAGTCCGCATTTGCATTTGAATTTCGTACCTGTTGCCAGTGAGTACAAGCGAGGGCTTGAAAAACAAGTGTCATTTGACAGAGCCATTACCCAGCAGGATTCGAAGTTGGATAAAACTCGGCCATTTGATGACTGGAGAGAAAAAGAGGTTCAATTACTAGAAAAATTATTAGTTGAGCGTGGCATTGAACGGAAATTAGTCGGCACGAATGAATATAAAGATGTGAACGAATACAAGGAAAAGAAGGACCTGGAGCAAGAGATTGCGTTTCTTGAAGGGAAAATTGACAAGAAGAAAAATGAACTTGTGGCCATAAGTGAAAAAGTGCCCGATAAAAATTTCAATCTCAAAACAAAGCATAAAGAAACTAAAACTGAAGTTATTCAGACGGGTTTATTTAAAAAAGAAAAGGTCCAAAAAGAAACAGGGAATTATATTTTCACACCGAAACAGCTCAATGAACTTGAAAATATAGTAACGGCTGCTGTTGCCGTGAAGAAAGATTATCAGCGCTTGCAGACAACGGATCTTGTAGAAGAAAATAAAGAATTGCGTGAAGCGGTGTACCAAAAAACAAAAGAAAATCAAAGTTTGGAAAAAGAGAATGTGGTATTGAAAAATGATTTGGGTTCAGCAAATACTGAAATTAGTCTCCTGAGGCGACAGCTTAACGATTTAACGCTTGAAATCAAGGCGACTTATCAAAGTGTAAAAGAATTTGTTGAAGAGCATACAAAGGACGTCAGAGCCTTCAAGAACGTTTTTAGAGACTTTGCAGACAGAATTAAAGAGAAGACTTCTCAAACACGTGAGAAGGGGCGTATGGAGCCTAGAACGAGTGAATTTGAAAAGATGCACACAAAAGAAGTCAGACGTGAGCGAGACAACGGATTGAGCAGATAAAAAAAGAGCAGATTCTCCTTTTGGGGAATCTGCTCTTTTTCTTTTATATTTTGCTTTTGAATTTAAGGTTTTTTGAACGAGTTTCAAACTCGTTCTTCTATCTTGATACTATACCTAACTATTCCTGCACTTGGAATGGGTAGGTATGTCGGTCTTATCCCTTGACCTGTATGGGTTTTCTTGGCTCGGAAAGTCGATTTCTTAGGATACGAACAAACCCCGAACACAAAAATAACTTGTTTCCTAGATTCCTAGAATGTATGGTTGAGTTACGACGCTAAACCAAATATCCGGAAAGGAGACAAGTCACTTTTAAACTACCTAATTTAATTACTTCTTAAATTTCATAACGTCTAGTGACTTTACACCAATTATGCAGATAAATCAAGGGGAAAAAGTTAGAAAGTCCGAATTTAAAACTACGGAATTAGGGAAAATGGTATTGGAGAAGTTCACGCCGAAAAAAGATTTGAACAGACGGGCGGCGAACTACATGGAAAAACATGTGTCGGTAAAGACGGTTCTCCGTTTTGAAACGTGTAGCAGTTTCATGTTACATGCCACAAATGCTGAAATGAGTGCAAGGAAAATGGTTATATCGAATAGATGCGGCAACCGATTCTGTCCCGTCTGTACGTGGGGGACGGCAAAGAAGGATGCTATCAAGCTGTCAATCATTTTGGAAGCCATACGGGACATTGAAGACAAAGAATTTTTGTTCCTAACGCTGACGGCTCCAAACTGTACAGGCGAAGAATTGGGAAGCGAGATTGATAGATTCAACAAGGCGGTAAATAAATTGTTTCAGCGGCGGAACGTGAAGAAGATTGCGAAGGGTTACGCTCGCAAATTGGAAGTCACGACAGACCAGGAACAATACGTCACGGAAGAACTCTATAAACGCAAGAAACCTTACTACGACAGACGAAGTTTGAACGTTGGAGATCCTAACCCGACATACAACAGTTATCACCCACATTTGCACATCTTGGTGACGGTAAATAAAAGCTATTTCAATAAGCCGGAACAATTCATTTCCAAAGCGGAATGGCTCGCTATGTGGAGAGAGTGCATGGAAGACGATTCAATCACGCAAGTTGATGCGAAAAAAGCGAGCGTGACAGGCAAGTCAAATGCAGTGCTGGAAATCGCCAAATACTCGGCAAAGGGTAGTGACTTATACCACAGTGAAATAGTATTCGATACGTTTTACACGGCACTGAAAAAGCGGCAATTGCTCGTATATGGCGGCATGATGAAAGACTATGCAAAGCTATTTAAAAACGGCGATTTGGATAAGTATAAAAAAGTGGACGAAGACGAATATACACACATGTTGCGGTCAGTCTGGAAAGCGTCAAAATATGAAAACGTGCTTCGGAAATTCACTCCCGAAGAATACGAGAATTATAATCAACGAGCTTTGTTGATTGAAGAAAACAACGAGGTGAGATGACGTGGAAAAGAAAGATAACAATACACTTTCTGGTTTTCATATTAGAAGTAAAAGCGGAGAAGCATTGAAAATATATCCTAAAAAATTTACCTGGCATATCCCCAAGAAAATGCGTGGTTTAAATATTCAACCAGGTGATATTGTTAGTATTAGAAAAACAAAGGCACCTGTTTTGGTGATAGAAACTTTTCGAGAAGACATAGAGGATACAGGGCAACGTTATAAATCAATTACAGCTTTGTATGAGAGAGCTCCTAAAAAAGAGTAGTGATTGCTACTCTTTTTTTTAAAAGACAAAAATACTTTGTTCAACTAACGCGGCAGGTTAGTTGAATAAGGAATTCCATTTTTATAACAAAAAAATAGAGTTCAAAATGATATGATAGAATTTGTACAGGGACTTAATGGGGGGGGCATGGAAATATTGAAAATATTAAAAGTTATCTTATCAGTTATTGTTATAGCATTAGCAGGTTATGGTTTAATTACTAAAAACTTTGAGTTTATGCCATATATGATATTGTTCTTAGGTGTGTTTATGTTGGTTACGGGGGGTTCGGAACTACAAGCAAAAAAGAAAACAAGTGCGATATTTTCTATCCTTGCGGCAACATTTTTATTTTTTGTTGCCATTTACACTTTTTAAGCTAACGGGTGCATTAGTTCAAGAAGGACCGGACCATTTGGTGGTCTTTTTTTTATTTCCAAAATTTCCACCATTTTTCCTGTTTAGTGGCTGCAAGTTGGTTTTTAACTTCTTGTATTTCCCTTATTGATTCCATTATTTGTTGATCTCGCTCTTCTAGTTTACTATTTATGTATTCTTGCTGTTCTTGCTGTCTATTTTCTATAACTGCAACATGTTTCCGCAATTCAGCAATCTGCTCTTTTTGATCAGCAATGATTTGTATAGTTACGCTCATTTGCTCGACTGCGAATTGAAGTTGTAAAGCGTATTGATTTGGTTCACTTTTTGACTGCTGCTGCGCTGCTGCGGTTGTTGTTGCGGTTGCTTCTTCAAACTCAATATTCATTGCAACCATGCGGGATAAGCCGTCCTCGATATCCATTGCGGTTAAGTTGCGGTTGAATCCTTCCGCAATGAATCGCAATACCTCGACAGTCTCAGGTTTATAGCGTTTTTTTCTTCCTTCACCAACAGATGGGATGAAGTTTTCAAAACGATCTCTATAAAACCTTGCAGTAGACTCAGCAAGATTTAATTGTTTTGCAATATGTGCCATGGTTAGTAATTGTTTTTCCAAATTAAAGTCCTCCCGATCTTAGGGTGTGGAACTAGCTCTTTTGATATATTTCGATGTGAATATAAGAAATGCCTTTTTATAAACTTCAACAAACGGGCCATTTTGCTGCATACAAACTGTTGTTTGATATAAAAAAGTATAGAAGGGATTCATTATGAGGTCAGAAGATAATAAGCTTCAGAAAGAACTTACAACGGAAGAAAAAAGTAATATTATTATAGAAGTGGACAAAGTATTGAACAGTGGCTTCCGAATATTAGGTTTTGATGGTGGAATGGCGTTTCCTCATTACCCATATTATTTTCATTTCGATGATCCTGATAAAGAATTGAGACGGTATTCTGTTGGTATATTTACTATTTGGCTTGGCTATTGGAATACAGGATGCAGTTTCCGTTTTATCAAACAAAGTGAGTTATATAAGTATATTAAAACTTTAGTTGAATATCAGGAAGAAATTGAAAAAGAATTCCCTGTAACATTTAATTATATTGTCTACTTTCTAATAGAACTTACCGAGAATTATCACTATGCAGAGGAAACTCGTATGAAACCACATATTATCGAAATTGTGAATAAAGATTTTCTTAGTACAAAAACAGATTATATAGAAAAAAATAGAAAACGATTAAACTTTATTGATTTTCTTAAGGAGCTTAAAGTTAAGGATTATGATAAACCATATGAATAAAATACACGTAGAAGATGTCTAGGGTTATTTCTCATTACTACAATCCGGTAACAGTCGAAGAGGATGAAGTTTGAAGGTCACAAATTTTCTCGAAAAATTAATTCGAACTTAAAGTGAGTCAATTTTGGATTTCTACTTGTAACTAACTAAATTGCTAGCTATATTAGCTCTGAGCGATAATCATTTTATTGATATTCCAGAAACGGGTGCGATTGTTGAAGAAGAAAGGGTGGCGAAAGCTACTCTTTTTTTTGTTTTCCCCTTTGTTTTAGGGTTGAGGTGAAGGCGGGTTTGATTGCGTAAATTCACATGGAATAAGTGAAAGTTTACGCTCGGAAGTGCTGGCGGTTTGTCGGGGCATAATGGCAAATGCAAGCCGATGAAACTGAAACTTCGTTTTAGGTTTATCGGCTTGGCGTGAGTCGACTACCCGACAAATTTTTGAAAGCAAGGAGGAAAGGTGTGGAGATTTTTTGAGCGAACTTCTCGAAAAATACTACCCGATCCTTGCTTTCAAAAAAGCCTTTTGGGTGATGGAATGGGAGGAAAATTACACACTTGCGAGAATCAGCAAAGGTGTGAAATGCTTTTCTGTTACTAGAAAAAAAAACAACGGCTGCAGGCGGTGGTTTTTTTCGTTTTTGAACTTGGGGGAGCTGTCACGCTAGAGTGACAGCTCCCTGCTTTTTAGCCTCGCAGAGCCTTTTTATTGTGCACATGGAGCGTAGCGGAGTGTCACAATACAGAAAAGGTTACTTTGTCAAAGTAACAAACTGTCTGGTATACTCGTAGCAAGTGAGGTGATTCGTCATGAGTATGTCTGTTTCTCTCAAAAAGGCGACCAACAA
>NZ_JACFTD010000040.1 GCF_014282005.1 Sporosarcina sp. BP05 | reverse complement strand
CTACACGAAATTGAGTGAAGAAAACCAAATCCTTATTTCTAGTAATAAGGATTTAAAGGCTCGTGTGGCTGATTTAACGCTTGAAATTAAAGCGACTTATCAAAGTGTAAAAGAATTTGTTGAGAAGCATACAAAGAGCGTGAGGGACTTCAAAAGCGTCTTTAAGGATTTTGCGGATAAAGTTAAGGGGAAAACTTCACAGGCGCGTGAGAAGGGCCAACTGGAGCCAAGAACAAGTGAATTTGAAAAGATTCACAAAAAAGAGGTCAGACGTGAGCGAGATAACGAATTAAGCAGATAAAAAAGAGTCCTCAAAGGCTCTTTTTATCTGCTTTGGTTTTGTTTTCTTATTGAAGTAAAGCACCCGTTAGTTGAAGAAGAAAAGTGACGCTTATTCAACAATCCCTTCCGATTGTTGAACAGGCATTAATGAAATCTAAACCAAGCAAACCATTGCCCCTGTTTGTTTTTAGTAACAAAAATTTGCCTATGTGATGCATCATATGCTGGTAAATATTGTGGAAATAGTACTTCTACAAACCAAGAATTATTAGCTATTTCTTCTCCGCAATAATTTTTAGCCATTGCATAATAAGCTTCTGGATGCGGTGACTTTGGAAGATGTGCTATGGTTTCCACTTTCCAACCTGTGTAATTTGAATCTTTATAAACCTCAGGAATAATCGTATTCAATGCATTTATAAGGCCTTTATCTGAACTCACAGGCCCTAAATTTTGCGTGTTAGGACATTTCCCATTGTTAATTAAAAATGGTACTCCTTCTTCTCTTTCAGCAAATAACATTTGGGGATATATCAAAATTCCTAATATACAAATGTAAATAATAACTCGTAAATGATTCATCGTATTACCTCCTGTACGGTTATCATTCATAGGACCACGTGTATATTGTTTACCTCTTTTTAAAATGTATAACTGGACTCTGAAAAAACTTGTTATCTGCAAAAAAAGGATTTTTTATGCTACTCCTAAATCGACATAATGCCCGATTGAACACAAGTTAAACAACACTCTTCAACTAACCTGCCCCTTTAGTTCAATAAGAAAAAGGCCTTACTCCTTCTTGAAGTAAAGCACCCGTTAGTTCAACAAGAAAAGAATAAGGCATAAAGAAATAAGCTTTGGTAATGCTACATCTGAGGTGGTAAATGTGATTCGAAAAATATTGTTTTCGTCAATTCCTATAATTTTCCTATTTAATTTATTTATTGTAAGTGCGGAAAGCATTACGAATATTGAACTTCTTGATATTAAAAAAAATAAGATAATAACAATCCCCAAGATACAATTAGAGGCTAAAAAAATTATCAATTCAAATGGTACTCCCCTGGTTAGTTTTCCAAGAAGTCCATTAGACAAGAAATCAGAACAATTTCTCTTTGGTACTTGGAAAATTGATAAATTACTTGGATTTAACTATATTTATAATGACGCGTCAGAATACCCTAAAGGCCAGAAAGTAATTGGTGACGAAATTGTTATAACTAAAGACTTGTTCTCGTCGGAAGGTATTGCTAACTATAAGTCGTATCAGTATTCCATAGAAAATCCCCAAATCCATATTAGTACGGTTTATTCTAATGCCGATGCATTTCTGGTTTATAGTAAAGTCAATCGAAAAGAAGGAAACTTAGGGCTTAATCCCAATGACATAATAAGGTATATAATAATTACAAATGACAAAAATTATTTATATCCTTTTTCTTTTTATATTGTGAATAATGAAAGACTTATTTTACAGCTTGAAGCAACCTATTTTGAGTTAAAAAAGATTAGTGATAAATAAAAAAAGAATTATTAATCCTTTAAATATCTGTTTCATTCAAAAGAATAAAAGTTCCATCTTCAAATTAATTTCCCAAGTAAAATTATCAAAAGTCCATTTTTTCTTATTGAACTAACCTGCCCCGTTAGTTGAATAAGAAACTCGATTCGATCGCTGAACGGTCTTGTATCCCCTATACACACCAGGTTAACATAACGCCTGTTCACGGCAGTATTTATTATTACTTTTTAAGTTATGATACTGTTGTGGTGAAAAAAAGCCATGTGATGAGTGTCACTTTAGGATTTATTTCGCTCATTTTCTAAGTGCTATTTTGCACTTACAATTTTAAAACCCAGCTACCTTCACATGAGAAGATTAGCTGGGTTTTAAAATTATTTATAGAACTATTCGGATCCGACTTGACCGTAAACGGATTCGTGCTACCCAACAAGAAGGTTTTGCAATTGCCAAGCAACAAGGTAAATATCGCGGGGGCAATATATTTATTTAGTCCTTCTATGTCTTATTTTTTCACTCTTCTCTATTTCGATAACTGTTTGTTCATCGATGAATATCGGACCTGATTCTATTAAAAAGGTTATCGGGACATAATTCCCACCTTTTTTGTCTAAACCCACATGTATATATTGGTTATCGATAATTTTATATAGCAGGATGTCACAATCTATAGCACTATTTTTTTTCTTTTTACTTTTAGATTTATTGTAATAGACTGCAGAAGGGGATTCTAATACTTTATGTAAATTGTAAAAATAACGAATTTTACAGGTCATATCTTTGTAGTATTCATTTTTTTTAGGGTAAATTGCCTTTATTGTTTGTTTAATAATACTGCCACTTTTTATAGCTTCATACGCGTCAAAACCCTTAAATTCTTTTGCTTTCTCGTGATTTCTTCCATATTTAGCGTTTGCAGCATAATGCAATCCTATTAAATGCGGGAAATTCGCATAACTACATTTCAAGGTTAATTTCTCTTCACTTTTTGTTGTGTATGTATAGTTATAAGGTTCTATGTAGTCATCATAATATTCTAGTACTAGTTTAAGGGTTAATTGATCTGCCGTCGGAGTATTACTTAAATTCGCATAATCATCTTTATTACTAATCAAGTCAGCCATATGTTTTTTCTCCTATAAAAAAATGACTCTGATAGTAACTACCAGAGTCATTTTGTAAGATTAAATTTTGATAAATGACGTATGCTACTATATGTGTATCCGTAGCAGGATGGATAAAGCACTCTTATTATTTTTCAGCCCCTTGAGTAAAGGGGATACAACACATAACGTCTGTTGTGTTGTATAGCATTTTTAAAATGCCACTTGTTTATATTATGTACTACAAATTAATTATAATACGATTTTTTTAAAAAAACAAGTACTACGATTTAGAATTAGGTGAATTTGTTCCATCAAATCCAATTTTTATGTTTGTTCTCTTTTTTCTTTTCATACCGTATACACTTTTGGTTGACATAAAAACAGTTCACGGAAGTAGTTAATATGAAAAAGCTGCCATGTAAAGGCAGCCGATTGTCAAAATGTTTTTTCAGGAATTATATCCAAAAGAAACTGCAAATACTAATGCAAACATTGATAAAATAATTATGATCGTGCAAATTATAGTTATTATTACGGTTAAGCTTTTTGGCATATCAGAACGCTTTTTCCAAATAGCTAAAAGTAAAAACAAGTTCACAAATATAAAAAATAGAAAAATAGAAAGAAGCATGTAACGCTCTTTAATTAGAAACCACAAATAATCCATTTTATCTGCTCCTTTCCGATAACTCTTAATTTCACATTTCGAATTGATCGTTGAACAGTTTTGTATAGTCCATACACAACAGGTTAACATAACACCGGTTCTCGGAAGTTGTTAAGAAGCCATGCCCCCCTATAAACCCTCAGTTCTTCTCCTATCGCTCTCTAACTCTTTTATGCATGAAATATACATCGTTGAATTAACGGGCTTTCTGGTGAACGCTAGGCCTGTCTAAACGAATAATTATGCATCCCTTCTTCCACAAATTCTGCGTGTAGCTGCGTATTTCTAAAAACGCTCAAAAGTAGTCTAGAATCGTCCGTAAAGCCAGAGTCTAAGAGATACTCCTAAATCTCTATATCGACGCTCTAAGGGTGTCCTGTGAGTTTCTATGGCTATATTTGATAGTCTGGGAGAGTAGGACATGTCCTTTTTAAGGATTTGTCCTCTTTTTTTCTAGTAACGACCTTTTATGTTTTGGGTGTACATAATTCGTCTCGATTTTTTTGATAGAAAAAGAGAAATCAATGTCACCTGATTTTTGACCACCACCACGCGCGCGTGTTTGTTGTTGTTTTAAGTACTTAATGTTTAAGATCTTTGTTTTAAGTGTTTTAGAGGGCTCTCAAAGCGTTGGTATGACTGGGTTTGTGAGGTCGAAAGGTAACAGTTTTGGTCTTAAAGGTAACAGTTTTGGTCTTAAAGGTAACAGTTTTGGTCTTTGAAAGGTAACAGTTTTGGTCTTAAAAGTAACAGTTTTGGTCTTAAAGGTAACAAATGTGGTATAGGTGTTATTCATAATATTGACAATGAACTGTAATCAGTTTAATGTTATTTAGAGTAACAGTTTTATAAATGATGTTACCTATCTTTTTTATTGAAGAAGGGAGACTTTTTTATGGAGGATAAATATTTAGTTACTCAAAGCAATAATTTGATTGAAGCGCGTCATAAGAAGCCTTTGACTGCTCGTGAACAAAAGATAGTACTTGCGATGGTCAGCATGATCCAACCGTCTGACGAGGATTTTAAGGATTACCGAATATCTGTTAAAAACTTTAGTGAGATGTTGGGGTTAAAAGGCAGCGTAAAGTATACGCAAATGAAGGGAATTGCTGAAAACTTAATGACTAAGACAATTGAAATCCCTAAAGAAAATGGTGGTTGGTTATTAGCAAACTGGATTTCTAGTGCTGAATATAAAGAAGGGGAAGGAGTTATTGACTTGTCTTTCTCACCCAAATTAAAACCTTACATGCTCCAATTGAAAAGTCAGTTCACATCATACCGATTGAGCAACATTTTAAATCTTAATAGTACTTATTCTATTCGCCTATATGAACTCATGAAAAAGTGGCAACATCTTGGGCAGTGGGGATGTTCTATTGAGGATTTAAGAGGGAAATTGGGAGTAGGTGAAGGAATATATCCGAGATACGCTAATTTAAAAGCGCGTGTTTTGGCAACAGCTATTGAAGAAGTGAACGAAAAGACAGATCTTTATATTGGTTTCAATGAAATCAAAAAGGGGCGCAGCGTTGAACGAATTGAATTTACAATTCAACATGCTCCAGAAAAAGAAATCAAGCTACCCGAATCTGAAAAACAGCTTGAACAACCGAAAATATTGCCTGAAAATGAAGATGTACGCGTTCGTTTAAATAAGTTGGCAGACAAAAAACTTTTCCAGTTTACTCAAAATTACTTTTCTCAATTGTATCAAGGGGCATTATTCATATGGGGTGACAAAGCTGAGAATGAACTAGCCATGATTATTGGGTATGTGAATGTAGAAAAGTCAGTGCAAAATCCACTTGGATTTATTAAGTCGCAAATTCAATTAGCGTGGGGAGCTTATGAGCGTGGAGAACATACAACGTTCGCTGACCTTCAACCAACGAAGGAAAGAACGACAGGACGGGAGGAAATCATTCCCGACTGGTTCAAAAAAAAGGACAAGTCGTTCGAACCGCAAGAAAAGGT
>NZ_JACFTD010000039.1 GCF_014282005.1 Sporosarcina sp. BP05 | reverse complement strand
TCCTTTTCTTGCGGTTCGAACGACTTGTCCTTTTTTTTGAACCAGTCGGGAATGATTTCCTCCCGTCCTGTCGTTCTTTCCTTCGTTGGTTGAAGGTCAGCAAACGTTGTATGTTCTCCACGCTCATAAGCTTCCCACGCTAATTGAATTTGCGACTTAATAAATCCAAGTGGATTTTGTACCGACTTTTCTACATTTACATAGCCAATAATCATTTCTAACTCATGTTCAGCTCTATCACCCCATATGAATAATGCCCCTTGATACAACTGGGAAAAATAGTTTTGAGTGAACTGATAAAGTTTTTTGTCTGCTAAACCATTTAAACGAGTACGCACATCTTCATTTTCAGGCGCCTTTTTCGGTTGTTCAAGCTTACTTTTAGGTTCGGGTAACTGAATTTCTTTGTCTGGAGCTTTGCTTATTCTAAATTCTATTTTCTCTACTTTACGTCCTTTTTTCACTTCTTCAAAAACAACATTTACATCCGTTTTTTCATTCAACTCATTAACTGCAACTTCTAAAGCTCTTACTTTGAAAAGGTTGTAGCGATCGAATGTCGATGTTACTGCACCTAAATGTATTTTTAAATCTTCCAATGGACACGTCCACTTTCCTAAGTGTTGCCACTTCTTTAAGAGCTCATAAAGACGGATAGAGTAAGTGCTTTTTAGAGATAAGATGTTACTTAGTTTATAAGATGTAAAATGACTTTTCAATTGCAGCAAATACGGCTTTAAGTCTGGAGAAAACGCTAACTCGATTACCCCTTCACCTTCCTTATACCGTTGACTTGAAACCCAATTAGTCACAACGAATCCATCTTTCTCTACTATGTAAACAGACTTTTTTTGGAGTCTTTTAGCAATTTCTTTTATTTCTTCATACTTAGCATTGCCTTTCAGACCAAGCATTTCACTAAAATCTTTTATGGAAATCCGATACTTACGGAAATCCTCGTCATTCGGTTGGATCATTGACACCATAGTAAGTACGATTTGTTGTTCCCGAACAGTTAATGGGACGTCATGACGAGCTTCGATTAAGCGATTAGATTGTGTAACAAGGTAACTATCTTTCAATTCGAATCGACTCCATTCCATTTATTACTAACAATATAACACAATTAAACTTTATTGTGTTAGTAAATACTGAAATAAATTTAAAAACTCCTTTGTTACCAGTATATACACACTTAATTTTAATTTGTGTCTTTATCGTCATTTTGAACCCGAAAAGTGTGTCATTGTAGCATTGCAGCATCGTAGTAAGTCGTAAAGTACGAAATTAGGTATTATATTTGCAGCAGCATTTTTATATCTTTAGAGCATTTAACGTCTTGCCTTAAGAAAAAACACAGCTTTATGTAATTTGTGTCATTAGAACCCGAAAAGTGTGTCATTAGAACCCGAAAAGTGTGTCATATCAAACCCGAAAAGTGTGTCATATAGAACCCGAAAAGTGTGTCATTAGAACCCGAAAAGTGTGTCATTAGTTATCTATTAACCCAGTGGTAACAAGGATTTCTACCACTCTCTAAACAGTATTTAAAACAAAGTACTAAAACAAAGTACTATAAACAACAACAAACACGCGCGTGGTGGTGGTGGTTAAAAATCAGGTGACATTCATTTCTCTTTTTCTATCAAAAAATCCCGAAGTATTATTTCTCCAGATACAAATGTGCTTTATTAGAAAAAAAGGGACTAATGAGAACAATTAGAGCCTGTCCATTCTCGTAAACTATCATTCTGAGCATCCACCGACTCCTTACAGACGTTTCGAGGATGAATTTGAATGTATCCACCGGAATTATTTTAAGGAAGCTCTTAGGGGTGTTTAAATCGTTTTTAAGAGGATTGAACAAGCGGTCTTCGGAAAACGTGCAGTAAAGTATTAAAAACCCTGGTATGGATGTGCTGGCAACAGGATCCAAGCGCGTAATCAATCGTTTAAAACAGATACAAAGTCGAGGACGTAAACTTCTTTCTCATTTCGGGGGAGATTTTGAAGGTGAAACCTCTTTCATCTGGAATATTAGTTAGTAAGATAACCGATGAAACGAGGGTGAATGACAGATGCGAATGGATGAAAAAGCGACGTTACGCAGCATTCTTACTGCATTAAAAGACAGTAATATATCCGATGTTGCTAAACAAATCGATGGCATTAGCAAGGATCCTCTTGCGAGTGCATTGAATGCAGCAGGCTATAAATACAGTAGTGCAACTCCGAGGGGGTGGGCCTTCGTTGGCAACGGAGAAGAACCACTCGATAAAAGCATTTTCGACTTTGTGAAATCCAAATCATCGGCCAGGAAACCTCATTCACAACCGGTTCCCAAGATCATCACGACAGATTCACATACTATTCATGGGCAATTCACCGAGGATGAAATGCGAGCCATCAAAGAAATGTTGAAATCATGGCAAGAATCAGCTCCAACAATCAAAATGGAGCCAACGCTACACGAGCGTATTAAACAGCTTCCACAAGAAGAGAAGACGCGAAAGACCATTGTGATTGATCAAAGTATCGGGGAGCGTTTCGATGTGTTTTGCGAAGCAGAACGGCTTAATAAATCGGATATTTTACATTTAGCATTGGCTGATTTTATGGCTAAATTCGAATGAAAATGAGTGATTTGTTATCACCCCCCCCATGATTTTTCCTGGAGGGTTTTTCATCTAGATATCGTTGAGGTAAATCTGCATAATTATTCATGTAGACAGGCCTGGCGTTCACCAGAAAGCCCGATAATTCAACGATGTATATTTCATGCATAAAAGAGTTAGAGAGTGATAGGAGAAGAACTGAGGGTTTATAGGGGGTTGTCTGTCATCGCCAACTTCCGAGAATTGATGTTATGTCAACCCGGTGTGTATACAAAATACATATTATATTTTGAGGTTAAATAGAGGCGCCCTAAATAAAGCTTTCTTTAATAAATACTTTCTAAATGTCAGTAATATTAATTTTTCAAGAAGTATAATTATTAAATTCTTGATGAATACGTTCCCAGTAGTCGTAATCATCATAGAATATCAGTAATTGTCGTGCTTTTTCCAATGACTCTGCCGATCCATCTCCCTGAATATTAGCTCTACAAATAGCTTCTCTTGAAAAATGGAGCGCCAAAATGGAATAATCCATTTTTCTTTTGTCACATTGAAGTGAATCTACAATAATTGTAAGTGCCCTTACATAATCTTTATCTTTGATAAGTAACAGAGAGAGATTAATCTTAAATGCTATCTTCAGTCTTGCTACATCCCGAAAGTCTTTATATGTATCCAATCTTACTAATACTGTTTCTGTGAACTTAATTGCAATGTCTACTGGAAATAAAAATAAAATGGTATTGATAATACGGATATCATTTAGATACCATTGTCCATATTTTGACACACTTTCCCAAATTGGACCCACTATATTTTTGGCTACTTCTATATCTTTGGTATCATATAGTTGAATAAATGCTTCACATATTAAGTAGACATTCTTTATATCTTGGTCATACTGTTCTTCTAAAAAATCGACTGCTTGGCGCTTTAAACTACGTAGATGTTCCGTGTGATTGTAATTTATCGAAAATAATTTATGAATAAGATTTTGTTTTTGTCCGTAACTATAGCCATTCTGAATATAATCAATCTCATCCGCTGAAATATTCAAGCGATGAAGCAATTGAAGATAGATGCTCGCATCTACATCTCTTATTCCAGCTTCAAATTTTGAATAGGTGCTTTGGGAAGTAATACTGCTCGCTACTTCGGCTTGGCTGTATGATCTATTCTTTCGAATCTCTTTAAAGTCTTTTCCAAAAGACATGCCTATTCACCCTTTCTTATTCCATATGGAATATTTCGTCACGGAATCTCATTTACCCTTTAAAGTTATAGGAGAAAGGTGGGGTTAAATCATGGAATGGATACAGGTTCTTGTTGATATTTGGATTATTTCTTGGTAATTATATTTAGAATTATATATAAGTTACCTGTTTGAAAGATTAAAAAAAGCATTTTTACAACATTAAAAATTGAAAGAAGGTATTTATTGTTCATGAAAAAATTATTCTTTGTACTTTTAGCTCTCTGCTTAAGTTTTAGTACTGGTGGAAATGTTTTTGCTTCTGCAACTGAAGATTCAGAAGGAGAAGCTGTATCTGCATACTATATTAAAAATGGTGAAAAGATCTATATACCTAAAGAAGACTTTGTTGAGCTTTTTAATCAAAATTCAGTATATGAATTACCAGGTGATACTAGTGTAGAAAAAAATCAAGGAACTACAATTACACCTTATGCTAACGTCTGTGTACCTGGTTATGAGTATGATGCTAGATTGATGAGTGGTGCTTTTGAGAATCATCATTCTGGAACAAGGCAGGCTAATAAAACGAGCGGGCCAATAGGATGGACGTCTACAGTAACAAAAGGATTTGACATAAATCCTTCAGTAAGTGCTACAGGTGGATTTGATTGGAAAGTAATAGAAGCAGAAGTGGGGTTTAATATTAGTGCAACATGGAGTTGGCAAACATCCGAAGCTGTTCAAGTTTCAATCCCTGTTAACAGAATGGGATGGAATGATTTTGGTTCTTATCGAGAACAATGGACAGGTACTCACTATTATTTAACTGGATCTTGTGGGAAATCTAATCAAGTAACTGTGACACCAAAGGGATCAAAATATAAACTTAATGTTGCAAGAGAATCAGCAATTCCTCCAGGTGTGTGATTAAATTGTTCAGAAATTCCATATTCATAATTTTCGTAGTCTTCTTCTTAATAGTAGGAGGGTGCTCGAAAGCTGAACCAAAAGATATTTCTCAAATTAATACTCATAATAACTCGGAAAAATCAGATGAAGTAGAATTAGTAGTTATTGAAGAGTCTCCAGCACGAAGTACTAGTCCTGCTAATGCAGCAATTCATCAATATAAGTTTGTTTTTAAAAATAACAGTGAGAAATTTATTTCAAAATCTGAAATTGCAAACGAAGTTATTCTTGGAAATAAAGGTATAGTCACACTGGATACTCAGAAAATCAATAATAATTTTGTTCTATTGCATTATGAAAAAGAAGATAAATGGAATATTAGTGCATTAATTGATGTTGATATCAATAACGGACATTTTTTTGAGGATAAAGGTGGTTTGAATCTTCCTTTTAATGAGTTTGTTGTAGCAAAATTCACTGAAAGTGATCTGAAAACATGGGCATTTTCAAGTAAAGAAAAAGTGGTTGCCATTACTAAGTTTGCTCGTTACCCTTTTGAAAATAATAAAGTAAAAATGCAAAAGACAAGTGATGGGAAAGAAATTTACGTATCTGAAGACCCTAATAATTCTTATCTTTATTATTTTGACTCAGAATTTGTTATTGTAATTTCCGGTAATATCAGCATAAAAGAAATGCGAACTTTAAGTGAATCGATTCCTTCCGTTAATTCAATTTCATTTCCTATGTCAACTTAAGGTTTATGTAGCATACAAAATAAGAAAGGTCGATTTTCTGTAAGGGAATCGACCTTTCTTGTTTTTTCGAAAAAATAGATAATAATGAGGTCGCTTCGAAAATTCTTCTTGTTATTTACTGTTCCTACAAAGAGAATTAATTCTTTCTGGCGTTATGTTAACCTGCTGTGCATGGCGTATACAAACTCGTTCAGCTATCGAATTCCTTGTTCAACTAACGAAGCAGGTTAGTTGAACAAGGTTTTTTACAGAAGAATGGAGAATTACATAACTTAGGAGATGAAATATGATAATAAGAGAGATGAACTTATCAGATATTGAAAGGGTTAGAGGTATTGCAGTTGCAACTTGGAGGGATACATATAGTGATTTTATTCCAGAAGAAATACAAGATAAAGTTCTACAGGATGCCTACTCCAATGTGGAGATGAATAATCGGTTTAAATCTTCTCTAAATTTGGTTGCTGAAAATAATGAAGAAATTATGGGATATGCGTTTTTCTCAGGAAATTTATCTAATAAAGACGTGTTCTTAGAGTCCTTATATGTTAACCCTAACCACCAAGGTAAAGGTATTGGAAAACAATTATTGCTAACTGGCATTGCAAAATTTAAAGAACCAACTACTTTATCGTTAACAGTGTATAAAGGGAACTCTAATATTTCCTTTTATGAAAGAGAAGGATTCAAGGTAATACAAGAAAATAAAGGCGATTTTTATGGACATCCAGTAATCTTTACAATGATGAAAAAGAATTTGGATAACTAAAGTTTGTGAAGTATTCTACTTAAACTAACGGGTGCTTTACTTTAGTTAAAGAATCGGCTGCCTTTACAGGGAAGATTTTTCGCTTCGCTCAAAACCAGAACAAAACCAAGAAAAAGAGCCTTTGAGGGCTCTTTTTTATCTGCTCAATTCGTTGTCTCGCTCACGTCTGATCTCTTTTTTGTGAATCTTTTCAAATTCACTTGTTCTCGGCTCCAGTTGACCTTTCTCACGAGCCTGTGAAGTTTTTCCCTTAACTTTGTCCGCAAAATCTTTAAAGACGCTTTTGAAGTCCCTCACGTTCTTTGTATGCTCCTTAACAAATTCTTTTACACTTTGATAAGTCGCCTTAATTTCAAGCGTTAAATCAGCCACACGAGCTTTTAAATCCTTATTACTAGAAATAAGGATTTGGTTTTCTTCACTCAATTTCGTGTAA